>NZ_CP034142.1:2400000-3600000 GCF_003994855.1 Marinobacter sp. NP-4(2019)
GCCATCGAAGTCCAGAACGAACACGCGCTTCTTGCCTTCCGCCTGCTCTTCCCCGGCTTTCAGTTTTTCCTTTTCTGCCTTGGCCCGGGCTTTCTCTTCTTTCTTATGCTTCTTGGACCAGGCCTTGCGCTCGTGTTCCGAGAGCAGGCGGGCATGAAGAGATTCTTTCAGCTTGCGGTACTTTTCATTAAGCTTGCGGACCCGCAACTCCCCTTCACTGTCGTCTTCCTTATCCCTCTGGGCTGCTGACATAACAACCGAAATAACCACGACCAATGCAACAACCAGTGTCACGGCCTTGGCGACGAATAAACCGAACTCTGTCAGAAATTCCAAATTGCTTCTCCAGCCTGATTTTCAAAGCGCTGATTGTAACTTACAGGTCTCATTGTGGTAAGCAACAGGGAAATTTAAAACAAGCGTTCGATCGAGCTTGACACTGCCATGTTGTCACCATAAAGTCGAATGGCTGCGTCGGCTAACCCTGGCCTTCCGGAACAGGCTCACTGCCAGGGCCGTCAAGCCGTCGCCAAGCCAAGACAATCATCAATAAGGGTAAAATAATGTCTGTAGCTCAGGTATTTGACAAACTCGAACAGAACTTCAACGCAGACGCAGCCGAAGGCCTGGATCTGGTATTCCAGTTCGATATCGAAGATGACAAAACTTACCACCTGGTCATCAACGATGGCACCTGCAAACTCCACGAAGGTGCCCACGACGATCCTTCCGTAACCCTGATCATGAACTCTGAAACCCTGCAGGGCATTGTCTCAGGTGAAACTGACGGTATGCAGGCATTCATGGCTGGCCAGCTTCGCGCAGAAGGCGACATGATGCTGGCGACCAAGCTGGGCGAACTGTTCAAGATGGGCTAAACGGCCCCGGACAGAGAGACCTGAAAAAACCCTGCCTCGTAGCAGGGTTTTTTATGTGGTTTTTCAAAGACCGACATCACTCAGTGACGACTCGGCAAGACGCAGCAGATCTGAATTGCGATCCTCGCGCTTGCCAATGCTCTCGATGTAATACTCCAGGGAGGTCAGCGCATCCGCCAGGGCTTCCAGTACCTGTGGGGACGGTGCTTCCCGGGAATCCAGCAGTCGCTCCTGAATGGATGCCGCCACTCGTTCCAGAACTCCGGCGGCACCGGGATCCCCCACCATGTGCAGCCCACCCCAAATGCTGTGCAGCGTTCCCGGAAGGTTGGCAAGATGCAGCCTGTCATAATCAGACTCGATGAAGGCAGTGATCGCGCGCTTGGCCAGGGTCAGCGCACTGCGGGCCTCATCGGCAACGACATAGGTGGCCTCCTGAAGATAGAGGGATTCATCGCGCTTACGACCACCCGCTACCAGGGAATCGGTTTCGGCGGTAATGCCGCGAGTAACGATCTGCATGATGGCATCTTCAATACCGAGCACGGAATCCGCCAGCGCGTACAACTCGTCCTCTCCTGGCGACCGCGACTCGGACTCCCAGCTACGTAATCGGGTGGCTTCTCCGCGGCACTTTCCGGCCAGTTGGCTGAGGTCCAGCATGACCAGGGTGTTACCGAGCCGCTCAAGGGTATCTGCAATCGAGGAGAACTCTGCCAGGTCCGGCTCAATGCCTCGCTCAATAATATCCAGCTTGTCCTTAAGCTGATTAAGCTCATCCTGCAGGGCTTCCGACAGGGATTTGAGGACATCAGCGCCGGGACCATAAAGCCTGCGGGCATGGGCCTCCAGCATGGAGTCGGGGAATTCCGCGGGCGTGAGCCGATACGCCGAGAGAATGTTGGTTACCTCGGGGTTGCCAGAGCCGCTGCGGTAAAGAACATAAACCATGTCGCGGATCAATGAGTCAGGGGCATCCTTGGAGGTTGCCACCTTTCCCACGTATACCACTTCCCTGGCATACTTTTCGATACGCATGAACATGCGCTTGCGAGCCTTGGTGAAAGGCATCGCCCGGTCAAGCATGGTATCCGCGACGATGGACACCAGACACCACATGTGCCCCATCGGCGTGCCCTGGCATACTCTCGCTAACCCGCGGGCCGCGCGACCGAACAGCTTTTTGCTGACTACCTCGTTGCGTTCCCGCAACATGCCCAGCAAGGCCACCTGAAAGGTTAACCTCATCCGGCGGGCCAGAATTTCGTATTCGGCCTCATTTCCCTCAAACGGCTGTACCGACATCCCTGCGCAGAAGTCCGGTCGCTTTCTGACGTCTATCTCAAAGAAGCAGGATTCCGGATACGGCCTCTCCCTGCGCGCTTCACGCAGGTCGTTGATGACCGGCAACAGGAGTTCCGGGTGATCGACCCGTTGCTGGTGGTAATACTCGACATACCGCCGCAGGATAAACAGAGCGCTGTTCAGGGTGGTCAGCAGAATGTTCTTGTCGTCATTTGCGCCGACGGGCACGTCATTCGCCATGCTGACGGCTTCCTGGCACAGCAGAATGCCCCCGCGCAGCTCGACAAGTATAAAGATACCGCGAAGCTGGTTCAGAAAATCCACGCAATTCTGCAGGTCTTCACCGCTCTCACGATTTTCCTGAAAGCGTTCAAGGCTGGACTCCGCCTGCTTTATGGTCTGCTCAATTTCACCTTTGACAAGATCAAAGGACTGTGACTTCGTCGCCAGAGACGATTGAACCATAAACGCTTCCTGTTAACTTCGCGGAAACTACCGCGTCCTGTTCTTGGAATAGGTACTTATAACACAAAACTCAAGTTGCTCAAGAAATTGGGAATGTAACAAATAGTACAGGCTGACCCAGTTCTCAATTCGGGTTGGCGGTGTCCTCCTGACTCCCCGCTGAATTTTCCAGACGCTCCCAGACAGTCCCGCCCGCCTGTTTGGCAAGACCTTCCATAAACTCTTCGTGGGCTGCCCGTTCCTGCTCGGAAGCCTTTATCACTTTGAGCGGTTTTCTCTCCGCTGCCAGACGACGTATGCCGTCAACGCCGCCATTGTCGTCAGTGCCGGCGTCCAGAGAAAGCGCTGTCTGACCGCCGGTGAGCAGGAGGTACACATCGGCCAGGATCTCGGCGTCCAACAAGGCCCCGTGCAATTCCCGGTTGCTGTTATCGACCCCGTAGCGTTTGCACAAGGCATCGAGGCTGTTCTTCTGCCCCGGATGCTTTTTCCGGGCGATGGCCAGGGAATCCACGACACTGCAATGATCCCCGGTTTTTCGCAGGGGCTTCAGTCGTGCGAACTCGGCATCCATGAACCCGATATCAAACGCTGCGTTGTGAATGACCAGTTCGGCACCTTTGATGAACTCAAAGAACTCATCGGCGATTTCGGAAAACACCGGTTTGTCCGCCAGGAATTCATTGGTGATACCGTGAACGGTAATGGCTTCCGCTTCAACTTCACGTTCGGGGTTGATGTATACGTGATAGTTACGACCGGTCAGTTGCCGCTCCACCATTTCCACGCAACCAATCTCGATGATGCGATGGCCTTCTGACGGATCAATGCCCGTGGTTTCAGTATCCAGTACTATCTGTCTCATGTTCGCCCTGTCTCTGACTACGTATTAGCCAACTCTTCAACACCCCGGTTCGCCAGCTCGTCTGCCAGCTCGTTATCCGGAACTCCGGAATGCCCCTTGACCCAATGCCAATTCACTTTGTGGCGGGCAACCTGATCGTCAAGCTCTCGCCACAAGTCTTCATTCTTTACCGGTTTCTTCGCGGCGGTTTTCCAGCCGTTACGTTTCCACCCGGCCATCCATTCCGTGATGCCCTTACGCACATACTGTGAATCTGTGTACAGCTCCACCTCACAGGCGCGCTTGAGCGTTTCCAGCCCCCGGATCGCGGCCATCAATTCCATGCGGTTGTTGGTGGTTTGCCGTTCACCGCCATGGAGGGTTTTTCTGGCATCGCCATACCGGAGAACCACGCCCCATCCACCCGGCCCCGGATTACCCTTGCAGGCACCATCGGTATAAAGAACAACCTTACCGGCCATTACTACTCCCTGACTTGTCTCTAGTTAACACGGGTGCGACCAACGCACCCCCGGGACGCACCCACGGTCCCGGACCCCGGCAGTGTAATGGCTTTTTGCTTGTTCCACACGGGGCGACGGGGAATACGTGAACACACCCGCTTCCTGGCGACAATGCAGTAATAGGCGCCAACCGGCAGGATTCCGTTTCCGCAGACTCTCTCCAACAGACTCCTTCGACGCTCGGGGACCGGCTTCTGTAAAGGGAGGCGATAAAAACACGACCGGGAACACTCAACCGAAAAATCCAGCAATCTGAGCCAGTCTTCCATCCGGCTTTTCATCAGGAAGCGACCACCCCACGGCCCCGTCCGTGACCGCGACAGCAGTCGGCGCAGGCCCCAGACGCTCACAGGGTTGAACCCGATCAACAAGATGGTGCCCTCTCCCCGCAGGACTCGTGACGCTTCCCGCAACACCTGGTGGGGATGGGGTGAAAAATCCGCAGTATGATGAAGAATCACCAAATCCATAGAATCACCGGGGAATGGCAACTCATCAGCATCGCACACTGCCACCCCATCCGGAATGGCCGGTCCCCAGTTCGGTGTCGTCACTATCTTATGTGAAAAGTCAGTCCCACTGGCCAGCGGGACACGGTGACTGATCCCCACTTGCAGCTGCCTTGCCCCCGTCTTGTTTCCGAGATGATGATCAACGCAGGCACGCTGATCCGCCAGCAGCGCACGCCCCAGAGGCGTCTGGTACCAGCGTTCGAAACTGTCATGTCGTAGAGAAAAATCAACGGGTTCGCTTGCTGCCATTATGGTCTGCCCCCGGCTGAGTATTGACCACCCTTGGGACGGTCTGCGTAATGCATTATCATAACAGGCACATCCACCTGGCACATGTAGGGGCCTATGCTGACCATCACTGCAATTCCGGCGTTCAATGATAACTACATCTGGTGCCTTGCGGACACCGCTTCCGGCAAGGCGCTGGTCGTTGATCCCGGTCAGGCAGCCCCCGTCAGAGAGCACCTCCGGCAGCACAATTTGACGCTCGACACCATATTGGTCACGCACCACCACCCCGACCACGTTGGCGGCGTCAACGCCCTGGTCTCAGACGTGCCCGATTGCAGAATCACCGGGCCTGCCGACTCCCCTTTCCGGGAAGTCACCGAGCCGGTACATCCCGGCGATGAAGTTGTCTGGAATTCGATAACGTTCCAGGTATTCGGTGTTCCTGGCCATACCCTGGATCACATCGCCTATTTTTCCGAATCAAAAGTTGATGGTCATCCGGTCCTGTTTTGTGGCGACACTCTGTTTGTCTGTGGCTGTGGCCGACTGTTTGAGGGCACCCCAGCCCAGATGCGACAGTCCCTCAACACCCTGCGCAACCTTCCCGATGACGCCAGAGTCTATTGCGCTCACGAGTACACGCTCGCCAACCTGAAATTTGCCAGACACTGGCTTCCTGATGACGACAATCTCCGACAGTTTGAGGAAAAATGCCAATCACTCCGGGATGAAGGCAGAGCGACCGTCCCTTCCCTTCTCGGGGACGAGAAACGCCTTAACCCCTTCCTCAGATGGGATGACGCCGCTGTCGTAGCCGCCGCCCGGAGTTATTGTGCCGCCAAGGGCTTGCCGGCTGGCGATCAGGACGAAATATTTGCTGCCGTCAGGCACGGCAAGGATAACTTCCGAGCCAGTTAACAAATCCTCTCAATGACGTAACGAGAGCGTTCTTGACCCCCCTGGGGCGCATCCATAGAATCTTTTCAAAATTATTGCCATAACATCTTAAATATGCCGGGTTTTCATACATACCCCGGCATATCCAGCCAGTCGGAAGTACTATTATGTCAGTCAGACGGATATCTGCAGTTGTCTTTGCCAGCGCCATGATGGGCGGCTGTGCCAGCCTTGAAAACAATACCCCCGACTGGATCAAGCCCACCACCTATTTCGGTAGTGACAACACCGATGCCGAAGACAATCCGCTGGACTCGGAAAAGGTGACCGTCGCTGCAGGTGACCAGGAGCTCAAGGAAGCCACGGAGTCTGGTAACCGCCAGGGTACTTCCCGCACCGAGCTTGACGAAGCCATTTCTCCGGGACTGAAAGCAGCGGCTGAGGAAGCCAGAGCCAAACTTGATTCGCCATCGAATTATGACAGGGAAGACCCTGACAAAACCGTCGATCTTTGGCACCGCCTTCGGGCCGGTTTTGAACTTGACCATGATATTGCTGATCCCAGAGTCAAAGCTCAGCTTGACTGGTATCGCAAACACCCGAAATACATTGATCGGGTCGTCAAGCGCGGCAGCCGCTATCTGCACTACATAATCACGGAAACAGAAAAACGTGGGTTGCCGACCGAACTGGCCTTGCTACCGGTTGTCGAAAGCGCTTTTGATCCGTTTGCTTACTCCCATGGCCGGGCGTCGGGCTTATGGCAGTTCATCCCCAGCACCGGCAAATACTTCGGGCTAACCCAGAGTTGGTGGCATGACGACCGCAGAGACATCATCGAATCAACTGATGCGGCGCTGACCTATCTCGACCGGCTGGCCAAACGCTTTGACGGCGATTACACCCTGGCCCTTGCCGCCTATAACAGCGGTGGCGGCACGGTATCCAAAGCCATGCGCCGTAATCGGAATGCCAACAAACCGACGGATTACTGGTCACTCCGGCTGCCCCGGGAGACCACGCATTATGTGCCCAAGCTGATTGCCCTGGCCAAGATTTTCGACAAGCCGGAAGACTATGGCGTTGAACTACCGCCCCTGAACGACGAACCCTATTTTGAAATCGTGGAAACCGGTTCCCAGATGGATCTGGCCCAGGCTGCCGAGCTTGCCAGTGTCGACGTCGAGGAAATCTATCTGCTCAACCCATCCTTCAACCGCTGGGCAACGGCCCCGGACGGCCCTCATCGTCTGTTGGTCCCCAAGGAAAATGCCAGCAGCTTCAGGACGGCACTGAGCAAGATCCCGGAGAAAAACCGCGTCGCCTGGCGTAACTACCAGGTTGTTTCCGGAGACAGCCTGAGCACCATCGCCCGGAGATTCTCCACCACGACATCCGTCATTCGCAGGGTCAACAACCTTAACAGCGATATGATTCGCACTGGGCAACGCCTGATGATTCCCTCTGCCAGCAAGAACACAGATCAATACGCTCTCAGTGCGAGCCAACGCCTGGAAAAAAAGCAGTCGCGCAATCGCAGTGGCAGCCGGGTCAACTACACCATTCGTCGTGGTGACACCTTCTGGGATATTGCTCGTGAACACAGGGTCACGGTTCGCGAGGTGGCCGCCTGGAACAATATGGCGCCGGGTGACCCGCTGATTCCCGGCAAGAAGATCGTCATCTGGTCACAGTCCAGCCAGCCTGAAACCGTCGCCACCAGTAGTAGCCGGGGTCAGGCCATGGTGCGCAAAGTGGGCTACCGGGTACGCAAGGGCGATTCCCTGTCAGCAATTGCCAGCCGCTTTTCGGTGAATGTGCGCGACATCGCAAGCTGGAATGATCTTAACACCGCCCGTTATCTCCAGCCGGGCCAAAGTCTGGTACTCTACGTAGATATCAGGAACAGCCCCTGAGACTGTCGCCAACGGCAGGAACGCCAGGGAATAAAAACAATCATTGTTCCTGGACGATTCACCAAAACGTGCGAGATCTATGACAAAAACACGGACAGCCTCAACCCTTACGTCGTTTTGCACCCTGGCCCTGGTTCTACTCACCGCTCCGCTTCCTGTCCTGGCAGCGGATTCCGGGGTCGAAGCCCGCCATGCTATCGCCATGCATGATGCGCCCAAATATCCTGAGGGCTTCAGCCACTTTGACTACGTCAATCCCGAAGCCCCCAAAGGCGGCACATTGCGTATGGCTGTCGTGGCCAATGGCTATGATTCCTTTAACCCGTTTGTCGTCCGTGGCGTCGCAGCGGCGGGCGTGAGCAGCTATCTGTATGACACTCTTCTTGAATCGTCCGATGATGAACCCTTCAGCGCCTATGGATTGATCGCCGAGTCTCTGGAGACCCCCGAAGACCGCCGCTATGTCATCTTCAACCTCCGCGAAGAAGCACGCTTTCATGACGGTCACCCCATTACCGCAGAGGACGTCAAGTTCTCATTTGAAGTTCTGACCACGGAAGGTCATCCGTTCTATCGGAATTACTATGCTGACGTCAGCAAGGTAACCGCTGAGGGTGACCACCGCATCCGCTTTGATTTCGGCGATACCAACAACCGTGAGCTACCGCTGATTCTGGGGCAGATGCCGATCATGCCAGCCCATTACTGGGACGGTCGTGAATTTGACAGCAACGGTCTAAAACCGCCGCTGGGCAGTGGACCGTACCGAATTGGCGAGTTCGAAGCGGGACGCTCCGTTACATTCGAACGGGTGGAGGACTACTGGGCAGAAGATCTGGGCACCCGAAAGGGTCGGTTTAATTTCGACCACATTCGCTTCGACTACTATTCCGATGACACCGTCGCCCTGGAGGCATTCAAGGCCGGCAACTTTGATTTTCGTGTTGAACCCTCGGCCAAAAACTGGGCCACGGCCTACACCGGTGAAAAGTTCGAAAACAACACCATTATCACCGAGGCCATTGAGCATCAGCGCCCGGCTGGTATGCAGGCATTTGTTCTGAATACTCGTAAGGCGAAGTTCTCCGACCCAAGGGTACGAGAGGCTCTGTCCTATGCCTTTGACTTCGAGTGGGCCAACAAGAACCTTTTCTACGGCCAGTACACTCGCACAAAGAGTTTCTTCGAAAACAGTGAGTTGGCCTCGACCGGCCTGCCCGAAGGTCGGGAACTCGAGATTCTGAACCAATATCGTGACCAACTTCCCAGCGATGTCTTCAAGGAGGTGTACGAGCCCCCTGTTATTGATGGTAAAGACGGCCTCCGGAAGAATTTGCGCACGGCTATGCAGCTGCTCAAGGCTGTCGGCTATGAGATTCGTGACGGCAAAATGGTGAATGCTGATAACGGTCGGCCACTGTCATTTGAGGTCCTGCTGCACCAGAAGAACTTTGAACGCATCGTACTCCCTCTGAAGAATAACCTGGAGAGACTGGGCATCGATGTGTCCGTACGGCTGGTCGACACCAACCAATACATCCAGCGGGTACGGCAGTTTGATTACGACGTCATTACCCAGGTGCTGCCGCAGTCTGATTCACCGGGCAATGAACAGCGGGAGTACTGGCACTCGTCCAATGTCGATGTACACGGCTCCCGAAACTACATGGGCGTCAGTGACCCGGTCGTAGACGAATTAGTCGATATGGTCATTCAGGCCCCCGATCGTGAGGAACTGGTCTACCGGGTACGCGCATTGGATCGCGTCCTGTTGCATGGCCACTACGTGATTCCTCAGTGGTACCTGCCCCGAGACCGTATTGCCTACTGGGGCTATCTCGAACGCCCTGAAACAACGCCCAAGAATGGCATTGATATCGATAACTGGTGGTTCAACCCTGACCAATGATTGTGATCAACGCAACGGTGAAAGGGCTCCACTAGATGGGCGCATACATACTAAGACGGCTCGCACTGATTATTCCGACCCTGATCGGGATCATGTTGCTCAATTTCGTCATCGTACAGGCGGCTCCCGGTGGCCCTGTTGAACAGCTGATAGCTGAAATGGAGGGGCATGGCGGCGGTGCCCTGGCCCGCGCCAGTGGCGGAGGCACCGGTGGTGAGGTGGCCTCTTCCAGCGGAGACAGTCGCGGTTCGCGGGGCATCCCCGAAGAACTACTCAGGGAAATCGAGGTCATGTACGGCTTTGACAAGCCGGCCCATGAGCGATTCTTCAAGATGATCGGGGACTACGCAACCTTCAACTTTGGTGAGTCCTTCTTCCGGGAACGGACCGTCCTGGAACTGATCCTCGACAAGATGCCAGTCTCCATATCCCTCGGCCTCTGGTCGACGCTGATCATTTATCTGATCTCGATCCCTCTGGGTATTCGCAAGGCCGTCACCGATGGCTCGCGATTCGATGTCTGGAGCAGTTCCGCGATTGTCGTTGGCTATGCCATCCCCGGCTTCCTCTTCGCCATCCTGCTGATCGTGCTGTTTGCCGGTGGCAGCTACTTCGACTGGTTTCCCCTGCGCGGCCTCACTTCATCCAACTTCGATGAGCTCAACTGGTACCAGAAAATCGGGGATTATTTCTGGCACCTGGCATTGCCTGTCACAGCCAACGTGATCGGGGGCTTTGCAACCCTGACGTTACTGACCAAGAACTCCTTCCTGGACGAGATCAGCAAGCAGTACGTGGTGACCGCCAGGGCCAAGGGCCTGGAAGAGAAACAGGTACTCTATGGCCATGTCTTCCGCAATGCCATGCTCATCGTGATCGCGAGCCTGCCCGGCGTGCTGGTGTCACTGTTCTTTACCGGCTCATTGCTGATTGAAGTCATCTTTTCCCTCGACGGCCTGGGCCTGCTGGGCTTTGAAGCTGCCTTGAACCGGGACTACCCGGTGATTTTCGGCACACTCTATATTTTCACGCTGATGGGATTGGTACTGAAACTGATCAGCGACATCACCTACGTCCTGGTAGACCCGCGCATCGATTTCGAAAGTCGGGAGGGTGCCTGAACCATGGCTTCACTCTCCCCGATCCAGAAACGAAGGCTGAGAAACTTCCGCAACAATCGCCGGGGGTTCTGGTCCCTGTGGATATTTCTGGCACTGTTCGGGCTGTCCCTGGTAGCGGAAGTCATCGCCAACGACGCGCCTTTGTTGGTGTCCTACAAGGGGGATTTCTATTTTCCGGTGGTCCAGTCCGTGCCCGAGGAGACCTTTGGCGGCTTCCTGCCCTCCGAAGCCGATTACCGGGACTCGTTCATAGCCGATGAAATCAAGGCCAATGGCTGGATGCTTTGGCCACCGATCCGTTTCAGCTATGACACCATCAACTATGACCTGGATGTGCCTTCACCCGCGCCGCCCAGTTCCGAGAACTGGCTGGGCACCGATGACCAGGGGCGCGATGTTGCCGCCAGGGTCATCTATGGCTTTCGGATTTCAGTACTTTTCGGTCTGACCCTGACCATTGCCAGTTGTATTGTTGGCGTTGCCGTTGGCGCGATCCAGGGATTCTACGGAGGCAAGATCGATCTGCTCGGCCAACGGTTCATTGAAATCTGGTCCGGACTCCCGGTGCTGTACCTGCTGATCATCCTGTCCAGTATTGTGCAGCCCAACTTCTGGTGGCTGCTGGGGATCATGCTGCTGTTCAGCTGGATGGGACTGGTGGATGTGGTTCGTGCCGAGTTTCTGAGAGCGCGGAATTTCGAGTATGTCCGGGCTGCCCGAGCCCTGGGGCTGGGCAATCGCAAGATCATGTTCCGGCATATCCTGCCCAACGCCATGGTGGCCACGCTGACCTTTATGCCATTTATCCTCACCGGCGCCATTACCGGGCTCACGTCACTGGATTTCCTCGGTTTTGGTCTGCCGTCCGGATCGCCTTCGCTGGGCGAGTTGATTGCCCAGGGCAAGGCCAATCTGCACGCACCCTGGCTGGGTATCTCCGCGTTCGTATCCCTCTCCGTGATGCTGACTCTTCTGGTGTTCGTCGGCGAAGCCGTGCGGGATGCCTTTGATCCGAGAAAGAACTGATATGTCCAAACTGCTGGGAATCTCAGACCTCTCCATTCACTTTGACCAAGGCGAACCGGTAGTCGACGGCCTCTCGATCGATATCAACCGGGGAGAAACGCTGGCGCTGGTGGGTGAAAGCGGCTCCGGGAAATCGGTCTCGGCACTGTCCATCCTGCGACTGCTGGATGAGCGGCATGCCCGCTATTCGTCGGGACAGATTCTCTTCCAGGGTGAAGACATGCTGAAAGCCAACGACAAACGGCTCCGACAGATTCGCGGCCATCGCATCAGCATGATCTTTCAGGAACCCATGACCTCCCTGAACCCATTGCATACGGTGGAAAAACAGGTCAGCGAAACCCTGGCCCTACACAAGGGGTTGCGTGGCCCGCAGGCCCGCAAACGCTGTATAGAGCTGCTGGAACTGGTGGGCATCCCGTCTCCGGAAACCAGACTGTCCAGTTACCCCCACCAGTTATCCGGCGGCCAGAAACAGCGCGTGATGATAGCCATGGCGTTGGCTAATGAACCCGAACTACTGATTGCCGACGAGCCGACCACTGCGCTGGATGTGACGGTGCAACGCCAGGTTCTGGAATTGCTGCGCAACCTGCAACAGGAGTTCGGCATGGCCATCCTGCTGATCACCCACGATTTGTCCATCGTGCACCGTTACGCCGATCGGGTCGCGGTTATGGAACGTGGCAAGCTGGTGGAACTGGCACCGACTGAGCAGCTCTTCTCGGCCCCAGAGCACCCTTATACACAACGCCTTCTTGATGCCGAGCCGCCCACGTCTCCGCTCAGCATGGATCGATCCGATAAGCCGCTGCTTGAAGTGGACAATCTGGATGTCCGCTTCACCACGAAAAAAAGCCTGTTTGGGCGCACCATCAGCTACTTCCATGCTGTCCGGGAAACCAGTTTTACGCTCGCCCGCGGCGAGACGCTGGGCATCGTTGGGGAGAGCGGCAGCGGTAAAACCACCATCGGCCATGCCTTGCTGAAGCTCACCGGAGCCACCGGCAGTATCCGACTGGATGGCGAGGAACTGGCACATCTGGACCAGAAACAGTTTCGGCCCTACCGCAGCCGTGTGCAGATTGTCTTTCAGGATCCTTTTGGCAGTCTCAGCCCCCGCATGTCGGTCGCTGAAATCGTTCGCGAGGGGCTTGAAATACATGCTCCGGCCAGCCCGGAGGATCAGGACCGCAAAGTCATCCAGGCGCTGGTGGATGTCGGTCTCGACCCTGACGCCAGGCACCGCTATCCCCATGAGTTCTCCGGGGGGCAGCGTCAACGCATTGCCATCGCGCGGGCGTTGGTGCTGCAACCGGAAGTCATCATACTTGATGAACCCACCTCGGCGCTGGATCGCACAGTCCAGAAGCAGGTTATCAATCTGCTGCGAGATATTCAGGCCCGATATCAGCTAAGCTACATCTTTATCAGTCACGATCTCTCGGTGGTTCGGGCACTGAGCCACAAGCTGCTGGTACTCCAGCACGGCAAGGTGGTCGAGTACGGAAATGCGACGGATATATTCCAGTCACCGAAACAGGGCTACACTCAGGAGCTGTTGAGTGCCGCACTGTTCTATCAAAAGCCTACGACCAATTGAGCGTTACCCCCTTCGAACCACTTCGGGGATAATGCATGCAAATCGAGAACACAGGGAGAAAACCTATGGGATTACTCAGTGGCAAGAAAGCGCTGATCGTTGGCGTAGCCAGCAAACACTCTATCGCCTACGGCATCGCGGAAGCGTTCGCCCGAGAAGGCGCCGAACTGGCCTTCACCTACCAGAACGAAAAGCTTCAGTCCCGGGTGGAAAAATTCGCTGAGGGATGGGGCAGTCAACTCACCTTCCCCTGTGATGTGGCCAGCGACGAAGAAATTGAGAACGTATTCAAAGAGCTCGGCAAACACTGGGACAACATTGATATCATTATCCACGCGGTTGGCTACGCCCCGGCCCATGAGCTTGATGGCAACTTTGTCGATGTGACGACCCGCGAGGGATTCAGGATCGCCCATGACATCAGCTCCTACAGCTTCGTCGCGCTCGCCAAAGGCGCTCGCAGCATGATGCATGAGAACAGCTCACTGCTGACGCTGAGCTACCTTGGCGCCGAGAAAGTACTGCAGAACTATAACGTGATGGGACTGGCCAAAGCCTCTCTCGAAGCCAATGTACGCTATATGGCTGCCAGTCTCGGCCGTGAGGGTATCCGGGTAAACGGCATCTCCGCCGGCCCGATCAAGACCCTGGCAGCATCAGGCATCAAGAGCTTCCGTCGCATGCTGGCGGAAAATGCCAAGCGTGCGCCCCTGCGCCGCAACGTAACCACGGCGGAGGTGGGCAACGCCGCAGCCTTCCTGAGCTCCGACCTGGCCAGCGGTATTACCGGTGAAATCATGTATGTGGATGCCGGCTTCAATATTACCGGCATGGGCGAACTGGAAGACTGAATTCGCTTCCCACCGGGTGTATAACACCCGGTGGGCCGTTGACCTCCCCGTTCAAAGCCTAATGTCGACCCGTTAGTTTCGGCCTACCCGTATTCGTCCAACAACGCGACTCAGGGTCTCGTCAAATTCCGCGGAACTGCCCAGCACCCGGACGCTCCCCGCGACAATTGCCCGCACCAGCTCATCACCCTGGAACTCCCGTCGGTTCAGGCCCAGACGGTCCACGAACACCAGCTTGTTCGACGCATTGATCCTGACTGCCAGTTTCAGCCTTACCGGATCACCATTTGCGTCACTCTCATCAAGCACTATCCAGCCGCCCAGCTTGATACCGTCCGCCAGCTGTTGTCCTGCCCTCAGCTGTTCCTGCTCCAGTCGTTCCTGTTCAGCCAACTCTTCGGCGAGCCGTTTTTCGTGCTCCTCACGCCTGATTCGGTCAATCTCGGCCAGCCGCTCCAGTTCTTCGGCCCTCCGCTTGGCTTCAGAGGCCTCCTTCTCTCTCTTGAGCTCTGCCGCCCTGGTCCTGGCCTCCCTGACCGCTTTCTCGCGTAATGTTTTCTGCCTTTCAAGCACTCCGGAGAGCGCACTCACGGCCTCAGTCATGACCAGACCAAAAGGCGTCAGGGCAGGCAACGGCCGCAGGTCTCCGCGGCTTCTGGCTTCCTCGAACTCCGTCCAGGGCTGCAGTCCCAACTTTACACCGGAACCGTTGGTCCACAGAATCTCCGCCGTGTCCGGCAATAACGCAAAGAAGTATCGGCGCTGCTCTCTGGTGCCTTCACCCTCTACAAACCACTGCCCCTCAAGTTCATCCAGGCTATTTTGATCCGGCACCTTGAAGGACAACCAGGCAGTGTCCCAGGAAAAACCCGACTGCTTTGGCAACGCATCCGTCAGTTCAGGGGTTTCCCCCCTGAGGCGCGCCATCATGATCACCTGAATGTCATCAAGCGCCTTCGCCGGCAGTGGCTCACCCACCACACGATTCCACACATCCAGAATACGGTCACCTATTTGTTCACCGACGTGATACAGACGATTACGATCCTTGTCCGACAATGCCGGATCGCCAATCCAGACCAGCCACTCCAGGAGTTTTCCGCCATGTCGCCAGTTTTCTCCGCCAACTTCACCGGCCCACACTACTTGCTTAAGCAAGCGCATCCAGTGATCAAATATAAAGGTGATGATGGGCTTGGGTAGCTGTCGTCCCTCAAGCGCACGTCCTACCAGGGCGCGAGCGGTCTGCTCGGCACGACGCTGCCTCGCTGCGCCCTGTTCCGTCTCCAGAAGACGCTGACGTAGCCGTGACACCTGCTGGGTTCGTTTCTCCGAGTCAGCCTGCCAATCCCTGCAGAAGGCCTCCAGAGGTTCCCTGCTCCCTGTTTCAAAGCAGGCCGATACCGAAATAACCAGGGAATCCAGTTGATCCAGCAACACCCTTGCAGACCGGCCGCCGGACGCGCTCCAGCCACGAAATTCCTGAAGACCATCCAGCCAGAGCAGGATGTCCTCGCTGAAAGCGCTGGCGCCTTCATCACTCATCCGCCAGGCGAAGAAAAAGCGCAGACGGGCAATTCGACGGACCAGCTCGGGGTGCAGACCGCTGGTCTGCGCAAAGGTATCCATGATCCGATCCGCCACATAGGCGGCATTGATCTGCCGTACAGACCAGCTCAAGGAGACAGAGCGAACAAGCTGTATGACCCGCTCATCCCGCTGTTCAGACCAACAGGAAGACAGCAGTGGTCTCCAGTCACTGACAGCATCGTCCGACACTTTCCCGGCCGGATATGGGAGATCCGGGACACGAATCCCTGAAAGGACGCCCGGAATCTTCTCCATAAACAGTTCACGGGACAGCATTGCGGGCGTTTTCGGCCGGTTCTGAGACATCCGTCATCCGCATGTAAGAAGCGTTGAAATGGGTTACCAAATGACGCAGTATAACCAACTCGCCGGGGTTTACCGCAATGGAAACCGGCATGTTAAGCTCATATTGGCACGGCCTGCAGGGTATCAGAAACACCGAGAAGGGTCGCAGCAACGTTAAGAACCGGGGAAAACAGCAGAATGTCGGGCAATAAACTTGAGAACATTAACGTGGCTAATCAGGAACAACTGATTACCCCTGAAGCGCTGAAGCGGGAACTGCCTTTATCCAGCGCTGCGGCCAGAACCGTTGAGAAAGGGCGCCAGGCCATTTACGACATTATGGACGGCAAGGATCACCGGCTGTTCGTGGTTGTTGGCCCCTGCTCTATCCATGATGTTGAAGCTGCCCGTGACTACGCCACCAGGCTCAAGAAACTTGCTGACGAAGTCAGCGACACGCTGCTGATTGTTATGCGTGTCTATTTTGAGAAGCCCCGCACAACTGTTGGCTGGAAAGGGCTGATCAATGACCCTCACCTGAACGATACGTTCGACATTGAGCAGGGGCTTCACATTGGCCGTCGATTGCTTCTGGACATCGCCGAGATCGGCCTGCCAACCGCCACGGAAGCACTGGATCCGATTTCCCCCCAGTACCTCCAGGACAGCATTTCATGGTCGGCCATTGGCGCCCGTACCACCGAGTCTCAGACTCACCGTGAGATGAGCAGCGGACTTTCCATGGCGATCGGTTTCAAGAACGGCACGGATGGCAGCCTCGACGTCGCGGTCAACGCCATGAAATCGGTTTCCCATCCCCACAGTTTCCTGGGTATCAACCAGAAAGGTCAGGTTGCGATCATCCGTACCAAGGGTAACAACTACGGCCACGTGGTTCTCCGCGGTGGTGGCGGTAAGCCCAATTACGACTCCGTCAGTGTTGCCCTGTGCGAACAGGCATTGGACAAGGCCGGCCTGCGTAAATCCATTATGGTGGACTGCAGCCATGCCAACTCCAGCAAGGATCCGGCCATTCAGCCGCTGGTCATGCAGGATATTTCCCACCAGATTCTGGAAGGCAATCAGTCTATTCAGGGTCTGATGGTGGAAAGCAACATCAACTGGGGTAACCAGTCCATCCCGGATAACCTGGCCGACCTGGAGTACGGCGTATCGATCACGGATGCCTGTATTGACTGGCCGACCACCGAGAAAGCCATTCGTGACATGCGGGATAAACTGAAGGACGTCTTGCCAAAGCGCAAAGGCTAAGAGCTGAGAACTGAAATAAGGGAGCCTAAAGGCTCCCTTATTTGTTTATGTACCTATGGCGCTGGTTAAACCGCACCAATCCAGTCCAGGCGATCCCGCAACCCAACCACCTGCCCGATGATCACCAGTGTTGGGGGCTGAACCTTACGCTCATTCACTCGATCCACAATGGTGGATAGATCCCCCGTGATCACCTCCTGATCCGGCGTGGTGCCTTTTGACACCAGCGCAACGGGCATATCACTGGCCATCCCATGGGCGATCAGTTCCCGGCAAATAATAGGCAACCCTACCAGCCCCATATAGAAAACCAGCGTCTGGTTGTTCTGGACAAAGTCTTTCCAGGGCAGATCGCAGGTATCATTTTTCAGGTGGCCAGTCACAAAGCGTACTGACTGGGCATAATTCCGATGCGTCAGGGGAATTCCGGCATAGGCGGCACAACCGGAGGCGGCGGTGATGCCGGGAACTACCTGAAAGCGGATACCCGCTTCAGCCAGGGTCTCGATTTCCTCGCCGCCGCGCCCGAAAATAAACGGATCGCCACCCTTCAGGCGGACAACCCGGCGGCCGCTTCGAGCCAGCTCTACCAACCGATGATTGATCTGCTCCTGTGGCAGCGTGTGGTTGGCACGCTGTTTCCCGACGTGAATCCGCTCGGCGGACTCGGGAATGAGTGCCAGGATTTCCGGTGACACCAGGCGATCGTACAACACCACTTCCGCAGAGTTGATCAATCGCCAGGCCTTCAGGGTCAGTAACTCCGGATCACCCGGTCCGGCACCAACCAGGGCAACCTCCCCGCTGGAGGTGTTGGGGTTGTCGGTGACCGGATTGGCCCGGTACCGAACTGGTGCACGCCCCGCACTTACGCCCTTTCCTGGTGCATCGTCCCGATCATTCATTGAATCTTTTCCAAACCTCCCATATATGGCTTCAGTACGTCCGGAACCACGATGCTGCCATCGGCTTGCTGGTAGTTCTCCATGACCGCAATCAGTGCACGGCCTACCGCAAGACCTGAACCATTAAGGGTATGGACAGGCTCCGGCTTACCGGTTTCCGGGTTACGCCAACGTGCATGCATGCGCCGTGCCTGAAAATCACGTGTGTTGGAACAGGAGGAAATTTCTCGATACTTGTCCTGCCCTGGCAGCCATACCTCCAGATCGTAAGTCTTGGCTGCGGAGAAGCCCATGTCCCCGCCGCACAGCGCAACCACGCGATAAGGCAATTCAAGCAGTTGCAGGACTTTTTCCGCATGCCCCGTCAGAGCCTCCAGGGCCGCCTCCGAGTCGCCCGGACGGACAATCTGTACCAGCTCGACCTTGTCGAACTGGTGCTGGCGAATCATGCCCCGGGTATCCCGGCCATAGGAACCCGCCTCACTACGGAAACAAGGGGTGTGACAGACCATTTGCAGAGGCAGTTCCCCAGCATCGAGAATCGTGTCGGATACCAGGTTCGTTGCCGGGACCTCAGCCGTCGGAATCAGGTAAAGAGGCTTCTCGCCCTCGGTCTTGAACAGGTCTTCCTCGAACTTCGGGAGTTGCCCGGTGCCATACAGCGTGTCGGCATTGACCAGGTATGGCACATAGGTTTCGGTGTACCCATGCTCGCTGGTATGCAGATCCAGCATGAACTGGGCCAGCGCCCGGTGCATACGCGCTACCGGTCCGCGCATCACCGCAAACCGGGAATGAGCCAGCCGTGATGCCGTTTCGAAGTCCAGCCCCTTAAGCCCCTCACCCAGTGCAACGTGGTCCTTCGGCTCAAAATCGAAGGTTTTGGGGGTGCCCCAGGTTCTTATCTCAACGTTATCATCTTCGCTATCACCCGCCGGCACGTCCTCGTCCGGAAGATTGGGAATGCCAGCGAGAAAGCTGTTCAGTTCTTCCTGAAGCTTCCGGAGTTCGTCCTCGGCATCGGATTTCTGCTTTTTGAGGTTCTCGACCTCATCCAGCAGTGGCTGGATATCCTCACCGGCAGCCTTGGCCTTGCCAATCGATTTGGAACGTTTGTTCTGCTCGCTCTGCAACGTTTCCGTGCGTACCTGAATGGCACGACGGCGCTCTTCAAGCTGCTCGAAGGTGGCAGTATCAAATTCGACGTTCTTGATGGTCAGCCGACGGGCGATCTCTTCAGTCTGAGTACGGACGCGTTTGGGATCGAGCATGGTTATCCTGACTTTTCCGATTAGCGATGTGTGTTGAATGACAGGCCATTATACCTGCACAGGCGCTGGTGGCTACCAGCTCAGGGATAGCGTTTACGGGGGCTTTCGGCGTTGCGGGCATCCAGGCGCTGGCGCTTTTCGGCCAGCTTGATTTCCAGGCCCCGATTAACGGGCTCATAGTAGCGGCGATGATGGATGGCTTGCGGGAGATAGGACTCACCCGCGGCAAACGCTTCGGGCTCATCGTGGGCATAGCGGTACTCGTCCCCATGACCGAGGCTCTTCAGCAGTTTGGTGGGGGCGTTGCGCAGATGCACCGGCACCTCGTAATCCGGATCATTGCGAATATCCGCCATACATTGATTGAAGGCCTTGTACACTGCATTGCTTTTGGGAGACAGGGCCAGATAAGTGACTGCCTGCGCCAGGGCCAGCTCCCCCTCCGGAGTGCCCAGACGCTCCTGCGCATCCCAGGCGTCCATGGCAAGTTGCAGCGCCCGGGGATCGGCATTACCGATATCCTCGCTCGCAATACGGACCAGGCGGCGGGCAACGTACAGTGGATCACATCCACCGTCCAGCATGCGACACAGCCAGTACAGGGAGCCATCGGGATCCGATCCCCGCACGGACTTGTGCAGCGCCGAGATCTGGTCATAGAACACGTCACCGCCCTTGTCGAAACGACGCAGACTGGTCTGGAGGACCTGTTCCAGATGATCACTGGTAATCCGCATGGCTCCCTGGGCATCTTCTTCCGCCAGGTCGGCCGCCACTTCCAGCACATTGAGCGCCCTGCGGGCATCCCCCCAGATGCGGAAGCCATCATCTCCAGTACGGATTCATCCACCGCCACCTGGCCGTTGAGTCCTTCGCTCGATTCGAGCGCACGCCGAAGCAGAACCAGCACATCGCCCTCCTCAAGGTTCTTGAGGACATACACCCGGGTTCTGGATAGCAGGGCACTGTTCAGCTCGAAGGAGGGGTTCTCCGTGGTGGCGCCCACGAAGATAAAGGTGCCGTCTTCAATATGAGGTAAGAAGGCATCCTGCTGGCTCTTGTTGAAGCGGTGTACTTCGTCCACAAACAACAGGGTGTCCCTGCCTTCGCTATGCTTTCGGTGCTTGGCACGCTCGACAATGGCACGAATGTCCTTCACACCACTCAGCACTGCGGACACCGTCTCAAAGCTGAGATCGCCCAGATTGGCCAGCAACTGGGCAAAGGTGGTTTTACCGACGCCGGGCGGCCCCCACAGGATCATGGAGTGGAGCTGCCCCTGTTCAACGGCACGCCTCAGGGGCTTACCAGGCCCGACCAGATGGGCCTGGCCAACGTATTCATCCAGGTTCCCGGGGCGCATGCGGGCTGCCAGTGGGCGAAACCCTTGTTGTTCGCCAAACAGGCTGTCCTGCATCAGGCCCCGTCCCGGATAACGTCCACCTCGTCGGGGTAATCGAGGGTAAAGGCGGTGTCTTCAATGGCTTTGTTCAGCTCGATTTCATCAAAGCTCAGCACACTGATCTGGGACAGGGAATCCTCCATGCGCATTTCCTGGAGCTCTCCCTTGTAGAAGGTCAGCCGCAAAGACACAAACAGGGAGTCCGCGCTTCTTGGCTCGAGGGTAAATTCATGGGTATGCTCACCCTTGCTACGACCAGATACCCTGTAGGTTTCGTCAAGGTTTCCCACTTCTCCACTGAGCAGTAAAGCCGGTGTGGTCTGAACCCGTTCATCGAGGCTGTGAACGGTCACCTGCTCCAGGTCCGGATCATAGACTTCAACGGTCGACCCATCGCTGACAATAAACTGGGAATACGGCTCACGGGTTTCCCAGTAAAACAGTCCCGGACGCTTGGCCTTCAGGAAGCCGCGGGATTCCTGGACCCGGCTGCCATTCTCATTAACCACGATCTGGATAAAACGGGCCTGATAGGATTCGTAGCTTTCCAGCATCTGCGCCAGTTCAGAGGCAGCCTGCTTGCTGCTACTTTCGGCCTGTACTGCAAATGACGGCAGCAGAACGGCCACCACAAACGCCATCCGGAACAGTCGGGCAAGTTGTTTCATCGTCAGCTAACTCCTAGTCTCTTGGTGGTGGCGGTGCCAGTACTTCCCGTGCGCCATTATGGCCCGCGGCACTGACCACACCCGATGCTTCCATGGCATCAACCAGGTTTGCCGCCCGGTTGTACCCGATCTTGAATTTACGCTGAACGGACGAGATCGATACCCTGCGTCCTTCGGTCACAAACGCAACGGCCTCGTCGTACAAGGCGTCGCCCTCCTCGCCGCCACCTTCGGTGAGCGTTGGCACCCCGGGCAGGTTCTCCCCTTCAGCGCCACTTAAGACATCGTCGACATACACCGGCTCACCCCGGGCCTTCCACGCGCTGACGACCCGGTGCACTTCGTCATCATCCACGAAAGCGCCGTGGACCCGTACCGGCAGCCCCGATCCGGGAGGCAGGTACAGCATGTCCCCGTGACCCAACAACTGTTCCGCGCCGCCCTGATCCAATACTGTCCGTGAGTCAATTTTGGAGGACACCTGGAACGACATGCGTGTCGGAATATTGGCCTTGATCAGGCCGGTAATCACATCCACCGACGGCCGCTGGGTTGCCAGTATCAGGTGAATACCCGCCGCCCTCGCCTTCTGGGCGATCCGGGCAATCAATTCTTCCACTTTCTTGCCGACGATCATCATCATGTCGGCGAATTCGTCGATCACCACCACAATAAATGGCAGGGTTTCCAGTTCGGGCCTGTCCTGCTCATCGTTGGCCAGGAACTCGTCCGGTTTCCACAGCGGGTCCAGAATCGGTTCCCCGGCCGCTGCAGCGTCCCGGATCTTGCGATTGTAGCCCGCAAGGTTGCGGACCCCGAGGCTGGCCATCAGACGATAGCGACGCTCCATTTCAGCCACACACCAGCGCAGCGCGTTGGCCGCCTCTTTCATATCCGTGACCACCGGCGCCAACAGGTGTGGAATACCGTCGTAAATGCTCAGTTCCAGCATCTTCGGGTCTACCATGATGAAGCGGACTTCATCCGGTGTGGCCTTCAGCAGCATGCTCAACAACATGGCGTTCACACCAACGGATTTACCAGACCCTGTCGTACCCGCCACCAGCAGGTGAGGCATTTTGGCCAGATTGGCGACCATCGGGTTACCGCCAATATCGTTCCCCAGCGCCAGCGTCAGTGCTGAGGAGGAGTCCGTGAATACCCGTGCACTCAGCACTTCACTCAGGCGGACCATTTCACGCTCTTCGTTAGGAATCTCGATCCCGACAACGGATTTACCGGGAATAACTTCCACAACCCGGACACTGAGCACCGCAAGGGACCGGGCCAGATCCTTGGCGAGGTTGGAAATCTTGCTGACCTTGACTCCCGGTGCCGGCTTGATTTCAAAACGGGTAATTACTGGCCCCGGATTGACTTCAACGACCTCCACCGAAACACCAAAGTCCGCCAGCTTTTCCTCCAGCATCCGGGACATGTGTTCCAGGGATTCTTCCGAATAGCCCTTTTCCTTATGCTCCTCCGGCGGGTCCAGCAACGAAATCGGCGGAATCGGGCTCTCTACGTCTTCCAGCAGGGATGGCTGACTCCCCTTGCTGTTTTTATCGTTCCTGGCGGATTCATCGCGCTTGAATGGCGAGATTTTCAGCGCCCGGGATACGGCTCCCTTGGGCTCACCAGGTTCTGCCTTGTCTTTTCTCCGGGTTCCGTTAACGGAGGGTGACTCCATCGGCTCCGTCATGTCGTCCCGTGAACTGAAACTTTCCAGTCGGGCGGGTTCCGGGTCCAGCGGAGACTCAACCCCATCAATCGCCGGTTCACGGCGGTCTGGCTGCCTTTTGTCAGCCCGGGGCTTACTGTTTTTCGGAGCAAAGCCGGGGATTCTGTGCCACCAGCGCGCTCCGGCGGCCCTGGTCGCACCGGCTCCGTCAATCCGGTCTTTCACCACCGGTGGTTCCGGTGGCTTCTTTGCTTCTGGTTCAGGTTTCCGCGCTTTCTCGGGTTTACCATCGGCACTGAACAGGTTCTTCAGCCAGGTCCCGAAACGGATAGTGTTCAGGCCCACCTGATCCATCAGCCAGAACCAGGACAGGCCAGTGGTCACAGTAAGGGCAAACAGGAATATCGCAATAAGCAGCAGAGTTGTCGCCGGCAGATTGAAGAACCGCACCATGGCCTCGGATACGGCACCCCCCAACACCCCGCCGGAGGACACCCCAAGGCCAAACACGGAATACAGCGACAACAGGCTGGTCGACGACAGCAGAATCAGCAGGAAGCCGCCAAAACGCATCATCAGCAACGGCCAATGCAGGTCCAGAGGATCATTGCGACGGCGAATCAACATCACCGCATAACCGGCAATCATCAACGGAAACAGAAAGGCCACATGGCCAAAGAAGTCCATCAGAAGACTGGCAATCCAGGCACCCGTGCGGCCAGCATGGTTTTGCACACTGGTCTCGTGACCGATGCTGGCCCAGCCCGGATCCGTCGGATTAAACGTAACCAATGCCATTGCCAGGTATATACACAGGGCAATCAGGGCAATAACGGCGCCCTCTCGGGTGCCCTGGGCAGCCAGGCGACGAAATCGCTGCTGTTTCTCTGTCAGTTCCCGTGATTTTTGCGCTTTTGCAGACTCTGCCATGAATACTCAGACGTTTCCGTTGCTGTTATTTTTCAAGGGCCCTGAAACCGCGCTCAAGATCGCTCTTCAGGTCCTCGACCGCTTCTATGCCTACCGACAACCGCACCAGATTTTCTGTTATGCCGGCCTGAGCCTTATCCTCCGGGGATAACCGCCCGTGGGTAGTGGTGGCCGGATGGGTGATCGTGGTTTTGACATCGCCCAGGTTGGCCGTAATGGAAATCATCCGGGTACCGTCGATAAACGCCCAGGCCTCTTCCCTGCCCCCTTTCAGGCGGAACGACAAAACGCCACCGAAACCTTTCTGTTGCTGTCTCGCCAGCTCATGCTGGGGATGGTTGCTCAGCCCCGCATAAAATACTTCGGCAACAGCCGGTTGCTGTTCCAGCCACAGCGCCAACTCTAACGCATTGTCGCAATGGGCTCGCATACGGATTGGTAAGGTTTCCAACCCCTTGAGGAACACCCAGGCATTGAACGGGCTCATGGTCGGACCTGCGGAACGCAGGAACCCGTAGACCTCTTCCATCAGCTTGTCAGACCCCACCACGACACCACCAACACAGCGGCCCTGGCCATCGAGGTATTTGGTGGCAGAATGGATAACAATATCAGCACCGTGTTCAAAGGGACGCTGCAGGACCGGGGTGCAGAAGCAGTTGTCCACCACAAACAGAGCGTCATTGTCGTGGGCAAGGTCCGCCAGTGCCTTCATATCCGCGATTTCGCATAGCGGATTGGATGGTGTTTCGATGAACAGCATCCGTGTTTCCGGGCGAACAGCGGCCTTCCATTGCGCCATATCCGTCAGGCTGACGAACGTTGTCTCGACGCCGAACCTGGCCATGTACTTCTGAAACAACACGTTGGTCGTACCAAACACACCGCGGGAGCAGATGACATGATCACCGGACTGCAGCAGCGCCATGCAGGTGCTGAGGATGGCAGCCATGCCGGACGACGTGGCGACGGCCCGCTCCCCGCCTTCCATGGCCGCTATGCGCCCCTCAAAGGCCTGTACCGTCGGGTTGGTGAACCGGGAATAGATGTTACCCGGTTCTTCCCCGCCAAAACGGGCCGCAGCCTGGGCCGCACTGCCATAGACAAAGCTCGATGTCGGAAAGATCGGATCGCTGTGTTCCAGTTGAGCGGTGCGGATCTGCCCGGCACGTACCGCCAGTGTGTCAACTGACATGCCTTCGAGATCCGATTCGGGAATCCAGACCTGTTCGTCGCGGCAAAATGTCATGATACGCTCCTGCTATTGGCGGTGTGGCGGTTAATCTTCATCGTTGTACAAGTCAAGGATGCCGTTATCGGCGGAGTCCCCTCCCCCCGCCTGGAAACGGTTCTCGTCGTTGCGCATGGCTTCCAGCTTGTTGAGGTAGGCCTCGTCGACATCCCCCGTGACATAGTTGCCGGTAAACACGGAACATTCCCAGCCCTCAATGTCCGGATTCACATCACTGACGCAGGTAATGAGATCACCCAGGTCCTGATACAGCAGCCAGTCAGCACCGATCAGATCGCGAATCTCATCTTCGGTCCGGTCATGGGCAATAAGCTCACTGGCGGACGGCATGTCGATTCCGTACACATTCGGGTATCGAACGGGAGGTGCAGCCGAGGCAAAGTACACGTTACGGGCACCGGCGTCCCTGGCCATCTGCACGATTTCCTTACAAGTGGTGCCGCGAACAATGGAATCATCCACCAGCATGACATTCTTGCCACGGAACTCCAGATCGATGGGGTTGAGCTTCTGGCGCACCGACTTCTTCCGCATTTTCTGGCCAGGCATGATGAACGTCCGGCCAATATAGCGGTTCTTGATGAAGCCTTCGCGGAACTTGACCCCGAGCAGGTGCGCCATCTGCATGGCGGACGTCCGGCTGGTATCCGGTATCGGCATCACCACGTCAATATCGTGATCGGGACGCTCCCTCAGGACTTTTTCCGCCAGGGTTTCACCCATCCTGAGACGCGCCTTGTACACCGACACCTTGTCGATAATCGAGTCCGGACGGGCAAAATAGACGTGCTCGAAAATGCAGGGGTAAAGGTGCGGCTTCTCCGAACACTGTTCGGTGTACAGGGTACCGTCTGTTTCAATGTAAACTGCTTCACCGGGTGCAATGTCCCTGACCAGGGTGAATCCGGCGGCACTCAGGGCGACGCTCTCGGAGGCGATCATGTATTCCTTGCCGTCATCGGTTTCACGAACACCATAACAGGCCGGGCGGATGCCATTGGGGTCACGGAAGCCCACGATACCGTATCCGGTTATCATGGCGATCACTGCATAGGCACCACGACACCGCTTGTGAACTGCGCGGACAGCCGAAAAGATTTCATCCTTGGTGGGGTCAAGCTTGCCCAGTTTCTGGAGTTCGTGGGCAAAAACGTTCAGCAGCACCTCGGAATCCGAATTGGTATTGATATGGCGCAAATCGGAACGGAACAGATCCTTGCTGAGATCGTCGGCGTTGGTGAGATTACCGTTGTGCGCCAGGGTGATGCCGTACGGGCTGTTCACATAGAAAGGCTGGGCTTCAGCCGAACTCGAGCTGCCGGCCGTCGGGTACCGTACATGCCCGATACCAACATTGCCGACGAGGCGGCGCATATGTCTGGTATGGAAGACATCCCGAACCAGCCCGTTGTCCTTGCGAAGGTAAAACCGATCATCCTGAAACGTAACAATGCCCGCCGCATCCTGGCCCCGGTGCTGTAAAACGGTCAGCGCATCATAAAGCGACTGATTCACGTTGGAAGTACTGACTATGCCGACAATGCCACACATGGATACGGTAATCTCCGAAGCGTTATTACTGAATGTTAGCGGGACGCGGAAACAGGTTCCACGCCTTCTTTCTGCTGAGGTTTATCGGGACTGGCAGCGCCCTCGTCCGCCGGCCCCAGGAATCGGGCAAATTCATCCCCGAGAGTACGTCTGGACCAATCTTCCACGACGGCCAGCCGATCAATCATGATGGACGTTCGCCACCAGGTGTCCTGAGCCAGTGGGGTATAGCGGGTGAATGCTATCCCCACAATCACCACCACCACCCCACGAAGCAGACCGAAGCCCATGCCCAGCACACGGTCAGTGGCGGACAGCCCGGTCGCACGGACCAGATGGCCAATCATGTTGTTGATAATGGCGCCGATGATCAGTGTGCCAAAAAACAGTATTGCAAATGCCGCGACAAGCCGAACCAGTGGGGTTTCGACAGTGCTTTCCAGCAAAGATTGCATCTGGGGGTGAAACGTCCGCGCGATAATAAACGCGCCGACCCAGGTGACAAGCGACAGGGCTTCTTTAACAAAGCCCCGCTTGAGGCTGATTAGAGTGGATACGGAGATTAGGGCTATGATGACCCAGTCAATCCAGATCAGCGCTTCCATGAAAAACCCGGTGGTTATATTGAAGCGCGAATTCTAACAGGAAACGCCCCCGCACCAAACTGCCGGTTTTCCATTATGCCTTCGGCAAGCGACCTTACTTGCCTCCGCTGGTGACCAGACTGTTCAAACCGAATTCGCGATCCAGTGCCCGTTTGGCCCGCTCAGCCTCTGCCTTTTCGGCAAACGGGCCGCTGAAGACCCGCGTCAGGGTCGTATCACCGCGCTGGATTTCCTGGAGATGGGAATTGTAGCCCTGGTCACGGACCTTGTTGCGGAGGTTGCGAGCGTTATCTGCACTGCCAAAGCTGCCAAGCTGAACAACCCAGGCACCCTCGAGTGAGCCGGCATACTCGGCGGAATCTGCCTGCTGGTCGCTTTGCTGATTTTCCGGTTCGGGCGTGGGCGCAGGCTCCTGCGCCGCCGATTCCTGCGCTACGGGCTCCGCAGGTTCAGTCTGGGGGGCCGGCTCTGGCTGTGCTTCCGATACCGGTTCCGCCGGCTCATCAACGCGCTGCACCTGGCGCTGGGCATCCGGTTCAGGCTCACCTGATTCCTCCAGGCGATAAGCCGGAGCGTCCGCTGCCGGGGGCTCGGGCGCATCGACTTCCGGGAACGGCGGCTCTTCCGGGATATTAATCGAACGGGAGGTGCGTTCGGAATGGGGCTCATCAAAGAGCATAGGCACAAAAATAACCGCGAGAGAAACCAGTACCAATGCTCCGATTATTCTTTGCTTCAGTCCGTCCACGTCTTGATGTCCCCTGTTTTTTTCTCACTGGCGGCGATGGAAGTTGGCAATCAGGCCTGATACTAACCGCCTGCCAGGGAGAACTCAAAGCCTCCCCTCGGGGATGACCAAACTTTAAGGCAGAATCCTGGCCATCCTGTTACTCCACCTCCCGGAATCGACGAATCTCCGCGACAGTGAAGAAGGATCCAAAGGCGATAATCAGGTCATCCGGGTTTGCACTCTCCAGTGCCGCCTGGAGCGCGCCGGATACAGTGGTGCACTCAATGATATCCAGCCCGGAACCGGCTGATGCAACCCGCTCTCCAAGCGCCTCAACTGGCAGACCACGAGGACAGTCCAGCCCGCCCAGATACCATTGATCAACGACCGGCGACATGGCCTGAACAACTCCCTCAACATCCTTATCCGAAAGTGCGCCATAGACGGCGAGTAAACGCGCCGCCGGCGACTTCATGGATTCCAGGCGAGCCGCCAGCCAGCGGGCAGCATGGGGATTATGACCAACATCTGCGTAAACGGCGGGATGGCTGGCCAGCTTCTCGAAGCGCCCTGGAGCCCGGACCCGAGCAATCACCCCGGCTACAGAATCAAGCGGCCGATCCGGTTCGAGCTCCCGAAAGGCAGCCACCGCAGCAGCAACACTGTTTACCGGCAACGGCACCGTGGGAAGCGATAGTGCGAGATCGCTACCCCTGAAACGAAGAACGACTTCGCTGCCAGTGTTGTCCACATAATAGGTTTCATCCAGGCGCTGCAGCGCCACACGCTGGGCCGCAACCTGCTGCAGGACCGACCGGGGTGGATCGATATCTGCATAGATTGCCGGTATCCCGGGTCTAAGGATGCCCGCTTTCTCGAAGCCTATAGTCTCCCGGTCATTGCCGAGGAATGCGACATGATCAATATCCACAGACGTGATGATCGCCAGGTCAGGGTCAAGTACGTTAACGGCATCCAACCGACCACCGAGCCCGACTTCCAGAATCCAGTCCTCGACCCCGGCCCGGGCCAGAAGCACAAACGCCGCCAGGGTGCCGGATTCGAAGTACGTCAGTGTGACGCTTTTACGGGCAGCCTCCACCTCAGCGAAGGCCGCAATCAATTCCTCATCCCCAATGTCTTTGCCATTTACCCGCACCCGCTCGTTATAACGCTGGAGATGCGGCGAGGTATAGGCTCCGGTCGTCCGGCCTGCGGCCAGCAACAAGGCCTCCAGGCAGGCCACTGCGCTGCCTTTTCCGTTAGTGCCGGCAACGGTAATGATGCGTGCCTTCGGTTTGCGCGGGAAAAGCCGGCGCAGCACCATCAGCACACGATCGAGGCCGAGATCAATTTCCGCGGGGTGAATCGCTTCGAGGTAGGAAAGCCACTGATCCAGCGTGGCTCCGGCACCCGGGGATTCCGGGCGCCTGGAGAGGTGGTCAGCTTTCGGAGGCATCGGTTTCCGGTCTTTCAGTCACTTCAAACTCTATCGGAGCTTCCGTTGCCGGCTTATCCTGGCCGGTGAATTTCGCCAACACATGGGTGATACGCTCGCGCATCTGGTGGCGATGGAGAATCATGTCGATGGCACCATGCTCCAACAGGAACTCGCTGCGCTGGAAACCTTCCGGCAGTTTCTCACGAACAGTTTGCTCAATGACTCGCGGGCCGGCAAACCCGATCAGGGCGTTAGGCTCCGCAATATTAAGGTCACCCAGCATGGCCAGGCTTGCGGACACCCCACCGAACACTGGGTCGGTCATCACCGAAATATAGGGAATGCCTTCCTGCTTCATGCGTTCCAGCACCGCCGCTGTTTTCGACATCTGCATCAGGGAAAGGATGGCTTCCTGCATGCGTGCCCCACCACTGGCGGAGAAACAGACCAGGGGAATACGTTCTTCAAGACAGACATTCGCCGCCTGCACGAACTTCTCACCCACAACCTGCCCCATGGAGCCACCAAGGAAGTTGAACTCAAAAGCACAGGCTACAAGAGGCAGGCCAAGGGTGCTGCCCTTCATGGCGACCAGCGCATCTTTCTCGCCCGTCGCCTTCTGAGCATGGGCAAGACGATCCTTGTAGCGCTTGCTGTCCTTGAACTTGAGACGGTCCCAGGGTTCCAGCTCCGCTGCAATCTCTTCCCGGCCGTCCGCATCCAGGAATATATCCAGTCTGCGACGGGCATTCACCCTCAGGTGATGATTACACTTGGGGCAGACATCCAGATTCTTCTCAAGCTCAGGTTTGTAGAGGAAAGCGCCACATTTGGGACACTTCTTCCACAACCCTTCAGGTACGCCTGTGCGCTGCTTGGATTCCGAGCGAATTTTGCTCGGCATGATTTTGTCCAGCCAGTTACTCATGTTCTCATCCTGTCCTGTGATGCCTGCCCGCCCGGTTTCCTCAAAATCAGGAAGCCAGACCGTCCAGTGCTTCTCGCATCGGGTGGAGCAGATCCGTCAACGCCCGTTTCAACTGATCGGAATCTGCCTGGTTTCGGGCTATTGTATCGACCAATACGCTGCCAACAATTACACCATCGGATACCCGACCAATTGCCGCTGCGGTTTCAGCATCACGAATACCAAAACCAACGCCGACTGGCAGTGCGGTGATGTCGTGGATATGAGCGACCCTGGAAGCCACTTCGTCCACGTCTATCTTGCCAGCACCGGTAATCCCCTTGAATGAAACATAGTACACATACCCGGAGGAGTGCTCGCTGATTGAACGAATACGTTCATCCGTGGTGGTCGGAGCCAACAGAAAAATGGCATCCAGGTTGCGGGCGGTAAACAACGGCGCAACGTCATCCGCCTCTTCCGGTGGAAGGTCCACCGTCAGGATGCCGTCTACCCCGGCGTCAGCTGCTGCATCCGCGAAGGCCTCGTACCCCATGGCCTCCATGGGATTCAGGTAGCCCATCAGCACCACCGGAGTGGTGTCATCAGTTTCCCTGAACTGCTTGATCATAGCGATCACCTGGCGTAGCGAAGTACCGTGCTTCAGGGCCCGCTCGCAGGCCATTTGAATCACCGGACCGTCGGCCATGGGGTCAGAGAACGGCACACCCAGCTCGATAATATCCGCGCCGGCCTCCACCAGGGTATGCATCAGACCCACGGTTTGATCCGGGTGCGGATCGCCCGCTGTGATGTAAGGGATCAGCGCCTTGCGTCCCTGCCCTTTCAGGGACTTGAGCACCCCTTCAATTCGACTCATGCCTGCTCCTGTCTCTTGTACACTGAGTGTTTACCAATGATCAGACTTCAATACCATCCAATTGGGCAATGGTATGTATGTCCTTGTCGCCACGGCCAGAGACGTTAATCACGAGTACCTGATCCTTGTCCATGGTGGCCGCGAGTTTCACGCCGTAGGCCACGGCATGGGCAGATTCCAGTGCTGGCATAATGCCCTCAACCCGGGTCAGCTTACGGAACCCGTCAAGAGCTTCGTCATCAGTCACTGACACATACCGGGCGCGCCCGATGTCCTTCAACCAGCTGTGTTCGGGTCCAACGCCCGGGTAATCAAGGCCCGCACTTACAGAATGAGTACTGGCGATCTGGCCGTTGTCGTCTTCCATCAGATAGGTCCGGTTACCATGGAGCACACCCGGACGGCCCGCGCACAGTGGCGCCGCATGCTGGCCGGATTCGATACCCAGGCCACCGGCCTCTACCCCGTACATCTGCACGTTCTCATCCGTGAGGAACGGATAGAACATACCAATGGCGTTAGAGCCACCACCCACACACGCCACCAGAGCATCAGGCAGCTTACCGGCCTGATCAAGGGACTGCCGGCGGGTTTCCCGGCCAATCACCGACTGAAAATCCCTGACAAGCAACGGATAAGGGTGCGGGCCCGCGACCGTACCGATGATGTAGAAGGTTTCATCCACGTTGGACACCCAGTCACGCATGGCATCGTTCATGGCATCTTTCAGTGTCTTGGTGCCGCTTTCCACCGAATGGACCTCGGCACCCAGAAGCTTCATCCGATACACGTTCAGAGACTGGCGTTTGACGTCTTCCGAGCCCATGAATACATGGCACTCAAGCCCCAGGCGCGCGCAAACCGTGGCTGTCGCAACCCCGTGCTGACCGGCGCCGGTTTCGGCAATGACACGCTTCTTGCCCAGGAAACTGGCCAACAGAGCCTGGCCAATGGTGTTGTTAACTTTGTGGGCACCGGTGTGGTTCAGGTCTTCCCGCTTGAGCCAGATCTGGGCACCACCGGTCTCGCGGGTCAGGCGCTCTGCAAAATACAGGGGGCTGGGACGGCCCACGTAGTTTGCCAGATCCTCATCAAAGGTTTTCTGAAACTCAGGATCCTTTTTCAGCCGCAGGTACTCTTTCTCCAGCGTCATCAGGGAATCCATCAGGGTTTCCGACACAAACCGTCCGCCGTAGGCACCGAAGTGACCCCGTGCATCCGGAAGTGCGCTCAGCATTTCTTCAGTCAGTTTCATCGACACGGTGAACCTCGTTTATAAAGTCGGAAATTTTTGCGCTGTCTTTCACGCCCTTGCTGCTCTCCACACCCCCGCTGACATCCACAGCCCAGGGCCGTACCTGCTCTACGGCGCTGGCAACATTATCAGATGCCAGCCCGCCGGCCAATATCAAGGGCAGCGGGCGACTGGCCGGAATCAGTGACCAGTTGAAGCTCTTGCCAGTACCGCCATAACGCTCGGGGTCCCAGGCGTCAACCAACAATCCACTGGCACTCTGATAGCGCTCATACGCGGCCTCGATATCTCCCGGCTGACGAACGCGAACCGCCTTGATCCAACGCTTGCCAAAACTGGCACAAAACTCCGGGGACTCGTCACCATGGAACTGGAGAAGGTCGAGGGGCACGGTGTTCAGAACCTGCTCAACCCACTCCCGCTCCGGGTTCACAAACAACCCCACCGCCCCGACAAAGGCCGGCACAAACGACACCAGATCCTTCGCCAGGGCCGGACTTACAGACCGGGGGCTGGGCTCATAAAATACAAGACCCAGGGCATCCGCGCCCGCCCGGGCAGCAGCGCGAACGTCTTCGGGACGGGTTATGCCACAGATTTTGACTCGGGTTCTCATAGGCCTTGGTTCAATTGGTTCGATGAGTCCACGTGGGTTGCCGTGGCCGGTTATCCCCGGATTCAAACCAGGGACGGAGAAAGCCGGGGCCACACAGTGCTGACGGTATCCCGAACCGCTCGGGGTACCCCACATCCACCAGGTAAAGCCCGAACGCAGGAGCGGTTACCCCGGCTACCGTCCGGTCTCTGGCATCCAGTATCTCACGAATCCAGTCGACAGGTCGCTCCCCGATTCCAACTGCCATCAACGCCCCGGCCATGTTTCTGACCATATGGTGCAGAAACGCGTTGGCCTGAACATCTATTACGACAAACTCGCCTTTTCGGCTTACCTGGATGTGCTCCATGAAGCGATTAGGAGTGCGGGACTGACATCCAGCCGCGCGAAACGAAGAAAAGTCGTGCTCACCCCGCAGGAACTGCGCCGCCTGGTTCATCCTGTCAGCATCCAGCGGCCGGAAGGTCCAACTGACCTGGCCCCGCTGAATACCGGGCCTGACCGGATGGTTATAAATCACATAGCGATACCGGCGATAGGTGGCGGAAAACCGGGCGTGAAAATCACCAACGCCGTTTCCCGCCCAATGCACGGCAATATCGTAAGGTAACGCCGTGTTTATGCCCATTACCCACGACCGCAGGTTGCGTACCGACCTGGTGTCAAAATGCGCGATCTGGTAGCTGGCATGGACACCGGCATCGGTTCGCCCGGCGCAAACCAGGTCCACCTCATGATCGGCGACTTTCGCCACTGCCCTCGCCAATTCAGCCTCGACTGACCGCACACCGGATTTTTGCATCTGCCAGCCGTGGAAGGAGCGGCCGTCGTACTCAAAGGCCAGAACGACACGGCCATCGCCAATGGCATTTTCAGTGGTAAGTGCTTGCGGGTTCAGGAACAAGTGACAATCCGACTAACCGGTCTAACAAAACAAAACGCCGACTTTAGCCGGGACACTGTCCCGGGAGCCGGCGTTCTGCGTTCGATAACCCTGATTATAACGAATCAGGACAGATTTTTAAGGAGATCCTGCGCCTCGGCCTTCTGATCATCATCGCCTTCCAGTGCCACTTCTTCGAGGATATCGCGGGCACCGTCCACATCTCCCATCTCGATATAGGCCCTGGCCAGATCAAGCTTGGTGGCTGCTTCATCGGTACCGGCAAGGAAATCAAAATCGTCATCGTCACCGAGATCGGACTCATCAATGTCGTCAACGGCTGATTTCCGGGCGCCTGAATCCAGAGAATCAGAGGCTACAGGTGGCTCCAGGTCAGTTTCGGATGAAGGTTCCTCCGGGGCGACTTTGTCAGCTTCGCCAAGGTCCGGCAACTCCTCTTCCTGACCTTCGAAGGCCTCAAGGCTTTCTTCAGCGGAGGCCTGCTCCTCCGGCGTCTCACCTTCCTTATCCATCAGCGAATCCTCCAGGTCAAGCTCCTCATCAAGCTCCGGGGTGGTCTCCTGGGGTTCCTCGGTATCCCCGGAATCCGCAAACTCTTCCATCAACGCCAGATCCTCATCGGAGACGTCCAGCTCCAGATCGTCCAGGGCTGATTCCTCACCGGTCAGGGACTCATCATCCTCGGACTCGCCAGCAACCTTATCAAGCTCTGCGTCCAGCTCATCCAGGAACGACTCGTCAAGGTCTCCAAGCCCCTCGCCTTCCTGGTCTGTCGTCTCTTTGCTCTCCTCAAAGGAGGGCAACTCCTCCTGCTCTGAAGAGTCATCCGCGGTGAGATCGGCATCAAGACTTTCAAAATCCTCCAGAGATAACTCGTCGGACAAATCGTCGGAAGCGTCGGCGGACTCCTCAAGGTCAAAATCGAACGTCTCTTCCGACTCGCTACTCCCAGTCTCGGGAACTGCATCCTCGGCAGAATCTTCCAGACCAGACAGGTCGTATTCGATCATGCTATTGTCGGATTCAGCCTCGGCTTTTTTTTCTTCGTCCGACGACTCGGTTAATTCGAGGTCGGAGAAATCAACGTCCAGATCCTCAAACTCGTCCGCGGCTTGTTCCGGCTGACCGGATTCCGCCTGATCGCTGCGAGTTTCATCGGTCAACTCCGCATCGTCGTCCGCTGCCAGGGACTCTTCCACGCTTGCGTCCTCTTCCCGCCCAAAGGAGTCAGAGCGCAACTGGGATTCCAGATCATCGATGCTGGGCATCGCTTCCGCTTCTTCCAGCTTTTCACGCAGTGCAACGGCTTCCCTGGTAGCGCTGTCATCCTCAAGCGCCTCAACTTCCCGGAACTGCTTATCAAAGGAGTCCCGATCCTGAGCGTCAGCATACACGCCCAGCAACATCAGCCTCAGATCGGTCCGGCTGGGTTCACGGGAAATGGCCGTTTCCAGTGTCTGGACAGCCTTATCTGTCTGGCCGTAGGCAAGGTAGGATTCTGCCTCCGTCATCGGGTCATCTGCGGATGCCCCGGCGGCATCTTCGTCTTCAAGGCTCAGATCAATCGAGTCAGCCTCCCCCTCTTCGCCGTTCAGCTGATCATAAAATGCTTTCTCGCGATTGGCGTTGCGACGGGCTAAAAGAAGCAGTAACAACAACAGCAGGATCAGACCGCCCCCGAGGGCAATTTGATACATCGTGTTATTGGTAATCGCATCAATGATATTCGCGGGAAAACCTTTGGCTGATTCTTGCGCCGGCGCAGCCGGTTGCCCGGCAGTTTCCTCGCCAGCATCTGGCTGAGAGCCCGATGGCTGCGTTTCGGTCTGCGGCGCTCCACCATCCACTGCAGGTGATGTTTCCTCGCCGGCCATATCAGCTTCCTCGCTGGCGACCAAGTCCTCATCAGCAGTAGTCTCGCCATCGTCGGCGATAGCCATATCAGCAGCGGAATCGGCGGTTTCCTCTCCGGGCTCAGCCCCATCAGCATCGGTTGCGTCCCCGGCACTGGCGATCTCTTCAGCACTCTCACCAGTACCGGCTGTGGTACCTGGCTCACCACCTGCGACTTCCGGACCGCCCTCGCCCGGCTGCTCCGCGTCGTCCTGAGCGGAAGGCTGCTCAGCGGCTGCCATGGACTCGTCCTCCATGGCGTCATCTCCCGCCTCCTGCTCTGCAACCGGGGCGTCATCCTCGCCCCCCATCTGTTGCATGTCAGCGAGCTGACTGTTCTTCAATTCGAGCAACCGCTGCAGGGTTTCCACCTGATCCTGCAGGTCTTCAACGCGGCTGTTCAGCTCCTGATTCTCCCGACGGGCGCTTTCAAGTTCCTCCATGGCCACAGCGGACCCGGCATCAACACCACCGGCCGTCTGACCATCACCACCAGCGGAACCACCTTCCTCGCTATCGCGGCTGCCGGAGTCATCGGCTGCAATCAGGCGGAGTTCATCACCGCCAGCACTTTCAGGACCTGACACTTCTGCGTCAGGAGCACGCGGCTCGGTCGCATCAACGGTTCGGGTGGGACTGGAAAATTCGTTGTTCTGGACCGCGACCTGGCGATTGGCCTCGGCACGACTGCGACTCTGGATCTGATCCCGATCCGGAATTCTGAGGACTTCACCACGCTTGAGACGGTTAATGTTGTCGCCAATAAAAGCATCGGGATTGAGATCCTGAATGGCGAGCATGACCTGCTGCATGGATACGCCGTCATCCGGACGGACACGTTCTGCGATTTTCCAGAGCGTATCGGACGAGTTGGTAGGCCCGAGGGTACGAGGGCTGCCCGCAGTTCGCTGGGTTACACGGCCGGCGGCTCCCTGTTCGGTACTTGGCGCTGTCCGGGGACTGGTTGTGTCGGGCGTCGATGTCTGGCTAGTGGACGGGGCAGCAACCTGCTCCTGAATTCCCGACTCTTCAGCGTACACAGGTGGATCTACCAGCACCGAGTACTCGCGCATCAGGCGACCGCTTGGCCAGGTCACTTCCAGCAGGAAATTAAGATACGGCTCCCGGAGAGGCTCCCTGGAGGACACATTAACGATCAGGCTGCCGTCGCTGCCGGTCGTGACCTCAAACTGAAGTTTGGTAAGGAAATGGTTCCGATCAATACCCACTCTCTGGTAATCGTTTTCAGAGGCGATATTGACGAACACATCGTCAGGATCAACTCCCTGGCTTTTACGCAGATTGATATCCGCGTCCAGAGGCTCATTGAGATAGGACTGCAGTTCAATTTCACCCAGCCCCAGGGCCTGTGCGACACCGGAACCGAGCCCTCCCGCCAGAGCCAGGGCAACCGCAAGCTTGCGTACCTTCATGCTTTTTCCTTACCAGTCTCCGTTATTCGTTACTGCTTTCTCAAACAGAATCGGATGAGGTTGGATGACTTCCGTCTGGTTTTCTATAGTTGTTGTGTAATTTTTTTAATTTTCAGTGGGCCAAGTATTGTTGATAAAGCCCGTTTTATCAATCAATCAGCATCAGTCGTTGTACCATTTTTTTATAAAAGGTACGGAACTTACTGTTACCGAACGATGATCGGCTTTGCCGGTACGGAAAAGAGTAGCCTAACCCAAGTATTAACACCTACAAATCCGCTCTTGAAAAATAACAGGGGCGGAGACTGATTTCAGCCTCCGCCCCTGACCGGTTCTCTGAAACCGGACACAGTTGGCATTTAATACCAACTGTTACACAGCCTTCAGCGCTCCTGGAGGATCCGGAGCATCCTGCGCAGCGGTTCGGCGGCGCCCCACAGCAGCTGATCGCCCACGGTAAACGCGGAAATATATTCCGGCCCCATGGTCAGCTTGCGGATACGACCGATCGGCACGCTCAGGGTGCCTGTCACCTTCGCCGGAGTCAGTTCCTCAATGGTCGCGTCGCGGTCATTGGGAATGACTTTCACCCAGTCGTTGGCCTTCGCCAGGATGGACTCAATCTCGGAAACCGGCAGGTCTTTCTTCAGCTTGATAGTCAGCGCCTGGCTGTGAGAACGCATGGCGCCAATCCGGACACAGATACCATCGATGGGAATCGGGTTGTCTGAACGACCCAGAATCTTGTTGGTCTCGACGCCCGCTTTCCACTCTTCCTTGCTCATGCCATTATCGAGCTGCTTGTCGATAAACGGAATCAGGCTACCGGCCAGGGGCACTTGGAAGTGCTCGGTCGGGAAGCCGTCGGAGCGCATGGTTTCAGTCACCTTGCGGTCAATGTCCAGAATCGCGGATGACGGATCTTCCAGTTCGCTCTTGACGCTGTTGTTCAGCTCACCCATCTGGTTGAGCAGCTCCCGCATGTTCTGCGCACCGGAACCGGAAGCCGCCTGATAGGTCATCGGCGATACCCACTCGATCAGGTCCTGCTCCAGCAAACCGCCCAGGGCCAGCATCATCAGGCTCACGGTGCAGTTACCGCCGATGTAGTCCTTGACGCCCTTGTCCAGAGCTTCGTCAATAACGTTGCGATTGACCGGATCCAGAACAATCACGGAATGATCAACCATCCGCAATGTGGATGCCGCATCGATCCAGTAGCCTTCCCAACCTGCGTCACGCAGTTTCTGGTAGACCTCGCCGGTGTAATCGCCGCCCTGACAGGTGACGATGACATCCATGGTTTTAAGGATATCGATATCAAACGCGTCCTGCAGGGGAGGAACGCCTTCCTTACCCACGTCCGGTGCCGGCTTTCCGGCCTGGGATGTGGTAAAGAATACCGGTTCGATATCCGCGAAATCGTTTTCTTCACGCATGCGTTGCATGAGGACAGAACCCACCATGCCACGCCAGCCAATAAGTCCAACTCGCTTCATGTGCGACCTTTGAACCTCGTTTTATGCCCGCCCGCTACCTTTATCGCTGGCAGGGACAGGATGGATGATCCCGCGGCAACTGCATCCCGTTACCGTCGGGTCTCAAATGCTGTGACCCGGGGTGCGACTTACAGAGCCGCCAGAACCGCCTCACCCATTTCCCGGGTGGACACTTTTTTCGCCCCTTCGGACATAATGTCCGCGGTGCGAAGCCCCTGGTCCAGTACCTTGCTGACCGCCGCCTCAATGTTATCTGCGGCTTTTTCCTCGCCCAGGCTGTATCGCAGCATCATCGCAGCACTGAGGATTGTGGCCAGCGGATTCGCCACGCCCTGACCGGCAATATCCGGCGCCGAACCGTGACAAGGCTCGTACATGCCCTGCTTTTCGGAGTTCAGCGACGCCGATGGCAACATGCCAATCGAGCCGGTGAGCATAGCCGCTTCGTCCGAAAGAATATCACCAAACATGTTGCCAGTCACAATCACATCGAATTGTTTGGGGGCACGAACCAGCTGCATGGCCGCGTTATCAACGTACATGTGAGACAGCTCAACGTCCGGATACTCCCGCCGCAGGTCATTCATTATTTCCCGCCACAGGACCGTCACTTCCAGTACGTTGGCCTTGTCCACGGAGCACAGCTTTTTGCCACGCTGCTGGGCTGCTTCAAAGGCTACCCGACCGATACGACGGATTTCCGATTCGGTGTAGGCGTATGTGTTGTAACCCTGGCGCTCACCACTTTCCAGCTCACGCACGCCCCTTGGCTGGCCGAAATAGATACCGCCCGTCAACTCCCGAACAATCATGATATCCAGACCTGAGACCACTTCCGGCTTCAGCGAAGACGCCGATGCAAGTTGCGGGTAGAGAATGGCCGGACGAAGGTTGGCAAACAACTCGAGATTGGAGCGCAACCCCAGCAGCCCCTTCTCCGGACGCTTGGCCATTGGCAGGCTGTCCCACTTCGGGCCACCCACGGCGCCAAGCACAATCGCATCTGCCTTGCGGGCTTTATCCAGAGTGTCATCGGGCAGCGGACTGTCTGTTTCATCGATGGCCGCACCACCGACCAGCCCGGACTCAAAGGTCAGACCCAGTTCAAATTTTTCATTGATCTTGTGAAGCACTTTCTCGGCTTCCGCAACGATTTCCGGGCCGATGCCATCACCTGGCAGCATTAATACAGTTCTGGACATGTTTTTTCCTTGTAAACATTGCTGGTTTGTCGGATTACGCCTTCGGCTAATCCGACCTACTGTTGGGTTCTTGAAGGTCGGATTAGCGAAAGCGTAATCCGACGCTGAGCCCCTCAATTACCGGCATTAAACAACCAGGGAGCGGTTTTCCGGCGGCTCTCTTCATAGGACCTGATCAATTCCGCATCTTCCAGCGTGACACCGATGTCGTCCAACCCGTTAAGCAGACAGTGCCGACGGAAATCGTCCACCTCGAAACTGAAGGACTCCCCGGACGGCGTCGTCACGGTTTTCGCCTCAAGGTCCACCGCCAGTTGATAACCTTCCTGCGCCTCGGCTTCCTGGAAAAGTTGATCAACCACTTGTTCTTCCAAAACAATAGGCAACAGACCATTCTTAAAGCAGTTGTTGTAGAAAATATCGGCAAAGCTGGGCGCGATAATCACCCGAAAACCATAATCATCCAGTGCCCAGGGGGCGTGTTCCCGGCTGGAACCGCAACCGAAGTTGGCACGGGCCAGAAGCACGCTGGCGTTTTTGTACCGGTCCTGGTTCAGCACGAAGTCCGGATTGATCGGCCGCTGGGAACAGTCCTGGTCCGGCTTGCCTTCATCCAGATAGCGCAGTTCGTCGAACAGGTTCGGCCCGAACCCCGTGCGCTTGATGGATTTCAGAAACTGCTTGGGAATAATCATGTCCGTATCCACATTGGAACGGTCCATGGGGGCGACAATGCCCTGGTGTTGCGTAAATGCGCGCATGGTTCTCTCCTGTGGATCAGTGCATCAATTCGCGGACATCAATGAAGTGGCCGGTGACAGCCGCCGCCGCGGCCATGGCCGGGCTGACCAGGTGGGTCCGACCACCAAAGCCCTGACGGCCTTCAAAGTTCCGGTTTGAGGTGGATGCACAATGCTCGCCCTGCCCCAGTTTGTCGGCGTTCATAGCCAGACACATGGAACAGCCCGGATCGCGCCACTCCAGACCAGCCTCGATGAAGATCTTGTCCAGACCTTCCTGTTCTGCCTGAGCTTTCACCAGTCCGGATCCGGGCACCACCATTGCCTGCTTGAGCGTCGGGGACACCTTGCGCCCCTTCACTACCGCTGCCGCTTCACGGAGATCCTCGATGCGGCTATTGGTGCAGGAGCCAATAAACACACGATCCAGCTTGATATCGGTAATGGGCATGTTCGGCTGAAGCCCCATATACTTGAGCGCACGGACAATGCCTTCACGCTTGATGGGATCCGCTTCTTTCTCGGGGTCGGGTACATTGCCATCCACACCGGCCACCATTTCCGGCGAGGTGCCCCAACTGACCTGCGGCTTGATAGCGGAACCATCAAGCTCCACAATTTTGTCAAACTCTGCGTCATGGTCACTATGCAAGGTACGCCAGTAGTCAACGGCGGCTTCCCACTGCTCGCCTTTGGGCGAGAACGGGCGGTCCTTTACGTAATTGATGGTGGTATCATCCACGCCCACCATGCCAACACGAGCACCGGCCTCGATGGCCATGTTGCAGATGGTCATGCGGGCTTCCATGCTCAGCCCCTGAATGGCTTCTCCGCCGAACTCGATAGCGTACCCGGTACCACCTGCGGTACCAATTTTTCCAATAATGGCCAGTACGACATCTTTACCGGTAACGCCGGGCCCAAGCTTGCCGTTCACCCTGACCAGCATGTTTTTCATCTTTTGCTGGACCAGGCACTGGGTGGCCAACACATGCTCCACTTCCGAGGTGCCAATACCGTGGGCGAGACAGCCGAAGGCCCCATGGGTGGAGGTGTGGGAGTCACCACAGACAATGGACATACCCGGCAGAGTGGCACCCTGCTCCGGACCAATAACGTGGACAATTCCCTGGCGCTGGTCCTTGATTTTGAATTCGAGGATGCCGAACTCATCGCAGTTCTTGTCGAGGGTTTCGACCTGTATGCGGGACACCGGGTCCACTATGCCTTCAACGCCCCGGTCACGGTCGGTTGTTGGCACGTTGTGATCCGGTGTAGCAATGTTGGCATCAATCCGCCACGGCTTACGGCCGGCCAGGCGCAGACCTTCAAAGGCCTGGGGCGACGTCACTTCGTGAAGCAACTGCCGGTCGATATAAATCAATGCGGAGCCGTCGTCCCGCTGTTTGACGAGATGGTCGTCCCACAATTTGTCGTATAAGGTCTTGCCCGCCATGGTTCTCTCTCATTCTCTGGGGGTTTCTGGTTATAACTCTCTATGGGGCTATCTTACCGCTCCGCACTGGATAACCTCAATTCATGTTTTTTATTCTTTGCATTCCTTCTTGGCATATCCTATTTTTGCGTAAACGCGGGGCGGGCGGCACTCTCCAAAACACACTACGAGCCCCCGCAAGCGGGTCCAGCCAGCAATCTTAGATTGCTGTCGTTCAGCTGCGCATGAAGCTTCGCTTCATAAACGCTTGTTTCACCCATGTGCGTTCGTTTCGGGCCGTCCCTGGCCCTCAACGGTTTTGGAGAGTGCCACCCGCCCCGCTTATCCGGCTCCGAGTGCCACCGATTCAGGCGATACAAGGGTTCCCAAATGGACTCCAATTCTTTAAGGGCATTTATAACAATCGTTGATCAGGGCTCATTTTCTGAAGCCGCTGAAATCCTCCATCTGACTCAGCCTGCTATTTCCAAACGCTTGGCGGCTCTCGAAAACCAGCTCGGCACTTCACTGATTGATCGCAGTCACCGTCAGATTCGGCTCACCGACGCCGGTGCGAGGTTGCTCCCCCATGCCCGCAAGATTCTCGATGAGATTCATAATGCCCGGGTGGCGCTGTCGCCGGATTCCGGACAGGTAGAAGGCGAACTGCAGATCATCGCCAGCCACCATATCGGGCTCCATCACCTGCCAAACTGGCTGCGCCGGTTTACCCGTGAATATCCAGATGTGTCATGGAAGCTGCAGTTCATGGAATCGGATGCGGCCTACGAGCAGATGCGCAAACGCAATGCGGAGCTGGCCTTTGTCACACTTAGTGACAGTATGGAAGGAAATTTCATGGTATACGAACAATGGCCCGATCCCATGGCGTTTGTGGTCGGGCCTGAACACCCACTGGCGGGGCTTGAATCTCCCGGGTTGCAGGATCTCGCGGCGCATCCGGCATTGCTGCCTGACACCACGACGGCAACCTATCGGGTCGTCAGCCGCCTGTTCCTGGAGGCCAATTTGCCCCTGCATCCACAGATGCCAACCAATTATCTTGAAACCATCAAGATGATGACCAGTGTCGGGCTTGGCTGGAGCGTTCTGCCAGTGAGCATGATGGATAACAGCGTCCATCGCCTGGACATCGGGTTTCCGGTCACGCGGGTACTCGGTGCCGTCGGTCTTTCCGGTCGTCAGCTCAGCAATGCCGCCAAGGCTCTGCTTGAGGTGGTCAAAGCCGAGGAAGACATCTGAACCATTTTTACGTCGATAACAACATTCCGGTTTGCAACTGCAACTATCCTGGATTTCGGGGAGTTTTCATGGGATTTGATGATTATCTGAAAATTTTGGCCAAGAATGATGGCTCTGACCTTTACCTGAGTACCGGCGCACCGCCCTGCGCCAAGTTTCATGGCACGCTGAAGCCAATCGACCGAACACCCCTTGCCCCGGGGGCGATCAAGGACATTGCCTACCAGATCATGGATGATGAGCAGGTGTCGGAGTTTGAACAGGAACTCGAGATGAACCTGGCCTACAGCATCCGCAATGTCGGGCGCTTCCGGGTTAATATCTTCCGTCAACGCAATGAAATCTCCATCGTTGCCCGGAACATTGTCACCGAAATCCCCAATGCCGATGATCTGGGGCTGCCGCCCGTACTGAAAGATGTAATGATGGCAAAGCGAGGCCTGGTGCTGTTTGTCGGCGCTACCGGCTCCGGTAAATCGACCTCTCTGGCGGCCCTGATCGATTACCGGAACTCCAATTCCTCGGGCCACATCATCACCATTGAAGACCCCGTTGAGTACATCCATCGTCACAAGAAATGCATTGTGAACCAGCGGGAAGTCGGCGTGGACACCCGGAGCTTTCACAAGGCGCTGAAAAACACCCTGCGCCAGGCTCCCGATGTCATTCTGATTGGTGAGATCCGTGACCGGGAAACCATGGAGCATGCCCTCGCCTTCGCCGAAACCGGTCACCTGTGTATTTCCACCCTCCATGCCAACAACGCCAACCAGGCCCTGGACCGGATCATCAATTTCTTCCCGGAGGAACGGCGCCCCCAACTGCTGATGGATCTGGCCATGAACCTGAAGGCCTTTGTATCCCAGCGGCTGGTACCCACGGTCGACAAGAAGCGCTGTGCCGCTATCGAAATCCTGCTGGGTACGCCGACCATTTCCGAACTTATCCTTCGCGGAGAGTTGGATAGCATCAAGGAAATCATGGAAAAGTCGGCCAACATAGGCATGCAGACCTTCGATCTGGCCCTGTTCAACCTGTGGAAAGAAGGCAAGGTTTCCGAGGAGGAAGCACTGAAGAACGCGGATTCCGCCAACAACCTTCGCCTGAAGATCAAGCTTCACGGCCAGGATGGCGAATCCGGCAAGTCGGCCGGACCGACCGGAAGCGGGCTCTCACTGCAGATCGAGGAAGACGAAGAAGACGAGCCGGAATAACCCGGCGTCAGGCGTTATCAGCCTTTGGCGGGGGCCGGAGCCCCCGCCAGGTGATAACAATAGCCACCATCATTGCCACCGCCCCACCCCAGAATGCGGCCGACGTGCTGATACCCTCCACCAGAAAACCTGACAACCACGCACCTGCGGCACCACCGGCACCAAACGTCAGTCCGCTGTAGAGCGCCTGCCCCTGGCCATGATGGTGCTGACCAAAGAAGCCCTGAATGTATTGCACCGAGATGGCATGCAGCGCGCCGTAAGATGCCGCATGCAGCAGCTGGGCAAACAGCAGCACAGCGACGACGTCCGTCAACTCGGCAATTAACATCCAGCGGATCATGGTGAGCGTCAATGCGCCAATGGCAATCTGACGAACCGAAAAGTTTCGGGACAGCCGGTGCATCACCAGAAACAATCCGATTTCCGCCACCACCCCAAGAGACCACAACAGGCCAATGGACAGCTTGCCATAGCCATGCTGCTCAAGATGAATACTGAAGAAGGTGTAGTAAGCCCCGTGTGACACCTGAAGCAGGAAGTTCATCAAGAAAAACGACACCACTGCCGGATGGGTAACAATTGCCTTGAGACTACCCCTGGGCGCTGCTGGCGTGCGTTCACCAGGTTCTGACGGCAACAGAAAGGCCGACACTGCTATCCCGGCAAACACCGGCAGAAGCAGCCATGGCAGCTTCTGGACAGGCACCCATTCCAGAATCCCGCCGACCAGAGCCACGGCGCCGATAAACCCGACAGAGCCCCACAGCCTGACCTTGCCGTACTTGTCCTTTTGCTTGCCCAGGGTTCTGAGGGTGATCACTTCATAGAGCGGAAGGATGGCATTCCAGAAGAAGGTGAATGCCAGCATCACAAGCAGCAGGCCGTAGAATCCTGGCTCCAGGAAAACACCGGCAAAAAACAGAGAACCGGTAATCGCCCCAAACCGCACCAGCCGAACTCGCTGACCGGACCGGTCCCCCAACCAGCCCCACACGCTGGGAGCAATAATCTTGGTGAGCTGGATCGTCGCCATCAGCGTGGCGATCTGGAGGTAGGAAAAACCCTGCCCCTCAAGGTAAAGGGACCAATAGGGAAGAAGCCCTCCCAGGAGGGCAAAAAACCAGAAATAGAGGTTTGACAGCCGCCAGTAGATAACAATAACCCTTCGGGTTGCCTTCAGAGCTGGCCGAGAACCGGGGTAGAGACCTCCACATCGCCGTTCTGACCACGATGGCGCAAGTAGTGGTCCATCAGGACAATGGCCATCATCGCCTCTGCAATCGGCGTTGCCCGAATGCCTACGCAAGGATCATGTCGCCCGGTGGTAATAACTTCCACGGGGTTGCCGTGAACATCGATACTACGTCCCGGCAACCTCAGGCTCGATGTCGGCTTCAGGGCAATGCTGGCCACAATCGGCTGGCCAGACGATATGCCTCCCAGCACGCCGCCGGCGTTGTTGGACAAAAATCCTTCGGGCGTCATCTCATCCCGGTGTTCGGTGCCTTTTTGCTCGATACACCCAAAACCGGCACCGACTTCCACACCCTTAACGGCGTTAATGCTCATCAGTGCATGGGCAAGATCCGCATCCAGGCGATCAAAGATCGGCTCACCCAGTCCGGGAGGCACACCCTCCGCCACTACGTTAATCCTGGCACCAATGGAATCGCCCTCCTTCCGCAAGGCATCCATATAGGCTTCCATCTCCGCCACCTTGTCAGCGTCGGGGCAAAAGAAGGGATTCTGGTGCACCTGATCCCAATCGAGTTTTTCTGCCTTGATCGGTCCCAGTTGTGACAGATAGCCACGAATCCGGATACCCAGGCGCTGCTCCAGAAACTTCCTGGCAACGGCGCCCGCCGCGACCCGCATGGCCGTCTCGCGGGCCGAGGACCGGCCACCACCACGGTAGTCGCGAATACCGTACTTGTGGGCATAGGTGTAATCGGCGTGGGCCGGTCGGAACTGTTCGGAAATTTTGGAGTAATCCTTGGAGCGCTGATCGGTATTCTCAATCACCAGCCCAATCGGTGTCCCCGTGGTTTTGCCCTCGAACACCCCGGAAAGGATTTTCACCTCATCCGCCTCGCGGCGCTGGGTGGTGTGTCGGGAGGTTCCGGGCTTGCGGCGATCCAGGTCCCGCTGCATATCCTCCTCGGACAGCGCCAACCCTGGAGGGCAACCGTCGATAATGCACCCCAAAGCGGCCCCGTGACTTTCACCAAAGGTGGTGACTGTAAACAATTTTCCGAAGGTGTTTCCCGACATGATTCAGTATCTTATCCAGGGTTTATAAAAAGATTATCAGGATTTTTCCTGCCACTGCTGAAGGTCCTCGGCGGTCACCAGGAAGACGCCGTCACCACCATTTTCGAAGTCCAGCCAGGTCAGCGGCAAATCCGGATACGCCTGTTCAAGCGCAATCCAACTGTTGCCCACCTCAACAATGAGCAGTCCGCCCGGGTTCAAATGATCCGAGGCGCCGGCGATGATCCTGTGGGCAATATCCAGACCGTCATTTCCGGCAGCCAGCCCAAGTTCCGGCTCATGGCGGTACTCATCAGGCATACCCGCCATATCTTCGGCATCGACATAGGGCGGATTACTCAGGATAACGTCGTAGCGCCCTTCAATGCCGTCGAAGACATCCGACTGCACCGTACGCACCCGATCACCCAAACCATGAAGCTCGATGTTGGATCGGGCGACCTCCAGGGCATCCGATGATATATCCGAGAGATCAATTTCCGCGTCATCAAATACCGTGGCCATGCCAATGCCAATACAACCGCTGCCCGTGCAAAGATCAAGGACACGCGTCACGGGATGTTCACCAAGCCAGGGCTGAAGACCACGCTCAATAAGTTCGCCAATGGGAGAACGGGGAACCAGTACGCGCTCATCCACATTGAAAGGCATTCCCATAAACCAGGCCTCACCCAACAAATAGGCCAGGGGCACCCGCTCTTCAATGCGTCTGCGCATACGGCTGATGATAAGTTCGCGCTCTTCCCGGGTCAGGCGTGCATCGAGGAACAGGGTATTATTTTCCAGTGGCAGATGCAGGCTGCGCATCACCAATTGCACCGTCTCATCCCAAACATTGTCCGTGCCATGGCCGAAATACAACTCTGAAGCGGAGAACCGGGAAGAAACATACCGCAGGAAGTCCCTGACAGTATGCAGGTCATCAATAGGGCTGGTCACGTAGTTCGGATTCCTGTGTGAAGATGCGTGTCTGGCCGGCATTATACGCTGTTTGGGCAGCTCACTGCAGCCCTGGCGTATCACGCAGGGTCACACTGCCAGTGGGCCGGAGCTGGTACGATTCTCTTCGTAACGATCCAGGGCAGCGGCCATTCGCTCTCTCCCCAGCTGAATCAACTCCGGTGCCTTGTGGTAATCGTAACTGCGGGACGCATTTTTCGGCACGTTGACCAGCAAATCCGGTGGGTAGCCGGCAATTTTGTACTGGACCAGCGCACTTTGCATGGTTTCGATGGTCAGGTTCATGACATCGAACTTACCAATGCCCAGCTTGTCCCAATCGATAGTTTCATGAACCAGGTCCGGGTCATCCTGAATTTTGTCTGCCCGTTTTTTCTCCACCGCCTTGCTGATCTTGTCTTCAGGGCTATCGCCCGATGAAGCGCCCCCTTTCCGACTGCTAAACGTTTTGATCGCATCCCAGTCAAACCAGCGGGACGCTTTTTCGCGGATCACATCCACCCATTCTTCCGTATCGCCATCTTCCCCCTCACCGGACTCGCTGAAGGCGGCATCGGGAATTCGCCGACGACGCTCATCCTCACCACTGAGGTTTACCGCCACGATCATGTCAGCATGGGAGGAAATCGTGGGGATAATGGGAAGCGGGTTCAACAGCGCACCATCCACCAGAACCCGGCCATTAAGAACCAGGGGCGTCACCACACTGGGAATGGCAACGGAAGCGCGAATAGCCTGATCCAGCGGCCCCTCCTGAAACCAGATTTCCTTGTGCGCCAGCAAATCCGTGGCGACTGCTGTATAAGCAATGGGCAGATCCTCAATGCGGGTGTCTCCCAACATGTCCCGCACGACCGAGAATATTTTCTCACCTCGAATGGCACCCACGGAATTAAACGTAACGTCCAACAGCTTGAGAACATCAAATTGACCAAGCCCTGTCACCCAGTCCTTGTAGTCCTTCATTTTCCCGGCCGCATACATCCCGCCGATCAGAGCCCCCATGGAGCACCCGGAGATGGCAATAACCTCATAGCCCCGCTCTTCCAGGACCTCAATGGCACCAATATGGGCATAGCCCCGGGCACCACCACTACCCAGGGTCAACGCTACGGTTTTACCATGCCCCGGCTTCAGGGCTTTCTTTTCAGATGACGCTGGCGTTTCGGCAGAGGGAGCATCAGCCCTCTGTACGACAGTGGCGACACTCTCTGTCCGGTTGTCAGTCTTGTCGGATTGATTATCGGTTGGTTTACTCACCCGGTGCACCTCGTATCACGACAATTTCGACACGATCACCCTGACGTTCCGGAGAAGGAATGACAACAGACGGCCCAATGGTAATCAGCGTCTGACGGCTTCTGGAGATTCCGCTTTTGTCGAGTACCTGTGATAACGACTCCATAGCCTGCCGAGCCCGATCCATGGCGCCTTCCAGGGACTCCTGTTCCCCGAGCGCCGCAAAACCTGAAAGCACCACTTTGGCACCGTCATCCTCCACCCAGTTATTCAGCATTCTGCGGTCCGTCGCACTCCAATCAAAACGATGGGTGACCCCTCCCTGCCAGGGCACAATGATCGGTCCACTGATCCTGGCGTTGATGGAATCCAGGCCGGGAATCGCCGCACCTCTACCGGCTTCCAGGTGTTCAATCCAGACATACTCCCGCTGCGTACCACGGGTGACGGTGTATACCAGGGTAAGCCAGGTCACGCCGGATTCTCCCGTCACCGCTGCAACAAGATAATCCTGGTCGGCATCGCGCCCATACAGCGTATACTGATCAAAAATCTGGTTCGCCCAGACATTACTTCGGCCACAACTGCGACCGCTGCACTCAAACAACACTTGAGCACCCCGTGCCTGTAATATTCTCTCATAGTGTTCGCGTGCCTCACCACGACTGGCATCCCGATTGATCTGGTACAGACGCCCTGCACCTCTAACCGGGAGTCTTGCCATTCGTTCTGAGCGAATCTGATTGTTAATCTCCCTGACCGGACTGAACAGAATCAGGTGACCGGAAGAGGCAACCGCCACCTCTTCTTCCAGTGAGGACTGTGGAAATGCCTCCGGAAACTCTGCCAGATGCTCGTCACTTACTTGCGCGACGGCAACGGGACCGACAGCCAGGACAAGAAATCCAACGACAAAACAACTTAATAGCCCTCTAAGCTTCATGGCTGATAAATTCCCTGATTGCTTGACTGACCGGCTCAATGTCTCCGTCAAAATGGCAGTGATGGCCACCGGGTACCGTCACGGTTTCCATCCGGGGAATGGCATCCAGGCGAGGCTCCCAGCCTTTCCTGGAGGACAACAGCCCGTGCTCGGCACGGATAAACAGGGTACGGGTCCTGACTTCCCGAAGGCTCGCCAACACCTGCGATTCCTCCAGCATCATCATTGAAGGATGACGGAGTCTCGGATCGGTGCGCCAGACAAACCCGCTGTCGACCGCTTTCATGTTACGGGGGATGAGAGTCATCGCCGCCTCCGGAGATAGTGGGCTCAACCCTCCTTCCCGGGCTTTGGCGGCGGTCTGGGGATCGGAGTACACCACCGACTTGCCTGACCCGGTCATGCGCTTCCTGATCGCCCTGCGCAATTGCGGAATGGTGTCCTCTGGTGGCCGGCTGATCGGGCCGATACTGTCAATCATCACCAGATTCCGGACATGCTCCGGAAACGCCGCCGCATACAGGACACACACAATTCCGCCCAGGGAGTGGCCGATCAGATCCACCTTGTGGTCCGGGGCATGATCAAAATAACGTTCGATCAATTCCGCCAGATCGGCTACATAATCCATCAGCAGGTAACTCTGACCTTCCGCACGATGACCGGAGTGCCCGTGACCCGCCAAATCCACGGCATACACGTCCCTTCCACGCGGCAACTCAGGCGCCAGATGAGCAAATGTCAGGCTGTTATCCAGCCAGCCGTGGAGCATCAGGATCGGACAGGAATCACCCTGAGCCTCTTTGTCAGACCACCGCAGACCCGCCAACTCGATGTTTTCAAGGGGCCAGGTCACCTCTTCGGGCGTCACTTCGGCGGCCACTTTCGGGGATAACACAATGTCATTCATTAAAAGATCAGTTCACCTTGGGTTACATGGTGTGAGTCGGACGGTCGGAATTCAGGGAACCTGCCAGATAGGACTCAATCTTGGTCCGCGCGGTTTCATCATCTCCGTTGAACTGAACTCCGATGCCAGCGGCTCGGTTACCCTGTGCGCCCTTTGGGGTAATCCAGATCACTTTACCGGCAACCGGAATTTTCTCGGGTTCATCCATCAGGTTCAGCAACAGAAACACTTCGTCCCCGAGCTGGTACTGTTTCTGGGTCGGAATGAACAGCCCACCCTGTCGGATGTATGGCATATACGCCGCATACAGTACGGCTTTGTCCTTGATGGTAAGGGTCAGAATGCCACTTCGTGCGCCAAAGCCGGGGCCCATAGTTAACACCTTTCTATACTGGCTGTGAAACGTTGTACTTTGTTGTATTACACCGTCGGATTACGCCGTTGGCTAAGCCGACCTACAGTCTGAGACTGAAAATTATCTGATATTTCGCAATCATAGCAGCAGTTGGCCAAAATCGCTCTCTCTGCGACCCGCGCGGTTTCCGTTCAGGCCGGCGCCCGTTTACGGGGCATTAATTCCTGCCACGCGATCAGCAGTCTGCCGGCTTCAAGCTCCGGGTTGACGTTGTACACCGCCGCGGAACGTGTCTCCTGAACCAGCTCCAGGATCTGATGAGCGCGCCACGGTGGGTTGGATCTGGCGAGATAGCTCAGCATATCCGCTGCGTCCGTATCCCTTGGGGTACCCCCCGCGGAAATTCTGGCCAGATCCGCCGCCCAACCTTCAAACAGCCCCAGGGCGCCTTCCAGCCCGAGCGCCTTGAACGGCTTGGCGGCTTCACCCACGGTTAACTGACCTTTCATGAATTGACGGAATTGCGCCAGGGCCTGCTCCCGTAATGTCAGGAAATCACCGGTCAGGTATTCATAGGCCAGCCTCGGCGTGTTGCCGGATAACGCCAGTGCTTTGCTGCACAACTCCACGGAGGGGCGATCGGCTTCATCCAGTTTCATGACTTCAGCCGCCAGCCAGCGGGCTGCGGCATCGCCATCCGGAATGGCAATCGACAGTATCTGACAGCGGGAGCGGATGGTCGGCAGAACCGGGCGCCCGCTTTCCTGCAACAATATGAGGACGACGTCATCAGAAGGCTCTTCCAGGGTTTTCAGCAACGCGTTGGCGGAGTTGATGTTCAATTGATCTGCACGATCAATAATCGCCACCTTGCGTTGCCCGACCTGCGGAGACGATACGGCGAACGAGGACAGTGCCCGAATCTGATCTACCTTGATCATCCGCGACTTTTCCGGGCTGTAAACGCGAATATCCGGATGGGTACCGGCCGCCACCAATTCACACTGCTTGCAGACGCCACAAGGCTGGAGCCCCTGATCTCCATCATCGACAGGCCGCTCACAGATCAGTAAGCCGGCAACGCCATCGGCAAACATCCGCTTGCCAACACCACGCTCGCCCGCAACCAGCAGCGCATGAGGCAGCCGGTTTTCACCAAGACGTTTCTGCAGGCTCTGCCAGGCATCGTGAAGCCAGGGCATGGACACTTCGGATGGATTCAACCTGTTACCCTTCTGGTGGCGGTTTCGCGGGACTGTGAGGTATCCCGGGACATCTGTTTACGCATGGTGGTCAGCAAGCGCGCCATCTTCTCACGGAGCCGGCGCTGACCCTCTTCCGGTTCGCTGCCATAGTAATGCTTGTTTACCAATCGGGCAAAAACTCTGGCCGTTCCCGCTGCCCCGGGTCTGGCCAGGGCAATCCGTTCCGCCAGTTGCGTGGGTGTCTCGCCAAAACGCACCGGAATACCGGCACGATGACACAGCTTGTGCCAACGCCGGATTAACCGCCCCGCAGGATCGCCGCGAGACGAGCGGCGTATTTGCCAGGAGGAAAAGCCTCCGGCTACCAGCAGGGCGAATCCGACAATGCCCGCCGTTGCGTAGCCCAGCTCCTTCAATCCAAGCCCACCGGGCAAACGGGACATCAAATCCATCTGGGACTGCCCCTGGTAGCCTACCACCCAGCGCTGCCAATGATAGTTGATCCGGTCCAGTTGCAGGGACGCCCACTGCAGCATGGCCATATTGCCGTACCGTTGTGGCGACGCCCAGTCATCCTCCAGAAACGAGCCTTCCTCGGCCACAGCGTCACGCAACCCGGACTCAATCCGGTCAGGTGCAATGGCAGCGGTTGGATCCACCCGCACCCAACCTTCGCCATCCAGCCACGCCTCGACCCACGCATGGGCGTCGTATTGGCGCACCACGAGATACTCGTCACCCGCTCCCGGATCGCCTCCCTGATACCCCACGACCACTCGGGCGGGTATGCCGGCGGCCCGCAACAAGAACGTTGTCGCACCCGCATAATGAGCGCAGAAGCCCCGTTTTTCATCAAACAGCAGGGCATCGATACCGTCTTCCGGCATCGCAGGCGGTCGCAGGGTGTAATAATATGCCTGCTGCCGGAACCGGGACATCAATGCCTCAACCATGCCTGCGGCGTCGGGATTGTCTGCCTTCATTTGTTCTGCCAGAGCCCGTGCCCGCGGATTACCACTCCGTGGTAACTGCAAGTAGCGGCGCAGCTGTCGGGGATCCTCAGCAACGGCATCACGCTGGCCGTTGCCCTGTAGCTCCATACGGTAGCGCACCGTCGTGTCGGCCGGGCGACGAAACCGGAACACCCCCTCGTCGGTTGGCACCACATTGTCGGAGACCGCCACAGACCCTTCCAGGACAAAAGCCCAGCGCTGGTCCGTGGGTTCCATCAATACATCGTACTGACCGGACGTCAGGTCTCCCACACCACCATCGAGAGACACTCGTCCCGGTCGCCTGAACGGCTCCCCCTGCCCCTGGCGCCAGGTTTCTCCGTCCAGATAGTCCAGTATCAAGCCCCGCCAGTAACGATCCCGATAGGCGGGAAGTTCGCCGCCGAAGGTTGCGCGGAAAGCTCTATCACTACTCTGGGCGAGGTTGGAAATATCTCCGGGGCGCATGGTGTCACTGATACCTGAGCGGGCTTCTCCGGACACCAAAGGCACACTCCAGAGCGGAGCCATTCGCGGAAAGAATACGAACAGCAACACGACTACCGGCAACGTTTTCAACAGCATCATGCCCAAGCGACGCCAGCCGGACCGCATGGATGCTGGTAAATCCGGCGCGTTCAGAATCTGAAGCCCCACCAGTAATAAACTGACCGCCAGCAGATTCAGGACTGTCCAGTAGATCTCCTGATGAAACAGGAAGTTGACGGTTGCCAGGTACACCAGAATAAAGAACAGCACATAGAAATCCCGGGTGGAACGGGTTTCCAGCCACTTGAGTCCTACTGCGAGGACGAAGAACGAGGCGGCCGTATCCACCGTAAACCGCCCCTGAACCGTGGCGATATAAATAGCGATCACCCCCAGCATGATCGCGGTCCTCAGCCATTTTCCGGGTAAACGGACACGACCGGACTGAGCCAGCCAACGCCAGCCCGCCAGAGCAACGCAGCTGGCGATCAGCCATACTGGCAAACGGTCCCATTGCGGCGCCAACAGCAACGCAAAACTGGCTATCACCCAGAGTAGGGCCCTGGTGGGAAGCGGGGGAGTTTCAGCCCCTGACACCTCATAATGACCTGAAAACGCCGCCATCAACCGCCCTCCCCGATGGCTGTCGATCCTGCTGCGCGGGCCCTTGTGCCAAACATGCTCGGGGAATCATCCCGAGGCTTCTCCAGACCAAACACCGCAAGACTTTTAAGGCAGCGGCTAACATGAGCGGGGCCGGTATCTGGCTCAATAACCTGGCCCGGCAGATTCAAGCCAAACGGCGTACCCGACCGGCCGCGCTCAAGAACGAGCGCCGTCAGATAGCTGATCCGCAACTCCTGGTCCACGCCTGGAAACGCCTGATAATCAAGCCAGTGGGGACTGCCCTGTTCACCTTCCCAGTCTGCGATCACCATCTGGCCGGTACGGGCGTAGCGTTTCCATAATACGCGCTGGGCCAGATCCCCTTCCCGCCAGGGCCGCATGTCAGCGTGGTCGTTGCCTTCCACGGAGCGGGAGGATTCCTGATCGTCACCATCAGACACCGTGCTCGCGGCGTCCGGTGCCGGCACGGGGCGCGGGTAGACAATGCCGAAAGATGCCGGCCGTATCCAGGACCAGGCCTTGAGTAATCCGAATGGGAAACGGGTCTCGACCCGGACCCTATCGGGGCGAAAATACCCCCTCTCCCGGCTCGCCGCCGAAAGCTCCAGATCACCAGCCTGCCCCGCCGGTACGTGCTGCTGGCTCAGGGCGTACTCATCACACGCCAGGGAAATGGCGACAGCGTCGTGCTTGCCAGACACCGCACGGAAGCGGAATGGAATCCGCTCACCGGCAAACCCCTCACCGGCCTGAACAAGGGTAAGTTCCAGCCCCGCCAGGTTACGGTGCGTCTGATGCATCGCGGCCACCAGAAGGGCGCCCAGCATGAAAGTCAGCAGGTAGATCAGGCTATTTTGATAATTGATGCCGGTAATCAGCATTACCAGCAGCAACAGGCCAAACACCACGCCCGGGCCGGTCGGCAAAATGAAAATATTTCGCTGGCTGAATACCTGTTTATCCGTGCGGGGAATCCTGCGATTGACCCAGCGCCGCCAGCGTGAACGAAGTGCCTGAAACATAAAGGTCCTGTTAGCAACCCCAGGGCGCCCCCGGGAAAATCAGCCGCCTATATAACCATCTTTACCAGAATATTTATAACAATACTGACAATACACCGATAGTGGTCACAATCCCGCCATAAATCCCTTGAATTTGTGTCTGGCAATCCGAATACTGATTGTAAAGGGAGCGAACTGATTGCAGTGTTATCAGGCGTACCTCCTACATTGTGGATCACAGCCAGGGGGCTATACCATGACACGCCCAACCCCTCTCTCCATTGCCATTGCCGGCGCCACCGGACTTGCTGTTTTCAGCGCAACGCTGTCGGCGGGTGTGCAAACCATGACATCCGATGAGATGGTAGACACCTATGTGAAAGACTCCGCCGTTATCGTCGTCCCCAGGGACCAGCAAAAAAGCGCAGCGGAACGCCAGCGCATCATACGCTCCCTGACCATTTCACCCGGTGAACCCGTGGTGACGGAAGCGGAAGAGGAAGCTTATCGGGAGGCCCTGCAGCGGTATCAGGAAGAAGGCAAATCCGACGCCCTGGAACAGGCCGCGGAAGAGTTTCTTCGCCGTGCCCTGCTGCTGCCTCAGGAAGAACTGGCTCGTGCCCAGCCCCGCGTGGATTTCACCCCCACAATCCCGCCCATCATCTTTGGTCAGCAGGCTCAGATTCCGGATGAACCGTTCACACAGACATTCCTGAACGATCAGCTCGGTATCGGCTTCGACGGCCAGAACGTGAACTTTTCCATTGGCAACCCTCCCGGTATTGACCGCATTGAAGTGCCTCAGGCGATCAACGAGGGGCCCATCAGCCTGACACCACGCCCGGGCGGTGGTTTTGATTTGTCGATCGCGGTGCCGGATCAGTAGCACCCGATAACAGGATTACCTGCCATAAACGGCGCCTTTGCAAGCGCCGTTTTTTTATCTCCATAACAAAAAAACGCCCCACCGAAGCGGAGCGTTTATTGAACACCTACTGCGTCAGGTCAGATTAGTGACCGTAAACAGCCAGCTTGGTGTCGGTAACCGCCAGGTTGTCGATGGCGAGGGAACCGATGGATGTACCGCCAATTTCAACCGCACCGATGGACATGTCCATGTAGACGTTGTTCACGTCGACACGCAGCACGTCTGTGGCCGTGGAAGCACCCAGACCAGCACCTTTGTAGACGTCCAGGTCTACGTTGGCAAAGCCGGCCAGTACCTGAGCTTCCTGAGATGCCGGATCCAGACCGAATTCGCCATCAGCGTCAGCAGACATGACAGAACCGTCGCCGTCATAGTCAAAGTTGCCGCCTGCACCGGTGATCACCATGTCACGGATACCGATACCCAGGAACTCAACGTCAAAATCCATATCCTGCACGTCGAAGGCAGCAACGATGTTCAGGTGATCTGTCGCCGTATCAACGCGGAAGTCGAGCTTTGCCAGATTACCGTAACCGCTCATGTTGGAAATCAGCGTGGTACTGTCTGAACCAGTGCTGCCAGCCAGCAGTTCCATGGAACCGACAGTCATACCCCAGTCGATCGGGTTGCCATCCAGGGTGCCAACGTGGATCACCGCGTCGCCATCATCGGCCACGTCGATATCGATCTTCAGTTGGTCCAGCAGATCAGTGCCCGTGCCACCGGCTACACCGGAACCCCCAAGAACGATGTCGTTAACCGCGAAGGAGCCTTCATCCGTGTACTTGAACTGACCGATGCTTACTTTGGTTTCCAGTTCAATGGTCACACCGGCCTGACCGGTGACGTTACCCATTGCACTGTCATCCATTGCCTTCAGGTCAGCGTGAGCCGCGAAAGGGGCAGCAGCGACCGCTGTTGCGAGTGCGATTTTCTTCAGGCCTTTCATATTATCTCCTTATAAACTCATGTTGTTGTTATCTGAGTTTGTATTTTTGTTGTGGAGTCCCTTACCCCACGACGTCATTTAAGATTGTTTTACAGTCCTAGTCCGTGACTGCATTCACAGTTCTTTACGAGTCGCTTACAACCTGAAACAAACGCGCATTACTTCTCAGTTTCACCCCTGATGAGCTGGTGATTCGTGCTTATCGTCGTAAAACATCTGGAACGGCTTTTCCCTGGTAACCGCCTGTAAGAACGACACTTCCCCACCGTCCAGACGGAACGGCACCACCTTGTTGGCAGAAATGCCCAGTCGATGTTCATGCTCTATGACCAAGACTTCGGCCTCCTCCCCCTCTTTGACCTTGCCGGTATAAAGGATGACTGCCGCATTGATCTTCCCGCGACGAGCAATCGACTTGAGCGCTGCCCGATACATCAGGATCCTCATCTGGGCGGGCGCCTGTTCTGCCTGATCATCAATATTGATTCGCTTGATGGTTTCTCCGTCATCCAGCAACATCCAGGCTGCAGGCATATTGGTATCGCCATCAATCAACTCGCTGGTGTACTCCTCCGTCGCTTTTTCCGTGAGCTTTACCAGTTGCTGTTGACCAATAACGGCGAATCTTGCCAGTTCTTCCCTGGTCAGCATTCCGTCAGACAGCACACTGTTCTCTGGAATTTCGACAGCCAGCTGGTTCTCTTGGGAGAAAGCCATCGGGGATATGAGTATAGTTGCGGTCAACGCCAGGTTGACCAGTGATTTATTGAGGCTTGGCATCGTCATCTTCCTTATTATTTTCAATCGGTTTCCACACGGCCCCCCCGGAAGTCGGTTAAAATGGATAACCAGCCTGTCCGGAGCTGCCCAAAGAAATGGAAATGTCCGCTCTATTAGATCAGCGGGCGTTCGGAACCGACAATGCCCGTTTTGTGGGCTGATTATCATTCTTCTACATTTGTTACGGGGTTAGTTTGAACCTGCCTGCATCCAGACCCATTACCAGCGAAGAGTACAACCACCTGTTGCACCATGCCTGCAGGGAAGCCGACTTCGTTTATATCGGCAGCGTTGGATCCGGCGAGTCTCGTGGTGTCATTGCTGGATTTTCCGCCTGTGCCCAGCGATCCCTGGAGATCGCTCCGGGTCCCTCCGCGGCGGATGATCTGGGCAAGCTCGCCAGGCAGATGGAAGAAGCGGCTCAGTTTTATGGCATTCCCCAGGCTGAGTCCGGGGAACATCTGACAGGAGGCTGGTTTGGTTTTCTGGGATATGAGCTGGGCTACGTAAAAGAAAAACGTCTTATTGACCAATGTCCGGGCGTAGACGTTCCGCTCATGCACGCCGGCCTGTATCTGTGGTCCGCCAGTCATAACCGTGCAAGCGACAGCTACTATCTGTGGATCCACCCCGACTGCCCGGGCAAAGTCCGCGGAAAACTCCAGAACTGGCTGGCCAGCGATCCCGTGTCACCGGATGATAACTGGCGCATGCCCACTCCGTTTGCACCAACTCAGTCCCGGGACGAATTCGTGGCAAGCGTAGCGGCTGTTCGCCAATACATTGAGGCGGGCGATTGTTACCAGGCCAATCTCTCCCAGGAGTTCAAGGGCGGCTATTCGGGGAATCCCTGGCAGGCCTTCCGGGCGCTTTCTGACGCCAACCCCACGCCTTACAGCGCATTTATCCGGACCGGCAGGCACTCCATTCTCTCGATTTCTCCGGAACGCTTTCTGGAAATCCGGGGAAAGACCGTTCACACCAGCCCGATCAAGGGCACCCGCCCGCGTGGTGCAACTCCCGACCAGGATGCGGCCCTGGCGGACGAATTACGCGCTTCGGAGAAGGACCGGGCAGAAAACCTGATGATTGTCGATCTGCTACGGAACGATCTTGGTGTCAGCGCGGTGACCGGAACCGTGGCAGTGGACCAGTTATTCGCCCTTGAGTCCTATCGCAATGTCCATCACCTGGTCAGCCATATCCATGCCACCCTCAAGGATCATGTATCACCGATAAAAGCGCTGCTGGACGCCTTCCCCGGCGGCTCCATAACCGGGGCCCCAAAGATACGGGCCATGGAGATCATCCGCGAGCTGGAACCCCACTGGCGCGGGCCCTATTGTGGCTCGGTGTTTTACTGGGGCCTGAACGGCGTGCTGGACAGCAACATCGCGATCCGAACCCTGCTCTGTGATGACGAGGGTACGATTCGATGCTGGGGTGGCGGAGGGATCGTTGCCGACTCCGATCCGCAGGCGGAGTATGAGGAGACGCTGACCAAGGTGCGGCCGCTGATGGAGTTTCTGGAGCGGTTGGTGTTGTAAGTCGGATTAGTGGATGTCGGGTTACGCTTCGCTAACCCGACCTGCGGCGCTCCGATGCTTCGCATGTAGGTCGGATTAGCGAAGCGTAATCCGACACAACAACGACACTGGAAACTCAGGCGCTGTGTACAGCGCTGGCCTTGAGGAATTGCTGCTTCAGATCATCAAAGGTATGAACCGCCGGGAACTGGGGGAACTCTTCAATGACGTTCTGCGGAGCGTGGAACAGGATGCCGGCTTCCGCCTGACTCAGCATGGTGGTGTCATTGTAGGAATCGCCGGCCGCAATGACGCGGTAGTTCAGCAGTTGGAAGGCGCGAACAGACTGGCGCTTGGGATCACGCTGGCGTAGCAGGTAATCGGTGATCTGGCCATTGTCCGCCACTTCGAGTTTATGGCACAACAGCGTCGGGAAGCCCAGCTTGGCCATCAGCGGCATGGCAAATTCGTAGAAGGTATCGGACAGGATCACCACCTGAAAACGCTCACGCAGCCAGTCCAGAAACTCGCTGGCACCGGGCAGCGGGTCCAGTTCACCAATCACTTCCTGAATCTGCGGCAGGCCATAACCGTGCTCGTCCAACAGGCGCAGGCGCTGCTTCATCAGCACGTCATAATCTGGAATATCACGGGTGGTGGCCCTCAGTTCCTCAATGCCGGTTTTTTCCGCAAACGCGATCCAGATTTCCGGGATCAGTACTCCTTCGAGGTCAAGGCACGCGAGTTCCACAGTGATCTCCTGATAGTCATATTCAGTTTTTCCGGCAGCATACGGGGGCTCCGGCTTCAATGGGCCCGTATGATAAGAAAATCCGCCGCCGAATGCATCGTGCTTCTTGCCCGCTATAAGGATATACAACCACATTCCTTCAGCCCGGCGCCCCTTAATGGTAGATTTATCACACATTTATGAAGGACAATGCTTTTCATGACAGATATTGGCGCGTTACAGCAAGAACTCGCAGGCCAGAGCCCCCGGGCCATTCTGAAGGCGGCGCTGGCGAAGTTTGATAATATTGCCATCTCCTTCAGTGGAGCCGAAGACGTGGCCCTGATTGAAATGGCCCACAAGCTTACGGATAACCTTCAGGTGTTCACCCTCGATACCGCTCGCCTGCCCCCCGAAACCTATGAATTCCTGGAACGGGTGCGCAAGCATTACGGCATCAAGATTGAAGTGATGTTCCCGGATGCCAAGGAAGTAGAAGATCTGGTTACCCGCAAGGGTATGTTCAGCTTCTACGAGGATGGCCATGCGGAGTGCTGCGGCATCCGCAAGGTCAACCCGCTACGCCGCAAGCTGGCGACCGTGGATGCCTGGATTACCGGGCAGCGCAAGGACCAGAGCCCGGACACCCGCAACGATGTCCCCGTGGTGCAGATAGACGAGGCCTTCTCCACCAAAGACCACCAACTGGTAAAATTCAATCCCCTGGCGAACTGGACATCCAAGGAAGTGTGGGACTACATCCGCATGACGGAAGCCCCGTACAACAAACTGCACGACAGAGGCTACGTCAGTATCGGCTGTGAACCCTGCACCCGCCCGGTGCTGCCGGGTCAACACGAACGGGAAGGTCGCTGGTGGTGGGAAGAAGCCACACAGAAAGAGTGTGGCCTGCACGCCGGCAACCTGATCGCCAAGGACAATCAGTAAGTCGGCAGGTCGATATCCTTGAACAGCTCTTCGATTTCCGCCCGGCTGCCCTGATGTGCAACTGCCTCATCCACCCTTTCACGGGTGAGATGGGGCGCGAAGCGCTGGATAAATTCGTACATATAACCACGCAGGAACGTGCCCTTACGAAATCCGATTCGAGTGACACTGGGCCGGAACAACTTGCGCGCATCCAGGGCCACCAGATCGGTATCGACCTTCTCATCAAACGCCATACTGGCAATGATACCTACTCCCAGCCCGAGGCGGACATACGTCTTGATCACATCGGCGTCTGCCGCGGTGAACACCACCTTCGGTGTTAGCCCCTGGGACTGGAACGCCTCGTCCAGCTTGGAACGCCCCGTAAAACCAAAGACATAGGTGACCAGCGGGTACTCTGCCAATTCTGGCAGGGTCAGTTCGGGGAGCTTCGCCAACGGGTGATTCTTCGGAACGATCACGCTGCGGTTCCACTTGTAACAGGGCATCATGATCAGGTCGTTAAACAGCTCCATGGCTTCGGTCGCAATGGCAAAATCCACCGCGCCGTTGGCGGCCATCTCCGAAATCTGCATGGGTGTTCCCTGATGCATGTGCAAGGACACATCGGGATAGGCCTCGATGAAGCCACTGATCACGGGAGGAAGCGCATAGCGCGCCTGGGTATGCGTGGTGGCGATACTCAGGTCGCCCTTGCGTTGGTTGCTGAATTCCTGGGCAATCTTTTTGATGCCCTCTACCCTACGCAGTATTTCACCGGCCTCGCGGATTATGATTTCACCACCCGGGGTGATCCGCGTCAGGTGCTTGCCACTGCGTGCAAACACCTCAAGGCCCAACTCATCCTCTAGCAGACGGATCTGCTTGGAAATACCGGGCTGCGATGTAAAAAGGCTCTGGGCGGTGGCTGATACGTTCAGATCATGGTGCGCAACTTCCCAGATATAGCGCAACTGTTGTAGTTTCATTGACCCTGTTGCTCCCTGAATTCCCGGAAAACTCGGGCTGCGTTAACTCTGCGTTTCAGCCCGCACTGGCAAAACACAGAATACGCATAAAAATGCCATTTTTCATTCTTTTTTAATATACACAGTGACTCCCACTCAGTTTAGACCAAAAATCGAATAACGCCGTACTCCTAATGCCGTTTTTGCAGCTAGTGTCCCGTCTGGTTATTTTGTTGATCAGACGGGACACTACCCTTGACTTCAGTGTGACAAAGCACACAATCCGAAATCGATACTCCGAGTGCATTCAGGGATACGATGCTGCTGACCACCAAATTCCTCAGACCAACTTCTGCCCCCCGCGCCGTCTGGCGGGAGCGGCTGTGCCGTCTGCTGCAACCCGGCTCCCCCAAACGGCTCAATCTGGTTATCGCACCAGCGGGCTTTGGCAAGACAACCCTGGTCAGCCAGTGGTGCACACAACAGGGCACATCAACCGCCTGGCTCTCCCTTGATGAGCACGACGATGAGCCCCGGCGTTTCTGGCAATATATAGCGGGCGCGTTTGAACACAGCGGAATGGCCGGCCTGAAAACCTGCCGCCAGCAACTCAGCCACTGCTCAATCCAGGAGTTGGAAGGTCCCATTACCAGCCTCATTAATGCCCTCGCTGAGGACGGCTCCCAATGGTCTCTGGTACTGGATGATTTCCACCTTATCCGGAATACCGACATCCAGCGTCAGTTTTCCTACTTTGTCGATTATCTGCCGCCAGCCGTCACCCTGACCCTCGCGTCACGCACTGAACCCTCGCTACCCCTGGCACGCTGGCGGGTTCGCCAATGGGTGGGAGACATTCACCCGGGCCTGTTGGCGTTCTCCGAAGAAGAGTGCCGTCGCTTTTTCCGGGAAACCATGGAGATGGAGGTTTCCGAACAGGAGATCCAGAAAATCTGCCGCAAAACCGAAGGCTGGGTGGCTGCAATGCAGTTATCGGCACTTTCCGGCGTCAACCGCTCTACCACCAACTCGACCCTGCCAATCACGGTCGACGTCGACGAGCGTCGTATCAACGACTATGTGCTCAGTGAAGTTCTTGAACAACAACCCGAAGCTATTCGCGACTTCCTTCTCAGTACCGCCTGCTGCCCAAAGCTTTGCGCCCCGCTGTGTGATGCCGTACGGGGCACATCGAACAGCCAGCCCATGCTTGAGCAATTGCTGAAGCAGAACCTGTTCCTGATCCCCCTGGACACAGGCAACCATTGGTTCCGGTATCATGATCTGTTCCGCGATGCACTGCTGCAAAAGGCCTGGGCTTCCAGCCCGAAGACAACAGAACGGTACTGGCAACGGGCGGTGTCATGGCTCCTGGGCCATGACCACGTCCAGGAAGGTATTGCCCAGATTGTCCGCCAGAAGGACTGGGCCTGGCTGGCAACGGTTCTCGCCGAGCACGGCAACAATCTGATTCACGGGGGCTACCATCTCCCGGTCCTGAACTGGCTGGATTCCCTGCCCGCAGAGATCGTGGAGGATAACCCCCAACTTCAGATGCTGCGGATCTGGTCCCTGTTCTTTGCCAACCGGGTAGACACACTGGACCCGTTACTCTCAAATCTGGAAGACGTTCTGGATAAACAGGTCGCGGACTCCCATCCCGACGCAGAAGGCGCCCTGGGCCTGCAAAGCGAGATCTCCCTGATCCGTTCCTACCTTGCCCGCACCAGGAGCGATGACAAGAGCGCGAGCGACCTGACACGTCAGGTGCTCAGAGATATCGACCATACCCGCATCCCGCTCAAATCCGTCACCTACTATGGCATTGGCCTGGACTATTACGGCAAGGGGGACCTGCCGTCGGCCAGGGAAGCCCTGCGTTCCGCCGTACATTACGGCGAACTGGAGCGCAAACCCAATACCGTACTATCCAGTGGCGGCCTACTGGCGTGGATTCAGTACAATCGCGGCGATATCGATGACGCGCTGGAAACGTGCACCTCGGTGCGGCGCTGGGTGGACCAGCACTATACCGATCCGGCACAACCCAGACTGATTTCCTGCTGGCAGAACAGTGCGCTGACGGAGATCTACCGGGAACGTAATGAGCCCGAACTGGCAACCTCCCACCTGGCGCCATTGCTGGAACATGTGGCCAATGGTACCGAGCCTGGCCAACATGTCATTATTCAGTACGTGCGGGGCCATCTGGCCTTTAGCGAGGGCCGTTTTGAAGAGGCCATCGAAGCCCTGGAGGACGCTGCCACCGTGGCCCGGCGAAGGCGCGACCATATCCTCTTCGAGCCTCCTGCCTGTTCCGCATTGCTGGCCCGATGTTACCTGGCAGCCGGGCGCCTCCAACAGGCAGAGCAATGGGCTCAATCCGTCACCGATGAGCACTTTTCCAACCCCCTGAACCGTGAACAGAACCAGATCAGTACCGCCAGGGTGATGGTGGCGACCGGCCGTCCGCTCGAAGCCCTGGCGATACTCACACCGCTGCGGCTGAGTGCTGAAAGAGACCAGCATTTCCGCCACCTGGTTGAAATACTCACGGTTTACTCGGAAGCCCTGTACGCCGAAGGAAAAATTCCGGAAGCCGATCAGATGCTGGCCCGGGCAGCTCAGAAAGCAGCAGACGCAGGGTTCATGAGACTGTTTGCAGAAGAGAGCCCGCGGGTACGCCAGCGATTGATGGCACTACCAGCCTTGCGCGCGCCTTCACGGTGGAATAGCAGTCTGCTGGCGATGCTCCGCGCTGTCGGCGATGGTTCGGGGGGCGCGCTGCCAACCGAGGTCAGAGCCAACTATAACAGACGGGACGCCGACACCAGCGAAGCCCTGACAGAGCCACTGAGTCAGCGGGAGCAGGAGGTGCTGGTTCTGATTAATGAAGGGCTGGCAAACAAGGATATTGCCAGCCGGATGAACGTTGCGCCGGCCACCGTCAAGGCGCATATACGCAACCTTTACGGAAAGATGGGCGTCAGCCGTCGTACTGAAGCCCTGGCAAAAGCACGGGAACTGGCGTTGCTGGAATGAACCTGACCCGGAAGGCCTGAATTTTTGTGACGCAAGTCACACTTATCGCACACTTTTACGCCCCACTACGCCCTTTGGACGATCCGTCCGCCCCCCCACTCCCCTATGATTATTTCCGAGGTGAGGTCAGTCCTCATCAGGCATTCTGAAACTTCAGGCCTTCAGAATCCTTGTTCCGCGTTTCGACGCCCGGGTTCAACAGAACCCCTTTTGACAAGAGCCATGCCCGATCGGGGTGGCTCTTTTTTTATGGTCTACTGCTCGATGATGCGTCGAAACGGCGGCAAGGCGTCCAGCAATAACTGTCCATAGCGACGGGCCACAATGCGCCGATCAAGAATCGTTACTCGCCCGGTATCCTGCTCCGTCCTAAGCAACCGGCCAACCGCCTGAACCAGCTTGATGGACGCGTCCGGCACGGTAATTTCCATAAAGGGGTTTCCGCCCCTCTGGGAGACCCATTCCGCCAGACTGGCCTCTATCGGGTCATCCGGCACCGAGAACGGTAAGCGCGTGATAACCACATGACCCAGGTATTTGCCCGGCAGGTCAATGCCCTCGGCAAAGCTGGCCACGCCGAAAAGTACGCTGGGCCTCCCCTCGTCCACCCGGGTACAGTGCTGGCGCAGCACCTCTCCCTTGGCCATATCGTCCTGGGTAATGATCAGGTCGGGATACTCCGGCGCCAGGGCATCACGCACCAACTGCATCTGACGACGGGCGGTAAACAGTACGAGGGTTGCCTTCTCGCCCACCCAAAGATCCGGCAAACGTTCCACCAGGGCATCGGTGAAGGCATCATCACTCGGCATCGCTGTCATGGCGGGCACTTCCACTGTGGCCATCTCGGCGTAACGGAAGGAACTGGGTACCACCAGGAAACGACTGGCTTCCGGTAACCCCGCCCTTGCCTGGAGCCGGTCAAAACGACCGAGTGCGGTCAACGTCGCACTGGTCAGAACCGCACCGTACGCCCGGGACCATAGCCGCGAATACAGCAGGTTATCGGCCAGTACCGGACTGCTGTACAGGGTAATGTCCTCGGCGTGATCCCAACGCTGGCGAATCGCCCAACGAGCCGGCGGCGGGCTTTTCAGTTTTGGTTTTACGGCGATTTCTTCACTCTGTGAGTCTTCTTCGCCTTCAACGGGTTTGCTGCCCGTGGTTTCACACCAGGCGACCCAGAGACGAAGTTGATCTTCGGCTCGGGCATGAAAGGAGCCAATCACCGGATACCAGGATTCAGCAGTTTCCCGGTCCACCTCATGTTCCTTGCGTTCGTCGAACGCCTTCTGGAGTTCATCCACCAGAACACCCAGCTGTCGCACCAGGCTGGCCGTTGCGACCCGTGCATTGGCGGCCAACCCGGCCAGAGCTTCCGGCAATTCCCCTTCCGGATACCGCCACTGGGCAGTGCGGCGTTCTTCGCTGAACTCCCATCCGGTATTCTGCTCCGCTTCGCTGTAAACCTCCGTCAGGGCCACATCGACCCCACGGGACGCTTCGCTGACGCGATCAATGGTTTTGGCGGCCTGGGTGGCCGGCGCCAGGAACGGCTGCATTTTTCCCAAAGCCTGGGACAGCTGTTTAAGCCACTGGCGGGTCGCGTTCAACGGAACCGATGCGGCAAAGTGGTTCAATGCCTTGTCCGGCAGGTGATGGGCCTCGTCAAAGATAAACAGGGCATTCTCCGGCTCGGGCAGGATAGCGCCGCCGCCAAGGGCCAGATCCGCCAGCACCAGGTCATGGTTCGCTACAACGATATCGGCGTCGTCCAGGTCTTTGCGGGCGTCAAAAAACGCACAGCTGTCGAAGTAACTGCAATGGCGGTTGGTACACTGACGGTGATCGGTGGTGACCTGTCGCCAGATATCGTCGGGAATCTGATCCGGCCAATGGTCCCTGTCACCGTCCCAGGTCCGGGAACCGTAGCTGGCGAGCATATCCTCGAAGAAGGCACGGGTGCCCGGCTCTTCGTTACCGGGACCATCCAACAGGAACAGCGGCATGGTATCGCTGTCGCCATTGCCCTCATCATGAAGCCGGGCTTCCAGACGGGACATACAAAGATAGCGCCCCCGCCCCTTGGCCAGGGTCCAGGTGAAGTCCATCTTGCTGTGTTTCTTGAGATCCGGCAGATCCTTGTGAACGATCTGGTCCTGCAGTGCCACCGTTGCCGTCGAGATCACCAGGGTCTTGCCCAGGGCCCTGGCAACGGGAATGGCAGCAATCAGGTACGCCAGGGTTTTGCCGGTACCGGTTCCCGCCTCCACAACACAGGCCGATGGCGGCGACGTTCGTTGGCCGTCATTATCGGTGATATCGCCCATATAACGGGCGATTTCCGCAATCATCAGGCGCTGGCCATAACGCGCACGAATGTCCTTTCCTGCCAATACATCGCGGTAGGCCTGTTGAATCAGCTGTTTGGTGTCGTCTGTGAGGGCCATCAGCGGGGACTCATCCAGTCGCGAACCACACCGACGCGGAACTGGCGACCATTCTTGCTCAGAACCACGCCGTCTTCGGTGATGCGCTCAACGCGGATGCCCGAGAAGCTGTCGCCAGCTCTCATGTACTGATTGTTAATCATCACCCGTCGGGCAGTCGGTTCTGACGAGTAAATATGACTGTTGAAAATCAAATCGGGAATACTCTTCTGGAATGGCAGGGGTAATTCAACCAGGTGGGGCACACGACCCACCGGCTCCTGCTCAGGCTGAGTTGGCACCGGCTCAGACACCGTCCGGTTGGGTACAATCACGGTCGGACGAAGACGGGGCTCTGCCCCGCCACTCTCGGCGATGGCATCCACCGGCGGCTCGTCAACGGACGACTCCGGTACGATCCCGGCAGTGTCTGTTTCAGGGGGCTGATCGGAAATCGGGGCTTCCTCCGGGGTTTGTCGAGACTCGGTTTTCGATTCTGGTTCCGCGGCTTGTACATGCCGATCAGCGCCGGGCTTTTCCGCTTCATCACCCACCGCGGTTAAACCACCGGGCCAGAAAATCACCGCCAGGACCGCAGCATTGATAATCAACGCAACCGCGACCCAGACGGCCGCCGGCACAGACTTTTTACGAGGCTTATGGATAAGCTGAACCTGCTGACCCAGATCCGGTACCTTACCCTGACGGCGTTCAGTCTCGGATTTCCTCAGAGCATCCAGGATATAGGACATCAGTGATCCCCCTGCGACGCACCGGTCGACACCAGCCTTGGTACCTTTTCATCCAGGTCGTTGGTGATCTGGATGAGTGTCATGGCGCCAGCAATGCCATCCACCACAAGCCCTTTTTTCTGCTGGTACCAGCGTACCTGCTCGCGGGTTTCCATACGCTTGATCTGGTCACTTTGCTCGCGCCCGGTGGACAGCAGATCCGCCAACTCCATCATTCGGGAGCTCAGCCAAAGCTGTTCGGTGCTGGCCTCGCTGCTGTCTTCGCTGTCGTCCATATAGGGCGGCAACTGCCACAGTACGGTAAATTCGCCGAACCAGAATGCTTCCAGGGAATCGAACGAATAGCTCTCGGTACCTTCTGGCGTCGCCACAACAGCCTGTTTTCCATCAAGATGCTGAATAGTCACATAGCGCCGCTGCCCCTCAGCATTGCGGAGCTCCAGGATCGCCGGTCGGTTGAGCAGCTCGAGGCTTCGGCGTGTGCCCTGTCGTGCCAGACAGGCGAGGCCTCTAATCCGGGCGAATATGCAGGCCTCAGGGTTATCGGAAGGGACGTAGTCGGCTCCCCAGAGATCAAAGAGACTACGAAAAGCATTGGCCTGTGACTGACCGTGTGTGTCGAACTCGAACAATCGGGCCGGTTCTGCCACAGGCTCGGGTAACGGTTCCGGAGATTCAGGCTCGGGTACGGGATCAGCGCGCTCAATGGTACCAGTAACAGCGACGCCCTGTTCCCCGGTCAGCGGCGTGGAGGCCTCGGCGCCCACCTGCCAGCGCTCAAACAGCCAGACAGTACCGATAATGGCCACCAGCACCGAGGCCGCCAGGGCAAGGTATCGGGGCTTATCGACACCGCGTCCTGATACCGGTCGCGCGGCTGGGGAACGGCTGCCGTTCACTTCTTTTGCTGCCGTGCGGATATGACTTGCGGTAATCACATGCTCACCCTCGGCATAAGCGCCGAGCAGTGCGCGATCACTGATCAGGTTGATTAGCCGGGGGATACCGTTGCTGACTTTAAACAGCTTCTTGATGGCGCCGCCAGTGAATATATCCGCCCTTAGACCGGCCACCCCCAGTCGATACCTCAGATACCCCGGCAGCTCATCCCTGCTCAGGGCGTCCAGATGATAGCGCGCGGTGACACGCTGGTTGAGCTGACGAAGCTCCGGTCGTGCCAGTAATTCCTGAAGCTCGGGCTGACCCAGCAGGACGATCTGGAGCAGTTTCTTCTCCGCCGTTTCCAGATTGGTTAACAGGCGCAGCTGTTCAAGCACGTCGGCGGACAGGTTCTGGGCTTCGTCAATCATCAGAACCTTGTGTCGCCCGGCCCCATGGGCCTTGAGCAAGTCGGTGTTGATCAGATCCACCAACTGTTTGATGCTGGCCCCGACCGGATGGGGAATCTCAAGCTCGTCGCAAATGGATGACAACAGTTCCCTGGCGGATAGCCGGGGGTTGAGAATCAAAGCAATATCGACATGATCCGGGACGTTCTCAATAAAACAGCGGCTCACGGTAGTCTTACCGGTACCCACCTCACCGGTAATCACAATAAAACCACCCTGCCCCTGAACGCCGTACATCAGGTGTGCAAGCGCCTCTTTATGACGCTCGCTCAGAAACAGATAACGGGGGTCCGGAGCAATCGAAAACGGGGGTTCCCGAAAACCGAAAAAATCGTAGTACATGAGAGTCCAGTCAGGTGCTCAAACGGAGCTTGCGGAAGTCAGTGGAGGCGATTCCCCAGAAGGCTTCCCGGCCATCGCGGTATCATACCGCCCGGCCCCGGGAAATGTCATCTCAGGAGGTACCGGAATCTGCATTGCTTACCAGTTTGAGCTCGGCGTTTGCCCGTTTCTGCTGATGTTTGAGTCGCCGGACACAACGCTCCAGGGTCTTCGAGATACGCGCATGGGAACGGATCATCGAAATCTTTGGCCAGGTGGCCCGCTCCCCCGCCAGGATCATCTCCCGGACATATTCTGGCTCCGGGTTCGCCAGCATACGCCGGAAATGCCGTAACCGGTATGACGGTGCGATGGTGACATCCCCCGAATAACGCTGGGCCATGATGGTATACAGTTGGCCCGACACCTGACGCATGATCTCAGGGCGAACCCGCTTGCGAAGATAATCAAACAGCCCCTGCCCGTGAAACTGGATCTCGGATTTAAGCAGGTGCATCGGAAGGTTTGCGAGGCTCAGCTTTTCATCCCGGCCGCGTCGATTAAGAAACGGCACAACGTGGGGGTTGGTCTGACTGACAATGGTGAAGTTGACGTCATAAAGGTGCATCAGCCGTTCAATCGGCAAGTCGCTGACCACCGATCCATCCACGAATTTCAACCGGGGCATGTACGGCAGCGAGTTTCCGTGTATATCCTTCTTCATCAGGGTCACCGGTGGGTAAATGCCCGGGACCGCAGCACTGGCCATGGCGGCACTCCACACCAGAATATAAGGCGAAGTATAGCCACACAATAACCGCGCCTTCTGATGCGTCTGTACAGGCGATACGCTGACGTTGATGGAACGACCGGTACGTTGAAACGCCTCCTCGAACGTATACTCACCAATATTCGCTCTCAGACAGGCTTTCAACTGATCCTGGTCCATCAGCCCGTCCCCCCGCATCGCACTGATCAGGCCACGCCACTTCCAGGCTTTCAGGTGATGGTGCTCCGGCACCAGCATTTCAGGAATTTCCGCATCGGTGTGAACACCCAGTATTCCGGCAATAATCGCCCCGATACTGGAGCCCGCCACCACCTGCGGCAACAGGCCCTTTTCCCACAATGCCTTGATCACACCAAAATGGAACATACCCAACGTCGCCCCGCCACTGAGCAACAGCGTCGGGCGACCGTAGCTGGTCAGGGTATCCCGGAAAAATTGCAGCTTGTCGGACACAGGAAACCCTGGAACAGGGTGATCACAGAGGAAATCCAGCGCTTCGCAGACCTGGGTGATGTATTCCTCAACCAGATGCTTGGTGCCCACGCGGGACCGACTGTAGAGGGCGGCATTGCCCATGTTGCCCAGATCGTGGTGGAGACCTTCCCGTAACGCTCGTTTCAAACGCTCGAAATCGTTCTGCTGTCGATACTGGCGAAGGTTGCTGAGCCGGTCATAGATCAGCTCATAGTGATAAAGGTCGGAAACAAAATCCTCTTTCCACTCGACATTGCCCTCAAGGAAGTCGAGTTCGAGGGCGGCGGCTTTCCAGACCTCGTAATTGGGTGCCTCCGCCAGCATTTTACGAAACTTGCGAATGCGGTCATCGGTCATTGCAGTCAGAAATCTTCCAGCATCAGATCATCGTCTTCATCTGCAAACGGGTCGGATGTCGTCTTGCCATCATTAATCAGGTATTCCCGACGCTGCAGATACGCGTTCCTGACGAAAGTATAGCCGTCCCCGGACATAAAGCTTTCCGCAGGGATGAGATCGGCCCGTTTATCCACGATCTGCAGCGTCCTGGCGAAATAGACATCCGGCTCCTCGGCAGCATCCCAGGCAGATGGGAGAAGCAGCAGGTCGGTCCCGAACCCGGCAAAATCCCTGGGGTTGGACGGACCCAGGAATGGCAGCATCAGGTAGGGACCGGAATCAACACCCCAATAACCCAGGGTCTGACCAAAATCCTCCGGACGCTCCGGAAGATCGAAGGCAGTCGCGACGTCAATCAATCCTCCCAGCCCAAAAACCGTGTTGTAGGTGAAGCGGCCTGCCGCCACAACAGCGGATTCGCCCTTGAGCTGGAACAGACTGTTTGCGAAATTACGGACTTCGGTCAGGTTATTGAAAAAATTGGTCACGGCTCGGTCGGCAAAGTCCGGCATTGCCCACCGGTACGCCTTGGCTACAGGTCTTAGAAACCAGTTATCGATGGTCTCGTTGAAACCATATACCTTGCGATTCCAGTCTTCATAAGGATCCGTTTCGTTGACCGGACTGGACATCTCGGGGGCTGGTTCCTGCACATTCTGGGCTGCCACCTGCATAGTGCCACCCACGAACCCGACGAGAGCGACCAGCACGACCACCAATGCACGGCATCGTGAAAAATAATCTGTCATTTTTGAGCCTGAGGTTGTTAAATCCGTTTCAGTTCGTCGAAAATACCGGCTCTGTTTTTCTTCTTATTCGCTCTCAGGTTCGGAGGAACCCGATGTCAGTACCGGGAAATCTAGTCAACACCTTGTCCGTTCCCCTTCGCTGGGGAGATATGGATGCTTACGGCCATGCCAACAATACGGTCTATTTCCGATTCTTCGAGGAAGCCCGGATCGTATGGCTGAGATCCCTTGAATTAGGCGGTCCCGAGGCAGCCGATGGGCCGATCATTATAAAGACCAGCGCCACCTTTCTGAAGGAGCTGAATCACCCGGCCACCGTTGTGGTGAAAACATACGCCGACAAGGCCGGCAATACCAGTCTGGATACGTATCATACCCTGACGGATGCCGACACAGGTGAACTGTATGCCGAGGGTTACGCCAAGATTGTCTGGTTCGATCGGGCAGCCCGTTCCTCCACCCGACTGCCGGACAAACTCAGGGCCCTGGCAGCCGAATGAATGTTAGCCGGGGTTATCGGCGGCGTACAACGACGCTGCCGATAGAATAACCGGCCCCGAAGGAGCAGATCACGCCCAGATCACCGGATTTCAGGTCATCCTTGTGTTTATGGAAAGCAATGATGGAACCGGCCGAACTGGTGTTGGCGTACTCGTCAAGAATCACCGGCGCCTCATCGGTATCGGCATCGCGACCCAGGACCTTGCGGGCAATCAACTGGTTCATGTTCAGGTTGGCCTGGTGCAGCCACATGCGACGCAGGTCGTCTGGCGCCAGTGACAGCCCGTTCAGTTGATTCAGGATAGTTTCGGCAACCAACGGCGATACTTCCTTGAATACCTTCCGGCCCTGCTGCACAAACAGCTTGTCCGGCTTGCCAATTCCGGACTCATCTCCCCGGTTCAGGAAACCAAAGTTATTACGGATGTTGTTGGAGAACTTGGTCTTGAGACTGGTGCCGAGAATTTCGAATCCCTGCCCCGAAGCCGTATCTTCCTCACGCTCCACCAGTATGGCGGTGCAGGCATCGCCGAAAATGAAGTGGCTGTCGCGGTCCCGGAAATTCAGGTGGCCGGAGCAGATCTCAGGGCTGACCACCAACACCGCGCGGGCGCTGCCGTTCTCCACGGAATTGACCGCCGCCTGAAGACCAAACGTTGCTGAACTGCAGGCTACGTTCATGTCATAGGCGAACCCATCGATCCCCAGGGCATTCTGGACTTCAATGGAAATGGCCGGGTAAGGACGCTGCATGTTGGAACAGGCAACGATCACCGCATCCACATCCGCCGCGGTCTTCCCGGCTTGCTCCAGGGCCTCCTTGCAGGCAGCCACCGACATATCACACTGCACCGAGGGCTCATCGTTCCCGCGCTCGGGAATGTGCGGTGCCATTCGCTCCGGATCCAGAATGCCGCTCTTGTCGATCACGTGACGACGTTTAATGCCGGATGCCTTTTCAATGAAACTGGAGGAGGAAGGCTGCAGAGCTTCCAGTTCGCCCCGGGCGATTTCGTCGGCATGTTGGCCATTATGAATCTCAACGAAGGCATTGAATGCCTCCACCAGTTCGTCGTTGTCGATGGTTGCAGGCGGTGTATACAGACCGGTTCCGCTGATGACGGCTTTAATCACGCTAACCCCACGTCATGGTAGTGTAAACAAATGAAAGAACATTCCGCTTATGCACCAAATAGTAACACAGTCCTGACAATTTGCTCGCGCCTATGGAGGCCTCAGACACGGGTCTTTTCCCACTGGCGGTCCAGCCGTTTGACAGACACCGGCATGACGGTGCCCAGTTGCTGGGCAAAGAAAGACACCCGAAATTCCTCCAGCATCCACCGATAGAGCACCAGTTCCGGATCCCGGACACCCTGGCGCTGCTGCTCTTCCTGTTTACTGGCGTAGCGTGACCAGAGCGGCTCAATGGTATGGAGAAACTCCCGCTCACGCCCCATTTCCCGGGGCATTTTTTCGAACCGGATGGCCGCCGCCTCGAAGTAGCGTCCAAACTGTTCCAGCCATTCGGTGGGCGTGGCCACCAAAAAGCCCGGGTAGACGAGATGCTGAAGCTGGAACTTCAAGTCGGCCATACTATTGGCCTGTGCCAGGCTGATCTTGCCCTTGAGTTGCTTGGCCACCGCATGGTAGCCCTTCATCGCCTGATGGAGACGTTCATCCGCCTGTTCCAGGGCCGGTATGAAATCCCCGCGCCCGCCGTCGAAAATGACCTCGAACTGTTGCCGGTCACGGGGCAGGACGTCCGACAGAAAGTGCTCCATGGCGGTCGCCACCAGCAGGTCGTCCAGCAAGACCCGGGCTTGCCCGACAGGGGCGAACATGAGCGCTGACGCCTTAAAATGGGGCAGCTTGCGCTCCAGGTCATCCAGCGTGTTTCCGAAACGGTTGAGCAACAGTCTCGCGACCGCCTTTCGAGTGGCGTCCTCCGCCGTCAGCGGGTCCAGGTAGCGAGCCTGCTTTACGGCTTTACCGAGGTCTTCCAACGCCGGATACACGGTCACCTGCATACCGCCTTTTTCAGTCTGGACCGATTCAGGGAGCACCCCGAAGTCCCAGTCGACATACTCCTGCTCCTGCCGGGCATCGTCAGGTGCCTGGGCAGCGGAGGCAAGGGCCGCTTCGGCCTTGCCTTCAAGCTGATCCTGCAGTACCGAAGTCTCCCGTCCTTCGGCCATCACCTTGCCGCCATCCCCCAGCACCCGAACATTCATCCGCAGGTGCCGGGGCAGTTCGTCTTCGGGCCAGGCTTCCGGATCTATCCGCACCCCGGTCATGCGACGTAACTGCTCTCCGAGCTGAATCGCCAGGGGTTGATTGGACGGCTGCATATTCTCAAGGGCGGCATCGACAAAATCCGGCACCGGCACAAAATTCCTGCGCAGGGCCTTGGGAAGCCCCTTGACCAGGGCAATGCATTTTTCCCGCAGTAATCCCGGCACCAGCCATTCCAACCTGCGTGAGGGAATCTGCTTGAGAGCCATCAGAGGAACCTGAAGGGTGACGCCGTCCCGTTCACTGGTGGGCTCGAATTCGTAACTCAGGGGGTACTGTACGCCCTCCCACTCCAGGTAATCCGGGTATAGCGAGTCGGCTTGTTCATCCACTGGCCGCTGCAGAATGTCCTGCTCGGTCAGTTCCATGTTCTTCAGCTCATCGGCGCTGAGACCTTTCCACCAGGTTTCAAAATGGCGACCGCTGACGATGTCCTCCGGCAGACGCTGATCGTAGAACGCGACCAGGGCTTCGTCGTCCACCAGCAGGTCCCGACGCCGGGTTTTCTTCTCCAGGTTCTCAACCGTATCCAGCAACGCCCGGTTACGCTCGATGAACGGGGCCCGGGAACGGTAATCGCCTTCCACCAGCGCCCGCCGGATAAACAGCTCCCGACACTCCTTCGGGTCCACTTTGCTGTAGGGAATGCGCCGGCGGGGCACCACATCCAGGCCATACAGGGTGACCTTCTCGTAGCCCATGACCTGTGCGCGCTTTTGCTCCCAGTGGGGCTCGAAATAATGGTGCTTCACAACATGCCCGGCCAGCGGCTCGATCCATTCCGGCTGGATAGCCGCCACCATGCGGGCAAACACCCGGCTGGTTTCGACGATTTCCGCCGCCACAATCCACTTGGGCGCACTTTTCGATACCTTCGAGCCGGGAAAGATTGTGACCTTGCGGTTGCGGGTGGCCAGGTACTCCCGCTTCTCCACCTTGACCGCGACCTGCCCCAGTAAGCCTGCCAATATGGCTTTGTGCAGCGAATCATAAGAAGCAGGCTCGGTGTTGAACGCCAGTTTCTGTTCACGGCAGATCAGGGTGAGCTGTCGGTGGATATCCCGCCATTCCCGCATGCGCATCCAGGACAGGAAGGTTTTCTGGCAGACTTTCTTGAGCTGATTCTGGGACAATTCCTGCCGCTGTTCCTCGTAGAAATTCCAGAGATTCAGCAGGCTGGCAAAATCCGACTCCTTGTCGTTAAACGGTGCATGGGCCTGATCCGCCGCCTGCTGCTTTTCCTGGGGTCGCTCCCGCGGATCCTGAATACTCAGGCCGGCGATGATCACCAGCGTTTCCGCCAGGCTGCCCTGCTCCGCAGCGGTGACCAGCATCCGCGCCAGTCGTGGGTCCAGTGGCAAGCGTGACATGGTGCGACCAAGGCGGGTGACCCGCCGTTTGTCATCGACTGCGCCCAGTTCTTCCAGCAGTTTGTAGCCGTCATTGATCAACCGGCGGTCCGGCGCTTCGAGGAACGGGAAATGGCGAATTTCCCCGAGTCCGGAAGTGGCCATCTGCAGAATGACCGAGGCCAGGTTGGTCCGGAGAATTTCAGGATCGGTGTATTCCGGGCGATTGATAAAATCCGTCTCGTCATACAGCCGAAAACAAATGCCCGGCGCCACCCGGCCACAGCGCCCTGCCCGCTGATTGGCGCTGGCCTGGGAGATGGCTTCAATTGGCAGGCGCTGGATCTTGGAGCGCACGCTGTAGCGGCTGATGCGTGCCACCCCGGTATCAATAACATAGCGGATACCGGGCACGGTCAGCGACGTTTCCGCCACGTTGGTGGACAACACAATCCGCCGCCCCCGGTGGCCCTGGAATACCCGGTTCTGTTCCTGGTTACTGAGACGGGAGTACAGCGGCAGCACCTCGGTGTGTTTGAGGTCCACATGGCGCAGCACCTTGCTCAGGTTGCGGATTTCGCGCTCACCCGGGAGGAACACCAGGACGTCTCCCGGGGGCTTCTTCTCCTGCCGTTCATGCTGCTCGATTTCCTCCAGGGCGCTGATCACCCCATCGGTCCAGCTCTGGTCACGATCGTCCTCATCTCCGGTCAACGGGCGATACCGCACGTCCACCGGATAGGTACGGCCACTGACCTCGATGACGGGCGCGTCCCCAAAGAAATGGCTGAAGCGCTCCACCTCGATGGTTGCCGAGGTGATGATGACTTTCAGGTCGGGACGCTTGGGCAGCAGCTGGCGCAGATACCCCAGCAGGAAATCGATGTTGAGGCTGCGTTCATGGGCCTCATCGATAATCAGGGTGTCGTAACGATCAAGGAAGCGGTCGTGCTGGATTTCCGCCAGCAGGATGCCATCGGTCATCACCTTGACGCGGGACTGCTCGGAGGTGTTATCGGTAAAACGAACCTGATACCCCACCTGCTGACCGGTCTGTTCCCCCAGTTCCTCGGCAATGCGCGCGGCCACACTGCGTGCAGCAATTCGCCGCGGCTGGGTATGACCAATCAACCCACGGATGCCCCGGCCGCTGTTGAGGCAGATCTTGGGAATCTGGGTGGTTTTACCGGAGCCGGTTTCGCCGGCAATGATCACCACCTGGTGTTTATCAATCGCCTCACAGATGTCGTCCACCCGGTCGGACACCGGCAGGTCCGGCGGAAAAGTCGCGGGTTTGTGCAGCGCCTGGCGTTGTTGCACCCGTGCCAGACCACGATCAAGCCAGCCCGCCATTTTTTCCAGGTCTTTCGGCCCCGGCTTGCCCTTCTTCCGCGCCAGCAGCTTGTGGATACGAGCAGCTTCCTGCTGGTTGCAGGCATCCAGTTGCTCCATGATCGCTTTAACGGCCGCTTTGTTGTCGGGCGTGGAGGCGTTATCCGGTGTGGCAGATGATGATTGCGACGGGGTCCGGGACATGAACAGGATTCACCAGTATCGAAATAGATCAAAGGAAACTGGCGCCAGTCTAACGGGAACGGCCAGCCTGTTAAACGAAAAAACCCCGCAAAAGCGGGGTTTCGTGAACCGTAGAGCCTGCAAGCACAGGCTTTGAGTCAGTATTGCTGCTGACTTTTTAGGCGTTCGCTTCGTCACGAAGCTCGCGACGCAGGATCTTGCCCACGTTAGTCTTGGGCAGCTCATCCCGGAACTCGAAGTTTTTCGGTACCTTGTAGGCGGTCAGGCGCTCGCGGCAGAACTCTTTAAGTTCGTTTTCCGAGACACCCTCGGCGGTCGCCACCAGGTAGACCTTGACGGCCTCACCACTCTTGGCGTCCGGAACACCAACGGCCGCACACTCAACGACCTTCGGATGGCTGCTTACCACGTCCTCGATCTCGTTCGGGAAGACGTTGAAACCGGATACGATGATCATATCCTTCTTGCGATCCACGATGCGGATGTAGCCGTCTTCCTGAATCAGAGCAATATCCCCGGTCTTGAGGTAGCCGTCCTCGGTGAAGGATTTCTGGGTGTCTTCCGGACGCTGCCAGTAGCCACGCATAACCTGCGGGCCCTTGACGCACAGTTCACCCGGCTCCCCCAACGGGGTCTCGTTGCCTTCCTCGTCGATGGTCTTGATCTTCGTAGAGGGAATCGGCAGGCCAATCGTACCCAGTTGGATAGCACTGTGAGGGTTGAACGTCACCACCGGTGAGGTCTCGGTCATGCCGTAGCCTTCGCTGATTTCACAACCGGTGACACGCTGCCACATCTTGGCGGTGTCGCTGGTCAGCGCCATACCACCGGAAGAAGTCAGCTTCAGCCCGCTGAAGTCCAGGGCCTTGAAATCGTCGTTGTTGCACAGCGCCACGAACAGGGTATTCAGGCCCAGGAACGCAGTGAACTTGTGATTTTTCAGCTCCTTCACGAAGCCCGGAATGTCGCGGGGGTTTGGAATCAGCACGTTGTGGGCGCCGGCCTCCAGCATGATTCCGCAGTTCAGGGTAAAGGAATAGATGTGATACAGGGGCAGCGGTGCAATAACCACTTCCTGACCTTCCACCACGATGTCTTCCATCATCGGGCGGGTTTGCAACAGGTTGGCCACCAGGTTGCCGTGGGTCAGCATCGCCCCCTTGGCCACACCCGTGGTGCCACCGGTGTACTGCAATACAGCGATGTCTTCCTGCTTGCATTCTACCGGAGTAAACTTCTCCCGCGCGCCAGCACTCAGCACCGCAGGCAGCTTGTGCGCCTGTGGCAGATTGAACGGCGGCACCATCTTCTTGACGTGCTTGATCACCGCATTCATCAACGTGCGCTTGATCGGCGAGTGCATGTCGGCAATCTCAGTCACAATGACGTGCTCGATGCCGGTCTGAGGCAATACCTTTTCGGCGTTTTCCGCCATATTGGCAAGAACCACCAGGGCCTTGGCACCGGAATCGTTGAACTGGTGCTCCATTTCCCGTGTGGTGTACAGCGGGTTGGTATTCACAACAATCAGACCGGCACGCATGGCGCCGAACACCACGACCGGATACTGACTGACGTTGGGCATTTGTACGGCGATACGATCACCGGGCTTGAGATCGGTCTTGTTCTGCAGCCAAGCTGCGAAGTTACGGCTCTGGGTATCGAGATCACGATAGGTCAGAGTGGCGCCAACAGCACTGAATGCGGGCCGATCAGCGTATTTCTTTACGGCCTGCTCAAATACATCCACCATGCTTTTGTATTTGCTCAAGTCTACCTCACGGGGTACACCAGCGGGGTATTTGTCCTGATAGAACTGCTCGAAATCCATCACCATCTCCTGTTTGGCGCTTGTGTTTATAATGATTTACCAGTGTCGTTGCGATCAAAAAATCAACCCGACAAAAGTATCAGCCGAAAAATGAGGGTGAGAGAATAGCAGTTTTGTAAACGATGAGGTAGCTTTCAGAGCACACGTGTTCTGACTCTTTCAAATCGCTAAATCTGTGGAGCAAACCATGAGCGAAACACCCGATACCCTTGAAAACTTCACCTACGACGAACTCAAGGAAGGTGACTCTGCCACCTTCAGCCGCACACTGACCGAAGACGAACTGGTGTTGTTCGCGGCGGTATCCGGTGACGTAAACCCGGTACATCTGGACTCCGAGTTCGCCGCCGAATCCATGTTCAAGGAGCGCATTGCCCACGGCATGTGGAGCGGCTCCCTGATCTCCGCCGCGCTGGCAACCGTGATGCCCGGGCCAGGGACGATATATCTGGAACAGAGCCTGTCCTTCAAGCGGCCGGTCAAGCTGGACGATACCCTGACGGTCAGACTGACAGTGCTGAAAAAAGAGCCCAAGAACCGGGTCGTTTTTGACTGCGACGTTCGCAACCAGAGGGATGAAAAGGTGGTCAGTGGTGAGGCAAAGGTGATTGCTCCAACCAGCAAGGTCTCGCTGAAGAAGCCCCGTATGCCGAACATTATCATCGAGCACTGACTACCCCGGCAGGAAATCGATCGGAAACTTTACCTTGCGGGCCGCCACATCGTCGGCCCCGAAGTTAAACAGCTGCACCCGCATGGCTATCCGACGCTCAAGTTCCGGGTTATCCAGCTCGGAATTGACCACTTCACACCGAGAGACCGAGCCATCCGGCTCGATCACCAGCTCCAGCAACACCTTTCCCTCCAGGGTGGGATCCTGCCTCAGTTCGCGACGGTACAGGGAATAAAGCGCTGTTTTCTGGGCATCAAACACCTTGCGGATGTTGCTCATCCCGCGTTCCGCAGGTCCGGGCTCCGGTTTCGCAACCGCTTCGAACGCTGGCTCTCGGTCCACTTTTACCTCGCGCACCTGGTGGCCCGCCACATCCACCCGTTTTTTCGGACTGCGCCCGCTTTTAACCCCGCCACTGCCTTGCAGGACATCACCAGCATCAGCGTTCACGCGTTGCCCCTCCGCAACCTTGTCAGAGACGTTGGCAACCAGCCTCCGGTCGGGTTCCGGTTCGGGTGACCGAAGTGCGGCCAACTGGCCCTTCATGGCCAACAGCCCTGAACGGGATGCCTTTTCCCTGGCCTGGTCAACGGTTTGCCGGTCGGGTTCCGGCATTGAATCAGACACCGACTGCCGGTAAACCGTTTTCTGCTGTTCGTCGTCAGGATCGTCTGCTGCTTTCGGCTCAGGTTCTGGCTCCGGTTCCGGATCAGGGGCCTCAACGGGCGCCGGCAACTCCCGCGGTTCAATCAGTTTAGCCAGTCGTGGCGACACCTCTTCATTCTGGCGGTGCTCTGGTTCCGGCAACTCCAATATGGGAATCCAGAGTGCCGGCACGAGAAACAGCGCGAACGTAAGCAGTAGAATCAGACCGAAGCGACCGTTTTCGCCCTTTGCGGACGACCACGGTAACCCTGCCCGGTAGCCTGACGGTTCAGCCATTTCGAGCCTCCCCACTGGATTCCACCGCGAGCCTCACCCGACGATACTGCTGGTCGACGCAGGTTTGCATGATTTTCCGCAGCAGTCGGTAACTGGTGTCGCGCCCAGCCATGATGGTGACCTCAAGCCCCTGCTCTGGAACAGCACCCTGGTGCTCACGGCGCCAGGCCAGCGCATCGGCCAGGCCAGGCACAGTGGCGTCTTCCGCCTCAATGGTGTCCAGGCGGGCGACCTCCCGCCCATGCACCAGAACTGACTGACCACTGAGCCGCACCGTCAGTGTGTCTTCCGCCTCCTGCTGTGCAGAAGACAGCGGCAGTGGCACATCGGCCGTGTTCTGCATGACTTTGACGTCGGAGGAGTTGACCATCAGAAAAAACACCAGGATGGTAAAGATATCCATCAGAGACACCAGATTCAGGCCTCCGGGGCGATGCATACGCCGGTAATGCCGCTGCATCCGGTGGGCACGACGGGAAGTCTTCATGTGCCCTCCGGGGCATCCGCCAGGGCCACATCGGGAAACAGTTCCGCCTCTACCTTGCTGGCAACGACAACTGCCGGGTAGGACCGAACCGTGTCCATTGCGGTCACCAGAGTCTGGTAGTCGATCTCCGGCCCGACTTCGAGCACCACATCTGTCTTTTCCGGCACTCGGGCCTTGATAGTTTTAAGCGTCTCAAGCAACCCCGCAAAGTCCTGCTCGCCGCCCTTCAACGGTAACGTGCGAATTACGCCACGCTCGCTGTCCGATACCTCGATCCCCTCCGGGATAATGGTCACCACCAACCGCAACTGTTCGGCGGAAGGAGCATCAGCGGATTCCATTCCCGGGAAATCTAACTCAATGGTCCGGATCTGGCTGAACACCATGCCCAGCAACAGGACCGGCACCAGTACAATCATCAGGTTGAGGAAGGCGGTGATGTCCAGCTCCGGGCTGCTTGCGGCCCGGCGATGTCTGCGTCTCATACTGCGAACCTCGACTCAGGCGGCGGACTGGCTGGCGCCCTGATCTGAAATGATGTTGAGCAATTTCACACCCGCCATCTCGAAACTGTCGACGATCTCATTCGTACGGGTCTGCAACAACGCATGAAACATTAGCAGGGGGATGGCTGACATCAGACCGAAAGCGGTGGTGTTCATGGCCACGGAGATACTCTCGGACAACAGCGTTGCCTTCTGGGCCGGATCCGCAGCGGCAACGGCAGTGAAAGCGGAGATCAGACCGATGATGGTGCCGAGGAGCCCCATCAGAGTTGCGATATTAGCCAGGGTCGCCAGGTACTGGGTACGTTTTTCCAGCCTCGGCAGCACCTCCATCAGGCCCTCTTCGAGGGCGTATTCGATCTCTTCCCGACGATTATTGTTGAGCAGGCGCCCTATTCCCGCCCCCATGATAGATGCAATGGCACTGTCGGAACGGTTGGCAGCTTTCATGGCGCGTTGATAGTCCCGCTTCTGAAGTAACGGCAGTATGCCTTTCTCAAACGCCAATCGATTGCGACGACGCATTGTCCCCAGGTATATAAAACGCTCCAGGGTAATGGCCAGACCGATAGCCAGTACCACGGCGATGGGATACATAAAGGGACCACCTTCCTGAAAAAAACGGGTTACGGTTTCCAGCATGATCAGACTCCTGCAGTCACTGCGCAGACAGGGAAGAATCCGGTGACGGATTCAGGGTTTCACGAAATATCCGATGGCGCTCGAGGGCCATCGGATCCAGGGGTTCAAGCAAATCAGAGGCGCTGTCATCCAGCCTTGCACGGGGGCGACGCGGCAAGGTTGGTGGTTGCCACGGCAGGATGTACAGCACACCTGGGTCATCATCGGCTGAATGGGGCGTAATGCCTTCCACACTCAGTGCCACGGGCAGAGAGCCTTCAGCGCGACCATCGGCGGCTGCGCCCGCAATGGCATGTCCGCTGGTTACTGCCATAACTGCCAGTCCTGCCAGCGCAACGAGAGGGATACGATTGCGCATCTATTGCAGCCTCCGTTCCAGGTCCGCGATCCATCCCGCCACCTGTTTGTCCTCGCTACCGGAAAGCTCCCGATAATGGTGGTAGTGCAGCAAGGCGGCTTTCAGGTCCAACAGGTAGAGTTCGGAAATAACGGCAAGGTTGTAATGCAGTTCGGGTGTCTCAGGGGACGAATCAATACCGGTACGCAACAACCCTGCGGCTTCGCGGAACCTGCCCTGCTCCTTGAGGGCAAGGGCCTGGTTGTTGATCGCCACAACATCCTCCATGGTGACCGGCTCTCCATTGGCCTCCTCACGGCCCTGCTCCGGGGCCGCGAGGCCAGCGCAACCGGTCAGGGCCCCCAGGAAAACCAACAGGACCAGCGTTCGGTACTCAGGCATCATCACTGGACTCCTCATTCCAGGTCATCCAACGCACATCCCGGTCGTAGCGCCCTGGAAACAGCTCAGCGAGAATGTCCAGACTCTTCTGAACCCATTCAGTGTATTCGCCGTCCGCCAGCAGTTCGTGGTTCCGGGCATGCAGTTGGATGGCCGTTTCTTCAAAGGGATAAGCCTCTTCCTCAAGAAGCATTTCGTACTGGGCACGCTCGAGGTCATTCAGTTCCGCCGGAACCTCGGACGCCATCAGGTCCGCCGCCAGCACCCGATAGAGCTCGGCTCGCCGGAACAAGGCTTCGGACTGTACGGCTTGCCGGTCCAACTGGAGCGCCTCCGCAAACCTCTTTCTCGCCTGCTCAAGGGCTGCCTGCTTGCGTGCCAGGGAATCCTCCAGCGGATGGTGGAGTGCTATCGTTTCGAAATTGCTGGCACTCGAGCGGCCCAACGCCATAGCGGCACTGGCAGACCATCGCAGGGTATCGGGCGAATGCCATTGACTGGCGAGTTCGGTACTCACCAGTTGCGCCCGGTAGCGATCAGGCGACGCCCCCGACTCCACCAGCCGCTGACGCATGGTCTGGTTCCGGATGTGGTCACCGGCGTTGACGGGCTCTTTGGGTTCGGCAAGGTAGCGCTGGTAAATGCGATTACGACGTTCAACGGCCGCGCCCTGATGAAACAGCTCTGCAGCGTGCAGTTTGCGGGGCCAGTGGTTCCCGTCGTTTGGAGGACTCTGCATCAGTTCCGACGCGGCCCGAATGGGCTGGCCGGAACGGCTGTAGGCCAGCACCAGTTTCTCGCTGATTTCTGTAGTCAGGGTGTGTTCGGGAAAATCAGAGCGGAATCGGATCAATTCATTGATGGCCGTCTGCCAGCGTTCCGCCAGCAGCAGGCTATTGGCAGCGTCGTAACGGCCCTTGATGGCGATGTCGGAACCGGGCAGTACCGACCCCACCCGCAGAAAATGCGCCACGGCGGTACTGGTCTCGCCTGACTGTTGAGCGGCTTCCCCTTGACGGTACACCGCCTGCGCCAGTTGCAACCGGACCTGATCGGCTTCCGTCGCGTCCACACCGGCAAGGTGGTGCTCGCTGATCAGGGCCGCCGCGTTGCGCCATGCCTGCTCAGCCAACTTATGGTCACCGGTTGCTGTATGGACTTCGCCAAGCACCAGCCAGGCACTGTATTGCTCGTCAGGGCTTGCGGAAGCGTTGGCATGGGCGCGCTCGGCAAAGCGACGGGCTTGTGGGTACTCACGATGTTCCAACCAGCGATTGGCAATATCGGCATCAAGCCCGGAGAGCCGGAGATCCGCCGGGAAACGCTGGGCAAACCGGTCCGCTTCCGATGATAAATCCTGCAAACTGGTGGCAAACGTCGTGCGGTTGTCCAGACCGTTACGGTGAATGGTAACCGCGGCCCATGCCGCATTCACTGCATCGCGGTAACCATCCGAACGATAGGCCGCCTGCCGGTAGTTCTCCAGTGCCTCCCGGTACTCCCCGGCCTGCAACCTGGCGTCACCGGCCAGCCTCAGGGTCTCGCCCGGTTCACGGGTTCGCATGCTGAGCGCCTCATAATAAGCAGCCGCCCTGGCGAACCCTTTGCCGGGTGCCTGCGCCCCCTGATCGTAATAGTAGTCCGCCAGCTGACGACTCAGGGTCCGCCACAGATCCTGGTGGGCTTCAGACAGTGTTGCGTACCGATGATCACTGCCGTACGCATGAACATAGGCGGCCCGAGCGTCGCGGGCCCGATCACTTTCCCCGGCCAATATCCAGACATCGATCAACTGGGCCAGAAATGCGGCCGCGAATGGATGGTCCGGGCGCGCTTCCACGTAGGCCCGGTTCACCGAAACACTGTCTTCAAACTGCCCCGTGCTGGCGTAATGATCTGCCAGTCGATCAAACAACAGATAATCGTAGTGTTTCTCCCCGCTACCGCCCACAAAGGCTGTCAGGGCGCCGTTACCAGCCGATTCAGCCGCCATCAGTGCCAGCACCCGCAAGGTGTCATCGACCAGTTCCGCATCACTGGCGGAAACCCGCTCAAGACTCTCAGGCTCCGGTAATTGTTGATCAAGCACACCGACAAAGCTGGCCGCCGCACGGTGCCACGCGCCCTTGCCCTGCTTGTACTGACTCCACCCCCGCATATAACCGGCTTTGAGCTTGAGACGGTCCCCGCCAGTCCCGGCGATCAGACGACCGTATTCCTGCTCTGCCTCGACGTAGTTCCCGGCAGAGAATGCAGCTTCTGCAATTCGGAAACGCGCCTCGGGCACCAGGGGCGATTTCGGATATAACCCGGTTAATTGTCTTAACCGCTGAACGGACTCATCCCCCTGGCCAACGTACGCATGGGCCTTGGCCATCTGGTACAGCAGCTCATCCAGCTTTCCATGGAACGAGCCACTCTGAATGATCGACTCGTAACTGCCAATGGCTTCCCGGTAGCGCCTTCGTTCCTGCGCATCATCCAGTTGGGTAACCTTCCCCGACACCTCACGGATATTGGCAAGGCGGTTCAGGGCATCAATCCGCACTTCCGGCTCGTCCGATCCGTCAAAAAGCCGCTGATAACGCCGGGCCACCTCGGCCGGAGATATTGCAGGCAAGGGGCGGGACTCGAATTTCATGAACACCGGGCGCATATCGGCAATGGTTTCGCCATCGCTGCCGAGTTCAACACGGAATGTTTCCTGGCCGTAAACCATAGGCACAGCGCAAGCCGTCAGCAGCACACCAATCGCCGACATTCTCATCACCGACCTCCCCTTTCCAGGGTCTCGAGGGCGAGGTACTCGTACAGATGGGCAATCTGCTGTTCGGTTTTATCCAGGGCATGCTCCAGCTGGTCGTCGTGCCAGCTCACGAACGCCAGGGCCTGGTCATCAAGCCTGCTTTCCGCACGTGCTCGCAACGTCGCTGCTCGTGACTGAAGTTTCTGAATCCTGGTCAACGCGGCGTCTGTGTTATGCAGCAGTTGCTCAAGCCTGGCATCCCGGGTTGCCAGCCTGCTCCCCAGCAACATCAGGGACGACTCAATGTCCTGCAAGGTCCCGGCAGAGAGGTTAAGGGCTTCCAACTGCCGTGGCTGAACTGCCCTGTCTCTCAAACGCCCTATCTGGCCACGCAGTTTCTCCAACCTGGCAACAAACGCTTCCTGACGACCACCCCCGTTAGCGACAGGCGTGGCAAGCCTGTTCTTCAGCGCCCCCCGGAAGACGTCCAGGTTGTTCGCCTGTTCTTCCAACCAGGCCTCGATCCTCGCCAGATCGGATACCTTGCCAACCGCATCCTGGGCCGCGGGATCCTCCATAAACCTCAATAGGTAGGCCATGCGCGGCTGTGTGAGTGTGCGGTTATCCGCCAGGAACCACTGAGCCTCCGAACCCCGGGTATCCTGTACCAGCGTTCGCCATGCACCGTTCTTTCGAATCTGCGAGGCCAGCTTGCGCAAGGTCACGCGTTCACCCTCATAGGATGCATTTGCGGCAAGATAGGCTTCCCCCGCTTGCCCGGGATAACCGGACAGGTCATAGCCCCGCCCCACGCCAAGCCAGGCATCCTGAACACCGGGATAAGCCAGGGGGTATTTCTTCGCACGGTGCCAGGACTGCATGGCAGCCCGATGATTATCCCGGGCAGCCAGCGCCAAACCATGAAAATACAGCGCACGCGGAGTCTGGTAGCTGTCGAGGGGAACCTGTTCCAGAAAGCCGATGGCCTTGTCGTATTCTTCATTCTGATAGGACAAATAACCGGCACGCACCAGAAGTTGGTTGCGTAGGTTGCTGCTGCGACCGCTGACGGTGTCCTGCTCAGACATCGCCAGTGCGACACGAAGGGCAACCAACGCCCGGGTCGGGTCGAGATCATGCTCGCTGTAGTCCGCCGCCAGGTTCGCATAGCCAAGGGCGGCCCAATAACCAGCGTCCATGGTGGACAGAATCCGCCCCGCCCTGTCCCGGTGACCTGCCCGGCGCTCCAGTTCCGCCAACTCGTAGAGCGCCTGCTGACGGACCTCTCCGTGGCCGATATCGGCAGCGGTCTGAAAGTGCTCCCGCGCTACTCCGGGTTCACCTTCCTTTAACAGGATCTGCGCGAGCATCAAGGCGGCCGCGCCAAGCTGATGTTCACCCTCGACCTGCGCCTCCAGGAGCATCCTCGCGTCGGTAGTCTGCCCTGATGCCATCAGCGCCTGTACCCTTAGCCAGGACGCCGTAGGACTACCAGCATCGCGGATATAGCCCAGGGCGCGGTCCGCTTGGCCTGAAACCAATGCGAATCTGGCGAGTCCAGTCGCCAATGCCTGCTCCCCCGGTTGGCTGGCCGCAACCGGTGTTAGCGATACTGCTGCCAGCAGCATCCCATAACGGCAGCATTGGGCGGACACCCGGTAACAGCAGTCTAGAGCGCGGACAACCATGCCCCTTACTTCCATTCCCTGAAAGAAACCTGTGGTTCGTAATCCGGCGCCCTGGCATCCAGGGTCATCGCGATCCGGGACTGTCCTGGCTGTTTCTGGAAACGATAAGTCGATTCACGCCTGACATAGCGATCGTTTCCGGCCCGGGCCGTCAATACGGTTTTAAGGACGTGGTGACCGTGGGGCAGATTCCCGGTATACAGCTGCTGGACACCGCCCTGCGCGAGGGCGTTGAGCTCCCTGTCTGTGTACAGGTGGGACGCAACCGGGGTGTCATCAACATACAGCTCAACTGAGTCCAACGTCAGGGCATCTTTGCGGGCAAGTGTCAGAAATACTGTCACCTGCGTGTCGGCGGGATGAAGAATGCCTTCCTCAAGCGCAAAAACCTCACCAGCAAGGCTGATAACGTCTGCCTTCAGGCGGTTGATTTCCGCATTGAGTTCGTTGGCCGTCGCAAGGGTGGGGAAAAACAGGGTATGGCCGAAAACGGCCAGAAAGATGACGGTAAATTCCAACCGCCCCCTATCCGGAACGGAACCTGTTACCTGCTCTGCGGTGAACATACGCTTCCTGCCTCTTGTCATGCACCGTTACACAATGACAAGAAGCGTAACACCCGGTTACTTTCAAGAACGGTATCCAGATCACCAATTGAAAAACTCGGAGTGTCGATTTATTTGACAGATATTCAGAGCAAACTGGCGAATACGAACCAGAGAACAGAACAGCCGCGGGCTATTTACCTGATATACGGGGAAACAATTCAAGTGGCCCCGGAATTGCTGCAGACGAAGTGGCGGGGAAGCCGTGACCGCAACCCCGTAGATATGCCGAGCTTTGCCGATGCCCTCAACCGCATCGGCTTTTTTATTTACTTAACTGCCTCATGGCCGATTCCAGGCCATCTATGGTTAACGGATACATATGATCGTTGACCAACTGCCGGGTCATGCCCAGCGAACCACCGGTTCCCCAGTAGCTCTCAGGCAGCGGGTTGAGCCACACCACCTTGCGGAAATGATCGGTGATGCGCTGGAACCAGGTGGCGCCCGCCTCCTCGTTCCAGTGCTCAATCGAACCACCAGGATGGGAAATTTCATAAGGCGCCATGGTGGCATCCCCCACGAAGATCACTTTGTAATCCGGTGTGTACTTGTTGAGGATATCCCAGGTACTGATGGTTTCGTTCATGCGGCGGATGTTGTTCTTCCACACGCTTTCATAGACGAAGTTGTGGAAGTAGAAGTACTCCATGTGTTTAAACTCCATACGCGCGGCGGAGAACAATTCCTCACAGACACGCACATGGGGGTCCATGGAGCCACCCACATCAAAGAAAATCAGAACCTTGACCGCATTGTGCCGTTCGGGAACCATTTTCAGGTCGAGATAACCGGCATTACGGGCGGTGGAACGAATGGTGTCATCCATGTCCAACTGATCCGCGGCACCCTGACGGGCGAACTTGCGGAGCCGACGCATGGCGACTTTGATATTCCGGATACCCAGCGTGATGCTGTCATCCAGGTCCTTGAATTCGCGCTTTTCCCAGACCTTCACGGCTCGGCCCTGACGACCGCCCTTCTGACCGATACGGAAGCCTTCCGGGTTATAACCGTCGGCGCCGAACGGCGACGTACCGCCGGTACCGATCCACTTGTTGCCGCCGGCATGGCGTTCCTGCTGCTCTTCCATGCGCTTCTTGAAGGTTTCGATCAGCTCTTCAAGCCCGCCAAGGGAATCGATTTTGGCCTTGTCTTCCTCGCTGAGATGTTTCTCGAATTCAGCCCGGAGCCACTCATCGGGGATCAGCATTTCCATCAGATCCTCGAGGTTTTCGATGCCCTCGAAGTAGGCCTTGAAAGCACGGTCAAACTTGTCGAAGTGACGCTCGTCCTTGACCAGGCACAACCGTGACAGGTAGTAGAACTCTTCCATATCCGCGAAGGCCAGCCGGTTTTGCAGGGCCTCCAGCAGGTCCAGGAATTCACGCAGGCTGGCGGGCACTTTTGCCCGCCGCACTTCGAGAAAAAAATCAATCAACATAAGGTGTAGCTCTTGCTGAATGTCAGCTGCGACGACGAGCCATGAAGGCCAGCTTCTGCAGCAGATGAACGTCCTGCTCGTTCTTCACCAGGGCGCCGTACAGTGGCGGCAACGCAGAGCTGGTATCCTTCTCCTGCAACATTTTGGCAGATAATTCATCCGCCATCAGCAGTTTCAGCCAGTCGATCAACTCGGAAGTGGATGGCTTTTTCTTCAGGCCCGGTACCTTGCGCACATCAAAGAAGACTTCCAGGGCATCCCGTACGATGGCCTGCTGCAGCCCCGGGAAATGCACCTCCACAATGTCTTGCATGGTGTCGTGATCCGGGAAGCTGATGTAGTGGAAGAAACAGCGGCGCAGGAAGGCGTCCGGCAGCTCTTTCTCGTTATTACTGGTAATCACGACGATGGGCCGTTTCTTCGCCTTCACGAACTGCTGGGTCTCGTATACGAAAAATTCCATGCGATCGAGTTCCAGAAGCAGGTCGTTCGGGAATTCGATGTCGGCCTTGTCAATCTCGTCAATCAGCAGCACCACCTGCTCGTCCGCCTCGAAGGCTTCCCAGAGCTTGCCCTTGACGATGTAGTTGCTGATGTCCTTCACCTTCTCGTCTCCCAACTGGGAATCACGCAGGCGGGACACCGCATCGTATTCGTAGAGGCCTTGCTGGGCCTTGGTGGTGGACTTGATGTGCCAGGGGATCAGCCTCATGCCCAGGGCAGAGGCCATTTCTTCCGCCAGCAGGGTTTTGCCGGTCCCGGGCTCGCCTTTAATCAGCAACGGGCGTTGCAGCGAGATAGCCGCATTCACCGCCATCTGCAGGTCATCAGTAGCTACGTATTTCTCGGTACCGGTAAACTTCATTCTGTTGGTTCCTGTTCGATTATCTGTTTGTCCGCCGCGGAGTATAAAGCCTTGACCAGCCGGTGATAAGGGCTACGACCACCGCCCCGACATCATGGCTTACGTTCTTCGTCGTCTTCATCCGAGTCCGGAAGATCTTCAAACTCGGACAGATCGAAATCCTCCAGGCCGAATTCTTCGCTGCTGTCCTCGTCTCCGGCATCGGCCACCGGAATCTCCTCGTCAGGATCGGCTTCAGGTTCAGCCACGGGCTCGGGGTCCGGCTCCGGTTCGTGAGGGGCTTCCTCTCCCCCGCTTTCTTCAGGCGCTATGACCGGCACTTCATCATCGCTCGGACTTTTCTCAGGTTCCGGCTCCGTTTTCCTTTTACGGCGAACAGCGGCAAACACCCCACCCGCGAGAAGCGCAATAACTACTAGACCGCCCGCGGTCATGGCCCAAAGCGGCAGTGCCGTCTCAGTTTCCTCCGGTCCTGCGGGGGCGGCCAGGGGTTCCTCGGCGGCGCTGATATCAATTGGCCCGGCACTGGTGCTGTCCTCAGCAGGTTTTGGCTGTGGTTGCTGGCCAGGCGCAGGCTCCCCTTCTGACCCTGGTTCCGGAGGGTCTTCCGGAACGGCCGCTACCGGCTTTGGCAGCACCGACTCTTCTGAAGGTAAGGAAACCTGCCCCTCGGGAAGATCGAAACGACTGACGGCGGTGAATTTTCGGGAAAACGTCTGCCCATCGGCAACCACATCAATGACATATTCCCCTGCGGACGGCAGTCGCCCGACGGTGTCCTGGTATAAGCCATTTTCTGGCGGATGCTCACCGGCCAGTATTTTGGTTCCACTGCGATCGTCCTCCGAGGTAATCGTAACTCGCACCTCTATGACATCGAGGAAACCTGGATCGGTCAGCCGGTCCTGGCCCTCGAAAAATGCAACCTGGAGCTGTAAGGGCTCTTTTTCGGAGAAGACCGGCGGCAATGGGCTCACAACCATGCGTAGGTCACTCACCACGGTTACCCGGCTGCCCTCCCCCAGTTCGCCATTCAGACGCCACTCCCCGTCTTGTGGATCGGTGACGGTAATCAGGTCATAGCCGGGTTCCCGCGCCCAACGCATGTTGTTGCCCGGACGGTCTACCCTGGCCGTATTGCCATCCGGATCCGTCAGCCTGAGCTCACGGGTATCGCTGGTTTCGTCCTCTCCCCAGAAGATCAGTGCGGTAAACTCGCGCACCGCGCTATCCACGCTGAAGCGGTTGCCGTCAATCGGCACTTGCTCTTGCGGTACCGCAGCGTTCAGGGCTTTCAGGAAAACCCGGTTCAGGGCATCCGCGGAAGGGGCCACGCTGTAACTGCCTCCGGTTTCCTGCGCCAGGGTCTGGAGAAATCCGACATCCGCCTCCGTGGACAGGGCAACGGTATGAAACGTGGCCCCTTTGCTCACCAGTTCATCCAGTAGCGGACCGAGAATACGCTCACGTTCGGCCCGATTCACTCGTTCATCGTCGGAAATATCGACCTTGCCATCCGTCAGCAGGATGAAATCGGTGTGGCTCAAGTCACCATCGGTAAAGTAGTCGTCACTGGCAACTTCTATGGCTTTCCCAAGGTTGGTGCGAAGGGCAACCGAATTGATCTCCGAAGAGAGATTGGTCATCTGTTCCCGCCAGCGGTCATCCACACGGTCACGGGGCACCAGCATGTTGACGTATTGGCCGAAGGTCCAGAGGCCGGCGTAGGCATTTTCGGGCAGCATCCTGGCAAGCAACCGCACGGCGGGTTGTCGGAGATTGTCAGGATCGTTGTCTTTCATGGATCCGGATATGTCTACAATGACCCGGACATCTGCGACCTCGGGAAGCTCAGGAGCGCCTGTGGCCTGCGCACTTGCCCACACCGGCAGACTGAAGATAACAAGGAAAAGGACGCTCTGTACCAAGCGCATCATGACTCCGCTTTGTTATTATGCTATTGATTCAGCGCTTTACCAGGCGGTACCGGACCAGATCCAGCAGCCACACCAGCAGCATTACCAGCGATGCAATCCCGAGATTCATGATCGCCCTGCCCGAGGCCTCGACATCGCCGAGAATCAGTTCATAGCCACCGTACAGCCAGGCAGGCACCCACCACCCACCGACATCAGCGGACTCCACCGGCGTTAACAGCAACACGACAAGCGCCGCCTGCAGCAACGTCCGCAGCCCATAGATCGGCAATACCCGGAACAGGCGGGACATCATGTAAAAGAAAATTACGAAGGAAACGGCGTAGAGAGCCCAGAAAATGCCGTATGCGAGTTGAGCGTCGTTATCGATCATTACAGGATCCAGTGAATTATGTGTTCTTCCCAGTCTTCTTCCGGCACATCCGCTTCGGATATAACCCGATGACGAACCGAAACACCGGCCTCATGCACCGTTAGCGGATCCCCGGACCTTAGCGGATGCCAGTCCGCCAGCGGGCGATTCTCCGCCAGGGTACGATAGGCGCAGGTGTATGGCAGCCAGTGATAATCCGCCAGTGTGTCGGGGGTCAGTACGGTGCAGGCCGGCACTTTTTCCAGTCGCTGAGGATAGACGGTACAGCGGCAGCTGTCGGTATCCATGTAACGACAGACCAGATCGGTATAGTACACCTCACTGGTATCTTCATCTTCCAGCTTGGCCAGGCAGCATTTGCCGCAGCCATCACACAGGGATTCCCATTCAGCAGGCGTCATCTCATCAAGACGTTTGCGCTGCCAGAAAGGAATCTCGGCAATCATGACCCGCGCTGCTCCGGTTTCTTGCGGAAATCGACGACGTAGCCGTCTTTCTCCTCTGGCATCTGCAGGTAGAAGTCTTTGTCTGCGATGGAATCAAGCACTTGCTTGCCACTGGTGCGGGCCAGTTTACGATCAGGCGTCAGCACCAGATCCATGGCATGGACCGGAGCGCCGAATATGCCGCGCAGACTCTCGGGCAGATCGTCCCATGCCTGCCCCCGTCTCACATAAAGGTAGGTGTCCGCCTTCTTACTACTGCGGAACACCGAAACAAACTGTTTATCCGTCATGACGTCAATAATTCCTCAAGCTGTTCACGAACCGGTGCAATGATCTGGCTGCGCCAGCCGCTGGTAAAAAGACCAGCCGACAGGTCGCGCTGATGAACCACCGCTTCCAGTCTTTTCCGGGGAGCCAGTAGCTCCACGGGTACATCCGCTTTTTCCGCTGCCGTCACAATGACGCGCTTTATCTGCTTATAAAAAGCCTGGTCCTGCCGGGTCAACGGCGCTGCAATGAGCGGCATGCCCGAAACATCGGACTCACAGCCTTCGCCCACCAGTTGCAATATTTTATCACCATACCGCCGGATCACTGGTTGAGGCAGCCCCTGAATGTTCGATAATTCCCTGACGGAGTCCGGCAGCCGGTCCGCGATGGCAATCAGCAGCGCATCTGCGACCACGCGGCCGCGGGGGCGATCACGGCGACGGGACTCTTCCTCACGCCAGCAGACCAGTTTCTGCAGGACCGCCTGCTGCTGGGGGGTTAACGTCCAGCCACCGCGCAGTTTCAGGTAATGGTGCTCAGGATCATCCTGCCCGGAGAGTTCTGCAGCAAAGCGTTCAGACTCTTCAAATAAAGCCTGTTCCAGTTTCCGATCCCGGAGGTTGTCCATCACCCACTGATACATCGGTGCAAGGAAGCGGATATCGTCCAGTGCATACCGTTCCTGCGCTTCGCTCAGGGGGCGTGAAACCCAATCCGAGCGCGTCGCGGATTTATCCAGGGTTTCCCCAAACAGGGTTTCCACCAGACGAGCATAACCAACGGAGAAGCCGGCACCGGCCAGCGCGGCGCCAATCTGCAGGTCCACAACACCCGCTGGCGTCAGTTGCAGCCAATGCCGGAACAGTTCGAGATCTTCACTCATGGCATACAGCAGCTTCGGTGCCTCCGCATCCGCCAGAATCCGCCGGAACTCGTCGGACTGCTCAGCCACCCCCGGATCAACGAGACGGTAGTCGCTACCGAGTCCAAGCTGTACCAGCCCGGGAATCGGGAAAAAGGTATTGACTCGCTCAAACTCGGTATCCAGGGCCAACGGCAGGCCGTCGCGATTTGCCAGCCATTGGTCAAGGTCCGCGGGCTCACGTATCCAGAGAACCGTGGCGGGGGCCGCCGGGGCCGCAGCAGGAAGGGTTGAAGCCATAGAGATGCTCGATCAGTCTTTAGTCAGCCAGGGGTTTGCGCCCGCGGAATGCATGAGTGAGGGTGAATCCGTCCACATACCCGAGCTCTCCGCCCACGGGTATGCCATGGGCCAGCCGGGTGATGAGAACGTCTTTGCCATCCAGACGGTCGGCAATGTAATGGGCCGTGGCTTCACCTTCGACGGTGGGGTTGGTAGCAAGAATCAATTCCTTGACGCCTTCGGTCTCAATTCGCTGCAGCAGCCGTTCTATACCGATTTCTTCAGGACCCACCCCGTCTATAGGAGACAGGTGGCCCATCAATACGAAGTAACTGCCACGGTAATCGCCAGCCTGTTCAATAGCCAGCAGATCAGAGGGGCTTTCGACCACGCACAACGTGCCGGTATTTCGAGCGGGGTCCTCACAGATGCCGCAAACCGGAGTATCTGCAAAGTTCTGACAACTGTCGCACCGGCGAACACCGGACATGGCATTATTCAACGCCTCCGACAGCCGTACACCGCCGGAGCGCCCCCGCTCCAGCAGATGAAACGCCATACGCTGAGCCGTCTTCTGCCCGACCCCCGGAAGACACCGGAGCGACTCCACCAGCTCATCTACCAGCGGGCTAAATGCCATGAAAAACCCTCACCCGTATTATTAAAATTGATTCCAAAGCCTGTGGATTAAAAGGGCATCTTGAACCCGGGAGGCAACCCCATTCCGGACATCAATCCGGACATTTTATCTTTCTGGTTCGCTTCCACCCGACGCACGGCATCGTTCACCGCCGCTGCGAGCAGGTCTTCGAGAATGTCCTTTTCCTCGCTCATCAGGGATGGATCAATCTCTACCTTGCGAACATCGTGACGCCCATTCATGACCACCTTGACCAGTCCGGCACCAGATTCACCGGTGACCTCTGCCTTGGCAATCTCTTCCTGGGCCTTCTGCATTTCTTCCTGCATTTTCTGGGCTTTTTTCATCATGTCGCCCATGCCATTCATCATCTGTTCATCTCCTTCAACGGGAACCCTGTACAGGCCGGATACTGTCTTCGACTACCCGGGCCTCGAATCGTTCAACAATGGACCTCACCAGCGGATCATTCCGGATGGCGGCTTCCGCAGCCTGCTGACGCGCCAGACGCTGTCGCTCTTCCCAGGCAGCCGGTGTCTTGCCGCCGGTCTCGCCCTGCTCTATACGCAGGTTGATGGTGTCGCCGAAGTGATTTCTCAAGGCGGCGAGAATCTTTTCCTCATGCCGGGCGTTCAATAGCCGGGCGTGCCCCTCTTCCATCGTTAACAGGATCGAGTCGCCGTCACGGGTAAAGGCGGTGTGGCTGGCCAGATTCCCTGGCATGCCAACGATGCCGAGACTGCGGAAGTCTCTCTCCCAGACAAACTCGCCCGAAAGTTCCTGTTCCGGCTCGGGCACAGGTGCTGGAACAGGCTCCGGTTCGGGATCAGGCTCGTGCGCCACAGGCACTGATTCCGGGCCCGGTTCTGCCTCGGACAGATACTCCGGCACGGGGCCCGGATCGAATTCCGGTTCTGGCGTCTGAACAGGCTCAGGCGCAGGAACGGATTCCATACTCGCCGGAGGCTTCGGTTGCTGAACTACTGGTGGTTCCGGCGCTGACGGCTCAGGTTCCGGCTCCGGCTCCGGCTCGGGCTCGGGCGCAAGTTCCGGTACCGGCTCGGGTTGAGGCGATTCAGCGAGCGGCTCCTGAGTCGGCCCGGCCGACTCAGGCTGCGACGCGACGGGTGCAGGGTCGGGCTCGTCGCGGGATTCCGTTGGCCCGGACTGCCCGCCTGAGCTCACTGTTGGTGGCTCCCGGCGATCGGTCCCCGGACGGAAAGCCAGCATCCGAAGCAGGGTCATCTCAAACCCCATCCGGGCATCCGGTGTGACCGCCAGATCCTTGCGCCCCATCAATGCCGCCTGATAGAACAGCTGGGCATCTTCGGCACTCAGTTGTCGTGCCAGCGTCTGAACCTGTGCGGCATCGCCAAGTGCGTTATCCACACTGCCCGGCACCACCTGCTCCATGGTGACGCGGTGAAACAGGGACAACAGGTCTGCCAGAATGACACTGTAATCCGGCGCGAAATCAGAAATACGGTGAATCTCGGAGAGCAGCGACGGCCCGTCATTGCTCACCAGGGCATTCACCAGCTTCTCGATATCCCGCTGGTCGATGGTGCCCAGCATATTGCTGACATCGCTGGCCGCCAGCTTTTGATTGCCAAAGGCGATGGCCTGGTCGGTCAGACTCAGGGCATCGCGCATACTGCCATCCGCAGCGCGAGCCAGTAACCACAGCGCCGGCTCCTCAAACGGAACCTGCTCTTCGGTCAGAACATGCTTCAGGTGGCCAGCGATGTGCTCCGGCGTCATGCGTTTCAGGTTAAACTGAAGGCAGCGGGACAACACCGTGACCGGCAGTTTCTGGGGATCGGTGGTGGCCAGCAGGAATTTCACATGCTCAGGCGGCTCCTCCAGCGTCTTCAGGAAGGCGTTGAAAGACTGGTTGGTGAGCATGTGCACCTCATCGATCAGGTACACCTTGAAGCGGCCACGGGTGGGCGCGTATTGGACATTGTCCGTCAGCTCCCGCATGTCATCCACCCCGGTACGGGACGCCGCATCGATCTCGATCAGGTCGACAAACCGGCCTTCCTGGATTTCCTGACAGCTGCTGCATTCACCACAGGGTGTCGGCGTGACGCCGGTTTCGCAATTCAGACATCGGGCCAGCAGACGACCAATGGTGGTTTTACCCACGCCACGGGTGCCGGTGAAGAGGTAGGCATGGTGCAGACGCTGATTTTCCAGGGCGTGAATCAATGCCTGAAGCACGTGCTCCTGACCAACCATGTCCTCAAATGTACGGGGGCGCCATTTACGGGCAAGTACCTGGTAGCTCATGTTTCGCCAACTGCTGTGAAAATGGCCTTAACCTTAGCATGGACATCCACTGATAAGAAGCCGCCGGGCCATCAGTTCGGACTGGAAAAAACGTCGATTTCAGCGGGATAAGACAGCACGGAAGGAAAAATCTGGGGGTGACTCCACCAGCGACACTCCGGCACACAATTCCACCGCTGCGGCTGCTCCCTTCCGGGCCTGACCGGGTTCACGGTTTCATGTTGCGGAGGCACCAATGGAGCCACCATAACGGCGTTTCAGGACAATTCCCTGAAAGCGGCGCGCATAGTAGCAAAAGGGTTGGCGGACTACAACGACTTATATTGGCAGAGGCACTTCGTCCTGACGAAACCAGCTCGCCAGGCTGTATCGGGTGCGGTTTGCCGGCAACACTTCGTGAGGAATTTCCTCGCTCAAGAATAACACCATCCGCCCCATTTCCGGCAGAATCAGACCACAAACCTCATCCCGGCTGTCACGATTGAATACCTGAAGCTCCCCGCCATCCGTGGGTTGCCAATCCTCGTTGAAATACAGCACCAGGCTGACCACCCGGGAAGCGCGTCCAGCGAAGCTGTCCACGTGTTTTCGATAAAAATCGCCGGGCTGGTAGGTGGCGTAATGGGATTCAAAACGTTTAAGCCCCAGAAACAGCCGCCGGTTCAGTCCCGCCCGAATCCGCTCCAGACACCGAAACAATTCCCGTTGCGGCGCAGTGATTCCCTGCAGCCAGGCAATCCTGTCCCGCCGTACCGAGCGGTCCCGGATCAGGTCCGTGCCGCGACCCACCCCCGCTTTCTTCATGGCATCGGTCGCATCCAGTATCCGCACCTCGTCACGCAGGGCGACGAGCAGATCATTCCCCAGGTGGTCGCGCACATCCAGGCTCATCCAGCCGGACTCGGTCAGTCCCTCGGCAAGTTCATCCAGCCACTGATCGGTGATACGTTCAAATCCGCTATCGGCGAAGGCCGGATCCGACACCATCATGTCGGTCTCGCCAGCAACGGCATCAAACTGGCGACTGTGATCGGAGATCAGGGTGTCCCTGATCGGGGTAACGACCGAACGATCCATGGCGTGGCTCCTCTGCAAGCCGGGTATTTTATGCCGGATTCTCGCGGCAACGTCAGTTTTAATTTACTCTGTTGGTAAGCAAATACACCTAATCCCCGGAAGACAGGCCGGGGATCGCCATACCGCAGCATGAGGCATCGAGTGACAACACAACCCGGGCACTGGTCGTTTACCCGCTGGACTACCGTCGGGCAACTGGAAGCCATTGAAGTTCACCACCCGCTATTCCGCGCACAACTGTTCCTCCAGGGTGCTCACCTCACCCACTTTGCCACACACGACAAGCCCGACTGGCTCTGGCTCAGTGACACGGCCCGCTTTGAGACGGGGCGCGCGATACGGGGCGGCATTCCCATCTGCTGGCCCTGGTTTGGCGTGCCAGAGAAAAATCCCCCGGAAGTCCGCAAACGAATCAAGACTGGCGAGTCCCATGGTTTTGCCCGAACCGCGTTGTGGAAACTGGAGGATGTGCGGGAATCCGCCCACGAGGTCGAAGTCAGCCTGTCACTGGCGGCCAATGAGGATTTTGCAGACGTCTGGACAGGCCACGCTCTATTGTTGGTGACCTTCAACTTTTCGGTGAAGGGCTGTCAGATTGCGCTGACCACCACCAATCTCAGTGATTCACCACTGGCCTTCACACAGGCTCTGCATACGTACCTACCAACGTCCGACATTGAACACACCCGGATTGAAGGGCTGGACGGCAGCGATTATGTGGACACTCTGGACGACTGGAGCTACCGACTGCAAAAAGGGGATATCACCTTTCGGGGAGAAACCGACAGGATCTACGAGTCCGGTGCCCCTCTGGTTGTTTCCACACCGAGCGGACGTCGCTCACTGGCAGCCATTGGCAGCGATTCCACGGTGGTGTGGAATCCGGGCCCCGAAAAAGCGCGGGCACTTTCCGACTTTCCCGACGCTGGCTGGAAATCCATGCTGTGTGTCGAAACCGCCAATGCGCTCAGTGACTACCGAGTGTTGAATGAAGGACAGAGTCATACCCTCGGGGTAATGATTGGACGGGTGTAACTACAGGGAGCCACAATGAGCCTGGCATCAATTCTCAAATCCAAACTGGTTCCTGCGGAACTGAGTGAACAGATCGATCGAGTCCGCAAGCCCATAGGCAGTCTGGGGTATGACCCCTGGGGCTATAACAACGATGCCATCAAGTATGGCTTTTCGCTTACCAAGCTGATCTACGAGAAGTACTTCCGGGTGCAGACAAGCGGCATAGACAAAATCCCGGCAGAGGGACCTGTGCTGATTATTGCTAACCACAGCGGTCAGTTACCCATTGACGGCATACTTATCGGTTACGCGCTGGCGTCCCGCAAGGAAAAGCCCAGGATTCCCCGGGCGATGATCGAGCGATTCTTCCCGACCGTGCCCTATCTGGGCAACCTGCTGAACGAAGTAGGTGCGGTACTGGGAGACCCGGTCAATTGTGCCAAGATGTTGGCCAACGGCGAGGCGGTTATCGTGTTTCCGGAAGGGGTCCGAGGCTCGGGCAAGCTGTATCAGGATCGCTATCAGCTCAAACGGTTCGGCAACGGCTTCATGCACCTGGCCATGAAATACAAGGCGCCCATTGTGCCGGTGGGCGTGGTGGGCTGCGAGGAAACCATTCCCGCAATCGCCAACATCAAACCGCTGGCCAGGGCCCTGGGCATTCCCTATGCGCCCGTCGCCCTGCCATTTGTGCTACCCACGAAGGTTCACCTGAGCATTGGCGACCCCATGTATTTTGACGACCTGGAAATCCCGGAAGAGAAAGTGACGGACCGGGTAGAGCAAGTCAAAGCCGAGATCAGCAAGCTGATTGACAAGGGACTGAGCGAAAGGAAAAGGCTGTTCTGATGAGCGAGCAACACAGACCCCGCATACTCGTGACCGGTGCCGCGGGGGCACTGGCCCAGCAGGTGATTGACAGGCTCCGTGACAACTGCGACCTGGTAGCCGTGGATTTCCGGGAACAGGTGTACCTCGGGGACGACATCCCCAGCTACTGTATCGATTTTAACAAACGGGTTTTTGAAGACCTGTTCCGACGCTACAGGTTTGATGGTGTTATTCACCTGGGGCGAATCATGTCCAGTCAGCTCACCCGGATGCGCCGTTACACTGCCAATGTCCTCGGTACCCAGAAGCTGCTTGACCTCAGCCGCAAGTACGGCATCAAACGGGTGGTAGTGCTTTCCACCTTCCACGTATACGGTGCCATAGCCTACAACCCGGCGCTGATTGACGAGGAAGCCCCGTTAAAAGGCGTGGGGCTGAGTGCAGACCTGGTGGATTCCGTGGAACTGGAAAACCTCGCCAACATTTATCTGTGGCGTTACCCGGAACTGAACATCACCATCCTGAGGCCCTGTAACATTGTCGGCCCCGGCGTCAGGAACACCATCAGCACCCTCCTCGCCAGCGAACGGGCACCGGTATTGGCCGGTTTTTCCCCAATGATGCAGTTCATACACATTGACGACATGGCGGACGCGATTGTTCTGGCCTATAACAAACCCAAACGGGGCGTGTTTAACGTGGCACCGGAAGATTGGGTGGCCTACCAGCATGCGCTGAGACTATGCGGATGCAAACGCCTGCCGATTCCGTCGATTCCCCCCGTGTTGCCCAAACTGATACTGAGAACACTGAACCTGAGAAGTTTTCCGTCGTACCTGATGCACTTTTTCAAGTATCCTGTTGTCATTGACGGTAGAGCCTTTGCCAGGGAATTTGGATTCAGGCCCCGACGACCGCTGAAGGAAATCTTTCACTTCTATCGGGAGAACAAAAAGCCGGTATAACAAACGCAGGAAGCGCGGCATGTTGAATAATCTGAGCCTGATCAGCCACTCCGCAGCTGCCATTTCGTTCGGGTTACTGGGGATGCTTATTGCGTCCCGTTATCTGCGGCGGGACATTGACCGGGTCCTGCTAGTGGCTGCCTTTGTGTCAGTTATCTGGGCTGGCGCCCTTGTGACACAGAACCTCTGGGGACAACCCTCTTTCTTCATCCGCTATTTTCTGGAGTTGCTGCGGGACGCTGCCTGGATCGTCCTGTTGTTTGCCCTGCTCCGGAGTTCCTTCCGGGCGACGGCCATCGTGGGACGGCTTCGCCGAATGCTTGCCATCGCCACTGTGGCCCTTATTCTCTTCCTTCTGACGTTCGGAGCGCTGGAATACACCTTCGGCCTGGATCTGCTTAACGGAAAAACCAAAGTCGTTGGCCAGATTGCCCTGTCCCTGATGGGATTGTCGCTGGTGGAACAGATCTGGCGTAACTCGCTGTCATTTGGCCGTTCAAGCATGAAGTACATCTGCATCGCAGTGGCCACGATGTTCGGATTCGATTTTTTTATGTACGCCGACGCGCTGTTGTTCGGACAGATTTCCGACTCCTTCTGGAACGCCCGGGGGTTGGTAAACGCAGCCCTGGTGCCACTGTTCGCGATTAACACCATCAATACCCGCAAACAACCGGTCGAGTTTCAGCTGTCTCGGTCCGCAGTATTCCACGCCGGTACCTTTATGTTCGCCGGTGCTTACCTCCTGTTTCTCGCAATTGCAGGCTACTACGTCCGGGTTCTGGGCGGCGCCTGGGGAGAGGCACTCCAGGTCCTGTTTTTTACCATTGCCCTCGCCTTCCTGGTGACCCTGCTAACATCCCGACGGGTCCGGTCAAGACTTATGGTCTTTATCAGCCAGAACTTTTTCGACTATAAGTACGACTATCGCGAAGAATGGCTGAAAATGACGCGTGAACTGGCCAATGTCAGCGATGACCCACCACTGCCCGAGAGAGTTATCCGCATCCTGTCAGGTCTGGTGGAAAGCAATGCTGGAGCGATCTGGCTTCGCGATGAGCAGAACGCGTACGTCCTCATGACAGCCGTCAACCTGACCACCCCCCGCTTTACCACTATCGATCGCGAATCCGAAATTTGTCGTTTCTTCAGGAAGCAGGAATGGATTGTTGATCTCCATGAATACAATAAGGACCCTACGCGCTACAACCTGCTGGAGATTCCTGACGCCATTACCCGCATCCCCGACGGCTGGCTTATTATTCCTCTCTACCTTGGCAACGAATTGTATGGCATAGCCCTGGTTGGTAACCCCTATGCTCCCGTGGAACTGAACTGGGAAAACTTTGACCTGATCAAGGTCGTCGCCCGCCAATCCTGCAACCTCCTGGCCCAGGCCGATGCCCAGAACCGGCTTTCCCGGGCCATGCAATTCGAAGCCGTCAGCAAGGCCTCAGCCTTCATGGTGCACGACCTGAAAACCCTGATCGCCCAACAGGCGCTGCTGGTCAAGAATGCACCACGACACCGTGATAACCCTGCGTTCATTGACGACATGATCAATACCACCGACCACGCCGTGCGAAAAATGGCCAACCTCGTTGACCATATCCGCAGACCGACGGAGGATATAGAGTCGACCGAAGTCCTGGATCTTCGTGAGGTGGTCCGTCAACTGGCTGATCATTACAGTCGCCGAGCCCCCGCCCCCCGTGTCGCCGGCAACCCTTCACCTGCCCCGGTCAGGGCTGACCGCGAACAACTTCGCAGTATACTTGGCCATCTGATCCAGAACGCTCAGGATGCGACATCACCGCAAGGAGAAATCACCCTGACCTTGAAGATCGCCAGGGACAACGTCGTTCTGTTTATCCAGGACACTGGAGCAGGAATGACAGAAGACTTTATCCGGTCTCAACTGTTCAAACCGTTTGAAAGCACAAAAGGCCTGACCGGTATGGGAATCGGTGCCTATCAGGCCAGGGAATATGTCCACAAGGTAGGAGGCAATATTGACGTCACCAGCGAACCGGGGGTCGGGTCCTGCTTCTCCATTCGCTTCCCCCTGGCTGGATGCGAACAGCCCGAGTCAAAACAGGAACCGGATCGCCCAATAATCGAACTGCCTGACCCGAGTCAAAGCGCCAAATAATTGACCATTTCAAAATTGAATACAAACAGACATTGCAAAGTGTCAACATTCAGTTAAAAATCAGTATAAGGATGAACTGATCAAATTTGCGTCAATACAGTCACAATACAGAAAGGGACTTAGAGCTGTTGTGAGTAGACGACTGTTAATTGTAGAAGATGACCCTGGCCTTCAAAGCCAAATGCGCTGGTGCTTCAGCGATGACCTTGAAGTGGCCCAGGCCGCGGATCGGGAGTCCGCAATGACGGCCCTCAGGCGCATGGAACCTGACGTTGTCACCCTTGACCTCGGTTTACCTCCGGATCCCGGTGGCGCTTCCGAAGGTTTCAGTCTGCTGGAGGATATCCTCAGGCTGTCACCACAAAGCAAAGTCATTGTCGTGACAGGGCGTGAAGACAAGGAAAATGCCGTAAAGGCCATCGGCATGGGAGCCTGCGATTTCTATCAAAAACCCCTGGATGCGGATATCCTGACCTTTGTGGTCAATCGCGCGTTCCGGATTGCGGAGCTGGAAAAGGAAAACCGGGAGCTGTCCCTGCATCGCAACGGTACCAACATTAAAGGAATTGTGGCCGCCAGCCCCCAAATGCTGGCTATCTGCAGGACCCTGGAGAAAGTTGCCCCCACTGACGTGACCACGCTGATTACCGGTGAGACCGGTACCGGCAAGGAATTACTGGCCCGCGCGCTCCATGATCTGGGGCACAGGAGCGCCAAACCCTTTGTGGCCATCAATTGCGCTGCCATTCCCGAAAACCTTCTGGAAAGCGAACTGTTCGGGTTCGAGAAGGGGTCGTTCACCGGTGCCACCCAAAGCAAGAAAGGCAAGATCGAAAATGCCAATGGTGGCACTCTGTTTCTGGATGAAATTGGCGACATGCCGATGTCACTCCAGGCCAAGCTCCTCAGATTCCTGCAGGAACGCGTCGTCGATCGCGTGGGTTCTCTCAAGCCTGTTCCCGTTGATGTCCGGGTTGTCTGCGCCACCCATCAGGATGTTCGCCAACTCATTGAGCAGGGTGAATTCCGTGAAGACCTCTACTACCGGATCAGTGAAATTACCCTGGATGTACCTGCGCTAAGGGATCGGGACGGCGATGCCCTGGTCATTGCCCAGTCCCTGTTGAAGAGTCTCGGCAGGCAGATGGATCGCCCCAACCTTTCTTTCACGGAAGATGCCATCTGCGCCATCAGTACGTACCAATGGCCGGGCAACGTTCGTGAAATGATCAACAAGGTGAAGCGTGCCACCATCATGGCGGATGGCAAACGGGTGACCGCCCTGGACCTTGAACTGAAGCAGGATTCAGGAGCAGAAGACAGCCAGCTCAATCTGCGACAGGTCCGTGAAACCGCTGAACGACAGGCCATTCTACAGGCACTTCAGAGTTGTAACTTTAATATGGCCCAGGCATCCAGGTTGCTGGGTGTCACACGTCCTACGCTGTATAACCTGACGGACAAATATCGCATAGAGGCCCCTCAGCCGGCCTCGGGAGCCTGACACACAGGCAAGGACACCAGGACAGAACCCAAGGAAAAGGAACAGGGCATGAAAGCAGTTATTACCGTACGCGCTATCCTTCTCTTGACAGTCGTCGCCTTAGGGCTCTCCGGTTGCGGCAACGACAATGAGATGAGCCAGGAAGAGATCCAGTATCTAAGCCATCTGGATCAGTCCCGTTTTTTTCAGCGCCAGGGCGAACTGAAAGCCAGTACTCTCGAGGCCCGGAGTGCCATTGATCTTCAGCCGAATAAACCGGAACCCTATTTCGTTATCATTAACAATCTGCTGAAAGCGGGTGACGCGATCAACGCTGAGCGCCAGCTTGACCGGCTCATGGAGGGTATTTCCGAGGCGTCATTGGACCATTCAGCCCAGAACCAGGCACGGCTGATTCGTGCAGAGGCTAACCTGATGCGGGGCAATTTCGATGAGGCCCTGGCCAACCTCACCGAGATATCCACGCAGGACCGGACACTGGAGATTGAAGCCAGCCTGCTGAAGGGGCGAGTTTTACTCTCTGCCAACCGTCTGGACGAAGCCCGCCAGGCATACGAACATGCCCGTTCAATCAATAGCAACGAGGCCCTGCCCCTAGTTGGCCTCTCCCGGGTCGCTTACGCCGCAGGCGACAGAGAAGCGGCGCAAGGTTATATCGCGGATGCCGAACAGGTTAACGGCGAAAATGCCGAACTCTGGCTATGGAAAGCGCAGTTGGCCCATCAGGAAGAACAATGGCAGATCGCAGAAGAGGCGTATGTTCGTGCCCTGGAGGACATCGGACAATACGACATCATGACCCTCCGCAAGTACGAAACCATATCCGCTCTTATTCAGGTATTGCGGGCACAAGGCAAATCCGCAGAAGCGTTTGTCTACGAGGAGATACTCGCAAAATCCGGCCCCGGCACTATAAAGAGCAATATTGCCGCTGCCCGCGACGCCTTTGGTCAGGGCGACCTGGATTCCGCCGCCAATTATCTTGAGGAAGCGCTTGAGCATGCCCCCAATCACGAACAAAGTACCCTGATGCTCGGTATGATTCGCTTCCGCCAGGGCAGAGTTGAAGAGGCCGAACGACTACTTCGGCCCATTGCCGAGATGGGCTACTCGGAAGCGGCCAGTAAACTGCTTGCCGCCGCTCGTATTCAATTGAAGGATCCGGAGGAAGCGCGGGCCATCCTGGAACAGCTCTCTAATAAAGATACCGATCCGGAAACCCTTGCTCTGCTGGGCATTGCCTCACTATCCACGGGAGATCTGGAGACCGGGGAGCCCCTGATAGAAACGGCCTTATCTCTTGCGCCCGACAACCATGAACTCCGTCTGCGCTTTGCGGGCTTTCTTATCCAACGCAGACAATTTGAAAAAGCCATAAGCGAGGCCGCCCGGATTCCTGAAAACTCGGACTTTCACGACCAGGCACAGCTCGTCACTATAGAGGCGCACATTGCGTCAGGAGACACCGACGGAGCGCTTGCAACGGCAGAGGCATGGATCAAGTCCAGACCCGATAACCCGACCGCCCTGATTGCCCGCGGCAATATCGCCGCCAGGACCGGAAACCCGGATGAGGCCAGAACCTACTTCCAGAAAGCGCAGAGCATAGCGCCCGATCAGCCTGCCCCGGAAATGGCCCTGGGCAATCTCGCTGCAAGCCAGCAGAACCTCGAACAGGCTGAAACACACTTCCGTAATGCCGTGAGTCTCGCTCCCAACAGCCACCAGGCTCTGAAAGGCCTTGCCGAGATCTCCGGGCCGACAAAGACCCGCGCTTATATGCGCAAGATTCTCAAAGAGCAGCCTGACGCGACGGGGCCCAAACTTTTATTGCTTGAAGCCGCGCTGATCGAAGGTAACAATCAGGAAGCCGACGAACTCACTGCCACGTTATTGGAACGTACCGAAGAGAACACGCCTGCCCGGGTCGAACCGCTTGTCGCCGACATCTATCATGCGGTAGCAGATCGACTGCGGCAGAATGATAAAAAAACTCAGTCAGACATCGTCCTTCAACGGGGGCTCGCTTTATTCCCTGAACATGAGGGCATTACACTCCAGTCCGCAGCTGCAGCTTTTGCGGACGGTGAGCCTCAAAAAGCGCGAAAACTCCTTCAGGATGCCAAGCAAACACACCCTGACTCCAGCAGACCGTACACAGTGGAAGGGCTGTATTTTGAGCAACAGGGCGATTACAGTCAGGCAGCCGAACTATACCGGCTTGCCCTCGACAAACTCCCCAGTGCCGAGATTGCAGACAGATACTCAAAAAATTTGCAGCGATCCGGCCAGAAGGACGAAGCGCTCTCATTTCTTGAATCGATCAGTGATACCTATCCGGACAGCGCTCCGTTACTTCTCGATATGGCGATCCTCCAGCAGTCCCAAGGCGAACAGGAAAGCGCGAGATTGAATTACGAGAAGTTGCTTGATGTGATGCCCGATAACGCAATCGCACTGAACAACCTGGCGTGGCTCTATTACCAGACCGGAGACGGAAGAGCCTTACCCCTGGCTCAGAAAGCCTACGAACTGAATCCCGATAACGCCTCTATAGCCGACACTTACGGCTGGATCATGCTACAGCAGGGCAAGCATCAGGAGAGTATCGCTATTCTTGAAAGAGCCCATGAACTTCAGCCTGATTCGGAAGAAATAGCGTTACATCTTGCAGAGGCCTACCGTGCCGTTGGCAAAAATCCCGAAGCGAAAAGAGTTCTGGAAAAATTTGGTGGTCAAGGTTAGTTTCTGGAGTGCTAAACTGCTGTAGCCACCACAGGCACTTGAATAAAAGGACGTTATGGGCTCCGTCTCCAGATTAACCGGCCAATATTTCTGGTTGCTCTCGATTCCCTTGCTGACCTTCGGTTTATGGGCTGAATGGCGAGACTTTGTGCTCCTCTGGCACGACTCTATCATCTACAGCCATGGTTATCTGGTGCTGGCGGGCGCCCTGTTTCTACTGTATGTCCGGAGACAGAGGCTGGCGACACTCACCATCCAGGGATCCCCCCTGGCACTGATTCTACTGGCCGCCGGCAGTGTCGTATTGCTACTTGCTCAGGCGGCTGATGTAAGATTTGTCCGCCTCATACTTGTCCCCGTACTCCTTGTTTTGTGGGGCTGCGCAATATGGGGACGAGCTTTCCTGAAGACCGCCGGCGGCCCAATCATGTTATTGCTGTATGCCGCTCCGATTTGGGATGACCTTTCCCCCCTGCTTCAACATATCACTGTTTTCGTTAACGATATCCTTCTTCAGTTTGTGGATATACAGGCCACAATAAAGGAATTTTTTATTGTTCTCGACGTGGGAACCTTCTATGTAGCCGGCGGATGCAGCGGGGTCCGCTACCTGATGGTTGGACTTTTTCTCGCCACCTTCTACGGGCAACTGTACTATCGTTCACAGCGTCTGACCCTGTTGCTTGTCATTATCGCGGGTCTGCTTTCCATGTTGGCTAACTGGCTGCGCGTCTTCGGTGTTATTGCAGCAGGTCATTACACAAACATGGAAACCTCCCTCATCGAAAACCATGAAGCTTTCGGTTGGGTTATCTTTATTATCTTCACACTGATCCCGCTTTTTTTCATTTCTACGAAGCTGGACAATCATTCTCGTAACAAGGAAGAAAACACAAGGCTGCCGAAACCGTCAGCGCCCGGCGATAACTCGCCGGCATGGGCTCTCATCGCTTCACTATTGATTCTATGGCCGCCACTCATACCAATGGCGGTCGATGCCAAAACCAAACGCCTGTCCGAGTCATGGAACCCGAAGTTGGTTGAGCCGGATTCAGGATGGAGAGGACCTCTAAGGCACGCAAATATCTGGCAACCGGAATACGAACGCGCTGATTTTGAACTCAGTGGCGTGTACGTATCCGACGATTTGCAACAGGTCCAGTTGCACATAACGGGTTACCGCCGCCAAACCCAGGACAAGGAGCTTATCTATTTTGGTAACAAATTATACAACCAGCGGGAGTGGCAACTGGTATCAACGTTGAAGCGAGAACTGGGGAACGGTTACACAACGGCTCCGAAAAGGGTCAATGAAACCATCATTCAACATCTGAGTGATAACTCTCAGGTTATCCTGTGGTCCTGGTATGAAGTTGGAGACACCCTCACCGACTCAAAGTTAGAAGCCAAGGTTGCAGGTGCATTAAACAAAATCACCGGTGACGCCCGAGGCGCACTATGGGTACTTGCAGGCCGCTGTGGAGGACTCAATGCCCCCGATTGCGAACAACAAAGATCCGTCTTTGATCGCTTTCTTTCCAGCGTTGAATGAGCCGCCACAAACAAAAGCCTAGGTGAGGATCTCTTCCGACCGTTTGCAAAAATCGTTTATGAGTGACTCATTCACCAACCGATCTCTCGCATCTTTATCAGACAGATAGTCGGAGATCACCCCCTTTCTGACTTGCCGCCAGGTTGCACGCTTCGCATTGACATCAAACATGTCATGCAGATACAGCCAACCTTTTGACTCCAACCTTGTTCGCTGACACCTGGACTGCTCAATGTCCTTAATAGCCCGAATCATCATCTGCACACCCAGTCTTACGACTTTCTCGTAAAGAGTGTTTGGGTTATCTTCGGCCGCGATTTCCGGTCTGCCCTGATACACAACATCGCCATCGTCCACACCTTCCGATACAAAATGTACGGTGGCTCCGATGTACTCCGGCACCCCGTTATGGATGGCCCAGTCAGTCGTAAATAACCCACGGTAGAATTGCGAAAGGCCCCCATGCAGGTTGAGAACGCCGTGTGTCGGAATCGACAGCAATTCGTTTCGGAGAATAGACGCACCACAAACCGCGATAACATCCGGCTTTAAATCCTGAATCCAGGATGTGTACTCGGGGCTGTTAATAGCGTTAACCCCTTGAGTACGCATAACCTCAACCCCACGTCCCTCTATTAAGGCGCGCCCCTCCTCTCCAAAATCAAGGGCGTTCTCAGGCCTATTGTAATCCTGAAAGCGCTCAACAAAGGTCCGGTCGAGGACTTCCATCACTTTTCGGAGGAATAAACCGGGAGTTGCCAGATATTTCAGTGACTTTCGGAACAGAGAGGAACGATCTCTGGGGGGGCCTGATTTTCAACAACAATGCCGACCACATTGAGTGCTTTGGCAAGTTGGTTTGCAAAAAAAATATCAGACTTGTCCTGACTGACAATAACCAGAGTCCTCATTGATTCGACTTCCCTTCAATCAATTGCGCATGACGTAATCCATGACTGTTTTTTCTGAGAAAACGTTTTAACACTGGTATCAAACGATATTCCATCCAATACAAGAAGCGTAGTTTTCGACAATTTCCGAAGATTTCGATGGTACAGATTTCCTGGTAATCGGATGTCCAGTTGCTCAGGTACCAATAATCATCCGCACAGGTGTAGTACTGTCGCGCAGAACAACTTTCAAAAAGGTGCTTCAGAGTCGTATATTCGAGAATGGATCCTGGGGAATAGGCCTTGAACGACATGTCATAATCTGCGCGAATTGGATAGACAATACCATCACAAGTGACGTGTAGTTCATAGGCAACCGGCTGTTTTTTATGTCGAATAATCCAGGCACTCAGCGCACCTGACTCACCAAAGGATTCAATGAGATTCTGCAAAAAACGGCGACTTCTTTGGTTGGAACCCAGGTCATTTCCAATTCTGGACTTCCAGCTACTGGCAGAGATTTCTACGATCTCTTCTACGATTGGTTGGTCGGGGCGCGCAACATTCTCGACACTTATCGAAAAATCTGTATTTTTTTCAAAACGGTTGAGTTTATGTTTAAGGCTCCTTTTCAGCTTTTTAGGCCTGGCCTTATAAAACTCGTCCCAGGTATTGTCTATGTGTATCACAGGCGTTGATAAACCCGGTTTCTCACCAACCTGCTCATAGCCGCCCCGGGTACGATCCAGCAGGAAGCGCCTCAGATCTCCTCCTTGGGGTATTTTAAAGAACAGCCCGACTTCGGTGGCTTCAACCTGTGTCAGTGCAGAGAACATCTGCGCTCGTTCATGACCCTCAATAGAGGGGTCAACCATAACGGAGGAATATGGACTGTGACCGTTCGCGGCGAGTTTGAGAATCGTAACCGGAATTCCCCTGTAGAGCTCCCGGGTTCTCAATAAAGGGGCGATCCCAATGAGTGTGCCAGCCCGATACAAGCACCTGAACTCCATTCTGGAATCATGTGCAAAGGCGTCCCACCAGGATCGAAGCCAACCGTATGTCATCGGTAAAGGAACGGGATCAAATTTTTGCAGCAACCCATCCCACTCTGATCTTATTCGACTGAATTCCTCCTGCGTTCTGACGACTCTTAGTTCCACAATATTAAACGTTCCTGTTTCCATGCTTCGTTGACAAACAGTTTGGAACTGAGGTCCGACAGCTCAGATGCCACCTGCAGACCGGTGGCCGGATAGTGAACACGTCGTTCTATGCCGTTGATAACTTGTGTTTCACTTTTCGAAGCTGATCCAATACATCGATTGCCCGCCGCTTGAGCCAGAAGTTCAGCAAAGGTTGCTGCATCCAGTCTCTGAAACGGTTCTGAAGCCAGAAATAATTGACAGATACATTACGGCCTTCGGCTTCTATGAAGTGCCAGGTTCCAGCAGGGATAAACAATGCCTGCCCCTCTTCCAGCCAACCGGTCAGACCTTTTGCCATTTGTAGCTTGGGGTGGCGTGAGAAATCAGGACTTTCACAGTCGACCCGACTGTCAACAACGCGATTCTCCAGTAGCGCCCGTAAGCTGAACGGGCTATAGGGGTACATATAACTACTTTGATCCGGTGAAAACAGAATAAACCGTTTTCTGCCCTCCAGCATCATCAACAGGCTGTGTGTCTCATCGTAATGCAGCAGCGATTTGTTTTGCCCTGGCCCAATGTACAGGTTGGATACCCTGAACCCCGATTCGGGCACAAAAGCAGGTAAATCTACAGAAATATCCGGTGGCAGATCCTCAGAGACGCCGCGCCCCCGGAGAGGTTCAAGCGCATAGCCATCGTGTGTGGTTTCCATTACCTCGTTGAAATCCGAGATCGGAATACGTTCAAACCCCAGATAATGGTAGATACCATCTTCGGATTTTCGTTGGATACGAATCGATTTCAATGCTTGCCTGAAGAATTCGTAGTTCCAGTTTCGGGTGAACGGCAGGGCTTCCCTGATCCCCTCCAATAGCACTGGCTTGCGGTGAAGAATATACGGCGCCAGTCCGTCCTTCTCGACAGGGAAAGGAATAGTTTCAATACCTTCCGGACCGGAAAGATCAAATAAGCTCATCGTGACGTCCTTAATCAACGATCCATAACAATCTGATGCTATCCTGGCATCAGATTAATCCTGCTGTTTGTTGAGCTCTCAGTATCAAATTAACAATATGCCATGGGTGAAAAAGCTGCAAGCACCACTCCCATCACCATGAACATCAGGCTTCAGTCAGGAGTGAACGGAACCCCTAACGACCGCCTTGCCGTGCCTCAGCCCGTCAAATTGAGGCTGCGCAGCGGTTATTTTTCCGTCTTTTAACGCAAAGCTGAATGGCACGAAACCAAGAAACCGGACACTGTAATAGGTAAAGACTGGCCTGAAACCGGCGTTTGCCAAGGCTTTTCTGGAAGCATGATTACCGGTATCCACAGCGACCAGTGCCAGGGTCGAGACTGGATAATGGGCGTTCACAATTTCCTTTAACAAAGTTCGAAAATACCCCCGCCCCCGGACGGCAGGATCGGTTGCGCAATCCCAGATATAGAACGCCCGTTCAGGTACCGTCAGTTGAAGGTTGTGCAACACACCAATTCGCGTGCCCGCTTCCGCCACCCAGCCGTAACAGAGCCACTGCCCTTCAGCCGATAGCTCATAAAGACGGTTCCCTCGCCTGGTCCTGCGCTCAAACTCCGGCTCCGAGCACGCCAAATCGGCCCGGTAACGAACAATATGGCGGAGCTCCGGCTCGGTTAACCCTTGGCCAGATGCAACAGAAGACTCAGGCAATACCGGCTGGGATAGCATGATACCCGCTTTCACTTCCAACAGACCGCTCAGCCTTCGCTTGATTCCCCCAATCCATCGCCGTAGAGTTTTCAAGTCTCAGTATCCTTTACAATCCATTGTTTTTCAGTGTAGGGGACGCTCAGGGGAACTCAAACAATGTGCGCAACCCAGCCGCATTTGCATCCGGTGCTACAGACCCATGCCCCAAAACCACCTGCAACTTGAAGCCATTGAGCGACGCCTGCGTCAGTTTACCCAGACACCGATATATCTGGCAGCAGGCATGCTGACCGAATCCGTCTCCAGCTACGAAGAAGAAAGACAAGTAATCCGATACGCGGTCCCCAAGCGGCAAAGGGAATTCTGCTCCGGCCGACACTTGGCCCGCGTTGCTCTGAACCGTGCCGGAATTACCCCGACCTGCGTACCACGAGGTCCCCTCGGAAACCCGATCTGGCCCGAGTCAGTCGTTGGCTCGATTACACACGACCACACCCACGGTGCTGCGGTAATCGGCTTCGATAGTGAACTACAAGGACTTGGCCTCGACTTGATAGAGAACCCATATCAGGTTACCGAAGATCTGACCGGCCAGATTATGCTTCCCCATGAACAGGCGCTTCTACACTCGCTTTACCCGGCGCTGCCTTCTGTCGGTGTTGCCTTCAGCGTTAAAGAGTCGGTCGTGAAAGCCATTTCGGTTCTGGTTGGGCGTTACATTGACCTTCTGGAAATACGATTGAATAACACCAATCAGGGCGGCCTGACAGCCCATTTAGATGGGATACCCGCCCCCCTTCCCTGTCTGGTTCTGCAAACACAGATTGGGCTTGTTACATGTAGTTTTTATCCCCGAAAAGACTAAGCCTCAAGCCCGACAGATTGCTCCATCAACGGCATCACAACTTCCTAGCACAACGTTTTCCGCTATGCTAATTTACATGATGTAACACTTGGTTAGCACTCTGTAACATGACAGCTGATGGGTACGGTGAAAGTCCCTGCCGAATCCTCTGTATGAGTCTCTATCAAGGATGGCAAAGAGATGAATGTCAGAAAGTCTTCCGCCGGCCAGCCAAGCTTCCTCGAAGAGTTCCAAACTGCCGTTTTCACCTACCCGGCAACTATCGCGCTATGGTCACGCAATAAAACGATGACCTACCAGGAACTCGATCGGGACGCACGGATCCTGCAGACCCGACTGGCCGAACTGGGAATTGAACGTGGCACGCCAGTCGCAATTCACGCCAAGGACCGGATGTTGGCAATTGTCGCCATGATTGCAACGCTTCGTTACGGCTGCGCCTATTTACCGCTCGACCCACTCTATCCTGAGGATCGTCTCAGCTACATGGTCAGCCACGCGAACGTCCCCCTGACCATCACTGACAATGACGAGTTTCGGTCGCCGATAGGACTTCAACTCGACCTCCGTCAGGTTTCGTTTGCGGACACGTCGCTACCTTCTCCGGAAGAATCTCCGGAACATTGCCCCGTCACGCCCGAGAGCAACGCCTATGTGATCTACACCTCGGGCTCCACCGGTGTTCCGAAAGGAGTGTTAATGAATCACGGCACGCTCGATAACCTGATTCACTGGCAAAACAGTCATTACGACATTGGGACACACTACCGCACCCTGCAATTCTCCTCCTTGAGTTTTGATGTTTCTTTTCAGGAAATTTTTTCCACCCTGACTCAGGGGGGAACCCTGTACCTGATTGACAGTGAGACCAAGCAGGACTTTCACCGCTTGCTCGAATTCATCGATGAACACCGGATAGAACGCATCTTTCTCCCGTACATTGCCCTACTGCAACTGATCATGTGGGCAAACCGGCTTAAGCGCTATCCCGCGACTCTGAAAGAAATTATCACGGCAGGTGAACAACTGGTGGTCAGTCGGGAATTGCGTACCGCTTTCAATGCCATGGAAAACGCCTCCCTATACAATCAGTATGGCCCGTGCGAAACCCACGTAGTGAGTGAACAGCAGTTACATTGGCCTGCTGATGAGTGGCCTGCCCTGCCTCCGATCGGAAAAGCCATCGACCACGCAGAACTGTTGATCCTTGATGAGCAAAAACAGCCGGTCAGCGCGGGAGAGTTGGGTGAACTTTACATTGCCGGGCCAGTCTTGGCTCACGGCTATATCAACAGCCCGGAGCAGACGGAACAACGCTTTGTCACGTTGACCGGGCCGGGTTTCAGTAGACCCAAAAGAGCATACAGGACAGGGGACCTGGTCAGTCTTAACGACGATGGCGAACTGCTCTACCGGGGGCGGATCGACAATCAGGTAAAGATCAATGGCTACCGTGTCGAGCTCAGCGAGGTGGAAGCCAGGCTATTGGATACCGGTCTGGTCGAAGAGGCAGCCGTAGCCGTTCAGGAAATCCAGGGCCAGAAGAAGCTGGTGGCATTCGTGACTGGCGTGCACGGTTCAGCCAATACGGAGGCATTGCTCAAGCAGGCATTGGGCAAGTCGGTCCCTGCCTACATGATCCCCGCCCAATATCATTGGCTTAACGAGCTCAGGAAGACACCCTCTGGCAAGATTGACCGAAAATCAATGGTTGAGGCACTCGACAGCCCAACCATCCTTACCTCGGCTGACAGGGGTGTTAGTGCCGAGAGCTTACTGTCGATCATACAGGCCCAGTTGAACAAACCGGACCTGACCACCGATGACAACCTGCAGGATCAGGGCATGGATTCGCTGGCAGCCAACCGAATTGCAGCCACACTTTACGAACAACAAGGACTGGCCGTTCCGGTCTATTCCCTGTTCCAGTATCGCACTGTCGGACAGTTTCTTGATTACGCCCTGTCCCGACACGCTGTGCGGACACCCAATCAAGCGGGTCAACCTGACGCCAGCCTGGACACCGGCTCCCCCGGGATGTAGCGATTATTGGCATGGCCGTTCGTGTTCCCGGCGCCGAGTCACTCGACACGTTCTGGCAGAACCTCGTGGATGCAAAGGAGAGTATTACCTTTTTCGCTCCTCCGGACAGTGAGGATAACGTCGTCAATGCCCGCGGCGTGTTAAACGACCCGCTGGGCTTTGACGACCGCCTGTTTGGTATCAGCCCGATTGAGGCGGAATTTATTGATCCGCAACAACGTCTGTTGTTGGAGCTTGGCTGGCATGCGTTGGAGAACGCAGGGTATGACCCGGAACAGTTCGCCGGACGAATTGGCGTCTATTGCGGCGTCGGCAACAATACTTACTATCTGAACAATGTTCTCAGGAACGAGGAAAAACTTGAGGACTATGGTCCCCTGCAGGCCATGGTCGCCAATGAAAAAGATTACGCCGCCACACGACTGGCCCATAAACTGAACCTTGTCGGCCCGGCACTGAGTATTCACACCGCCTGTTCAACCTCTCTGGTTGCGGTTGCCGAAGCCGTCGAAGCCATCCGTCACGGTCGCTGTGACATTGCGATCGCCGGCGGGGCATCGTTGACCTTTCCCCAGCAACAACCGCACACCCATCAGGAAGGCAGCATCTATACTCGTGATGGCCACACCCGGCCTTTTGACAAGGACAGCTCGGGAACGGTGTTCAGCGATGGCGGCGGTCTGATTGTTCTCAAGCGCCTGGACGAAGCCCGGAAAGATCAGGATTATATTTACGCCGCTATCAGCGGTATTGCCGTCAATAATGATGGCGCGGAAAAAGGCAGTTTCTCAGCCCCCAGCGTGCAGGGGCAAAAATCCGTCATCCAGGCGGCGCTGAAGGATTCAAAAGTCAACGCCAGCGCCATTGGCTATGTAGAAGCTCATGGCACTGCGACACCGATCGGCGACCCGATTGAGGTATCCGCACTGAGCGCAGCCTTTGCCGACCATACAAGTGCCACCCAGTTTTGCAAACTGGGCTCCGTGAAAAGCAATTTCGGGCACCTTACGGCCGGCGCGGGCGTCATTGGTCTTATAAAGTGTGCGCTGGCCATTGATCGCGGAAAAATACCGCAATCCATCAATTTTGAGTCGCCCAACCCCGAGCTGAACCTCGATAAAACCCCCTTTGTGATCGCCAACACCACCTGCGATTGGGCCGCCCCCAGAACGCAGCGAATCGCCGGCGTCAGTTCATTCGGCATTGGCGGAACAAATGCCCATGCGATTCTCAAGGGAGTAGACACGGGGATGCAGCCGGCGCGAACGCTGCCCCCCCGGTGGGTGCCTCTGTGTTTCAGTGCTCAGTCAGGTAAGGCACTGGCCGAAACTCTGACGTCCTATCGCTCACTGATCGAAGAGACAGACAGTGGCATGGACAGAGCCGACCTTGCCACCGCCCTTATCCGATGTCGCCGGTCTTTCAGTCACCGACAAACGCTGCCTCAGTCTGTGACCACGGAAGAATTGATGGCAAGCATTGAAAATGCTGAAGACGTCGAAGCAGCCCTGAAATCACCATCGGTTGTCTTTGCCTTTCCCGGCCAGGGAAGCCAAGTCACCGGCATGGGCAAGGCTCTGTACGACGTTCCGGCATTCAGGCAGGCCATGGATGACTGTGCCGAAATCCTGCTGGCACAGTATTCCCTGGATATAAAATCCCTGATGTTTGATTCCGGAGACCCACTGAAAGATACCGGGAAGACCCAGATCAGTCTCTTCTGCATGGGATACTCCCTGGCCGCCGTATTGAAAAGTCTGGGCGTCAGTCCTCAAGCGGCCATTGGCCACAGCATCGGGGAACTCGTCGCCGCCACTGTTGCCGGGGTCTTCGATCTGCCCACAGCGATCCGCGTGATCATGACGCGCGGTGACGTCATGCAGGCACAACCATCAGGCGCCATGGTGGCGGTTCGCGCCAGCCGCGACCAGGTGTCGCCTATGTTGGATAATGGCGTCGTAATTGCAGCCGAAAACACCGGTGACAGCTGCACCCTTTCCGGGCAGCACGACGCCATCGAGGCCACCTGTGCAACGCTCGAACAGCAAGGTATCAAATTCCAGCGACTAAACACGTCCCACGCGTTCCATTCACCGTCCATGGATGCGGCTTCCTCGGCCTTCGCGGACGCGCTGTCCGATGTAACCCTCAATCCGCCCGGCATAAAATTCATCTCGTGTGTCACAGGCGACTGGATCACCGACCAGCAGGCGACAGACATCCGCTATTGGGCTAATCAGATTCGCCAGCCGGTGCAGTTTCATGCAGGCGTCAAAACGATTGGCGCCTTAAAAAACCTGATGGTGCTTGAGTGTGGCCCGCGGAGCACCGTCTGCGGCATGGTGATGCAGAATCTGGACGAAAAATCCGACCTTGCACTGATTCCACTGCTGCCAGAGGCAGGTCAACCCGAGAGAGAAATGCCGTCATTCAGTCAGGGTTTGGGTCAAGCCTGGTCAGCCGGTCTGACCATTGACTGGCCCTGTGGTGCTCCAAACCCGGCTCTCAGGCCCCGGATGCCCTGTTATCCATTCCAGCATCGAATCCACGTTATCGAGCCGGCAGCGATGACGGCATTGATGCCAAATGAGACGCCCACTGACGCACCAGTTGAAGTCGCCACCGCTGCAGCCAGTCAACCAATACCGGCAGGATCCAGCATGAAATACGCCATCATTGAGCAATTGCGCACCCTATTCTCCGATATCTCCGGAATCGATCTCAGTCAGGCTGACGGGGACGCGACGTTCTTTGAGCTGGGGCTGGACTCGTTATTGCTCACGCAGTCAACGCTCAAGATCAAAAAGAAATTCAAGGTCAATATCACCTTCCGGAAACTGCTCAATGACTGCGGGAGCCTGAATAAACTGACGGACTATCTGATCAATGAAGGTGTCGCCATAGAAGGAATGCCTTCGCCCACGGTTGAAAAGGCATCATCCCCTGCCCCGACTCAACACACCAACCCCACGCTGCTTTCTGCGTCGTCCGCGAGCACTGCAACCTTATCCGGCGCTCCGGGCCATCAGGCATCGACCGGCGACATTCAATCCCTTCTGAATCAACAAATGCAGCTTATGCAGGGCCAGTTGGCACTGTTGTCTTCATTGTCCGGGCAAACAGTAAGCAGTGCTCCCGAACAGAAAACCACATCGCTCAAGCCCTTCGGTGCGGGTACCCGCATTAACGTAAAACGCAGTAACGACATGACCGTAACCCAGCGGGAAAACTTCAAAAAGTTGTCTGACCGCTACAACGCCCGCTTTGCGAAATCCAAAAAGTTTGCCCAGGATAACCGCAAGCAACTGGCGGATCCGAGGGTGGTCTCGGGGTTCCGCAATGTCATTAAGGAAGTGATCTACCCCATCGTGGTTGAGCGTTCCGAGGGTCCCTACCTGTGGGACATTGATGGCGGCAAGCTGATCGACGTCACCTGTGGTTTCGGAAGCAACTTTTTTGGCAATTCCGCCCCATTTATCAAGGAAGCCATTGCGCGGCAACTGGATGCTGGTTATGAGATCGGACCTCAACATCCACTGGTTGCCGATGCTTCACGCCTTTTCTGCCGGGTGACAGGCAATGAACGCGTCGCCTTCTGCAACACCGGTTCGGAAGCGGTTCTTGGGGCAATGCGCCTGGCGAGAACGGTGACTGCCAAGGAAAAAGTCGTCATTTTTGAGAACGACTATCACGGCATTCACGATGATGTCGTGGTCACCAGGGATTCCCGCGGTTATGCCGCGCCAGCAGCTGCCGGGGTTCCCGATTCGGCGGCAAGCAACATGATCGTGCTGGATTACGGCAGTGATGCCTCCCTGGATTATATTCGCGATCATGCCGATGAGATCGCCGCGATACTTGTCGAACCTGTCCAGAGCCGCAATCCGGACTTGCAACCGAGAGCATTCCTGAACAAAGCCCGCAGCCTCTGCAGTGAACAGCAGATCGCCCTTATTTTTGACGAAGTGATTACCGGCTTCAGGATTCATGCACGGGGCGCCCAAGGCTACTACGGTATTGACGCTGACATCTGCACTTACGGAAAGGTTGTCGGAGGTGGATTGCCCATAGGCGTTATTGCTGGTAAGGCCCGGTTCATGGATGCACTGGACGGTGGCCAATGGCAATTCGGAGACGATTCAACGCCCGAAGTCGGCGTTACCTATTTTGCCGGTACGTTTGTAAGGCACCCTCTGGTTCTCGCAGCGACGGTGGCCGTATTACAGCGCCTCATGGATGAACCCGATATACAGACCGAGCTGAACCAGCGTGCGGATCGGATGGTTAATGACATCAATCATTATGCGCAATTGGTGGGTGCCCCGGTAAAAATTGAGCACTGCGGTTCCATGTGCAAGATCAAGATTCCGCAGGATATCGCATTTGAGGAACTGATCTACATTATCCTCCGAGAGAAAGGCATCCATGTCTGGGATGCCCGCCCGATGTTTATCACGACGGCGCATAGCGACGAGGATATAAGCGCAATCGTTACTGCCTTCAAGGAAGCCATGGATGAGATGATTGCCATGGAATTTTTCCCGGTCACCAAAAGTATGCCTGAAACCCCCGCCAGTCTCGGCCAGAAGCCACCCGTAGAGGGCGCTCGTCTGGGAAGAGATGAATCCGGTAAGGCCGCCTGGTACGTCCCTTCCAAAACCGACAAAAGCCAGTTTGAAAAATGGACAGGTTAACCGATCATGAACACCGCCGTACGGAACTACGTTAACCGTCATGATCCCTTCCAGTTCGGTGAGCTGGAAGGGACTGTCGAGACCACCGAGTCCCAACGCGAAGTCTGGTTGGCAGCACAATTTGGTGACGATGCCAGCGCAGCGTTCAACGAGTCGGTGTTTTTGAAGCTTCGGGGCGAGGTCAATCAGGCGGCATTGATATCGGCACTGAACGAGCTTTGGCATCGCCACCATGCGATCCGTGGCTGCTTCAGCAACGATGGCAGGGAGATGGTCGTCTACAAGAACCGCCCTGCCCCCATTCAGGTACATGACTATTCAACACTGACACCGCCGCAGAAACAGGAACAACTTGAGGCGCTGGCACACCAGGTAGTCGTGGAAGCTTTCGATCTTCTGGACGGGCCACTGGCAAGGTTTGATGTTATCCGGTTCGGAGAAACCGACACTCGACTGCTGCTGACACTGCATCACTCTGTTTGTGATGGCTGGTCTCTTTACATCCTGGCCAGTGAGCTGGGAAGCCTGTATTCAGCCGAAATTGACCCGACAATGTCTGCGACACTCGACGAACCTCCCTCATACAGTGATTACGCCGAGTGGGAGCGCAGTGAGAAGACACGATCCTTACGTGACCAGAGCCTGAACTACTGGACTGAACGCTTTTCCAGTGGCATTCCGACCCTGGACATACCCTACGACAGGCCTCGGCCATTACATCGTAGCTTTGCAGCCTACCGCCTGGATAAAGACCTGCCGTTTGACTTGCTGAAAGGCCTCAAGGGCCTGTCCGCCCACAACAACAGTACAATCACCACGACGCTGATTGCAGCGTTTGTCGCCTATCTCAACCGAATTTCCGGCTGTACGGATATTGTTCTCGGTATCCCCTTTGCCGGCCAAATGGCAAAAGAAGAACACAGCCTTGTGGGGCACTGTGTCAACATTATTCCGCTCTACGTCTCCGTCTCGGAACAGGACTCGTTCAAGTCGCTTCTTCAGCGAACTCAACAGTGCATGCTGGAAGCTTTTGAGCACCAGTACATTACTTATGGCACGTTACTGCAGACTTTGGGGGTATCCCGTGATCCGTCAAAACCTCCATTGGTCTCGGTGTTGTTCAATGTGGATCAGTCCAATCAATCTGATTTCCGGTTTTCAGGGCTGGATGCACATTTCGAATCCAATCCCCGGGCCTTCGAGAATTTTGACCTCAACCTGAACATCACCCTGCAGGATCAGTCTGCGGTCATGGAATGCACCCACAACCTTCAGCTCTGGAACACGGACACCGTGGATCGTCGCATGGACGAGCTGTTGCTGCTTATGCAGGGTGTCCTGACGAACCCGGATCTCGAGCTGATACGGCTCAACCTCCTACGTGAAAGTGACCTGCACTTCTACCAGTCAGAGTGGGAGACCGTTAATCGATCCTATGATCTGGATACCAGGAGTTTGCATGGCCTGATCGAAGCGACCGTTGATTGGGTCCCCGATAGCACGGCCCTCGTATTTGAAGGTGGCCAGTTGAGCTACCGCGAACTGGACGATCAGGCCAATCGACTCGCACACTGGTTGATTGAACAGGGCGTGGGAGCTGAAACGATTGTTCCGATTCTGATGGATCGGTCCCCGGAAATGCTGATTGCAATTAATGGTATTTTGAAAGCGGGCGGTGCCTACCTTCCTCTGGACCCTGAACACCCACACGATCGATTGGCTTTTATCCTTAATGAGGTACAGGCCGGGCTCGTACTGACTCAGTCAGCTCTTCATGATCGTATACCAGAGAATGCCAAAGCCATTTCCATCGACGGAAATGATCCGGACCTCAGCCAATACAGTCGTACACGACCAAGCCTTAGCTGTTCGCCGGAGCAGCTCGCCTATGTGATATATACCTCCGGCTCCACCGGTCAACCCAAGGGGGTCATGCTGGAACACCGGTCCATCTGCAATCACATGCTGTGGATGCTGGAGACGTTCCCCCTCGATCATACCGACTCGGTCGTGCTGAAAACGCCCTATACCTTCGATGTCTCACTCTGTGAGCTGTTTTTGCCATTAATGACAGGCAGTCGGCTCGTTATAGCCCGGCCCGGTGGACATAAAGACCCGGATTACCTGGTTGGTCTTATTAACCAGCATCAAATTTCACACATCCATTTTGTTCCATCCCTGGCCTATTTGTTCCTGGATGCGTGCGAGCAAACTCAGTGCCCCAGCATCCGCCGTTTTCTGCTTACGGGTGAAGCTGTCAGTACCGAACTGGAAAGCCGGTTTAAAGAAGCCTTTCCGGAAGCGGAATGCTGGAATCTGTATGGCCCAACGGAAGCTGCCGTTCATGCCAGCAGCTGGCTCTGTGGCCAGGAAACGTCTGATCATACGGTTCCCATAGGAAAGGCCCTGCCGAATACCCGGCTCTATGTCGTAGACAGCCAACTCAACCTGGTACCTCCCGGGCTGGTAGGTGAGCTGTTAATTGGCGGTGTCCAGGTTGCACGCGGCTATATCAATCGCCCTGAACTCACCGCTGAAAGGTTTGTGGATGACCCTTTTTCAGAAGAGCCCTTCAAGGCCTACCACACAGGGGATCTGGTAAAAATGCGGCCGGATGGCGTACTGGAATACATCGGCCGGAATGATTTCCAGGTCAAGGTCAGGGGCTTGCGTATTGAACTGGGGGAAATCGAATCCACCATACTGGGTTACCCGGGCGTTACGCAGTGTGCCGTATTGGCCAGGGAAGACCGTGAAAAGGACCAGAGACTGGTTGCCTATATCGTAGCCAATACGGACATAACGGACTGGTTACCCAAGTTGAAAGCACATATCGGGCAAACCCTGCCCGATTACATGATGCCCCAACACTTTGTTCAACTGCCCACCCTGCCGCTGGTCTCAAGCGGCAAGGTTGACCGAAAAACCCTGCCTGCACCTGACCTGACAGCAACCGCCGGCCCGGACTACGTCGCGCCGGAGACCCGCCTGGAGTCGGAGCTGAGTCAACTCTGGTCCGACGTTCTCGGCGTATCAAAGGTCAGTGTCACGGCCAATTTCTTTGATATGGGGGGGCATTCTCTCCTTGGGACCCAGATGCTGGCACAGATAAAAAGCCAGTATGGCATTACCCTCGGCCTGGGTAAGCTGTTTGAGGCACCCACTGTTCGCACAATGGCCGAACTGATCAAGCGATCAACGGAAAGCGAGAAACGTTCACCAACGATTCCGCCCAGACCAAAGGATGCAACGGTTTATGCAACGCCACAGCAGCAGGTCTGGTACCTGTACGAAAAAATTGCGCCGGAATCGTTTGCTTTCAATTTGCCGGCCGTGTTCCGCTTTCAGGGTTGCCTGGATATTCCGGCCCTGGAGAAAGCCCTGGGGACCATCCTGAAACGCCACGACATCTTGCGTGCGAACTTTGTTAATACCGATGGGCAAGTACAGATCTCGGTTGATGATTCACGGTCAATCAGCCTGACGCCGCGACCACTGGCGGATTATGGGATAAACGATATCGACTCTCTGGAATCCGCACTTCGGGCCGACGTCGCGACCGGCTTTGATGTTGAATCCGAGCCCCTCTTTAAAGCGCGCTTAATCCGGGCCGACGACGATGACCACATACTTTTCCTGCTGATTCATCACCTGGTGTTTGATGGCTGGTCATTCGACTTGTTACTGAAAGAAATGTGTACGCTCTACAACGCCTATTCCAAGGGGCTGGGGAACCCGCTGGCACCCCTGCCCGTGCAGTTCCAGGACTACGCGTTCTGGCAACAGGAATGGCTGAATAGCAAAGCACTGGATACCCACTTAACGTATTGGAAGGAGACTTTGGGTGGTGAGTTGCCGGTTCTGAGCCTGCCACTCGATTTTGAGCGACCCTACGTTCAGCCTAACCGCTCGAAAGGCGTAAAATTCCATATCAGCCAAAATGCCGTCGACGCGCTGGAAGCCCTTGCGGTGCGTCATCAGACCACGTTCTTTATGGTGTTAATGGCTTTGTACGTCCTGATGCTTCATCGCTTCAGCCGTCAATCAGACTTGATTGTCAACGTGCCTGTGTACGCCAGACATCAGGAAGAATTGAGCGGCCTGATGGGACCGCTGATCAACGTTCTGGTGTGTCGCTTCAAACTGACAAAGGACCAGTCATTTGGCGACCTGGTTCAACATGTCAAGGAAACGGTTCTGGGGGCCATGGATCATCAGGATATCCCCTTTGGAACACTTGTGCGGGAGATCAATCCTCCGCGCGACTCCTCGAGGAACCCCATCGCCCAGACGTTGTTCAACTATCAGGATGTCCGTAACCGTCTGGACCAGATGGATGGTATCGAGCGATCCCAGATAAATCTGGACCGTACCGGGGTGGAAACGGACCTGGACGTCTGGTTCAAAAGGAAAACCCAGGGCATCGAAGCGGGTTTCGAGTACCCTGTTGCGTTATTTCAGCAGGAAACCATTGATGCATTCGTTGCAAGTTTCAAAGACAGTATCCAAATGCTTACCGAAAAGCAGGACAGCATCAATATCAATGAGTTGGTAAGCGCGAGCCAGGATGAACTGGACAAAATCGCCAGTTGGAATAGCACGTCACGTGACTGGCCTTTCGGGCAGGGTTTTTTGTCGGAATTTCACGCTCAGGTCGCCAACCACCCGGACAAGCCAGCTTGTCATTCGGAAGAGGTTACCTACAACTACACGCAGTTGAATCGACGAGCCAATCAGCTGGCACGGTACTTCTCGGGCAAAGGTGTTCAACGCGGCGACATCGTAGCACTGCTGCTTGAACGCAACGTCGACCTGCCAGCCACTATCATCGGACTCTGGAAGCTGGGCGCAGCCTATGTCCCGCTCGATCCTTCCTATCCACAAGAACGCATCAGGGCCATTCTGGAAGTCGCTCAGGCCAACTATCTGGTGTCATCTTCAAGCTATCAAGACGCCCTGCCCGCACATGGAGGCACTACCATTTTCATGGATGTGGATGCGAGGAACATAGCCGACCTCGACTCCAGCGACGTCACATCGTCGTTGCAACCGGACCAACTGGCCTATGTGATATTCACCTCCGGCTCCACTGGCGTCCCGAAGGGCGTTGAGATCAGTCAGGGAGCGCTCCATAACTTCCTCAAGGCTGTGTCTGAAAAACCGGGGCTCACAGAAAAAGACCGGCTACTTGCGATCACGACCTTGGCATTTGATATCTCCTTGCTGGAACTGTTCCTGCCACTCACTGTCGGGGCAACACTGTTCCTCGCCTCCTCTGCTCAAGGCAGCGACCCACATCAGCTTAAATCTCTACTCGAGCAGCACCGCATCACAGCGTTGCAGGCAACCCCTGCAACCTGGCGGCTTCTGGTGAACAGCGGGTTTGACACGAAAGAACCACTCAGGGGATTAGTCGGGGGTGAAAAGCTAGCTGCCGACCTTGCCGAACAGCTGATCAGCCGGGGCGTAGAACTGTGGAACATGTATGGACCGACGGAAGCCACCGTGTGGACCAGTTGTTATCGTGTCTCCGCAGGCAATGATGGAACGTTGCCACGAATTCTGATTGGTCAGCCATTGGCTAACACCCAGCTCCATATTCTGGACGCCGATGGCAACACCCTACCGCTGGGGGTCTACGGAGAACTCTGTATTGGTGGCGCCGGGCTCTCTAATGGCTACCGGGGCAACCCCGAGCAGACGGCGGAGCGTTTTGTACGGTCTCACCACAATCAACGCTTGTATCGCACCGGTGATCTGGCACGCTGGACACTGGATGGCCAGATTGAGTTTGGGGATCGTATCGATAACCAGGTCAAAATTCGCGGTTACCGGATCGAGCTTGAGGAAATTGAGATCAATCTGCGAACTCACCCCGCCATTGCCGATGCTGCAGTCGTAGTACGGGATTTCGGGCCGGATGATCAAAGACTGATGGCGAATATTGTCTATGCCGGTCAGGAGCGACCAACCAGTAGTGAACTGCGTAAATATCTGCGCCAGTATTTACCGGATTACATGATGCCCCAGCAATTTGCCACCCAAGACAATTTACCGCTTTTGGCCTCAGGCAAAGTGAATCGCAAGTTGCTCGCACAAACGGGAATAGGCCCTACCCCCAGCCGGGGTTCCGAGCGTGAGCCTACGGAAACCGAAGCACGGTTAATGTCGATCTGGAAGGCGATGCTCAAGCGTGACGAGGTGGCACTGGATGATCAGTTCCTTGACGTTGGGGGGCATTCCCTGCTGGCGCTTAAAGTCATCATCGACGTTGAGAAAGCGTTTGGAGTGAGGCTTATGCCTCAGGATCTGTGGGTTAATACCCTCGAACAATTGGCCAAACTGATCGATCTGAAGCAACCGGTACCAAACAATAACCCTGGCGTGGTGCCAGAGAAAAAAACAAAGGTCCCCAGGAGGAACGTATTCAAACGGCTTTTCGGTTCCCTGTAGCCAACGGTATGACGGCATTAACACTCAAGGATTGGTTTATCATCGGCTAAATCGTGGTAGGTCTAGGAGCGGATAACTATTGGAAGCGTTTTACTTTGGACCATCTGAAAGCTACCTGCTCGGGGTTTTCCATCCCCGACAAAGTACAAACCGGAATGAAGCTGTCGTCCTGTGTAACCCTTTTGGACAGGAATATTTGAGGGCCCACAAATCCATGCGCCGACTGGCTATCAACTTATCCCATCTCGGATTTTCCGTGCTCAGGTTCGACTACCGGGGTACCGGTGACTCTGCCGGGGATCTGACGGGAGTATCCGCTGACCAGTGGGTGGAAGACGTCGAGCACGCTATCCAGGAGGCTGTGGATATGGCTGCCGTCCCCAAAGTCGCATTGATTGGCCTGCGTCTGGGCGCTTTATTGGCAGCGAAAGCAGCAAAGAATAACAAGCATGTGTCCCGCCTCCTGATATGGGACCCGATAACCGATGGATCAGCCTATCTTCACGAGATCAAATCTGCGGTAATAGAAGCTCAGAATCAGGGCAGCCGGTCCCGAATCCTGGAACCGGACGGCACTCTCCATTTCAACGGTTTTTCCATGCCCCCCCGGTTCCAGGAAACCATTTCAAACCTTCGGCTGAATGATCTGGCGACCGCTATATCAGTGCCTATCGCTCAAATTGTCTCCCATGAAACCGAAGCGTTCACTGATTTGAGCCAACAACTATCGGAAAGATCTGACTTTTACCACGAACTGGCCCCAGCCCCTCACGACTGGAATTACGTAGACCACGTCGGTGGCATCCTCTGGCCCAAGCCGGTGATCGATGCCATTGAGGCCTATTTCGATCAATGGGCGTATTAGCGCTCAAGGAAGGGATCATGCGCGAACAGGTAGTCATGGTCGGAGATAATCTGCCTCTGGTCGGAGTGCTCAGTGAGCCCGCCCCGGATAAAAATTCCGCACCAAACACCGCCGTCATCCTGTTGAATTCGGGTGTTATACATCGTGTGGGCTCCTGCCGGCTGTCAGTGACGTTGGCTCGTAACCTGTCCGAACGTGCAGGGCTTGCCACTTTCCGTTTCGATTTTTCCGGAATTGGAGATAGCGAAGCACGCCGGGGCACCTTAACCGCTGCTCAGGCTGCCGTCGAGGAGGTGCAGGAGGTCATGGACTATCTGGGCCAATGGAAGCAATTTGACCGTTTCATACTCTACGGGTTGTGCTCAGGGGCGTTTGCGTCCTACCGCACCGCGCTCAGCGACCAGAGGGTCATCGGTACCGCCCAGCTCGACGGGTATTGTTACCGCACCTTGAAGAGTTACATCCTGCACTACGCCCCCCGGATTCTCTCACTGTCTCACTGGACCCAGTTTGTATTGCGCAAACTGGGACTGATCAAGGTAAAAAGGGGCGCGGAAGTCTCAGGTATTGAAGAACGTTACTTTGAAGTGCCGAATTTTGCGGGCTATCCGCCCAGACAAGAGGTGGAACAGGGCCTTCAGAAACTGAATGAACGTGGTTTGAACATGTTGTATGTGTTTTTCGGGGATGAACATTACAAATACCAGAAACAGTTTGAGGACTGCTTTAAATCCGTTGCCTTCGGCGACAACCTGACCGTGATTCACCACCCTAACGCTACGCACATTCTGTCAGAGCCCGAAGACAGGAAAGCCGTTATCAAAGCCATTTCAGATTGGGCTCACAATCTGGTTAGTCACACACATAAACCCGTCAGCAAAGGAAGCCAGGCAGGCTTCAGGGTGGGCGAATGGGCAAGCAACGAAAACCCGAACTAGCCGCGCTCACGTCCCTCAGAGGCATCGCTGCTATTTTCGTGGTGTGGCATCACTTAACGTTTGTCGTTATGCCCGACGTTGCTGCATTTACTCCGTCTCGCCTGTTTGAAAAGTCGTACTTATGGGTTGACCTGTTTTTTATATTAAGTGGTTTCGTACTCGCCTATATTTATCACGACACTTTCCGGAACGGGGTGACAAATAAACACTATCGCCCTTTTATCCAGGCCCGTTTCGCCCGTATTTATCCCCTGCACCTGTTCATGTTGTCGTTGTTCGTGGGCTTTGAAGGGCTGCAATGGCTTCTCGGGTTTTTCGGCGCAGCGGGCATGGGACATCTCCCCGCCCCCTTTACCGGCAAACAAAGCGCAGAGACATTGCTCACCAATCTCCTCCTGGTACAAACCCTCCATTGGCAGGCCTACTGGAACGAACCGGCTTGGTCTATCAGTGCCGAATGGATAATGTATTTTGTCTTCCCTTTCCTTTTGCGGCCACTGCTTCACTTGCATAAGCAGCGGTTTGTCTTCGTGGCAGTTCTGGCCGTCATCCCGCTTGTCATCATTGAATGGCATTTTGGGGATCTCGGCCTTTATTACGCTGGCTGGCCCATGCTGGTCAGGTGCCTCTGCGAAGCCACGCTCGGCATCCTGGCATTCCAATGCTACCGGATGAGAGTTTTAAGTCAGCTTGCGTCCGCGAAACTCGTGTCGCCAGTATTGATACTGAACCTCTCCATACTGGCCGTTCCGGCCCCTGGCGTACCATCAGTTATCGGTTTTTTCTGGCTGGTACTGTGTGCTTCCCGTCTCCCCCAACAAAGCCACCACCTATTGAACCATCCCCTGCTTGTATATCTCGGTGCGATTTCATACTCCATTTATCTTGTACACTGGTTGCTGATGGACGTCCTGAAAGACGGAGCGCTGTTCTTTACCGGCACTCTCACCCACCAAGAACTCCCTTTAGTTGCACAATTGGCAGTCATAACGATGATGTTCATCATGCTGATAGGAATATCAGCCCTTACCTACCGCTTCATAGAAGCTCCCATGCGCAAGCGTCTGAAGCCCCGCTCAATGTGACTGCCATAGCGACAGAACGTTGCGTTATGAGCGCTATATGATCAGCTCAAATCATTCCAACAGCTTGCTAGCCAGCCCACCAGTGAAAGCTATCATTTAATTATGGTTTACGAATCGCGATATGTTACTTGTCAGGTCATATTTATGATTCAGTTTCAGCCATCCTCATCCTATAGGGGTGACTTGGGAAAAGAACCGACGATCGTGGTCCACGATTGTCATGGGGAGGGGCTTTTTAGCAACAAAAATTTGATCAGATTGCTGAACTCCGTCTCTCCTGAAAAGATAAAGACCAAAATTCCATCGCAAAAATGGCAGGAAGTGTTCAATACACGCAAGATTTCACCACCAGAATTAGTAGAGCTGTTTGACAGTGACGATAACGACTGCTGGATCGTACTGCATGAGATAGAAAATACCCCCATGCTCAGACGCCTGTTTCTTGAAATGGCCGCTGCACTTACTTCCTCCCTGCCGCCGACCTATGGCCAGGTCAAGCTTTGCACAGGCTCCCTTTTTATAAGCAGGGGTGCAGCAACCACCCCATTTCATATGGACTACGGCAGCAACTTACTGCTGCAACTACGTGGCAACAAACGATTTCTTGCTTTTAGTCCCAATGACCCGGAGCTGGTGTCCAAGCAAAGTTTGCGGGAATTTTTCGGCGGCGACGCTAACCCGCCCTCTTTAAAATACGACCCGGCGTTCGACACGAAAGCATTGATTCTGAATCTCGAGCCGGGACTGGGACTCTACATGCCTTCAACCAGCCCTCATTGCACGGAAACCAGGGATCACGACTTGTCTGTCACCATTAGCCTGTCCTTCGTATGTCCGCTTGCCGATCGAATCAGACGATCTGCCCTGTTTGACCGGAAACTGCCACGATTACGATTTTTACCCGACGGTCTGAAATATGGCGTTGCAACGTGCTACGAAATGCTTCGTCAGACACGGGGAGATTATCATCCCCGGCACGAAAGCTTTAAGCCGTTGGTATCTTAACGACTGCCGAAACAACAAGCATCAATGTCTATACCGCCTGGCTTTCAGCCGCTCACTTATTGAATAAAAAATGAGCAGATATAATCACAAAAACTAGCCTTCACCTTTGAATATGGCCGGTATATGCCATGCTTGTATGAGGTGGATTCAAACCAGTCACATCAAATCGATTTGTCGCAGAGGGTGCTGTCATGGTGAAACCCAACACGGTAGTACTTCTGTCTATAGCTGGCTCCATGATTGCGGGTTGTGCAACCCGGGTACCGGTTGATATTGAAGACCTTCCTCCCACTGCCGCAGGTAGTGCCTCAGAACATATCATCGATAGAGATGACATTGGCTTCTATACAACAGGCAACTGGAATATATCCACAGCCATTCAAGGTTTCGAGGGACAGGACTACCTCATCTCAGATCCCGGAACAGGTGAGAATGTCGCCACCTGGAATCTAAACATTATCAGGACCTTTGATGTATACGCAAAGTGGACATCAACGTCACGCAGGGGTTCCAACGTTAAGTTTATCGTTCACCATCTTGATAGTAACAACAACCTCGTGACCGAGACTGTGACCGTTGATCAAAGAGAAAATGGTGGGCAGTGGTTCAAGCTCGGCACCTATCGCATGTCAACGCTCACAGGGCGTGTAACCGTCAGCAACGATGCTGATGGATGGGTTGTTGCTGATGCGATTCTGTTCCAGGAAACTGGCGTAACAGAGCCAGAGGAAGAACCAACGACAACAGACGATACAGACGGCGATGGCATTCCCGACGAATGGGAAATCCAATATGGACTGGATCCGAACGACCCGTCAGATGCCGAACTGGATGCGGATGGCGACGGGCTTTCCAACAAGGATGAATACCTCTTACTGACCGATCCCACCAACCCGGATACGGATGGTGATTATATTCCTGATGGATTCGAAGTGGCGTACGGTCTGGATCCGACACTTGATGATGGAGCATCGGACTCCGACGGAGACGGCCTTACCAACTATCAGGAATACCTGGCTGACACAGATCCGAATGACAGCAACAGCGTATTGCCAGCTAACTCAGTACTGCTGACCTGGGAGGCGCCCACGCAAAGAACCGATGGGAGCACTCTCGAAGAAGGTGAGATTGCACAATACGAACTCGCCTACGGCCAGACCTCCACTTCAGAAGAACGCATCATTGATAATAGCTCCACAGCATTCAGCTCCTATGGCGGCGGGCGCACCTCCACAGGGTATGGCGGGTACATCGGCGATAATTACTTCATCATGGACCCGGGATCAGGTGAAGTAACCGCCCAATGGCAGGTTTATGAACTCTCACCGCAAACATCCTACAACCTGTCGGCTCACTGGGTATCAAGTGACCTGCGAGCCTCGAACGCAACCTATCGCTATACCTATATTGACAGTAACGGACAACAAGTCACGGGAACCGCTACCGTTGATCAGCGGAGCGATGGGGGAACCTGGCAGCCTTTGGGCTCCTTTGTAACCAGCGATACCTCGCTTGTTGTCGAAATCAATAATGATGCTGACGGTTACGTGGTTGCAGATGCGATCAAACTGGATGGAGCCGGTGGTGATGAACAAACCGTTTTCGTGGAACCAACACCCTATAATAGTTATGTGATCCATGACCTCGCACCTGGAGAATGGCAATTCAGGATAAGAGCCATAGACACGGATGGCCTGGAAGGGGAATATTCTGAAATTGGCGTAAGAACAATCGAATAGGCAGAAATCGATTTACCTGTGGATACCCAGTTCGCTGAATATATTGGCTATAAGGGCAATGTCAGCAGCTTTCACGTCCTCATGACAGGGAAGGGTCAGGAGTCTCGAGGCGAAATCGTCAGCACAGGGAAAGTGCTCCTCCTTCAGTAACTCATCAACACCTTCAATGCGTGGAAGGGTATTATTGTAAAAGGCAGTGGCTCCTATACCTGACCGGTTAAGCGAACGCAGAGCCTGATTACGTAGTTCATTATCCGGCGCCAATACGGCGTACCTTAGTCTCGGCGTTTCCGAATCCGGGTCACCACAAGCACGACCACTTTCCCGCTTCCCCAGAAGTTTCCAACCGAATGTCTCAATGAATCTCAGCTCCCTATCATACAGCCTATGAATCAAGGGCCGTCCATGAAAATAACGAATCCCTGACGACACCAGCTCTGCTGGAAGCTCAAGCCTGGAAATCATCTTGAGCTTACGGAACCGGGTTTCTCCAATTCCCAGTAAGGGTATTTTTTCCAGAAAATAGTATGGGAATCGGGCCATCAGAAGATTAAAAACAGACCTTTTAAGCATCCATGTGAACCCTGTTACAAGATCCGACAACGGATAGCGATCAACAACCGCAAGGGAGCGATCAGCAAGCTCCCGGCGGATGAAAACCGCCCCTCCCCCCATAAGATTGATTGGCTTGCCACGACCAAAGCTCAATACGACCAGGTCGGCCAGGGGCTTGTCCGAGCTGACCGGCGGGAAGCGTTGAGCGGAATCCTCAATGAGAAACAGGTTCTTATCGCGACAAATCTGTGACAACACGTCCAAGCGCTCAGGGATACCCAGAAAATCCACTCCCACCACCGCCACCGTTTCTGTGGTGATAACATCCCGGACCCGAGCTTCATTCATGTACGGAGATTCAGGCAGAAGGTCCACCAAAACCGGCTTTCCTCCTTGTGCGATAATGGCTGAAACGAGGTCGGGGCACCCATAAGCGGGAATAATCACCTCGGGTTCCCGCACTTCGGGTTTATGAGCAATCGCAATGGCAACAGCTATTGAAAGTGCCTCAGTGCCTGAGCCTGTGAACTCCGTCCGGTAATGGTCATTCCAGCTCAAACCAAGTCCGGAAGATGCATCGGGGCGTGGTACCCGACTACCGACAGGCCTCAATTTACCAAGCATTGACAGATACCCGTGTTTCGATCAGCGCTGGGATGGCGTCCATACAGTCATCCTCCGGCCCGACAGAAAACTTACCATGGCATGTACAGTCGCAATGTTGACCTGAACAAAAAAGTAAGGAATTTTTACAGCAGGATGGCCCCGTAAGGGAGGGTATACATAACCGGCAAACACCATGCCGTAGAACGCCAATTGCGCAACGAGAGCCAGGAAATAGATGCCCCCCTTGCCCGCCAGTAATAACGAAGTAACCAGCAAAACGATCTGAAACCAGGGCGCAGCCCACCGCATGAGCTTATGCCCGAATACCTGAAACGCAAACGCACCAAAACGCAACGGGTTCAAAACCTCCGGGTGCCTGCTCACTGCGGTTATTCCTCTAATAATGGTTCTGACCTTCCTGTGAAATTCTCTCGAGGCATCCGCTACATCCTGATAATACCCGAGCACATCCGGCGCGGTAACGGCTACTAACCCCTCCCTGGCGCTGTTCAAAGCCGTATTGAAGTCACTCGGCGAATAGATATCCCAATGATTTAAACAAATATCTCTTCGGGCAGCGAAGAAAGAGCCGCTGAGTCCGACTATCCCTGAACGTGCGGACTCCAGCCTGCGCAGCCACATCTCGTAACGCACGTAGGCTCCTTCACCCACGACACCACCATCACGGCTGACAAACCGGTCCTCACTGGAGACAGCACCAACCGCCGGATCGGCAAAATAGCGCACCAGCTTGCGAATAGCATCTTCCGGAATAGCCGTGGCTACATCAGAAAATACGAGAATTTCTCCGGAAGACCTCAGGATTGCCTGATGCTGGGCGTGTTCCTTGCCTTTCCGTTCTTCTGCACGGGCAAGAAGAACATTGTGGTCCCGATACTCGCCAACAATAGAATCTGTGGCATCCGTGGAACAGTCGGAAGCGACCAGAATCTCCAGATCCGGATAGTCTAACCTCAGACAATTCTCGATTTTTTCCCGAATGCGCCCCTCTTCGTTATGTGCCGTTACAATGAGGGAAACTGTTGGCCAGTCACCATTTTTTACCGGATCGGGCAAGCTTGCCTGTTTCCGCTTGGGCAGGAGCATTAATACAAGGGGATAGATCAGATAACTGAATACGGATCCCAGCAGGGACAACCAGAAGAGAAATACCAGCATAGGTCTCCATCCATGTGAACCGGCATTAATGACAATTCCGCTTGTGACTGGCAAAATTGCTCTGTTAACAGACTATACATGGACAGTACAGCCAAAACCATTGGCTACGCCCAAGGAGGCACGGAGTTGGCCTATATGCGATCTGGTCTGAAGTTCATTGCGCTGACAGTGTTGGCTCTGATTGGCTGGGTAAAAATCCGGTTCACTGCCCAGCCGACACTGATCATTCTCACTTACCACAGAATATTGCCGAAAGACCATCCGGTGCGCCAGCAGGAACAGCCCGGCATGGTAACAGCCCCAGAAACTCTGCAGTCCCATATTCAGACCATGAAGTCATTGGGCGCCATCCCCATTCATCTGAACGACTGGCTCGACAAACGGGCCGGCGGCGACCAACTTCCCGCACTTTCTTTCGCTCTAACGTTCGATGACGGCTGGAGGGATAACTTCCAGTACGCCTACCCGGTTCTGGCTGCCGAAAATGTCCCTGCTACGATATTCCTGGTTACTCAACTTGTAGACACAAACCAGACATTCTGGCCAGAGCAGGTTATGGCCCTGCTAACGACCAGAGCAATTCCGGACTCCCCTCCCGAATTCCGCTGGCTAATTCCCTTCTTACCCAGTCAAAAAGCAACAGAGAAACCTCTTACCTTAAACGAAGCGGATGAAGTAATAACTAGACTAAAAGCCCTTGATGATCAAACCATCCTTAAACATCTCAATGCCATACAGCCCCAAGAGCGTCAGTCAGAAGAGAAGGCCAATAGCCGTTCTATATTGAACACTCGAGAACTCGTCAACATGGCTGCGGATGGCTTGATCCGTTTCGGGGCACACACTCAACACCATTACCGACTGAATCGAATCGAAGAGACCTCTCTGCTGAAACGCGAAATCGTCGATTGTCTCAATGATCTGAGAGCTCTCGGGAAGGGTGTTGTACCGGTCTTCTGTTATCCCAACGGTGACATAACAAGTGAAGGAGAAAAGCTGGTAGCTGAGCACTACGAGGCAGCCTGCACCACCCATACAGGGTGGAACAAAATGAACCGGGATCCCTTTGGCCTACGTCGTTTCAATTTGCATGACGGAAACAGTTATAGCTACCGCACCCTCCTTGCAACCATAGGCCGCGGCATTCTATGAGCAGTAATGAACCGCCTCCAGTTGTGACCCATATCGTTTCCGGCGACCTCTGGGCAGGGGCAGAGGTGCAGATTTACTACCTTTGCAAGGCCTTGAAAACGTCAGGTGCAGTTCTACCGACCGCCGTGGTGTTTAACGAGGGCATTCTCAGCACCAAGCTCCGGGAAATCGACATGCCTGTAGACATTGCCGATGAAGGTCACCTAACCCCTTTCCAGATAATCCGGACGATCCGAAATCACTGTCGGAAACATCAATCCCGCGTTGTTCATACCCACGGTTTCAAAGAAAACATCCTGGGTATTATTGGCAAGGACCTCGCACGGGTGCCCTACTCCGTTCGTACCATCCACGGCAATCCGGAAACGGCGTTCACCCCCAGACGACCGGTTAAATGGCTCATTCACCACCTGGATATCCTCCTCGGCCGTTTCCGTCAGCAAGCGATCATCGCAGTATCAACCCAACTGGAAGAAAAACTCCACCCCATGTTTCCGGGGAAAGTGCATAAGATTTTCAACTTCATAGATGTCGACGAAGTCCGTAAACAATGGCTTGTGCCTGAAAAGACACCGCAAACCCCGCTTAGAATCGGGATCGTGGGGCGTCTGGTCGCGGTGAAAAGAGTGGACATCTTTTTACGGACCATTGCACTGTTAAATGAGCAAGGCCTTGCCTGCACTGGAGTTATCATCGGCTCCGGCCCCCTGGAAGGCCAGCTTCAACAGTTAGCGGAGGATTTAAACATCTCCGACCATATCGAGTTCACGGGCTTTGTGAACCCCGCACTCCGGGAATTGAGAAAGCTTGATTTACTCTTGATGACGTCAGACCACGAGGGGCTACCGATGACCTTACTCGAGGCGTTGGCACTTGAAATACCGGTAGCTGCTCATCGAGCAGGGGGAATTCCGGAAATTCTCGATCATGGAAACTGCGGATGGCTGGTTGAGGATCAATCTGCCGAAAGCTATGCCTCAATAGCAACTACAATATTAGAGACAGGCGCGGGCAGAAACCGGAAACAGCAGGAAGGATTGGCCCGCGTCCGCGACGTATTCGGAATCCATAAAAACACCCTGAAATACATAGCACTATATAAAAATGACTCAGCCTGATTAAAAAGAGCGTGCACAGTAGGACCGAAGGGATTCCAATCATAGGATCGCACAGTGGCTAAGAGACAAAGGAAAATGCCGAAAATTCTCATGCTTTCAGATATAACGGGGCTGGGACCGGAATACCACGTGGGTGACGAAGCCATGGCTGAAGTTGCTATTGAGCGCCTCGGCAAACGGGTCGGAAAACACAACCTCATACTGGGTTGCGCAGACCCTGCCAAAGTTCCGGAAACCTATGGAATCAAAGCATTCGCGTTCTACCACGTCCCGGATGAGCAGCTCCGCCGTTTACTGTGGAGAAAGCCGTTATCCTATTTCAAAGCACTCTTCACAAACATTTATCAGGTTCTACGCTGTGACAAAATAATCATCTGCGGAGGCGGCAACATGACGAGTGTGTGGCCTGGCGTTCTTGAATCACGCCTGCGGCTACTGAGGATCGCCAACCTCTTCCGGAAAGACGTCTATCTGGTCAGCCAGACGATTGGTCCTTACACTGAAAGTCACCGCAAGAAGGTGGACGAAATACTGCCGAAAGCCAGGTGGATCGGCACGCGGGACATCCATTTCTCCCAAACCCAGGTTAGTGCGCCCGTTCATTTCGCACTGGACGATGCATGCTACCTGGAGAAAAAGCACAATGAAACGACCCGTGACATCTGCTCACGGAACCAGCCTTTCGCCTGCGTTTCGATGAGAAAGTTTGGCGGAATGGACGACCAGGCCGTACTCAGAGTTGCCGGGGTTATTGAGCAGGCCGTTCGGGCGAAGAACCTTAATACAGTATTTATCCCCCACCACGCCCCGGGAGGGATCGCGGGCGACATCAAACTGGCCAATCAGATCCGTCATCTTTGGCAGAATGAGCAGTTTGAACTGGTATCTCCGATTCCGTTAGCCTCAGCATTAAAAGCATTAACGGCTGATAGTCAGCTTGTTGTATCCATGCGCTATCACCAGTTGGTTTTTGCACTGTCTACCGGTGTTCCGGCAGTGGGTGTCTACGTTGATGAGTATACCCAGGCCAAACTACGGGGTTCCTTCGAAGCACTGGGGCTCAAGCCGCTTGTTACCTCCGTCGCAGACATAGCGGCCAACCTGGAACCGTTGGTAGAAGAAGCTCTGAACTCCAGAGCCAATTTTATCGAAGCGGCGAAAAGAATACAGAAAGAGGCAAGGCAGCAGAGCGAACACCCTTACGACCTGCTTGCCGGCAAACCCGAGCAAGCCGGAATACAGCCACACCGGGAAGTAACAGAGGACGCTTGATCGTGACAGGGATGATGGTGTTGTTTCATTGCGAATCCAATCCTGGCTACGCAGCATCGAGCCATGAGCATACGTTCCTTGAAGTGGCGAAGCACTTTACGGGTGATATCAGTAAAGTGCATTACGCCTATGCCAACCTCGACAATGGCATGACCCCGTCCCTACCGGAAAACCTCACGAACGTTCTTCAACTGAGAACGCGATGCTCTGACCCCGATAGACTACGGGACGTCGAGAATTACATCAGGGACAACGAAATCACTCGCCTGCTCGGGTTTGATCAGCCTGTGTCCGCGCCAATGTACCAGGCGCTGAGAAGAGGAGGTGTTAAAACCTTTGTGTCCTATTGGGGGGCCCCCATGAGCTCCGTAAACAACGGGATCAAACTTTTGCTCAAGAAACTGGAGGTCTCCGCCAGGCGATACGGGCCTGACCATTATGTATTTCAATCGGAAGGGATGCGTAACACCGCAGTCAATGGCCGGGGAATACCTTATTCGAGGACATCTGTCGTAAAGACTGGGATTGATACAGAAAAATTCTCACCTGACCCTACCCTGAAGCACTATGCCCACGAGTGCTTCAATATCCCTAAGGAAAGGAGCATTGTCGTTTTCTCTGGCCATATGGAGCGGCGGAAAGGCGTACATGTGATATTACAGGCCGCTAAAGTACTGGTTCAGGACTTGAAACGAACGAATGTGCAGTTCCTGATTCTCGGAAATCGGGACGGAGAGAAAGAAAACTTTTCCGAATTCCTGCAAGACCCTGAGGTGAACAGACACATCACATTCGGCGGTTACCGCAGCGACGTGCCCTCCCTACTGAAAAGTTGTTCTGTCGGTATGATTGCCTCCACCGAATGGGATTCATTCCCCATGTCGTCACTGGAAATGGCTGCCACCGGCCTGCCGATTCTCGTTTCAGACTTACCAGGACTCAATGAAGCCATTTCCTCCGATACCGGACGTACCTTCCCGGTAAATGACTACAGGACTGCGGCACAGACCTTACACCGCCTTCTCGATACCCCCGATCACCTTAAAATGATGGGGGAAAAGGGCCGTGACCGTGTAATCAACTATTATTCACGTACGGCGCAGGCAAAAGGACTGATTAATATTATTGAGGTACTGGAAAATCAAGTGGAGTACTCGCTGTGACCCAGACACAGCAAATGGTAAAACACTCAGCAATATATGCTTTCGGCAACATTTCAAGGCAGTTAGTCGGCTTTATAATGCTGCCAATATATACAAACTACTTAACCCCGGCAGACTACGGAGTTATAGGTCTTTTAGTATTTGTAGTAAGCCTGTTTGAAATAATTTTTGGTGGACATATGTTTCAGGCGGTTCCAAAATTCTACCACCAAGAAGAAGACATAAACCGAAAAAAATCTGTTGTTACAACTGCATTTCTTGTCACATCCTGTTTTAGCGGTTTTTCATGTTTTTTGATGGCATGGTTTTCAACGCCATTATCTAAAATTGTCTTTGGAGATCAAGATTATAGTATATATATAGTAATTTTCTCCGCCCTAATACTCACCCATGCGCTAGAACTGTATTCTCTTACGTATATAAGAATTATCAAAAAACCATGGACATTTTTTAATTTTAACATGGCCAAACTTGCCCTACAACTCGGCCTTAACGTTTATACTATTGTAATACTTGGCTGGGGCTTAATGGGACTAGCGTTAAGTAGTTTAATATCATCCGTATTAATTTCATTAGCCTTAACTACTTACACACTTTATCGAACAGGATTTAGCCCCAAAAAAGATATTTCCATTACCATCCTAAAGTTCAGTTGGCCTTTATGGATTTCCGGATTAATCGGGCTGTATATTGGATCTTCAAACAAGTACTATATAAGAATATTCTCATCTTTGGATGAAGTTGGACTTTATGAGTTAGCAGCCAAGTTTGGCGGCATTGTCATGGTACTTATCTGGAGTCCGTTTTCCCAGTACTGGCAAACAGAGCGATTTGCTATTGCAAAGACCGAAAACCCTTACCCGGCATATTCTCTCGCATTCAGACTAATATCAGCACTACTTATAATATCTGGCATTGGCGTTAACATATTCTCAAGTACAGTTATTATCTTAATGTCAGCCTCGTCATTTCACCCTGCGATTAATGCGATACCGTTTCTTGTTGTGGCATCCATTTTTCAAAGCCTTACTATTTTCAACAACTTCAGTTTTATGTATACCAACAACACCTTGGAAATCACGAAAAATAACGTATTCACGGCAGCATCAATAACTATACTCTATATTAGTCTGATTCCATCTTGGGGGTTTGTTGGAGCGTCAATCTCTTTTGCTGCAGGTTCTATAGCTCAGTATATATACGCTCTTCATTCTGCAAACAAGCTTTATGCTTTAAAAATAAGTCAAACCCCTTTAACAATCGCGCTAGCTATCTTATCAGCAACCACACTGTTAGACGTAATATTAGTACCGCAGCAGGTTACAGCGAGTAGCATTATTTATAAAATATTTATTGCCGCCATTGGATCCATATTAATCACAATCACACTATTCAACAAGTCAGAACTGATCAACTCTAAAGATTACATTATCCCTGTTTTTAAAAAGAACCGTTAGCGACAGCCTAACCTATCTGACTCAAAACAACTTTAACAAAACAAAAAATTAGGATTACTCGAGACTAAAAACAACAACAACCCCCTGCCAAGTTGACTTCCAACGGCACCATTTAAAACACCTCCAAAGTAAAATATAATTTTCCTTAATTATTCACTTTAAAGTCACTCGGTGGATTAGGTCTAGGATTGCTAGTTACACTAGGCTCAGTTGTATACACTTTGAAATCATCAACATAAATCGATGTTGCCTGTGAGAAACCAGAATTTGACCAACCCAGAACATATCCACCATTAATCCAGCCTTGATTGTCAGGCTCCCAGAAGGGCCAATCTAAAGCATGAAACAATTTGTCATTTATCCATACTTCGGCTCTTCCGTCGTTTTTTATCCCATCAGATCCCGCTTTATAATAAATCCTTACTTTGGTCCATTGACCCAATTGAATAGCAAACTCACTAGACGAACCAATAAAGTTACTAGTGTCGGAATCATTCACTGGCCAATTATTAGAGCCGTCCGGCTTCTGAGTGGTAGAAAGAAATCGTCTCATCAACGAGGCCCCTCCACCCTGGACAGCAGACTCAACGGTTAGTAATTGCTTTGGCGCTCCATTATAGTTAAGCTGAAAAAACTTGTTATTAGAGGATCCAGATTGGGAGCGATGATAATAATTATCTGGGTATAATATCCAATACTCTACCCAAATTTCAGGAACCCCGCTATCAAATCGAAATCCAAGTTCACGCCACGAATCTTCTCCATCTGCATTGGGACCGAAAACAAACCTAGCTGAATAACTTCCTGTTTTGGCATAAGAACTGGAGACAGAAACATTCGACGAACTCCATCTTAAACTACCCTCACCTTTCTTTGATGAAGTAGAGAAATCACCCGACTCAAAACTGTCTTCAAACCATGGCGCCCCCAACTCTTGAGCATTGATAGACAGACTGAAGCCAAACAAAGCAAATAATAATATGATTGCATATTTCATATTGGTCACCACATTAATTTTCCAGTATGTTGATGAAACCATTTAGTCTATTGTTTTATGTCCTCCTTCAATTTAAAAATGCTGGGCTTTAACGCTTGGTTAGCCCATGGAAACAAGTAATCCTCCCAACCAAATGTTTTAGAAAAACTATTTATTATCGGGACACCTCCTAAAATATCAATTATTCTTTGCCTTAACACAGACCTCCATATATCGATAATTTTTCTAGACAAGTAGAACCTATAAATCTTAATTGGATTCGAAGAGTAATAATCCAAAAACTTTTCATACTCTTTCATTAAATGGCGAGCAACAGGAAAGAGTAACAATTCATCTACCGTCGTTGCACTCTTCTTCTGACCAAAATAGTCGCGAGGAACACCCTCCGACTCAACTATTCGTCGAGGTATTGGCCTGTCGTAGTCACCACCCACAGACCAAGGAGTCATTTCCCCATCCTCACTGATCCGTTTGATATCCTTGAGGTGCCGAATACCCCAAAATGGCACGGGACAGTGTATGACTCCTTCGACCAACCGGTGCTCACAAAAGCCCACTCCAGTAGAGTCTTTCCTTTTCAGATAATCATCAGATGTTGAGCTTCCCCTCGACCAGACCATATCCCCATTAAAGCCGGTAAACATTAATGATGGCCCACGAGGATAGCGAAAGACAGAAAAATTCATATCCTGAAGACTACCATTAGCGGCCCAATACCAGAGTTCATCCTTGATATTCTTCCGAGTATTCGTGTACTCTTCACATTCCAGACCCAATAAATCACTGATAAGTGCACCTGAGTCTTGCCTTGGAATAAGACTTCTGGCTGACTTGATCGTGACTGCTTTCCGGGCCCCGGCTGTACGTGCCAATATTGAAGCAACAGGACTATCATAGCCTCGTGATACGGTGCTCATGATGGTTATTGGATTCTTGCGAGAGGGATCCTTGGCGTTACGACCAATCCCTTCCGCCGTCTCGTTCAAGAATTGTGAATAGCTATCGAAATCGGTGAATCCACGGATATGCTCCGGTTTGGAAGCGGCCACCAACCCTGCATCATTCAGTACAAGGTTCTCGAAATAGTGAATCTCCAGGCTTCCCCGGGTTACAGGAAAATCTTTCCTATAGCTTCGACCTTTAACGATAGTTTCGACTGCTTGCGCGTACCCATTGTGCTCACAGACAAGATCAACATTCGCAATGCCAAGCAGACAAGGTAATGAGTTGGAGACTGTCACCGACTCCCCATCTTTGTGACACCACAACCGATCAACGGTCGAGCACGAACTTACGAAACAAACATCACTGCCTCTGACTCGCAGCCCGCTACCGTAGAATAGCTCTGATTCATCAAAATCTATGTTATCAAAGGCACCTGGCCAGACTCCTTCAACGAGGTAATTCTCACCAGTTTCAACAAGATCCCCGCACCAGACCGACAAAGTGCCTGATTCTTTTGAATTTTTGTTAGCAACCCATGCTAAAGAAGGAAAACTTCCATGCGATGAACGCTTAATGCTGAGCTTCATAGGCGAAAACTTCCTTTGTCGTTACACAACCTCTTACCACTCAAGGTTAGCTCAAAAATTAGACAAAATGAATTAATAGCCCTCCTCTTCTATCCAGCAGTGTTCACCAAGTATCCTGCCTTCTGCGACATTAACTATTTCATATAACCAATTGTAATGGTTTGGTTTTATCCTATCCTTTCATCGCTAAACTGTGACAAGTTAACTAAAACGACAGTAAAAGAATAAAAAAAATAATATTATTACAAAAAGGAATCTAGATTTCAGAATAGAGAAACCAGGACATTCTGGTGAAAGCGAAACTCATATTATGGGAGCGTCACCAACAATATGATTCAAAGTGATTGCCTTGGACACCATATCGAACAGGGGATACATATTTGTTGTCTTATCAGCATTGATTGTCTCTTCGATCTTTCTAAGATCCCAGAGCGATTGTCCCAACAACGGAGATAATTTCTCTATAAAATTTCCATTCACCACATCCTTGAAGTTATTCCATCCAAAACTTCTGTTCCCGTATCTTGCATGACATCTGTATAACGAACTCATATGTGGGTTGTTCTCAATAACTTTCCTGACTGCACGAGAGCCTTCCTGAATCAGTAAGGGACGATCGGCGTTCACTAGCGTCGCCGCCATGGGGTAGCGTAAAAGCTGTGGGCTCAGTTTATTTATTATTTTCTTGTTAATTTTATTATGAGCCCTGTCACCAAACGATATCGAGGATATATTATGTATAAGATCTTTATTTGTAAAAATGTTCCTGTACTTAGACCTACTGGAAGAGTTTGTTAGTTGTAGATTGATATATTGTCCACCGCGATGCTCTGTATAAAACCTCTCAAACATTTCTTGAGCATTTTCCATTCCTTGTTCTCGATAATATTCAAATTCTCGTAGCAATCTACGATTAGATTCTTCAATTAAGTTCTTGGAACGCAGCACCTCTAACAATTCTTTATTTAAGAACCAAAAAACACCATAGCTTTTCATTTTTAAATGGTTTAGTACAACGCTTGAATGACCTAACCCAAGAAATTTATCAAATACTCCCCCCAACCCCAAGGTATGCATAAGAAGCGAGGCATACTTCCCCCCTCCTTTAAGAGCATTAAGCGTACCATAATGACCACCAAGGACCTCTCCAAAGGTGCCAGCGGTCATTATCAGATTATTTTCACGGGCATATAAGCCCGCTGCAGACCAATGGGTGAACATTGCCGAATCATTTTCAAACAGATATCTTGAGAAAAGATCGACGTTGAAATCAATATCCGATATCGACTGTTCTTTTAACGGTAACTGACAAAAAGAGGCGATATCTTTGACAATCTGTATCTCTCTACTATTCAGATTTCCATGTGTAAATAGTGTTGGCTCTTTTCTCTTCAGGATCGAAAGTACCAATCGAGAGTCCCACCCACCAGACATCATAATTTGGGTATTATCGAATCCTTCTGCCTCTTCGCGTAAAATATCAATAAGGTCGTCTAATTTAGGTTTGCCCGTTGTATTACCAGAGACCCAGAAATTCTTCAGATCATGCCTGCCTATAGATAAAGCATCATTACCAAAGCTAATCTTAAGATAGGAGTTTGCTCTCAGTCGACTGACCCCCTTATATAATGAGTAGCCACCAAAAACATAACCAAAACTAAGGAACTGATAAAATGATGGCCAGTCAACTTGCTTGCTGCAGGATAAACTTCGTATAGAGCTAGAAACAGCGGGTGATGGACATGATTCTGTTTCGGAATAGTAAACAGGGAATGAGCCATAACAGTCATTAAACAAATAAGCAGCACTAGTACTTCTATCAATAGCAATCAGAACTCCGCGGTTCCCCCATAACTCCTGAAAGTATCCAGAATCAAGCAAACAGGCTACACGTTCAAAATTCGGAGCTGCATTGAATTCTCCATACCAGAGGAATATCCAGCCATGAAGCTCGACACGACTAACAAGCAATTCATCATAATAGACTGACCAAGCGGTACCTATAGAAACCTCCTTTACAGGAACATCTAGGTTGTCAATATACTTTTGGGATTGACCAGATAAATCTATTGAGAAAAAAGCCATACTGTTTGTCCCTATCGGTTGCCTTTGCAGCAATATTATAAGCTTGTCTCAAAATATTGCCTTTTCTTCATATCGATAGCGAACCGGTCAACGAATATAATGGAAAAATTCACATCTTCGCCGAAGTATTTTTGTAACTGCTCATTAATTTCTTTCAGATACCGATTGTTATCATTTCCCTCTATTAAAATTTCTACTTCTCCTTTATTTTGTTGAATAGCTTTATAGTTTAGGAAAATATCCTTCTCCAGTGCCAGATTCTTGAAGACATAGTAGAATGTAAGAGCCGGAAACTTACTGGTTACGCCTTGAACATTCGCGCCCTTCCTACCGCAGATATCTTTTATTAAAGGATGCTTTCTTCCACATTTACATGAATCATCACTTAAAGTAACCATATCGCCCAAACGATATCGAATAATTGGAAACGAATACGAACACAGGTTAGTTACCAATAATCCACCATTTTCTGCTTCTTCAAGAACAACATTTTCTATATTTACGTGGATCCCTCCATAGGGACACTCAAATGCAATTAATCCTGACTCAGCAGCGCCATATTCACTAATGATCCTACCACCAAAGGCTCTGACCGTCTCCTCATGATAAACATCCAATATCATCTCAGACGTTCCCTTTACCATCTTCAGAGGTATCGGGCCTAGGTCGAGTTCATTTACACATTTGGCGACTTCATAAACCATTGACGAATACCCAGAGATAAATGAAGCATCTAATAATTTATGGCAAAACTTTCTTATCTCTGAATTTGAATAATTAAATAGTCGAAATCTGTTCTGTATATAATCCAGGATTTTAACTTTAGCTGTTTGGAGAGAGTTGGTGTTGTATCCCCATAGATAGCCGTTTCTATCCCAAGGCTTGACACCATACCAGTCATATGACCGCATCATTGCAGCGCGGTTTAATGAGTCCCACCGCTCATTTCTATAAAATGCCAAAGCTTCTCCTGAGGTACCCGACGTCTCGGCGAGTCGAACCTTCTCAGCTATACCAGAGGTATGGATCCTAGAGTTTTCAACAATTAAAGTTGCCTTGTCCAACTCCGGCAAAAAATTCAGATCAGATAACTTTGAGAACTGGCGGGTATTGAAACCTGCATCTTCGAACACTTTCTTATAATAAGGGGAGTTACATTGTGCGAATTCCAACAGTTTTACTGTATTCTCAAGCTGGATCTTGTCGAGCTCTTGCCGGGACAACCATTCCGTGGATTTAAGATATTCATACTGCTGAAACAGGCTCGGATTTCTTGACCTCGCGCCTGCTTCAAACAGTTTCCGTGCTAACGTCGACTCCATCGATGCTATCCTCCTTGAATTTAATCCTATTTGATCAGCCCCGAAATTGCCTGGGAATACCCCTTTCCTATCCTATCGTAACTATAAAGCCTCCTTATAAGCTCGGGGCCAGCCTTCCTTAGCCTCGTTTGCTGTTCAGGGTGATCAATCAAATATCTGATCTGGTCAACATAATCCTGAGGATTCTTCGCGTAAAGCACGTTTTCACCATCTCTTACCCTGATGCCCTTACATGAGAATGGATCCGCAATGATGCACGAACCTGTGGCTAGCGCATCCAGGATTTTCAATTTAGTACCGCCTCCGGTCCTAATCGGACATACATAGAACTGGGATCGCCATAAGTACTCCCTTACGTCATCTACAAAGCCGTGCACAAAGACTCTTTCGTCAACCTCCGCTAACTTCAACATTTCACTAGTTGGCCCTCGACCAATGATGTCCACTGTAGTTCCAGGAATCTGCGTCCTTATCAGGGGCCATATGTCACGGATGAAATATTCAACCGCTTCCCGGTTTGGGTACCACGAAAGGCCTCCAACAATGACAATGCTTCCATCCAAAATTTTTACGGACGGATTCGGATAAAAATAGGAGACATCAACACCGTTTGGAACAGAAATGAAATTGTCAATACCGATTATTTTTTCCATTGATTTGGAATCATCATCAGAGCACGTCAAGTTCAGGTTGACTTTTTGACAGTACTCAATTTCACTATTTAGTAGCCTATAAGACTCCAGCCTGTAGTACAGACTTTTAATCCAATGATGTTCACTTATTGCCCTTGACCTTAACATTTGAGATTCAAAGTTGTGGTGATTAAGTACCAAAGGTAGGTCTTTAAAGATATCTGAAAATATGCATAAGCTGATAGTGTCCAGATGAACTGCATCAAAAGACGTTTCGGAAACCAGGTCTTTGATCAGTTTGTATGAGGACTTGGATTGAAGCCATACCATATTATACGCCTGTGCACTCAGCAAAGCCTTTAAAGCTACAACGTAACGACCTCCAGGAATCAAATTCTCCGGAATTTCGCATACATGAATCGAATCAACGAATTGGAGCAACTCCTTCTTAGCAACTTCTATAGGGTCTTCAGAATCCGGAAGACTAGACTTCAAAAAACCATCCTGATTAAATGCGACCAAGGTAATATTGTGATACTTTCCCACTTCCCTAATCATATTGAAAGAGCGCTGTAATACTCCACCCTTGGGAGGGTAAGGAATCAGATGCGATAGCCAAAGTATCTTCATAACTTTAGTTTCTTTCGCTTAGGTTTAATATTGAAACTATTATTCATAGCGACAATTAATGCCAGGTGAATCCACAGAAACGGGTAATACGTTACGGTGACGAATTGTCCCGCAACGATGAAACCAATAAGCGAAAGATTTGCACACTTCCCAATCATGCTCTGATTCTGCTCACATCCTTCAGCCTTGAAACTTCGTGCAATATTAAAAGCCAAAATCAATAAAGCAAGAAAAATAGATAAACCTACAAAACCAGTATCAGTGCCTACCTGAATAAATATATTGTGGGGAAGCTCCGCCCGTCCAAGTATTACATCATGCGGGAAATATTTTTCATAATATGGAGCAAAGTTAAAATAACCAACCCCTAAAAACGGGTTGTTCTCAATCATTTTGATCCCATTTTCCATATACAGTATCCGCTGGCGAGAGGTGCCATCTTCGCCAATTGTTTCAAAACGGTTCTTTTGTTCCTCTGGAAGAAAACTCCAAATCAAAAATAATGACACCCCGACTGAAATTATGACTTTTGGCTTTAACAAATACCGATAGTTCATAACCAGGATCTGCAAGGCAAGTGCAAGTTGTGCACCTCGGGAACTTGCCCCAAGGATCACCATAATGGCTGTTATAGGCATCAACATCAGAACCAGATACCATTTTCTATTGACATATGGCTTTAGCGAATGTGCAAATGCCCAGGCTATAGGCCAGAAAACCAACATTTGAATCGATAGTTCGCCAGAATTCTGGAAAAAGCCTGGTGGCCCCATTAGCCCCCAGTCGGTGAACGAAAATCCTCGTTGGGCCCAGTACATAGAAAGTGAAAGCGATAGCTTAAACGACGACAAAAGAAATATAGATAAAAATATAAAGAATCTTTTTCTTGTATTCACTATATTTATTATTAGAAAATATATAATCACCCACAAATAATACTTTTCCAGGTTTTTGTAAGATATTTCCGGAAAGTACGCAAAAAAGCTGGACGACAAAATAACAAAAAGAAAAGCAATCAATAGCACATTGACAGATGATGAAACCCATCGGACGGACTTGTCCGAAAAACATCCAAGTATAGATCCAATTAATACAATTTGTGTCCAAGGCAAAAAATCTATCGCCGGATAAATTAACTGAGGCCTTACATACTCAAAAAACAGGTAGGCACATATCATCCAAAAGGCGAAGCTCTCACCTTTAAAGTATTGCCAGATTGAGGACAGCTTTAAAGAGTATAAGTCTTCTTCACTGATAGACTTTTTCTTTCTAACCACAAATCCCCCGCACTGCCTCCATAACCTTACTCTCACAATGAGTGAAAAACTCATCGCAACAATTAAACGGGTCATGAATATATGGGTTTGCACTTCGACAGTAGCTACCAGCAAGCACGACTGGATAGTCCCGACTTACTTTTTCCTGAAATGAAGCAATGTGGGATGGTTCCATAACAACAATGAAGTCAGTCTTCCGGAACTCGAAGGCACGGACATTCACAGTCTTATGACTATCGAGAGTCAGCCCCTGCGCTTCCGCAAACCTTTTTGCACGAGGATCCGCAGGAAAACCATCACCACAATTCAAACCGCAGGAAGCGGCCTGTTTACCGAGACTACGAGCGTACACCTCTGCCAGAGGGCTACGGCAAATATTGCCATTGCAAACGAAAACCAGCCGCTGAAAGCTCTCCGGCAGCGTATTGGAAAACCGCTTATAGACTCCCATCTGCGCCAAAAACGAGTGGCCGAGAAATCGGACAAATCCATTTTTTGACCCAAACCGCTCATATACCAACCGGTTCAATGCATAATCTCCCTATTACTGGCAGTGTCCATCCCGATCGTTTTCGGGTTATCTGTCATGCCACGAGCCTCTCATCTGAGTGAGTGGTCACGTTCCTGAGGCAGTCTTCCTTTATCCTCAGGCAATCCCCTTCAGTGATTCTAGATCACTGCGATAGAATTTACTCCGGTTATGCACGATAATCGAGTGACCATTGTTAAAGTTGCGACAGGCGCAGGACGTTGCCACCCATGGAACCCAGAATTCTGGTGCTGGACGGAAACCAGCGTGCATCACTGGCCGCAGTAAGATCTCTCGGATCCAAAGGTCTATGGGTAGCGGTTGGCGAGAGTTCAACAACGTCTCTGGCCGGTTCTTCACGGTTCTGCAGCGCCACCCTTGCCTATCCCGATCCCTTCAGTTCTCCCAGGCTGTTCTTTGACGAGCTCCTGCGGCAGATTCTTGAGCTTCGTATTTCGTTTCTCCTTCCTGTCACGGAAGCCACCACTTACGTGCTCTTGCGGTATCGTGATGAACTGCCTGAAAAGGTAGTACTCCCTTTTCCCGATAACCAGGCTGTCGAGCAGCTGGCGAACAAAAATGAACTTTTCAAGCTTGCACAGAAGCTGGGAATCGCCGTACCAAAGACCCTATTCTGCCACTCCGTTGATGACGGATTAAGGGTACTGGATCGTATTGACCGCTATCCGCTGGTATTGAAGCCCTACAAATCTAAAATCTTGCAGCAGGATTCCATTCTGTCAACGCAGGTGTCAGTAGCCAGATCCAGGAAACAAGCAAAGGCTGTTCTGGAAAAGCACCCGTACTTTGATTTCCCATTCACCCTACAATCGTTCATAGAGGGCAGTGGCCAAGGTATCTTTGCCCTGTTTGATCATGGCGAGCCCGTGTGTTACTTCGCCCACAAGAGGCTCAGGGAAAAACCACCCGATGGTGGTGTGAGCGTATTGAGCGAATCAGCTCCAGTGAATCAACAGCTCAAGGACGCTGCTGACAAGCTTCTCCAGCATGTAAGGTGGCATGGTGTGGCCATGGTCGAGTTTCGGGTGTCCTCGGATGGTACAGGCTACCTGATGGAGGTGAATCCAAGGTTCTGGGGATCGTTACAGCTGGCTATAGATTCCGGTATCGATTTTCCCTGGTGGCTTTACCTGGTCAGTACCGGGGAATCCATCCCTCAGGCCGACTGGCAGCATCGCCGAATGCGCTGGCTGCTGGGTGATCTCGACAGGCTTTACCTGGTATTGAAGGCACCAGCCTCTACCTACTCATTAACTGAGAAATTGACGGAAATCCTACGCTTTCTCAAGCCCAGCCTGCGAACACGGCATGAGGTCAATCGCTGGCATGACCTTCGACCGTTCTGGTTTGAGTTAAAGCAATACATACTTGCGCTGAGGCGTTGAAGCCCGCTCAACGGGCAGGGAAAGAATTGACTGCCAGTGGGGAATGATGGGCTCTCCAATCATTCAGTGCTTCGAAGCGATTGACGATCTGCAGGAATTTGGCCGTGTCTTCCGGTACGGAAAATCGTGAAAGTTCGTACTGGCTCTGCCCGCGCCTGACATAATTCGACACGGTATTGAACGCCATTTTGAACCCGGCTTTTTTGAGTTCTTCTATATCTACGCTGTCGTAGTCAGACAGGCGTCCCGTTGGGTAGGCAAATACATCCGGAAGGTAGCCCAGTTCACTCTTGGCTCGGCTGAGGGATGTATTGATTTCGTGATGCTTCGCTTGTGTAGAAAGCGTTGAAAGAATCCGGTGTGAACAGGTATGAGGGTAAACACCGTGCCCCCTGGCCCGCAAAGACCTCGCATCGTCCCAGGACATCGGCCGGTACTCTTGCGGTATATCAGCAGGAAACTCAACGTCCAGCTTTTGGTACAGTTCGGCCCTGAGCCAGTCATAGATATACTCCTGGCGCTCAGCTTTCAGGGCATTCCTGAGCCCCCGGGCTGACTGCCTCAATGTGCCAGCCATCAGGTTAACGGAATACATCTCACCGGAAGGAAGCTGGATATCCGCGTTTGGGATACTTGCATGGTGCAATGCGTAGTTGATCTGGTCATCCCAAGGCCATAGCTCCCGATCCAGCAAACCGGTGATAACAAAGAAATTCAGCGGGAAACCAAAGTCGTCGAATATGCTGGCAGCCACATCGTGATGATCATAGAACCCATCATCGATAGTAAACATAACGGACTTCGACGGAATCTCATCCCCTTCCTCCAGTATTCGCCAGAGATCCTCCATCGAGAGGACTTGGTAATTCCGGCTGACGAGGTATTCCAAGTACGTACGCAAGGTATCCGCGGGCAGTGCGCCTGGGAGGTCGGGTTGGCCCTCCATGACCCTGTGGAGCATAAAAACAGGCAAACGTTCCGGGCAGAGAAAACGGTACAGTCCGGTTTCACCTATAAGGTTCGCCAACTTAACCAGAACAGACTTCACCATCCCGCCTCCCTGATCGGAAATGTCGAAGAGTTCCCCCTTGCTACCGATACTGACAGCTTAGCGTGTTACTAAACTCTGGTAGAGCCCAAAGTACGACTGCAGCATACTTTCCAGACTAAATCGGTCATAGGCAGTTTTGCGGGCCCTTTCCGTAACTTCCCTGCACAAAGCTGTTTCTTTGAGATTCAGGATTGCGCGGACAATTGCGTCAGGATCTTTAATAGGAACAAGAAGCCCACTCTCTCCGTCCACAATGATCTCTTCTGGTCCCCCGCTTCTCGTTGCTATCACCGGCACTCCGGCCATCATGGCCTCCACAGTGGAGATGGAGAACCCCTCCGATATCGAGGGCAAAAGAAAAATGTCTGCCTGCCTGAGAACATCCGCCACATCCTGCCGAAACCCGAGCCAGTGGATGTTTGGTTGCCGCGGCGCCTCTGCAACCTGAGCCTTCAGTTTATTGAACAGCTCCTCCCGCTGATGGCCTACCACAATAAAGTGCGTATTCGTGTCGACATCCGCCATATTCACAGCCGCGTCCACGAGATATTCATACCCCTTGGCGGGACGGACGTTGCCGACAGAAACAACCAGCGTGGCGTCCTCAGACAGTCCCAGTTCTTCCCTCAAGGCTGTGGCCGGGGCACGACTGAATATCTCCGGATTAACACCATTGTAGATCAATTTGAGCTTATGTTTCGGTAAAGGGCTGCGCTCGGCAAGTTCATACTGCAGCCGTTTAGACACACAGACAACGGAGGATGCCCCCCAACCTATGATAGAGAACTTTGTTCGAAGAAACCGCTCGCCAGCAGCCACATCCACAGCGCCATGAAAGGTGGCTATCATGGGCGTTCGACAAATAAGCGCCAGCAGGGCTCCGTAAACGTTAGAGCCGAGGAGGTGTGCGTGAATCAGGTCTACCTTCTCGGCTTTGAGCAGATGCCTTAAGGCTCTGATATACCCCAGATTGAAGCTGCCTTTAGAGTCAATGATATGGGGAGAAAGGCCGAGGCTGCGCACCTGGTCCGCTACCCAGCCCTCTCCACGCAATACCACAACGTTCTGAAACTCAGTTCCCTTTAATTTATCCAGTAAGCTGATGAAAACAGTTTCTGCGCCACCCGGCCCTGTAGTGTCAATAAGGTGGAGAATGGTCTTCCCAGCGGTCCCTGTCATGCGTGCTTACCCTCTCATCCAGTAAAGGGCTCGGAAAAGTACACTCTTTACCAGCATCACGGAGATAAACTGGTACCTTTCAGTCGCAAATCTCGATTTGTAGTTCTCGTTCTTGCCTTCTCCAGCGAGAAAATCGAACTTTTGAGTGACCGGGCAATTGAATGCTTCCTCAATGGCATATCCCAGGTGAAGCGATCCCAGTGACAGCTTGTTATGGAAGTTTTCCTCAAACCCCGCCTGTATATTATAAACCACTCCGCAATACCAAACGTTGTACAGAACCGACACTATTTCATTGTTGCATCGCAGAACGGACAACAGTGGTTTTCCGTGTTCTTCCTCTACCCTGGAGAGGAATTTCATATGGAATGCCAGGCTCTTTTCATTGGCGCAGTTTTTATCCCACCTGGCACGATGAAATCGGTTCAGTGTCTCAAAAAAGAGTTCCGGGTTATCCGGCCAGAGGTTCTCCAGATGCACTTCCCCCAGAGACTCCAGAAGTCTCCTGCGATTGTAGAGGCGCCGACGACTGTTCGCGCCAAGCGACGCAAGATAGCCCTTGAAGCTCTCCTTCGTTGCTACGGCATAACCGTCATCCGATGCAATGATTCGAAAAGCCCATCGATGGGTCGCTGCAATTGTTACCAGAGCAGATACCTCCTCGGACCCACCGAGCAAATCATTGAAGACGATTTCTGTCCATGGATGCCTCTCCAGAACCCGCTCCATCGCGGTTACCAGCGCTGCCCCAGTCAGGGTGCCATTGCAAAACGTGTTATATTCGGTTCTTGGCGTTCTGAGCTCTCTATGGCTGGTTCCGACAAACTGTAACGACCGGATGGGCAGTAGGCCTTTCAGACGATATGTCGACTCATACAGCCCGGAAACTTTGCCGTCCCACTTCCGAATAAGCCGAAAACTTTTTTGCTGTCCCCAAGTTTCCCACCAGGCACTCTGCCAGGCTTTCGTCTGGAAAAGACTCATTACGGCAATACCTTAACAACATGAGGGCCGATCAGGTTGGCAGCCCAAACCGGCAACCGCTGCCAGGCAGCGATCAGTAGCCTGAACTTCGGGTTATCAGGATTCAACGCAGGAAGCCTCTTTCCTTCGGGCAACACATAATCCCAATAAAGCTTCAGCGGCTGAGCTCCCCACTGTTGTTTAAAGTGGTAAGTTCCGGCATCCCGACTACAACGACCGAAATCAAACACACTACAACCCTGCTGGACGGCAAATTCCAGCATCTTCCAGTACATAATCATATTAATAGCGGTACGGTTATAGCGGCGTAGCGTAGACGCCCAGGGAACCTCCATCCTGCCCCGATAACTGGTCAGGAAGGCGCACCCGGCTGCCTTACCATCAATTCGCGCAATCACCAGCCAGGCGTGCCCCTCCAGACTGCTTAACAGGTTCCGGAAAAACGCCCGTCCATATACAGGCGTCCCCAGGTCACGCATGTTCTCCGAGAAGACCCGGTAGAATTCACCCAACAACTCCGGACCTCCGATGGTAAGCCCCGTCATTTCCCGTTTTCCCCGGCGGATCTGGGAGCGAAGTTTTGGCTGGAAACTCTCCCATAATTGCTCGGTGTTATCGGGTAACGGCAGCCAGAAGGTGACTTTGTCTGTCTTCTGGGGCAGACCCAAACCGTGATCCCGACCGGCTCGCATCTCCAGATGTTTGCTATCGAGCGTTTGCCGCCATTGGTCGGCAGCGCTTATCAGCCTGTTCGCAACGTCCTTGTTGTCAGCCAACACGCCACCGTAGTTAAAGTAAGGCAGGGAGACGAGGAAGTTACCAAAAATGCGACTGCGGAGTTGTATGACCGGCAATACGCCAAGCACCCTATCATTCGTATCCAGTGCACAAAGGTAACGAGTCCTGTGGCCGTAAGTGCTTTCAATAAAGGTCGAGATTACAGGCCTGTGCCATATTGACGCGCCGGGGTGAGAATCAACATAGGCATTAGCGGCTGGTTTTATCGCCTCATTACATACTTCAATCCTGATGGGAGCATTGGCCTGCTTATCAGCAATAGCGAGAGGTATTTCAACGGAGGGGGGCGTCCATTTCTCTTTGGTTTCTTTGGCTTGTGCCTCATTAAGCTGTTTTTTGAGCAGCTTGTTGATTCGTTTGATTTCCTCAGACACGTGTCGCAAATCAGCAATCAGCTTGCCTGGGCTCTCTCCGCATTTGCGAGCTTCTCCCACCTGGCGACTGAGCTGCCCCTTTATCCCTTTAAGCTGGTCAAGCCTGGCTTTGGAGTTTTCCAGGTCAGCGGTAGGTACTTCCATTCCCATTTCACCATCCTTAAAGAACAACTCTTAAACAGCCACAGCTTTTGGGGATAGCTTGACGCCCTTGAGGGCATCGGATACAGAGCCGAAGTGGAAATCCCCAAGCAATCCCTCTAGTCGGCCCATGCACTTATCAAGGTTGTTATAGTGCCGGAAGCGCGACAGGGCTTTCACCTTCAATCGCGGCTGTTCGGTGTCAATTTCCCATGGATGCAGGTAGAAAATAAACGGCTGCCCTGCCCTGTTAATTCTCCCCAATCCCCAACGACTTAACCAATAAGGGAACAGGCGGAAATAGCCACCGCCTGCGATAGGTAACCGGTATTGCCCGATCGGGCAGGTGGATAATGGGAACTCTGTGAGCGTCCCACCATTGGGGGCCTCAAGCAGGTAGGGGCCGTACGGCGTTCCGGGCATTCCGTAGCGATCATGATGAACCGGGAATATGGAGGAGTCCCAAGTGAACCCCTCTTCGCACAGGATATCCAGGGCCCAACGGGAGCGGGCGGTAATGGAGTAACTCGCGGCCCGATAACCGGTGACAGGCTCGCCGAGTATGTCTTCGAGAATCTGTTTTGACTTTCGTGTCTCTTCCCGAAAGACCCCTGGCGTCTGACTGTAGATAAGCTGGTGGCTGTATCCATGGCTGCCGACTTCGTGGCCAGCGTCCTTTATCCTTCTAACCAACGCGGGGGAGCGCTCCGCGACCCAACCCAGGGTGAAAAAAGTCGCCCTGACGTTACGATCGTCAAACAACGCCAACAATCGATCTGTGTTGGCCTCGACGCGATACTCCATGGAATCCCAATCGTCGCGGCTGACCGCTTCCGACAGCGCCGCAACCTGGAAATAGTCTTCCACATCTATAGTGAGCGCATTCGTGATCGATGGTTTCATGGCGTCTATCCCTGCCTGCCGACTCTCTCGGATTTCCTGCTCTAGAGGAACTGATAGTTCAACCCGATTGAAACCCAGTTTTCGGCGAATTTGCGCGTGGGAATTTTACTATCACGCTCATCATGCCCAACTCTGCTCACCAGACTCAGTTTGCGACTGAGCTGAAAATCAAGTCCTGCATTAAGGCGGTATAACACATCAGCAGTATCATCATCACTGTAGGTCAGGTAGTTATATCCTCCCCGAGTGTTGCACTAAGCCGGGCAGTGACAGGACGGCGATAGCTAACATTATAGCCAGCGCTTTCCTCTTCCGTACCAAGGTCGATATAGTCTGATCGGCTGGCAAACGCCGTCAATGCCAAACTGGAGCCAGCACTGAACTCTGTCGTCGTTCGAAATCGCACAGCTGAGACTTCTACTGCACCCGTTTGCTCCTGTCTGAACACAAACTCGCCGAAACGAATGTCAAAGTCTGACGTCTGATCTGTCAATTCCCGGCTCGCTTCAAGGGACATCTCAGTGGTCGGATTCACTTGACGGACAACTTCCAGGTTTCCCACAAAACCGTCGGTGCTACGGGTAGTATCATTCAGGGAGGTTTCAATCTCACTGACACCTAAAGACCCATTCAGGCTGGTCGCCGCCCAGTCCTTACTGAATGTCAGGCTCAGTGTCTCCCGGTCAATCTCTTCTTCGGTATCCAGCTCCGCCCAATCCCGGGATGCTGTTACACCTCCTGTGAGGGTGGAGTTGAAAAAATGGTTGTACGCGACGGTACCGATATAACGCTCCCCGTCCGTTTCCTCCGGTTCGCTGAACTCCGTATTTTCGTACTCGGCAGCGAAGGACAGCTGGTTAACAGGGCTGAGCCTCAGGGTCCACACTGGCCCGGTCCGAAAAACGTTCTTGCGGGTTTTATTATCCGGATTATTGTTGGCGCGGCTGTCCTGGTCTATGTCCCTCATATTATCAGTCACTTGCCAGATCAGACCGTCAACAATGCGGCAGTCACCCGCAAAATCCAGGCTGGCATAGGTTTCAGGATCAAAGGTGTCGTCCAACCAATAACCGTAACCAAGCCTTGCACCGAGGTCCGAATTACACTGCCCGGGATCCGATGTGTGCCGAACACCGAGATAAGCACGGGATTCAATATCCGACTCCTCGTTGATGCCTGATTGAGCGGCATTGTCGGTATACCTGGAATTCAGTTCACCGGAAACCTGTGCTGGCGCAGCCTGAAGTGAAAAAGGAGTTACGACCAGAATTCCGACCAACAACTCTCTCAACGGGCAGACAACTCTTATACCTTGCCGGTTAGCCATTAATGACCGCTCCCACAAACTTTTCAGAATTGAAGGCTGTCGCAGCCTGTTCCACCAAATCCGGCGTAACCCGGCCATGGGGCACCACCAACATAGCGTAATCACACAGTTCCGCCAGGATACGGGCGTCGGGTGACTCAGAAATGGAGGCAGTGTCCAGAATAATGAAGCGATCCGGATAACGCCGTCTCACGGCCTGGAGAAACTGCTTCATTCGAAAAGACGTAAAAAACTCCGCAGGAATTTCCCGCTGACTACCTGCAGGAATCAGACGAAGTCTGGGAATACCCGTCGGGTAAAGAATTCGTGCAATGTCATAGTCCGAATCATCCAGGAAATCCGTCAAGCCGGATTCCGGCAGGATGTCCAGGGTTGTATGCAAGGACGGCTCTCTGAGATTACAGTCTATAATCAGTGCCGTTTTGGATTGATCAAAAGCGAAGGCGGCGGCCAGGTTCAGCGCTACAAATGAGCACCCAGCACCAGGTGACGCGCCGCTAACCACCATTGTGAAGTTATTACCCCCGGATGTTTCCAATAATCGGGTGCGCAAGTCCCGGAACCGATTTACCAGACGCCGGTTTTTGGACTCAGGGTAAATGATGCGGCGTTCATCCATGTCATCACGGGTGAGCCGGCGCGGTTCCTGCATCCGCACGATCTGTTTGCTGATGACGTACCTGTCAACAGCACCCGGCCCCAATTCGAGAGAACTGGGAACCAGCATCCTCGAGTCATCCCACTCCGAATACGGGACGCCATCCCCGTTCAATTCATTCTTTTTTTCAGCCAATAACTCTCGTCACCCTGGACTTCACCGTTGGTCTTGCTGGTGGCGGTTGACGAAGGTTCATTTCTTTTCGGAGGATCGTCAATTCTATTCTTATGCTCGGTCATCCGAATACTCCCATCATAGCTGCCACGACAATGGCAATATAAATGACTACAGCAACTATCGCGAAGGCACCCACCAACACTGTGACACGACGGTCACGGCGCAGCTCGAACGGCGTGCTTACATGCGGAAGCTCGACCAGGACCGGTAAATCGATATCCTCTTCCAGCTGGTACCTGGCGCGTACCCGGGGATCGATCTGCAGTAGCCCGGCGGCAAGACCAAACGGCGCAAGTAATCCAACAAACAATCCCGCCACGGCAAACGTCGAGAATTTGGGGCCCGATGATCCCAGTGGGAATTGGGCCTTCTCGTTGATTCTGTAGTTCAGACCCTGCCCCTCTACATCCAGGTGCATGGAAACTCGCGCCCGTTCCCGACGTTTCAGCAGGTCATCATAAATCTGCTTGTTCACTTCCATATCACGGGTAAGATCGGAGTACTGAGCCTTATTCTCCTGAATTCTTTCCATTCGCCTGGACTGCTCGGCAAGCAACTGTTCAAAGGAGCGTATCCGGGTGTTGGCGGTCTGGATGTTTGCCCTGGTCCTGGAAAGCTCGGACTGGATTTCCTGGTAAACCGGGTTGGACACGTCCTCTCCCGTCACTGAAAGTAACTCTTCGTCCTGATTGGCTATTGCCCTGGCACGTTGGCTGCGCAACTCCCTCAGTTGTTCCTTGAGAATGACGATGTCGGGGTAACTGTCGTGATACTGCAAACGCAAGTTATCCAGTTTTTCCTCCAGAGTGTTAATCCTGGATTGATACGCATCCACTGTCCGACCTTCTCGAATGGTAGGATTCACCCGGTTCAACTCGTTTTCCAGGGATCGCGCCCGGGTTTGCAGCTCCGCACGCTCCAGTTCCGCAAGTTCCAATTGATTTCTCAGGCTGGCCATCCGGTTGTTGGCTTCGCTCTCAGTGCCGTCAACGTTCTCCGACAGAAACTGTTTGAGCCGTGCCTCAACCTCGGCCAGTTGATTTTCATAGCTCTTGACCTGCTTATTGATGAACTCATAAGCGTTACGGCTTTCTGCACGCTTACGCTCGTTGGTTTCCTCAATAAACAACTGCCCCATCCGCTGGGCAATCTGAAAGGCCTTCATCGGGGACTCGGATCGGTAGGCTATGGCGAAGTAGCTATCCCCTCTGGGTAGCACCGAGAGATTTTTGCGTAACGCACCGATTCTCTCTTCAAGCTGTGAACGCTCTATGTCCACAGCCTCTTCCCCGAAAATGGATTGATCGAGAGCGACCTTTTCCATCACGCTTCGACTCCAGAGCAACTCCTTCGCTGCGGAAGCCCGATCATTGATCTCAGTAGCCACCGCACTCCCCTCCATCAGGGGGCGGATAATATTCCGGTCATCTATGAAAATGATGGTCTCTGACTGGTATTTGTAGGGCCACAGAAAGCCCGCAGCCAACACACCAAAACTGACCACCATGAAAAGCAGGAGAGCGAGCCATTTTCTCGCCCGCACCTCCCTCAGGATCTCAACGGGTAGCTGTGATAGAGGTAAAGCCATAGCGACAAACTCACAATAGGTTTAGTGCAACTGAAACTCAGAAAGTCCGCTCAGGCACACTGAGAATATCCCCTGGGCGTATTGCATAATTGGTTGCTACGTCGCCATCGTTGAGAATATCCTCAAGCCGAACTGGGATAGCGACCACTTCGCCATTCATCTTTCGGTACAGCATGGCCTTGTTCAGGGCCGCGAACGGCGTAGTACCGCCCGCGCCCAGGACAACGTCGAGTACCGTCATACCTGCGCGATGGGGAACAGACACAGGTTTCTGAACAGCCCCTGTTACCCGTACGCGATCGCTGTATTCGTGACTGCCCATGGATGTCACAACGATGCTGACTTGTGGTTCCCGGATGTACTGTGCGAGGCTTCTCTCGATTATCTCGGCAAGGTTGGCTGGCGTGCGACCAGCGGCCCGGACGTCGCCAACAAGAGGAACGGAAATTTTTCCGTCAGGTCGGACTGGAACAGAAATGCTCAAGTCTTCGTTTCGCCAGACCGAAACTTGCACCACATCCGTCGGCCCGAGTATATACTCGTCCACGCTGGTGGAGGTATCTAGACGCAATGCGCGCTGGATCTTATCCGGTGAGGAGGCCGATGGGCCCGCACAACCAGTAGCTAACACTACCGTAGCCAGGAGCAGGGCAATGCCTGCGAGGGAGTACTTCCGTGACATTGTGATTCCTCTCTACAAGTCCTTGCTTCGTTCCATGTTTCGGGAACAGCACAACCCCGAAACTACCTTGATCCTTTTTTGAACAATACCACTTCTACTGTCTGAATTATAATCAACAAGTCCAGTAACAAACTCTGATTCTTAATATAGTAAAGATCGTAGCGAAGTTTTTCCCTGGTATCCTCTTCGTTGTCCGCATAGGCAAAGCATAGCTGAGCCCAGCCCGTCAGGCCCGGTTTAACCCGGTGTCTCTCGCTATAAAAAGGAATCTTTTCCGACAGCTGCTGTACAAATACCGGGCGCTCCGGCCGCGGGCCCACGAACGCCATGGAGCCGGTCAGGACATTAAAAATCTGTGGCAACTCATCAATACGCAACTTACGGATCACCTTCCCGACTCTGGTAACCCTGGCGTCGTTCTGACTGGCCCAGACAGCCCCGTTTTTTTCCGCGTCTGTCACCATGGAGCGAAATTTGTAGACTCTGAAGATGCGCCCGTTCAGCCCGACCCGCTCCTGGCTATACAAAACCGGCGCCCTGATACCATCTTCGATCTTGATGGCAATGACGGTGAGGACCATCAATGGAAGACTCACCAATAAGAGGGTGATTGCCGCCAGAAAGTCCAGTGAACGTTTGCCAAACCCAAACACTGACGAAACCTTGAAACCGTCGGAAAACACCAGCCAGCCCCGGGTAACCATCTCCAGTGCAACTTTCCTGGATTCGCGCTCGTAAAAGGTTGCGCCATCGACAATGCGGACCCCATACATTTTGCATTCCAGGAGATCTTCCATTGGCAAGCCTTTCCTGCGGTCGTCTACCGCGACCACAATTTCGCTCACCGGATGTTTGCGGATGTACTGAAGGAGAGTTGTGGGCAACCGGATCAGGTGTTCTTCACCGATTTCTACCGATTCATCCGGCAGTGGAACAAATCCGATGAAAACGAATCCCTGACGGTTAAGTGGTGTTTTCAGGTCCATAAGTAGCTGCCTGGCCCTGTACCCGGCTCCCAGGACCAGGACTTTCCGTCTGAATGCGTCCTTCCCCGCAATCGCGAAAAAAATCAGGCGGAATATACCCAGGAGGAACAACCCAAAGACAGAGGCAGATGTGAGTATGTCAGAGAAGCCCAGATACCATAGCCATTCATTGCCAAAGATGTAACAAAACCCGGAAGCCGGCACACCGATAATGAGCGAAAAGATTGTCCGCAGCATCATACCGGACATACCCTCATCAAGGCGGGACTGGTGAACACCCAGAGCGATCATGACGATGAGATTGACAATGCCAAATACGAGTGCGGACGGAAGCAGGAACCTGAGATTGTCAAAGAAGAAAGAGAGTTCGCCAAAGTAACGAAAAAAGACAGCGATTAAAAAGCTGACGGCCAGGACAACCAGGTCGATAAGGCCCAGAATAACGAAAGGAACGTGAATATAGTGCCTGAACAATCTGACGTGGGCCACGCCAACTCCTTTTGCTGCTCATAATAAAAGCGTCTACGCATCCAATGCTGCAGAACTCAGAGAAATAAAGTTTACTGCATTCTGATCACACTGCAATGATCCACTGGAACAGATGCGTACCCTAGCGATCGCAGCTTGTTATTTTTTTAAACACTGCCTTTCAAATGGTGTCAGATCACAAAAAGCTGTACAAACTCGTGAACCGGCATGTTTTCAAGGACCTTCTGATCTTTGCACAAGTGAAATATCTCTCCGCAGCGTTCAGCAGGAAACCGGGTTGCCAGGTTGTTGCGGAATTTTTCCTCTAACAGCGGAATCCCCTCTTTCCGACGGCGCCGGTGGCCAATGGGGTACTCTACCGCCACCTTGTCGGTACTGGTTCTATCCTTAAAGAACACTTGAATGGCATTGGCAATCGAACGTTTGTCTGGTTCCAGGTACTCACGCGTGTAACGCTCATCTTCCACAATGTCCATTTTGGAGCGGATCTTGTCGATAATGGGATTGGCCTCGTGGAAGCCATCTTCGTAGTGCTCGGCCGTCAGGCTACCGAAGATCAGGGGAACTGCCGCCATATATTGCAGGCAATGATCCCGATCCGCTGCGTTGGCAAGCTTGCCTTCCTTGGAGATGATGCGAATAGCGGACTCATGGGTGGTGATGACAATACGATCGATGTCATCGAGCCGGTCGTTCACCTGCGGATGCAGGGTAACGGCAGCCTCGGCCGCGGTCTGTGCATGGAACTCCGCCGGGAAAGAAATCTTGAACAGGATGTTTTCCATCACATAGGAGCCGAAATCCTGAGGCAGGGTAAACCGCTGCTTGTCCTTCGGCTTCAGTTTCTGGTCTTTGTTGGTCTTGCTGAACAGCACATCGTAGAAGCCCCACTGGGGCGCCGTCAGCACACCGGGAATGCCCATTTCCCCGCGCATGGCGATATCCGCCAGGCGTACCGCCCTGGAGGTGGCATCGCCCGCCGCCCAGGATTTACGGGAACCGGCATTCGGCGCATGACGATAGGTACGGAGAGACTGGCCGTCTACCCAGGCATGGGACAACGCGGATAACAGCTGCTCACGGCTGGCACCCATAAGCTTGGCGGTAACCGCCGTTGATGCCACCTTGACCAGCACCACGTGATCCAGCCCCACCCGGTTGAAGGAATTCTCCAACGCCAGCACACCCTGGATTTCATGGGCCATGATCATGGCTTCGAGTACTGTTCGCATGGTGAGGGGCTCTTTGCCCCCGGCCACGCGTTTCTGGGAGAGATGATCCGCGACCGCCAGAATACCGCCGAGGTTGTCCGATGGATGCCCCCACTCTGCTGCCAGCCAGGTATCGTTATAATCCAGCCAGCGCACAATGCAGCCGATATCCCATGCGGCCTTTACCGGATCCAGACGAAAGGACGTACCCGGAACCCGCGCGCCATGGGGAACCGCCGTTCCCTCGACGATCGGCCCCAGATGCTTGGTACACTCTGGAAAGCGCAACGCCAGCAAGCCACACCCCAGGGTGTCCATCAGGCAGTTGCGGGCAGTGTCCCAGGCTTCTGTGCTGTCCACCTCGTAGTTCAGGACATAGTCCGCAATCTTCTGCAGGACATCGTCGTAATCCGGTCGAACGTTCTGGTCTACATTGCTGCTCATTGGCGCTCTCCTTTTCCGGACGGATGAGGGACGGCCATGAATAACGGCTGACTTACCCGGTAAGGGTAAGTCTAGGTCATTACTGAGCGGTTTGCGGCACCCGAACCCAGCCTTCCATCAGGATCCGCGCGCTGCGACTCATAATGGCTTTGGTTGCGGTCCACTGACCGTCCACTTCCTTTGCCTCGGCGCCGACCCGCAGGGTGCCGGACGGGTGCCCGAAGGTCACGTGGGTGCGGTCGCCGCCGCCAGCGGCCAGATTTACCAGGGTTCCCGGAACGGCGGATGCTGTCGCAATCGCTACTGCAGCGGTGCCCATCATGGCGTGGTGAAGCTTGCCCATGGACAAGGCGCGCACCAGCACGTCCACATCCCCTGCGCCGATGCTCTTGCCGCTGGAAGACACGTAGTCCACCGGTTTGGCAACAAACGCCACCTTCGGGGTGTGCTGACGGTTGGCGGCTTCCTCGATGTTCTGGATCAGCCCCATTCTCATCGCACCATGGGCACGAATGGTTTCAAACATGGCCAGGGCCTTGGGATCGCTGTTGATATCGTCCTGCAGTTCGGAACCCTTGTACCCGATGTCCTCCGCGTTGACGAAGATGGTCGGGATACCTGCGTTGATCATGGTGGCTTTCAAGGTGCCAACGCCGGGCACTTCCAGGTCGTCCACCAGATTACCGGTGGGGAACATGGAGCCCTCGCCATCGGCCGGGTCCATGAATTCCACCTGCACTTCGGCGGCCGGGAATGTCACCCCATCCAGTTCGAAATCGCCGGTTTCCTGGACTTCACCGTTGGTGATGGGAACATGGGCCACGATAGTCTTGCGGATGTTGGCCTGCCAGATGCGGACGGTGCAGGTGCCATTTTCGGGGATGCGGTCTTTGGCGACGAAGCCGCTGTTGATGGCGAATGCCCCAACCGCAGCGGTCAGGTTACCGCAGTTGCCGCTCCAGTCCACGAACGGCTTGTCGATGGAGACCTGGCCGAAGAGGTAGTCAACATCGTGATCCGGCTGGGTGGGCTCCGCCAGGATCACGGTCTTGCTGGTGCTGGAGGTGGCTCCGCCCATACCGTCGATTTGCTTCTGGTAGGGATCGGGGCTGCCGATGACCCGCAGCAGGAGTGTGTCCCGGGCTTCGCCGGGGGTCTGGCAGGGTTCTGGCAGGTCTTGCAGACGGAAAAATACGCCCTTGCTGGTGCCGCCACGCATGTAGGTGGCTGGCACTTTGATTTGTGGTTTGTGAGGCATAGAGTACCTTTTTTGCTTAGGTTGTCGGATTACGGCTGCGCCTAATCCGACCTACGGTGCTTTCCCCCTCTCCCCAACCCCTCTCCCGCGAGGGGAGAGGGGTTCCCACAGCTCTGACCATGAAACTCCCCCTCCCGCGAGGGGAGAGGGACTCTCGAAGGTCTGACTATGAAGCTCCCCTCTCCCCTCGCGGGAGAGGGGCCGGGGGAGAGGGGGCCCGGCTTCAAGCCGCGCCTTCGGACTCCAGAAAATCCTGGGCAAAGCGCTGCAACACGCCACCGGCGCTGTAGATTGACACTTCCTCGGCCGTATCCAGGCGGCAGATCACCGGCACTCGCTCAGTGTCGCCGTTCTTCCGATGGATAATCAGCGTCAATACAGCGCGCGGTTCCGGCGTGCCTTCCACGTCGAAGGTTTCGGTGCCATCAATCCCCAGAGTTTTGCGGGTGGTGCCTTCCTCGAACTGCAAAGGCATCACGCCCATACCCACCAGGTTGGTGCGGTGAATCCGCTCAAAACCCTCGGCAACAATGGCTTCCACCCCTGCCAATGCCACACCCTTGGCGGCCCAGTCACGGGAAGAACCCTGACCATAGTCCGCGCCAGCAATGATAATCAGTGGCTGCTTACGCTCCATGTAGGTTTCGATGGCTTCCCACATACGGGTGACTTTGCCTTCCGGTTCGATCCGCGCCAGGGAGCCCTGCTTCACATTGCCGTTTTCGTCCCGCACCATTTCGTTGAACAGCTTCGGATTGGCGAAGGTGGCGCGCTGTGCCGTCAGGTGATCACCCCGGTGCGTTGCGTAGGAGTTAAAGTCTTCCTCCGGCACGCCCATCTTGTGGAGGTATTCACCGGCTGCGCTGTCCATCAGGATGGCGTTGGATGGCGACAAGTGGTCCGTGGTGATGTTGTCCGGCAACACCGCCAGCGGGCGCATGCCCTTGAGGGTTTTCTCCCCCACCATGCCCCCTTCCCAATAAGGAGGACGACGGATGTAGGTGCTTTGCGGACGCCAGTCGTAGTTCGGGTTGGTGTTGGCCTGGGCATCCCGGGTGATATCAAACATCGGAATGTAGGTATCGCGGAACTGCTCCGGCTTCACACTGGATTTCACGATGGCATCGATTTCCGCATCGTCCGGCCAGATGTCCTTCAGGGTGATAGGATTGCCATCCTTGTCATAGCCCAGGGCATCCTTCTCAATGTCGAAACGGATGGTACCGGCAATGGCATAGGCCACCACCAGCGGCGGAGAGGCCAGGAATGCCTGCTTGGCATACGGGTGAATCCGACCATCGAAGTTCCGGTTACCAGACAGTACCGCCGTGGAGTACAGGTCGCGGTCGATGATTTCCTGCTGGATTTTCGGATCCAGGGCGCCGCTCATGCCGTTACAGGTGGTGCAGGCGAAGGCCACCACACCAAAACCGAGCTTTTCCAGCTCCGGCATCAGTTCGGCTTCTTCCAGGTACATCTTCACCGTCTTGGACCCCGGTGCCAGGGAGGTTTTCACCCACGGCTTACGGGTCAGCCCCAGCTTGTTGGCATTACGGGCGATGAGGCCGGCAGCCACCATGTTGCGGGGGTTGCTCGTGTTGGTGCAGCTGGTGATGGCGGCGATGATGCAGGCACCGTCCGGCATCTTGCCTTCTTCCTCTTCCCACTGTCCGGCAATGCCACGCTTTGCCAGCTCGGAGGTCGGCAGATGCGCGTGAGGGTTGGAAGGACCGGCCAGCGTACGGGTCACTGTGGACAGGTCGAACTTCAACACGCGCTCGTATTCGGCGTTCTTCATGCTGTCGGCCCACAGACCGGTTTCCTTGGCGAATTTCTCAACCAGGGCGACCTGATCGTCTTCACGACCGGTCAGCTTGAGGTAATCGATGGTCTGGCCATCGATGTAGAACATGGCAGCTGTAGCGCCGTATTCCGGTGTCATGTTGGAAATGGTGGCGCGGTCGCCCACGGTCAGGCTGTCGGCGCCTTCGCCATAGAATTCCAGGTAGGCACCCACGACCCGCTCCTTACGCAGGAACTCGGTGATCGCCAGAACCATATCCGTACCGGTAATGCCCGGTCGCAGCTTGCCTGTCAGTTCCACGCCAACGATATCCGGAAGGCGCATCATGGAGGCACGGCCGAGCATCACGCTCTCGGCTTCCAGGCCGCCAACACCGACTGAAATAACGCCCAGAGCGTCCACCATCGGGGTGTGGCTGTCGGTACCGACACAGGTGTCAGGGAACGCGACACCTTCACGACTCTGAACCACCGGGGACATCTTCTCCAGGTTGATCTGGTGCATGATGCCGTTGCCCGGAGGGATCACGTCTACGTTCTTGAACGCGGTCTTGGTCCAGTTGATAAAGTGGAAACGGTCATCGTTGCGGCGATCTTCGATGGCTCGGTTCTTCTCGAACGCGTCCGGATCGAACCCCGGTGCTTCCACAGCCAGGGAGTGATCCACAATCAACTGGGTCGGAACCACAGGGTTGACCTTGGCGGGATCACCACCCTTCTCCTTGATGGCGTCACGCAGACCTGCCAGATCCACCAACGCTGTCTGGCCGAGGATGTCGTGGCAGACCACACGGGCCGGATACCAAGGGAAGTCCAGGTCGCGCTTGCGCTCGATCAGTTGCTTCAGGGAATCCGTCAACATGTCCGGATCGCAACGGCGAACCAGCTGCTCCGCCAGGATCTTGGAGGTATACGGGAGTCTGTCGTACGCGCCGGCCTGAATGTCTTCCACGGCCTGACGGGTGTCGAAATATTCCAGGTCGGTGCCCGGGAGTGATTTGCGGTATTCAGTGTTCATGTACGCTCCTCGATCGGCACCCACTTGGCGTCCGCCGGGCCGGTGTAATCAGCGCTCGGGCGGATAATGCGGTTGTTCTCGCGCTGCTCTTTAACGTGGGCAGTCCAGCCGGATACCCGGGACATCACGAAGATTGGCGTGAACAGCTCGGTCGGGATGCCCATGAAGTGATACGCGGATGCATGGAAGAAATCAGCATTACAGAACAGCTTCTTCTCGCGCCACATAACGGCTTCACAACGCTCGGATACCGGGTACAGCACAGTATCACCCACTTCTTCCGCCAGCTTTTTAGACCACTGCTTGATGATCGCGTTGCGCGGATCGGAATCCTTGTAGACCGCGTGGCCGAAGCCCATGATCTTCTCCTTGCGTGCCAGCATACCCAGCAAGCCTTCCTCAGCTTCATCCGGAGTCTGGAACTTCTGGATCAGTGCCATGGCAGCCTCGTTGGCGCCACCGTGGAGCGGACCTCGCAGTGAACCGATGGCACCCGTTACGCAGCTGTGGATGTCCGACAGCGTGGAAGCGCACACACGGGCGGTGAAGGTAGAGGCGTTAAATTCGTGCTCCGCGTAGAGAATCAGGGAGACGTTCATCACTTTCTCATGAAGTTCACTGGGCTTCTTGCCGTGCAACAGCTCCAGGAAGTGACCGCCGATGGAGTCGACATCGCTGTCGGTTTCGATGCGCACGCCCTCGTGGGCAAAGCGGTACCAGTAGGTAATGATGGACGGGAATACCGCCAGCATGCGGTCGATCTTGTCGTCCTGCTCACTGAAATCCTGCTCGGTTTCCAGGTTACCCAGCATGGAACAGCCAGTGCGCATGACGTCCATCGGGTGTGCATTCTTGGGAATCTGCTCAAGCACGGTCTTCAGGGCTGCCGGCAGGCCGCGCAGGCTCTGGAGCTTTTTCTTGTAAGCATCCAGTTCCTGCTGATTGGGCAGTTTGCCGCGCAGCAACAGGTAGGCGATTTCTTCAAACTGGGCTTTTTCCGCCAGATCGGCAATGTCATAACCACGGTAAGTCAGGCCGGCGCCGCTCTTGCCGACGGTACACAGTGCAGTAGAACCAGCTACCTGGCCGCGAAGGCCCGCGCCACTCAGTTGTTTTGCTTCAGCCATTGTTGTTCCCCCTCATCTTGTTTGGGTTGTCGGATTACGGCTTTGCCTAATCCGACCTACATATTTTTACTCCCCTCTCCCACCAGGGGAGAGGGAATACACAAACGTAGGTTGGATTAGGCACAGCCGTAATCCAACAAGCATCATTAACCTTTCTTCTGCTGGAACAACTGATCCAGCTTCTGCTCGAAATCGTGGTAGTTCAGGAAATCATACAGTTCCATCCGGGTCTGCATCAGGTCGACCACGTCTTTCTGATCGCCTTTTTCCAGAATGTTCTCATACACCATCAACGCTGCCTTATTCATGGCACGGAAAGCGCTCAGCGGATACAGCACCATATCGGCGCCGGCCTCGGCAAGTTCCTTGCGGTTGTATAGCGGCGTGGCACCGAATTCGGTGATGTTGGCCAGAATCGGTACATCCAGGGCTTCAGAGAAGGCCTTGTAGTGCTCAAGCTCGGTCACCGCTTCGGCAAAGATGCCGTCGGCGCCAGCTTCGATGCAGGCCTTGGCGCGCTCAATGGCGGCTTCCAGACCTTCTTTCTGGAAGGCATCGGTGCGGGCCATGATGAAAAAGTCGTCGTCTTCACGGGCATCCACGGCAGCCTTGATCCGGTCAACCATTTCTTCCTGGGAAACAATTTCTTTGTTCGGACGGTGACCACAACGCTTCTGGGCGACCTGGTCTTCAATGTGGACCGCCGCAGCACCGGCACGTTCCATTTCACGAATGGTGCGCGCGATATTGAAGGCGCCGCCCCAGCCGGTGTCGATGTCTACCAGCAGCGGCACGTCTGTCGCGGCGGTGATGCGACGAACATCCTCGACCACGTCGTTCATGGACGTCATGCCCAGGTCCGGCAGGCCGTATGACGCGTTTGCCACGCCGCCGCCAGACAGGTAGATCGCCTGATGCCCTACCCGCTCGGCCATCATCGCGGAATAGGCGTTGATGGTTCCGACAATCTGCAGGGGGGTGTTTTCTTTCAGGGCCTTGCGAAAGCGGGCGCCGGGGCTGAGTTTTTTGGACATGGTGTTGGCCTCTTCTCTGGTGGATTCTTTTTGTCGGATTACGCCTTCGGCTAATCCGACCTACGTTATTGGTGTTCTGCCTTGGCATTTGTAGGTCGGATTAGGCGCAGCCGTAATCCGACACGGTTCGTTGCGCCCCGGGCAATCGTCAGATGGTCAGGGCACCGTTCTGGATCTTTTGCTCTATGTTTCTGCGGGCGGCGTTGATGTGGCGTTTCATCAGGAACTCCGCCAACTCACCGTCCCGTTGGGCAATGGCTTCGACTATGCGGCGGTGTTCGCCCAGGGCCATGTGTGGCCGGCCGGAAGCGGTGCTCAGTCGATAGCGGTACATCCGGACCATATAGTAAAGGTCACCTAACAGCATTTGTGCGAGTTTGGTGTTGCGGCTGCCGGTGGCAATCCGGTGGTGGAAATCGTAATCCCCCTCTGCCTGATAATAGGCCTGGCCCTGTGCCTGCTCAATCATGGTTTCATGGCTGTCGAGGGTGGCGTAGAGATCCGCGATCTCTGCATCCGTCATGCGCTCTGCCGCCTGGCGGGCAGCCAGACCTTCCATCACCTCGCGGATGCGATACAGCTCCATCAACTCCTCGGTGCTGACAGATACCACCTTGACCCCGGCATGGGGGCGGCGTACCAGAAGACCACGGGATTCAAGACGCCCCAGTGCTTCACGCAGGGGGCCACGGGTGAGATTGAAGCGGGCACACAGCTCGACTTCACCGATCTTTTCGCCCGGCGAGAGATCGCCCTTTACGATCGCCGTTTGCAGACAATCGAAAGCTTCGTCGGCACGCGTGTAGGATTGAGAGATGACTTCTGGCATATTTTGTCAACAATAGTGACTCTAATGGACCAGAATTTACGCTCCATTCAAATTATTGTCAACAATCCGGAGTTCCAAGAATGGAACATTGTCGACAGACTGGGGCGGATTCACAAACCGACGGAGAGAGAGAACCTGACATCGGGATGCTCAGGTACCGACACCGCCAGGCTGGATGCCTTAAAGGCACGACCGACGCTGACGTTGGCGGTAAAGGATCGACCGGTGAGTTCAAGCGACATCTCTCCCCCGGCAACCTTGCCACAATGGCGGTCGTCCAGACCGGCATATGGCGCCCAACCATGAAGCAATGAGAAACCGATATTTGACCACGTGTGATCCATGACTGGAACCTGCCAGGATGGGCTCAGTGTTCGTATTCTTAACCACCCACCTTCATGGGTATATACGGACTGCCCATTGAAACCTGCCAGCAACGATGGCCCCGCCACCATGACCTGCTCGGAACCGGGGAGCTCCTCATCCGCAAACTGATAGCGCCCCTGCAGTTCCCACCCCCAACGATAAACCTCCCTTTCAAGGGAGGCGTTTACAGACAACTTGTAAAAGCGGTCGTCGTTGACGACATCGGACTGTACCGGATAATCCGATGCGGCATATTCCCGTCCACCGAGGGCAGTCATGTCCGTACTGGCGTGCAATCCAGCCCAAAGCTCATGATTCCAGCGCCCCTTGATACTCAATGAAGACAACTGGTAAGCCCCGTCAGATATCAGGTTGCCCTGCTTAAATTCCCGGCTCTTACGTCCGGTATGCCGGGCAACACCATCAAAGGCCACGCCATAACCGGAGAACAGGAAGCGCGAGCCGGATACCGATAATACGCTGGATTCACTTCGGGCATTGTATCGCTGGCCGCCGCCATGAGCGGCATATTCAGCTTGATAGTCACGGGCCATCAGGCTCAGCGCGCTGGCACCAACCGGGAAGCTATAGCCCAGCTTTAATGCCCTGGACTGTCTCCCATCCCGATTGGATTTTGCATCACGGAAATCCAGCCCGAGCTCTTGCCTAGCGCCAACCAGATCATCCACCGCGACACCCAGTCGACCGTCCAGCCCATCTTTGTTGAGGGTTGATTGCCCGGAGAACGTCAGCATTGACTGCCAACCGCTCTCATGGGAACGGTCAGATACTTTTCCATAAAGACTGTGGCTGAATACGCACCCAAGCAGTGCAATCAATATCAATCGACTCAAGGTTGCTGTCCTCGCCCGGCGACGAAAGCCGGTTGGTGGCGGAACGCCGGTAAAACATTAATCAAAATTCATCTAAACCGGAATGTAAGGCATCAGCGGCCATAAATCCATTACCAGTTGCTAAATCTTACAAACCAAACGCTCCTACAGAACAGCAACTTACAAAACCTTCTGGAAGTTTTTTCCAGGAAAATCAGGAGGGCACCCGAAACCCGGCGCCGTTGGCAGATTTACCAATCGGTACATATATGAACAGAGGCCTCCATTTAAGGCGGTATCTTGGTTACACTTGGCACACTTTGTGACTGGGCCTTCACCACAGGCAGTGCCCTAATGCGATATAAGGACGAACGTTATGATCAAAAAGTGCCTCTTCCCCGTTGCCGGGTACGGCACCCGCTTTCTTCCGGCGACCAAGGCCATGCCCAAGGAAATTCTGCCGATTGTTAACAAGCCACTGGTGCAATATGGTGTGGAAGAAGCCGCCGAAGCCGGTATCCATGAATTCGGCTTTGTCACTGGTCGGGGCAAGCGCGCTATCGAAGATCATTTCGATATCAGTTACGAACTGGAACATCAGATTGCAGGCTCTGGAAAAGAAGGCCTGCTAACCTCTATCCGCGATCTGATCGACAACAATTCCTTTGCTTTTACCCGTCAGAACGAGATGAAGGGACTCGGCCACGCCATTCTGACGGGCCGTAACCTGATGGGTGACAACCCCTTTGCGGTGGTACTTGCGGATGATTTCTGCGTGGAGGATGGGGCTGGCGAAGGTGTCCTCGCCCAGATGGTGAAACTGTACAATCAATTCCGCTGCTCCATCGTTGCCATTGAAGAAGTACCGGCTGACGAGACTCACAAATACGGGGTGATAGCCGGCGAGTCGATGAAAGACGGCCTGTACCGCATCACCGATATGGTTGAAAAGCCCGCACCGGAAGACGCCCCCAGTAACCTTGCAATCATTGGCCGCTACATCCTGACGCCCGATATTTTCGAGATCATTGAGCACACGCCGCCGGGCAAGAACGGTGAAGTGCAGATCACCGATGCGTTGCTTGAACAGGCGAAAAACGGCTGCGTGCTGGCCTACAAATTCAAGGGACGGCGGTTCGACTGCGGCAGTATTGACGGCTTCGTGGACGCCACCAATTACGTCTACGAGAACATCTACAAGAACGGGAAGTAAGGTGTCGGGGCCGAGCTATCGGCCCAGGATCTGCAGAATCATGCGCCGGTTTTCTCCGGAAGCCTTGCGGAACCGGCGCAACAGTTCCACCTCTTCCTCGGAAAGCTGCACGCGGCTCAGTTCCTTCTCAAGCTCTGCCAGCGCAACCCCCAGGTCATCACTGTTACTGAACGCCAGGCCCGGAAGTTCCAGCTGGCTGTTGTCGGCACTGGCTTCCAGGTCAACCAGACTCTCCAGCGGCGTTTCCGTATGGATACACACATCAAGCAACTCCGCTACCCCGGGGTAGCTGCGCTGCCTGACATCCGACGCTTCCCAGCTGGAGACCCTGGCTTCATCAACACCGCACATCCGCGCCACATCCTCACGGGACAGATGCCCGGCTTCCCGGATTTGCCGCAGGCGGCGATTAAAAGTTTGCAGGTACCGCATAGCTTGATCCCTCTGCCTGGACAGGCCACATACGCCCCGGGTCGCCCGGAACTTCAATGCTGAACGAAAGTCGCAAAAAATGAATCAATCTGGGAATGTATCGTACATATAGCGTTATACACAATCGGCTCCGTAAAACCCCCACTTTCTTTTCTAGTTCGCAAGCTATACATTGTTTCGCTCTCCAAATTTATGAATAACAGATGAAGTGCGATCCTGATGTCCGACGCCCACAAATCCGACCTGCTTCTGGTAGTTGTCACCCTCCTCGCAGCCATCAGTTGGATGTTCTCCAAGGAGGCCGTGTTGCTGATGCCTCCGCTGCTTTTTATGGCTGTACGGTTTCTTATGGCAGGCGGCCTGCTGGCTATCCTGGCCAGCCGTTCCCTGCGGCGACTCAGTGCGGATCAGATGCGCCGCAGTGTGGGTGTCGGGCTAGTGTTCGGCACCGCGATGAGTTGCTGGATCATGGGTCTGTTCCACGGCACCCATGTTGGTGAAGGCGCATTCCTGACCAGCCTTGGCGTGGTAATCGTCCCGATCATTGCCCGCGTCATCTTCAGGGAAGCCCAGCCTCCCAGCACCTGGATTGCTATTCCCATTGCCGTAGCTGGCCTGGCCCTATTGTCCCTGAAAAACGGATTCCGGCCAGAGGTCGGGCAGTTGTTCTTCGTATCGGCAGCTTTCATCTTCGCCCTGTATTTCACCCTGAACACCCGCGCTGCCAACCAGAGAACGGTCATTAACCGCCGCGGGGAAACCGTGGAGAAGCACCGGGTACCGGCACTTCCACTGACCGCCATCGCTCTGCTCACCGTAGGCACGCTCACGTTGGTAGAGTCCCTGGTGCTTGAGCCGTGGCAACCGGTCATCGAGGATTTCTCGGCAATACTCGCCTGGTGGATTTTCGCTAGCGCGGTGATCGGCACCGCTGGCCGCTTCCTGCTGCAAACCTATGCCCAGAGCCTGTCCGCCAACAGCCACGGCGTGGTCATTCTGGTGCTGGAGCCGGTGTGGGTGGCCCTGTTTGCCGCCGGCTGGTTCTCAGAAACCATGAGTGCCTCACAGTTGGCCGGTTGCGGGCTGATTTTTGCTGCATTATTGGTCAATCGCTGGGGTGTCATCAGCAAGGCATTAAAAGGCTGGCTCCGAAGCCGTGGAACTGCATAAAAGTGGTTGACCCGCACCGCCGGAATCAGTATATTTCCTCCCCGTTGCAGAGACAGGACCATAGCTCAGTTGGTTAGAGCGCTACCTTGACATGGTAGAGGTCCCCAGTTCGAATCTGGGTGGTCCTACCAACTCTGTGAAGAAAGTCAGTTACTTGCGACCTGCGTGAGAACTGGCTTTTTTTATGCCTGATTCTCGGCCCCTGCCCCCATCGCGGAGTGATATAATCCTCGCGATTCCCTTCTGCCTCACCCGGAACCTATAGCCCCATGCGCACTATCGTAGACTTTACCCTGAAAAAGCCCCAGATCGCTGTCGATGCCCTAAGCGATGCTACCGGCTTGTCCAAGCAGCGGATCAAGGACGCCATGGCCAAAGGCGCCTGCCGCTGGACCTACAAGGGTAAGCAGGTGCGGTTGCGCAAGGCGAAGCGGGAGGTAAAAGCGGGTACCCGATTACAACTGTTCTACGATGACATCGTGCTGGCCCGCAAAGCAGAGCCGGCAGAGCTTCTCACTGACTTCGGCAAATACAGCCTGTGGTTCAAGCCCCATGGGCTGTTGGCCCAGGGTTCCCAGTGGGGTGATCACTGTAGTCTCTTGCGGGTTGCAGAAGTGCAAACGGGCAAGCCCTGCTTTCTGGTGCACAGGCTGGATGCAGACGCGGCCGGACTGATGCTCATTGCTCACGACAGCAAGGCAGCAGCAGCCCTGTCAGAATGTTTTGCCGGACGAGCGCTGCGGAAGGTCTATCACGCCCGGGTGTGTGGCAAGCTGGAGGCACAGGCACTGACCATCGACACACCTGTGGACAACAAGGAAGCCATCAGCCATATCACCACGTTGACCACTGGAGCGTCCGAGCCTGATACCAACACAGTAGTCGAAGTGATCATTGAGACCGGACGGAAACACCAGATTCGGCAACACCTTGCGGGGCTGGGACATCCGATCGTCGGTGACCGGCTGTACGGCAAGCCGGATACGCTGCCATTGCAATTGGTGGCAGTCGAGCTTGAGTTCAATTGCCCGTTGACTCGAAAGAAGCGGTTGCTTCAACTGCCTCCATCCCTTAATGGCGTTTTGCCCACCACTCCATAAACAAAAGGCCAGCATTGGCTGGCCTCTCCAGAACGGTTTTTGCCGTTACACTTTATAAAAATCCCGATACCAGTCCACAAAGTTGGCTATGCCCTCTTCCACCGTGGTAGACGGTTTGTAGCCCACGTCGTTGATCAGATCGTCTACATTGGCGTAGGTGGCCGGCACATCGCCCGGCTGCAGTGGCAGCAGGTTCTTTTCTGCCTTTTTACCCACCCGTTCTTCAATGATCTCAATAAAACGGGACAGTTCCACCGGGTTGTTGCTACCGATGTTGTAGAGGCGGTATGGCCCCTTACTGGTGCCTGGATCCGGCTTGTCCCCGCTCCAGCCAACGTTGGGTTCCGCCACATGGTCCAGGGTGCGGATCACGCCTTCCACGATGTCATCAATGTAGGTGAAATCCCGCTTGTGATGCCCATGGTTGAAAACGTCGATCGGTTCGCCGGCCAGGATCTTTCGTGTAAAGATAAACAGCGCCATGTCCGGTCGCCCCCACGGACCGTATACCGTGAAAAAGCGGAGCCCCGTGGTCGGCATGTTGTAGAGATGACTGTAGGTGTGAGCCATTAGCTCATTGGCCTTCTTGGAGGCAGCATACAGGCTCAGGGGGTGATCCACGTTGTCATGGACGGAGAATGGCATGGCTTCGTTGGCGCCGTATACGGAGCTGCTGGAGGCGTACACCAGGTGCTTCACATCATTGTGACGACAACCTTCCAGGATATTCATGAAACCAACCAGGTTCGCATCCACGTAGGCATGCGGATTTTCCAGCGAGTAGCGAACGCCAGCCTGGGCTGCCAGATGCACTACCCGCTCCGGTTTTTGGTCACGGAACAGCGCTTCCATGGCCTCCCGGTCAGCAACGTCCTTGCGCACCTCGGTAAAGCCCGGCTTACCCGTCAGTCTCGCCAGCCGGGCTTCTTTCAGGCTAACGTCGTAATAATCGTTGACGTTATCCACGCCGATCACCTCGTCACCGCGATCGAGTAAGCGATGAGCGAGGTGAGAGCCGATGAAACCGGCGGTTCCCGTAACCAGGATTTTCAAGTCTTTTCTCCTTATCAGCCCCTATCAGAAACGAACACCAGCACTCACAAAGGGGCCACCCAGGTCGACGTCCAGCTTGTCATCGTCGTCTTCGTAATCGATGGAGATTTCGCGATAGCCGGCGCGCAGCTGGAGCATCGCAATCTCGTACTGGCCATAAGCGTTATAGTCGTAGACTGAATCACCGTCAAAGCTGATCAGGTTGGCCTCACCACCAACCGACACACCCGTAAGCGGCAGGTCGAACCGGGCTGCCAGGTATCCCATGGGCACAACCGCGTCAATTTCGGATTCGCTGGCTGCGGTGCCATTCACTTCCTGAACTGTTAGCTCACCGTCCATATCACGAACTGTCAGGCCCAGGTCCAGGTTGACCCAGTTATCCAGAATTTCGTAATAGAGAGTCAGATCCAACTGATCCAGATCCAGATCAGATTGGACTTCAGTGACGCCACTCAAGACAATGATATTGTCAAAGTTGGCACCGAGTTCGCCACGACCACTTTGTTCAATCGTCGTGTAGTTCAGGCGAACATTCGGCAGCAGCGGAATCGGGTGCTCAATGTAGGCACTCAGGTTGGCATTGGAATCACTGCTCAGATCCAGGTCGTTCTCGACGTCTACCACATCGCCATTGGACGCGGCCTTACCAGAAAGATCCGAATCCCAATAGCTTACATTGGCGCCCAGACCGACAACATCCGCGCTCGCCAGTGGTGCTGTCAGGGCCATTGCGCCCCCCACGGCCAGAATCAGTTTACGCATAAAACACCCATTGTCTGTTTTTTGGTTCTTTTCGATCAATCGAACTGGATACCCAGCCGACGACCTACCTCTTCATAGGTTTCAATCACGTCACCCAGTCCCTGGCGGAAACGGTCCTTGTCCATCTTCTTGCGGGTTTCCTTATCCCAGATACGACAACCGTCCGGGCTGAATTCGTCACCCAGCACGATCTGCCCGCCGGAACGACCAAACTCCAGCTTGTAATCCACCAGCAGCATGCCGGCATTATCAAACAGGCTTTTGAGCACATCGTTCACTTTATAGGTAAGTTCCTTCATTTTCGCGAGTTCATCTGCGGTTGCCCAGCCAAAGCTGACTGCCAGAGACTCATTCACCATCGGATCGTGCAACTCGTCGTTCTTGAGGAACAGCTCGAAAGTGGGCGGATTGAGGTTTTGCCCCTCTTCCACACCCAGTCGACGGCACAGGCTTCCCGCGGAGACGTTACGCACCACGCACTCCACCGGGATCATATCCAGTTTCTTGACCAGCGATTCGGTGGGCGAAAGCAACCCCTCAAAATGGGTGGGCACACCCGCCGCTTCCAGCTTTTCCATGATGAACGCATTGAAGCGGTTGTTCACCATACCCTTACGATTCAGTTGCTCTTTCTTCTCACCATCGAAGGCAGAGGTATCGTCACGGAACACAAGGACAAATCGCTCGGGATCATCGGTGCGATAAACGGATTTGGCTTTACCCGCGTAAAGTTCTTCGCGCTTTTCCATTTCAGGTCTCCGGAAATGCCGGCCACGTGCCGGCACCTCATGATTAATAAAGGTATTCAAACAGCTCTGAAAGCAATTCGGATGAGCGGTCATCGCCGTCATATCCCGATGCGCGGGAAGCGGTCACCACCAGGACATCCCCTTGTTCCTGTAGACGCACATCGAAGGTGTGCTTCGGTTTCTCATCATCACCGAACCAGTCGAACCATCCGGATTCCCGCTCGGATTCGCTACGGAAATCGACATTAAACCAGCCTTCGCTGCGGTTCAGGTCCAGAACGGGAACGCCAGCGTCATCAAGCGCACGACTGACCTCAGACCAGGCGCGACCGTAGTCCAGGTCCATTTCGACAGCTACCGGCGTCTCGTTTTCAGAAATCAGGCGAACCAGCGGTTCAGCGGTCATGCCCAGGGCTGCCCGGGAGTACGACTTGCTCTCCTCACGGCCTCGCAGGAACTGCCCCATGTCGCTAAGCAACCTTTTGCTGGTGGCAAGCCCCTCTTCCGTTGGTTCGGCACCGGTCTGCCAGGCCAGCAGCTCATCGGGGTTGCCGTCGACTTCATGCACCCGCAGTTGAACTTCAGTGGTCTTGCGACGAACGCCGGGGGCCACCCGGGCCTGAACGACCAGCATGTCTTCCGCTGACCCGGGCTCACTCTCCAGATCCAGCAGGGTTCTGGCACGCTTGCTGAAATTCACCAACTCACTTTGCAGGAGCCCAAGTTGCGGACTGTCATGGGCAACGCCCAGACCACGCTCGTTCATATAGGAGGAAACAGACGGCCAGACGCGGCCCGGCACGTCATTGACCAGCAGCCACATCTGCCCATCGAGCTCCTCAACTACGTAGTTCTCATCGAGGATTTCGGATGTCATATCCGGTGGCTCTGGAATAGACGATCGATACATGCGACCGGAATCCGCAGTGATCACGTCACGTATGGGCATGGCCTGGCCAAAACGGCTTTCGTCTGCGGTCTCGGGGAGACGGAGCTCATCTCCTTCCTGCGCATTAACGTATCGTTCCGACCGATCTTCCAGAAGGCTGCAACCACTGGCAGCCAGTACAAACATCAGGCCGGTTGCCGGCGCAACCGAACCCAGTACACGTTTTACTTCTGTCCTGAAAAGGAACGCCATCAGGCTACTCCAGGTTCTTTGGTGGTACGGAAAACTCAGAGTACGCCCGAGGCCTTCAGGGCATCTTCCACTTCTTTGTGAAATTTCTCGCTAAGAGGCGTCAACGGCAGGCGGATGCCCTCCCCGATCATACCCATACGGCATAGCGCCCACTTCACGGGAATCGGATTGGCTTCCAGGAACAGCTTGCGATTCAGGGGCATCAACAGTTCGTTGAGGCGCTCAGTTTCTTCACGGTTACCAGCAATGGCAGCCGCGCACAACTGGGACATGCCCCTGGGTGCGACATTGGCGGTTACCGACACGTTACCCTTGGCACCGGCCAGCATCAGTTCAGCGGCTGTTGCATCATCACCGGAATACACGGCCAAGCGCCCCTTGACCGCTTCGATCAGCTCAGATCCCCTAGGGATATTACCCGTGGCATCCTTGATGCCAATAATATTGGGGATATCCGCCAGGCGCTCGACGGTCTCGTTCAGCATGTCACACGCCGTACGCCCGGGAACGTTGTAAAGCATCTGGTTCATCCCAGGCACAGCTTCAGCAATGGTTTTGAAATGCTGGTAAAGCCCTTCCTGGGTAGGCTTGTTGTAGTACGGCACCACCAGCAGGCAGGCATCCGCGCCCAGCTTGTGGGCCTCGCTGGTGAGCTCGATGGCTTCACGCGTGCTGTTGCCTCCGGTACCGGCGATTACGGGAATACGACCATTGACCCGCTTTATGATGTGACCGATGACCCGACAATGCTCATCCGGGTCCAGCGTTGCGGATTCGCCAGTGGTACCCACGGCGACGATACCATCCGTGCCGTTTTCAATATGAAAGTCCACCAGCTTGTCCAGATCCTCCCAGTGGATATCACCGTTGGGATGCATGGGCGTGACCAGTGCGACAAGGCTACCCGTAATCATAAAAGCTCCGTCCGAATAAAACCGATATGGTAATGTTGGGTGCGAACTGACACAAGGGAATTAAAGGAGATGTCATGCCAGCAGTTGCACTAAACCAACCCGTTGATGATTTTGAAGCCCCGGCAACCGGTGACCAGACGATCCGGCTATCGGATCTCAGGGGCAAAAACGTCGTGATCTATTTCTATCCCAAGGATAATACACCGGGTTGCACCACCGAGGGCCAGGACTTTCGTGATCGCATGGATGCCTTCGAGGCCATGGATACCGTCATCCTGGGCGTCTCCCGCGATGGTCTGAAGGCCCACGAGAACTTCCGCGCCAAACACCAGTTCCCGTTCCACCTGATTTCAGACAAAGATGAGACGGTTTGCCAGCATTTCGACGTGATCAAGCTTAAAAAACTTTACGGTAAAGAGTATATGGGCATTGACCGGAGCACGTTCCTGATCGACAAAGAAGGCGTCCTTCGCCAGGAATGGCGGGGCGTAAAAGTCAAAGACCATGCCGATGAGGTGCTCGAAGCGGTCAGAAACCTCTAGGCCCCCTCAATATCCTCAAACTCGTCCACTGGCAGGCTGTCCTTGACTGGCCACGCGGAAAACACGGCCTTGAGCATGGTCGCCAGTGGAATGGCAAAGAATACCCCCCACAGACCCCAGATCCCGCCAAAAAACAGCACCGCCACAATGATGGCAACCGGGTGCAGATTATTCACCTCCGAAAACAGCACCGGCACCAGTACGTTTCCGTCGAGCCCCTGAATAATGCCGTAGGCCACCATCACCCAGATGAAATGGGAGCCCCACCCGAAGGCAAACAGCGCAATCATCGCCACCGGAATGGTGACGACCGCGGCACCGATATAGGGAATGACCACGCTCAGCCCCACCAGCAATGCCAGCAAAGCGGCATAAGGCATCCCCAAAAGCTTGAATGTCACGTAAGTAACGCCGCCAACAATGAGAATCTCAACCGCCTTACCCCTGACGTAATTGGCACATTGCAGGTTCACCTCATGCCAGATGCGCAGCATCATCGGGCGCTGGGGAGGCAGCAGATGGGAAATCGATGTCAGCAACAGGTTGCGATCCTTGAGGAAAAAGAACACCAGGATCGGCACCAGCACCATGTAGATGAGCAACGCCACAAGATCCGGAATGCTGGACAAGGAGAAAGAAACCAGCCATTGAGTCAGGTGCCCGGCTTCGGTACTGATCTGCCGGTAAATAGTGTTGACCGCTTCCATGGAAATGAGCGTGGGGTATTCCTGGGGCAGCAATTCCAGATAGGACTGCATCTCACGGATAATCCGGGGCGCCTCTCCCGCGAGGGACGTTACCTGGGTCCAGATCAGTGGCAGCAGGCCAAAGATAAAGCCAACCAGGATTCCCAGGAAGATGATGAATACGCCGAGAATGGAAACCATCTCCGGTATTCCCATCCGTGTCAGTTTTGTCACCAACCCCTGCAGGATGAAGGCAATAATGACTGAAGCGATAGCCGGCGCGAGCATTGCGCCAAACAAGATAACGAATATCGTGCCCGCAACCAGTATCAGAAAAAGAATGACAGCTTCTTCATCTGAAAAGTATTTGTGGGCAAGACCGCGTAAAATTCTGACCATGTACATCTCCGTGGAATCACGGCAGGAGGCGTTAGTGCCGAATCATCAACCGCCGCACTTTATCACAAACCGAAAACAGCCATCCGCTTCCGTTGAGCTCACGAGCCGGTGTTTCGAGAGCTTCAGGAAGGCCGGGATATCACGTGCCGACCCGGCATCGGTTGCTATCACCTCCAACTCTTCGCCCGGTGACATGCTGCTCAGTTCGAGCTTGGTTTTTAACAATGGCATCGGGCAACGCAGCCCGGATGCATCAAGAATTCGCTCAGCCATGGGAACAGGTAACCTTGCAGAACTGCATTCACGAGGCGGCATTATGCCGACACGCCCCGCTGAATGCACCTCAAACGTAATTAATGAAATGTACCAGAACTTTTAATGGCAAAATGCGGTCATATCAAGCGATTTAACAACGGTAGTCCATATTGATGAGCATGCTTTTTCCACCCCCGAGACCGGCACGTTCGTGGCTGATTCATTACCTGGTGGCACTAATGATCCTGCTGCCGGGCGCCGCCCATGCCCAGGAAAGCTCACTCCCCTCTATTGGCGGGGCAGGAGGCGGCCTGATCTCAGAGCAACAGGAATCGGAGATCGGCCGCCAGGTGATGGTGTCCATCCGGCGATCTGCGCCACAGATTACCGACCCTCTGGTCTACAGCTACCTGAACGACGTCATCTATCGCCTGGTGCCGTCCGCTCCCCTGAAAAACCGCGATCTGACCCTTGCGATTATCGATAGCCCTGACATCAACGCCTTTGCGGTGCCTGGAAGCATTGTCGGAATCAACGGCGGGTTGGTCCTCAATGCCAGCAGCGAACAGCAGTTTGCCTCGGTACTGGCGCACGAACTCGCCCATCTGAGCCAACGGCATTTTGCCCGCCGGATGGAACAGCAGGAAACCAGCGCCCCGCTGACAATCGCAGGCATGCTCGCCGGTATTGTGCTGTCCGCCGTTACCCAATCCGATATTGGCATTGCAGCCATTGCCGGTACCCAGGCGCTGTCTGTGCAGAACATGCTTGCCTACAGCCGCGCCCATGAACAGGAGGCCGACCGTGTGGGCATGGAGATCCTCGCAGACGCCGGCATGGATCCACGCGGCATGCCGGAAATGTTCGAAACCATGATGAAGCAGAACCGACTGCAGGGCAGCCGCCTGCCGGAATACCTGTCAACACACCCCCTGACCCAAAGCCGGGTATCGGACACCCGTAACCGGGCAGAACAGTATCCGGATCGCGACATCCAGGACACGCAGGAGTATCACCTGATCCGCTCACGACTTCAGGTTCACTACGCCCGTTCCGCCAAAATGGCAGTCGATACTTTCCAGGATTACCTCGAACGCCCCGACACCGAGAAAACTGATGCCATCCGCTATGGCCTGGCGGTGGCGCACCTCCGAAACAGGGACCCCGCCAGCGCCGTTGAAATTCTGGAGGATTTGCTGAACGGCAACCCGGGACGCATCACTTATACGGTTACTCTTGCGGAAGCGCTGATTGATCAGCAACGACTGGACCGGGCCAGAAACCTGCTCAGAGAGGGCCTGTCCCGCAATCCCGGCAACTACCCCATCACCTACACCCTCGCCAGACTGGAGACAGCGAACGGCAACGGTGAGGCGGCGGCGGAATACCTTCGACAACTGACCAGACAAATGCCCCGCCAGGAACATCTCTGGAGCCGTTTGGCAGAGGCGGAAGGGCTGGCGAGGAACATAGTCGGTGTCCACCGGGCCAGGGCGGAATACGAAGCGCTGATGGGAGATCTAGAAGCGGCCCAAAGGCAGCTGCGGCAGGCACAGGAAAAACTTCCCGCAGGCGCACCCATGCGTCAGGTAGTGACCGAGCGTCTCGCCGAAATCACGGAGAGACTGAATGCACAGCGGAGCTGATGCCCCGCTGCCAGCCCCTCATCAGGCGTTACCTGCAGCCTTCAGGTTCATTCCGGCGGTAAAATCCAGCATGCGCTGAAGCGGCCGGAGGGCCTGTTCCCGCAGCTCCTCCCCCACCAGCACTTCCTGGTTCCCGTTCTCCAGCACGTGGAGCAGATTCTCCAGGCCATTCATGGCCATCCACGGGCAATGGGCGCAGCTGCGACAGGTCGCGCCATTGCCGGCGGTGGGCGCCTCAATCAGGGTTTTGTTCGGCGCCAACTGCTGCATCTTGTAAAAAATGCCATTGTCTGTCGCGACGATGAACTGCTCATTGGGCAACGTCTGCACCGCGTGGATCAATTGCGATGTCGAGCCAACAACATCCGCCATCTCAACCACAGCGTCCGGTGACTCCGGATGCACCAGCACCGCTGCGTCCGGATATATGGCTTTCAGGTCTTCCAGACCGCGGAACTTGAACTCCTCATGGACAATACAGGAGCCGTCCCACAACAGCATGTCGGCACCGGTGGTCTTCTGCACATAGTGCCCCAGGTGCTTGTCAGGAGCCCACAGAATCTTCTCACCCCTGGCATCCAGGGATTCCACAATGGATTGGGCACAACTGGAGGTAACGACCCAGTCTGCCCTAGCCTTTACTGCAGCGGAGGTATTCGCGTAGACCACAACCGTACGATCCGGGTGTTGGTCACAGAATTCCGCGAACTCATCCGCCGGGCACCCCACATCCAGAGAGCATGTGGCCTCAAGGGTAGGCATCAACACGCGCTTTTCCGGATTCAGGATCTTGGCGGTTTCACCCATAAAACGAACGCCGGCCACAACAACCGTAGAAGCGGGGTGCTGATTGCCAAAACGCGCCATCTCCAGGGAGTCTGCGACACAGCCGCCGGTTTCCTCCGCCAGACGCTGAATATCGGGGTCGGTGTAATAATGGGCGACCAGTACTGCATCCTGGTCCTCCAGCGCCTGCCGGATACGTGCCTCCAACCCGGCCTTTTCGTCCTCACTCAACGGTTTGGGTTCAGCCTGGTGCGCCAGATGCTCCTGAACCAGAATCCGGTCTTCAGATCGTGTCATTACTGCGTCTCTGTGTTTCGTTGACGTTTGGATTATACCATTGGGAACGTTCACGCAAAAAAAAAGAGCCCGAAGGCTCTTTTTTCAGACAAGAAGCCAGTAGCTTCCCATCTTATTGGTGGGTCGTGAAGGATTCGAACCTTCGACCAATTGGTTAAAAGCCAACTGCTCTACCAACTGAGCTAACGACCCATGACTGTTGATCCATTCTTCAACTCTGCGAGCTTTCGCATCTCTGTCAGGACCGAGCACCGCAACCACTCAGCCAGTTGCCATGCCCCGAATTTGGTGGGTCGTGAAGGATTCGAACCTTCGACCAATTGGTTAAAAGCCAACTGCTCTACCAACTGAGCTAACGACCCAAACGAGGCGCATATAGTAATGATTTTTTGCCGTTGATCAACCCCTTTTCTCAGGTTTCTCAACATTCTTTCAGTGCTGGTTATTAACTGCCCAAAGAATCCAGGTACTTTTGTGCCAGTTCGGCCGCATTGGTCCCGGGATAGTTACGAACGACCGACTCCATCCGGCTTTTCGCCTCGGACTTTTCATCCAGGCGATCCAGTGTGACCCCCAGCTTATAGACCGCATCCGGAGCTTTCCGATGATCGGCATAACGGGTTGCAACAATGGTGAACGCTTGCTTGGCCTGCTCCAGCTGTGGCTTGACCAGGTACACCTCACCCAGCCAGTAATAAGCATTGACGGACAAATCACCTTCCGGATACTGATCGACAAAGTCGTATATCCGGTTGATGGCTTCGTCGTAATTCTTTTCCTTGTGGATAAGGTCCTGAATTTGCTCGTAGGCCTTGCGTTCGTCGGCTCCCGGCTGACGATAAACCTTGGTCACTGGTTTCTCGGTCGCCGCGGCATCCGCAGTATTACCACCCTGGGCGTCACTGGCAACCGCCTCGCTGGAAGACACCTTCTCGGACAGCTCGAGAATTCGCTGGTCCAGATCGATGTAACGATCCCGGGATTGCCGGGTCAGCCGGTCAATCAGGTTTCTCTGCTCCTCGACTTCACCCTGAAGCCGGCGTACCTCACCCTGCAGTTGCTGAATCATATAGAACAACTCAGCGTTTGCCTGACTGTCGCTCGCCTTTTGGCGGGCTTCGGAAGCGTTGTCCTGAAACACCGGTGTCGAAGATTGCGCCAGCGCGCATCCCGCTGACCCAAAGGCCAGCGAGAGAACGGCCGTCGCCATGAGCAAATGTCTCATGGGAGATCCTGTGGCTGTCTAACGGTTACTCAAAAACGAGTTCAACGCGACGGTTCTGAGCCCAGGCACTCTCGTTAGAGCCCATGACCGCCGGTTTTTCCTCACCATAGCTTACGGTTTCCATCTGACCACGGGAAGCACCATTCACGATCAGGAACCGTTCAACAGCGTTGGCACGACGCTCACCCAGTGCCAGGTTGTATTCCTTCGTGCCACGCTCGTCGGCATGGCCTTCCAGGCGCACCTGTTGGCCAGGGTTGTTTGCCAGGTATTGAGCGTGTGCCACCAGTACTTCGCGAGCCTCCGCCTTGATCTCGGCAGTATCGAAGTCAAAGTAGAAGGTCGTGATATTACGCATGGCTTCCTGCTCTGCCCGCTCCTCGCGCGCTCGCAACTCTTCGTCGGTCAGGTCGGAAGCAGACACACCGCCTCCGTCACTGCCACCGTACACAGTGCTGCCGCCATCCTGGTCTACGGCCGACACGTCGGACCCGTATTCATCTTCACCCATGGTCTCGCCAGTGGAGCTACAACCGGCAACCAGGCCAAGGGACAGAACCATTGCAAACGCTTTCTGGTGAACTGAAAATTTCATGATCTTTCCTTCCTGTTGATTGACTGTTATCTCGTGTCTTGATTAAGAAGAACCCTCAGGGCGATTCCTGATTAACGGATAACCGGCGACCATGCCGGCTCCCTGACGTCACCTTCGGATGCCGGAAGGCTGTAGGCAGCCCCGCCGTCCGCGGAAATAACCGTCAGTACGCTGGTACCACTTTGCTTGGTGGCATAAATCAGCATCCTTCCATTTGGCGCAAGAGACGGAGACTCATCGGACGCCGTCCGGGTCAGCACCGTTTCCTCGCCATTGCTCAAGTCCGTGCGAGCGATATGAAATCCACCATTACGTTGATGGACGTAATATACATACTTTCCCTGACTGTCCGGCCTTGGGCGGGCGTTATACCGACTACCAAAGGTAATTCTCCGGGGCTCCGCCGTCTCACTGGACTTGTGATAGATCTGCGGGCCACCCGAGCGATCGGAGGTAAAGAATATACCCTCGCCAGTGTGGTCCCAGGTCCCTTCGGTATCGATGGACCAGTGATTGGTCAGCCGCTTCAGGTTCCGGCTTTCAATATCCATACGATAGATTTCGGCGTTACCATCCTTGGATAGGGTCAGCAACAGCGAGCGACCATCTCTGGACCAGGCCGGCGCCGAATTCAGCCCGCGGAAATCGGCTACCCGGGTGCGATTTCCGGAGCCCAGTTCATGGATATACACGGCCGGCTTGCCGGTTTCGAAGGACACATACGCCAGCTTTCTGCCATCCGGCGACCAGGCTGGAGAAAGAATCGGCTCTTTGCTTTCCAGGCGTACACGCGCCCGCTTGCCATCTACATCACTCACCTGAAGCCGATAACGCGGCTCACCATTGACTGTATCCAGGGTGACGTAGGCAAGCTTGGTTGAAAAGGCACCCGGCACGCCGGTAATTGCCTCATAAACCTTATCACTGATGTGATGGGCCAGGGTGCGCATGTTACCGACGCTGGCACTGGCAGCCTCACCGAGAATGCGTTCCTCGCGGTTGACGTCCAGCAACTCATAACGGGCTTCCACCCGGTCCCCATTACGGCTCAGTTGGCCAACCAGCACATATCGCTGCCCCAGCAGACGCCAGTCCCGAAAATAGACCTCTGAGCGCTGTGACGGCAGACTGAGCATTTTTTCCGGTGGCAGGGTCCGGAACTCCCCACTCATGCTCAGGTCATCCTGAACGATAGTGCTGATCTTGTCCCCGGCCGGAATTCCGCCATTTTCTGCAAACGGAACGATGGCCACTGGAATCGCTGAATCCGCGCCTTCGGTGATGCGAATCGTCAGCTCCGCCGAGGCAGATGCGGTGCCGAGTGCCCAGATCAGAAGCGAGCAAACCAGGGCAAGCACTTTGTGGGTATGGGTATTGTTTGTCCGATGTGTCATCAGCTTTTCCATCTATCCTTATTTCAACCGCCGTGGATTGAATTCGATCGTGAACTGGCGGAAATAACGCTCAAACGTATCGCGGTCATCCGGAATCGGATAACGACTGAGAGATCTCACCGCACTCAGGGCCGAATTGTCGAACGCCGTATTACCACTGCTGCTGACCAGCTTTACTGACTGGAGTTCACCTGTCGGCAACAGCGTGATCTGTAACCTTGCGGTCATCTCCTCTGTAGCCGACGATGGTGGATACCAGGCCTGGCTTAACCGCTCACGAATCAACGCCTGATATTTCTCGCTCTCAGACATCATGCGAGCATCCCTGGCTTTCGCCGCAGCAGCCTCCTGCTGACGCCGCGCCTCGGCCTCGCGCTCCCGACGGGCTTCTTCCGCCAGCGCCTCCAGCTGTTGCTCCCTCAGGCGGCGCTCGGCTTCTTTGCGTTTCTGCTCCGCCTCACGCCGGGCCTGCTCTTCACGTTTCTGTTTCTCGGCTTCTTCACGTTTGCGTCGTTCTTCCTCAGCTTTACGGCGCTCTTCTTCCGCCCGCCGCTTTGCCTCTTCCTGACGACGCTTTTCCTCTTCCGCCTGTCGCCGTTCGCGTTCTTTCGCTTCGGCCTCAGCTTTTTGTCTGGCGGCCTCTTCCTCACGGGCTTTTTGCTCGGCACGTTCACGGGCTGCGGCCTCTTCCTGGCGCTTGCGTTCCTTTTCCTGCTCAATACGCTGCGCCTCCGCCCGAGCCTTTTCTTCCTCGGCAGCCTTGCGCTCAGCCTCTTGACGCCGCTTCTGTTCTTCCTGCTCCTTCCTGCGCTCCTCATCCCGGTCCGGCTCATCCACCTCTTCCACGACCGGGCTGGGTTCGGGCTCCTGCTGTGTCACCAGGCGGGCTGCAATGCTGCGGGGTTCCGGTTCGCTCTCTGGTGACGTCCAGGACCAGCCGGCCAGCGCTACCACTACAATCAGACCATGCAGCAGCAGTGACAAGGCAACGGGCGACTTCCACGGTTGTTGCCCGACATTGGTTACATCGCGTTCCTGACCTGTCACAAAAACCCGCCCGCTCTATGCTCAGTTTTCAGTGGATGGCGCTTCGGTAATCAGCCCCACACTGGTAGCGCCGGCTCCCTGCAATTCCGCCATCAGGCGGACCACAGTGCCGTATTCGACATGCTCGTCTCCGCGCACCAGAATTTCCCGGGCACTGCGTTCTGACAGTATCTTGGCGACCTGTGTCCGAACCTCGCCCAGAGACATCGGATCACTGCCCTCATCACCGATTTCCAGGAAATAGGCGCCATTCGAATCCACGGAAACAATGATCGATTCCACATCCTTGGCGGACTGAATCGGATCCGAGGTCGTTTCCGGCAAATCCACCTTGACTCCCTGGGTCAGCATCGGTGCGGTCACCATAAAGATCACCAACAACACCAACATGACGTCGATGTACGGCACCACATTGATTTCGGACATTGGCTTCCGGCGGTGTGCCGGCATCATCCCCATGCCTTTCATGCCTGCATGCTCCTGACTGGCTTACACTGGCTCATCGAATCACGCTGCCGACGACCGCTCGGTGCTATGTACACGACGGTGGAGAATACTCGAGAACTCATCCGCAAAGGTCTCATAGTTCTTCAACAGTGCATCGGACATGGATGAAAACCGGTTATAGGCAATAACCGCCGGAATCGCAGCAAACAACCCCATGGCAGTGGCTATCAATGCCTCTGAAATACCAGGGGCCACCGTAGCCAGGGTGGCCTGCTGAACCTGCGCCAGTCCACGGAACGAGTTCATGATGCCCCAGACGGTACCGAACAGACCAATGTAAGGACTGGTCGACCCAACAGAGGCAAGGAAGGGTAATGACGCTTCCAATCTCTCCTGTTCGCGGGAAAAGGCAACACGCATGGCACGCTGGGTACCTTCCATAACGGCATCGGCATCACGGCTCTGCTGGCGCAGACGGGAGAATTCCTTGAAACCGGAACGGAACAGGGACTCCATCCCGGAGAACGGCGTAGGGTCAGTATTGACCTCCCGATACAGCTGCCCCAGGTCCATGCCCGACCAGAAACGTTCTTCAAACTCAAGCTGGGCCTGCCGTGCCTTACGGAAAACCTGATAGCGCTGGAAAATAAGCGCCCAGGACACCACGGAAGCCAGAGCCAGCAACAGCATGACCAGTTGAACCAGCACCCCCGCGTTGGCGATGAGATACCAAACAGAAACTTCTGACTCCACCTTCTACTCCTGGCTTGTTCCGGTTAACAGTTGGTTTTCGTGAACGTTTTCCAACAGTTCACGCATGTTGTCCGGCAACCGTCTTGGCCGCCCGCTATCCAGTGCCACGCAGGCCACCCGCACATCGGCGGAGGCAAGCAGGGTTTCATCTGCTGCCCTTAGCACCCGCTGCCGGAAATCCATCCAGACCCGGCCAAAACCGATGGGCTCCGCCGTCACCAGCAACTGATCGTCAAGCTTTGCCGGCACCGCGTAATGGATATTCAGCCGCTGGACCACATAGCTGATGTTATCCGACAGCCCCGCCCGCAGACCGACGCCACAGGTCCGTACCCATTCGGTACGGGCACGCTCCATATAGTGTAGGTATTTGGCATGGAATACGATGCCTCCGGCATCGGTATCCTCGATATAGACCCTGACCGGCAGGCGGAACTGTGCAACCTCATGCGCTTCACTCAAAGAGATCCTCCTTTCCCGACCGGGCTGGTGCGACACCAAAATGCTGGTAGGCGCTGGAGGTCACCATGCGCCCTCTTGGCGTACGCACCATGAACCCCTGCTGGATCAGGAATGGCTCCAGAACGTCCTCGATGGTGCCTCGTTCCTCGCTGATCGCGGCTGCCAGACTCTCCACTCCGACGGGACCACCATCGAACTTTTCGATCATGGCCAGCAACAGGCGGCGGTCCATGTGATCAAACCCCTGATCATCCACCTTCAGCATGTTCAGTGCCTGGTCTGCAATGGTATCGCTGATTCGACCGTCCGCCTTGACCTCCGCATAGTCGCGAACCCGACGTAACAGTCGGTTGGCAATCCGGGGCGTGCCCCGCGAACGTCGAGCAATCTCATAGGCACCGCCTTCATCAATACTCACCGACGACAGGCGGGCAGAACGCAAAATGATGCTGGTCAGGTCCCGGGTGTTGTAAAACTCCAGGCGCTGAACAATTCCGAAACGATCCCGCAATGGCGATGTCAACAAGCCAGCCCTGGTGGTGGCTCCCACCAGGGTGAAGGGGGGCAAATCCAGTTTGATGGATCGCGCAGCAGGCCCCTCACCGATCATGATATCCAGCTGATAATCTTCCATCGCCGGGTAGAGCACTTCCTCCACCGCCGCGCTGAGTCGATGAATCTCATCAATGAAAAGGACGTCGCCCTCTTCCAGGTTTGTCAGCATGGCCGCCAGATCCCCGGCCTTTTCCAACACGGGCCCCGACGTGGTCTTGATGGAAACGCCCATCTCGTTGGCAATAATATTCGCCAGTGTTGTCTTACCCAGACCTGGAGGCCCGAATATCAGGACATGGTCCAGTGCTTCCTCGCGGGCACGGGCAGCTGATACAAAGATATCCATCTGCTCCCGCACCGCCGGCTGCCCGACATACTCGGCCAGCAACGTCGGTCGGATCGCTCGGTCCTGTACTTCTTCGTACTGCCCGGCCTGGGCAGAAATCAGACGATCAGATTCAATCATGGCGTTACCAGAACAGAGGGACGACACTTCATGCCTGCGCATCAAGGTGTCCCAATTGTACAAACGACTCGGTGGCTGTCACGTTACGCTCTATACAGATTAGGCGCCAGACAGCTCGCGAATTACGGCAGCTTCATCCTGCCGGGATCATATTGCGCAGGGCCAGGCGAATCAGCTCTTCACTCGCCATGCCTTTCTCCCCTACCTTATTGATGGCCTTTGCCGCCTCCTGTGGCTTGTAACCAAGGGCAATCAGCGCGGCTTCGGCTTCATCCCTGGGATCGTGAGCAGCCATTGGCGACTCATCGATAGCCGCGCCATCGCCTGTCGTCCCGGACGACATAGGCGTGAATTGCCCTTCAAGTTGCCCTATCCGATCCGTCATTTCAATAAGGAGCCGTTCAGCGGTTTTCTTACCGACCCCGGGCAGTTTTACCAGCGCGTTGGCATCCCTTGCTTCCACGCAACGGATAAACTGCTGCGCATCCAGCCCCGAGAGGATACCCACCGCCAACCTCGGCCCCACGCCATTGACCTTGATCAGCAAGCGGAACAGATCGCGATCCAGGCGGGAGGCAAAACCGAACAGGCTCTGGGCGTCTTCACGAACCGCGAAATGGGTATGGAGGGTTACTTCCGTGCCCGCGTCCGGGAGATGGAAAAAGGTGGTGTAGGGAATATCGACTTCATACCCCAGGCCAGAGCACTCGACCAGTGCCTGACCGGGAGACTTTTCTATCAGCGTGCCTCGAATTCGGCCTATCAACGAGAGTCTCCTCAGGCGCCAACGCGCCGGTTATTGTTGTCTTACCCGCCCACTTCGCACCTTGCCACCGGCCGATAGCCGCGTCACGCTCTGGTTCATGTGGGCATGGCACAGGGCAATCGCAAGGGCATCGGCGGCATCCGCCTGAGGGGTTCGGGAAAGGGATAAAAGCACCTGGACCATGTGCTGAACCTGGGACTTGTCAGCGCCGCCCTTGCCCACCACAGCCTGCTTGACCTGACGAGCCGAATATTCATGAACCGGCAGCCCGCTATTGGCAGCACTGACAATGGCTGCACCCCGGGCCTGTCCCAGTTTGAGCGCAGAATCCGGGTTGCGGGCCATAAACACCTGCTCGATGGCGAATTCTTCCGGGCGATATTCCCCGATCAACGTGGCAAGACTGTGAAAGATGGTCTGCAAACGCTCCGCCATGGGTTTCTCACCCACGCGGATACAACCACTGTCGATGTATTCGATGTGGCGCCCCTGCGCCCGGATAATACCGTATCCGGTAATGCGGGACCCCGGATCTACACCCAGAATAATGGCCACATCAAAATCCTTGTCAGGCTAAAGGGAATCCATCACCTCGTCGGGGATATCGGCGTTGGAATAGACATTCTGGACATCGTCCAGATCTTCCAGCATGTCGATCAGCTTGAGGATGGTTTCAGCGCCGTCGCGATCCAGTTCGACGCGAGTGGAAGGCACCATGGTCACTTCCGCATTGTCCGGCTTGAGTCCGGACTCCACAAGCGACTGTTTGACATCCAGAAACTGCTCGGGCGTGGTGACGATTTCGTAGGAACCATCCTCCTGCTCAGCAAGATCGTCCGCACCGGCGACCAGAGCCGCCTCCATCAGCTTGTCCTCTTCCACTTCGGGACTATAGCTGATAATGCCCTGCTTGCTGAACAGGTACGCCACAGAACCGTCAGTCCCGAGGTTGCCGCCCATCTTGTTGAAAGCATGCCGGATTTCAGCCACCGTGCGGTTACGGTTATCAGTCATGGCTTCTATGAAAATGGCGACACCACCGGGGCCATAGCCTTCGTAGGTCAGCTCTTCATAGTTACTGTCGTCACCACCCCCGGCACCGCGTTCCACTGCGCGCTCGATGGTGTCCTTCTTCATGTTGGCGGTGAGCGCCTTGTCGATCACCGCCCGCAAGCGGGGATTGTCGTCCGGGTTGCCGCCACCCTGACGGGCAGCGACGGTCAGCTCACGGATGATTTTGGTGAAGATCTTGCCCCGCTTGGCATCCTGAGCCGCCTTGCGATGCTTGATGTTGGCCCATTTACTATGACCAGCCATACTCTACTCCATCAATCTTCCGGGCTTCCCGGTCCGCAACCGGGGAGCCCAGCCAGGGTGTTGCTTACTCGTTATTACCTTCGGCCTTGTTGCCTTCAGCTGCTTTGGCAACCGGCTTCCGCAAGCGAATATGCAGTTCACGCAACTGCTTCTCGTCCACCTCACCCGGCGCCTGGGTCATCAGACAGGTAGCGCTCTGGGTTTTCGGGAAGGCGATCACATCACGGATGGACGAGGCGCCGGTCATCAGCATCACCAGACGGTCCAGACCAAAGGCCAGGCCACCATGGGGAGGACAGCCAAACTTCAGGGCGTCCAGCAGGAAGCCAAACTTGGCGCGGGCTTCTTCCTCGCCAATGCCCAGGATACGGAACACCGCTTCCTGCATTTCTTCGTTGTGGATACGAATGGAACCACCGCCCAGCTCGGTGCCGTTGAGTACCATGTCGTAGGCCCGTGACAGCGCCGTTGCCGGGTTTGCCGCCAGCTCTTCAGCCGAACAGGAAGGTGCAGTGAACGGGTGGTGAATCGCCGTCAGGCTGCCGTCCGGAGTTTCCTCGAACATGGGAAAATCCACGACCCACAGCGGTGCCCACTCGGAGGTCAGCATATCCAGATCGTGACCTACCTTGATTCGCAGCGCGCCAAGTGCTTCATTCACCACAGTGGCCTTGTCCGCACCAAAGAAAACGATATCACCGTCTTCCGCGCCAACACGCTCAATGATCGCCATGGCCACGTCATCACCAAGGAACTTGATGATCGGTGATTGCAGGCCCTCAACACCCTTGGCCAGCTCGTTGACCTTGATGTAGGCAAGACCCTTGGCGCCGTAAATGCCGACAAACTTGGTGTAATCGTCGATCTGTTTACGGGTCAGCTCACCACCCTTGGGCACACGCAGCGCGGCAACACGGCCTTTCGGATCCTTTGCCGGACCGGCAAAAACCTTGAAGTCCACACCTTCGACCAGATCACCCACGTCCAGCAACTCCAGCGGAATACGCAGGTCCGGCTTATCGCTACCATAGCGCTGCATCGCCTCTGCGTAGGGCATGCGCGGGAATTCCGGCAGCTCGACGCTCAGGACATCCTTGAACAGGGAGCGAATCATGTCCTCGTTGACGGACATCATGGTTTCCTCGTCAACAAAGGACGCTTCTACATCCACCTGGGTAAACTCTGGCTGACGATCGGCGCGCAAGTCTTCATCGCGGAAACACTTGGCAATCTGGTAATAACGGTCAACGCCGGACACCATCAGCAGCTGTTTGAACAACTGAGGAGACTGTGGCAAGGCAAAGAATGAACCTTCATGAGTGCGGCTTGGCACCAGGTAATCCCGGGCACCTTCCGGCGTCGCGCGGGTCAGGATCGGTGTTTCCACGTCCATAAACCCGTTGCCATCGAGGTAGTTACGGATATAACTGGTCACCCGGGAACGGAAGCGCAGTCGGTTCAGCATTTCCGGACGACGAAGGTCGACATAGCGGTACTTGAGGCGGACATCCTCACCAACGTCAACATGTTCATCCAGCGGGAATGGCGGCGTGGCAGCGGCGTTCAGGATACTCAGTTCCTTGCCCAGCAACTCAACCTGACCTGTCGGCATGTTGTTGTTCTCGGTGCCGGCCGGACGGCGGCGAACTCGGCCGGTGACCTTGATAACAAACTCACTGCGTACTTTTTCCGCCAGGGCAAAGCTCTCGGGGGTATCCGGATCGACCACGACCTGGGATATGCCGTCCCGGTCCCGCAGGTCGAGGAAAATCACCCCACCATGGTCACGGCGACGGTGAACCCAACCGCAGAGTGTTACTTCCTGATCAATGTGAGATTCGTTTATACCACCGCAATAATGACTGCGCATACCGGTTCCCGTTGTTTCAAATGTGTGCATAAATGTGTGCGAAATATGGATTCGGCGGACACTACTGGAAAAGCCGCCCATTATAAACACAATGAGCGTGAAAATCAGGCTCCAATCACGGTGGGTGACGCCTCCTGCACAGACCGATAGAATGTAGCGCCCTATTCAGCAATCGGAGCCGTTGCATTGTCGTCCCGAGCCGAACAAAAACTCAAAACACGCCGCGCCCTGATGGATGCTGCCCTCGCTCAGCTCAGCGCCGATCGTGGCTTTGGCAGTCTGAGCCTCAGGGAAGTTGCCCGGGAAGCCGGCATTGCCCCGACATCGTTCTATCGCCATTTTGCTGAACTGGACGAACTGGGCCTGGCACTGGTGGATGAAGGCGGTGTAGCCCTGCGCCAGCTCATGCGCCACGCACGCAAGCGGATCGCAAGGGATGGCAGCGCCATCAGCACCTCCGTCGAAACCTTTATGGAGTATCTCGGCAACAACGCCAACCTGTTTCGGCTGATGTTGCGGGAACGTACGGGGGTCTCCAAACCCTTCCGTACCGCCATCAAGGCGGAAATAGATCATTTCGTTACGGAACTGGCGGATGACCTGCGGCGTTTTGCGGACGAACAGAGCAAACCACTGTCCGATGCGCGACTGGTCGCGGAAGCCATGGTTACCCTGGTGTTCAATCAGGGCGCGGAAGCCCTGGATGCAACACCAAAAGAGAAGGAAAACCTGAAGGTTAAACTGAAAACGGAATTGCGGATGATTCTATTGGGCTCTCAAAGTCTCGCCAGTCACACAAGAAAGCCCTGAACCCGAATTTCAGGTATTTTTTTCAATTTATCGGAATTTACTGGAACCCTAATGACTCAACACTCGTCTGCTAATTGGGATAGAGCCTATCCTATTGTTGAGTCGTTGCCTCTATGAGGTGACTTGAGCCCGCCACTTGGCGGGCTTTTTTATGACGCGTCCCTAGGAGGCGTACTTCATCCGTCCGCCAATTTCATATCCTTCCGGAATCCTGTAAACAGATGACGCCATACGTGCGGCGTCCGCGTGATGGCGCTCCAGATAGTTTTCCACCTCTATGGCACGATGGCGAAAAGCACCATCCAACTCCTGGCTCAGGGAATAATCCAGCCGGATACCCACTCGTACACCGTCACCAATATCATTGACGTATCGTACATTACCGGGCACAAAGCTGATGACAGGCTCATCCCTCGGGTTTCTCACTTCGAGCTTACGTACAAGGGACAAACGCACATTTTCGTCCGGCTTGACCTGATCACCGGACAGGATCAGGGCCACACCGTCGCGATCAAAATCCAGCACAACGCACTCTTCTATGAGTTCCAAAGATTCTTCCGTGTAAACCCTGGCGGACAGTAATCCGAGTGCCAGATATCGATAATTGACGACATCCGTATCGTGGGAGGCCTGCGGCAAACTCACCTGAGCGCTGGAGGTATTTTCCATAGTTCCACTCTCTTTTACTTGGTTTTTTTGGGATCTACGTCACGTTTCCATGGTTACACGCTGGTATAGCATCCCAAGTTCCTGAATGTACCGGTGGATACATACGAAAGAGACCTTTTTGGCCCAAGAAGAAAGAGATAGATGGCAAAGTGGGCCACCCGGAAGAGTTAGTGGCAGCTGTCAGGAGGCGGTTGCCTCCTGACAATCAGGCAAGAGATGAAATGACGGGATTCAGCTGTTCGCGGACTGATGCCAGTTCAGATTCGTCATAAGGTACCGGGGGTTGCGTACCCCATACCGGAGCAGGCCAGGCGGGGTCACCCCGAAAGCGGACAATATGATGCAAATGCAACTGCGGCACCATGTTCCCCAGCGCGGCAACATTCATTTTGTCGCCATCGAACCGGGCCATCATGTCTTTACTCAAGGCAGAAGACTCAACCAGCAGTCGTTGTTGATCCGCTGGTTCAAGCTCATAGATTTCCCGGATACCTGGTCGCACCGGAACCAGGATGACCCAGGGCCAGGTACGGTCATTCATCAACCGAACCTCGCACAATCGAGTCCGGCCCAGGCTGATCGTATCAGCGGCAAGGCGCTCATGGAGCTGAAAATCGCTGGCTGAAGACATATCAATCGAACTGGAACTGGTTACGGCCACGACCGATAGCATAGTAGATGAGCCCATTGCGGCTCAACATCTCCGGCTCGTAAAGGTTACGGCCATCGAACACCACCGGTTCCTTCAGAGTGGTGGCAATGGCGGCAAAATCCGGGGAACGGAACTCCTTCCACTCCGTGCAGATGGCGAGAACATCGGCACCTTTCAGCGCCTGCTCCTTGGTTCCACACAGAGTGAGACCGGATTGGTCGCCATAGAGCCGCTGAGTCTCCTCCATGGCCTCCGGATCGAAAGCCTGCACGCTGGCACCCGCTTTCCAGAGGTCCTCCATCAGTGTGCGAGCCGATGCCTCTCGCATGTCATCGGTATTGGGTTTGAATGCCAACCCCCAAAGGGCCACCACTTTGCCTTTGAGATCGCCATTGAAATAGTGACTGATCTTGTCGAACAGAACATGCTTCTGGGCGTAATTCACCGATTCAACAGCATTAAGCAGGCGAGCTTCGTAGTCACAATCGCGGGCCGTCCGCGCCAGGGCCTGAACATCTTTCGGGAAACAGGAGCCACCGTAACCACAGCCCGGATAGATAAAGTGATAGCCAATACGGGGATCGGAGCCAATACCCCGACGCACTGCCTCAATATCCGCCCCAAGACGTTCGGCCAAGTTGGCAATTTCGTTCATGAAACTGATCTTGGTGGCGAGCATGGAGTTGGCCGCATACTTGGTCAGCTCGGCTGAGCGGATATCCATAAAGATCATACGGTCGTGACTGCGATTGAACGGATAATAGACTTCCCGCAGCATGTCCGCCGCCTTATCGCTGTCGGTGCCAACGACAATACGGTCGGGCTTCATAAAATCATTGATCGCCGCTCCTTCTTTCAGGAACTCCGGGTTGGACACCACATCAAATTCCAACTCCAGGCCACGGCGGTCCAGTTCGGCACGTACAGCGGCCTTGACCTTGTCACCGGTGCCCACGGGGACGGTGGACTTGTCAACGACCACCTTGTAGTCGTCCATGTGCTCACCAATAGACCGGGCAACCGCCGTTACGTATTGAAGGTCTGCCGAGCCATCCTCATCCGGTGGCGTTCCCACCGCAATAAACTGCAGAATACCGTGCCGGACAGCCTTCGCGGCATCGGTGGTGAAAGACAGACGTCCTGCCTCCACTGTGTGTTTGACGATGCTTTCCAGGCCCGGCTCATAGATGGGAATCTGGCCGTTCTCCAGCTTTTCGATCTTGCCGCGATCAACATCCATGCACAGCACTTCGTGCCCTACATCGGCCAGACAGGCGCCTGTCACCAGACCGACGTAACCGGTACCAAAAATGGTAATCTTCATTCAATCAATCCCGATAGTTGCAATGTTTCAGAAAAAACTGTGTCAGGCGTTCTCACCTGCCTGGCGATCCTGCCAGATTTTCTCCCAGGCCAGCGCGGTACCTACGATGATTTCCAGGTCGTCGTAATCCGGTTGCCAGCCCAGTATCTGTTTGATTCGCTCGTTATCCGCCATCAGCGCGGCCGGATCCCCGGCCCGGCGCCCTGTTTCCTTCACAGGGAAGTCCACACCGGATTGCCGCTTGACCACATCAATGACTTCCCGCACGGTGAATCCGCGACCATAACCACAATTCAGTACCCGCGATTCGCCGCCATCTGCCATATAACCCAGGGCCATTACGTGGGCCTTGGCCAGGTCTTCCACATGAATGTAATCGCGGATGCAGGTGCCGTCTCGGGTGTCATAATCTGTTCCGAATATGCTCATACCGTCGCGCTTCCCTGTCACGCACTCGCTGGCGACCTTGATCAGATGTGTGGCTTCGGGAGTCGCCTGCCCAAGCAAGCCGTCCGGGTTGGCACCAGCCACATTGAAATAGCGAAGGATGACATAATTCAGGGAGGAAGCCGCCGCAAGATCCATGATCATACGTTCACTCATCATCTTGGAGGCACCGTAGGGGTTAATCGGTGCCAGCGGCAAGTCCTCGGTCAACACGGTCTGTTCCGGCATGCCATAAACGGCGGCGGTGGAAGAAAACACCATGTAGGGCACACGGTGTTGCTCAACGGCCCGCAGAAGGTTCAGCGTATTGCGGGTATTGTTGCTGTAATACTTGAGAGGATTCTCGACAGATTCAGGCACCACAATGTTAGCGGCGAAATGCAGGACGGCATCAAAGCTGTGCTGTGAGAACACATCCGCGATGGCCGATTCATCCGCCAGGTCACCCACAACCAGTTCACCACAGGTCACCGCCCATCGGTAGCCCGTCGAGAGGTTATCGAACACCACGACATCGTGTCCGGCTTCGCCGAGTTGCCGCACCACGTGACTGCCAATGTAGCCGGCTCCGCCGGTCACCAGTACTTTCATGGTTTGCTCTGCTCCTTCCCTGAATCCTGCTTTCTTTGCTGGCGCTGACGACGGATCTCCGCACGCCGGCGGCTGAAAAACTGACTGATCACTTCACCACATTCCGGGGCAAGCACGCCACCGGTAACGTCCACCCGCCAGTTGAAATGCTCTTCCTCCAGCGTGTTCCGCGCCGATTCGACGGCACCCGCTTTCGGTTCAGCGGCTCCGTATACCAGCCTGCTGATGCGACTGTGAACAATGGCACCAACACACATGGTGCAGGGCTCAAGCGTGACATACAGCGTGGCACCGGATAAACGGTAATTGCCAACCCGGCTTGCGGCGTCCCGCAGCGCCCTGATCTCGGCATGAGCCGTGGGGTCACAGCCACTGATCGGGGCGTTAAAGCCGGCACCGATTTCCCGGCCGTCAAGAACCACGACAGCGCCAACCGGCACCTCTCCCCGGGCAGAGGCCTGTTCGGCCAACGCCAGGGCGCGCGCCATCCAACGCTCGTCAATACCTAAGTGAACGCTCATTCCTGGCGAAATACCCAGTTTCCCATTTGATTTTAAATAATCCGTGAATACCCACTAACTAGTGGAGATGAACAATGGGTTGCATCGCAACTTATTGAGCCAAAAGGAAGTTACTTGGCTCATTAACTGACCAACCGTCGTGATTTCATGGACTCCGGCGTAAAACATGGAGTCTACCTTGCTTTTTTCGTCTTGTCATAACCCCCACGCGAAATCGATTCGATGCTGGCTATTTAACATCGTTTTCAATGGACAGGATCAGTACCTGCTTTAGCGAATGCCGAATATTTTGGCAGAGTCTTGCGGTATGGCTAAGCTGAAAGGTGCAGTCCCAACAATAAAAATGACGCCCACCCGCACCGTCAAAAGCGCCGGGCGTGCCCAATCCCCTATGGGAGAAACCAGATGCAGCCGGCAGATGTGAAAACCCTTGAGGACGCCAAGGCCATCGTCGAAGATCGCCATGCTACCCAGGTTAAGGTAGGTGCCTTTGACATCGATGGCGTCTTGCGCGGCAAGTACATGAGCCGGGGCAAGTTTCTTTCTGCGCTGGAACACGGGTTTGGGTTCTGTGATGTGGTATTCGGCTGGGACAGCAACGACCAGCTCTATGACAATATTGAGTTCACCGGCTGGCACACCGCCTATCCGGATGCCTGGGCCCGCATCGTTCCGGACAGTTGCCGCGAGATCCCCTCCGAAGGCAATACCCTGTTTTTCCTGTGCGAATTCACCGGCCGCACTGAGTCGATCTGCCCCCGAGGCCTGCTGCGCCGGGTACTGAAGCGGGCGGAATCACTAGGTTTCAAGGTCTTTGCTGGCTGCGAATTCGAGTTCTTCATGTTCCAGGAGACACCCCAATCGGTGCGGGAGAAGAATTATCGTGAGCTGAAGACCATCACGCCGGGCTTCTTCGGCTATTCCGTGCTGCGAAACTCGGTGATGGGGGAGTTCTACAACGACTTCATGACCTATTGCCAGGACCTGGACATGGCGATGGAGGGCTTCCACACCGAAACCGGCCCCGGTGTGCTCGAGGCCGCCCTGGATGTGGACGAAGCCCTGCGGGCCGCCGACAAGGCCGCCCTGTTCAAGACCTTTACCAAGGTGTATGCCGAGCGCCGCGGGATGATGGCCACCTTCATGGCGAAATGGTCCCCGGACTATCCCGGCCAGAGCGGCCACATCCATTTGTCGCTGCAGAAACCCGATGGCAGTTCGGCGTTTTACGACGAGGGAGACACGCCCCATCACCTGTCAGAAACCATGCGCCATTTTATCGGTGGACAGCAGGCCTTGATGCCGGAGTTCCTGGCAATGATCGCCTGCACCGTCAACAGTTACACCCGTCTGGTTCCGGGTGCCTGGGCGCCCACGGCTGCCAGTTGGGGGATCGAGAACCGCACCTGCGCCCTGCGCGCCATCCCCGGACCGCCCAAGTCCCAGCGGGTGGAATATCGCATCTCGGCGGCGGACATCAACCCCTACATCGCCCTGGCCGCCAGCCTGGCCTCCGGACTGTGGGGCATCGAAAACCATATCGAACCCGACAGCCCCATCGAGGGCAACGCCTATGAAATGACCTTCGCCCCGGAACGCCAGTTACCCGCCACGTTGACGGAGGCTGCGGCCCGCCTGCGACATTCCAAGGTGGCGCGGGACAACTTCGGCGATGCGTTTGTCGAGCATTACGCAGCGACGCGGGAGTGGGAGGAGCGGGAATTCCGCAAGGCCATCACCGACTGGGAAATGCAACGTTACTTTGAAATTATTTAGGGGAAATCATCTGATGGAGTGAAGAGGCTTATGTCGGATATGGCACGCATCATCAGCCCGGTTGACGGCACCCTCTATGCCGAACGGCCCTATTTAGGCCATCCCGAGGCACGGCAGGCGGTGAAACGGGCCACCGAAGCCCAACGAGCCTGGCAGGATATTGCCCTGGACCAACGCCTGCGTATCCTGAGCAGTGCCGTGGATGCGTTGCTGGAACAACAGGACGAACTATCGGAAGAGCTGGCCTGGCAAATGGGCCGCCCCATTGCCCAGGGACCCGGGGAAGCCAGGGGGTTCGTCGAGCGCGCCCGTTATATGCTGGATATTGCGCCCCGTGCGCTGGCCCCGATCGAGATACCCGGGAAGGCCAGATTCAAGCGCTACATCCAGCGCGACCCGGTTGGCGTGGTGCTGACCATCGCCCCCTGGAATTTCCCCTACATGACAGCGGTCAACTCCGTTTGGCCGGCACTGGCCGCGGGCAACGCCGTGCTGCTGAAACATGCGCAACAGACGTTGCTCTGCGCCGAGCGCCTGGAGCGGGTGTTACGACAGTCAGGCTTGCCCGAGGGGGTCTTCCAGGCGGTGCATCTCAGCCACGACACCACCGCCGCCTTGCTGCGGGAACCCGCCATTCGCTTTGTCAGCTTTACCGGCTCGGTGCGCGGTGGCCGGAATATCCAGCAGGCGGTGGCACAGAGCGGCCAGTTCGCCGGCACCGCCCTGGAGCTGGGTGGCAAGGACCCGGCCTACGTCCGGGCGGATGCGGACCTGGCCGATGCTGCGATTAATCTGGCGGACGGCGCCTTCTTCAACAGCGGCCAGTCCTGTTGCTCGGTGGAGCGCATCTATGTGCATCGGGACGTCTACCAACCCTTTGTCGAAGCCCTGGCGTCTGAAGCGCTGAAGCTGACCCTCGGCAACCCACTGGACCGGGACACCACCTTGGGTCCGATGGTGAAGACGCAAGCAGCCGACTTCGTGCACGCTCAGATCGCCGAAGCGGTCCAAAACGGAGCTACCGCCGTGGTCGACCCCAAACGCTTTGCCCAGAACAAGCCGGGCACTGCCTATATGGCACCGCAGATCCTGACCGGCGTAAACCATGGCATGCGGGTGATGACGGAGGAAAGTTTCGGCCCCGTCGTGGGTGTGATGGCCGTCACCTCGGACGAAGAAGCCATCAGGCTGATGAATGACAGTGAGTTCGGGCTCTCCGCCTCGATCTGGACACGGGACCTGGAGGCCGCCGAACGCCTGGGCCGCCAGGTGCAAACCGGCACCCTGTTTATGAACCGCTGTGACGTGCTTGACCCCGCCCTGGCCTGGACCGGCGTGAAACACAGCGGCCACGGTGTCTCCCTATCGGAACTGGGCTACAACGCCCTGACCCAACCCAAGAGTTTTCATTTGAGACTAGGTGCCTGAACTATGACCCAGGAACAATCCTTAACCGCAAACTGGGGTCTGCCCAATCGCATACTGGTCGGCCCCGGCCGCCTGCAGGAGCTGCCTTCGCTATGCAGCGAACTGGGCTTCAAGGCACCCTTGCTGGTCACCGACCGGGGCCTGGCCAACCTGCCGATGGTGACCGGGACCTTGACGGCCCTGACTGCCGCCGGCCTGAACGCCGCCCTGTTTGCCGACGTCGAGGGCAACCCAACCGGAAGTATGGTCGAGGCTGGCGTGGCCGCTTATCGGGCGGGCGGTCATGACAGCGTGATCGCACTGGGCGGTGGCAGCGGCCTGGATGTGGGCAAGGCCATTGCCTTTATGTCTGGCCAGACCCGCCCAATCTGGGACTTCGAGGACATCCGCGATTACTGGAAACGCGCCGACCCGGAGGGCATCGCGCCCGTCATCGCCATCCCCACCACTGCGGGCACCGGGTCCGAAGTGGGCCGGGCCGCGGTGATTTCAAACGAAACCCAACAGCGCAAGGTCATCGTTTTCCATCCCGGGATGCTGCCGGTGACAGTCATCCTCGACCCCGAGTTGACCACGGGGCTGCCGGCCCCGGTTACCGCCGCGACTGGACTGGATGCATTCATACACTGCTTCGAAGCCTATTGTTCACCGGGTTTTCACCCGATTTGCGATGGCATTGCCCTGGAAGGTATGCGCTTGGTGGCCAGGGCGCTGCCGACGGCCTACCGCGATGGTAGCGACCTGAAGGCACGTACCGAGATGCTGGCCGCGGCGAGCATGGGGGCAATTGCTTTCCAGAAAGGACTGGGCGGCGTGCATGCGATTTCCCACGCCGTCGGGGCGATGTACCATACCCACCACGGCCTGACCAATGCCATTGTCCTGCCCTATGTCATGGTGCATAACCGCGACTGGATTGAAGACCGCATTCCCCCCATCGCCCAGGTTGTCGGCCTGGCGGCGACCACCTTCGAGTCGGTATTACAGTGGGTACTGGCGTTCCGACGGGAACTGGGCATTCCCCATACCCTGGCGGAGCTGGATGTCCCCCTCGACCATGCCGTGGACGTTAGCCGCCTGGCCGCGACAGACCCTTCGGCCAGCGGTAATCCACGGCCCGTTGGCACCAAGGACCTGGAGGGTGTATTTCGGAATGCCGTCCAGGGAGTGCTTCCGTAGCCCGCCTTGAAAGGAAGGAATTGCTGTCTTCATAACCCACTCTCTCGAGACGGTAGTTCACTATGCCTCCTGCCTTCCCATAAGTCTCCGGGACTAAAGAAATTTTCTGAGATCTCAGAACCATCCCGCAGTTGATGCTTGTCAATACGGCGCCTTTAACGCTGAGTCACAATAAAGCTCCAAATATCCTGAATACGAAGGAGCTATATAAATGAATAACGAATTATTTGAAAAAGCGACACGACTGAATGAAACACTTTTCGAGCAGTTCAGTAAGGCGGCAGAAATGCAAATGAACGCTTTTCGCCGATACGCTGATGTCACCATGGAACAGGCCCAAAAGGTATCGGAGGTTCGGGATCTGGAGGGATTGAAAGCACTCACCGGAGACCAGGCTGAAACCCTCAAATCACTCAGTGAACAATTCTCAAATGACTGGAAAGCCTGGCAGGATTACTTCAACGAAACTCGTGAACAGGTTCAAAAGGTTTTTGAAAAAGCACCTGAGCCTGATGAAGCCCCCGCCAAGACGACCCCGAAAACCGCAAAGTAGAGGACGTTTATGTTCGGTCTGGATACGCTGGGGAAAACGGCCAGTCAACTGATCAGCAGCTTTGAGGCTAACGTTCGGCTAACTCAGCAAAACCTTGAAACATGGCTTGGCGATACCGGCGTCATGGATGATGCCAAACTTGCCACGATGACTGAGATTTCCGATGCCTACAGGGCCATGGCAGAAGATCTGCTGCTGCACCCGCTCAGATTTGCAGGCGCCGAGCTGGACCTTGCCCAAAAGCACATGGCTCTTGGCTATTACATCCTTGCACGACTGAGTGGTAAAGCCCGAAACCCCGTGGCTGAGCCGGAGTCGGACGATCGGCGCTTCCAGGCCGAAGATTGGCACAAGTACCTGCCCTTTGATGTGCTCCACCAAGCTTACCTGATTAACTCCCGAGCTTTCCTGGACTGGGTCGGTGGAATGGAAGTCGTCCCCCAAACAGGCCGTGACCAGATGCTGTTCTTTGCCCGACAATTGACCAGCGCACTTTCCCCCGCAAATTTCCCCGCCTCCAACCCGGAAGTTCTCAGAATAACCTGGGAGCGAAAAGGCATGAACCTGGTTGATGGTTGCCGTCAGTTAGTTGAAGACGTTCGCCAGAATCCGGCGCTATTCAATGTTGGCATGACGGATCGCTCAGCATTTGAAGTGGGCCGCAACCTCGCAACGACGCCAGGAAAAGTGATCTACCAGAATGAACTAATGCAACTGATCCAGTACTCCCCCTCCACAGAAACGGTCAGCCAACGCCCTCTCCTGATTGTTCCACCCTGGATCAACAAGTTCTACATACTGGATCTGACAGAGAAGAAATCTTTCATCCAGTGGCTCGTAGATCAGGGACAAACCGTCTTCATAATTTCCTGGCGCAACCCCGGCCCCGAGCACAGGGACAAGGGATGGGAAGATTACATGCAGCTTGGGCCTTTGGCCGCCATGGATGCTGTAACCGAGACAACGGGTGAAGACCGTATGAACGTTATCGGGTATTGCATTGGTGGCACTTTGCTCGGATCCACGCTGGCATGGCTCAAGAAAAAACGCCGCAATCCTGTGGTAAGCGCCACCTACTTGACCACACTTCTGGACTTTTCAGATCCGGGTGGCATTGGCGTGTTTATCAACGATCACTCGGTCCGGGGTATCGAACGAATGCTGGCGCGCAGGGGTTACCTGGATGGACGCGCAATGGCATTTACCTTCAATTTGCTTCGGGAAAACGAATTGTTCTGGTCGTTCTGGACCAATAATTACCTGAAAGGAGAGAGGCCAGCGGCTTTCGACATATTGTACTGGAATACCGATGGCACCAATCTGCCGGCGAAAATGCACAGTTTTTATCTTCGCGAAATGTATCTGAACAACCGCCTGGTTCAGCCGGACTCTCTTACTCTGGCTGGGGAATCCATCAATCTGTCGGAGATCGATGTACCTTCGTTTTTCCTCTCAGCGCGACAGGATCACATTGCCAAATGGAAAGCCACATACAAAGGTGCCCTTGCCCACGGTGGCGATGTGCAGTTTGTTCTGTCCGGCTCAGGCCACATCGCCGGCGTTATCAATCCACCTTACAAGGAGAAGTACGGCTACTGGACCAACAACAACCTTGCAGCGGACGCTGACAAATGGTTCGCTGATTCCGAACAATCTCCGGGGTCCTGGTGGCCGCACTGGCTGAAATGGATCGCCCGGTTCTCCGGCGAGCAGGTGCCAGCACGCATACCGGGCGAAGGAAAATTACCAGTTATCGAGGATGCTCCGGGGAGCTACGTGCGCGTTAAAGCCGCAAAGGCCGCCGGTTAAACCGGCGCCCCCTTACTCCCACTCAATAGTCGCCGGTGGCTTGGATGACACATCATAGGTCACCCGGGACACACCGGTAATCTCATTGATAATCCGGTTGGACACCGTTTCCAGCAGGTCATAGGGCAAGTGGGCCCAGCGGGCGGTCATGAAGTCGATGGTCTCGACGGCGCGCAGAGCAATCACATATTCGTAACGACGGGCATCCCCGACCACACCCACAGACTTCACCGGCAGGAACACCGCAAAAGCCTGACTGGTTTTGTGATAAAAATCGGCACGATGCAGCTCCTCCAGGAAGATGGCATCGGCACGGCGAAGAATGTCCGCGTATTCCTTTTTCACTTCACCCAGGATGCGAACACCCAGCCCCGGTCCGGGGAATGGGTGGCGATACACCATATCGTATGGCAATCCCAACTCCAGGCCGATGCGACGAACTTCGTCCTTGAACAGCTCACGCAGCGGCTCCACCAGCTTCATTTTCATGGTTTCCGGCAGGCCGCCCACATTGTGGTGAGACTTGATCACATGGGCTTTGCCAGTCTTGGACGCCGCGGACTCAATAACGTCCGGATAAATAGTGCCCTGGGCCAGCCAGTTTACATCGCGAATACTGGCAGCCTCTTCATCGAACACATCGATGAAGGTGTTACCAATAATTTTACGCTTCTTCTCCGGATCCGCTTCGCCCTTGAGCTTGGACAGGAACAGTTCCTCGGCGTCCACACGGATCACCTTCACGCCCATGTTGCTGGCGAACATATCCATGACCTGATCGCCTTCGTGCAGGCGCAGCAGGCCATTATCCACGAACACGCAAGTCAGCTGGTCACCGATGGCCTTATGCAGCAGCGCGGCGGTCACGGACGAATCCACACCACCGGAGAGACCGAGCAACACTTTGTCATTGCCCACCTGTTCACGAATCTGCTGTACAGCATCGTCAACAATCTTGGCAGGCGTCCATAGCGCCTCGCAGCCGGAGATATTCAGTACGAAATGTTCCAGAATGCGCTTACCCTGAAGGGTGTGAGTCACCTCCGGATGGAACTGTACGCCGTAAAGGTTACGGCTGAGGTCCTGCATGGCGGAGATCGGGGCACTCTCGGTGGAGGCCAACAGCTCAAAACCGTCCGGCAGGGCAACCACCTTGTCGCCGTGACTCATCCACACGTCCAGCAGGGACTCTCCGTTCGCTGTCAGATGATCGGTAATGTCCTGCAACAGCGGTCCGGCGGCCCGCACCTTGACCTGGGCGTATCCAAATTCACGCTTGTCGGAGCTGGCCACACGCCCACCGAGCTGTTCGGCCATGGTTTGCATGCCATAACAGATACCCAGAATCGGGATACCCCGATCAAACAGACCTTGCGGAGCACGGGGACCACCAAGCTGGGTGACAGATTCGGGACCACCAGCGAGGATAATGCCTTTGGGATTAAATGCGTCGAGCTCTTCATCGGTGATATCAAAGGCCTTGATCTCACAGTAAACCCCGATTTCCCGCACGCGGCGTGCAATCAGCTGGGTGTACTGGGAACCAAAATCGAGAATCAGAATGCGGTGGTCGTGGATGTTCTGGGCCATGGAGTCCTCGGATCAGAAATAATAAGCGCGGCCCAGCCCCTGAGCCGCGCCCGGAACGGCGTGATTAGCCGACTCGGTAGTTGGGTGCTTCCTTGGTGATGGTCACATCATGAACGTGACTCTCACGCATACCCGCGTTGGTGATGCGAACAAATTGCGGTCTGGTACGCATTTCTTCCATGGTCGCACTACCGGTGTAACCCATGGAAGCCCGCAAACCACCCATCAGCTGATGGACGATATTACGCATCGGCCCCTTGCAGGCAACCCGGCCTTCTATACCCTCCGGCACCAGTTTCTCGATACCCTTGCTGGCATCCTGGAAATAACGGTCACTGGAGCCCTGCCCCATGGCACCAAGGGAGCCCATGCCGCGGTATGCCTTGTAGCTACGGCCCTGGAACAGCTCGACCTCTCCCGGAGCCTCATCGGTACCCGCGAGCAGGCTGCCGATCATCACACTGTGTGCCCCTGCGGCAATAGCCTTGGCTATGTCCCCGGAGAACCGGACACCACCATCGGCGATCAGTGGCACCCCGCGATCTTTCAATGCCGCTGCCACGTTGGAAACCGCGGAAATCTGTGGAACACCAATACCGGCAACGATACGGGTGGTACAAATGGAGCCAGGGCCAATACCCACTTTTACCGCATCCGCGCCGGCGTCAGCGAGAGCAATGGCGGCATCAGCAGTGGCGATGTTACCACCCACCACCTGGACCTCCGGGAATTTTTCCTTGACCCAGCGTACGCGGTCAATCACGCCCTTGGAGTGACCGTGGGCCGTATCCACCACGATCACATCCACACCGGCTTCCGCCAGGGCGGTAATGCGTGTTTCGGTATCACCGCCGGTACCCACGGCAGCCCCGACCCGCAGGCGCCCCTGTTCATCCTTGCAGGCCAACGGGTAATCCTTGGCTTTCTGGATGTCCTTGACGGTAATCAGCCCCTTGAGCTCGAAGTCATCATTCACCACCAGCACTTTCTCAATGCGATGGCGATGCAGCAATTCTTTGACATCGTCAAGGCTGGCCCCTTCCCTGACGGTAACCAACTTGTCCTTCGGCGTCATGATGTCCGACACCGGGGTGTCCATGCGGCTCTCAAAACGGATATCACGCCCGGTCACAATACCCACCAGGTCACGGCCATCCACCACCGGCAGGCCGGAGATGTTGTTAGCCATGGTAATATCCACCAACTCACGTACGGTGGTTCCCGGAGCCACCGTGATGGGGTCTTTCACCACACCACTTTCAAACTTCTTGACCTTGCGAACGGCCGCCGCCTGTTGCTCGACGGTCATGTTTTTGTGCATGATGCCGATGCCACCTTCCTGTGCCATGGCGATGGCCAACTCGGCCTCAGTCACTGTATCCATTGCCGACGACACCAATGGAACATTGAGAGTGATGCCTTTGGTCAGCTGGGTTTTCAGGCTGACCTCGTGGGGAAGAACTTCCGAAAATCCTGGGATCAGCAGAACATCGTCAAATGTAAGGGCTTCTTCGGCAATTCGCAGCATTGGGATCCGCCTTTTGAACATGCTAAGTTGGGAATTCACCTGCTGCGCCAAGTATGGCGCAGCAAAGCAAAAACCTTAATCGAGCTATTATAAATGGGCGTGGGTGGACAGTAAACCGGCGCTGTTTGAACCTTCGATTGCATCTTTTTGAATTTCCGCTATTTTTGCCCTTCATTTTTTCGGCTATTGCGTATATTGAAACAGGGAGTCACACATTGAATACCCCCTTTCAGGATTCCCGCCCCCGGGCATTAAGTGTCAGCGAACTGAATCACCAGGCGAAACACCTGCTGGAAACCAGTTTTATGCAGGTCTGGGTGGAAGGCGAATTGTCCGGATTTTCACGTCCGTCGTCCGGGCACTGGTATTTTTCCCTGAAGGATCGCAAATGCCAGGTCCGTTGCGCGATGTTCAGGGGCTTCAATCAGCGCATTCGTGAGTTGCCTAAGGAAGGTGACCAGATAAGAATTCGCGGCAAGGTGACGCTGTATGAAAACCGGGGGGACTTCCAGATTATCGTCGAGCACCTCGAGCCCGCCGGCCTGGGCGCACTTCAGCAGGCGTTCGAGGAACTGAAGAGAAAGCTGCAACTTGAAGGGCTGTTCGACGTTGCCCGCAAGAAGGCACTGCCCACACTCCCCCACCACATTGGCGTGATTACCTCACCAACCGGCGCCGCCATCCACGACATTCTGACGGTTCTGGCCCGCCGATGCCCGGCCATACCGGTCACCCTTTACCCCACGGCTGTGCAGGGTAAGGCGGCTACCGCTGACATTGTCCGCGCCATTGAACAAGCCCAATCCCACGGTGTAGCCGACGTGCTCATTATCGGTCGCGGTGGCGGGTCACTCGAGGATCTGTGGTGCTTTAACGAAGAGGCTGTCGCCCGGGCCATCGCCAACTGCAGGATTCCCACGGTAAGCGCGGTTGGCCACGAAGTGGACGTGACCATCGCTGATTTTGTGGCCGACCTCAGGGCGCCGACCCCGTCCGCCGCAGCCGAGAAAATTTCCCCCGACCAGAGGGAATGGGCAAGGCAGATGGAGGAGCAAGAGATCCGTCTCGCCAATGCCGTGCGGCGTGCGCTGCAGCGTCTGGAAACACGAATGCAGCATCTTGCAGCCCGGCTCAGGGACCCCCGGCGTGAACTCATGGATAAGGCCCAACGCATGGATGAGCTCGACATGCGCCTGAGTAAAGCCATGACGAACGCCCTGGGGCAGCGGAGCCTGCGCGCGGATCACTTGAGGCAACGCCTGCTGATGCAGTCCCCCGGTCGTCGACTGGAGCATGCCAGGGACAGCTTACTACGCCTGCAGGACAAGCTGGACAAGGCTATCCGGCTACGCCTTGACCGTCACCACGACAGGCTGAGCCATACCGGTCAGACGTTGCACGTGGTAAGCCCGCTGGCCACACTCGGCCGGGGCTACGCCATTACCCGACGGGAAAGCGACGGCACCATAATTCGGGACGCCAACGAAGTCGCTCCCGGCGACATTATCAACACCCGCCTGGCCAAAGGCGAGCTCACCGCTATCGTGAAAGAAGTCCACTCTTCCGGGGAATAGCGTAACTAAGCCTATGGTCTAGTAGTCCTTCCCATCAAACCGCCTACAGTTGTCGTTAACATCATTAAAACAACAACAGGATCATGAGGTAGATGGTATGGATTATAACTCTGAATTCAGGCGTTCGATCGACAAGCCTGACGAGTTCTGGCGAGAACAGGCGGCGAATATCGACTGGCTCAAAACGCCCAAGACCATCTGGCAGGCAACCGACAATGGCCACGGAGAGTGGTTTCCCGATGGAGAGCTCAACACCTGCGATGTCGCCCTTGACGCAAACATCCGCGCAGGCCGCGGCGCTCAGGCTGCCCTCATCTACGATTCACCAGTAACCAACACCCAGAAATCCTACACCTATAATGAGCTGACCGCTGAAGTCGCCAGATTTGCCGGAGCACTAAGAGACCGGGGAATTGCCAAGGGTGACCGCGTGATCATCTACATGCCGATGATACCGGAAGCTGTGGTGGCCATGCTTGGTTGCGCCCGGATCGGTGCCATACACTCCGTGGTCTTTGGCGGGTTCGCTGCCCACGAGCTGGCTGTGCGTATTGACGATGCCCAACCAAAAGCCGTTATTACCGCCTCCTGCGGCATAGAAATCACAAAAGTCATTGAATACAAGCCGTTGGTAGACAAAGCCATCGACCAGGCCAGCCACAAACCGGAATTCTGCATTCTGTATCAACGCCCACAGGTAACAGCACACCTGCAGGAAGGACGGGATTATGACTGGTCAGAGCTGACTGCCAACGCCCGGCCGGTAGAGCCGGTCCCGGTCAAATCCACCGATCCGCTCTACATCCTTTACACGTCCGGCACCACAGGCAAACCCAAGGGGGTGGTGAGAGACAACGGCGGCCACGCAGTCGCCCTCCGCTACAGCATGAAGCTGGTTTACGATGCCAAACCCGGCGATGTTTACTGGGCCGCCTCAGACGTGGGCTGGGTAGTTGGACACAGCTACATCGTCTATGCCCCCCTGTTTGCCGGCTGCACGACCATTCTTTACGAAGGCAAGCCGGTCAGGACACCGGACGCAGGGGCATTCTGGCGGGTGGTCCAGGACCACAAGGTCAACATGCTGTTTACCGCGCCAACGGCTTTTCGCGCTGTGCGCAAGGAAGACCCCGAAGCGGACCAGCTCTCCCGCTACGATATCAGCTCTCTGAAAAGGCTGTTCCTGGCCGGCGAGCGTCTGGACCCCGCAACGTACGAGTGGCTGCGGGAGCAGACCGGCCTGCCTGTACTGGACCACTGGTGGCAGACCGAAACCGGCTGGGCCATCTGCTGCAATCCGGTTGGCATTGAAATGATGGCCACCAAACCAGGCTCCGCCACAGTTCCTTCCCCCGGCTTCAATGTCCAGGTCGTGGACATGGAGGGCCACCAGATGCCTGCCGATGAGCAGGGGCAGATTGCCGTCAAACTTCCGCTGCCACCTGGCTGCATGACGACGGTTTGGGGCGACGATGCGCGCTTCCGAAAAACTTACCTTGAACCCATCAAAGGCTTCTACAGCTCCGGAGACGGTGGTTTTATTGACGATGACGGCTACGTGTTTGTCATGGGCCGAACCGATGACGTTATTAACGTCGCGGGCCATCGCCTGTCGACCGGGGAAATGGAAGAGGTCGTCGCTTCTCACCCGGCCGTTGCCGAATGTTGTGTGGTTGGCATCCAGGACGAGATGAAAGGCCAAATCCCCGTCGGCCTGGTTCTCATCAAGGATGGAGCCACCATTGACCACGATGAGCTGGAAGAGGAACTGGTGGAAATGGTGCGTGAAAAGATCGGCGCCATCGCCTGCTTCCGGCGTGCCCTGGTTGTTGAGCGCCTGCCGAAAACCCGTTCCGGAAAAATACTCCGGCGGGTTATCCGCCAGATAGCGGACGGGGAAAACTACGCAGTGCCCAGCACTATTGATGACCCGGCGATTCTGGACGAAATCAGCCAACATTTCCGGAACTGAGCGTTCACCAACGGCAACCCGAATATCCCGGTCCGGAAAAGACCGGGATATCCGGTGACGATTTCGTGACAAGCCGTTGTTTTTGCTGCCTTAAAAACCTGCAGAAAAGTCATCAAAAAGCGTTGACGACCCGGAAAGTCGGTCTATACTGAAATTGCTGTGAAAATACAGCGGTATTTGGTGAAAGTGCTCCAACGTCCTGCCGCAGTGCTCTTCGTTGTCCCTTCCTCAGTACGCTCGGATTTCTCAGCATCGGTATAACTCCAGAAAAACCGAAGGTCCCGTGAGGGCAAAATTTCAGGAATACAGGAAAGATCAATGTCTGATACAAAAACCGGCCACGTTAAGTGGTTTAACGAGTCCAAGGGCTTTGGCTTCATCGCTCAGGATGGTGGCAGTGACGTTTTCGTTCACTACAGTGCAATCAATGCCAGCGGTTTCCGTACCCTGACCGAAGGTCAGCAGGTACAGTTCACCGTAACACAGGGCCCGAAAGGTCCTCAGGCGGAAAACGTAACCCCGGTCTGAGGTTACGCGACCGCTTTTGCCCCTCACGGGCAATGGCAATAACAGGTGTAAAAAAGCCGGCTCGCGCCGGCTTTTTATATGGTGGTCAAAGGGCACATCAGGCGCCGGCGGATTCCACCGCTTCCTCCACTGCAGTATCGGCCGGGACATCAACGACCTGTGCCACAGCGGAGAACAGCGCCTGAAGCGTGGCGGATGTAGTATCTTCCGCCAGCGCCGCGGCACTGCAATGAGTCCCGTTGGCTGTCAGACGGATGCAGGCCAGTGCATTGGCATTGGTGCCTTCCCCCAGAGCAAACTCGTCGTACGCTTCAACAGCAACTTTCACACCATACCGCTCCTCCAGGGCTGCGGACACCGCTTCCACTGCACCCAGACCGCGTCCCTCCAGCCGAACCGGGTGCTCCTGTCCCATGCTGACTACGGCCATCACACCGTCTTCGTCGCGATGCAGGTCGTAGGAGGTCAACGCCCAGGCCTTATGCACTTTCAGGTATCGCTCCTCAAACAGGCGATGAATGGTCAGGGAATCAATTTCCCCGCCGTTGATCTCGGCCTCGCCCTGCACCACTTTACTGAATTCGATCTGCAACCAGCGTGGCAGGGTGATTTTGTAATCACGCTCCAACACGTAGGCCACACCACCTTTACCGGACTGGCTGTTGATACGCACTACTTCTTCATACCGGCGGCCGAGATCCCTGGGATCGATGGGCAGGTAGGCAACGTTCCATACGTCGCCATCCTTGCGCTTGGAAAGACACTTGCGAATGGCATCCTGATGGCTGCCGGAGAACGCAGTAAAGACCAACTCGCCCGCGTAGGGATGGCGAGGGTGCGTTGAAATCTCGGTACAGGCCTCGACAACCTCGGTAATCTCCGCCATGCCGGACAGATCCAGCGTCGGATCGATACCCTGGGAGTACAGGTTCATGGCCATGGTCACCAGATCCATATTGCCAGTGCGCTCACCGTTCCCCATCAGGGTGCCTTCCACCCGGTCCGCACCGGCCATGACCGCCAGTTCCGCGGCCGCCACCGCACAGCCACGGTCATTGTGGGTGTGAACACTGATACTGATGTGCTCACGGTAACGAACCTGATCACAAATCCATTCGATCTGGTCGGCAAACACGTTGGGGGTCGCCATCTCCACAGTCGCCGGCAGGTTGATAATCACCGGTTGGCCCTGGTCCGGACGCCATACGTCGTTGACGGCATCAATCACTTCGGCGGCAAAATCCAGTTCGGTGCCGGTGAAGCTTTCCGGCGAATACTGGAAGGTCCAGTCAGTTTCCGGGTGACGCCCCGCGATTTCCTTGACCAACCGGGCTCCGTTGACCGCGATATCCCGAATGCCATCCCGGTCAAGGCCAAACACCTGCTCCCGCTGAACAGTGGAGGTGGAGTTATAGACATGGACAATCGCCTGCTTCGCTCCCTGCAATGCTTCGTAGGTCCGTTCAATGAGTTCCGGGCGGGCCTGGGTCAAGACCTGGATTTTCACATCCGACGGAATACGATCCTCTTCAATTAACTTGCGGCAAAAATCAAAATCCGGCTGGCTGGCGGCTGGAAAGCCGATTTCGATTTCCTTGAAGCCCAGCTTCACCAGCAAATCGAACAGACGCTGCTTCTGAGCAACAGACATAGGTTTAACCAGTGCCTGATTACCATCACGAAGGTCCACCGCACACCAGGTGGGCGCTTTTTCAATCACACGATCCGGCCAGCGACGATCTTTCTTGGCAACCGGCGTAAAAGCAACATACTTGCGATGATCAAATGCCATAACGTCTATTCCTTGCGCTTTTCTGGGGACAATCTATGTATGGTGTACAGATTAACCGGGTTTCCGGGACAAATGATTGCTATTTTTCATTTTCAACCTAGAATTTTAGTCATTTCTGCTAATCTATCAAAACAGGACGCAATATTATGCCGGACAAACCTGGCGCCCTCATTAAAATCGACAAAACCGACCGCAGGATCCTGGAACAATTGCAGCAGGACGGCTCCCTTACCAATCAGGAACTCGCGGACAAGGTGGGGCTATCCCCCTCACCCTGCCTGCGTCGGGTCAGGGCTATGGAGGACGCCGGTGTTATCGTGCGGAAGGTGACCATCCTGGACCATAAAAAGCTGGGGTTATCACTGACCGCCATTATCCTGATTGGCATGGATCGCCACACGCCTGAACGTTTTGCAGCCTTTGAGGAGCAGGTGGCGGAATATCCGGAAGTACAGGAATGCTATCTGATCACCGGCCAGGATGCCGACTATATGCTGAAAGTTGTGGTGCCGGATATGGATCATTACCACCACTTTCTTCTCAACCGCATCACTCGCATTCAGGGGGTCAGCGGCGTTCACTCCAGTTTTGTGCTGCGTCGGGTGATCGACAGCACCGCGCTGCCCCTTGGTTATTTATCCTGATCCGGGGTCATTATTGACAAATGAGTTCCCGCAAATAAGCCCTCACCATACATTTGAGCTCAGAAACCAATGGGCGCGCCTGCTCTTCTGGCAATGTCGCCGCCAGCCTCAAAACAGACCCGGCGGACCGGGGCACCATCAGGCAAGCGTTCCAACGCCGGTCGTCGGGAATGTGAGGGTATTCCTCACTCAACCGGGCATCCAGATCCCTGGCGTTATTGTAAAGCTCCCGAAGATCCAGCTCGTGCAATTCAGGCATGGCCTCAACTCCACTCCAGATCGCAGAGTAAGCAGGTTCGGTCCTGTAGAACTCATAAAAGAGATCAATTAATACATCAACAGCATCCACCATGCTGACCTCGCCCAGCCGCTCCCGCAATGCGGTTTCCATGCTTTCAACATGGCGTTCCGCAATCGCTTTTACGATGGCGACCTTGTTGGGGAAGTAACGATACAGAGAGGCCAGCGACATATCGGATTGCCGCGCAATGGCCGACATACTGGTGCTGTCCACGCCGATCTCATGGAAAATCGCAGCCGCATGTTCAAGGATGGTGTTCACGCGCTCGCGGCTTCGGGCCTGGACAGGTTTCCGGCGCGGGGTGACACTAACGGATGCTTCTGTGTTGTCTGCAGTCATATAACCACTCGATCTGTACCTTGGGTGACAGGCTCCGTACAATAACCACCACTTTACGACAAATAAAGGGCCGGGTGCGCCATATAGCGCCTGTCCATTAGTCGAAGAACCTTCACAACCTCATACGGAAGACACAATGCGAGCAAGCCGTTTCCTGATTGCTACCCTGAAAGAAACACCCGCGGATGCCGAAGTGATCAGCCACCAGCTGATGCTCCGGTCCGGGATGATCCGCAAACTTGCCTCCGGCCTCTACACCTGGCTGCCAATGGGCCTGCGGACCCTGCGCAAGGTTGAGCGTATCGTGCGGGAGGAAATGGACAAGAGTGGAGCTCAGGAAGTACTGATGCCAGCCGTGCAGCCGGCGGAGTTATGGCAAGAGTCCGGGCGCTGGGAGCAGTACGGCGGGGAACTGCTGAGAATGAATGATCGTCATGGCCGCGATTTCTGCTTTGGCCCGACCCACGAAGAAGTCATTACCGACGTGATTCGTAACGAGCTGAAGAGCTACAAGGAGCTGCCAGCCAACTTTTACCAGATCCAGACCAAGTTCCGTGACGAACGTCGTCCGCGTTTCGGCGTCATGCGCGCCCGGGAATTCATCATGAAGGACGCTTACTCCTTCCATTTGAATGCGGAGTCCCTGAACGACACCTATGAGGTCATGCATCGCACCTATTGCGCCATTTTTGATCGTCTCGGTCTCGACTACCGCCCGGTTCAGGCCGACTCCGGAGCCATCGGCGGCAGTGCTTCCCATGAATTCCACGTGCTGGCGTCGTCCGGTGAGGACGACATCGTGTTCAGCAGCGACAGTGACTATGCCGCGAACATCGAGAAAGCCGAAGCCGTTGCCCCCGCTGGTGATCGCCCGGAACCATCAGAAGAGCTGAAAGAAGTATCAACGCCGGACCAGCGTACGATCGACGCCCTTGCAAAATTTCTGGGCATAGACGCTACCCGCACAGTGAAAACCCTGCTGGTCAAAGCCGAAGAAGACGAGAACGGCGAGTCCGGCCTGGTGGCCCTGATCCTCCGTGGTGATCACACCCTGAACGAGATCAAGGCCGAGAATCTGCCCGGTGTTGCCGAGCCGCTGACCATGGCCACCGATGAAGAAATCGAGAAGGTGATTGGCTGCAAGGCCGGTTCCATCGGCCCCGTAAAACTGCCGGTACCAGTAATCGTTGACCGAAGCGCCGCGCACCTGGCGGACTTCGTCTGTGGTGCCAACAAAGAAGGCTTCCACCTGACTGGCGTTAACTGGGGCCGTGATGCAGAGATCGACCGTATCGAGGACCTCCGCAATGTGGTCGAAGGCGACCCTAGCCCGGACGGCAAGGGCACTCTGGAAATCCGTCGCGGTATTGAAGTCGGCCACATTTTCAAGCTCGGAAACAAATACAGCACGGCGATGAATGCCACTGTGCTGGACGAGAACGGCAAGAGCGTCATTCTGGAGATGGGCTGCTATGGCATCGGTGTTTCCCGGATTGTGGCAGCCTCCATTGAACAGAATCACGACGACAGGGGCATCATCTGGCCTGAGTCCATAGCGCCCTTTGAGGTCGCCGTGGTCACCCTGAACGCCCATAAATCGCCAGCGGTCGCGGAAGCCGGGGAGAAACTGTACAGCCAGCTTCGTCAGGCGGGTTTTGATGTTCTCCTGGATGACCGGAAAGAACGTCCGGGCGTGAAATTCGCCGATATGGAACTGATCGGCATCCCCCACCGCTTTGTGGTGTCTGACCGTGGCCTGGAGGCGGGCACCCTGGAATACAAGGGCCGTCGTGATGCCGACAAACAGGACGTCACTCTGGATGAAGCCCTGCCTTTCCTGATTAACGTCTCGCCACGAAAAGGGCTCTGAGACAGGTACCCGACTGGTGCATTGGGGTTACACCCTCAATGCACCATCCAGCGGGATAACGCCGGGTTCCATTTCCAGCGCGACCCCAAACCGCGCCTGGACGTCTTGTCGGATACGCTCCGCCAACGCAAGCACATCCGAGCCAGTGCCTCCCGAATGATTGATCAGTACCAACGCCTGGCGATTGTGGACCCCAACCCGATCATTACGAAAGCCCTTCCAGCCACACTGATCAATGAGCCAGGCTGCCGCCAGCTTGGCCGTCTGGTCGCCCGGATACCCGGGCATCTCCGGGTATGCCAACTTGAGTTCTTCCCAGACCTTCAGGTCCACCACGGGGTTCTTGAAAAAGCTGCCGGCGTTGGGAATCTGCTGGGGCTCCGGAAGCTTACGACGACGTACCGCCATGACCGCCTGGGCAACATCCTGGGCCGTCAGGGCTGACTTATCCGCGCCTTCAAAATAATTGGCCAGATCTGCGTACCCCAGGGATAACTCTCTGGACCGGCACAGGCGCAGGCGCAACTCGGTGATGACGTAGCGTCCGGGCTGATGCTTGAACAGACTGTCCCGATACCCAAAATCACAGTCTTCGTTGGCCAGAACCACCCATTCCCCGGTTTTACGGTCGAAAGCCGTAACACTCACCAGGGTATCCTTCAGCTCCACGCCATAAGCGCCAATATTTTGCACCGGGGCCGCCCCCGCTGTTCCAGGAATCAGGGCCAGGTTTTCGATACCACGATACCCGGCGGAAGCGGCATAAAGTACAGACTCGTGCCAGTTCTCCCCTGCCCCCAATACCAGCACGGCAGAGTCCCCATCAACCTGTTCCCAGCGCCGGCCGGGTATCGACATGTGCAACACCAACCCGTCAAAATCACCGGCAAAAATCAGGTTACTGCCACCTCCCAGAATCAAAGTGGACAGGCCTTTCTGTGCTGCCACCCCAAGCAGGCCCTGAAGATCCTGGCCTGAGGTTACTTTCGCAAACCAACGGGCACTGGCCGGGATGGCCATGCTGTTCATCGCCGTCAGACTGACGTGTTCATCAAGCTCTGGTGGAAGACTCAAGCCTGGCGCCTCCGTATCGCATTCAGGAGGCCCTCACTGGCGTCTTCAATGAGATCCAGCACGGTTTCAAAACCCTGGTCTCCACCGTAATAGGGATCGGGCACTTCCTCGTACTCACTACGCCCATAACTCAGGAATAACTCGGGTTCCGTACCACCGTTCTGGCGCCAGATGTCCCGCACATCCGCAAGATTCTGTCGGTCCATCACCAGAATGTAATCGAAATGCTCAAGGTCACTGACGCGGAACTGTCGGGCACGAAGCCCGGAAATATCGATACCGCGCTGACGGGCCTTTTGCTGGGCGCGATCGTCCGGTGCCTTACCGATATGCCAGTCTCCGGTACCGCAGGAATCGATATAGACTGCCTCCTCCAGACCCGCCTCACGGACTGCGCGGCGAAAGACCCCCTCGGCGCTGGGAGACCGGCAGATGTTACCGAGACAGACAAACAGAACCTTAACCGGTTGTCGCACCGTCATACGTCCCTTGCCTCCACTTCCATCCATTGTCTGAGCCGCTCCAGATCGGCTTCAGTGTCGACGCCCGTCGGTGGTGTCTGAGTTGCTTCATCCACGTGAATTCGCGCACCGTTATACAATGCCCTCAACTGCTCCAGAGATTCAGTCATTTCAGTAGGTGCCGGAGCCCAGCGAACAAAGTCCGTCAGTAACCGCACACGGTAGCCATAGATACCGATGTGGCGGTAGTAGTCCACTTCCTCGGGGATGCTGACTGTCCACAATGACCAGTCGCCATCAGTCCAGGCATCCCTGGCCCAGGGTATGGGCGCACGGCTGAAGTAATGCGCCATGCCCTGATGATCAAATACCACTTTCACCACGTTCGGATTGAATACACTGGCCACATCCGTGATTTTCTCACACAGCGTGGCTATGGCTGCCTCGGGAAAGCGCTCAAGGTTGGCTGCCACCTGATCAATCAGGGACGGCGGGATAAGCGGCTCATCTCCCTGGACATTCACCACCCTGTCATCCGGGGCAAACTGCAGCTTGCGCGCCACTTCCTCCAACCGGTCCGTGCCACTGACATGGTCGGGCGAGGTCATAACCACTTCCGCACCGAACCCACGGCACGCAGACTCAATACGGCTGTCGTCCGTGGCGATAACCACGCGACCGGCACTGCTCTCCCCGGCACGTTCATAAACATGCTGGATCATCGGTTTCCCGGCTATATCTGCCAAGGGTTTTCCGGGCAGGCGTGTGGAGGCGTAACGGGCTGGAATCACCACCGTAAAAGACATGGAACTCACCTATCAGCGTTTATAGAGGCGCTCATCAGTGGACAGGGTACGGGCTTCCGTAGCCAGCATGACCGGAATACCCTCGCGGATTGGAAACGCCATGGCATCCTGGTAGCAGATCAGCTCGGTTTTTTCCCGGTTCAGTTTCAGGTCCCCTTACAGACGGGACAAGCCAACATGGCCAGCAACTTCTTATCCATTATGCGCTCTCACAGGTTCATCAGTCGTTAAAGAATCCTTGCATTCCTGCACACGGGCCAGGAATGCTGCAGTAAAAGCCTCTGGCAGTTTTGCCTGCACCGACAGCACCCAGGCATTATCCGGAGCAATATCACGGCATTTTACCGCATCCTTGGCCGTCATCAGCAGCCAGTCACCGCCACCTGCCTGTAGGTCCGAGGCTCGAAACTTGTGGTGGTCAGCGAAGGCTGTCGCAGAAACCCGGGCTCCGAGTGCTTCCAGTGTAGCGAAAAAACGCCCCGGATTACCGATACCCGCAATAGCCTGCACCGGTTTGTTACGAAGACAGTCGAGCGACGCCGCTTCACCGGTCTTCAGGTTACGTAACTCCACGGGCTCAAGGGTCATAGTGAACTGGGCGGGATGTTCCAGTTCTTCCAGAGTGCCGCCATTGGTGACCACGAAATCCACGCCCGAGAGCCTGTCCAGTGGTTCGCGCAAGGGGCCAACGGGAATACCCGCACCGTTGCCGATGCCCCTCTCGGCGTCAAACACTACCAGCTCGATATCCCGGGGCAACCGATAATGCTGCAGGCCATCGTCACAGATCAGAACGTCTCCAAGCTGATGTTCAAGCGCCCACAGGGCACCGCGCTTCCTCTGGGGGTCCACCACCACGGGGCAACCGGTTTCCAGCGCCAGCATCACCGGCTCATCACCGGCCACTTCGGCACGGGTTTCCGCTTTAACCCGCAGGGGGTAATCATTGGAACGACCGCCGTATCCCCGGCTCAGAATCACCGGCCGCCAGCCTTGCTCTTTCAACAACGCTACAAGCCGGGCTGTCAACGGGGATTTCCCTGTCCCACCCGCCGTAATATTACCAACCACGACAACCGGTACCGGCAATGGCTCGTCCTTCACCTGCCAGGCTTTGCGTCGCCGCCCCTCGGCCACCGTCCGATACAGCCAGGCTAACGGATACAACGGCCACAGAGGCCTGCGATGGCTATACCAGAGCCTGTCTGTCAGCGTGGTCATGCCTGCTCGCTGAACTGCATCTGATGCAACTGGGCGTAGGCACCGTCAGCCGCCAGAAGCTCTTCATGCCGACCGGACTCGACGATCTGGCCGCCATCCATCACCAGGATGCGATCGGCCTTCTCAATCGTCGACAGGCGGTGTGCAATAACCAGGGTGGTCCTGCCCTGCATCACCGTTTCCAGTGCCTCCTGGATGTGTCGCTCGGATTCGGTATCCAGGGCCGAGGTTGCTTCATCCAGTATCAGGATCGGCGCATTCTTGAGCAACGCCCGGGCAATGGCCAGGCGTTGCCGCTGACCTCCAGAGAGCATGACACCATTGTCCCCGATCATCGTGTCCAGCCCGTCAGGCATCCGGTCAATGAATTCCAGCGCGTGGGCCTTGGCGGCAGCCTCGCGGATTTTCTCACGGCTGCAATGACGCAGGGCACCGTAGGCGATGTTAGACGCTATGGTATCGTTGAACAGCACCACGTTCTGGGTCACCAGGGCTATCTGCGCACGCAACGACTGAAGGGTGAACTCCTTGAGGGAATGGCCGTCTATGCGAATGTCTCCGCCAGTGTAGTCATAGAAGCGGGGCAACAAACTGACCAGGGTGGACTTGCCACTACCTGAGCGACCGACCAGAGCTACACTCTGGCCCGCCGGGATATCCACCGAGATGCCAGTCAGCACGTCATCCAGTTGATCCCGGTAACGAAAGGACACACCATCAAACGTGATGTCGCCGTTCACCCGTGTTGGGCTGTAGGTGCCGCTATCGTGCTCGGGTTCTTCGTCCATAGTACCGAACACATCGTGGGCAGCAGCGACACCCTTCTGGATTTTCGCGTGCACAGACGTCACCTGACGAATCGGTTTGGCCATCGTGGTGGCAGCGGTTATGAAGGCGATCAGTTCACCGGTAGTCATCTCGCCGCGAATTTCCGGCGCCAGCATAGTCCAGACCAGCGCCGCAATGGCTACCGCCACCAGGACCTGAATAACGGGGACGCTGATAGCCTGGGTGGAAGCCATTTTCAGGCTCTGCTTCAGGTTACGTTCACTGACATCCTGGAATCGCTCGCGTTCGTAATCCTCGCCACCAAAGGTGCGAACCACGCGATACCCGGAAATGGACTCGGACGCCACATGAGTGATATCCCCCATGGATCCCTGTATTCGCTTGCTGATCCTGCGGAATCGTTTGCTGGCGTAGTTGACCACCAGCCCGATAATAGGCCCCACCGCCAGGAATACCAGGGTCAGCTTCCAGTTGGTGTAGAGCATAAAACCCAGCAGGCCGAGTATGGTCAGACCTTCCCGCAGGGTGATCGTCACCGCATTGGTGGTGGCCTCGGCAACCTGCTCGACGTTGAAGGTGAGCTTGGAAACCAGGCGTCCGGAGGCGTTGTCATCAAAATAACGGGAGGGCAGGGTCATCAGCCGGTCGAAGACCTGATTTCTCAGGGCATTAATAACCTGGCGCCCGACATAACTGATGAAATACTGGCTCAGGAAGGTACCCACACCACGGAAGGCAAACACACCAACAATCAGCAGGGTAAGCAGGATCCGGTTCTGTTCCGTGGGATTCTCGATGGCTAGAATGACGTATTCCATTGCCGCTGCCATACCCGTGGAGGCCGCGGCATAGATCACGTTACCGAGAACCGCCAGCGAGAATGCCAGCCAGAATGGTTTGACGTAGGCCAGCAGGCGCTTATAGGTTGCCCAGTTAGAGGCGCCCTGTGATTCGCTGGCGTCGGCCTTGGCGGATTCACTCACTGCCCATCAGCCTCCCGCTCAGTGGTAATGCTCAGTTTTGCAAATCCCAGACGGCCGGCCACATCCATTGCCCTGACCACAAATTCGTGGGGTGTCCGGGCATCGGCGGTGATCACATAAGGCAACGAGTTATCCCCTTCCGAGAGCTCCCGCACCGCCCGTTCCAGGGTTTCCCGACGATTATTGACCAGGGTTCGGTCGTTGAGGATGTACTGGCCCTCGGCGTTGATCACCACATCGATCTCCCGTACCTCGGCCTCTGCACGCGCTTCGGCACTCGCTTGTGGTAGCTCCACCTGCAGGTGGCTCTCGCGGGTGAAGGTCGTGGAAACCATAAAGAAGATCAGCAGCAGAAACACCACGTCGATCAACGGCGTCAGGTCTACTCCAACCTCCTGGCTTCTCTGGCGCTTGAACTTCACGGCGTTCAGGCTCCTTCCACGTCGATTTCACGGTCACCGTGGACCACTTCCACCAGCTTGATGGCTTCCTGTTCCATGCCCACCACCAGCTCATCAACGCGACGAATGAAATAACGGTGGCCAATCAATGCCGGGATGGCAACACTCAACCCTGCCGCAGTGGTAATCAACGCCTCTGAGATACCGCCAGCCAGGTTGCCTGCGTTACCGACGCCGGCCAACTGAATTTCGGCAAATACCTTAATCATCCCGATTACAGTGCCCAGAAGGCCCAGTAGTGGCGTGATGGTGGCTACGGTACCCAGGGGGTTAAGGAAACGCTCCAGGTCATGGATAACCTGACTGGCCTCATGTTCGATACTTTCTTTCATGATCTCGCGACCATGTTTGGCGTTCATCAGCCCGCCCGCGAGAATTCGGCCAAGGGGAGAAGAACCCTGCAGGGCCTTGAGCTTACGGCCATTCAGCTCTTTTTTCTTGATCCAGCGCCAGAGTTCATTAATGGTCTGGGGAGGAGCTACCCTCGAGGGCCGCAACGTCCAGAAACGTTCAAGGATTATGGCAAGTGCCAGGATGGAACAGGCTACAATTGGCACCATCAGAATGCCACCGGCTTTCAACAGCTCGAACACGCTTGGTCTCCCTGATTGTTAACAAGCCGCGCTACTTTAGCATAGCTGCCGCCGCAGGCCACACCCGTTGTGTCACGGTATTTTACAATGCCCACCAATCCGTTACGGGCCGCCGAATCCAGAATGGTGTTGACTGCCTTTGCTGCTCTACTCCGATGCCACTTTCGCCCATTACCAGTCGGATTGCGCCAGAATATGCGGTATTCAGTTGCTCGCTTCCTGCCAGCCGGTAGCGGTCAACCACGGACGGATGAGGGTGCCCGAACCGGTGCCGATACCCGGCGCTGTATATCACCAGATCCGGATCAAGCCACTGAACCCAGGACCTGGAAGAAGAGGTTTTGCTACCGTGATGGGGTGCCAGGACAACCCGGAAGGCCCCCGTGTGGGGCCACTCCGAAAATGGGCGCTGAGCCGGCATCCGGGACTCCACATCCTCGGAGATATCCCCGGGTAACACTACCTCGACGGTCCCGTCCGGACTTGTGACAGTCACAACACAGGAAGTGTCGTTGGAATCCGTAGCTGTTGTTACTCCCGGGTTCCGCCAAAAGCTCAGCGTGAGCTCACCAATGTGTCGGACCAGCCCCGGGCGACAAAGCTCGGGCACCGGCCCGGCTTCCCCCGAACGCGCAGACACTCGATCCGGCTCTCCGGCAATAACCTCTGCTACGGACAACGTAGCGAACAACCGGGGCAAACCTCCGGCATGGTCACTGTCGCCATGGCTGATCACCAGCGTATCGATGGAACTCACCCCCAGGCTGGCCAGATTGGGCACCAGGACTGATTCGACAGCGGAGAAAACACCAGGGATGGAAGGCCCGGTGTCATACAACAGAACCTGATCCTGGTGACGAACAAGCAGCGATAACCCCTGACCAACATCCCATACCCATACTTCCGGCACCTCTACCCAGCGGTTTTCATTAAGCACTTCAAGCCGGGGCAACAGCAACCAGGGCACCGCCAACATGATGATAACCAGGCGCATCCGCGATGACGGCACAACAAGAGCAAGGATAGCCAGCACAGCAACCCCGAGGGCCGCAGGAACGCCGGGATTGCCACTGGGCAGGTCCAGTGAGGACAGCCATTCCAACATGCTCCACAATACTCCGAGGACCAGGTCATAACTGCCCAACACCCACGCCTGGCTTTGCGGCAGCAACCATACCAGCGCAGCTCCGCTCATCAATACTGGCATGACGACGGCAGAAACCCAGGGAATAGCGAACACATTGGCCAAGAGGCCCGAAACGGGCTGTCCCTGCCCCAGCGCAGCCAGCACCGGCCACAGACCGGCAAACACCGCTACCTGCGCGAGCGCCAGCGCCCCGCCCCAACCCGGGCTGGACAAACGCCGGGAGAACACCAACACCAGCACCGTGACGGCTCCGAAGGATAACCAGAACCCCTGATCAAGCGGCGAAAACGGATCCGTCAACAGCACCAGGAACAGGGCCAGCACCAGGCCCTGCCAGGGCGACACCTGACGCCCATGAACCACCACCCAGCCCGCAACCAGCACCATCACCAGCGCCCGGCGCGTCGGAACCGTGAAGCCGGCGGCAAGGCTGTAGGCAATACTGGCCAAAGCGACAGAGACATAGACCAGGTAGCGCCCGTGACGCGGGGTAAGTATCGATCCCGGCACCCAGAGCAGCAGATTTCTAACCAGAACCCCCGCACCAAGGGCAATCAAACCAAGATGCAGGCCGGAAATGGCCACCAGATGGATGGTGCCGGTGGCCTTCAGAACCTCCCAGTGGCCGGGCGTCATTTCTCCCCGGTAGCCAATCAGCAGAGAAGACACCAGCGGGTAGTGTCTGGCTTCGCCCATGATGGCAGCCACGCTATCAGCCAGCTGTTGCCGCCACGCCATATAGTCGCAATGCAGGTTACATGGCACCGACTCATCGGAGTCGACGCCCCGGATTGTTCCAGTCGCCCGGAACCCTTTTCGGTACAACCAGGTTTCATAGCGGAACCCGGCGGGATTGATCGCGCCGTGCGGCCGCTTGAGTGAGACCTTCAGGCGAAGCCGGTGGTCCGGAAGGGATTGGCCATCACGGCCATACCATGCCAGCCGCATCTTGCCCGGGAACGTGGTGCTTTTTCCAACGGAACCTTCTGGAAGATGCCACTGGGTAACACAAAAACTGAACCTCAGACTGTTAAAACTTCCTTCCGTGGGAATTTCACACAGATAGCCTGAAACTTCGACCACCTCGCCTTCCAGTTCAGTCGGGAAAACTTGTTGCAGACGCACGGATGCATGCCAGGATGACCAGGTCAGGCCAACCAGCAGCCAGACCAAAAGCAGGGCGAGTGTGGACAGCCGCCGTGAGGGCAACGCAAAAGCCCCATAAAGTACTGACAGCAGGGCAACAATCAGCCACTTCAGAGGTGGCACGACCGGGAAGGTATAAAGTAAGATAACGCCGCAGGCAAAAGCGACAAAACTTCCGGACAATCCATGTCCTCCTGATTATTCCCTGGCTCCGGCAAGACATCATGTCCCGGGCTGTCATTCTGAGAAGGCAGAACTTCCAGATGCCAAAGAAGTTCATGAAACGATACTTACCAACGCCCGATCGAGTCAGGGCGATGGAGTCGCTGCGCTTTCTCGGCGACATCCTTCATGAACCCAATCTGTGGCACATTAACCGTCACAGCGTCTCCCGCGCCTTTCTGGTAGGCATTTTCCTGGGCGTTATCCCGATGCCATTCCAGATGCTGGCTGCTGCATTCTTTGCCATCTGGTTCAACGCCAACCTGCCCCTGTCCGTGGTGCTGGTCTGGATCAGCAACCCGCTGACCATGCCGCCGATGTTCTACTTCAACTACAAGATTGGCGCCTGGATTCTGGACCGACCGGTGCTCAATTTCGAGTTCCAGGTGTCCTGGTCCTGGATCAGTGAACGGATTCTCGACATTGGCATTCCGCTCTACCTGGGCTCACTGATCATTGCCACCCTGTCCGCCTGCCTCGCCTACCTGCTGATCCAGTACCTGTGGCGCCGCAAGGTACGCTCTGACTGGCAAGAGCGGCGCTTGCTCCGTCGCCGCAAGCGCTAGCTGTCGGCGTGGTGTTCAACCAGTAACCGCCCCTGTTCCAGACGCAATACCCGCCCGAGACTCCGCGCCATGCCCATGTCGTGGGTTACCATCACGAACGCGATCCCCAACTGATCCCGCAGGGACTCGATCAATTGTCGCACGCCCTCACCAGTGTGTTCATCCAGGTTCCCGGTGGGCTCGTCCATCAGCACGCATTCCGGCTCGTTAACCAATGCCCGGGCAATCGCCACCCGCTGACGCTCACCACCCGATAACTCTCCCGGTTTGTGGCCAAGACGCTCACTCAGCCCCACTTTCGCAAGCACAGCTCTGGCCTTATCCCCGGCGGCCTTCACGCTCATGCCACCAAGAGCGCAAGGCATCATCACGTTCTCGAGGGCAGTGAATTCCGGAAGCAAATGATGGAACTGATAGACGAACCCCAGGTGCCGGTTACGAAACCTTGCTCGCCCAGCCTCGCTCATGCGATGAATGTCGTGATTGCAAATGGAAATGTGGCCGGAGGACGGCCGGTCAAGTCCGCCGAGCAGGTTGAGCAGGGTGGTTTTCCCGGCACCACTGCTGCCAACAATCGCCACCGTCTCGCCAGCCCCGACCTGCAGCGAAATGTCGGAAAAAATAGTGAGCTTTTCCGGCCCTTCGTTATAGGTACGAGTTACCTGCTGACAGTCAATCACCAGAGAATCACCAACCGTCGGAGTGATCACATCATTCATAACGCAGGGCCTCCGCCGGATCGATTCGAGATGCCCGCCAGGCGGGGTATATGGTCGCCAGGAGACTCATAGCCAGGCCAGCGCCACTGATAATAGCCACATCCTGCCACTGTAACTGCGACGGCAGATAACTGATGAAGTACACGTCAGCACTCAGGAACTGGTGCCCCAGAGCCCCCTCCAGCCAGGAAATGAAGGCACTGATATTCAACGCCCCGACAACGCCGAGCGTGGTACCAACCAACGTGCCAAAGATGCCAATGACCCCACCCTGAATGATAAAGATCCGCATGATCCGCCCGGGGGTAGCCCCCATGGTGCGCAGGATGGCAATATCCGCGGTTTTATCGGTCACCACCATGACCAGGGTCGATACAATGTTGAAGGCGGCCACCGCCACAATAAACATCAGCAGCAGCCCGATCATGGTTTTTTCCATGCGAATCGCCTGGAACAGGTTGCCGTGGGTTCGGGTCCAGTCGGAAATATAATAGCGGCCATCCAGCCCCCGGGCCGCCTGTTCTGCGACTTTCGGAGCCGCAAACAGATCATCCACCAGCAGCCTCACCCCCTGGGCTTCACCGCCGGTGCGCATCAACTTTGCCGCATCATCCATATGAATCAGCGTGTAGTTGCCATCCAGTTCCGCGCCAACGCTGAAGATTCCCTTGACCGTAAACCGTTTGAGCCTGGGCAGCACCCCTGCCGGCGTGACGGAAGCCTCTGGCAACACAACGGTGACTTTGTCACCGATCTGCAACCGTAGGCTGGATGCCATCAGCCGACCGACAATCATGCCGAACTCGCCGGATTTCAGGTCGTCCAGACTGCCTTCAAGCATGTGGTCCTCAATGATGGAAACGCTGCGCTCCTGTTCCGGCAGCACGCCATTGAGCATCACCCCCCGAACATCACCGCCACCAGTGACCATGCCCTGGCCCTGGATAAAGGGGGCGGCGGCAAGCACACGGGGGTGCTCCTCGACCTTCGCGTCGACAGTTTCCCAGTCCCGGAGCTGATCCGCCCCCTGAATAACCGCATGAGGAACCATACCCAGGATGCGCTGCTTCAGCTCACGGTCGAAACCGTTCATCACCGAGAGCACGATAATCAACACGGCAACACCGAGCATCAGCCCGATCATCGAGGTGAGTGAAATGAACGAAATAAAGTGATTGCGCCGCTTTGCCGCGGTGTATCGCAAACCAACATACAACGATAAAGGTCTGAACATGAGGAGGTGCCTGTTGCTACCTTCGGGTCATTCGGATTTCCGGCCACACGACTGCCTGGAAACTGCTAAACTTTTCAACATAAACAAAAAAATTGCTGTGCTTACGGAGCCGTGATGCCCTCACGAACACCTAACACCTCTCCAGATCCAGATACCTCTCCGTCTGAGACGACTTCGGATCGCCGGGATTTTTTCCGGATCGAAGACCGCATCGGTCTGGAAATCCGCAAGGTTCCGAAAAACGCCGAGGAAGGATACGATCCTTTCAATGGCGATCATCTGGACAACCTTCGCGCTGACCTGAAAAGACTGGACCAGGATGTCCGGGTCCAACTGGCCAACCTTGCGGAGCGGGACCGCCTGCTGACCTCTCTGATCAAGTCACTGAACGGGAAGCTGGATACGCTGGCGCGCATTATGGCCTTTGAGCAAAATCCGTTGCAACCTGAGGACTGGCAGGATGTTACGCTCAGTGAAGGTGGGCTGGCTTTTCACAGTGCCACGAACGCCTGGTCCGGGGGTGATATGCTGGCGGTGAGGATGACGCTGCCTCCCGAACTGTTTCAGCCCCGGGCTATTGCCCGGGTACTCCAGACGGTGCCCGATGACAGCGGCGGCGCCTGGGTTCATACCGAGTTTACCGATATCCATGACAGCGACCGCCAACAAATTGCCCGACATGTGATGCGCTGGCAAATCCGGCAACGTCAAAACATGTAAACTGTCGAAAACGTGTGACTTTTGCTAACGTTTTTCGGATATTACGTTTTATTCATGTCTTTCAGATGCCTTACTGCGCAACTGCGCATCAAGATTCCAGGGAGTACAACACCGATGAAAAAACCTGTAACCCGTCTGTTCGGCGCCGTAGTCACCGTGGTAGCCCTGGGCCTGTCCCCGATGACGTCAGTCATCGCCGATGAAGTAAAGATACCGGTTGGATCCCAGGCTGAACGGTCGGAGGCAGACCTTCCCCGTACCGGCATGAGTCAGGCCAGCGTCCGCGAATCCTGGGGAACGCCCCGGGAAACCAGGGGCCCCGTGGGTGATCCGCCCATCTCACAATGGCATTACGATGGCTTTGTCGTCTATTTCGAAGGCAGTCATGTTATCCACACGGTATTGAAACAAAGCCGCTAGCGGATAAAACAAATTTCCTTCATACACATCCTGACGCAACGTCGTTCGTTGGTTAGAATGACGACTTTTTGCAATAGGTGGCGATAAATTGACTTCCAGACCTGTGTTGCCCGCAGAGTGGGCCCCCCAAAGCGCGGTCATGCTGACCTGGCCGCACGCCGGTACCGATTGGTTCAGCATTCTTGAGGAAGTGGAACCCGTTTTTATGGCAATCGCCAAGGCGGTACTGAAACGCGAACATCTGGTGATCAGCTGTGAGCACGTGGCCCGCCTGCAGGAACTGGGCCAGCAGCTATCTGCCTACGCAAGTGACCACGGGCTACCGGGTCGCGTCATCACGGTACCGGCCCCTGCCGACGACACCTGGGCCAGGGACCATGGCCCGATTTGCGTGGAAACGCCAAATGGCATGGCGGTACTGGATTTCCGGTTTAACGCCTGGGGTGGCAAATTTCCCTCGCAAAAAGACAATGCCCTGAACCAACACCTCCACAACGCTGGCGTTTTTGGCACAACCCCCATCATGCCCGTGGATTTTGTGCTGGAAGGGGGGTCCATCGAATCCGATGGACAGGGAACCATCCTGACCACCAGCGAATGCATGTTAACACCGACCCGGAACCCGACACTGGATCGCTCAGCCATAGAAAACCTGTTGTCCGAAACCCTGGGGGCTGACCGTGTGTTGTGGCTGAACCATGGCTACCTGGCCGGGGATGACACTGACAGTCACATTGATACTCTTGCCCGTTTCTGCGCGCCCGACCATATCTGTTATGTCGCGTGTCCGGATGTCGCCGATGAACACTACAGTGCCCTGGCGGCGATGGAAGAAGAGTTGCAGCAGTTCCATCAGGCGGATGGCTCTCCCTACAAACTGACCCCACTGCCCTGGCCCGATGCCATCCTGGATGATGACGGGCAACGCCTGCCAGCCACTTATGCCAACTTCCTGATCATCAACGGGGCGGTCCTGCTGCCGGTTTACGACGTACCCCAGGACGATGAAGCCATTGCCATCATGCAGAGCCTGTTTCCCGAGCGGGAGATCGTCCCGATCAATTGCCGGCCCCTGATCCGTCAACACGGCAGCCTGCATTGCGTCACCATGCAACTGCCCGCAGGAGTGGTAACCCCATGACCGGCACCAATCGTTCCGCACTCAACGTAGCAGCCATTCAGCAAGCCTCCAGCCCGGACAAGGCCGCTAGCCTTGCGACCAGTGAGATGCTGATCAGGCAGGCGGTATCCGAAGGCGCGCAGTTGGTCGTGCTACAGGAGCTGCACGCCACCCTGTATTTCTGCCAAACTGAGGACACCTCGGTTTTTGAGCTGGCCGAGCCAATCCCGGGCCCGACCAGCAACCACCTTTCGGCACTTGCCGCCGAACTCGACATCGTGCTGGTGGGCTCCATCTTTGAACGGCGCATGAACGGCGTCTATCACAACACCGCTGTGGTATTCGAGCGAGACGGCACCATTGCCGGCATCTATCGCAAAATGCACATCCCGGATGACCCGGGATTCTACGAAAAATTCTACTTTACCCCCGGGGACGCCAGTTTCAACGATGGTCGCAGTGGCTTTACTCCGATTGAAACTTCCGTTGGCAAACTCGGCGTCCTGGTGTGCTGGGACCAGTGGTATCCCGAAGCCGCACGACTGATGGCGCTGGCCGGTGCCGAAATCCTGATCTACCCCACCGCCATTGGCTGGGACACGACCGATGAAGCAGAAGAGCAGGCACGGCAATTGGAAGCCTGGGTCACCGTACAGCGGGGCCACGCCGTCGCCAACAACCTTCCGGTGATCGCCCCGAACCGGGTTGGCACCGAGCCCGACCCGTCCGGCCAGTCCGCTGGCATTCGCTTCTGGGGCAACAGCTTTATCTGCGGCCCCCAGGGTGAGTTCCTGGCGAGGGCGGATGACCGCTCGGAATCCATCCTGCACGCTGCCATCGACCGAAACCGCAGCGAATCGATACGACGTATCTGGCCGTATCTGAGAGATCGACGCATTGACGCCTACAGCGACATCCTCAAAAGGGTACGGGATTGAATCCTGCATGAAGAAAATAATCGATACCGTTGTCAGCGAGCTCAACACCATACTGCTGGGCAAGGAGCAACAGGTTCGCCTGGCCATTTGTGGACTGCTGGCCCGTGGCCACCTGCTGATTGAAGACATTCCCGGCATGGGTAAGACCACTCTTTCCCATGCCCTTGCCCGCATCATGGGTCTCAGTTACCAGCGCATCCAGTTCACCAACGACCTGTTACCGGCAGACGTACTCGGCTATTCCATGTATGACAAGCAAGCCGGAACACTAGTCTTCCACAAGGGCCCCATATTTGCCCAGGTCGTACTGGCTGACGAAATCAACCGCGCCTCACCGCGGACCCAAAGCGCACTGCTCGAAGCCATGGAGGAACGGCAGGTTTCCATCGAAGGCGAAACCCGTCCACTCCCCCACCCGTTCTTTGTTATCGCCACCCAGAACCCCATCGAACAGGGCGGCACGTACCCGCTACCGGAATCCCAGCTCGACCGCTTCCTGATGCGCCTGCGCCTGGGCTATCCGGATCCCAGGGCGGAGCGGGAGCTGCTCGAAGGTGAAGATCGCCGCATGTTGACCGACAAACTGCAGACCCTGCTGAGTCAGTCAGACCTGGACACCCTCCAGGAGGCAGTGGGAAGGGTAACCACCAGCCCGGCCTTGCTGGATTACGTCCAGCGCCTTCTGGAACACAGCCGCCGCATGCCCGGCCTGCTCTATGGCCTGTCCCCCCGTGCAGGGCTTGGCCTGGTTCGCGCCGCCAGGGCCTGGGCATTGATGGACGGACGACACCATGTATTGCCCGACGACATCCAGGCAGTATTTCCCGCAGTTGCGGAACACCGTCTGGAACAGGGAGAATCCGGAAAGAGCACCGAACGGGTCAGGCAACTTCTTGCCTCTGTCTCTGTCATCGAATAAAGAGCACCACCATACGAAGAGCGTTGGTGAGTAAATAGCATCATTTAATGACTGAAATTAGCCAAAACAACTGGAACAGCGCCCTGTTCATGGTAGCCTTCAGCACTTTCAGTATTTAACGAGAGACCCATAATGAGCGAAACCAAACATTCCCGCTTGATCATCCTTGGCTCCGGCCCCGCCGGCTACACCGCTGCTGTCTACGCAGCCCGTGCAAATCTGAAGCCAACCCTGATCACCGGTATCGAAGTGGGTGGACAGCTCACAACCACCACCGACGTGGACAACTGGCCGGGAGACAACGACGGCGTCCAGGGCCCAGAGCTGATGCAGCGCATGCTCAAGCATGCCGAACGCTTCGAAACCAGCATCGTCTACGACACCATCAACGAAGCCGACCTGCGCAACCGCCCCTTCCGCCTGAAAGGCGATAGCGGTGAGTACACCTGCGACGCCCTGATCATCGCCACCGGCGCATCCGCCATGTACCTCGGCCTGGAATCCGAAGAGAAATTCAAAGGCCAGGGCGTATCCGCCTGCGCTACCTGCGACGGTTTCTTCTACAAGAAACAGAAAGTCGCCGTCATCGGCGGTGGCAACACCGCAGTTGAGGAGGCCCTGTACCTCTCCAACATCGCTGACGAAGTCACGCTGGTACACCGCCGCGACAGCCTGCGTGCGGAAAAGATCCTGCAGGACAAACTGTTCGAGAAAGCCGAGAACGGCAACATCAACATCGTGTGGGACCACACCCTTGACGAAGTCCTGGGCGACGGCACCGGCGTCACCGGCATGCGCATCAAAAGCACCAAGGACGACTCCACCCAGGAACTCGATCTGGCAGGCGTGTTCATCGCCATCGGCCACAAACCGAACACCGACCTGTTCGCCGGCCAACTGGACATGGAAAACGGCTACATCAAAATCCGCTCCGGTCTCGAAGGCATGGCCACCCAGAGCAGTATTCCCGGCGTCTTCGCCGCGGGCGACGTAGCCGACCACGTCTACCGCCAAGCAGTAACCTCTGCCGGTTTCGGCTGCATGGCCGCACTGGATGCAGAAAAGTTCCTGGATCAACAGGACTGATCTAGACTGAGGGAAACACCTCAGTAGTTCGACGAGGCCTTCGGGTACAACTTGCTGAAACTGTGCGGAGCCATGGATGGCGGAGCCAAGCGTACAGGGAAGTATTCACAGCGTGTTTCAGCAAGTTGTACCCGAAGGCCGATACTCCGGACTCGGTACCAACAGCGGACCTGGATGACCTCACTACCCTGGATAGACCCCGACCACCTCTGGTTCCCTCCCGCCGAGGAAGCCCTGGATGAACCCGACGGCCTGCTGGCACTGGGCGGAGACCTCTCCACCGACCGCCTGATCCTTGCCTACCGCAACGGCATCTTCCCCTGGTACAGCGACGACCAACCCATCCTCTGGTGGTCCCCCAACCCCCGATGCGTCCTGTTCCCGGACGAAATACACGTATCCCGAAGCCTGCGCCGCACCCTCAACCGACAGTATTTTTCGATAACCGCGGACAGGGACTTCACCAACGTCATACGCCTGTGCGCGGAAACCCGACAAAGGGAAGGCACCTGGATCACCGAGGACATGACCCGCAGTTACACCCGGCTGCACAAACTCGGGGTCGCCCACTCCATCGAGGCCTGGAACCCCGACGGCAAGCTGGCTGGCGGCATGTACGGCCTGGCAATTGGGCAGTGCTTTTTTGGCGAGTCCATGTTTTCGCTGGAAACCAACGCGTCAAAAGTACTGATGGTACATCTGGCCAACCAACTGGCAGAATGGGGATATAAAATCATGGACTGCCAGGTGGAGAATAGTCACCTGTTAAAAATGGGTGCCCGATGTATTCCGCGGAGTGAGTTTTTATCTATACTCAGGACAAGTGTAGACCGCTCTCCAATGCAGAGCTCCTGGCAAATCCAGTGGCAATGGCCCGGCCCGGAGGTGTGAATGAGCAACCTCAGAACACTGGTATTCTTCGCCACGCCCCCCCACGACTGCAGCTACCTGCCGGATCGTGAGGCAACCACCATGTTCGTCGACCCACGGGCGCACATTGACAAGAAGTTGTACAGTCAGCTCACCGCGCTGGGGTTTCGCCGCAGTGGTTCCCATTACTACCGCCCCCACTGCGAAAACTGTAACGCGTGCGTACCGGTGCGACTGAAAGTCGATGATTTCAAACCTGACCGGAATCAACGTCGGGTGTTTGAAAAGAACCGGGATCTGACCTGTGAGCTGGTGCCCGCCAGTTTTAGCGAACGTTATTACCAGCTTTACGCCCATTACATTGAACAGCGTCACGCGGATGGCGATATGTATCCGCCGTCCCGGGAACAATTCACCTCTTTTCTGGTGGAAGGCGCCACAGACTCATGGTTCCTGGAGATCCGCCTCGAAGAAGAGTTGATTGGCCTTGCAGCAGTGGACATGCTGGATGACGGCCTATCGGCTATCTATACGGTCTTTGATCCCGCCCATGAAAGCCGCAGCCTCGGCACCTTTGCCATTCTTTGGCAGATTGAGGCCGCAAAATCATGGGGACTGCCCCATCTTTATCTGGGGTACTGGATCCGGGAATGCCGTAAAATGAACTACAAAACCCGTTTCACCCCCATTGAAGCCCTGCGGGATGGCCAATGGCAGGTACTGAAACGCAACTGATTTTGCTAAATGACGACAAATCAGGCAGAATTGCGCAATTTAAAATCAAGGCAAGTTAATTCCAAACGAGGTTTTTACTGAATGGCGAAATCAGATGTCATTGAAATGGAAGGCGTTATTGTTGATACACTTCCAAATACCATGTTCCGGGTTGAGCTGAGCAACGGCCACGTTGTAACGGCTCACATCTCCGGCAAGATGCGCAAGAATTACATCCGCATCCTGACCGGTGACAAGGTGAAAGTTGAGCTGACCCCCTACGATCTCAGCAAGGGTCGTATTGTTTACCGCGCCCGTTAATCGCCTGGTGACATCTGAAAAGCCCCGTTTCCGGGGCTTTTTTTATGCAACAACCTACCCTACTCGCGATCCTCGGCACTACACTCCAGCGCCCCCGGATTGGTATAACACCGCACTTTTCTGAGAATGGTCATCATGTTGTCGTCATAGACACCGGCTGCCAGCATACCTGATGCGTCCTTCGCTTCCTGCATATCGATGCGTACATTGCGCAGCATCTCCTGATAGCCAACCATGGCTTCTTTGGAAATATCGACCCATCGCTCTGCGGGAACAGAGTTTTCATACTGCCTGACGATCCGCATCGCTTCCGGGTAAAGCCGGGACATGATTTTTCGGGACCGCCGAACAAAGCGATCGTCAAACTCGCCCTCCCGCGCAACCAGATGAATCGAGACCTGACCAACAGGGTATTTCACAATGCCCCCTTTGTCCCCCATTCCCTTGAACATTTCCAGCACTTCATAGGCAGCTGCTGGAGCGTAGCTAATATCCGCCTGACCAGTATTAAACAGTCGCGCAAAGTTGGAGATCTTTGCTTCTACGGGCACAGCACCTATGTACTCGACCATATGACGTGCGTCGTGGTGCCCTTCAAAGACCGTGATTCGCTTACCTTTCAGGGCATCAACATGGTTGATACTCCGATCATTCACAAATAAATAGGCCGCCCCCATAGGCGCCGCACCGAGAACAACATAGCCGTCTTGTGACATGTGCTCATCCACTCTCGGGCTGGAGAGGATATGCATCAGAACCCTCAGGTCTTCATAATAGGGCACAGCCCCGATGGCGCTGATCGAACCGGTAAAATTGTTAAAATGCCGGACCCCCATATCAGTGACAGCCACGATATCGCATTTGCCAGCCCTGAAGTCCGCCACCGCTTCGTCCTCATCGGTGTACGGGATCATCGCAAGGCTGACTCCGTATCCCACCGCCTTGCGCTGGTATTCCTGAAGCGTCCGGTAGACAAAACCTCCGGCGCCGGCAACATCGAATACACAGAATTCTTTCCGCTCACTGGCGGATAACGGGGTCCAGGCAGACAGACACATCACGCCTGCCAGCAGTGCAGCATGTACCTTCATTCGTCCTGATTCCTTGTCATTATTGTTTGTTAGAGGTTTCACCACCAACGTTCCGCATGTGTCGGCGGTGAATTCATAAACTGACAGAGATCGGCATGGATTGAATTGACGGCAATGGCAGCCGACTGATTAAACAGCGGTCAATTTCCCACGAACAGACATAAAAAAACCGCGCCGATTAAAGCGCGGTTCTGGTTAACCCACCGAAGAGCAGTCAGCAATCAGACTGCCTCGGCAGGCTCATCTTCGTAATCGAACACCAGTTCGTCATCGCGAAGATGAATATGAACATCCCCACCTTTTTCAGACAACCGCCCAAACAGAATCTGTTCGGCAAGCGGTCGCTTGATCTTATCCTGAATCAGGCGGGACATCGGTCGTGCCCCCATGGTGACATCATAGCCTTTCTCCGCCAGCCAGACCTTGGCGGCCTCATCCACATGCAGCACAACATGCTTCTCATCCAGCTGAGCCTGCAGCTCGGTGAGGAACTTGTCCACCACGTGGGTGATGGTGTCTTTCTGGAGATCAGCAAACTGGATAATGCCATCAAGACGGTTGCGGAATTCCGGCGTAAACGTCTTGCTGATAATTTCCATGCCGTCGGTACTGTGGTCCTGCTCGCTGAACCCGATCGAGCGTCGAGCCATGCTCTCGGCCCCGGCGTTGGTGGTCATCACCAGGATAACGTGACGGAAGTCCGCCTTGCGGCCATTGTTGTCCGTCAGCGTACCGTGGTCCATGACCTGCAACAGCAGGTTAAAGACTTCCGGATGGGCCTTCTCGATCTCATCCAGCAGCAATACGCAGTGAGGATGCTTGTTGACCGCTTCCGTCAACAGGCCCCCCTGATCGTAACCGACGTAACCCGGAGGCGCACCAATCAAGCGGGACACCGTGTGTCGCTCCATGTACTCGGACATGTCGAAGCGCACCAATTCGATACCCAGTACCTTGGCAAGCTGCTTGGTGACCTCGGTCTTGCCGACGCCGGTCGGGCCGGCGAACAGGAAGGCCCCTTCCGGCTTCTCTGGCGCCTTGAGGCCAGCACGGGCAAGTTTGATGGCCGTAGAAAGCGACTCGATTGCCGGATCCTGACCAAACACCACCATCTTGAGATCCCGCTCCAGATTGCGCAGCAGGTCCTTGTCGCTGGTGGACACGTTCTTCGGAGGAATACGGGCAATGTTCGCCACCACGTCCTCAATATCCGGCACATCGACCGTCTTCTTGCGCTTGCCTTCCGCCATCAGTCGCTGACGGGCGCCGGCCTCGTCAATGACGTCGATGGCCTTGTCCGGCAGGTGACGGTCGGTGATATAGCGATCCGCCAGCTCGGCGGCCACCCTTAACGCCTTGTCGGTGTACTTGAGGTCATGGTGTTTTTCAAAATTGGGTTTCAACCCCTTGAGGATCTGATAGGTATCCTCAACGCTCGGCTCATTGACATCAATCTTCTGGAAGCGTCGGGCGAGCGCACTGTCCTTCTCGAAAATGCCCCGAAATTCGGAGAAGGTGGTTGACCCTATGCAGCGAATCTCACCAGAGCTCAGCATTGGCTTGAGCAGGTTGGAAGCATCCATAACGCCGCCAGATGCCGAGCCTGCTCCAATGATGGTATGGATTTCATCAATAAACAGGATGGCATGCTGCTGTTTCTTGAGTTCCGCCAACAGACCTTTCAGCCGTTTTTCAAAATCACCACGGTACTTGGTGCCTGCCAGCAAGGCCCCCAGATCGAGGGAATAAACCACGGCATCCGAGATAATATCGGGCACCTGGCCATCCACGATACGCTTGGCCAGGCCTTCGGCAATGGCCGTCTTGCCAACACCGGCCTCCCCGACCAGCAGCGGATTGTTCTTGCGACGACGGACCAGAATCTGGACCACGCGCTCCACTTCATGCTCACGGCCAATCAACGGATCTATGCGACCCTGACGGGCCTGCTCATTGAGGTTGGTCGCGTAACTCTCAAGTGGGCGCGCTGAGCCGCCCTCTTCCCCGGCCTCTTCCTGGGCAGCCTGGTCGTGACCTTCCTGGTCCTCGGCCCCCTGCACTCTGGAGATACCGTGAGAAACGAAGTTCACTACGTCAATTCGGGCAATGCTCTGTTTCTTGAGCACATACACCGCCTGGCTTTCCTGTTCACTGAAGATGGCGACCAGTACGTTGGCACCCGTCACCTCCTTCTTGCCCGAGGACTGGACATGGAAAACCGCGCGCTGCAGTACTCTCTGGAAGCCCAGCGTCGGCTGGGTTTCCCGCTCGCTGTCATTGCTCGGGATCAACGGGGTTGTTGAGTCTACAAATTCAATGAGTTCTTCCTGAAGCCGCTTCAGGTCTGCACCACAGGCTTTCAGGACGCCCACTGCCGATTCGTTGTCCAACAGGGCCAGCAACAAATGCTCCACCGTCATGAATTCATGACGTTTGTCACGGGCATTTTTGAAGGCCGTATTCAGCGTAATTTCAAGGTCTTTGCTCAGCATGGGCCACCCCTGGGTCTATCAGTCCGCACGTTCAATCTCGCAAAGGAGCGGATGTTCGCATTCCGAGGAATACTGATTCACCTGTGCCGCCTTTGTTTCTGCGATGTCACGGGTATATACCCCACATACGGCTTTTCCCTGCGTATGGACGAGCAGCATCACCTGCGTCGCCTTTTCTTCGTTCATCCCGAAGAATTTCATCAGTACATCCACCACAAAATCCATGGGTGTGTAGTCATCGTTCAGAAGCACCACCCGAAAGCGCGCAGGGCGCTTCAGTGCAGGCTTCTCGGGAGCAACACTGAGGTCATCCTGACGCCCCGGCTGTTGTTCTTCGTCCCCCTGATTAAATACTAGTAGAGAATTCTGGATAGTCCTCATGATTCTTTACCGGTAGTCGGTGCCCTTGGTTAAAGATGGTTGTGAGTCGTCCGGTTTTCAAGCCAACAAGACTACCGGACGTGCGCTGGTTATCAATACGATCATGATACCGCTTCCGGACCCCCTTCAACCATACATTCCCCCAATGTCCGCTATTGACTCAACGACGATATTGGTCAACAGTAAGAGTGCAATGTAAAATAATGTAAATTGGCGTGGTCCTAATGTATCCACGGAAGCACTTATAACAGGTAACCCGATATCACCCGTGCCCGCTTCAAGGCACGGCAAAAATACCAATAACAGTGATTGACAGTAAAAGAACAGGGGAGTTCATCATGCCAAAGGGCAAAGTGAAGTGGTTTAACAATGCCAAAGGTTACGGCTTTATCATAGAGGATGGCTGCAGTGATGATCTGTTCGCTCATTTCTCTTCGGTACAGATGGAGGGGTACAAAACCCTGAAGGCTGGTCAAACGGTAACCTTTGACAAAAAACCCAGCGACAAAGGCATCCACGCGGTGAACATCGTTCCGCAGGAACAACCGCGAAAACAGAACGAAGCCAGCGCGGGGGAAAAAACGGAAAAGAAGCCTGAGGCCGACCCTGAGAGCAGCAACCATGAGAACGAACTCAGGGACGAGCCACGCGCCGTAAACGCCTGATACCTGAGTCTGCCAGGTTACCGGGCTTGAACTGACTTTGTGGCCGGCCCCGTTTGGGCCGACCTCAACCCCCGCTGTCGACACCCATGAAGGTGACGACCATCGGTTACCTGTGTTACCCCAAAGACAATTCCACTTTTCCTGCTCCCGCCGTTCAGATACCCTCACCGCTTTCAGACACGCCGCAACCCGGCACCGGAGCATGACCCAGAGCACCGAATGGCGACCCTGATTCTCTTTAACAAGCCCTATAGGGTAATGAGCCAGTTCACCGATTCCGGCAACGGTAAATCGGAACGGGCCACATTGGCGGACTGGATTGATGTTCCCCATGTCTACCCGGCGGGCCGCCTGGACTTTGACTCGGAAGGCCTGCTCCTGCTTACCGATGATGGTCGGTTGCAGCATCGCATTGCCTCTCCTCGCCAGAAAATGCCTAAGACTTATTGGGTCCAGGTGGAAGGCGACATCAGTGATGACGCCCTGGACCGATTGCGTGAAGGCGTTCAGCTGAAGGATGGCGAAACACGGCCCGCCATTGTCGAAAAAATGCCCGAGCCCCCGGTTTGGCCAAGAGTCCCGCCAGTACGTCACCGGGAATCCGTTCCCACCTCCTGGATCGAACTCACCATTACCGAGGGCAAGAACCGACAGGTCCGCCGCATGACCGCTGCCGTTGGCTTCCCTACCCTTCGCCTGATTCGCTATCGTATCGGTGACTGGACCCTCGATAATCTGGCACCGGGTCAGTACCACAAACTGGCCGTCCATGTGCCGGCACCACCCACACGCCCCCGGCGCCCGCAGAAAACGGGCCGCGGCGGCGGCAACAAGACACGGAGAAAAAGCGGATCATGACCTGGACACCCCATGCCACGGTTGCGGTTATTGTGGAAGATGACGACGGTCGGTTTCTCCTGGTGGAGGAAGTCAGCGGCGGTCTGGTGGTCTTCAATCAACCAGCCGGACATATCGAGGAAGATGAAGCCATCCTGGATGCGGTGCGGCGCGAAACCCTGGAGGAAACAGGCTGGCAGGTGGAGCCCGTGCACTTCCTCGGTCTCTATACCTACAAGGCGCCGGCCAATGGCGTGACCTATCACCGTTTCTGCTATTCCGCCCGGGCAGTGAAAAAGGTCACAGACCAGTTGGATGACGGCATTATTGCCGCACATTGGCTGACAAGAGACGAGATTGCCAGCCTTGGCGGACAACTACGCAGCCCACTGGTACTCCGGTGCATAGAAGATTACCGAAATGGCCGGCGGTTCCCCCTGGATGTGATCATCGACGCTGAGACGTGACAGCCGAACAATGATAGACTGCGGCGCTTTGATTAGTACGGTTCAGCTATGACAGACGCACCCGAAAACACCCGAGTTATCGTTGGCATGTCCGGCGGCGTTGATTCGTCCGTCGCCGCCTGGCTCCTGAAAGATCAGGGCTACCAGGTTGAAGGCCTGTTCATGAAGAACTGGGACGAGGATGACGGCACCGAATACTGTACCGCCATGACCGACCTGGCGGACGCCCAGGCAGTCGCCGATACCATCGGTATTCCCCTGCACACGGCAAGTTTCGCAGCGGAGTACTGGGATCGTGTGTTTGAGCATTTCCTATCGGAGTACAAGGCCGGTCGCACGCCCAATCCGGATATCCTGTGCAACAAGGAAGTGAAGTTCCGCGCGTTTCTGGACTATGCCGTTACCCTCGGAGCCGACTTCATCGCCACCGGTCACTACACCCGCCGGCGGCCGCTCAACGATGGTTCTGGCAAAGCACAACTGCTGAAAGGGCTCGACCCCAACAAGGATCAGAGCTATTTCCTCCACGCCGTCTCCGGTGACCGCATCGCCCGGACGCTATTCCCGGTCGGGGAGCTGGAGAAGCCGGAAGTTCGTCGAATCGCCGAAACCCAGGGATTCGTCACCCACGACAAGAAGGATTCCACCGGCATCTGCTTTATTGGCGAACGCAAGTTTCGGGATTTCCTCAAACAGTACCTGCCGGCCCAGCCCGGAGACATTGAAACCCCGGATGGCCAGGTGATCGGTCGCCACCAGGGCCTGATGTATCACACCATCGGCCAGCGCCAGGGCCTGGGTATTGGCGGGCTCAGCGAGTTTGGCGATGATCCCTGGTACGTAGCCGATAAGGATTTGGGGCGTAACGTATTGATTGCCGTTCAGGGCAAGCAGCACCCACTGCTGTTCTCCCGTGGGCTGGTCAGCGGCCCGATTGACTGGGTGGCCGGGGAGGCACCCGCCGGAGAATTCCGGTGCAAGGCCAAGACCCGCTATCGGCAGCCAGACCAGGACTGCGTCGTGACTCTGTGTGACGGTGGCGTGACCGTGGTATTTGACGATGCCCAGCGTGCGGTCACACCGGGCCAGTCCGTTGTCTTCTATGAGGGAGAGGTTTGCCTGGGGGGCGGCGTTATCGAACAAACCTGGCGTGACGGGGAACCCCTTCCCGCAAGGGCCGTCGTTACCGGAGTGCAGGCATGAGCCGATCGTTGTACGACCAGACCCTGGCACTGGCCGGAGTCTTCCAGGCCGCCGCCCAGGTACAGCAGGTGGCCCACACCGGTCAGTGTGCCGACTCCAGCTTCGAGACGTCCATACGCTCCCTGTTCGCGACGGAGCCAGAGACCACCCTCGACGTTTACGGTGGCGAACTCAAGGACCTTCGCGAGGGGCTGAACACCCTGGCCAATGTGCTCAGCCAGCAGAGCAAACAACAGGATATTGAGGTTCTTCGCTACACCCTCAACCTGATCCACCTTGAATCAAAGCTGAACCGTGACAAGGATATGATGGCAGTGATTGGCAGCCGCATTGATCAGGCCCGGCATACCGCCAGTCACTTCGGTTACCTGCACAGCAACCTGATTGGCAACCTGGCCTCCATATACGGCGACACCATCAGCACCTTCCGGATGCGTATCCAGGTAACCGGCGATCCCGCAGTCCTGCAACGGGAAGAAAATGCGGCCCGCGTAAGGGCTCTGCTGCTAGCGGGCATCCGGTCCGCCGTACTCTGGCGCCAGAGCGGCGGACGCCGCTGGCAACTGATTTTTTCCCGGCGCAAAGTGATCGCCACCGCGCGGGATCTCGCCGAGAAGGCTAACCGTTCGGTTTACGACTGATTCGCGCCCTGCGGTGGTGTATCATAGGCACCCCAATTCAGTAATGACCCATTCTTTGATGATTTGAGAGGTTTTCGATGGAACTCACCGCCCTGACCGCCATTTCCCCCGTCGACGGACGTTATGGCAACAAAGTCAGCGTTTTCCGCGATATTTTCAGTGAATACGGCCTGATTCGGAACCGGGTGACCGTCGAAATCCGCTGGTTGCAGAAACTGGCTGCCCACCCGGACGTACAGGAAGTGCCGGAATTCTCCCCTGAGGCCAATGCGTTCCTGGATGAGATGATACGGGAATTCAGTCTGCCGGACGCCGAGCGCATCAAGGACATCGAACGCACCACCAACCACGATGTCAAAGCCGTCGAGTATTTCATCAAGGAAAAAATCGCCGAGGTGCCGGAGCTGCACGCGGTTACCGAATTTGTGCATTTCGCCTGCACGTCCGAGGACATCAACAACCTGTCCCACGCCCTGATGCTGCGGGAAGGACTGGATCACGGGCTGTTGCCCGCCATGGATCGCGTTGTCGACAAGCTGGCGCAGCTGGCCCATGACCACGCTGAACAACCAATGCTGTCCCGCACCCACGGGCAGACCGCATCCCCCTCCACGGTCGGCAAGGAACTGGCCAACGTGGTTTACCGTCTGCGCCGTCAGGTCAGTCAGGTACGGGCCACGGAACTGCTGGGCAAGATCAACGGCGCGGTGGGCAACTACAACGCTCACCTGTCTGCCTACCCGGGCATCAACTGGGCCCAGAACGCCAAGGAATTCATTGAAAGCCTTGGCCTGGACTGGAATCCGTACACCACGCAGATCGAACCCCACGACTACATCGCCGAACTGTACGACGCCATTGCCCGCTTCAACACCATCCTGATTGACCTGGACCGGGACATCTGGGGCTACATTTCCCTCGGTTACTTCAAACAGAAGACCGTGGAAGGCGAAGTGGGATCGTCCACCATGCCACACAAGGTCAATCCCATTGATTTCGAGAACTCGGAAGGCAACCTTGGCATCGCCAACGCCCTGTTCAGCCACCTGTCCGCCAAGCTGCCGATTTCACGCTGGCAGCGGGACCTGACCGATTCCACGGTGCTTCGCAACCTCGGTGTCGGGTTCGCCCACAGCCTGATTGCCTACGAAGCCACCCTGAAGGGACTGGGCAAGCTGGAGATCAACCCAGCGCGACTGGACGAAGATCTCGATCATGCATGGGAAGTATTGGCTGAACCGATCCAGACCGTGATGCGCCGCTATAATATCGAGAAGCCCTATGAAAAACTCAAGGCCCTGACCCGTGGCAAAGCCATGACTCCCGAAGTGATCAAGAACTTCGTGGAAACCCTGGACATCCCGGACGCCGCGAAGGCCGACCTGCTGGCATTGACCCCGGGCTCCTATATCGGCAACGCTGTTGATCAGGCGCAAAACATCTGAACACAGGACACTGACCCATGGACATGCTTGGCGGACTTTCGGCGGCGGACTTTCTCCGAGACTACTGGCAAAAGAAGCCTCTGGTGATCCGCCAGGCATTTCCCGGATTTCAGTGCCCGGTGTCAGCCGACGAACTGGCCGGGCTGGCCTGTGAAGAGGGCGTCGAATCCCGAATCGTGATTGAGAATGACAACGGCCAGCCCTGGCAGCTGCACAACGGGCCGTTCACCCCGGAACGTTTCAGCAACCTGCCAGAGCAGGACTGGACCCTGCTGGTTCAGGGGCTGGATCACTGGGTACCGGACATTGCCGACCTGCTGGACAATTTTCGCTTTGTGCCCAACTGGCGGCTGGATGACATCATGGCCAGCTACGCGCCGAAGGGTGGCAGCGTTGGCCCTCACTACGATCAGTACGACGTTTTCCTACTCCAGGCCCAGGGCCATCGCCGCTGGACCTTTGGCGGGCACTGCGACCACACCACGCCCCGGGTGGAAGGTACCCCGCTGCGCATTCTTAGCAGTTGGGACGGGGAAGAAACCGTCACCCTGGCGCCCGGCGACATGCTTTATCTGCCACCCGGTATCGGTCATCACGGTATCGCCGAGGATGACTGCATCACCCTGTCCATCGGTTTCCGCGCCCCAACTGTTGATGACATCCTAACCGGCTTTACAGATTTCCTCTGTAGCCAGTCCGATGCCGCCGATCACCTTAACGATCCCGATCTCAGCGTTCAGGACAATCCGGGCATCATCGCTCCTGAGGTAATTGACCGCCTGGAGGGCGTTATTCGCGAAAAGCTGTCAGATCGCCGACAGCTTTCTCTCTGGTTTGGCCAGTACGCAACGGCCCCCAAGAGCATGGATATTGTCGTACCATCGGATGAGCCCATCGCGCCAGAGGTCTTCCGGGACCTGGTTCTCGAGGGCGCACAACTGCGCTGGAATGAAGGCTCCCGCTTTGCCTATCATGAACTTGGGGACGAAACCGCGCTGTTTGTCGACGGCGAGCAGTATCTGCTGAAAGGCGACGCCCGCCCGCTGGCTCCCCTGCTGTGCGCAGGCGCCCTTATCGACATGGCAGCACTGACTCCCCTGATAGATGATGAGGCACTCTGCGGCCTGCTCAGCAACTTGTACAATCAGGGATCCGTGTATTTCGAATGACCAGAATACGAATCCGCAAATACAGCTGGCAACTGGCACCACGAGACATCCGCGACATCCGCCAGCGCGTGTTTGTTGAAGAACAGAACGTCCCTCCCGAGCTGGAATGGGACGATACCGACGATATCGCTGATCACTACCTGGCGGTCACCGGGGACAACGAGCCCGTCGGCGTTGCCCGACTCTTTTCCACTCTCGAAGAAACCGCTCATATAGGCCGTATGGCGGTGTTACCGGAGTTTCGTGGCAAGGGCGTGGGAGAGGCGCTGTTGCGACACCTGATCTCGGAGGCTTCCCGGTTCGGGGAACTGCAACTGTCGGCCCAGGAGCACGCCATTTCCTTTTACCAGCGCTCCGGATTTCACGTGTGCTCCGATCTCTACGACGATGCCGGCATTCCGCATGTGGATATGCGCTGCCTGTCACCAGGACTGGTGGCGCCGGATACGAATCGGGAATATCCGATGATACTGGGAACGGACCGGGACAGCTGGCTGTTCGAATCCGAAGCTAATATGATCAGCCTGCTGGATTCCATGACCGGCCAGGCCACACAGCGACTGTGGCTGTATGACCGGTTGCTGGAACACGATCTCTACGACAGGCTCCGTTTTCGCGAGCTATTGTCCGCCCTCGCCCGCCGCCACCGGCTCAGCGAAGTGCGCCTACTGATCCACGACGACAAACCGCTGGTCAAACGACGTCACCAGATCGTGGAGTTGATGAAACGCCTGCCGAGCCGAATTGAACTGAGGCTGGTCAACGATGATTACCCGATTGAAAACCAACCGTTCCTGCTGGCCGACCGGGAAGGAGTCGTCTATCGCCACAACTTCGACAAACCCGAAGGCTTTGCCAACTTTGCCGATGGTGGACGGGTCAAGCTTCTGGGAGAAGCCTTTCAGCGCATGTGGGACGCCAGCCGCAGCTCTCTGGAATTGAGAGAGCTACCGCTCTGAATGATAGACCTGTGGAATCTCCACAGACTCGAACTGTGCTCCGAACGGCGCGAACTCCGCATCCACTTCTTCCGCCACTTCGGCGATCAGTTTTCTCAGCCATTGATGGTCCGCATTGTGTTGTAACAGCGGACTCCACGCCATCTTCAGTTCAAAAGGCGGAATCTCGAACGGTGGCACCTTGACCACCAGGTTGGGGTTATCTTTCTGTAACCAGGCCGCTCGGGATGGCAGGGTGGCAACGAGATCGTGCTGTTCCGCCAACAGCATGGCGACCTGATAATGCCGTGTAAAAACAGAAATCTGCCGCTTACGGCCCATCCGCGACAGGGCCTCGTCCACCCACCCCAACCTCTGGACGTCCTTAGGGTTCACGCCGACACCGACGCCGAAACCGGTTTTACTCACCCAGATATGACTGGCATCGAGATAGGTATCCAGGGTAAATGGTTGCCTGAGAATCGGATTCCGGGCGTTCATCAGGCAGGCGAAATATTCGATCCAGAGGGTTTTCTGGTGGAACGACTGCGGTATCTTGTCGAACCGGTTAATTGCCATATCCAGGCGACCCTGCTCGACATCCAGAAAGCTGACGTCACTGGGTGTCAGCACATCCAGGGTCACATGGGGTGCTTCCTGACGAATGCGCCGTAATACCCGTGGCATCAGGCAGGACTCTGCATAGTCACTGGCCATGATGCGAAACACCCGCTGACTCTCCATGGCCGAGAACGGTGTCTTTTCCTGCACTGCCTGCTCAATATCCGAGAGAATACTGCGCACCAGAGGCTGCAACTCCCGAGCACGTTCCGTAGCCGACATGCCTTCACTGGTGCGCACCAGCAGGGGATCTCCGAACACATCCCGCAACCGGCGCAGGCCGTTGCTCATGGCCGGCTGGGTGATCCCCAGGTGGTTAGCGGCTTTCGTCACATTCCGCTCCCTGAGGAGCACATCGAGATACACAAGCAGGTTCAGGTCGACCCGGGAAATATCCATTCAACACTCCAAATAACCCGGCACCATCGACGCGGAACCGGAGACATTCACCCTGACAATGTACATCATAATAACAATTCATGAAATAAATATAACCGGAGACACTTTCACATTTCTAAACGGAATCGATTCGGGTTTTCTGCTAATCTTTCGGGTACTTGCTGAATCACTGTGATTTTTATGGCCGGATAACACCACCTCATGGCCAGAAACCGGAGTCGTTACCGATAACATGAATACCACTACGATCGTCCTGATACTTGCAGCCATCGTTACCGTCTCTATTCTCATTATCGTCGGTAGCCAGATGCGGGAGCGCGCCCGGATTGAACGGGCACGGCGAATGACGTCCCAGGAAGATCAGTACAATCGTGCTCACCGGCTACTCAATGAGATACCTGGCCAATACCTGACCCCGGATCTCAAGCTCCTGCTGATCAAACGCATGGAGGAAGCTTGCCAGGAACTGAGTGCACTTAAATCCAGCCTCCCGGTCAAGCAGTGGCTGGAAGCCACCCGGCAACTGAAGAACGCCGTGCTCGAGAACAATGACAATCGGCCGCCAGTAAAAATCGACTCCCCGGAAAAATCAAATTACGTCAAAGAGTTGCTGCAAAGCCTGTTCAAAATGATTGAAGGCATGCACAAGGCAGGAAAACTCGACAATTCAACCGCCAAAAAAAACCTGAAATATGTGCTGTTCCTGGTTCACAAGACCCACGCCGACCTCCATGTGTTCCAGGCAAGAGACTACGTACGGCAGAACCAGATTCGCAAGGCTATCCATGCCTACCACCTTGCCAGCACCGAAATGGGCAAGTCCCGCGATAATCCCCTGGCCATGAAAGCCGTAAAAAGCTTCCGCACACGTATCAAGGAACTTGAAGCGATGGGGCCGGAGAACAACAAAGGCTCCAGCCCGCAGGAAGGGCAGTCAAAACTGGATCGGGAGTGGGATACGTTTCTCCATGATGACGAATGGAAGAAAAAGGCTGACTATGACGATTAACCCGATGCTTGCCAGTCAGTCCTGACAAGCCCTCCTCAGACAAGGATTGTGAACACTGGTGACTAGGCTATTCCGAAAACGCCTTTCATTTCGCCTGACCCGGGATACGGTATTGCTGGCCATGGCACTGGGACTGGCTCTGAATATGGTTCAGGTCACCCTGGACTTTTTCAGTGCCCGCGAGTCCATGGAGAAGGAAATTCGTGCACTTATCGAAATCAGCCACAGCCCCGCATCACAGATCGCCTACAATATAGACGTTCGACTGGCCGAAGAACTGCTTGATGGCCTGCTCCGGCACCCGGCCACCATTGACGCCAGGATCGTCGACAATGACGGCCACACCATGGCCGCCGCCAGCACAAGCAGTCCAACGTCCCCATATCGGTGGATCAGCGACGCTCTCTTCGGAGCAAGCCGCACCTTCAGTGACGAGCTGAGGGTCAAGCAGTTGGAGGACCTTCCGTTAGGTACCCTGAACGTCACCATAGATACCTATCACTACGGGTTGCTGTTTCTCCAGCGAGCCACTTATACGCTGGTCAGTGGTTTCTTCAAAAGTCTGATCCTCTCTATTGCACTGCTGGGGATTTTCTATTTCGTCCTCACCCGCCCGATGATGAATGTTATCAACGCACTCAGTCGCGTTCAGGCCGAAACACCGGAGAAGGTGCGCCTGCCGATTCCCGCCAATCATCAGGAAGATGAAATCGGCGCCATGGTCGGCATCATAAACCAGCACCTGACCACCATTGACACCAGTCTGGAACAACTCCGCCAGGCTGAAAGCTCCATGAAGAATTATTCCACACAGCTGGAACGGGAAGTCGAGGACCGCACGCGGGAAATTTCCGAGAAAAACACGGCACTCCAGCGGGGTAACCGGGCTTTGGTCAAGGCCAAAGAAGACGCTGTCCGCCGGGCGAGATCGCGGGCCAACTTCCTGGCCAGCATGAGTCATGAGATACGCACGCCGCTCAATGGTGTGCTGGGAATGCTGGGCCTGGCCCTGGAAGGCGATCTCGATCAGGAGCAGCGCAATCGCCTTGAAATCGCTTTCACCGCCGGGCAGAGCCTGCTTGGGCTACTGAACGACATTCTCGACATTTCCAAAGTTGAAGCCGGAAAACTGAGCCTGGAGAACATTCCGTTCAGCGTTAAAAACCTGATCCAGGAATGCGCCACACTCCATGCTCAACAGGCCAGCACAAAAAAGATTGAATTACACACCGACATTGACCCGGAACTGCCTGACATGTTCCTGGGTGATCCGACCCGTACGCGCCAGGTGCTCAACAATCTGCTCAGCAATGCCATCAAGTTTACCGAGAAAGGCAGTGTCAGGATCCATGCAGCCCGTTTTGGAGGCAACCTCCGGATTGATGTCATGGATACCGGCATCGGTATGTCAAAAGAAGGCCTGCACCGGATTTTCTCTCCCTTCTCGCAGGCGGATACCGACACCACGCGCCTGTACGGCGGGACCGGATTGGGGCTGACACTGTGCCGCCAATTGGTGGAACGGATGCACGGCCAGATACTGGTGGATTCGGAAATCGGCCAGGGCACTCACTTCACGGTGACCCTCCCGCTACCGGTCTACGCGCAGTACGCCCAACAGCCGGTAGAGTCCCCCCCCGTCGAAGAGACCGCCGCACCGATCGAAGGCCTGAATATCCTGTTGGTGGAGGATAATCAGGTCAATCAACTGGTGGCCAGCAGCTTGCTGAAAAAACTGGGCCACTCAGTCGACCTTGCAGAGAACGGCAAGCAGGCTTTGGAAGCCCTTGAAAACAAGAGTTACGACCTGGTATTGATGGATTGTCAGATGCCGGTCATGGACGGTTATGAAGCAACTCAGAAAATTCGGGAAAACCCGAAGTGGCAAACACTGCCGATAATCGCGGTAACCGCAAACGTCATGCAGGGAGACCGGGAAGACTGTCTGGCCTCCGGCATGAACGACTACATCACCAAACCCTACAATCGTAACGACCTGAAGACCGCTATCGAGCGCTGGGCGCCTGACTCTCCAACTGAGCCAGGACCGACCTGAGCTCATCCCTGAGCGCCATCAGGCGGTCAGGGTCCACACCGGTGCTGCACAAAAGACGGCCAGGAATTGACCTCGCCCGCTCCCGCATCGCCAAACCGGCGGTGGTGGCGGCAACCGTCACCACCCGCTCATCCTCGGCACTGCGCTGGCGGCTGACCAGTCCCCGCTCTTCGAGGCGCTTTAACAGCGGTGTAAGTGTGCCGGAATCCAGCCTGAGGCGTTCCCCCAGACCGGACACGCGCACAACGTCGACCGCAGCGGCCGCCTCCCACAGCACCAACATCACCAGGTACTGTGGGTAGGTCAACCCCAACTCAGTCAACAGTGGCCTGTAGCGGGCCGTCACCGCCCGGTTCGCCGCATACAGCGCAAAGCAGAGCTGGTTGTCCAGGGCGAGAATGTCGTCTGTCTTAGCCATCACTCACAGCAGCTTTTCGATATCGGCGCGGATGGCTTCCGGTTTGGTGGTGGGTGGATAACGACGGATTACCTGCCCTTCCCGGTTAACCAGGAACTTGGTGAAGTTCCACTTAACTTTCTCGGACCCCATTACGCCAGTGGCCTCTTTCTTGAGAAAGCGATAAAGCGGGTGAGTCCCCGAGCCGTTGACTTCGATCTTGGAAAACATCGGGAAATCAACACCATAATTGACACTGCAGAACTGGCTGATGGCGCCTTCATCCGCCGGGTCCTGATTCATGAACTGATTGCACGGAAACCCCAGTACCATCAGCCCCTTGTCACCCAACTCACTGTACAGCTCCTGCAATCCCTCGAACTGGGGAGTAAACCCACACTTGCTGGCCGTATTTACAATAAGCAGAACCTTGCCCTTGTACTCCGCCATGTCATGTTCGTTGCCCTGAATATCCTGAACCTTGAAATCGTAGATACTGTCGGTCATTTCTCTTCCCTTGCATTTTGATCAATTATATTGTGCACAATACAACACCCTGCTGAGAATGTCTCGGTTACTGGCCAAATCTACAGACGGGATGAACTTGTCACCATAAATCTCCATGATTAAGCCACAATTCATCACAATTGACCTGTTGCCGGGCGGCCATGCTCCGCTAGAATACAGGCTTGTCGTTTTGATTTACTGATACAAGGTTAAGGAAACCCGGGTCCTATGCAGAATTACTACAAGTCCGCCAAGCTGGATAACGTGTGCTATGAAATACGTGGCGTTGTTCTGCGCGAGGCGCGTCGTCTCGAAGAGGAAGGGCATCGGGTCCTGAAGCTGAACATTGGCAATCCAGCCGCCTTTGAACTCGACATCCCGGAGGAAATCCAGCAGGACGTCATCTACAACATGCCGCTGGCCCAGGGCTACGTGGAATCCAAAGGGCTGTTCTCCGCCCGCAAGGCGGTTATGCACTACTGCCAGCAGCGGGGCATCGACAAGGTTGATATTGATGACATTTTCCTGGGCAATGGCGTCAGCGAGCTGATCGTTATGTCGATGCAGGCCATGCTGAACACCGGTGACGAAGTGCTGATCCCCGCGCCGGATTACCCGCTCTGGACAGCTGCGGTCACCCTCTCCAGCGGCAAGCCGGTTCATTATCACTGCGACGAAAAGCAGGACTGGTTTCCGGATATCGAAGATATCCGCAAGAAAATCACCAGCCGCACTCGCGCTATCGTTTTGATTAATCCAAATAACCCCACGGGGGCGGTCTATTCCCGCGAACTGCTGGAACAGGTCATCGAACTGGCTCGCAAGCATAATCTCATCATCCTGTCGGACGAGATCTACGACAAGATTCTGTACGACGGGACAGAGCACGTTTCGACAGCTTCCCTGGCCGATGACGTACTCTTCTTCACCTATAACGGCCTGTCAAAGAATTACCGGGCCGCCGGTTACCGTTCAGGCTGGATGATCGTCAGTGGCGCCAAACACCGTGCCCGGGATCTGGTCGAAGGCATTGAAATGCTGTCCAACATGCGACTGTGTGCCAACGTACCTGCCCAGCTCGCCATTCAGACCGCCCTGGGTGGCTACCAGTCCATCAATGACCTGGTGGCTCCGGGCGGACGCCTGTATGAGCAACGCGAGACTGCCTGGCAGTTACTCAATGACATCCCTGGGGTCAGCTGCGTGAAACCAAAAGGCGCACTCTACCTGTTCCCGAAACTGGATCCCAAGCGCTTTCCGATCATGAACGACGAGAAGCTGGTACTCGACCTGCTGCTGCAGGAGAGAATCCTGTTGGTGCAGGGTTCCGCGTTCAACATTGACGACAAACAGCACTTGCGTGTGGTATTCCTGCCACGGGTCGATACCCTGGAGGATTCCATGAAGCGCCTCGCCCATTTTCTCTCCACATATCAGCAGTAATCGGTGCGGTTAATGGCTGACATACATATAGAGGAATTTTACAAAGATACCGCGATCGCCCTGGTCCAGCTTTATAGCGCCTTCCCACGACGCACCAACCTGTTTGTGGAGGATATCGCCGGTCCGGATGAACCAGATGAATTCGGGCTGCACAGTAAACGCCACATGGCTTGCTTTGGCGCCCTGCTCTGGCTGGAAGAAGAAGGTCTGCTGCGCTACGTGGACACCATCCGGCAGGAAGCACTGGACCAGGCCGTGCTCACCCAGAAAGCCTTTGTCCGCCTGAGCACTCCCGCCAGCGCAGAGCTGCTGGAAAACCTGGAGGTGCTGACTCCCGGAGACACGGACGGTCTGCCCGAGTCCGTCAGACAGGATCTTTCGACCCACATTCACCTAATCCGTAATGCCTTGCGCAACGGCAGCTCGGCGACCATCAGCCGGGTAATGCAGGGCGTCTTTTTTAGTGGAACTTTCGTGACATCAGCGGATCATTAAAACCGCGTAACCCCATTGAACCCGGGCTGGCAACCCACATATAGCTCATCAGCAACCTGTCGCGTTTGCGGATAACGAGAGAATCAAGGAACCGAATATGCGCATTCTGTTGTTTCTCGCCACTAACCTGGCGGTCATCATTGTGGCCAGTATCACTCTGCGCCTGCTTGGCGTAGACAGCTACCTGGCCCAGAATGGTATTCAATATGGTTCACTGCTGGCTTTTGCGGCGGTGTTCGGCTTTGCCGGTGCCATAGTATCGTTGTTGATTTCCAAACCAATGGCCAAGTGGAGCACCAAGGCCAGGGTCATTGACTCTCCCCGGACACCGGCGGAGCGCTGGTTGGTGGATACCGTCGCGCAACTGGCGAAGAATGCCGGTATCGGAATGCCTGAGGTGGCTATTTTTCCCGCCTCCCAGTCCAATGCGTTTGCCACTGGGTGGAACAAGAACGATTCATTGGTGGCGGTCAGTGAAGGCCTGCTTCACCGGTTCAACAAGGACGAGATCCGCGCCGTTCTCGGTCATGAGATCGGCCATGTTGCCAACGGTGACATGGTTACCCTGGCGCTGATTCAGGGCGTGGTGAACACCTTTGTGATTTTTGCCTCGCGGGTGATCGGCTCATTCGTCGACCGGGTGGTATTCAAGAATGAGAGCGGGCACGGTATCGGCTTTTTCGTGGTCAGTATCGTGGCGGAAATTGTCCTCGGAATTCTGGCCAGCACCATCGTATTCTGGTTCTCCCGTCGCAGGGAATTCCGGGCCGATATTGCCGGTGCGCAACTGGCCGGTCGTAGCGCCATGATCAGCGCCCTGGCAAGATTGAAACAGGAAAGCGAGATCCCGGACCAGATGCCGGACTCACTGCAGGCATTTGGCATCAATCGGGGAGCACGGGCAGGCCTCAGTGCCCTGTTCATGACACATCCGCCACTCGAGGCCCGCATCGAAGCCTTGCAAAGAGCAAGCCTCTGATCAGATTTTAAGCTTGAACCCCAGGGCACGGAAGGTGTCCTGGAGGGACTTGCTGGTGCCCTTGAGCTGGATTTTCACACTGGAAAACTCTCGGCGCACCGGGTAGTTCTTGCGCAGCCGGTCAAAGGCGTTGCCCCGCTCTTCCGATGCCTGCGTCATGGTCAGCCTGAGTTGCGCATCGTCCCTGCGAGGATCGTAACAGGAACGCATGGCAATATTACCCGCCCCCATTTCTTCCGCCGCACTGGTAAAGGAGAGCTTGCTCAACGCCGGTTCCGGCAGGTACTGGCCGGCCTTTTTTCGCACCGGCAAGCCCAGGAAACGACACAGGGACTGATAAATCATTTCGGTACCCTGGACCTTGCCTTCCAGACTGTAACCCGCAATATGGGGTGTGGCCAGCCAGACCTTATCCACCAGTTGCGGGTTGATCCTTGGTTCCTGCTCCCACACATCCAACACCACCGTGGGTGCATTCGGGCCTTCCAGACACTCGTGCAGCGCAACCGAATCGATTACCTCACCGCGACTGGTATTAATCAGTAGTTGACCGGCGGTGAGCCGGTCGAGCCTGGCCTTGTCAATCATGTGGAATGTGGCGTGGGGGGACTCATTGGTGAGTGGGGTATGCAGCGTTACAACATCACACTCCAACGCTTCGTCCAGGCTGCAAAAAACCTGTTCGCCGTCTTCCTCCTGATCCGCTCGCGGCGGATCACACAGACGGATTGTGAAGCCCAGCTTTTCAAGCTTGCGCGCCAGTTCGCTGCCCACGTTACCGGCACCCACGATACCAACACTCAGGTCTTCCCAGTCATCCAGCCCCTGTTTTTCAGCGTACAGCGACAGCACCAACAGCACATATTCCGCCACGCTGTTGGCATTGCATCCCGGTGCCGCTGAGAACGCAATCCCCCGGGATTTTAGCCAGGCCAGATCGACGTGATCCGTGCCGATGGTTGAGGTGCCGACATAGCGAACCCGACTGCCTTTCAACAGTGCCTCATTAACCCTGGTGACCGAACGCACCAGCAGGATATCAGCGTCTTTTACGTCCTCGGGCGACATGGTGCGTCCAGACACCCGGCGAATATTGCCAATATCGCCAAAAAACGAATCCAGCAGGGGAATGTTTTCATCCGCTACGATTAACATGGTCTGATCTTCCGGCCTCGTTAGTTCCTGCGCTGTCGCTGCGGGCGTCCGCCCTGGCTGCGACCACCCTGCCCCCGGCTTCCCTGGGGACGGCGCCCGCCACGCTTTCGGGTGATCGGCGCATTGGGCAAGGCTGTCATTAACTCTTCATCCGGTACAGCGGTCTTGAGCTTCTGGCTAATGTAGGTCTCAATAGCCGGCAGCGAGAAGGCATCATCCTCGCTTGCAAAGCTCACCGATACACCGGTTTTACCGGCGCGGCCGGTGCGACCAATACGGTGTACATAATCTTCGGCGTTCTCGGGAAGATTGTAGTTGAAAACGTGGGTAACACCGTTGACGTGAATCCCCCGACCGGCAACGTCTGTTGCCACCAGAACCTGGATAGTGCCTTTCTTGAACTGGTCAAGAGTCTTCAGACGTTTGTTCTGCGCAATTTCCCCGGACATCAGGGCAACTTTCACGCCCTGGTTACGCAGATCCTCGTCCAGGTCCCGGCACTGGTCCCGCCGATTGGCAAAGACAATGGCCTTTTCCACATCCGGTCGCTTCAGGTAATTCACCAGCACCGGCAGCTTTTCGTCCTCACCCACGAGGTAAACCGTCTGCTCGACCCGCTCTGCGGTTTTCTGCTCTGGCTCAATTTCCACAAACTCGGCATTGCGAGTCCACATGGAAGCCAGATTCAGCACATCCTGATTAAACGTCGCGCTGAACAGCAGGGTCTGGCGGTCTTCCTTGGGGGTGCACTTGCGAATGATGCGCTTGACGTCGGGAATAAAGCCCATGTCCAGCATGCGGTCCGCTTCGTCCAGAATCAGAATATCCAGCTGATCCAGGAAGACGTCCTGAGAGCCCAGAAAGTCAATCAAACGCCCGGGCGTGGCAACCAAAATATCAACTATCTCGTTCTGCAGTTGATCACGCTGTTTGTCATAGTTCATACCACCGACCACCGTCACTACGTTATGGCCGGTGTAGCCGCAGAGTTGCTCGGCATCCTTGGCAATCTGCATGGCAAGTTCCCGGGTCGGCGCCAGAGCCAGCACACGGGGCTCGGACGCAAAGCGCTCTTTTTCCGGGACCGGTGTCTCCAGCAGACTCTGGATGGCCGTAATCAGGAAGGCTGCCGTTTTTCCGGTACCGGTCTGCGCCTGGCCTATAAGATCCTGACAGGCCAGAGTAAACGGCAAGGTCTCCGCCTGGATTGGTGTGCAATACTCGAAACCTATGTCGGTGATTGCGTCCAGCAGGCGCTGATCGAGATTGAGATCCTTGAACAGCGTCTTGCCGGTCTCACTTGGGTCAGATGTCATATGTATTCAGTCTACCTCTGTGTCTGTTGTGGGAACCGTAGGGATCATGCGCCGGGACTCTTCCTGCCAGGCTTGCTCAAACGTTTTCCCGGTTCCATAAAACGACCTGAGCGTGTCGAAGAATGCTCGGGCACGTGCCGGCATCCCACACTCCAGGTAATGATTGGCCTGCGCCCTTACCTTGCGGCGAAAACCGTCTTCATCGGCTGCTCCGTCTCCGGATAGGTTGTCCACACTGATATGAAAGCGGGCGCCTGCAGCCACCGAAAAAAGCCACTCAAGGGCCTGAGGCTTCACCTCTACCTGTTCAAAAGCCTGCTGTTCGGTCGCGGAGCGGCCATCAGGACAATACCAGTAACCATAGTCCCTCAGGGTCCGGCGATGTTTTCCGGCAATGCACCAATGACTGATCTCATGCAAGGCACTTGCATAATAGCCATGAGCAAAAATAATCTGTGCAACGCTACCTGTCTCTGAAGCAGGCAGGTATTCCGGTTCATCACTGCCTCTGACCAGGACCGTCCGGTGGCTTTCCCGGAACAGGTCATTGAACAGCATGATAAGATCGTCTGGATTGTGATTCATTGGGTCGCTATTGTGCGTCTTTAAATCCCGCAATACCAGAGGGAACTTTAGGGTGCTATGTTTGTCTCCTGCACCTGAAACCGGCTGTTCCGGGGCTACAATCCCGAGCCAGCAGCACCGCTAACACACCAAACAGGACCCGACAGCCTCTATGACAGAGCTTGCTCCATCCCCCGGACGCCTTCGCATGGACACCGTGGCCAGCCGTAGCGTTATGGCATTATGCCTTCTCCTCCTGTCAGCGGCATCCTGGGGGCTCGGGAACTCGGCGAATTCACTGTTTGGAAGTACTGGCGACTTCCTTCCCGTTGATGAGGCACTCCCTTTTAATTATCTCACCGAAAACAAAGGGGTAGTGTTGACCTGGGATGTGACACCGGGACATTACCTTTACAAGACCCGGGTGTCGGTTGAGTCGGTCACCGAAGGGGTTGTGCTTGGCGAACCACAGTTCTCGCTCCAGGGCACTGTCACTGAAGACGAGTTTTTCGGCGAAATGACGGTCTTTTACGAGCCGGTGGAAGCGCGGGTTCCTGTCTCCCTGCCCGACGGCGTGCAGGAAGCCGAACTTCAGGTAACCTACCAGGGCTGCGCCGAAGCCGGGCTATGTTATCCACCACAGACTCGTGAGGTTCTCTATTACGCCGGCAGCGGCACGGACAACTCCACCGCAGCCGCCTCCACACCGGACAGCAGCGGAGGTTTCAGCACCACTGCAGGCGTCAACACGGGTTCAGCGACGGGCCTGGCCGGCTTCCTGTCGGAACAGTCGACCCTCGCCATCACTGCGGTTTTTCTGTTATTGGGCCTGGGCCTGACATTCACCCCCTGCGTACTGCCGATGGTTCCCATCATTTCCTCGCTGGTGTCCAGCCGTAACACCCAATCAACAGGGCATGCCCTTATTTTGTCCACCAGTTACGTGCTGGGCATGGCCCTGACCTATGCCGCCGCCGGGGTCGTTACCGGCTTGCTGGGCGCCAGCTTCAACGTCCAGACCCATTTGCAATCCCCATGGGTGCTCGGTGTGTTCGCGACACTGTTCATGGTGTTTGCGTTGTCGATGTTCAATCTGTTTGAAATCCAACTGCCCCGCTTCATCCGGGAGCCGTTGAACAACGCCAGTCATCAGTTGAGCGGCACCCGCATACTCAGCATTTTCAGTATTGGCGCACTGTCGGCACTGATTGTATCACCGTGCGTATCCGCCCCCCTGGCCGGCAGTCTGCTGTACATAAGCACCACCCAGGATGCGTTTATTGGCGGCATCGCATTGTTCTCGCTGGGGCTGGGCATGGGCATTCCGTTGATCCTGGTCGCTGCCGGAGGTCGCAAACTGCTGCCATCCACCGGCCCCTGGATGAACGTGGTGAAAGCCTTTTACGGGGTTATGTTAATGGCCGTTGCCATTTGGCTGATCGAGCGCCTGGTGCCAGCCTGGGTGGCACTTACTCTATGGGGACTGCTGGTTACCATTACCGGGGTTCAGCTCGGCGCGTTTGACGCAGCCAGAGCCGGCTGGGCAAGAACCCGTAAGGGTCTGGGACTGGTCATGTTCGCCTACGGTCTGGCCCTGCTTGCAGGAGCCATCGGCGGCGCGCAGGATCCCCTGAATCCCCTGGCACCTTATACCGCGACAGCTACAACGCAAGCAGAGCCGTCGACCCAGGCGCACGCAAACTTCACCCGAGTGGAAACACCGGAAGAGATCAGGGCATTGCTGGTGAAGGCCCGGCAACAGGGACGACCGGCCATGCTGGACTTCTATGCGGACTGGTGCATCTCATGCAAGGTCATGGAACGCAACGTGTTTACTGATCCAACCGTGGTGAACGCGCTGAAATCCCACCACCTGCTGCAGATCGATATGACAGACAACACACCCGCCCAGCAGGCTTTCCTGGAAGAGCTGGGGCTGTTTGGCCCGCCCGCCATTTTATTCTACGACAGCAACGGTCGTGAGCGATCAGGCGCGCGGGTGCTGGGCGAAATGGACAGAGACCAATTCCTGGACCACCTCAACTCCCTCGGCGTATAAAAAACAAAAACTCTTCCCCGGACTCTTCACTGTGAACCAATTGGTGGTCGAGGAACTGACAAAACCGGGGAATGTCTCGGGTGGTGGAGGGGTCGGTAGCCACCACTTTCAGGATGCCCCCCACCGGCACGTCATTAATCCGGTTATGCAGCATCATCACCGGTTCCGGACAATACAGCCCCCGGGCGTCCAGCTCTCCGTCAAACGTTATCTCGTCCAAGGCCGATTCTCCGTTGGTTCATTTCATGTGTTTCTGGGAGTTACATGCTAAATTATTGTTTATAACAGTCAAAACGTTACGAGGTAAGCCATGATCCGGGTATTGATTGAACGTCATATCGCAGAGACTCTTGAATCCGCCTATGAAGAGCGTGCACGCAAGGTTCTACAACAAGCTGTCAGTGCGCCGGGATTCATATCCGGTGAAACCCTGGTGGATGCCCGCGATCCCAATCATCGTCTGACGCTGTCCAACTGGCGCTCAGAAATAGACTGGGACCATTGGTACCGCTCCGAAACACGGAAAGAATTGATGGCCGAGCTGATCCCCATGATGGATCAGGACGAAGCAATCACAGTGCTCTACCAGAGCTGACCGGCCGCTTCTGCGCCTAATTCACCCGCTCAATGAAGCAGGTGATTTCTTCGCGATCGTGGTAGAGATGGCGCGCCCTGAGACGAAACGTCATCTCTACCTCCGCTAACCCGCTTTCGATGATTTCACGGCATATCAGCCATTCTTCATAGCGCTTCTTCATCGGCAGCTTCAGGTTAAAAATGGTGTAACGGCACAGGCCGTTCTTCAGCCAGTCCACGACCATCTGCGATGTCCGGCGAGGATGGTCAACAATGTCGCACACCATCCAGTCAACACCACGACGAGGTTTCCAGAAATACCCATCCGCTTCGACATGTTCAACCTGCCCCGACGCCATTAACTCAGCGTTCATCGGGCCGTTATCCACTGCCGCCACCATCATGCCCTGACGCACCAACTGCCAGGTCCAGCCACCAGGGGCTGCCCCGAGATCCACGGCCTGCTTGCCTCCGCCGAGATAATCCAGAGCCTGTTCTGGCGGCAGGAAGACCTTCCAGGCTTCCTCAAGCTTGAGCGCTGAACGACTCGGTGCCGAGGCCGGTAAACGCAGTCTTGGAATTCCACCAACAAAACGGGCGCGGTTGCCAGCCGGACTAAAGCCAAGCACAGCCCGTTCGAATTCCGGAAGGAGAATCTCCAGCCTGGCCGGGGCTTCGTCATCGGGGTCCGGTTTCATCAGGCCGGCACCACGCAACCCCCGGGATAAAGGGGCGACCCATTTCCTGGCGAAATTTCCCAGGTCACGATCCGCATTATCCTCGGGCACCCGGACTTCAACCCTGGCGCAGTTGGGAAAACCGGCGGGCAACGCCTGCAGCCCCTGAATCACGGCGCCAACCCGATCCGCAGTTGGCAATTTAATCTCAGCGAGCCCGACAAACCAGTCCCGAACGAAGACCAAGTCATCAAGCTTCAGACGCCGAAGCAACTCATCGCTCCCTTCCGGCCCCGTCAGAAAGAAAAACAGGTAGCCGTGCTTGCCGCGAGGCTCAAAGTAGCCGAAGACACCCCTGGCGGCCGCAGCATCGGTCATTTCCCGCCCCGCTTCTGTTTCGAAACCAGGGCGGCAAAACAAGATCATGTGTTCCATGGAGTCCCTTTTCAGGATTTCCCCCCGGAAAATCCTCAAGAATTTGAAACTGTTTAACAGTGGCGGTTGCAGGCTGGCGCTACACTGGCAGGCTACTTCCCGGCAGGAATTCACTGATGCAGCTATACCTGCGTATTTTCATCACGCTGACTGCTCTGGCGCTGGCTGGCGCTTCTCCGGCGCTGGGTGCCCACCCGGGAACTCCCTGCCCGACCCTCGACGCCAGCACGGCCCACCAGCGCGCAACGCTGATGGACCACGTCTGCTTTCATGTTGCCGCCCCGGGCAACCCGGCACATCAGGCGAAAGCCCCCGCTGAATTACCCACCACCCTCAATTGGCAAGCGGCCGAGGGCCACGATCTGGTGTTCAGTCATACCGATTCTGTGTACTGGGTACATTTACACCTGACCAATGCCAGCGATCGAGTGGGATTCTGGTATCTGAAACTCAACTACCCGCTGCTGGATGATGTCACATTCTGGCAAGATGGCACCTCGACATCCACTACGCTGGCCACCGGGGACCAGCACGCGTTCCTCTCGCGGGGCATAGACTACCGGTATTTTCTCCTTCCCGTCACCCTGGGCGCCGGGGAAAGACAAGAGATTACTCTCAGAATCCGGAGCAGTGGCGCCCTCAATGTTCCGCTGTCGCTGGAGACACCCGGCACCGTCATTGCCGAAAGCAACCACCTGACCCTGACCCACGGCCTGTTTTACGGTGCCTTACTGGTCTTTGCTGTGTTCAACCTTCTGTTATTCATCAGCTCCGGGACGGCATATTACTTTCACAACGCATTTTACATGGCCAGCATGGGCATGTTCCTGTTCTCGATGGGTGGTTTTGCCAATCAGTATTTCTGGCCCGACAGCACCGGGTTCGCCAATACGTCAATCCCGCTGCTCATCGCCCTTTGTTCTCTGGCAATGACCCTGTTTGGGCGCTCCTTCCTTGAAGTCTCGCCCGGCACCCTGTCAGCAACCACATTAACAGCTTTCGGCTGGGTGTCCGCCGGTCTCCTGGCGATCACATTCCTGCTGCCATATAACAAGTCAATCCTGCTCAATACCCTGTTGGCGATGACCGTCATCTCCTGCCTGTTTGTCATTGGCCTGTCCAGATGGCGACAGGGCTACGCCCCCGCACTCTGGTATGTTCTGGCCTGGTCGGTCATGCTGGTCGGATCTTTGATTTACTCCCTGGCCGCATTTGGTTACCTCACGGATTTCCTGGCCCGCGAGTTCTTCATGCTGATCGCCATTGGGGCCCAGGTTATCCTTCTGAACTATGCCATGGTCCAGCGCTGGCGGCTGCTCAACCAGAAACTCCTGCATGTCGAGCACAATGCCCGCTCGGAGCTGGAGCTGAAAGTCCAGGAAAGGACCGCACAACTGAGAAACACCATGGAGGAACTGGAAAAAGCCAACCGGAAACTGGCAACCATGAGTCTCAACGATGCCTTGACGGGGCTGTATAACCGGCGACACCTGGACAACATGCTTCCCGAGCTGTGTGCTGAGTCCAGGCGCACCGGCCAACCCCTGACCCTGGCGCTGGTGGACGCCGATCATTTCAAGAGCATCAACGACAATTGGGGGCATGGCTTTGGCGATCTCTGTCTGCAACGCATAGCCGACGTGCTGAGCCGTCACGTCAAACGCCCGAGGGATATTGCCATCCGTTTCGGCGGCGAAGAGTTCGCACTGCTTCTGCCGGGAACGAACCGCGATGGCGCATATCGAGTGTGCCAGCACATTCTGGATGACATGCAACACACGCCAATCAGGACCAGTGACGGCACAGATGTCACCCTCACCCTGAGCGCCGGCGTCGCCGCGCTCGCCCCCGGTGACCACGAGCAGGCACTTTTCCAGCGCGCCGATGACGCGCTCTACCGGGCCAAGGCGTCCGGCAGGAACCAGGTAGCCATCATCGACGCCGACATTGTTCAGTAGGACTTTAGTACCTTCGTCATGAAACAGGCGGCTGCCCCGGCCGCCTGCTGGATAAGGTCCTCCTGGCTTTGCGGCTGCCTGGCCAGTGGCTGAAAGTCGTGGTTGCCACCCTCAAGCCAGACCAGTTCCAGCCCCGCGAACGACGCCACCCGCTCAGTGACTTCAACCGGTTTGCCAAAAGGATCACGAGTGCCCTGGACAATGAGCGTCGGACACCAGAACTGCGGAAAGTGGTCGATTCGCCAACGATCCATTTTACCTGGCGGATGGAAGGGATAGCCGAAACACAGAGCGCCTTTGAAGCGCCCTTTCAACCGGGCGTCGGCAGCCAACAGGCTTGCCATCCGCCCTCCCATGGATTTGCCACCAATAAACAGCGGGCGCTCAGACAGCGGCCCGGCCATGACCTCGGCAGTCACCCGCTCATAGCGCTCCAGCAATCTCGGCTGGCGATCAGGCGGACGCTTTTTGCCATCCTCACGCCGCCGTGCCATATAGGGAAATTCGAACCGTAGAGTGGTCACCCCCTGAAGCGCCAATGACTCTGCCAGCCTCACCATAAACGGGGAGTCCGCTGGTGCCCCGGCACCGTGGGCAAGAATGAGGACCGGCCCCCTGTCGGAACTACCGCCTTTGGTAGTATAAACTTCCATCCAATTCACCTTTTGAAAATCCCCCTCTATTATCAGGGGCTATGGACAACAAAAGCCCAACTTTACTGCTAAGCTTCCTGCACCCCCAAGAAAACACAATGCGCCGCTGCAGGTTGCTGATTCTGGCGCATTTGACGGGCATTCTGAGTTGATCTGAGTCATTGCAAAGCGCTAATGGTTTCTCCATACTTGCGCCCGCATATTTTCCCACTCTAAACCCATTGGTAAGGCTATGAGCACAGTAAATGCTAACCTGACATACAACTACAAGGTGGTAAGACAGTTCGCCATCATGACGTTGGTCTGGGGCATTCTTGGCATGGGCATGGGTGTGCTGATCGCATCCCAACTTGTCTGGCCATCAATGAACCTTGACCTTTCCTGGACCCACTTTGGTCGTCTCAGGCCCCTCCACACAAACCTCGTAATCTTCGGGTTTGGTGGTTCTGCCCTCTTTGCTACCTCCTATTACGTTGTGCAGCGCACCTGCCAGGCACGACTGATCTCGGATGGATTGGCGGCCTTCACCTTCTGGGGCTGGCAAGCCGTCATGGTGGCCGCCATTATCACCCTGCCAATGGGTTTGACCTCCACCAAGGAATACGCCGAGCTTGAATGGCCAATCGATATTCTCATCGCCCTGGTCTGGGTAAGCTACGCCCTGGTTTTCTTCGGTACTGTTACCAAGCGCAGCACACCGCACATTTATGTCGCCAACTGGTTCTATGGTGGCTTTATCCTGACCGTCGCCGTGCTGCATATCGGCAACAACCTCGCGCTGCCAGCAACGGCGTTCAAATCCTACTCTGCGTACGCCGGCGTGACCGACGCCATGATGCAGTGGTGGTACGGTCACAATGCCGTAGGCTTCTTCCTGACCGCTGGCTTCCTGGGCATGATGTATTACTTCGTTCCCAAGCAGGCCAACCGCCCGGTTTACTCTTATCGTCTGTCCATCGTCCACTTCTGGGCGCTGATTGCGACCTACGTATGGGCTGGCGGCCACCACTTGCACTACAGTGCGCTGCCTGACTGGGCACAGACTGCGGGCATGGTGATGTCCCTGATCCTGTTGGCACCGTCCTGGGGCGGCATGATCAACGGCATGATGACGCTGTCCGGAGCGTGGCACAAACTGCGCACCGACCCGATCCTGCGCTTCCTGGTGGTTTCCCTGTCGTTCTACGGTATGTCGACCTTCGAAGGTCCGATGATGGCCATCAAGACCGTTAACGCACTTTCCCACAACACTGACTGGACAATCGGCCACGTACATTCTGGTGCACTGGGCTGGGTTGCCATGATCAGTATCGGTGCCATCTACCACCTGATTCCCAAGCTGTGGGGCGTACCTGCCATGTACAGCACTGGTCTGATCAACGTGCATTTCTGGCTGGCGACCGTCGGTACCGTACTCTACATCGTGGCGATGTGGGTAAACGGCATCATGCAGGGGCTGATGTGGCGCGCCGTGAACCAGGACGGTACCCTGACCTACAGCTTTGTTGAAGCGCTTGAGGCTTCCTATCCCGGCTACTTTGTCCGCTTCATCGGCGGCGCAATTTTCCTCTCCGGCATGCTGGTCATGGCTTACAACACCTACATGACCGTTCGCCAGAAAGATGCCGTCGCACAGGACAACGCGGCAGCTCAGCCGGCGTAACGGGAGACAATCAAGATGAAACACGAAATTGTAGAGAAGAACCTTGGTCTGATGATCGTGCTGATCATCCTCACCATCAGTGGTGGTTTCCTCGCCGAAGTGGTGCCGCTGTTTTTCAACAAGCAAACCAATGAGCCGGTCGAAGGGCTTGAGCCCCTGTCCGCGCTCGAGCTGGAAGGACGCGATATCTACATTCGCGAAGGCTGCCACGTGTGCCACACTCAGCAGATTCGTCCCTTCCGGGCAGAAACTGAGCGTTATGGCCACTACTCCGTAGCGGGCGAGTTCGTTTACGACCGCCCGTTCCTGTGGGGCTCCAAGCGCACCGGGCCGGATCTGGCCCGGGTGGGCGGTCGTTACTCCGATGCCTGGCAGCGCCAGCACCTGTACGATCCGCGCAGCGTTGTTCCCGAGTCCAACATGCCGGCTTTTCCCTGGCTGTTTGAAAATCGTGTGAACCATGCCGACACAGCAGCAAAGATGACAACACTGCAGACACTGGGCGTGCCTTACAGCGATGAGCAAATTGCTGAAGCATCGGCCGAGGTGGAAGGCAAATTCGAAATTGAAGCACTGGTGGCCTACTTGCAACAGCTGGGCACAGTGATTTCTGAGAAACGGTGATCCCGATGGATTTGAACGAGTTACGCGGCATTCACACCCTTCTTGTCATGGCGATGTTTCTGGGAATCGTCTGGTGGGCCTACAGCGCCCACCGCAAGAAAGCAAACGACGAGGCGGCACACCTGCCCTTCGACGATGACGAAGTGGAAAAGCGTACTCTTGAACAGGAAAAAACGGAGAAAAAGCAATGAGTACCTTCTGGAGCATCTGGGTCAGTGTGATCGTGCTCGGTACTATTTTCGGGTGCTGGTGGCTGCTCTTGGCAACCCGCAAAAGTCAGACCACGGACACCGAAACAGACCGGACTACAGGCCATTCCTTTGATGGCATTGAAGAGTTGGACAACCCGCTGCCCAAGTGGTGGTTCTATCTCTTTATCGCAACATGTGTCTTCTCCCTGGGCTATCTGGCGCTTTACCCGGGCCTGGGGAACTTCAAGGGCTTGTTGGGATGGACCTCGTATAATCAGTGGGAAGCGGAGGTTCAGCAGGCCGAAGCACGCTATGGCGAGCTTTATGCCAAGTTTGGTGATACCCCGATTGTGGAACTCGCTGACAACGAAGACGCCATGAAAATGGGTCAGCGCCTGTTTGCCAACAACTGCGCGGTTTGCCACGGATCCGCTGGCCGTGGGTCTCTCGGCTTCCCGAACCTGACTGACGAGGACTGGTTGTACGGCGGTGAGCCGGAAACCATCCTCGCCACCTTGACCAATGGACGAAGCGGCAACATGCCGGCCAAGGGTATGATGCCAAACATGACGTCCGATCAGGTTGACCAGGTCGTTAACTACGTACTGTCGTTCAGTGACCGCGCCAGGGATCCCGAAGCAGCGAAAGCCGGTGAGGAAGTCTTTGCACAGGCATGCGCCGCTTGTCATGGTAGTGATGGCAAGGGGAACCAGTCCATGGGTGCGCCGAACCTGACAGACGACACCTGGCTTTACGGATCTACTTACGGGTGGATCAAGGAGACCGTCATGAACGGTCGACAGAACCAGATGCCTGCGCAGGGCGAGCGTCTCTCCGAAGATCAGATTCAGATTCTGGCTGCGTACGTTTACAGCCTGTCCAACTGATCACCTGGCCGACACCTTCGGGCGTCGGCCTGGTCTGCTCAACCCTGTGTCTGCCCTTGCGGGCACAGGCTTGAACAGACCCTGATGCTACTGAGCTTTCTCAGTGGCAAATTTCATCGGGAGGTAGCGATGAGCAACGAGATACCGGTCAAACAGATTGACCCCTCCTCTGACCCCTCCGATAAAAATAACAAACCCGGAACCGTCGAGTTATACGCCAGCCGTAAGAAGATTTACGTCAGGGAAGTCAAAGAAGGCTTCTTCCAGCGCATACGTAACGTCAGCCTTATGGTGTTGATGGGTATGTATTTTCTGTTTGTCTGGCTCACGCTGGACGGACAGCCGCTGATTCACTTCGATCTTCCCGCCAGGGAATTCCACTTATACGGGCTGACGTTATTCCCGAAAGATTTCTTCCTGCTGTCGGGGCTTCTGATCATTGCCGCATTCGGTCTGTTCTTTATCACCACCCTGTTTGGACGCGTCTGGTGTGGGTACACCTGCCCGCAAACCGTATGGACCTTTATTTTCATGTGGGTCGAAGAGCGGATAGAAGGCAGCCGCAATAAGCGCATGAAACTGGACAAATCGCCACGATCGGTGCAGAAGGTGGTTAAAAAGTCCCTGAAGCACACCGCCTGGTTGTTGATCGCCCTTGCAACGGGTCTTACGTTCGTCGGTTATTTTTACCCCATTCGGGAACTGATTGCCGATTTGTTCACCCTTCAGGCCAACGGCTGGGCCTATTTCTGGGTGGGCTTCTTTACCCTGGCCACTTATCTCAACGCCGGCTGGATGCGTGAACAGGTCTGCCTGTATATGTGCCCCTATGCCCGCTTCCAGTCGGTGATGTTTGACCCCGATACCCGCGTGGTGTCCTACGACCCGAACCGCGGTGAGCCCCGGGGTGGGCGCAAGAAGGGCGTGGATCCGGCGGAACTCGGACTGGGCGACTGTATCGATTGCGGCCAGTGCGTCCAGGTCTGCCCCACCGGCATCGATATCCGGGACGGACTTCAGTACGAATGTATCGGCTGTGCCCTGTGCATTGATGCCTGCGACGAAGTGATGGACAAGATGAATTACCCGAGAGGGTTGATTCGCTACACCACCGAGAACGAGCTTGAGGGCAAGCCCTCCAAACTCATGCGCCCCCGCACCTTTGGTTATGGCGCGGTGCTGGCGTTGATGATCGGCGCCATTGTGTTTGTCCTGGCGACCCGGGTGCCGGCACAGCTGGATGTCCTCAAAGACCGCGGCGCGCCGTTCGGCTTCAATGGCCAGGGACGAGTTGAGAACTCATACACCCTCAAAATCGCCAATATGACGGAGGTGCCGCAAACGTTTAACATCTCGGTTTCCGGTATGGAGGGGATTCAGCTCCTGACAGATACGCAGGTGACAGTCGACAGTGGCGAAAATCGGGCACTTCCGACGGTCGTGGATGTCGACCCCGAAACTATTTCCCAAAGCAACAACGTCATCCGGTTCCGTATCACCTCGGAAACCGATGAGTCACTGATTATCGAAACTGAAAGCCGATTTGTCGGTCCTACCCGCTAGCATTCCGGCTACCTGTTACGGACCTACTTGAGAGATAACGAGTTATGAGTGAAGACACTGTTAAGCCCTGGTATCGCCAGCCATGGTTCTGGTTCCTGACAATTTTTCCGTTGGCTTCCATCACCTATTGCGCCATTGCCATCACCATCGCAATGAACACCGAGAATTCCATGGTGACCGATGACTATTCCAAAGAAGGTCGCGGCATCAACATGGAAATTGCCCGCGACCAGAAAGCCAGTGATCTGGGGCTTCAGGCGAACCTGTCATTTTCCGATCGGAACATCAAGCTGGTGCTGGACAGCCATTCCGGTCAGACGGATTACCCTTACCTGATTCTCAACCTGTTCCACCCGACCATCGCTGATAAGGACAGAACCATTCAGTTCACCCGAACTGGCCAGGACACCTATCGGGCAACCATGAATCAGGACATCAAAGGCCGTTGGTACTTTGATCTACGCAGTCCCGACAACGACTGGCGCCTGAAGGGCGAAACGTCCCTGCCCTCTGACACAGCCATTCAAGTGGGCGCGGTAAACCGTTAGTTCGCGTGAACGCCCCCTCCTGTTTCCATTGCGGCGAAGCAGCTGCAGGCTCGCCGCCAATCACCCTCGAGCTTGATGGCAAAACCCGGCAATTCTGCTGCCGGGGTTGCAAGGCTGTCTGTGAAACCATCCGCTCGGAAGGGCTGACCGGCTTTTACCAGTACCGGACCGAACCCGCCGTCACACCAAAGCAGCTGACCGGAAACGAACTGGACCGGATCCGGGAAGTGGACCACCCACTGGTTCAGTCGTCCTTCGTCACTGCCACCAAAGGCGGTCAGGAAGCCCAGCTGCTGATCGAGGGAATCACCTGCGCCGCGTGCATCTGGTTGCTGGAAAACCACATGGCAAAACAGCCCGGGGTACAGTCATTCTCCGTGAACCATAGTACCCAGCGGGCACGACTGGTCTGGTCTGCGGAACAGGCGAAGCTGAGCGACCTGCTCATTGCCATCCACGAGCTTGGATACCGGGCCAGGCCCTACCAGGCTGACGAAGCAGAAAAAGCTCTCAAGGCAGAACATCGTACCATGCTGATTAGGCTCGCGGTTGCGGGTATCGGCACCATGCAGAGCATGATGCTGGCGTTCCCCCTGTATTTTGAGCTGGTCAATGACCTGTCCCCGGAGTTCATTTTATTTTTCCGCTGGTTCAGCCTCCTGGTCGCCACGCCGGTGGTGCTGTTCAGCGCCCGACCCTTTTTCCGCAACGCTCACAGAGATCTGCGTAGTCGCCATCTGACCATGGACGTCCCCGTCGCCATCGCCATTGGCCTGGCCTATGCCGCCAGTGCCTGGGTGACCGTCATGGGCGGTGACGAAGTCTATTTTGAATCGGTGTGCATGTTTACCTTTTTCCTGTTACTGGGCCGCTACATCGAGATGCAGGCGCGTTACCGGGCAGGGCTCACCGGAAACGCCCTGGCCGGCTTCCAGCCGGACGTAGCGACCCGTATCAGCGGGGATACAACCGCCATTGTCGCCAGCCATGAACTGCGTACCGGAGATATCATCCGGGTACGACCAGGGGAAACGCTGCCGGTGGATGGTCGCATCATCAGCGGCCATTCCACACTCAACGAAGCCGCCCTGACCGGTGAATACCTGCCCGAAACCCGACAGCCCGGCGATACCGTGCACGCTGGCAGCGTTAATGGCGAAAACCCACTGGACATCGAGGTCAGCAGCGCAGGCGCACAGACCCGGCTCTCCGGCATCTTGCGTATTCTCGACCGCGTACAGGCCGAGAAACCTCCGGTGGCCCGGATGGCCGACCGTATCGCCGGTACCTTTGTCAGCCGGGTGTTGGTCCTCACGCCGCTGGTATGGATAGGCTGGTGGCTGGCAGGGGCCGACAACGCCTTCGATATCACCCTCTCTGTGCTGGTGGTCACCTGTCCGTGTGCGCTGTCGCTGGCGACACCGACGGCGATCACCTCGGCAACCGTCAGGTTGCGCCGACTGGGATTCCTGCCCACCCGCGGCCACACCCTGGAATCCCTGAATGATGTCGATACCGTTATTTTCGATAAAACCGGCACCCTGACCCGGGGCGAGCTCAGCCTGATCAGGACGTACGTAACCGGCTCACTGGACGAGCCAACCTGCACGAGGCTGGCCGCCGGCCTGGAGAAACATTCCGAGCACCCCATTGCCCGGGTTTTCTACCCGTTCACAGATGCTCCTGTATCCTCCGTCACCAACCATCTGGGAGGCGGGCTGTCCGGCACTTATAATGGAAAAGCGGTGTATATCGGCCACAGTGATTTTGTCAGGGAACATACCCGTGCTCCGCAACCATCGGCACCGCCCAGCCAGGGCATAGACATCTGGCTGGCCACCGAAGACGAATGGCTGGCCCGCTTTACGCTGGACGATCAGCCAAGGCCCGATGCACGGGCCACCGTTGCCAGATTACGGTCGATGGGCATCCACACGCTGCTGCTCAGTGGTGACCGGTCAGGGCACGTGGAGCAAATCGCGCAAATGGTGGGCGTTGATGAAGCCATTGGTCAGGCAACACCGGAACAGAAACTGGAAACACTACAAAAGCTGGTGGCCGAAGGCCGCAAGGTGATGATGGTGGGCGACGGATTGAACGATCTGCCCTCGATGGCTGGCGCAGGGATTTCCGTGGCCATGGGCAATGCCGCCGATCTGACGCAACTGAAGGCGGATGCCGTGCTGCTCAATGGCCAGTTGACGCAACTGACCGAGGCCATGAACACCAGTCGTCTGACCCGCCGGGTCATTCGTCAGAACCTGGGTTGGGCCCTGGTATACAATGTACTGGCGTTGCCATTGGCGGCGGCCGGCATGGTGCCACCCTGGCTGGCCGCGATCGGTATGTCCCTGAGCTCACTGGTGGTGGTATTGAATGCCCTGAGACTTGGCCGCACCGCCACGGATGATCACCAGACCGGTCATGTGGTTGGCGCCCCGACAACGCCCTGATACCGTAATCAGGACACTCAGTTAATCCGAGGTTTCACTGTGCAAATAGTAATGATCCTGGTCCCCGTTATGCTGATCCTGGTGGCATTGGGGATCGTCCTGTTCTCCTGGGCGGTCAAGAACGGCCAGTACGATGACCTGGAGGGCCCGGCGCATCGCATCCTCTACGACGATGACAAGGACATGATTCCGGATGACGCCAAACCGCCCAGTGAAAAGAAAGTCGCGGACACTGACCGGACCGACGACGAGCAAAAAGACAGCTGATGACTGAAGGCTTATACCTGAGCTACCCCAGCGCCTTTCTGATCGGCTTGCTCGGCAGCACCCACTGTCTGGCCATGTGTGGCGGCATCAGTGCATCGCTGTCCATGGCCCTGCCGGTCGGCGGAGGGTTTCGCCTGCGTCAGACGCTGATGCTCCTGGCATTCAATGGCGGGCGTATTGGCAGCTACACATTGATCGCGACCCTGATCGCACTGCTCACCACCAGCGCGGCCGACCAATGGGCCCAGCTCGCGCCGGTATTAAGAAGCATCGCGGGTATCCTGCTGATTCTGATGGGCCTGTCGATGGGGCAGTGGTGGCAGGGCATTCGCTATATTGAACGTGTTGGCGCCCCGGTATGGAAGGTACTGTCCCCCCTGACCCGACGCTTTCTACCTGTGCATCATACCTGGCAGGCACTGGCTCTGGGCAGCGTGTGGGGTTGGTTGCCCTGTGGACTGATCTACAGCACCCTGGGTTGGGCCGCGCTGCAGCCTACTGTCGGGAGCGCGGCCACCACCATGGTGTTTTTTGGCCTGGGCACCCTGCCTTCGATGCTGGCCACCGGATACGCGGCAACCTGGATAAAAAAGCTTCAGGGCCAGCAACAGATCCGACAGCTAACCGGTGTGCTGCTGATCGGTTTCGGAATCTGGACCCTGCCCCTCGGCATGGTCGTGCATGGAGGGCATGGCGGGTAAAACTCCCGCCAGTATCCGGGTTCAGATATTGAGCACGTCCAGCCGACCGAAGTCGGCGGGCTCGGGCTCCACAGAGCCAACAGCTGATGTACCCTGCCCAGTCAGCCGCTTGCCCTCACGGAAATCATACAGTGAGCTATCCGCCAGGTGCGATGGCTCCACGTTGCACATGGCACGAAACATGGTTTCCAGCCGGCCAGGATGCTGCTTGTCCCAGGTCTGGAACATCTCCTTGATCACCTGACGTTGCAGATTTTCCTGAGAGCCGCACAGGTTACAGGGAATGATCGGAAACTCTCTCAGTCCCGCGTATCGGGCAATGTCCTTTTCACGGCTGAACGCCAGGGGACGAATCACAGTGTTCCTGCCATCATCGCTGTGCAGCACCGGCGGCATCGACTTGAGCTTGCCGCCGTAGAACATATTCAGGAACAGGGTTTCCAGGAGATCGTCCCGGTGATGCCCCAGCGCAATCTTGGTGACACCGTGCTCTTCCGCAAAATTATAAAGAATTCCGCGACGTAGACGGGAACAAAGACCGCATGTGGTCTTCCCTTCCGGCACTTTTTCCTTAACAATACTGTAGGTGTCTTTTTCGATGATGTGGTACTCGATACCCATGGCTTCCAGGTAGTCGGGCAACACCTCTTCCGGGAAACCCGGCTGCTTCTGGTCTAGGTTGACGGCAATAAGCTCAAAGGGGACCGGCGCGCTTTTCTGCAGGTTCATCAGGATATCCAGCATCGCGTAGGAATCCTTGCCACCGCTCAGGCAGCACATAACCTTGTCACCGGCTTCTATCATCGAAAACTCTGCAATGGCCTGCCCGACTTCACGGCGCAGACGCTTCTGCAGTTTGTTCAGTTCCAGTTTCTTCCTGCGATCCGCGTCGGACGTCAGGGGCTGATCTGGGTTGGCAGTCATTGCATCGGACATAAAACACTACGTTCACTGGATTGGTGGGCTCAGAATTATACGCGTGTGAAACACTCAGGGACAGGATACCGACATGGATATGTTACAAACCACGGATGACGCCGTTGGCAAACGCGAAACCAACCGTATCCGCAACCGCAACGCCATCCTGGCAGCGGCCCGGGAATGCTTCCGGGAAAAGGGCTACGACAACTCTACCATCCGGGATATCGTGCGCCGGACCGGACTGGCCGCCGGCACCTTCTACAATTACTTCTCCAGCAAACAGGACATTTTTGCCGCCCTGCTGACCGACTTCCTCAATCGGCTCAATACCGACCTGAACCAATACCGGCAGACATCCGCTACCGCCCGGGATTTTATTCATACAACCTATCTCGCCCTATTCATGGCCACCGCGGATGATCCGCTGGTTTACCAACTGGCCCACCGGAACGATCATGCCATCCGGGACCTGTTTGGCTCCGATCTCCTGGGGTTGGCGATGCTATCGCTGGAAGAAGACATCCGTAATGCCGTCGAAAGGGAATTATTGCCAGACGTCGATCAGCACTACCTTTGCGCGGCGTTCTCCGGCGTCGCCTACGAAATGAGCCTGCGCGTGGCTGAAAGAACCCACGAATCCCCAGACAAGGGAGAGCATGAAGCGCGACAGGCCGCACACTTTGCCTCTACGCTGTTTATGGGCGGACTGACACAACTGTCCACGCTTTCCTAACGGCACCCGGTCCCCTAACATGGAGCCATGAACGAACCAATCCGGAACAATACTTTGCCTTCCGACGGGCCAATGCCATCAGAACCCTATTCGGATGCCATACTGGAACTGCAGATCCAACACATGCTGGTCGCGGTCGAACACGAGCTACGCCAGCATCCGGACGGCATGAACGAACTCAGCCTGATCAGAAGTCTTCAGGGTTCACCCTGGGAGCTGATTGGCGAGGTTTCATTCAGCGACCCGGAGAAGCTCTACCCGGTGCACTTCCTGCTATTCCACACCCTGTATCGATTACGGGATCAGCTTTCTGAGCAGGGCGAAACCATCCGCATTTCCCCCATGCGCCTGCAGTTGCTCAAGAGCCCGGTTGTGTCGGGCTCTGGCGTTGCCGGCGAGGTCGATGCTCTGCGGGAGTTTTATCTGGACATTTCCCAATACCGGATGTCCGGGGACAGTATCCAAAGAATGATGGATGACTTCTGGACCGGATATGACTCACTACATCAGCAACGCCCGCAGCAACAGGAAGCGATGGCGGCCGCCGAGATTCTCGGGTTTGACCACATTCCCGACAGTTTCAGCAAGGTGAAGCACCGGTTCCGCCGCGCCGTCATGCAGGCCCACCCCGACCGCGGTGGCGATACCGAGAGTATCCAGGGTCTGAATCAGGCCTTTGCGGTACTCAAAGCGCACTTCCAATAACCAGAGCCAGGATGGACCAATGGCAAAGAAAACAATACGATTTTTCTGTGGATTACTGCTTGCTGGCAGCACACTCAGTGCCCAGGCGGACCTGGTGGTTCTCCAGTATCACCACGTCAGCAATGCCACACCGCCGGCCACCAGTACGTCGGTTTCCCTGTTCGACGGGCAACTGGAGATGATCAAAGATCTGCAACTGGACGTGGTCTCGCTACAATCCGGAACACAAGCCGCACTTAACGGCAAATTGGCGAATCAAAAGCAGGTCGCCATTACCTTCGACGACGCTTATGAGTCGGTCTACACAGAGGCGGCACCCAGGCTGGCGCGCCGGGGCCATCCCTACACCATATTTGTAAACACCCGTGCCGTGGGCGGCCCGGGCTACATGACCTGGGAGCAACTGAGGGAACTCGGGCAAAGGGCCGGGGTCACCATTGCCAACCACAGCCACGATCACGGACATCTGGCAAAACGGCCTGACGAAAGCCAGTCTCAGTGGGACCAGAGAGTGAAGACCAGCATTGACCGTGCCCAGTCGATCCTGGAAGAGAAGCTCGGCACTGATGCGCCCCTGTTTGCGTATCCCTACGGCGAGTTCGATGCCCGGCTTGAGGAAAAACTCGCTGAAAGAGGCTGGCTTGGATTCGGGCAGCACTCCGGTGCCGTGGGTGAAACCTCCGGACCTACACGGTTACCCCGGTTTCCCATGGCGAACGCCTACGGTCAGTTGAATACCCTGAAGAACAAACTGCTCAGCAAGGCACTACCGGTGGACGCCAGTACCCTGCCTGCGGGCATTGCAACCAACAATCCGCCAACCCTGGAATTCACGCTCCCTGAAAAACTCAGTGTGAATCGGCTGGCGTGCTTCGCATCAGGCCAGGGTCGTATCGATATCGACAACCTGGGAGATGGCAGCGTCAGGGTAACAGCACCAAAAGCCTTTAATAGCCGGCGTTTCCGCTACAACTGCACTCACCCGGCTGACAATGGCAGTTACTACTGGTTGTCCCAACAATGGCTGGACCTGAGCAAGCCGGAGGACTGACACTAACGCTCGCGGACCTCTGCCAGGCCCAGCTCGCCCTGCAGCCTGTGCTGAATCGCCCGGGGGCCACGCTCATCCTCGATAACGGTTTGTTCCCGCAGGTCCTTGTCCCGGGTGAAGATCACGATCCAGCGCTCACCGTGCCCGGGAAACACCGGAATAAACGATTCCAGGTAACCACGGCGGTGCCAGGTTTCCGGGACATAGTCCGCCACCAGGTCGGTCACGATTCTCACCGGTTTCATGGTCTTATCCAGAAAAGCGACTGAGGGTACAAACATCCCGTCGTCCGCAAAAGATCGCAGCCGCATGATGAAATCCCGCTTCTCTCCTCCAGCGGGAACACGAATCAGGCCATACGGACTGCGCCCGGTCATAAACTCATGAACCGGAGAACCGTCGTCGAGAATCAGACCAAACTCACGATCACTGTGCCAGTCCTCGACATCCCCCCGACCGAAGACCTCACAACAATGCTCTGACCAACGCTCAAGGAAGCCGTCTCCGACGCTCTCAATACCCAGAATGGCAAAGGCATCCGGATCGCCCCCTTCCCTTTCCGCAACGGGTGTTGGGGAATCGCTGCGTTGATAGATACTGGCCGGGGTCAGCTTGACGGGCGGCTTGATTCGTCCCTTTTCCACCTCGGACCGGGTGTCCGGTTGATAATAGCTTGTGCGGATATTGCCTTCGGCGTCCTGCCAGGTGAAGTATGGCTGGGGCTCTCCCGGGCGGACATAACCCCGCCGTTCCAGCTCGTTCCCATCCGGATAGTTTTCCAGGTTGAACTCCGGGTGATCTGCGGAAACCGAGGGTTCGCTGCGATCCTGCTCCGGAATCCGGTCTTCGGAATCCGGCTCGGATTCGCGAATAATCCGGGAATGCTGGACCCGCCCCTTATCATCCACCCAGGTGAAATACCCTTCCCGTGAGGACGCTGTGCTTCCACCGGTCTGACAGCCGGTGAGCAACACAACGGCCAGGGCCATCGTTACGGCATAAATTACCGTGTCCGGGAACCGGTTGTTGGACATACCTGTTGATCACCTTGACTATGCAACCAAACTCCTGGGTAAACGTCAGAATTTGGTTCGGAAACTGAGCCCCGCCATCACCACACGCAACGAGGTTTTCACATCCAGCCCGGCATAAGGGTTGTAGATGATATTAGTAATATTGTCACAGTTGATATTGCAACTGGTATCCGCCGGAATGGTCTCGATGGACTGGAGGTAACTCAGATTCATATCAATTTCGGTGTCCTTGTCCCACCGGTACCCCATACCAATGCTGTACAGGTTGGCCCCCCCAAAAGGCGCCATAATGGAGCGCTGGTCATCGGGAATCACCGAATCGCGGATCTCTACCCCGGCCCGCAGGTCCAGGCGGGATGAAGCATGAAATTCCACCCCAAACGCCCAGTTCCACTGGTCGGTGAAGCCCAGGGGCAGCCGCAGGGTGCTCGGTGTGGCATTGTCCGGAGACAGGATGCGTGCCGCGTTGAGGAATTCCAGGTTGCGGTCAAAGCGGAATACGAATGCATCCCACTGTTTGTAGTCGGTCCAGCCGGCATCCACATTCACTGTCAATTTCGGGTGGACATCCACACTGATACCGGTCTGGAAATGCTGTGGGTACACCAGATCCATGCTGACATTACCGGCCTCACGGGGGGCACCGGAAGGCAAACTGAGAATGGCGGACGTAATCGCACCAAGAACCGAGCCGTTCACACTCTGCCAGAAGCCCGACCAGTCATCGGTGTACTCAATCTCGAAGGTGCCCTTGAGATTCATATCCGCTTCAGACGTGTAGCTCGCACCCCAGCTAAACCAGTCGGTCGGCTCCCATATCACCCCGAGTGTATAGGTGGGAGACAGGGTCTCCTGAACATCGATACTCAAGGCGCCAATGTCATCCCAGGGGCCCACGTTACCGCCGCATAACGCCAGCCAGGGCTGGAGTGGCTCGTCACCACTCTCACAGTTAAAGGCATCCTGAAGTACTTCAGCCACCCCCAGCAGCATATTGGGCGCTCGCATGTACTGGTCGGCGGCAATCCCCATATGGGACAGGTGAATCCCGGCGCCCACGGACCACTCGTCATTGATCTCATAGCCAACGGTGGGGGCAAGATAGGTGGTCCTTTGCAGGGCCGTCGCCTGGGGCTGATAGCGACCCGGATCGTCCTTGTCCCGGTAAAATCCCGCCGCCAGCGGCAGATAGAACGCGTTGCCGAAGGTCAGCTTGGATCCTGGCGGGTTTATGCTGATGCCCGCCGATGGCGCGATTGCCGGCCCTGGCGGGGCACGCAGGATGCCATACCCAGGCAGGTACAACGCCACGTTATTGGTGTGACTATGGCTATTAGCAACCGGGTCCCGTTGATCGCCGGTGAGCGGGTCCGTTTCCAGGCCATCAATGCCGAATATTTCGTAGCCTTCCGGGGCATGGAAATCGGCGTCGACATCGAGATAAACGCTCATCAGGTTTACTTCAAGCTGGCGTCCTTCCAGCTTGGTCAGGCCCGCCGGATTATAGTGAATCGCCATGATTCCGGGCGGATCCGCCGTCACCGCATTCCCCAGCGCCAGGGCCTTGGGGTGGATCGTCAGGTTCTGCGCGAGCTGGGCCTCGGCACCACAGGAGATGGTCGTGGCGATCACCGCCCCGAGAATCCGCTTGTTGTGGCTGGTCATTCCCATGGAGTCTTCCCTTCCCGTAAAACGTCAGCGACTTCGATCACTCTTTGAGGCCGGAGAAATTAATGGGCAGGGACACCCCCAGAGAAAAGTCCGGGGCATCCTCAGTCAGGCCGATACCCAGGCTGGTATTCACGATGGTGGTGTCACTGACACGGGTGCCCAGTGAAAAACTGAGAAAACCGGTCATCTGGTCCTGGGCGACCGCCTGGTCACCATTCGTGAAACTGAGGATGGTTTCATCGCTGTAGCTGAGCTGTGCGGAGACACTGAGGGAAATGTCGTAAGACAATGAGTAGGCAAACCCGGCAGAGCCTGACAGCCCGAACCCCGGCTCCACCTTCTCCAGCAACCGCGCTCCCCGGACCTGCTGCAGACCGGACTCGGTTACGTTGTAGGTGGCACCGAGAGAACCGAACACCACCACCGGGTCCAGCACCTTGGAAAGGCTTGCACCACCGCCGATTGAATAATAGCCACTACCGGTGGACAGCTGCTCATTGATGTCGATCTCATAGGGGCTGACACCGGTCTTTGACGTAAGCGTGCCAAAAAATGTGGTAGACATCTTGCCCGGAACATAGGCAAACGGCTGCCAGCGGGCGGTCAGGGAAATATCGCCGAAATCATAAACATTGAGCTCGTCCTGAGTGTCATACTTCACCACCAGCGGCACTCGCGTACCCACGGTCAGGTTATCCAGAAGGCCATAGTCGTAGGAAAAAGCGTTGGTAAAGCTGTGGGTCGCCGAGGGCACCACATCCAGGTTGCGAACCGAACCGTTGGTAATGGCCAGATCCAGCCGCTGGTCGGCGGTATAACTGTAATCAAAGGAATAATTCAGGGCATGGGAGCCCTTTTTCTGAAGTGAATAGTTCTTCTCCGAGGCCTGGAAGACTTCTTCAAGTTGACGAGTGGAATCCTCATCGCCTTCCTGTTTTGCCAGTGCTTCCCTCGCCTGATCAACATTGCCTTCCTGTGATACGGCGACCCCAGGCAGCAGCCCAGCTATCGAACAAAGGATAAAACCTCGCGCAAACCAACGATTCATCCTGACTCCCTAAATTCTGGTTTTATTATTCCTGATTCCCGGAGACTGAATCCGGGCCATTAGTTCCGGCGGTAATGAAGCTGCTTACGGGTGTTCTCCACGCTGCCATCCGGGTTGTTTTTCTGGCGTTCAAGCAGGTTTTGAATGCGCCTTGCAGTTGATTCATGGAACTCGGGCACTCGCTGAAGCGCGAGCAGAGTCATGGTCTGATCATCTATGAAACGCAAGTCCTCTTCCTTGAGCTCCAGGTAATCCAGGGGCTGGTCGCTGCCGGGAAACACAATGAACAAGACGTTGTCGTCCCACTTTTCTTCGAACTGGGCCAGAGTGAAGGAAATATTCCCCACGGCCGGGTCCGCGAGATACACCCGGCCATCGCGGATGGTCCTGAGCACAACAAAATGCTTGAAGCCGGCGTGGTGAATCGGAACGATGGCGGGGTGATCCAGGTCGATCAGATCCTCAATGGAGGCCCGGAATCCACCGGACGGATATCCCAGGGCGGTCACCAGGCGCTTCATGTCCAGCATGGAAAAGGCACGGCGCTGCACGATCCGTTCGCTCTCCCCGTAATGAAGCAGCCCCTCCATTACCTGCCGCTCGTTCAGTGTCCGCCCCAGATAGAAATTCAGCACGGTGGTCAGCGCCGCGCTGCCGCAACTGTAGTCATAGGCCTGGCGGACAATATTGCGGAACTTCTGCTCCACCAGGGGTTCCACCCGAACATCCGATCGCAGCTTGACCGGGCTGCGGTCGACATCCTGTTCGATGACCACCGTCCCTTTATCAAACGGCTCCACCACGGTGGCTTCCTGCACCATGGTGAAAGTAAGGATGGATCCGGCGAGCACCAGCAGCATGTCAGAAGAAGTCCCTGTTATTATTTATCACGGTCTATCGCACGCGTTCTTGAGTTACATATTGTTACGGTAAGATACCGAAAAGCCCTGCCCCTTAAAGATAACTGTGCCTCAAATCTATCGCTGCAGAAGAGGCCGTGGAGCATGGTTTTGAGAACTGGTTCAAGGCATCGCCATGGATCGGCACGGAGTTGACGGCGGAACCGAAAGCCGGTATCACACCCATTAGAACTGCCTTTAACCCAACTTGAAGATCCTGATGACAACAACACTTAGCCCGGGTCGCCTGACATTTATTGCTGCGAAAAATCAGCCTCCCCAGTCACCAACGGCACTCCTCCCCAGAGAGAAGTTCAATGACCTGTTGCACGGACTGGCCCCCGTAAACCTGCTACTGGTGCACGCGCCAGCCGGTTACGGTAAAACCACAACCATGGCCGACAGGCTCCGGGCACTGGAGGCCAGAGCTGCCTGGTACCGGCTCGAGAGCGGGGACAATGATCCCGCCCGGTTTGCCGGCTACCTGGCCCAGGCGCTTGAGGTACAGGTGCCGGGCAGCTGTACCGGCACTCTGGAAACGCTACAGAACGATGGCTATTCCGGTCTGGAATCTTTTCTGACCGATCTGCTGGCAGAGTTGCCACAGGATGACGAACCGCTTTACCTCGTGCTTGATGACTATCACCTGATCAGCAATCAGGACATCCATGACAGCCTGCGTTTCCTGCTTCGTCATATTCCCGCGTACCTGACCCTGGTATTGATCAGCCGTACCATGCCACCAGTGGGCGTGGCTCAGCTGCGAATGCAGGGGCGGATGAGTGAAATAACCACTCGCGACCTGGCATTCGGCGCTGACGAGGCACAACAGTATTTTGAGAGCCGGCTGCCCTTCGAGGTTTCCCGGGAAAGTATCGAACGTGCGGTGAGGCGTTCGGAAGGATGGATATCCGCATTTCAGCTGCTGTCCGCCTCAGCAGCCACCAGCATAGAGTTCAGTGACTTCGTAGACCAACTGGCCCATGGTAACCAGTATATATTCGATTACTTTGACGAACTGCTTGGCCAGGGGCTGACCGAGCAGCAACGGATCTTCCTGTTGCGCACCAGCATCCTTGATCGCTTCAATGCTGCCATGGTCATGCGGGTGATGAATGACAGCGATGGCCAGGCCTTGCTCAGCAGCCTTCTGGGCATGGGGCTGTTTATCACCCCTGTGGACAATTCAGCCCTCTGGTTCCGTTATCATCCGCTTTTTTCGGTGTACTTACGCCACCTGCTCAGCTGTACCACACAGGAAAACCAACAGGAACTTCACCAGCGCGCCGTCGATGCGTGGCTGGAGCTCGATCATGCCGAGGAAGCGGCCAAACACGCCATTGCGGCAAAAGATGCGGACCGTATTATCCGGGTCCTGACCGCCCACGGCCGCAAATTCTTTACCGAGGGACAGTTCACCCTGCTCCAGCGTTGCCTCGACACACTGCCCCAGGACATCATCGCGCAGGATCCCACATTGACTCTGCTGCGGGCCTGGGTTGCCCAGGGGCAATACAAGTTCGACGAGGTGGAGAACTGGCTGTCTGCTGCGGAAGCCCGGCTGCAGGCCTCCATGACCGACGATACCCAGCGGGCAATTGAAGGGGAATTCAGTGCCATTCGGGCCCAGGTTGCCATGAACTACGGGGACCATGAGCGAGCCCTGGTGCTGGCAAGAGAAGCAATCAATCAGGAAGCGCGGTTCCTCCCCACTTCAAGGGTTGCAGCCGCATCCGTGATCGGTGAGGCCCTGTTCGTTCAGGGCCAGCTTGATGAGGCACTGGCACGGATGCAGGATACCGAACACCTCGCCCGCACTCACCACGCGCATCAGAATGTTCTATGGGCCCTGTGTCAGCAATCCGAGATCAGCGTGGCCATGGGGTTACTGCAGAAGGCCTATAATATCCAGGAACGGGCATTTCAGTACGCGGAGGAGAACCACCTCAATCACCTGCCCATTCTGGAGTTCCTGTTCCGCATTCGTAGCCAGATCATGTGGGAATGGCATCATCTGGAAAGCGCCGAGCGCTGTGCATTGCAGGGGATCGAGATTCTGGAGGCACAGGGCGAGCGCTGGTATGTCCAGAGCCATACGTCACTGGCCAAGGTGGCCCATGCCCGGGGCCGGCAGAGTCTGTGCGCCGACTATATCAGCCGGATCCAGAAAATGCTGGCGGCCGGCGATTACCATCTGGACTGGGTCGCCAATGCCCACGCCACCATGCTGACCTATTGGGATGCTGTCCGTGACCACGACTCCATTCAGCGCTGGCTAACCATCGCGCCGCCCTGCGATCCGGCATCGGCGACCAACCATTTCCATCAATGCAACGGCCGCAACCGGGCACGGGCGTTAATGAGCCTCGGGCAATTCGAACCGGCGCTGCCATTACTGGAGTCACTGACGGAAGTGGCGGAGCGAATCGGGTTGAAAACCGACCTCAACCGCAATCACATTGCCCTTGCCTACCTGTTCTGGCAAACGGAGAAGCGGGATCAGGCTCTGGTCCACATGAAAACAGCGCTGACGTTAGCCAGCACCACCGGGGCAGTGGGCAGTTTCCTGCGCATGGGCAAGGTATTGATCGTTATCCTGAAAGCGCTGATCAACGAAGAAGCCATTGATGGCATGGAGCTCCAGCGCGCCGAACGTTTGATTCAACTGGCCCAGCAACAGCGGGACTTCAGCCGTGCTATTCGAATCTCACTGGACGAGGCCATAATTCAGGACATCATCGATCGTCCGGATGTGCCGGAACTGATCCGCACGTCCCCCCTCACCCGCCGGGAATGGCAGATCCTGAGCCTGATTTATGCCGGCCTGTCCAACGACCAGATCGCGGAACACCTGAAAGTGGCTTCCACCACGGTGAAGACCCACATTCGCAGCCTGTACCAGAAACAGAACATCAGCCACCGTGCGGAAGCCATTGAACTGGCGAAGGACCTTCTGAGCAAGATTCAGGGGGAATAAGTGCTACAGGCTGAACACCAGCCCGAGCAACAGATAGCTCAACAGGGTCACCACAACAATGCCCATGATGTTGAGCGCAAACCCCGCACGGATCATGTCCTGGATCTTGATGTAGCCGCTTGAGAACACGATAGCATTCGGCGGGGTAGCCACCGGCATCATGAATGCACAGCTCGCAGCTATCGCCGCCGGCACCGTTAACAACAGGGGCGACAGATCCTGGGACATTGCCAATGCGCCAAGCAATGGCAGGAAGGCAGCCGCCGTAGCGGTATTGCTTGTCACTTCCGTCAGGAAAATGATCACGCCGGCGACCAGAACAATCATAATAATGGCAGGAAGGTGACCGGCAACACTCAGGCTCTCGGCAATCCACTCGGCCAGCCCGGAACTGCTGATCACACCGGCCATTGCCAAGCCTCCCCCGAACAGCAGTAACACACCCCAGGGAATGCCCTGAGCGGTTTCCCAGTCCAGCACGAATAGCCGCTCTTTTACATTGACGGGAATCAGGAACATGGCCAGGGCAGCCGCAATAGCGATACCAGTATCACTGAGCCATGGCATCAGCCCGTCCGACAGAAGCGGCCGGAAAATCCAGGCGGAAGCTGTGAGCACGAACACGATACCAACCAATTTTTCCCCTTTCTGTAACGGACCGAGAGCCGCCAGTTCGTCACGAATCAAGGCGCCGCTGTCACCGTGACTGGCCAGGCCAAAATCCTTCCGGGTCAACCACCACCAGGTCAGCGACAACATCAGCACGGTAACTGGAACGCCAATCAGCATCCATTGGGCAAAACCAATGGATACCCCCTGATTTTCGCTGAGATAAGCAGCCAAAAGCGCATTGGGTGGGGTACCGATAAGTGTGGCAATGCCACCAATGCTTGCGGAGTAGGCAATCGCCAGTAAAAGCGCCGTCGCATACCTACGCAGCCCGTCAGTCTCCGAGCTCTCCATCATGGCGATCACGGACAAACCAATAGGTAACATCATGATTGACGTCGCGGTATTACTGACCCACATACTGAGGAAGGCCGTTGCAATCATGAACCCGGCAATCTGACGCTTGGGTTTATCCCCCACCGACCGCAGCGTCAGCAGTGCAATCCGCCGGTGAAGGTTCCAGCGCTGCATTGCCAGCCCCAGCGTAAAGCCACCCAGAAACAGGAAGATAATTGGATTGGCATAAGGCGCGGTGGCTTCCCTGACGGAGCCCAGGCCCAACGCAGGCACCAATACAATCGGCAACAGCGCTGTGGCCGGAATCGGAATGGCTTCCGTCGACCACCAGGTTGCCATCAGCAACATCATTCCGGTCGCGGCCCAGGCGGCATCGTTCATTCCCTCAGGGGCCGGCAGCACCAGGGTAAGCAGCAGAAACAGCGGCCCCAGAAACAAGCCGATCAGCTGACTTTTGGGCAAACCGTCTTTTTGCTTTTCCCGCTCAGGCACAGCAGACATAGGCAGGTTTCCCTCAACCGTACATGGCTTTTTCTACGTGTCGGTCAGCCATCGGCACAATCCACACAAACAGTCGTATAAGGCAGGACCTGAAGCCGGCGCGGATCAATCTCTTCGCCACAGTATTCGCACTCATCACCCACACCCTGGCGGATACGCTCCAGTGCATGTTCAATCTGAGCCAACTCGGAGCGGGTCTCCGATTCCAGTGAATCCACCACTTCATCATTCTGGGTCTGCACCGCCTGTTCTTCAAAATCCTTTTCCAGGGCCCCATCCTCACGGTGTTGGTGGGCTTTGAAGCGGGAAAGGCGGGCCTTGAGATCCGCCCGAAGGGTTTCAAGTTCTGATTGTCGGTTAGTCATGGCAAACCTCCGCGGCTATTGGTCAATTATATCATTGAGCCATAAACCTAAATGATAAGCTGAACCCTGAAAGAATGATTGTCAAAGTTACAGCCCAGGTAAATTCCCCGCCTCACCTCAGGACCTCGCTGAACCACCGCAGATATGGCACTATCTCGCCCATCACTTCGGCGGAGCAAATCGGATGCTATACACAACCACAGCGGCTATAGCCGTGGCTCTCATTCTGTTCACCTGGCTCGGCGTTCGCGCGAGACTGGCGGATGGCGGCCTGGATGACTTTGTCACCGCCAGAAACTCCCAGGGGGCACGGGCCCTGGGCTTCAGTTTCCTGGCGTCGGGCATGGGCGGGTGGATACTGTTCGCGCCACCGGAGGTCGGTGCCCTGGTCGGCCCCCTGGCATTGGCCGGCTACGCACTGGGGGCTGCACTGCCATTCATTGTATTTGCTTTTTGCGGTCCCGCCATCCGGCGATTCCTTCCTCAGGGACGCAGTATCGGCGAGTTTGCGGAGGCCTGCTATGGCCAGACTGTCCGTCGCTATGTTTCCCTGATTTCCGTTCTGTACATGCTCTGCTTCCTGACCGCGGAATTAACGGCCATCGGCGCAATAACGTCCCTGCTCTCAGATATCAACGGTAACGTCGCCGTTGTCGGTGTGGCTGTAGCCACCCTGATCTACACCGCCTGGGGAGGGCTGCGGGCCAGCATTGTGACCGATCAGTGGCAAGCAGTCCTGCTGATCGCCCTGCTTGGCATCGTGGGCGTGGTCGCCGCGGACAGGCTTCCGGAAGTGAGCATGGGAAATGCAGCTTCCGTACCGGTGGTCAGCGCACTCGGGGTAGCTCTGACACTGGTTATTGCAGTGACTGCCGCCAACCTGTTTCATCAGGGATATTGGCAGCGCCTCTGGTCTGCCCGCGATACCTCCTCGCTACAGCGCGGGGCCTTCTTTGGCGGTATCATTACCATTGCGGTAGTGGCCGTGGTCGGATCTCTGGGAATTGCAGCGGCAATGAGCGGTACTGACCTGGGTTCCCCTCCCATTCCATTCTTTGCCATGCTTTCGGGTGCACCGGCCTGGCTGACCATCCCGGCCCTGGTACTGGCGCTTACACTGGTCGCTTCTTCGGTGGATACCCTGCAGAATGCTCTCGCCTCCCTGGCAGTAACCGAGAAAAAAGGGTTGTCGTTAACTTCTGCCCGCTGGATTACGGTGTTGCTAATGATTCCCGTGGTGCTGGTGGCATTGCAGGGCATCTCCGTCCTGCGGCTGTTCCTGATCGCCGACCTGCTGTGTGCAACCGCCGTTATTCCGGTGCTCATGGGACTTTGGAAAAGAATGTCGACAACCGCAGCCGTAGGTGGCGGGCTGGCCGGACTGGTCGGCGCCATTCTGCCTGGCTGGATTGGCGGCGGCACCCTGATCGCCGGCCTGCAGGCAGCCAGCTTTCCCGGAGCCATTCCAACCCTGCCCCCTTTCCTAGGGGCGCTGTTTTTCTCGGCGGTCGCCAGTGCGTTGCTGGCAACCCTCGCGGGACGGAAACCAGCAGCTTAAACCTCCAGGAACCGGCCGGACAGTTTCGGGTGTCCGGTCAGACCCTCGCCGTTGTAGTCATTCGCTTGAAAAGGAGGCTAATACTGCCTCCGCCCTCCTACGCCCCCCTCCTCCCCCCGTCTACGCCAACAAAAAGTCAGACAGGAGGATGAACGCTTGCCAGCCCCGACGCACTATGGACAGATACGGAGTAAATAATAATTTTCACCATCAGGGTGTAAGTGAGGAAAAATGATCAGGAACCCGGACTGGTGGCGCGGCGCCGTCATCTATCAAGTGTATCCACGCAGCTTCTACGACTCGAACGGTGATGGCATCGGCGATCTACCCGGGGTCACAGCCAAGCTGGACTACATCGCCAGCCTGAATGTGGATGGAATCTGGCTGTCGCCGTTCTTCACATCGCCAATGAAAGACTTCGGCTACGACGTGGCTGATTATCGTAACGTTGACCCGATTTTCGGCACTCTGGAGGATTTCGACTCACTGATTGCCGAGGCCCACGAACGTGGCCTGAAGATCATGATCGATCAGGTACTCAGCCATTCCTCCGACCAGCATCCCTGGTTTGTGGAAAGCCGCACCAGCCGCGACAATCCCAAGGCAGACTGGTACGTGTGGGCTGACCCCAAACCGGACGGAACCGTACCCAACAACTGGCTGTCTGTATTCGGAGGCCCGGCGTGGTCCTGGGACAGTCGCCGCAAGCAATATTACATGCATAACTTTCTGGCCAGCCAGCCCGACCTGAACTTCCACAATCCGGAAGTTCAGGACCAGGTACTTTCCGATGTGAAGTTCTGGCTGGACCGGGGTGTAGACGGATTCCGGCTTGACGCCATTAACTTCTGCTTCCACGACCGCAAGCTGAGGGACAACCCTCCGAGTCAGTCTGTGGCAGAGGGCTCCATTGGCGTTCGCCAGGAGAACCCCTACGCCTATCAGCTCCACAAACACGACAAGACCCAACCGGAAAACCTGGATTTTCTCAGGCGCCTGCGTGCATTGCTTGACCAATACCCAGGTACGACTACCGTTGGCGAGATCGGTGATGACCATTCACTTCAGACCATGGCGGACTACACCAGTGGCGGCAACAAGCTACACATGGCCTACTCGTTCGATCTTCTGACCGAACAACACGGTGCGGACTTTTTCCGAAAAACCATCAACACCATTGAAGACAAGCTCACCGATGGCTGGCCCTGCTGGGCAATCGGCAACCATGATGTAACCCGGGTTTCTACCCGCTGGGGAGCCAGATCTGAACAGCAACTCAAGGCCTATATGGCCATGCTGCTGACCCTGCGCGGCAGCGTATGCATTTATCAGGGGGAGGAGCTGGGGCTGAGCGAAGCAGAGCTGGATTATGAAGATCTGGTGGATCCTTACGGCATCAATTTCTGGCCGGAATACAAGGGGCGGGATGGCTGCCGTACACCAATGGTCTGGCACCACCAGGAAACCCATGGTGGCTTTTCCAATGTGCGCCCCTGGCTTCCGGTTTATGATGATCATTATGATGCCGCTGTCACCGTTCAGCACGACGAGGACAACTCGGTTCTGGAAGCCTATCGCGCTTTTCTCGCGTGGCGCCGTGAGCAAACGGTGCTGCTCAAAGGCGACATCCACTTCCTCAAGGCACCGAAAAACTCCCTTGTCTATACCCGTAGCTACCGTGGGGAAACGTTAGTAATCGCCCTTAATCTAAGCGAACGACCAGTCACCCTCAAAATGCCAGGAGCGACGCCCCTGACCGGTACACCGGACTTTGTCGGTGGCCAGTGGCATGGACAGGAACTGCAACTTGGGGCCTGGGGCGTGGACATCGCCCGGGGCTGAGATAGCATTACACAGATCAAACAAGAAGAGGCTAGTTATGGCCAGCGTAACCTTACGCAATATCTGCAAGAGTTATGACGAGGTCCAGGTGACACGTAACGTGAACCTGGATATTGAAGATGGCGAGTTCGTGGTCTTTGTCGGCCCGTCGGGCTGCGGCAAATCCACTCTGTTGCGAATGGTCGCAGGACTGGAAGACATCACTTCAGGCGACATGTACATCGGCAACGAGCGGGTAAACAACCTCCCTCCAAAAGAGCGGGAAGTGGGTATGGTATTCCAGTCTTATGCTCTCTACCCGCATATGGATGTGGCGGAGAACATGGCATTTGGCCTGAAACTCGCCAAGACCAACAAGACGGAAATCAAACGCCGCGTCCAGGATGCGGCAAACCTGCTACAGCTGGACAAACTGCTTGAACGCAGACCCAAAGACCTGTCCGGCGGCCAACGCCAGCGGGTTGCCATTGGCCGCACCATTGTTCGCGAGCCAGCGGTGTTCCTGTTCGATGAGCCGCTATCCAACCTTGATGCGTCGTTGCGTGTTCAGATGCGCATCGAGATTTCCCGACTGCACAAGCGCCTGGGCGCGACCATGATCTATGTGACTCACGATCAGGTGGAGGCCATGACCATGGCCGACAAGATCGTTGCCCTGGACAACGGTGCCATCGCCCAGGTCGGCAAGCCCATGGAGCTTTACCACTACCCGGCAACACGCTTTGTTGCCGGGTTTATCGGCTCACCAAAGATGAACTTCATCGACTGCACGGTCGCATCTGCGAGCAGCCAGTCTGCAACCGTCGTATTGCCGGGCAACCATCGCCTGGAGTTGCCGGTAAACGGTTCAGAACTTACCGAAGGCGAAACAGTAACCCTGGGTATCCGCCCAGAGCATCTGAGCGAAAACCAGGAGGCCGACATGTACCTGGAGGGTGAGGTTCACGTGGTCGAGCGCCTCGGTTATCAGACGCTGGTGCACCTGGTCATGAATAATGTGGAGGGCGTCATTACCATGCGGACTGACGGCGGCAACCCGGTACAGGAAGGCACGCCGGTTACGTTGGGGATGAATGCCAACAAGTGCCACCTGTTCCGTCAGGATGGCAGTGCCTGCCCCCGCCTTTTCCAGGAACCCTGCATAGATTTCTAAACCTTACTGACACCATTCCGGGGGGCTGCAACAGCCCCCTTTTTTTTGGCCGTAAAAAAGCCCGGTCAGTAGGGGGGATTCAGCCTGACCGGGTCGCGAAAGTTAACGCTGGAAGACGCAGGGGTCGCGGAAAGGCCATGGGGAATCTTCCATCATGGCCCGGGAGGGAGACTTCAGAGAAGCCAGGGGAACAACGGCGTCAGCCCTTGACGCCACCGGCGGTCAAACCGCCCACAATCCATTTCTGGCAGTAGAGAAAAATGACAGTAATCGGCAGGCCAGAAAGCACCGCCGCCGCTGCGAAATCGCCCCACAAATAGTTCTGCTCATAGAGATACTGCTGCGCACCCACCGCCAGAGTCAGCTTGTCGGTATCGACTAACAGTACTGAGGCCATTGGGTACTCCATGATGGTCATGATAAACGCCAGAATGAACACCACCACCAGAATCGGCACGGACAACGGCAAAAGTATGTAGCGGAACGCCTGCCAGGTCGTCGCCCCGTCCACAATGGCGGCCTCTTCCAGGGAGCGGTCGATGGAATCGAAGTAGCCCTTGATGGTCCATATATGCAGTGCCATGCCCCCCAGCGAAGCAACGATCACCGCCCCATGGGTATTCAGCCCCAGCCAGCTGACGTGATTGCCTATCTTGTCAAACAGGGCATACAGCGCCACCAGAGACAGCACCGGCGGAAACATCTGGAAGATCAGCATGGACTTGAGCACAAAGCCCTTGCCCGCAAACCGCATGCGGGCGAAGGCGTAGGCGCTGGTGGTGGACAACGCCAGGATCAGTACTGCGGAAACCACCGCGATCTTGATGGAGTTCCACAGCCACAACAGCACCGGAAACGGCGGCTGGGTCACCGTACCGTCTTCGCCGGTATAAGGTATACCAAGCGCCAGATACCAGTGCTCAAGCGAAGGGTTATCCGGCAGTAGACTGCCGGAGGCAAAGTTACCACTGCGGAAGGAGATGGAAATCACCATCAGCAGTGGAAAGAGAATGATCACGATGAACCCGAGCATCCCGAGATGGGACGCCAGAACGCGATACTTGGTGGAGCGGGGTTGAACCATCGCCATGGGTAGCTCCTTATACTTTGACTTTGGACAGTTTCAGGTTGATCAGCGACAGGGCGCCAACCACCAGGAAGATGGCTGTGGCGATGGCAGCCGCCAGGCCAAAGTTCTGTCCGGAATCCTGGAACGCAATGCGGTAGGTGTAACTCACCAGCAAATCTGTGGTGCCTGCGGGTGTGCTGGCACCGATAATATCGGGCGCACCACCTGTCAACAGGGCGATCAGGACGAAGTTGTTGAAATTGAACGCGAAGCTTGCGATCAACAGCGGCATCAGCGGCTTGATAATCAGCGGCAGAGTGACATTGAACAGGTTGTTCACCGGCCCGGCCCCATCCATCGCGGATGCCTCATAGAGATCCCGTGGAATCGCCTGCAGCAAGCCCATGCAGAGCAACATCATGTAGGGATAGCCAAGCCAGGTATTCACGATCAGGATCATGGTTCGGGCCAGTGCCGGGTCGCTGAACCAGTCCGGACGCATCCCGAACAGTCCTTCCAGCACCAGGTTGATTTCACCAAAGTTCTGGTTAAACAGCCCCTTGAACACCAGGATTGAAATAAACGCCGGTACCGCATAAGGCAGGATCAACATGGTACGGTAGAAACCCTTGCCCCGGATCTGATCCCACTGCAGCAGGTTCGCCAGCAGAAGCCCAAGCGCAAGGGTAAACACCACCGTCGCTACCGCAAAGGACAGCGTCCACACGAAGATCTCGAAAAACGGCCCGCGAATGGTAGGGTCGGAAACCACCTTCAGATAGTTGTCCCAGCCAATATTCACCGTCCAGCCTGGCGACAAGGTTTCACCATCGGCACTACGATAGAAGCCGGTGTCGTGGTCCGGGAAATAGGTCACTTCCGTCTGGTTGTTGGTAATACTGCCATTATCGTGCAGCATGAACTGGTCATGAATCGCGGCGAATGAACGCAGGCTCGCCATGCTCAGCTCGCGGCCATCTTCTGTCAGCAGGTCCAGGCTGCCCAGTTTTGAACGAAGCTGGATGATATCCCGCATAGCCAGAGGGTCTCCTGCCGGCCTCTTTGAAGCCGGCAGCGCGGGCAGGCTTTCTTCCGAGCCATCCAGTTCCAGGGGGGTGTGATCAGGTCCTGGTGCTCCCCTTCCAGATAGATCACATAACCGGCGTCGGTGTCATAAAGTTCGTAGTTGTAACGCACGGATTCGGACTGATAGGTCCGGTCCAGCAGGTTTTCCTGTACACGTTCAAAGCTGAGCAAGTTACTGGCACTGTAGTTGGTAAAACCGATACCCACCGTGTACATCAGCGGGAAAATAACAAACAGTCCCATACCCGCTATGGCAGGGAAAATATAGCGGTGGGCGTACAGTTTCTTGTGTACGAAGACAAATATCGCTGATGTCGTCAGTACCAGGAACAGCATCGCAAACACAAATTCCTGCTGGGCATAGAGCGCCACTATCAGGTAGAGCGCCATTCCCACTAACGCGGCCAGAGCACCCCACTTAAGAATAATTCGCATCATTGGAAGTTTGCTTTCGGGTCCGAAGGAGGACAGGGATTCCGTTATCATTGTAGTCAGCCCGTTTAAAGCCGTCGCCTCAATCGGCGGCGGCAGGTGTTCAACAACAGGTCAGCAACACCCGAAGTACCGGCAGCCGGAAGGCTGACGGCGCTTCGGCCCTACATTACCGGGTAATGCGCTGTGCTGCGGAGTTCAAGGCATCCTCAACGGATTGTCTTCCAGAAGTGATGTTCTGCAAAGCCGGCCCCATAGATGACCAGAACGCGCCCATGGCGGGCACACTCGGCATGGGCTCGCCCAGTTCGGCGTTCTCGAAGGTTGCAGCAATATTAGGGTCAGACGACAGCTCGTCCATGAATTCCTTGTTGGCAACGGCACCCAGAGGCACATCGTCATTCACCATCTTCAGCCCCTTGACCGACAGCGCGTAGCTCTCCAGGAACTCAACGGCCAGGTCCTTGTTCGGGCTTGCGGAATTCAGCGTTGCCGCCATGACACCCACCATCGGCTTGCTTGGCTGGCCATCAACGGTCGGCAGAGTGGTAACGCCAAAATTGATACCGCTTTTCTCCAGGTTGCCCCACGCCCAGGGGCCGTTGATCATCATGGCAACTTCGCCCTTGTTGAAGCCGGACTCCATGGCGCTGTAATCCGCACCACGGGGCATTACCTCTTCTTCAATCAGCGTGGCCAGCATGTTGGCGCCTTTCAGGGCCCCTTCGTTGTTAACACCAGTATCTTTCACGTCGTAGGTGCCATCGTCGTTTTGGGCAAAGATGTAACCACCAGCCGCGGCAATCATCGGCCAGGTGAAGTAGGTGTTGTTGTAATCCCACAGAATGGCGCGCTTACCGTCCTCCGCGAGTTTCTTATTAAGGGCGGGAATGTCCTCGAATGCCTTCGGCGGCTCGGGCACCAGATCCTTGTTGTAGATCAGCCCGATAGACTCCACTGCCATGGGGTAACCATACATCTTGCCGTCGACAGTCACCGCATCCCAGGTGAAATCGAAATTGGCATCAATGACCCGCTGTGACGGCTTGACCTCGGAGATAATGCCGCTCTGGGCCCATTCACCAAAGCGGTCGTGTGCCCATATAAAGATATCCGGGCCGTTGCCGGTGGCGGCGGACTGCTGGAACTTGTCGGTGGCGCTGTCGGGGTGAGCCACTTCAACAGGAATACCGGTTTCCTCAGTAAACCAGTTACCCACTTCCTGCAGACCATCGTAACCCTTGTCGCCGTTGATCCAGATCAGAAGTTTACCTTCCTCGATCTCGGCGTGGGCAGGAGCGGACAGGCCAAAAGTTGCTGCAACAATGGAAGCGGCGAGCGTGCTGCGGATAAAAATTCGACGATTCATCAGGTTATTCCTCTACTTGTTCTAGCCTTATTCTTGTTGTCCGCCCTGGCACGAGGTTGGCCGGACGGGCTTAACGCAAATCTTTTTATTGCGAGTAACCGAACTGTGTTGCAATTTGCCGTTGCTGGCATCAGCCCTGTTTTCATTCCCTGAGGCGTAGAACGGGGGAGTAGTGAGGCGTAGTGAATTCAGTCTACCCCCCTTCCTCCAAGTCTGGTTTGATTGCGGTATCACAACAATAAACGGAACCGGAGCCCATTGCATGAACCAGACCCCGAAAAAACTCAGGTTAGCCGCCAGCCTTGTGACGTGTCTCTCCCTTGCCGGCTGCGCTGGCGGCCAGTTTGAGGCAGCCCCCCCACTCTCTGACAACCCGACCACGTCAACCAGCGACGGCCTGCGTACCGCCACACAGTCCGCAATGACCGTTTCGGTAGGTGATACTTTTGCCGACGGAGAATGGGTGCGGGATTTCTACAGTGGCAAAAAGGCCCGGGTGCAAAATGGTGAAGTCACCCTGACACCCGCCCCGGAAGCCGAAGGTCTGTTACTGCTTGAGGCCGCCAACGCTCCGGAACAAAGCTTCAGCTGGGCCGGTGCCACGGTTTATTTTACCGTGACCGATCGATTCGCCAACGGCCGCACTGATAACGACTGGAACTATGGCCGCAAACCCGACGGCAAAGACGAAATCGGTACCTTCCACGGCGGCGACTTCGCGGGTCTGACCGAAAAGCTGGATTACCTCGACGAGCTGGGCGTCAACGCTATCTGGATCACCCCACCCTTCGAACAGATTCACGGCTGGGTTGGTGGTGGCGACCGGGGGGATTTCCAGCACTACGGTTACCACGGTTATTACGCCCTGGATTTTACCCGGCCCGACGCCAACTTCGGCACACGCGAGGAATTCCGCACGCTGGTCAAGGAAGCCCACGCCCGCGGTATTCGTGTGGTTATGGATATGGTCATGAACCACCCCGGCTATGCCACACTCCAGGACATGCAAACCTTCAATTTTGGCGGGCTTCGTGACGGCTTCGAAAAGCACCTGCCGGAACTGTGGGGAGACTGGCGACCGGAATCCTGGGAGAACTTTCACGCCTACCACGCACTGATCGATTATGACCATTCGAACTGGAGCAACTGGTGGGGCAAGGATTGGGTACGCGCCGGCATCGGTGACTACGATACACCGCCGAATGCCTCCATTGATCCGATACGGGGCTCCCTCGCATTCCTGCCGGATTTCAAGACCGGATCCTCCCAGGTGGTTGACCTTCCGGTATTCCTCCAGAACAAGGACAATACCGGCGCCAGGCAGCTTGAGGGTGCAACGGTCCGGGATTATCTGGTCACCTGGCTGACGGACTGGGTGCGGGAATTCGGCGTCGACGGTTTCCGGGTAGATACCGCCAAACACGTAGAACCGGAAGCCTGGCAGACGCTGAAAGCCCAGGCCCAAAACGCGCTGGATACCTATCGCAGCAACAACCCCGGACAACCGTTACCGGCAGAGGATTTCTGGATGGTGGCCGAGGTGTTTCCTCATACGGTCACCCGCAGCCGTTACTTCGATGCCGGCTTCGATGCCGTCATCAACTTTGACCTGCAGGAAGAAGCCCATGCCGGTGCGGCCTGCCTTCCCGCCATGGAGCCGATCTACAGCGATTATGCGAAAAAGCTGAATGGCGATACACCCTTTAACGTGATGAGCTACATTTCCTCCCATGACACTCAGTTGTTCAGTCGAATTGCTGATAACGACCCCGTATTGCAAAAGCGAGTGGCCAGCGCGCTGCTGTTTACTCCCGGTACCAGCCAGATATTTTACGGGGATGAAACCGGGCGCCAGTTCGGGCCGACCGGTTCAGACGGCCACCAGGGAACCCGTTCGGACATGAACTGGACCGATATCGAAAGCGGCCAGGCAGAGCCGGTCTTGTCTCACTGGAAAAAGCTGGGGCAGTTCCGCGCGCGCCACCCGGCCATTGGCGCCGGGAAGCATAAACGCCTTGGCACCAAACCTTATGTCTTCTCGAGAATTCACGGCGATGACCGCGTTGTCATTGCCTTTGGCAGGGAGTAATCATGCAAGACACTACAGCAACAGGATTTACACCGGAAACACCGCTGATTCTGGGAATGATGCGTCTCCACAATCATCCGGAGCTAACTCAACCGGCCAGGCTCGCTGACTGGGTAGCCGCCCGGCTGGATGAAGGACTTAACGTGTTCGACCATGCCGATATCTACGGTGCCGGCCAATGTGAAAAGCTGTTCGGTGACGCATTGCGGGCACACCCCACCCTGACCAAACGGGTTCGCGTTATCACCAAAGCGGGTATCGTGCCCGCTGTCCAGGACAGCACACCTTGGCAGGTAAAGCACTACCGGGCCGAAGCCGATTACCTGGGGAACGCCATCGACAAGGCCCTCGGGTCATTATCCGTGGAACGGATTGATACCTTCCTGATCCACCGGCCTGACCCATTGCTGCAGGCGGCAGAGGTAGCCCGGGTGCTGGAGGATGCGGTATCCGCGGGGAAGGTGCGTCAAATTGGCGTATCCAACTTCCTGCCCGAGCAGTGGCGGTGGCTGGCCCGAAACACCAGGCTGCCACTGGTGTGCAACCAAAGCCAGCTGTCCCTAACCCACACCACCCCACTGTTCGACGGCACCCTGGAAGCCCACCTTACTGACGGGATACGCTGGCTGGCCTGGTCTCCGCTCGGTGGCGGCAACCTGGCGGAGCGGATTCCCGCCGATCTTCTCAGCAGGGCCCGGGAGGAAACCGGGCTGGATGAAACCGCTCTGGCCATCGCCTGGTTAAGGCAGATTCCAGGAACCCCCGTACCAGTGATCGGGTCCATGAATCCTGACAGGATCCGCTGCGCGCTGCACGGCGCCCGAAGCCAGCTACCCCGCCCACTCTGGTATCGGCTTCTGGAATCCGCTCGCAATATGGCTGTCGCCTGACGCGCAAGTTTTGCGACCGCCATCAACCTCTGACAAATCGTTACACAAGCTTCCACTTTAGTACGATTGTTGCTCTCGCAGACACCCGCGAAACTGGTCCTGCTCTACAAAAACAATATCAAGGGCCTGTGTTTCCCGGCCCGGCACGACTTAGGAGACCTTCGCAGATGAACTGCAAGAAGCTTTTCGTTCCCCTATTACTCCTACTGCTGGTTACGACCACAACTGCAGCGGAAACCCTGAAAATAGGACTGAACTACCCACAAACCGGACGTTACAAGGATCAGGGACTGCAACAGCGCCTTGGTGCGTTTCTCGCCGTCGACGAAATCAACAAAGCCGGCGGTGTGATGGGGCAGCCGCTGGAGCTGGTGATCCGCAATACCGCGGGCGAACCTGAGCGTGGTGCAAAAAATACGGCCGAGCTGATCGACCAAGAAGGCGTCAGCATGCTGTTTGGCGGTGTATCCAGCGCCGTTGCCATCGCCTCCGGCAAGGCCGCCAGGGATCGCAATCGGATTTATTTCGGAACGCTGACCTACTCCAACGCCACCACCGGCAAAGACGGCCACTCCCACATGTTCAGAGAGCCCTATAACGCCTGGATGAGCGCCAAAGCGTTGAGCAAATACCTCACGACCAATCATGGAAATGATGAATATTTCTATATCACCGCCGATTACACCTGGGGCTGGTCTGTCGAGAAGTCCGTCAGGCAGTTCACCGGCACGGAAGACAGCAATCGACACGCCGGCGTAAAAACCCCCTTCCCTCGCGCCCTGATCAGTGACTTCCGCGAAGCCCTCGAACAGGCTGAAGAAAGTAACGCCAAGGTACTGATGATGGTACTGTTTGGTGACGATATGGTACGTGCCATTAACGTTGCCTACGAAATGGGACTGACCGAAAAAATGCAGGTCGTCGTTCCGAACCTCACCCTGGGCATGGCCCGCCAGGTAGGCCCGACCATTATGGAAGGTATCGTAGGTGGAGTGCCTTGGGTATGGAATGCGCCTTACGAATTCAATTATCCCCGTGGACAACAATTTGTAGAAGCCTTCTCGGCCCGTTACGAAATGCGCCCCTCCACGGCGGCAGCTTCCGCGTACAGCATTGTCTATCAATACAAGGACGCTGTAGAACGTGCCGGGACAACCAACACGGCATCAGTGATCCGGGCTCTGGAAGGCCACCGGTACAGTTTCCTCAAGGATGAGCAGGTCTGGCGTGAATTTGATCACCAGAATGTGCAAACCGTGTATGTAGTCAAAATCCGCCCGCGCAACGATATTATCGCCGACGAATACAGCAGCGATTATTTCGAGATCATCGATACCATGCCCGGCGATGAAGCAGCCCAGACCCGTGCTGAATGGGAGGCCCGTCGCAGGGAGGCCGGCAAGCCCCTGTCTCTTTGAACCTGCCTGGTCGTTACCTTTAGCTAACGGCGTTATACTCGGATAAATGAACGGGTATACGCGCCAGGGAACGACCAGCTAATGAAAGCACTACAGACAGATTACGATGTCGTCGTTGTGGGCGGCGGCGTTAATGGCACGGGCATTGCCATGGACGCTGCCGGCAGGGGCTTGAGAGTCTTGCTGTGCGAGATGAACGATCTTGCGTCGGCAACTTCCTCCAGCAGCAGCAAACTCATTCACGGAGGGCTGCGCTATCTGGAGCATTACGAATTCAGACTGGTACGGGAAGCTTTGGCCGAACGTGAAGCACTGCTGAAGAACTCACCACATATCATGTGGCCCATGCGCTTTCGCCTGCCCTACCGGGAACACCTGCGCCCAGCCTGGATGATACGCACCGGCCTTTTCCTGTATGACCACCTGGCCAAACGCGAACTCCTGCCAGGATCCCGCTCAATCCGATTCAATGACAGTGATCCATTGAAACCTGAAATCACGCGGGGGTTCGAGTACTCGGACGGATGGGTGGATGACGCCCGCCTGGTGATTCTGACCGCCCTTAAAGCCCAGGAGTGCGGGGCTACCGTCCTGACACGGACCAAGTGTATCCGTGCAGAACGGGGTAAACAGCAGTGGCGCGTTACGCTGGAAAATACCATCGACGGCACGACCCGGACCGTCTCTGCGCAGGCCATGGTCAATGCCTCTGGCCCCTGGGTCAGCCGTTTGTTCAGCGATGCCTTATCCATGCCTGCCCCCAGGATGATCCGCATGGTCAAAGGCAGCCATATTGTGGTGCCACGTCTGAACAAGGATACCGAAGCCTACATCCTGCAGAATGAAGATGACCGTATCGTCTTCGTAATTCCCTACGAAGACCGATTTTCGCTGATCGGCACCACGGATGTGGAATATGAGGGAGACCCGCGCGAGGCAACGATTTCAGAAGAAGAAACCCACTACCTTCTGGACATCGTGAACGCCCACTTCAAACATCAGTTAACGACAAGGGACGTGGTCTGGTCCTACTCCGGCGTTCGACCGTTAATGGACGACGAACAACAACCGGCCCAGAAGGCAAGCCGTGACTACTCCTTCGAAGTCGACGCCTCTGTTGAAGGGGCGCCGGTTATATCCGTGTTCGGGGGCAAGATCACCACTTACCGCAAACTGGCCGAAGCCGCCACCGATAAACTGTGCCAGTTCTTTCCGGAAACCGGTCAGGCCTGGACCCGGAACGCAGTATTACCCGGTGGTGACTTTACCAATCAGGCCACCCTGTACGCTCAATTGAAATCCCGTTGGCCATGGCTGCCTGAAGATCTGCTTGGTCGTTATGTGAGAACCTACGGCACCCGCTCACTCCAGGTTATGGACGGAATCAATGATCTGGAAGCCATGGGAAGGCGATTTACCGGCAATCTGTACCAGAACGAAGTGGATTACCTGATGTCAGAGGAGTGGGCAATGACAGCGGAGGATATCCTGTGGCGGCGCACCAAACAGGGCCTGTATGCGACAGCGAAGGACGTCGGGGAACTGGCCGCCTACCTGAAACTCAGGGCCGGAGAATCTCGCGTACCCGTAACTGAAGCTCCGGAATAACGTCCTGTTCAAACCAGGGATTACGCCGTAGCCACATATTGTTTCGCGGGCTGGGATGGGGCAACGGCAATACCTTTGGCCAGTCTTTTCTCCAGTCCTTAACATTATCGGTCACCGATTTTTTCGGATCCGACAAATGCCAGGCATGGGCATACTGTCCGATCACCAGCGTCAACTCTATGTGTTTCAGCCTGGCCAGCAACGCTTCCCGCCAGGCTGGCGCGCATTCGGGACGCGGTGGGAGATCACCGGACTTGCCGGTACCCGGGTAACAGAATCCCATGGGCAATATCGCCAGCTTGCTCTCATCGTAGAAGACGTCACGACTAACCCCCATCCAGTCTCGCAGCCGGTCGCCACTGGGATCATTGAACGGCAACCCGGTTTCATGAACCCGCCGGCCCGGCGCCTGCCCGACCACCAGTATTCTGGAGGACTCGCTGAGCTGAATCACTGGCCTGGGTCCCAGCGGCAAATGCTCCGCGCACAAGGTGCAGCGGCGTACTCTGGTCACCAGTTCATCGAACGACAGTGAAGAATAGAGTTCTGTCATATCGCCTTCCCCAAGCTTGCCAGTGTGCTCCAGAGCTGCCGAGGTTCAGACCTCCGGGTTTGCCAGCGCCTCCGCCGCTCCTAACAATCCAGTATAGGGCTCTGTCACCACATACACAGGAGTGGATTCCAGTAACGGACGCATACGGCCTTTGTCCTCAAAACCGCTACGAAACGAACTTTCCAGAAAGAAATCGAGAAAGCGCGGCAATACACCGCCACATAGGTATACACCTCCTGTACTCCCCAGCGTCAGCACCCCGTTGCCGGCAACCCTGCCCAGCAGTTCGCAGAAATGGTGGAGGGTGTGGCGAGCAAGCCCGTCATTTTGTTCCAGCGCTGCTGCCGTGACTTTTTCCGGCGCGTCCAAAGGCGCCGGTACACCCTGTATCTCGGCGTGCGCCTGGTAGAGATTCAACAACCCCTGCCCGCACAGCAGCCGCTCCACAGACACCCGGCCAAACCTTGCTTTCAGAATTCGCAGTATGGCCATTTCGGTTTCATCGGTTGGTGCGAAGTCGACATGACCACCCTCGGTCATCAGCGGTACCCAGCCGTCACTGATAGGTACAAGGCCGGATACGCCAAGCCCGGTTCCCGGCCCCATCACCAGCCTTGCACGACGGTTGTCACCAGGCCCACCACAGACATGTACAAGATGCTCTTGCGAAACGTGAAGAACACCCAGAGCCATCGCGGTGAAATCATTGATCACCTTGAAGGCCCGCCAACCGAACTGTTGGCGAATCTCCTCGATATCAAAGCGCCAATGATTGTTGGTCATACGGATCTGGCCTCCCGAAACCGGCGACGCCACGGCAAAGCAGGCCTCACCGACCTCGGCAACCCCCACCCTGGCGAGATAATCCACCACCGCGTTGTCCAGATTGTCGTATTCACCACAGGTCAGGATCTCGATCGCCCGGGGCTCGACACTGCCACGTTCCACCAGCGCAAAGCGCGCGTTGGTGCCACCGATATCACCCACCAGGGAATAGTGTGTTGCTGTCATGCCTCATGATTCCAGAAAAAGCTGGCACCTTCCTCGGGATTGCTGGCCGCACGGCGCATCCAGCCAAACAGCTCCCGACCGTAACCGTGATGATACCCGGTCAGATCCGCTTTTACAGATTCACGGGCCGCAAATTCCTGTTGGTCCACCTCAATAGACAGCCTGCCTCTCTCGGCATCCAGGCAGACCAGATCACCGTTCTTGACCCTGGACAGCGGACCACCATCCAGCGCTTCTGGATATACATGAATGGCCGCAGGCACTTTACCGGAGGCGCCGGACATGCGGCCGTCGGTCACCAGGCCAACCTTGAACCCCCGATCCTGCAGCACCCCCAGGTATGGCGTCAGTTTGTGTAGCTCGGGCATACCGTTGGATTTCGGTCCCTGGAAGCGGACAACCACCACGCAGTCCTTATCCAGATCGCCGGCCTCAAACGCCGCTTTCAGTTCGTTCTGATCATTGAACACAACGGCCGGCGCTTCCACGGTTCGATGTTCCCTGGCAACGGCGGACACCTTGATCACGCCCCGGCCCAGATTGCCGTCCAGGACCCTCAGCCCGCCATCCGGCGCAAACGGTTCCGTCGCGGAGCTGAGCACATCGGGCAGCAGACTTTTCTCAGGGGCTGGCCGCCAGACCAGTTTATCGCCTTCAAGATCCGGCATTTGGGTGTAACGCTCAAGACCGTGCCCAACAACCGTTTCCACGTCGTTGTGGAGGTAACCGGCGTCGAGCAATTCACGAATCAGGAACGGCGTGCCGCCGGCCTCATGGAACGCGTTTACGTCTTCCTGGCCGTTGGGGTATATACGGGTCATCGATGGAACAACGGAGGACAACTCCGCGTAATCATTCCAGTCAATGATGATGCCCGCTGCCCGGGCAATGGCGATCCAATGGATGGTGTGGTTGGTGGAGCCACCGGTCACCAGCAGGGCAACGATTGCATTCACTATGCTCTTCTCGTCAACCATGTCGCCCAGGCCAAGCTCACCACCGTGGGGCTTGGACAGCTTGATGACCTGCTCCGTAGCGGCACGGGTAAGCTGGTCACGCAACGGTGTATTCGGATTAACAAAAGCCGCTCCTGGCAAATGCAGCCCCATCACTTCCACCAGAAGCTGATTGCTGTTGGCGGTTCCGTAAAAAGTGCAGGTTCCCGGGCTGTGATAGGACTTGCTCTCGGCTTCCAGCAGCTCGTCCTTACCCACCTTGCCTTCCGCGTACAGCTGGCGAATCCGCTGCTTCTCCTTGTTGGGTAGCCCCGAAGGCATCGGACCGGCAGGCACCAGAATGGTCGGCAGGTAGCCAAAGCTCAGGGAGCCGATCAGCAGCCCCGGCACAATCTTGTCACAAATACCCAACAACAACGTGGCATCAAACATATTGTGGCTCAGGGCCACCGCTGTACTCATCGCGATGGTGTCCCGGGAGAAGAGACTCAACTCCATACCCGGCTGCCCCTGGGTCACCCCGTCACACATGGCGGGAGTCCCGCCGGCAACCTGGGCAACCGACCCCATCCCTCGAGCCGCTTCACGAATCGCATCCGGGAACTTTTCATAGGGTTGATGGGCCGAAAGCATATCGTTGTAGGCGGAAACGATTGCCACATTCGCCTTGTTCATGAACTTCAGGGTGTCCTTGTCCCCCTGATTACACGCGGCGAAACCGTGGGCCAGGTTACCGCAGGAGAGTGAGCTCCGGTGTGGCGACTGGGCTTTGAGTTCGTTCATGCGGCTGAGGTAGTCCTGCCGGCTGGCACGGCTGCGCTCAATGATTCTCTGTGTCACCTTGTCAACGGTCGGATGCATGGCGGGCTCCATAGCAAATATTATTAATGACGTCATTTTTAGACGTAATTTTACTTTCTTTTTTTGGTGATTTCACCCATTAATCGTTCATTTCTTCTCTTTTTGTTGTTATATTTACTACATCGGAATCGTAAATTGGTCGAAAAACAACCACAAGAGGAGTCAGAAAATGACTATTCGCATAGCGATCAACGGTTTTGGCCGCATAGGACGCAATGTCCTTCGCGCCCTTTATGAAAACAACTACCGGAATCAGATTCAGGTCGTCGCCATTAACGATCTTGGCGATGCTGAAACCAATGCCCATCTGCTCAAGTATGACAGCGTTCATGGTCGTTTTGATGGCGTGGTTAACCACGATGCAGAGTCGCTGACTGTTAACGGCGACCGCATTGCTATTACCGCCATCCGCAACCCCGAAGAATTGCCGTGGAAAGATTTTCATATCGATGTGGTCTTCGAGTGCACCGGGCTCTTCACCAAACGTGCCCAGGCTCAGTCTCACCTGACGGCTGGCGCCCGCAAGGTGATCATTTCCGCGCCCTCACCCGACGCCGACGCCACTGTGGTGTACGGCGTTAATCACGACAGCCTGACCGCGAGCGACGACATCATTTCCAACGCGTCCTGCACCACCAATTGCCTGGCGCCGGTGGCGGAAGCACTCCACAAGGCCGTCGGTATTGAAAGCGGCCTGATGACCACCATCCACTCCTACACCAATGACCAGAAACTGAGCGACGTATACCACTCGGACCTGTACCGGGCCCGCTCGGCAACCCAGTCGATGATTCCCACCAAAACCGGCGCGGCCGCCGCCATCGGCAAGGTCATTCCCGAGCTTAACGGAAAGTTGGACGGATTGGCGGTAAGAGTGCCCACCATCAACGTATCGCTGGTTGATTTCGGCTTTATTGCCAGCCGGGAAACCTCCGTGGAAGAAATTAATGAGGCGGTCAGGGTGGCAGCAGAGGACAACCCTGTATTGGGTTACAACACCGAAAAGCTGGTGAGCGTGGACTTCAACCATAACGCGCTTTCCAGTGTTTTTGATGCCAACCACACACGGGTACTCGGCCGTCATGTAAAAGTCATGGCCTGGTACGACAATGAGTGGGGTTTTTCGAACAGAATGCTGGATAATGCCATCGCCCTGATCAAAGCCGGCCAGTAAACCTGGTCGGCTGGCGCATATCCACTACCCTGTCGGAAGGCCTCCCATTAAACAAAGGACACCAAACATGCTCAGGCGTACCAAAATTGTCGCCACCCTCGGACCCGCAACCGATTCCCCGGAAGCCCTCGCCGCCATTATTGAAGCAGGCGTTGACGTAACCCGACTGAACTTTTCCCATGGCAGCGCCGAGGAGCACATCGACCGTGCTCGCCGCGTCCGCGAAACAGCCGCCAGCCAGAACCGTTTCGTTGCACTTCTGGCGGATCTTCAGGGCCCTAAACTCCGTATTGCCCGCTTTACGGACAACAAAGTCACTCTGAAGGCAGGTCAGACGTTCATCCTGGACGCCGGGATGGATAAAGAAGCCGGCACCGAAGAGCGCGTGGGTATCGATTACGAGCAACTCATTCAGGACGTGGAGCCCGGCGACATCCTGGTTCTGGATGACGGTCGCATCGAAATGGAGGTGACCTCGGTCGACGCCACCAGTATTACCTCCACGGTCCTTATCGGCGGCCCCCTGTCCAACAACAAGGGGCTGAACAAGCGCGGTGGTGGCCTGTCCGCCGATGCCCTGACCGAAAAGGACAAACAGGACATCGTGACGGCGGCCCGCCTCGGTGCGGACTACGTGGCGGTGTCATTCGTTCGAACCGCAGAAGACATGCATACCGCACGCCGACTGTTGACGGAAGCCGGCTCCGATGCAGGACTGGTCGCCAAGATCGAACGCGCGGAACTCGCCCATGACGTGGACGCCCTGGACGCTGTGATCGAAGCTTCGGATGCCGTGATGGTTGCCCGTGGCGACCTGGCAGTGGAGATTGGCGATGCCGAACTGGTCGGTGTGCAAAAGCACATTATCTCCCGCGCCCGCGTGCTGAACCGCGCCGTCATCACCGCCACCCAGATGATGGAGTCAATGATTACCAGCCCCATGCCCACACGGGCCGAAGTTTCCGACGTGGCCAATGCGGTCATGGATTACACCGATGCGGTGATGTTGTCTGCGGAAACCGCCGTTGGTGACTACCCGACAGAAGCGGTGGAAGCCATGGTGCGCATCTGTCTGGGCGCCGAAAAGCAGCCTTCCATGCATCAGTCGAAGCACCGCATTCACGAGAGCATGGAGAAGGTGGACGAAGCCATTGCGTTGTCTGCCATGTATGCCGCCAACCACCTGGAAGGCGTGTCTGCGATCATCTGCATGACCGAAACCGGCGCCACGCCACGACTGATGTCCCGCATCAAGTCGAGCCTGCCGATTTTCGCCTTTTCCCGCCACCACTCCACCCAGCACCGGGTTGCGTTGCTCCGCGGCGTTCAGACCGTTCCGTTTGATTCGGCGAAGATTCCAAACGAGCGCACCAACGCGTTGGCGGTCTCCGAACTGATCAATCGACAGGTAGTCAAGGACGGAGACCTGGTGGTGATGACCAAGGGCGACTACGTGAATGCCCAGGGTGGGACCAACACCATGAAAATCGTTCGGGTCGGGCAGGATATTCGCTGATAGCTTTTTGGCAACTCTTCATATTCATGTTGTGAAGAACTCCAGGAAGTAACTGTACAACCCGATACCAATCAACACGTTGAATGGAAAGGTAACGCCGAGAGAGGCCAGCATCGCCAGGCCAATATCGGCGTCGGGAATGGCATGCCTTACCGCTACGGGCGCCGCAATATAAGAGGCGCTCGCGGTAAGGGTGCCCAGGACCACAACTGTTCCGGGCTCCAACCCCAGCCAATGACCGGTTATCAGCCCGGGCAGGGAGAGAAGCGGCGGCATACACAGCGCAAATGCGATCAACCGCCAGTGTCGGAGCTGCACTTTTCGCAGGGTTTCTGCCGCTACGAGGCCCATTTCAAGAAGGAACAGGGACAGCACCAGAGAAAAAGCGCCCGTCAGGGGTGCTGTAACACCATCTCCCTTGTCGGGTCCGTAAAGGATTCCGATAACCACGCCGCCGACCAACAAGACCACGCTTCGATTGGTCAGGGTTTCCTGCCAAAGTGGTGTTCCCGCACTGGTGGACTGGGCAGCCTCCTGAGTACAACGACGGTACAACCAAAGGCCGGTCAGGATCGCAGGCAACTCCAGCAACACCAGATAGAGGGTAACCTGCCCTCCGGTTGCCAATCCCCGGGCCTCAACCCAGGCCAACGCAACTGCAAAGGTACCCGCACTTACGGATCCGTAGTGAGCGCAAAAGCTGGCAGCATCCGCCACATTCAAACGAACCAGATGCCGTAGCATCGGAAACAGCGCAAGGGGAATAGCAAAACCCAGCGCCATGATTGCCAACACTTCAGTCACCAGTCCCCAATGCAGGTTACCGTGCAGGGCCATGCCACCTTTGAGGCCGATGGTCAGCATCAGCAGCAGACTGAGAACATCGTACGCTGCCTTGGGAATCGTCAGGTCCGAACGTAAGGTTCCGGCAATCACGCCGAGCAGGAAGAACATCACGATGATGTCAGGCATTTCTATCAAACTCCGCTAAAACAAAGGGCCCCGCAGGGCCCTCTTTAAAATCAGAATAATCTACGCAGATCCCGCCTGATGATAGGCTGGCCGGAACAGCACAGGACTTACCTGAGACTTCGTCACAGGATCTGAATCGGTTGTGGCCTCGGCCACCTCAAAAACATGGTAGGCCTCGGGGCCAAACGGATCGAGTGCGGTATCCAGGTACTGGTAACTGGCCGGTACCGGATCGCCCGAATACACCACCAGAAATTGCCGCTCTACCACCGGTATATCGACGTTCAAGGGCTGTTCCACCCAAAGGTAAACACCTTTCTGAGGTACCACGTACTCGCAGCGAACCACACGATACCCCTTTCGGAGCTTCAGAGTATTGGGTTCTTTTCCGCTCTCAAGACGAAACTTGTGAATCGTTTTCATGGCCGGTTCTCCTTCTGTGGAACACAATGCCATCATCCACAATCAATAAATCGAAAGGAACATAGTTTTTTCTGGTTTTTTATTCGGTTTTTTCGATCTTATCGTCCAGCTCCGGTCGTTCTCTCAGCAATTCCGCCACAGCCGCGTTGTGGCTACCCCGGGCACGTGTGACTGCATACAGGTTATCCCTCACCTCCTGGATACTGGCGACGTGAACCACCCGGTACTGCCGACATACTTCTTCACTGATGGCGGTGGGTGCCGCGAAATAACCCAGCCCCTCCCGGCCAAAGACCTTAATCAATGCACTATCATCCACCTCCGCCACCACTTTCACCCGAATGTTCTGGCTGGAAAACCAATTCATCAGAGCGCTGATATAGGGTGCATCGAGGGATGTCGCCAGAAACGGTTGCCGGTCAAGGCTGGCGGGGAAATCCGCCGACAGACTGGCGGCCAGATCCGGGGCCGCGAATAGCGACATGGAAGAACTCGCCAAACGATGGCTGCGAAAATGGCCCGCCTCCGCAGATGCCGGCTGCCGGTCAGTCAGTACGATGTCCAGCTCCCGCTGGCCAAGACGCTTCAACAGTTCCGTGGTATCTCCGCTTCGGCAGCTCAGACGCACCTCTCGGGAAAGAGAAAGAGCGGGCTCGGTCAAGTGGTAGGCAATCAACTTATGGATAGATGCGGCAATGCCAACGGACAGGCTCAGGGGCCTGTTCTCCGGTGGCTGCCGAAGCACATCCGTCAGCGCCTGTGCAGTCTGGAACATATCGTCCGCGTAACTGAACACGGTTTGCCCGAATTCGGTCAGCTGCAGCGATCGATTGGCTCGACGAAAAAGGGCATTGCCCAAAGCAGATTCAAATGTAGCCAACTGACCGCTAAGGGTCTGGGGGGTCAGCTCAAGATTCTCAGCTGCACGAACAATAGAGCCATTGCGGGCAATCACCCAGAAATAGTAGAGGTGGCGAAAGTTCAGGTTATCCATCTCCAACATTACTCACGTTATGAGAAGCAATGCCTATCCTGCCTGAAAAACCTGAACTTACGCTACTGGCCGTAACGAATCACCGTTCGCAAATCACATCATTTATGGCAAACGGTACAGCCAAGAGCGACCGTTAGCTCATGCTCTTACCGGGCACCCCACTCATGTTGAATCAAAGCACGCTCGGCATCAGGTCCGATCGGAACGTCCGCCATCATCCGGTCCAGCGTCTGGTCAAGTGCGCTTCCGCCACTGGCCGTCTGATAGGTATCGGGTGCGGCGGCGGGTTCGGCTTCCACCTGCGCCACACGTTCCCAGGTGCCCCCATCACTGCGACAGGCAATCTGCTCCGACGCAGAGGCCTCCATGTCCAGACGGAACTGGCGGCACCATTCGCCGGCCTGGCTCCGGAACGTCAGCCTCGGTGTCAGTGTTGTCTCACTATCAAGATGATAGACCTCGCCGCTGGGTTGATGATTCAGAATGTCCACTATCGCGGGCCACGCCGGCTCCCCGTCGGATGGCTGGGTCAGCCATTGGGTCATCACCACCCCTGCGATCACCGCAGCAGCAATCGCCTTACCGGTGTGCCCCTTGACCCTGCGCCACCACGGAAACACAACTACATGATCCTGCGCGGGCGCGGCATTTTCAGGAGACTCCGCTTCGAGCATTCGGATTATCGAAGCCGGCACTGGGCGATCGTCAATCGAACCATAATGCGCCTGCAGCTCGGCATCCACCGATGCCAGTTCCGCCAGACGGTCTGCCAGTGTCGGATTCTCCGCCAGATGGTCCCGGACCACCTCCATCTCTGCGTCGTTCAGCTCGTTGTCGAGGAAAGCCGACAGGGTTTCGTCAGTTATGTTCATGAATCGGTCCTCATGGTTGCAGGCGACAATGCCTCACTCAGTGCCGCCCGGGCACGGGCCAGCCGGCTCATTACCGTGCCACTGGGTACCTCCAGGATTTCAGCCACAATCTTGTAGGGCATTCCCTGGATCGCCACCAGGGAAATGATCTGGCGCTGATCCTCCGGCAGCCGGGCCATGGCTGCATCCACCCGGTTCCATTCAATCGATTTGGTGGTCTGATGCTCGCCATTCACCACCTGACCATCACTCAGCTCCGGGTGCTCTGCCGCTTCCCGGCGAACCTTTCTGGCCCTACATTCGTCTATCCAGACATTACGGCAAACCCTGAATGCCCACTTGGTGAGATCGGCGTCGTCCGGGGTACCCCGGGTCAGCAAACGCTCAACCGTATTCTGCAGAAGGTCATCGGCATCGGCCATGGAGCCTGTCAGCGAATAGGCAAATCGTCGGAGCCTGGGTAGAAGTTCAGTGATTTCCTGTTGCATAGCCTTCTTTTTCAATGGGTGTTATCTGTAAAACGGATTGGCAACGGGTTTATTCCATCAACCAGGGAATTTTTTCCGCACCGGGCCGTTGTAACCTATGAAACACACGCAAATCCGGACTGGCACGATGAAAGCTCACTTAATGACACGCTTGCTCCCTGTTATTGCTCTCTATTCGCTTGCCGCACCAGCTCTGGCATTGGGTGGAGGCAGTCTCCCGGATACCCAGGCAACCCAGATCACCCGGCAGGTGGAACAGAAAGCGGGACGGGTGGTAGAGCGGGCCATGGACAGACGCCTTGAGAAACGCGCTGAGGCAAAAGCCAACCGCGTCAGGGAGCGGCTTGCCGAATTGCCCCGGGCACTTTCAATAAACACGACCACAGGACAAAAAGCGTTCAATGATGTAGTGCTGGACGATGGTTTCCGGGCCGTTGAACGTCAGTGGCTGGTCACAGGCACGGCCTCGGACATTGACAGTCTCAGCCAGCCGGGGATCACTCTTCTGGAACGCCGCGAGCTGTCCGGGCTGGGGATGACCGTAGCCCGCTTTCAGGTCAGACCTGAACTGGATTCCCGTGCCGCCCTGGAAGACGCTTTACCGGAACTGGCCGACCGGCTGGACCGGAACCATATTTTTGAACCTCAGGCCGGGTCAGAAGCAGCCAGACCCGATGCCGACATTCCGCAGTGGAAAAGCCTTTGTTCTACGCCCGCTCGCGTCGGAATGGTGGATACCGCCATTGCCACCGACCACCCGGTATTCAGAAACGCACAGATCGTGCAGCAACGCTTTCTGGCTTTGGCCGATGTGAACGGTGAACTTCGGGAACCCAGGGACCATGGCACCGCCGTCGCCAGCCTGATGGTGGGTAGCCGCGAGGACCAGTGGCCTGCCCGGCTGCCGGAGGCCACTGTGTTCAACGCATCGGTATTCTATGACCGGGAACGCAGCCTGTCCGGGGCTACCCTCGGGCATCTGCTGGAAGGACTGAACTGGCTGGCCAATCAGGATCTGTCTGTCATCAACATCAGCCTGACAGGCCCGGATAACCGACTGCTCGCCGCTGCGGTGGAGGCCCTCCGGGCACAGGGCGTCTTGCTGGTGGCGGCCGTCGGTAATCAGGGGCCTGCTGCCCCGCCGTTGTATCCGGCGGCCTATCAGACGGTGGTGGGTGTGACGGCAGTGGACGCCTCAGGCGAGCTCTACCGATGGGCTAACAGGGGGGAGCAGGTGCTGTTCGCCGGCCCCGGGGTGTCCGTTGCCGTGGCGCACCCCGATGGCGGTATGGTCGTCGACAGCGGCACCTCGCTGGCGGCACCGGTGGTCGCCGCTGCCCTCGCCTGCCGCCGAGGCGATCAGTCGGGAGAACAGGCCATCAATGCCCTGACTGAAGAAGCCAGGGATCTGGGCGAGCGAGGCCGTGACACCAGCTTCGGTCACGGCTTCCTCGACCTGTGACAAGGACCGGTCAGAAACCGGCCCTGAGCGTAACTCCCGCTACAGTCTTGTCGTAGTCAGCGGAGTCCACATTGGAGGTGTAATCACCCCATGAAATGCTGGGCTCCAGGCTGAACACCTCATTAAGACCAATCCGCCAGCTCGCCTCCAGAATACGCGCCCGGTCCGCCCGTCTGCTTGTCGAACGCTCCGTCAGGTCACCGGTCAGAGGGTCGTTCAGCAACGGATCCGAGCTGGTTACGGTGACCTCGTCGTACTTGCGGTCCTCGTAGCGCCAGCCAAGGCGCAGCCTGTTTTCCTCACCACCCAGAGTGAATTTATGTACCAGTGCCACCCGGACCCGCAGCAGGTCATTGTTATAGGCGTCCGCCTCGGCATCCTCGCGGTCACCATCGAGACCGAGCACCAGGTGACTCCTGGCCTGATTGAAGAAGAAAAACGAGTCCAGGCTGACACCGCGAATGTCCGCATCCCGGGCATCGCTGTCGTCAAAGTCCTTGCTCTTGTCCTGCAGGCTGGCCAGCAGATACACGTCTTCCCCGATAAGGCGCCCCAGGTAGATGCTGGCCCGCCGGAAATCCAGAAACGGGTCCGACCCCAGGGTCGCGTGGGAATAGTGATAGCTGGTGCCAACGGTTACCGGGTCAAAGTCGTAACTGATATCAGCCGACAGCAAGTGAATATCCTGATCGAACTGGTCCAGGCTCTGGTATCGCCTGCCTGCCACTGAATAACCGAGGGTCACGTTCAGCGGCTTGGCGGGTTTCAGCACTCCCTCAAGGCCGGCATCAAACACCCAGGCTTCATCGCTTTGATCGGAAGAGGTGTTGAGTTCATCCACGGTCACATTGCTGTCATATTCGAAACCGCCCTCAAGGTGACCGTTCAACCGGGCATGTTCCTCAGCCTGAGCCACCAGCGACGGCACAGCGATGCCAAATGCCAGGGGAAAAATCAAAATGCGTGGAATCGATTGCATGTCTGCTCCTTGTTGGCAGCTGAAAGAAGGCCGGGCACGGTGGCCCGGCCGATCGGGAGTGAATCGTTACAGTGCGCCGCCGCTACTGGAACCTCTTACGGTTCCCTTGACGGTGTTCTGTACTTCACTCCTGACACTTTCAGACACAGACGTGCCAATTTGCTGATGGGTTTCAGCCCGAATCTCGGCATTTCGCGCCTCGTTCATGCGCTCCTGCGCCTGCTGGCGTATTTCACCGGCCTTATCGGCGGCCGCATCCGCAGAGGCAGTGGCGGTGCTGCGAGCCTTCTGGCCGGTTTCAACGCCAGCGTCTACTGCCTGATTGGCGCTCTGGCGGGCCTGGCTACTGACTGCCTCGCTGCGCTCGGAGGCGTCATCACGAGCCACTTCGCCGTCAGCATTGCCTTCCGCATTGGCCGACGCACCACCGTTGGTGGAAGCGCCATTGCGGGTGCTGGCTTCGGCGCTCATGTTGGCCTCGGCCTCCGCGCTGGCATTAGCCGCGCCGGAGCCTTCAGCAGCCAGAGCGCTGGTGGAGAGAATGGAACAGATTGCGATAGTCAGTAGATGTTTTTTCATGGTTACGTCCTCCTGATTTACCCTTATCGGGTGGCTTTCATCAGGAGGACGGTTGGGGAGAAGGTTTATTCCATAAAAATAGCAGAGCCCCCTACTACCCCTCTCGCTGCATCTTCTCACGCCGCGCGACTTCCGCCGGGGTCGGAGGGTCCATGGCAAAGTCGCCTGTTTTCACGGCACCGTCGCGCACATACTGCCCGATCACAATTCCGTTAGGAGAAACGCTATGGGCGGTCAGTTTGAAAGCCGCCGCCTTCGCACCGTCGTCAAACAGCTGCTTACCGCCCCCAAGCACGATCGGGAATGTGAACATATTGATTTCGTCGACAAGGTCATTCGCAAGCAGCGTCCGGATCAGATCGGTGCTGCCTTGTGTGATCAGCGCTGGCCCGTCTTCCTGCTTCAGCCTGGCGACATCGGCCGCCGCATCATGGAGGGCCACCGAGCCCTTCCAGGTCAGATCCAGGCCCTTTCGGGTCGCAACATACTTGGTGATCGAATTGAAGGTTCTGGCGATGGAATCATCAGGCCCCTCCTCGGCATACGGCCAGTGCGCAGCGAAGATCTCATAAGTCTTCCGTCCGAGCAGCAGGTCGAAGGGTTGACTGAACATCTTGCCAACTTCTTCGCCGAACACCTCGTCCGCCAGCGGTGCAACCCAGCCACCATAGCTGAATCCGCCGGTCGGATCTTCGTGGGGCCCGCCGGGTGCCTGCATAACGCCGTCCAGTGAAACGAAAGCGCCGACAATCACTTTCCGCATGGCTTCATCCTCCTGTTTTGTCTTCTCGTATCCGGTAGTCGAACGAGGCGCCACGTAATCGACTAACGTCCCGGATAAACTTCCTTGATCTCAGGATCGGGCTCCATCCCCACGGCGTTCCAGCTCGGTAGCTCGTCCACCGCTCGTAGCGCTTGTGGCAGCGGCGAGCGAACGCTTTCCTCGACCCAGCGTTTACGCTCGATGTCGCCCTGTTTCAGTGCCATCATCATTCGGCGCCGCTCGGCGTCCGGCAGGTGGTCCGGCGGAATATGGCCAAGACACGGGTTGGCGTGATTGAGGGCGACACCATTAACCAGCCCACGTTGAACCTGCAGGGAGTAGTCCAGGGCGCGCATCGGCGGCGATGCCACCGGCGGAGCTTCCGGTTCGCAATAACCCGGTGGCTCGGTCATCTGGCCAAACGGCTCGCTGCCGGCGATATTGCGGAACCAGTATTGCCGTTCGGTGGCGCTGCAACTGTTGTCCGGCACCATCCTCGCGGCGGTGTAAGCGCCCACGCTGGTCTGGCCCTCCCTAACCTGGGCCGTGGAATGGCAACTCATGCAGGCGGACTGGGGATTGTCCACCGGACCGTTCAGGCGGCCATGCAAGCCAACGTGACCGTCGAACGGAGCCGGTACCGCCGGGTTGATCCAGGTCTCATCGAGATCGGGGTCGCCATCGAAGGTGACGTCCGGGTCGTTCCCCCAAGCCAGCCCCACCGGAGTCAGGTTATACCAGCGCTGTTGCGGTGTTGCTGCAGGCAGTGATTCGTCGTACACGTAAGTGGCGAACACCCAACCGGTGTCGGTGGAACGCGGGTCTTTCACCGCGATATCCATCTGGATCAGTCGTACCTCGAAGGTGGCGTTCGACGCCGAGAACGGGTCCTGAATCTGCCAGGCAGGCGCATTGGCCAACGGATCGGGGCCAACAATGGCGGCGGGATCGTACTCGGCGAACAACACCTTGACCACCAATGTGCCGTCAATGAACTGCGACTCGCCGGCATCGGCATTGCTCGGCTCCGGGTCGTGAAACACCTGCCCGATGGTGTAGCCGCCGTGCCAGTTGTACATTCCAATACCAAAGGCCCCCACATCAGAGGACAGCCACGACTGCTCGGATGCCCGCAGCCCGCGTTCGCGGGTCAACCCATGGCGGGGCTCGCGGGGAAGAAGCCGGAGGTCATCATCGGTACGTGGTACCAGCGTTTCTTGCCCAGGGTGTGGTTTTGCGGCACGAAATCATGGGGCACCAGGTCTGATAGCGCGTAGTCCTTCAAAGCCTCAAGGTATGAAGCCCGTTCGGCCGGATCGGTGAAATCAAATGCCAGCCAGGGTGCACTGTCAAATGGGGACAGTGGATCCCAACCGGTAATCTCGCCGTCGTCGTTCACTACCGGCACGCCAAGGGGATACCCCTGAGCCAGGCGAAACGCCTCCACATCACCCGGTGGCGCGGCCCGCGCTATCCAGTCGGGGAACCAGCCGGAACACTGAACGGTGTAGTCATCCCCGGCGCCGCCACCTTCCCCTGTCGTATCCTGTATGGGCGGATCAAACGTGGGGCGGCAGCCGGAGACCATGAACGCACTGACAATCGCCAGGTACAACAGTCTACGGATCAGTTGATGGTTATCCATTGTCCCTCCGATGGCACGCGCTGATCGTCGATAATGAAAAGCAGATAGGCCCCCGGCGGCGCGATATTGCCGTTTGGGGGGAGCTCCACCTGCAGGGCAGCACCGTCAAGGGTGAACGCGCACTCCACAATGCGCTGCGACATATTGAAACCATGGGTGACCGCCCCCGGGGCCAGCAGGTGGACCGTCACGATATCCGCCGCTTCCGGCGAATCCACGGTTATCGTCGCGCCGTGGGCGGCGCTGGCCGGTGCGCTGGCAATCGTCGGCCGTGGCCGCTCGAAATACCCCGGCAGATAACGCTCGAACACGTCCGAATTGGGATCGCCGCCAACCAGCACACTGCCGTCGGCCAACAGGATCGCGGCGGAGTGGTATCCGCGATGGTGGGTCATCACCGGCCCCAGCGTGAAACCGCTGGCTACATCGTCGGCATCGAGCAGCTCCACCGCGCCTCCCCCGGCTACTGCATTGGCACCGCCAACCACCAGCACGTGCCCATCTGGCAGCAATACGGAGTTCACCTGCTCCGCCCGCTCCAGGTTCAGATCCGGAAGGCTTTGCCAAGCCGGCATCGCCTCCGAGAGGTCGATCAGCTCGGCGGTTTTTCGAGCGGGGGCAGTATTACCACCGATGACGACCACACGGGGTGCGTAATCCGGTGGCCGCAACGGTAACAGCACCGAGGTGCCCTTCTCTCCCCCGGTGCTCCGGTTGCCGGCAATCGTGGCATAGGTTTCCAGGCCGCCGATGGGCTCGATGGTAAAGCGGTGGGTCGGATCGTGGGGGCCGGCGATGAACAGCCGGCCGTCCGGCAGCAGATAGGTCCATGGGTAATACTGGTGGTGGTCCATCGCCGCCGGGAAATCAACCGGCGCGCTCCAGGTGCCACTGGCGGAATCCCAGATCTCCAGGGATTTCGAGGCGGAGCCGTAAATTGTGGCAATGCGACCGTCGGCCAGGGTCAGGGTAGTGGCGTAAAACCGTGGCTCGGCGGTGGACCCGGTCTGCGACCATTGTTCCGTGGCCGGGTCGAAGACAAAGGCATTCACATAGTTGCCGCCGGGGCCGGCAAAGCCGCCGTGTCCCAGCACGCGACCGTCGGGAATAAAGGCGTGGGCCGCCGACCACAGGTCGGACAGGTCGCTGTCCATGCCCGGCAACGCCGCCGGCTGCGGCGAGGGCTCGGCAACCGTTGGCCCCGGCGGATCATAGAGGCGGGACTGGTCAGCCCGGGTATAGCCCCAATACAGCACCTTGTTGGTATCGGGCAGCAGGCAGGCGTGCATGAAGGTGACTTCCGGATCGACCTCCAGCTCCTCCCAGGTTCCGGGGCTGAGCTTGTCGCAGTATCCCATCTCAGCCATCGGTATGGGGTTGCTATCATCGAATAGCTGAATACGCCCTTCCGCCAGCAAGGTCTCCTTCATGGATTCGGTAAGCCACACATCCTTGTAGGATCGCACAACCGCGATCATGCCATTCATCATGTGGTGGTGGACGTGGCAATGCACCAGGAAGTCCCCCATCAACCGCACTTTCTCGGCGTCGGGTGGGCGGTCGTCGGCGTCCTGGATTGCCGCAACCTCCTCCGGCAGGATCAGCGCCGGTGGCGCCACCGTGTCGACAGTGAACGACTCCGCCGGCCCAACGGAGCGCACATCGTGATTCTCACCGGCCAGTTCCCAGCGGATGTTGTGGGGATGGAAATTGTGCCATTCGTGGCCAAAATCGAGGTTGAACACGTACCAGCGAATCTTCTGCCCGGCACGCGCAATGATGGTGGGCGTATTGCCCACAAACCCACGGCCATTGATGCAGTGGGTGACCAGCGCCGCCCCGTCCCTCGATGTCACGGTGTGGTGCTGCATGCTCAGGTTGTTCCAGGTAACCGTGCCGCCAGGCGCGACATCAATGGAGTCCGGATAGAAGCCCATTGCCGGCGCATCGAGGATGTTGACCGTGGCAGTGGCCGGCGCACCGGAGACGACATTCACAGTACCGGTCATTGCCGGGTGGTAGGCACAGAAATACTCGTAGCTGCCGGCATCGTCGAAGGTGTGGTCAAAGGTGCCGGCGCCGTTTTCCTCCATATCGCCGCTGTCGAATGCGGGTTTGGCCTGGTCGCTGACCATCTGGTGCAGGAAAAACGGCACGTGCAGCGTATTCCAGTCTGGTCGTGGCCAGAACCGGAGGCGCAGGTCGCGCATCAGCCATTCCCGCAAGTCCTCGTACTGGTTCTGCAGCAGCAGTTCCTGCCTCCGTGTCAAACGGGCCCGCAGGGGTGTGCGGGGGTCCCTCCTGGCCGGTTTCGCCTGCTTCTTGGCGGGCGCACACAACGGCAACTTGAGTCCCTTGTACACCATGTCGGGGAAACGTTCCGGCAGCGGGAGCGGAATGGGCCAGCGAAACGGGCGCTTGCGAATGATGATCCCGCCAAACAACCCCAGCTTGGAGCTGCCATGGGAGGCGTGTGAGGAATGATCGTGAAACGGCCAGGCACCGATCATGTTTTCCCGCACCTGATAGATATACGTCCAGGACTTTCCCGGGCAGATCTCATCGGATCGGCGACCATCCGCCGCCTGGGTCCCCATCGGCCAGGCGCCATCGGAATCGATGCCATATTCGATACCATGGATATGAAACGAATGGGGGCGATTGTCGGCATTATGCACGTGGATGCGAACGTTATCGCCAACGTAGGCATAGAGCACGCAACCGGGCACCCGATGATTCCACACCGGTTCATTAATGTCCGCATGGACCAGTTTGCTGGTGCGAGGAATCAGGTAATCGGCATCCTGATACTCACGGAAGGTCACCGCGCGCAGTGCGCGGGCATCACGCTCGGCATCCGGGATCACCCCCATGGGGTGCCCCATGTAGTGCATGCCGTCGCGTTTGTACTGAATGGGGGGAATGGCAAAGGGGTCCGGCTCAACCGGGCTGTAATCCTCCATTGCCTCGATACGCAGGTAGAAATCCCTGTCCGCCATAATATGCCTCCATGCAGATGATTCGCGTCCTGGAACGTTGCCCGACAGCGACGCATAGATGCGTATTTAATGCGTACTTACAACAGAGTAGCCCTCCTCGAACATTCAACAAGATCGAAATGTTCTTTAAAATTCCTGCATAGAAGAACGGCTTACATGCTCCTGTTACCCTTGAAAGGGCCAACATGACCCGTTTCCTCACCTACTTGCCCACTTGAGCCAGGGTCTCCTGAATCCGATCCAAGAGGTCGGTAACCCCGATATCCACACCCATCTGTGACAGTAAAGTAGAAACTTGCCCCCGATGGTGAGTCTGATGGTTAAAGAAATGCAGAACCAGGCTCGAATATCGTTTATTGGCAGGAATCCCTTCGATGTTGTGGTAGCCGAGAACGAAATCCAGATCGCCTTCGGACAGCTCGGCTATCCAGTTGATAATCTGACGATCCAACCAGATCCGCTGCTCAGACAAGCTACCAAGATCGTTAAAGAGTATCTGATCCAGCCTGGTCGGATTTTGAAGATCAGCCACTTCCCGCAACGAGTTCAGGCAGGACGGATGGGTGGCAAATCGTTTGAGCCAGATAATGTCACCAACGAGGATGTGATTCAGGGTGCCCAGGATGGAGCCGAAAAAGGCCCCCCGATCTTTGGCCAAATCTGTTGCAGAGAGATGTCCCGCAGCCTCATAGACCTTCGAGTTCATCCACTGATTGTAGGCGGCCAGCAATTCAAAGTGATTTTTCAAGCTCATCAGAGTTCCTTCATTTCCATATCGGAGGCTCTCGTTGGTCCAGAGGGTGAATGTCATCCAGGTTGGCCGTGTTGCGGGCCACCCAAAGATCGTACATATCCTGCATCGCGAGCCAACTTTCAGGAGTACGCCCAAGAACCTTCGATAACCGCAGAGACATTTCCAGACTGATACCGCTATCCCCTTTGAGCAGCCGAGACAAGGTGGAGGGTGCCCCCCAGACTCGAAGAAAGCTGACGAGAACTGATGCCTAAAGGCTCGAGGTACACCTACCAAATGAACTCACCAGGATGCGGCGGATTATGCATTATTCGTAGTGGCTCCAGAGCCTGAGAACTTTCACCACCTGCTCGTCTTCGAGCACCTGGTAAACCAGACGATGCTGAATATTGATTCGGCGTGAATAGGCCCCCGCAAGGTCACCAATGAGCTTCTCAAACGGAGGCGGTTTGCGGTACGGATCTTCAGCTATCAGCGCTAACAGTTCCTGGGCTTTTGGTTTAAGGCCGCTGGAGGCCAACTTCTTTGCATCTTTCTGGGCTTGCTTGGTGTAAACCAACTTCCATGTCACCAGTCCAGCTCCTCATCGCATTCATCCACTGGGGTATCCATCCCCTCGCGAATAGACTCCCGCATGCCTGGCACGGAGAGCAGGTAAAGTGTTTCCTGAATAGCCGACCAGTCTTCTTCGGATACCAAGACGGCCTTGTTCCGCTTACCCATAATGACGATTGGTTGGTGTGACTCGGCTGTTTCATCAATCAACCGATAAAGGTTGCTGCGCGCCTCAGTTGCTGTAATTCCTGTCATGACGCACCTCTTGCGTGTTTAACTTTTAATCAATTGTACGCTTTTGAGTACGTACGTCAAGACGAACGCCTTGATGGATTCCAGCTTATCCCAGTATGTGATGAGGATAAGCTCAACTTTGCCTGTCATGAACTTTTTCCAATCACTCTCTTTCATGGGTAACTCGGAACTCTAACGCCGCCAGCATGCGCGACTACGGAATGTAGGCGAAGCCGGACTGGAGCAAACGTCGCCGTGACTGGCCTGATTAGGTTAACGATTCCAAACTCTCTCTGGTGGCTGACCAAGCTGCCACTCTACATAATCTTCGGGTGGTGCACCGATATCAGCAATATGCTCAGCCTTGAACGGAATCTCCGCACCAAAAACTAAATACACATCGTCCTCTGGCTCAACGGTGGCAGGCTTGGAATCCAAAGTGCCAATGTAACTGTCCCCGATCACCTCCGATACGATAACCCACATTCTTTCCACTTGAATAAATGGAGCACCGCCTTCATCCAAAAATTCAATTTGAAACAGTAACTTCTCAGCGTCACCTCTCTTTAGACTTTTCCGTGCGGCGAGTTCAGGAATCCAGAATGTGTCTGGTGCTTTCGCGTGCGATTCCTCTGCACTTCCCAGCTCCCAGTGGTCTTGTTCAAACGATGGCATTTCTATCATGCGAGAACGCTGCTCCTGAACCTCACGTTGGCGCGGCCAAAAAAATGACTATTGCCTGTTGATTCCGAGAAGGCTCATATGTGTCATAAATTCTCCCGGACGAACTGCTCCACACTGAGATGTTGCCCCTGTTTCTGATAATGCCTGTCTATAGCGTAAGCCATTTTTTCCAGCGGAGCTTCGTCGTACCCCAAATCCTGAATCTCTCGAATGTAGCGCTCTACAAAACCTTGAGGGGTGAGTTCCCGCCATTGAATCACATGAACCAATTCATGGAAGTGAAGTCGCAACTCGTTCGCTGCACTTTTCTTCACATAATAGGTGTCATTGTACGTAATGCCTCCAACATCCATGTCGATGAAATCTCCCAAACCCGCTTCCCGTAACTCGGGAAAATCGGGCTTCGGAATTTCGTCGGTAACAACGAAAAATGCTGTGTTGAGGAAGTCGGGCGAATAGAAGCCTTTAAAGTGTTCTTCAAAGACGGAGCAGGACTGACGTACCTCTTTGTAGGAGGAATTAACCTGGTGTATCCATTGCTCGATCTTGTCGATCATAACCTCTCCTATTTATAACGCCCGGCACATGCGCTGGTTTGGCGCGGACAAGCGGTCGCCGTGATGCCGCTGGTTATGTGGCTGAATCATCCAGTTTTTTGTCGATCGCCGACGTATCGATATATTTTTTGATGACGAGCCAGTTTTTCTCGCTGGTCTGCATGACGGCGATACCAACTACCAGAATCCCAACCAAGACTCCACCTCCTTACAGAATCGCTGGATGGCTTGCTGATTCATACCACCGAAAGGAAAGAAGAAGAATAAGAACGCACGCAATCCATAGCGTCCAGTTGAACCAAGACCGCGTAATGACAGCAGGTTTATTGCTATCAACCTTTTTAAGGAGCTCTTCAAGCACCTTTCTTTCCTGTTTCTCCGTCACAACTCCTCCAATACTCATAACGCAGAGCGCACCGGTGGCCTTTACAGAGCGAAGCGGCGTAAAGGACATTTGCGTGACGCGTATTGTTATGCACTGTTAAACATCCCGCCTTTGCCCGATACACAGCAGTGCAGTTGGTTCCATGTTTGAAGGTAATCTCAATGTTTCCTTAACCCTTTCATCATCAAATCCGGCCACCAGGACACAACCAACTCCGAGAGCCGTACTCTGAAGATGAACATTTTGTGCTAAAGCTCCAGTTTCCATATATACATAGCGAGCACCGCGCTCTCCCTCGGGTGGCTGACGTTGAAAGTGCCGAACCGCATATCCGAGTTTCGCGGTAACTCCGATGACGATAGCCGCATCCTTCAACCAAGGCTGATTACCAATACCTACCTCTTGCATGGTGTCCTCCGGAATACGATCACCGATAAGCTTCAGCGAATGGCTATCAGCCATATACTCATAAGTGCCGGGCTCAAGCCCTGATACACGCTGCACCACAATTTGTAGGTGCAACGGATATAATCCACCCGCCGATGGAGTTGCTCTTTTTTGGTCTGGGCCTGTCACTCCTTGGGCCGACCAAAGCAATTGGGACAAAACACCCATGGGTAGCGGTGTCTTTGTGTACTCCCTAACGCTGCGTCGAGCCTCAATACAACCAACCAATGGCTCAGAGTCTTGCGATTCCGGCGCAGGTAGCTCAAAGACCATGCATTCACTCCCTATGCATAACGCTTTGCATAAACGATGACTCGTCAGGGGCGTCCGGTGGAGGCCCGTCGGGCCGGAACGAATTTAATGCACTTGTTGGGCGCGCGCTCATGGAAACGAGAACATGTTGACAAGTAGTCCGTTCGGGTCCGCGACCATAAACCGCCTCATCCCGAATTCCTCATCGCAGATGTCGAGCGCCACCTCGAAACCACGGGCCTTCACTGCAGCGTATGTAGCCTCAATATCTTCGACCTGCACGGATATGATGACGCCCTGTGCTGGGTGCTGAAAAGGGCGTGGTGTGAACTCATGGTCGAGGCGCATGATACCGATTTGCAGTTCCGGCTTTTCGGACGATGCCATCTGGATGTACCAGCCCTTGTGCTCGAAGCCAACAACAAAACCCAGCAACTCCTCATAGAAGTCGCGGGTCTCTTCCATCTTGTCAGTGCAGATGTTCGGAAGCAGCCTCGTAACGGCGATGCCTTCAGTCATAGTTCACTCGGTTGGTTTGGCCAGCTCTTGACGCCCAACGCCGCTCAGCACGCGCGGCTACGAAATGGAAGCGAAGCCGCAATGTAGTAGACGTCGCCGTGACTGGCATTGTATGGATAATTTCTCAGTTCCTCGCACCGCACGGAGCAGCCGGTAATTTGCCCGCCAAAGTTCGCTGCCATGCCGTAGCAACCTCCCGGGATCTGTATATTCCCCGTAAGTTTCCACCAAGTGTTGGCGCCCATATTGTCGTCCTCATGAACTCGCGACCACCGACAACAATGCGGCTCATTTCACTGCCGTTTGTTTCCGTAAATCTCTCAAAGCTCGTGGCGCCAAGTTCCGTTAACTTGATGAAAACCGGCCAGCCACGGTCTGTTTGTTCGCCTACGGCTGACTCCTGCACATAGGAAGAACACAGGTGAAATTCCACCTCGGGGTCTGCTAGTACAAAGGCAGGAATAACCAGCAAAGAAAGAACTATCCATTTCATTGTGATGATTGCCTATCGCCAGCAATAAACGGCGCCCTGACAAGGGCGTCCGGTGGAGGCCGAAGTGCAGAACAGACTTAATGGCCTCGTTAGCCATCACTCGCAGCTAGCGTTCAATACAAAGTGTGAGTTGCCCTCTCGGAAAACTAGATTATTCCTAGCAGCATGCTCTCTGATTCCACTCTGGTCTGACTGGAAGTATGTATGACCCTGATCATCTGTTCTTTCGCACGACAGTGATGTGCCGGAATCAAGATCAAAAAACGCTAGCGTGCACGAGTAGGAGCCCTCTGAAAGTTGAAAGTATTCCCGCTGCACATCGGACTTTGGCGTGAGTTCAAATACAAACTGAACAGTCCGCTTTGCCGCAGCATTGGACTTCACCGCAGCAGTCACGTCCTCTATTTCGACTATGCAGGTGGCGGTATCCGCCGACGCACTCAAGACGGGTACTGCAATCAAGAAAAGCCAGCAATATTTTAATCGGGTCATCCTGGACCTCTCTTTAATGGCTAACGCCAGCGCACAACGGCGCACTTGAAATGGAGGCGCAGCCGCAATGAAAAGGGCGTCCGGCGGCCACAGGCCGCGTATTGATGCGCCTTGTTATAAATCAGTGACTTTGGTGCTCATAAGAGCACTGTTTCCAGAGAACCCAAACTGCTCGTAGAGCCCTTGTGCATCGCGGGTTTGCAACACCATCTGGGTTCCCTTTATGGCCGGGTGCACTAGCAAACACTCCATGATCCACTTACCGAGACCGCTACCGCGAAATTCGGGTTCAACCACAATATCCGCCACCCAGGTAAAAGTAGCACTATCGATGACCGCCCGCCCAAAACCGATCTGTGTAGAACCATGGTAAAGGCTGAAACAGATGGAGCCTGAAACCATGCGATCTACGATTTCTCTAGGGCGACGGCCACCCCAATAGGTTGCGGCAAGCAAGCGGTGGACGACATCCAGTTGCACCTTGGATCTGTCGTCAGTGATTAGGTAATCGTCCTTGCGCCATTCCATCGATGGCTACTCCCTGATTTATAACGCCTTGGTTTAGCGGCGCCCATGTAGCGCAGCGAAATGGGCGTCCGGTGTAGGGCCGGAGGCCCGGAACGTACTACAACAATTGGTTAAGGGCTCCCCCGCAAAACACGAATGAGTGCGGCGTACACATGCCACAACAGCCCGCCAAGGCTCGAAAAAACTACAACGGAGGCTCCGAATACTGTTGCTGCCCCAATTGCACCTGACGTTTCACCTTGGAATGGATAGAGAAAAACGACCAGTGCGATGAGGCCTATCAGAACCCCAACCGTTGCGCCGTTAATGACTCCGTGGCGTTTTGCTATGGCGCCTGCGACGAAACCAGGAGCAATGAAAATAGGAAGCAACCAAAAGCCAATATTCCCGAGTTCATCCTGATACTCAAAGCCAACAGAAAATGTGAAGGCCGCATAAAAGATCAAGAATGCGCTCGCGCCTGCTCCAACGGCTTTGAAATTCACGACTGCCATATATTCCCTTAACGCCATGCGCAGCGGCCGGTTTGTGGAGCGCAGCGGAACTAATCGGTCCGACTGACGCTATTGGTTATGCATAGTTTCTGTCTTTACCAATTGTGTCGGTAATGCCCTTTTGGCGACCTTTGCTCAAACTCTTAAACGCTTCTTGAATTGCTCTATGCGCATCCTTGCTTCCTCGGGCGGCATCAGTTTTTATCCAGCTCTCGAGAATCGTTAGATCCTTCTCATTACCCTCATCTTTTTTTAACTTTTCTTGTACGTCCCACCATTTGTTGGAATAGGTTTTGATATTTTTCAACACGCGCCGCAGGTCGAAAAGGAGCAAATTAGTGTGAGGAAGTTTGACCGAGATTTCATTAAGTACGAACTCCAGATCAGCAAGGTCATCACTATTTACGGACACACCGATAGAAAGGCATTTTTGAAGTTCATTTTCATCGGTGAAGTTTTCGAAAACCTTGCGCAACCGTCGACAATAAAAAATCAACAATTCTGCCGCTTCATCTCTTCTTCGGCCTTCCTCAGCTTTGCCAAGAAACCATTGCACTACGCCACTGACAAAAACCCCAAACAAAGCCGCTGAAGCACCAATGATTGCGCCTTGTACTGCTGGGTCCAAATCAACCTCCTCTTCAAAATAAATGCATAACGCCGTTGTTCAGCGGCAGCCTTGGCAGAGCGAAGCGGCGACAAGGCTGTCCGGTGGAGGGCCGTCCGGCCCGGAACAAACTGGAACACTTGGTTAGGCACTTTACTCCCAACCAAACCGCTTGGGGTCCGTTTGCTCCCGAAATTCATCTGATAATTCTCCGAGCAAGGATTCATCAGCGAGGCCCTTTGCTCGAATTGCCGTGAGCTGCATCGGTGCATTGGACCGGCTGTGATCATCAAATATTAACGACATTTCCTTGTCGCGGTTTTGAACAAGCTTGTAGAGCTGCAGATAGCGATTGTGAACGTGCTCGTCGGTGTTGGAAATGACCTCTCCAAACTCATCAAGAGCCTGGGTGCAAAAACGCTCGATGGCTCTTTCCTTTATGACCTTGAACTTCTTCCAATCACTCTCTTTCATGGGCACCCCTTGTGCCTAACGCCAGCCAGCATGCGCGGCTACAGAATGGAGGCGAAGCCGCAATGTAGTAGGCGTCACCGTGCCTGGCCTTGTATGGATAATTTCTGCCGTGTTTGGGTAAATTGAGGCCCACCCCCAGTGGCCGCTGGGGGCCTTCATGCAGCAGCTCGATGCATGGCCGGCTCCTCTTTCGAGAGACCGATAACAAGTGTGTAGCGCTGCATGACTCTCAAGCGATAACTCGAACAGTCATCGGGGCCTCGAGCCCGTATAGCAAGGCAGAGTCAGCTTATTATGAACAACACGGAAATCCAAACCCCAGTCAATGTCGGTGTCGACGTCGGTAAAGCCAATCTGGACATCGCCCTTCATCCCTCTGGGCAGTTCTACACCATTCCAAACACCGAAGCACACATCCGACGCTTCGTCCGAATTCTCAAAAACTACGAGATCGAACGTATCGTTGTCGAAGCCTCAGGCCGGCATGAACACGTCCTGGTTCAAGCGTGCCATCAAGCAGGTTTGCCAATCATTATCGTCAATCCCATCAGCGTTCGGCGCTACGCTCAGGCCATAGGGGTACTCGCCAAAACCGACCGGATAGATGCAAAGGTCATTGCCCAATATGCCGCCACACTGAAGCCTGAGTTCAAGCCAATTCCAGATAAAACTTCCCAAAAGATTAGAGACTTACTGATCAGGCGCACTCAGCTTCTGGAAATGTCCACCATGGAGAAAAACCGTCTCCAGATCCTGCCGAAATCCCTCCATCGGTCGATCAAAAGCTTGCTCAAAATGCTTCAGAATCAGATCGAAGCAGTCACCCGACAGATCGAGCAGGAGGTCGCCAAAGTCGATCATTGGCGGACCAAAATGGAGATCATGACCAGCGTACCTGGGGTTGGAAAGGTCCTTGCCTACACCTTCCTGAGCGAACTTCCAGAGCTCGGTTCGCTGAACCGTAAGGAGATCGCTGCACTCGTCGGTGTGGCACCTATCAACCGCGACAGCGGCAAGCTCAATGGCAAGCGGAGAATAAGAGGAGGTCGCCATAGGGTTCGCACCGTCATGTTCATGGCCATGCTCTCATCCATCCAATGCAATCCGGTTTTTAAACGCTTTTACGAGCGCCTAAAGGCCCAAGGGAAGACCCCAAAAGTAGCCCTGATTGCCTGCATGAGAAAAATGATTGTGGTGCTCAATACCATGATCAAAAACCAGGAAGTATGGCGGGCAGAAATGGCTTAATTTATGGAATTGACACCACAGTCACTTGTTATGTATTACTGTCTTGGCTCCGACCATGACTCGACTTTCCCACGCATAAAGACAACTTTTGCGCGGTTTGGATAATACCAATGCGCCACGTTACCTCCATCCACTCGCTCAGGCGTACCGAGTATCCTTTCAACATCGTCGTAGCCCATCGCTGTTGTCAGCTTTCTCCAGTTTGCGATTGATTTCCAGCCATCCCCATTCGCGACGAATTCCTGGCCTTCATCTTGATCATTGAACTGGGATTCTAGGTTCGATAACCGAAACTTCAGTTCTTGGACTTGCTTCTCCAGTCGATCAATTCTAGCGCTGTCATCTGCATGCACATTGAGGGCAAAGCCGAACGCGAGAAATCCTAAAAAGAAAATGGCTTTAAACATCGTCTTCCTCTCAGAAACATAACGCCAGCGCACAACGGCGCCCTCGTAATGGAAGCGCAGCCGCAATGAAAAGGGCGTCCGGCGGCCACCGGCCGCGTATTGATGCGCCTTGTTATAAATCAGTGACTTTGGTGCTCATGAGAGCACCGTTTCTAGAGAACCCAAACTGCTCGTAGAGCCCTTGTGCATCTCGGGTTTGCAACACCATCTGGGTTCCCTTTATGGCCGGGTGCACTAGCAAACACTCCATGATCCACTTACCGAGACCGCTACCGCGAAATTCGGGTTCAACCACAATATCCGCCACCCAGGTAAAAGTAGCACTATCGGTGACTGCCCGCCCAAAACCGATCTGTGTAGAACCATGGTAAAGGCTGAAACAGATGGAGCCTGAAACCATGCGATCTACGATTTCTCTAGGGCGGCGGCCACCCCAATAGGTTGCGGCAAGCAAGCGGTGGACGACATCCAGTTGCACCTTGGATCTGTCGTCAGTGATTAGGTAATCGTCCTTGCGCCATTCCATCGATGGCTACTCCCTATTTTATAAGATTTGTTTAGGCATCACCGTCTTCCCCGACTTCTCGTCTTAGCTTCAGGAGACTCAACCTTGCTATTTCGTCTTGCACGGGCTGAACTTCGGTGTGCCATTTCTTAAATCCATACCAGACCATGAAGCTCCCGGCTGCGATGATCACCGAAAGACAAAACATGAAAGTCTTCTTGTTTAACCCCGCAATTTCGAGCTTTTTTTCTAGTACCGTAAATCGGGCCTCATCCGCCACAGAACGCATCGGGTCAGCTTTCAACGTTTCATATTCGACGGCCACCTCGAAAGCCAAGTCGTTGGTTGACTGATTCACGTAAAGTATTGCACCGACTGAGAAAATAATCAGCAGAAGACCGAACAGGGCATAGAACTTGTAGATATTATCCGTCGGCAGTGGAACACGATTTTCCATTCAGATTCCTAAGGTTTAGTTCTTGCCTAATGCGAAGTTAAGCGACGCCACGTCAGTGGCGTCCGGTGGACGGCCGCAAGGCCGGGAACAATCTTAAGCGGTTGGTTAGGCATTACTGATCTTTCTCGTCCATGTTGAATACGTGCCAAGCACAGTAAAGCAGAAAAATACTCCCCACTGCGGACAAGGCCTTCTCACCATAAGGCCCGAAGGAAGTCACGAACAGCGACCTTATCGCACAGAGAAGCCCTTCGTTTCTTACCTGGCTCCCCATGCATGAATCTGCAGTCATGAGCCCTGACAGACCGAAAAATTCGACCGAGAATGCGACTGCACCAACCAGGCAGGCAGCTGTCAGAAGGAAACGTTTTCTTGTCGAACTTCTGCCAACCACAAATGCTCCTGAGAGTCCTTTTATTGCCTAACGTTTCGCGACAGGGCCGCGACGTCAGTCGCGTCCCTTGCTTGCCTTGGTTAGCTTTATGAACGGAAGATACGCCATAAAAAGGAGCGCAAAACAACCAGTAACCAAAGTCACATAGAATCCCCATCCCAAAGAGTAGCTTTCAATCCTCACGCCACTTGGATCTTCCGGGTTTACATAAACATCAACAGCTCTGCCAACACTAAAGCTACGCGCCGTGTTCGACGCCATCGGTTTGATAGGGCTGCAAGGTAATTGGGAAATTTGAAGCTTTGACTCATATGCTTCTCCCGCAAACATAAAGCCAACTTTCACATCTGGACAGTAAGCAACCCCTTTCGAACCACTTACCTTTCTGACTTGGGTCGAAACTATTTTTGCGGTCATTAACTCCCACGCATTAAGGTCTCTCACTTTCGTATAACTATGAAACGCAAGCAATAAGCAGAGAAAGCCAAGCACTAGTAACAGAACTGCTAAAAAACTCTTATACAGAAACCATTTCATAAAGTAAGACTAACGCCAGCGGCAGGGGCGCGACGCTAGGAGCGTCCCTTGACCGCACTTGTTAAATTCGTTGCCTACGCTGACTTCGAATTTTTTTCTATCTGCACTTGGCAGAGTGCGGTCTGAGCCTGAAGCTTGTGAGCGAAGGCTTTCTCTTTCCCCATGGAATAGCCAACTACGCCCCCAATAACAGCGCCAACTGCGCCCAAAATGGGCTCACCTGTCGCAAGCCCTGCGAAACCAAGGAGTATTACTCCCAGAATCGTATAGGATCGGATTATGCCGCTTGCCTTGGCGTACAGCCTGTCAGCGAACTCTTGGATTACTGCTGGATCATAACTTGCTGCCATAAATTTGTTTCCTTCCTATTTTTAGAATTTCACGCGAAGCTAAAGGACGTCCGGTGGACGGCCGTAGGCCGGTAACGTACTTAAGCGATTGGTTATGCTGACTCGAAGCATAGGGCACAGAGGCGTGCCCTACGTGGATGCTTGTTTAATGGCAGTGGTAACCGCCGGTTTTGTGGTTTGTATGGCATCCATTCGCATCCGTACCACCCGAGTGAGCGGCCGCGCCTACAGAAAAGAGGACCACAAAGAACAATGCCAAGATACGTGCCGTCATTACTGTGTACTCCATTTGGTGTTAAATCTTCCGTAAAACTCAGACCACCAACACGATATGGCAGGCCCCAGAACAAGCCTAGCAGGTATGGCGTATAGCGCTACGCAAAAGGCCAAATTTATGAGCCATGAAAGCTTAACGCGAAGATAAGCGGCGCCCTGTACAGGGCGTCCGGTGGAGGCCAACGGCCGGAATGGTATTCCCCCAAAAAAATAGACACGCCCCATTAGTTAGCTCCCTCGAACTCTAACGGAGTCCGGTAACCAAGGCTACTGTGGAGCCGTTCGGTGTTATAAAAGCGTTCAATATAGTGTTTTATATGGTGTCTCAATTGGCGGAGCGTAATGTAGCTGGTGGCATGGAGCAATTCTCCCTTCAGGCTTTTGAAGAATGATTCCACCTCGGCGTTGTCCGTGCAGTATCCAGGACGGCTCATACTGTGACGCACCTGATGGCGGGCCAGCATGTCACGCATTTTCAGGGCTCTGAACTCGGTTCCGCGATCGGTATGCAGCAGAAGCCCTGGCGACGGGGAACGATCAGCCATAGCCTGCCTGAGAGCCCCACGAGACAAGTCACTATTCAGGTTGGCTTCCAGTTTCCACCCGACAATGCGGCGGGAGTAAAGGTCCAGAATCACCGCAAGAAATACGTTCTTCCGGCCCATCTTGATGTACGTAACGTCGCTGCTCCATTGCCGATTCACCGCTACTGGTTTGTCCAGGGTCAGGCGATGGTTCGGCCAGGCCTTTAGGACCGCTCGTCGGGTAAGTAGCCTGCGATAGATTCTGTGAGTTCGGGCCTTCATGCCCCAGACCTGCATCAGGCGGGCAACGCGATTCTCACCCACACGGAGACCTTGCCGTTTGAGGGCGCGATACACTTTCGGGCTGCCGTAGCGACCTTCGCTCTCATTGAATATCCGCCGGATTTTAAGCAGCAGTTCTGCATTCTCGGAGGCCCGCTTCCCGGGCTTGCGATTTACCCAGGCGTAGTAGCCGGAGCGAGAGATATTCAGGTGACGGCACAAGGCCTTTACTCCGTGTTCTCGCCGGTGTTTCCAGGCGAACCGGAACGCTTCTGTCGTTCCTCGGCCTGAAAACGTTGAAACTTTTTTAGGACGTCGTTCTCCTCTTGAAGCTCGGCTATTTGTCGCTTCAATCGGTTAATCTCGTCCTGTTCACTGATCTTCTTTTTGGCTTCAGCCGGCGCTCGCTTAACCCGTTTCATGGCGAATTTCCCCTCACGGTGCTCCTTACGCCAGCGTGACAGCATCATGGGATGAATATCCAGTGCTTCAGCAACGCTCTTCACACTCCGGTGAGCCTGGTGACTCCACTCAACAGCTTTGACTTTGAACTCGGTGGTGTACTTTTCGGTTTTCTTGCCAGTCTTGATCGCAGGCATCGGTTTTCTCCCTTTGCGGAGTTATCGATGCGTGTCTATTGAAGTGGGGGAAGTGCAGAACGAACTTGATTGATTTGTTAAATCCGGCGCCTCCGAAACCTCCAGACTACTTTACCCACTTGGTGTATAGATGACTGACGATACCAGTGAGGAAAGGCACAGCCATTACGGTAAACATTTGGATATACTCTTCATCGTCCATGTACCGCCAACTTCCGTTATTAAATGGATCAAATATTGCCACGAAAAAGAATACTGCAATTGGCCAAGCAACTGAAACGAACGCCCAGCGTCGGAAATTTCTGCTCTGCCTTCGCCACCATGATTTTTTGCCCTCTGACTGCAAGCTCTTTAGCGGCGGTTCCGATCTATCCTTCTCAGCATTCCTATCATTTTTACTATTGGCTCGAATTTCAGCTTCAGTCGCCAGTAGTCGATCAAAAACGCGCTTCACCTCAACGGGTGGTTTGGCGGAATCGTATTCAACGCCATCTCGCTTGTATTGCTCATGCACAGAATCGAATAAGGGCTGGAGCTCTCGGGACGGAGCTATTCCGGCACCCAAATAAGCCTTCCACGCGGTGCCAATTAGTTCTCCATCATAATCAGAAAGCCCTTCTTGACCTTCGTTGTCGAGCCAGGCTGCGATAACCTGCCAATCCGATTTTATTTGTGGTGGGGCATTCGATGTAAACGCCAACTTTCGTAATGTATCCACAAAGTAATAACCAGAATCTACAATAAAGTCCGAGTCTTGGTTGACGGTTATGGTTCTCGTCTTAGCATCATAGGACATCGGAACTCCTCAGAAGATTTAACGCGGAGCACAGCGGCGGCCCGTCAGGGACGTCCGGCGGCCACAGGCCGCGTACTGCTGCGTATTGTTACGTTTTGAGTCTGGCACGGAGTTCCTCTGCTGTGTAGGTGAGGGACTCTTGGCCGTAGCGGGGCGAAGCCAAAACATCGACGATTTGTAGGCTCGACGAACCCAACCAGGCGGCACCCAGGAAATTGCTCATCGGCACGAACACTGGGGACAGCCCTTTTTGACTCAACTTCTCGGCGAACACTTCTGCTTTTTCTGCTGACGACCAAACAGGAAGAGCCCTGCCACCCTCCGCTTGTAGGGCATAAAGTGATTGGCCTGCCATTAGCACCCAAACACCGTCTTGCTCCTGAACGGAGGTGATAAATTCGCGATCACCGATGATTTCTACATTCATTCAAATACTCGATGCATTGTCGACGACGAAACGTAACATTTGTATATGAGTCTTCATGATCATTTTTCCAGCGACTCATATCTCAATTCAATGATTACCCAAAACTAGGCAGAAAATCCCGTCAGGTCAATAAGTTCCGAGTATTTTCTTGGTCGCCGCCCCAAACAAAAATGATCACAAAGACTACTATCCCCTCTCACGGCAAATTTTTCAGGCCACTGATTTAATTAAAAAATTACTAGATCTGGAAAAATTCACCCAGTTCATGATCGCAACGATCATTTTTCCAGTTTTCAGCGCCCTCCCCTCCAACCAACCGCCGAAAACATCCGCCCCAGGACGCCACCTGTAATATCGGCTAATAGCTAATCAGGCCATCTGGCGTTGGTGGGCGCTCCAGAGGTGGTGGGCCCTGAACCCGTGTACTAGCTTGAAGTAAATCATGTGGAACCCGGCTTCGGCTTCAATGCACGCTTTCAGAGTAACGTAGTTATGGCAGCTCCAGCCCAGCAGAATCCAGACCCAGAAACCAACTGGCGACAGAAACTCTCCGGCGTTCTGGACATGTTCGCCTTTCCTTTGCGCACCTCTCATTACGTGGAGCTGGTCAACCCGCTCTGGAGTACCCACCAGATGCAGGCGCAGGTCGTGGACGTATGGGACGAGACCAAGGATGCCCGCACCATTACCCTGCGCCCAGGAGTGAACTGGCGATTGAACCGGCCGGGGCAGCATGTTCGCATCGGCATTCCCATCGAGGGCCGGCACTATACCCGCACCTACACGATCTCCTCCCCGCCGGAGCGTAATGATGACTGCTTTACCATCACGGTGAAGATTATCGAGGGCGGGCGTGTATCCCGGCACATTGTCCGCAATATCAAAGTGGGCGACTATTTACCCATTGGCCTGCCCCAGGGCGATTTTTATCTGCCCGATGCTTCTCCGATCCAGCCCCTGTTTATTACGGCCGGCAGTGGTATTACACCGGCCATGAGCATGATACGGAGCCTGGTTGCCCAGGAGCGTTTACCGGATACAGTGCACATCCATTACGCACCTCACGAATTCGATGTGATCTTCAGCAAGGAGCTGCGCCAGCTCGCGGTGGATAAGAAGCAGTACCGCCTCCACGAAGTGCACACGCAGGAACTTGGTGAACAGAAGCAGACGCAAGGCTATTTCAGTGAGGAGCAGTTGGAAACGCTCTGCCCCGACTGGAAAGAGCGGGATTGCTACGCCTGTGGTCCCCCCGGGTTACTCGCCGCGCTGGAAGACGTGTATGAGAAGGCAGGGCTCAGCCGCCGACTTCACGTCGAACGTTTTCGGGCGGATTTTGCCGAGATACCGAACGATGCGGTGGGCGGTAAAGTCCGCTTTGCCCAGAGCAACCTGGATGTAGACGCCGACAGCGAAACCAACCTGCTGCGGGTCGCCGAAGATGCCGGCATGAATCCGCCCCATGGCTGTCGTATGGGTATCTGCCATACCTGTAATACCAGGTTGCTTTCAGGTTGTGTGCGAGATTTGCGCACCGGAGAAGTGTTGAATGAATCCGGTGCCATTGTGCAGACCTGTGTGTGTGCCGCCGCTGGCGACTGCGAACTGGATCTTTAGGAGTACGGACGATGGCTACAAAGAAACCGCTGCCGGTGGATCTCACCGATGAGCAGATCGACGAATTCGGCCGTGAAATGGAGTCGATTTACGACGACATCATGAAGAGCCGGGGAGAGAGCGATCGCCAATACATTCTGGGGCTGATCCGGACTCAGAGAAGCATGGCCCTGATTGGCCGTTTGTTTATGTATGCGGGCCTGTTCTTCCTGCCGGCCTGGTCTCATGCACTGGCCGGCTGGACCGCAACGTTACTGATCATGGGGCTGGGCACCTTCATGCTTGGTATCGCCAAGATCCTGGAGAATATGGAAATTGCCCATAATGTCCTGCATGCGCAGTGGGACTGGATGAAGGACCCCGATATCCAGTCCAACACCTGGGAATGGGACACCATGAGCCCGTCGGACCGCTGGATGCATTCCCACAACGTGGTGCATCACACCTGGACCAATGTGCTGGAAAAGGATCTCGATGTCGGGTACGGCATTATGCGGGTAACGCCTTTGCAGGAATGGCATCCTAAATATCTGCCCCAACCCGTTTATTTCCTTCTGCTGATGCTGTTCTTTGAGGAAGGCGTGGCGCTGCATGAACAGGCTCTGATCGATGTGGTCGAAGGCCGGAAGAAAGCGTCGGAGTTCAAACCGCTGGCAAAACGTATCGGTCGCAAGATCTGGGGACAGGTTCGTAAGGACTACCTTATGTGGCCGGGACTGGCGGCGTTGGTGGCGGTGCCCATTTCCTTCTTTGTGCCGGAATCACCTTTGCTGGTATTCGGGTTGGTGGCGGGCGCCAATTTCATCGCCAACATCATGCGCAACATTTGGGCCTTCATGATCATTTTTTGCGGTCATTTTCCCGAAGGCGTGTATAACTTCACCCCCGATCAGGTGGAGGGGGAATCCCGCGGACAATGGTACCTTCGCCAACTCCTCGGTTCCGCCAATATTACCGGCGGCAGCCTGTTCCATGTGCTGTCCGGTAACCTGAGCCACCAGATTGAACATCATCTGTTCCCTGACATGTGCAGCAATCGATACCCGGAAGCCTCCCAAAGGGTGCGGGCGGTGGCTGCCCGTTATGGTCTGCCGTACAACCGGGCATCCCTGTGGCGCCAATTCGGCACTACCTGGCTGAAAAACTTACGCCTGGCATTTCCGGGAGGCAAACCACAACCGGAAGTCGCCCGCGCCTGAGGCGGGCTCCCGGTCCGCTCTCAGTCGGCTGAAGGCAGGTTGCCTCCCAGCATGTTTTCAACCACTGCGGCATTGTAGAAGGCTTCAACCGTCTGGATTTTATCGTTCCGGACACGAAACCAGACGGCCAGCCGCACATCCCCGATCGGTTCAAAGTGGGTCTGGTAATCCAGAATCGCGAACACGTGCTCCCCGTCGGCACTGAGCTGACGGAGGACCAGGTCTTTCTGAATGGCAAACATGCCGAACTGGTAGCCGAGCATATCGTCCGGACTGAGGAATCGCATATTCGGCCCCACATACTCAAATCCCTCAGTCACCAACAGGGCCTTTGCCTCATCCAGGCGCTGGGCACGGATATCAGCAATGAATTGAGCCACGATGTCTTTTGGCTGCATGGATAGAGACTCCACTTCTAACATGGGGACGATTGGAATGCCTGTGTGCGCGTAGATGCCATCAAAATTTGCGCACCGTGTCTCCATGTATACCAAAAAAACGGGCAACGAAACATGTGTTCGCAGGTAACTCAACTGCTTAACCTAGAAGGCTATGGACGGCCCTGACTCTCAAAGAGCCTCCAGACTCCCGCGGGCAATCTCGGTAATTTTTGCCCAATCCTTTGAAGCAATGGCGTCCGCCGGTGTCAGCCAGCTACCGCCGACCGCCTGGACGTTACCCAAGGCCAGGTAATCCCTGGCGGTGTCGCGACGGATACCACCCGTCGGGCAAAAGGTGACATCCGGGAATGGTCCGCTGAAGGCTTTCAGGGCCGGAATGCCACCGGCGACTTCGGCCGGGAAGAATTTGAATTCCCGATAGCCCAGGTTATAGCCCATCATCAGCTCGGAGATGGTGGAGATTCCCGGCAACAGCGGGACTTCGGAAGTCAGGCCGAATTCCAGGATAGCTTCGGTAACGCCCGGTGTAATCACAAACTGGGCACCGGCCGCCTCTACCTGTCGGTATTGGTCGATTCCGGTAACGGTTCCGGCGCCAACCCAGGCGTCAGGTATGGCTTCGCGGACCCGCTCAATAGCTTTGACACCGTGCTCGGTACGCAGGGTAATTTCCAGTACGTTGATACCACCGTCAACCAATGCCTGGCACAGGGGCACGGCGTCATCAGGATCGTTGATGGCGATCACCGGAATCAGTGGTGAGGAGGCCAGCACGGCCCTGACACGCTCACGATGGAAATCGGATAATTGGCTCATGATTTTTACTCCATATTGACATTCGGGGCGGGCTCAGGGGCTCCAGAATACTTGCAGACCGGGCTTCAGGAAGGCACGAATGGGCATGGCCATGACGTCATCCGGGGTCTCCAGCGCCTTCTTCAGGGTGTCCAGCTTATCCATGCCCTTGAGGTGCAGGGCGATAAAGCGGGCGTCACGCAGGACCGGCCAGGTCAGAGTGATCCGTTTCTGTGGTTGGGAGGGTGGCGCCATGGCGGCAACGATATCCCCGCATTCCGGGTCCATTGCATGGGGTAATTCTTCTGCATCCGGGAACAGGGAGGCGGTATGACCATCGTTGCCCATACCAAGAATCACCACATCCAGCGGCAGTGACAACCCGGCGAGTTCGGCCTTGACGGCATCCAGGCCGTCTGCCGGCGTTGCACCCGCCTGCTTCAGGGACAGGAAGCGGGCAGCGGCGGCCTTGTGCTGCAGCAGGGTTTCCTTTACCAGACGGGTGTTACTGGCTGGATCGGTTTCCTCCACCCAACGCTCATCCGCCAGCAAAACATCCACCCGATGCCAATCCAGGTCCTTGTGGGACAAGGCCGTGAAAAACGGCATGGGCGTCGATCCGCCGGACACCACCAGGCTGACCCGCTCGGCTTCCGCCAGGCGCTTTCTGAGAAAGTCCGACACGGCTTGCGCCAACTCAAGGGCAACCTGATCCGGCGTATCGCCGAAGCGGGGCTCGATACCTCGAGGGAACTGAATATCAGGCGTCTTCATACCAGCTCCTTCCGTCCCGGGTGATCATGGCGATGGAGGCAACCGGCCCCCAGGTTCCTGCGGCGTAGCGCTTGGGTGGCTCACCGCTGTCATTCCAGTTGCGGATGACCTGGTCCACCCAACGCCAGGCGTGTTCGACCTCATCGCGACGTACAAACAGGTACTGGTTTCCCTTCATCACCTCCCATAAAAGACGCTCGTAGGCATCCGGAATGCGGTCGGTGTGGAAGGTTTCGGAGAAGGTCAACTCCAGCGGGCCCTGGCGCAGCCTCATTCCCTTGTCGAGACCCTGATCCTTGGTGAGGATTTTCAGGGACATGCCTTCATCCGGCTGGAGGCGAATGATCAGTTTGTTGTTGGCCAGGTGCTTCTGATCCGGGTCGAAGATGTAATGAGGCGCCGGCTTGAAGTGGATGATGATCTGCGAGAGCTTTTCCGGCAGGCGCTTGCCAGTGCGGATGTAAAAAGGCACACCGGACCAGCGCCAGTTTTCAATCTCGGCCTTGAGCGCCACAAACGTTTCCGTGGAGCTGCCCTTGTTGGCGCCCTCCTCCTCGAGGTAACCGGGCACCGGCTTGCCATTGCTGGTACCGGCGGTGTACTGGCCACGCACCACGTGACTGTCCATGCGCTCAGGCGTAATCTCCCTCAACGCCTTGAGCACCTTGACCTTTTCATCACGGATACTGTCCGCGGACAGATCCGAGGGCGGGTCCATGGCAATCAGGCAGAGCAGCTGCAGCAGGTGGTTCTGGATCATGTCCCGGATTTGCCCGGCCTTGTCGAAGTAACCCCAGCGACCTTCAATGCCAACGCTCTCGGCCACGGTGATTTCAACATGGGAAATATGGTTCTGATCCCACTGGGAAGCGAACAGGTTGTTGGCGAACCTCAGTGCGATCAGGTTCTGGACCGTTTCCTTACCCAGATAATGGTCAATGCGGAACAGCTGATCTTCCCGGTAAACCTCCCCTAGCTCATCGTTGATCACCTTGGATGAGGCCAGGTCGTGACCGATCGGCTTTTCGACCACCACGCGGGTCTGATCCGTGCAACAGTTGGCACTTCTCAGGTTGCGTGCGATGACACCGTACATCGACGGTGGCGTCGCCATATACACAATGAGGTTGCCTTCCGGTGTCCCACGCCATTCATTCAGTGCGCCATAACCCTCCGGATCGGTAAAATCCAGGTACAGGTAATCCACCCGTTGCAGGAAGGATGCCACCAGCGTTTCATCAAATTCATGGGGTTTTACGTGTTCCCTGAGCTTTTCCTGAAGCAGCTTGCGGGCACCCTCGGTATCGACCTTGTTGCGGGCGATCGCCAGAATCCGGCTTCCCGGATCCAACAGACCCGAGCGCTCCAGCTGATACAGTGCGGGAAAAAGCTTACGCTGCGCCAGGTCGCCCAGCGCGCCAAACATCATCAGGTCACAACGGGTACTATTGTTATCGGCCATTGGTTCCTTCTCTCATAACAAACCACAATGTAGTAATTTTAAACAAATAATGACATCGAAATCCGACTATTCCAAGAAAAAAATCCATATTTTGATATTTTTACTACCGCAAAATCACTGAAAACACGGTATAATCAGCCCAAAATTCTCACAACGAACGCCGATGATTCAGGGAGTACCCTTCAATGGCTGCGAACCAGGCGAACCGAGACGACAACCTGATTGAAGATATCCAGGCCCGGCTGGACAGTCTGAACAAGTCCGAACGCAAGGTGGCCGAAGCCATCCTCCGCGACCCCAGCGCCGCAACCCGCTACAGCATAGCCGCACTTGCCCGCGCAGCCGATGTCAGTGAACCCACGGTTAACCGGTTCTGCCGCGGATTTTCCGCAACCGGCTTTCCGGACTTCAAGATTCGGCTGGCCCAGAGCATCGCAACCGGCACCCCGTACATTGGGCAGAATGTCGAACCGGACGACACCGTTGCCGAGTTCGCCGACAAGATCGTGCTCAGTACCATCGCCAGCCTCGACAAAGCGCGCCAGGCACTGGATCCAAAAGCCCTGGCAACCGCCATTGACTACCTGATTCAGGCCAAGCAGATCAACTTCTTCGGCATGGGTGGGTCAGCACCGGTCGCCCTGGACGCGCAACACAAGTTTTTCCGCTTCAATATTCCGGTCATGTCTTACGACGATGCACTCATGCAACGCATGGTGGCCGCCGGTTCGACCACCGGCGACGTGATCGTGATGATTTCCTATACCGGCCGTACCCGGGAAACCGTGGACATTGCGCGGATCGCCAGGGCCAACGGTGCAACGGTCATCGGCATCACCAATCCGGACTCCCCTCTCGGCGATGCCTGTACCGTCGTGCTGGAGGTCACCGCGCCGGAAGACACCGAGGTCTACATGCCAATGTCCTCCAGAATCATTCACCTGACCGTGATCGACATCCTGGCCACCGGCGTCACACTCAAGCGTGGTGCGGACTTTCTTGGCCACCTGAAAAAAATCAAGGAAAGCCTGAAACCAACACGATTCCCATCCGAATAACCCTGATAATAAGGTAGCAGAGCGATTGATTGAGGGGCTCCTCCTTCTACGCCCCTCCTCCCCCTGAAAACTCACCCCCCTTTTTCTCCGGCACGGAGGATGTATCCACCGGTGTGTTACCGGAGTATGAAACCCGGTTTCCCAATGTCCGATTGGCAGAAGCTGCAATCGAGGGAACCGGAAGTCAGATCCGGGCACGGCAGCTCAGTAGCATTAACCGGAAATTCCGCTTCCCTGGCATTTAAAACGACAAAAAGCACAGGACTCAGATCATGCAGAACAAAAAGCGCTTCCTTGCAAACAAGCTTCCTCTTACCGCAGCGATCACCGCTGCCGTAATGGCCACTCCGGCTTTAGCAATAGATTTCCACGGCTATGCCCGTGCTGGCGTCAGCACCACTTCCGACGGCGGTGAACAGCTCTGCTACGGAAGCGGTGCTAATGCTCACACCGTCGGTCGCCTGGGAGACGAGTGCGACACCTACGGTGAACTCAGCCTCGGCGACGAGCTGTTCAATCAGGACGGCCGGGTTTTCCGGTTTGACACAATGCTGGCCTATCAGGCAACCAATCAGGGCAACGACTACCAGTCACTGAGCGGTCCCAATGAAGTCATCGGCGTTGATTTTGAAAATGAGCAAACCACCCTTGCGTCCAGTGAACCCTGGGCGGGCGGAGACATTGCCCTACGTCAGGCTTACGGCTCCGCCAAAGGCGTTATCGGCTGGGCCCCTGAAGCCACACTCTGGGCCGGCAAACGCTTTTATCAACGCAAAGATGTCCACATTCTGGACCTGTATTATGTCAACAACTCCGGCTATGGCGCCGGCCTGGAAGGAATCGATATTGGTGCGGGCAAGGCATCCGTCGCCTTTACGAATTTCGATACACCGTCTCGCCATAGTGGCGGCAGCGACGACGGCCTCTATGTCCAGAACAACAAGCTCGATCTGCGCTATGCCTTTCCGGTCGGGCCCGGCAACCTGGAGCTGATTGGCATCTACGGTTACGCCGACCTCACCGACGCACAGGACGAGGCCCAGGAGAACCTGGCCAAGGAAATCGATCGGGATGGCTATTTCCTTACCGCCGAATACTCACAGGGCATGATGGGCGGCTTCAACAAGTTCGTCGTGCAGTACGCCGAAGGCTCCATGGGGCATCAGGCCTATGTTGCCCACGGTGGCGGCGAATCCCTGAACAGCACCTGGTGGGATGGTACGATCGAAGAAAGCTGGCGAGTCCTTGACTGGGGCGTCATCAAGCTTTCCGACAAGATTGAGCTGGGCTACTCCGCCATTTATCAACAGGGCAAAACCGCAGGCAACACTGCCGAGGATAGCCCACACCTGATGAGCGTTGTTCTCCGCCCCCAGTACAACTGGACCAATTTCATGAAGACAACGCTTGAGGTGGGGTACGACTCCGGCTTCTACGACGGTTCTGTCTGGTCCGAAGATAACGACAAGGACCTTCAAAAAGTCATTGTCGCTCAGGAATGGTCTGCCGGCCCCAGCTTCTGGGCACGCCCGACCATTCGGGTTTACGCCGGCTCGTTCTTCGGTGACCGTGCCGAGGACATTGACGACGACGGCAATATCCGTGTCGGCGCCCAGGTTGAAGCCTGGTGGTAAGGCTCTAAACACCACACTCTCTTGTTGGACCTCTTGGGCCGGCTATTGCCGGCCCTTTTTTGTTGTTCCCTCCTCCCGTTTGAAGACTTCTACTTCCCCCACCCGACTTCACCTACGCCCCGGAAAATTGCCCGCTGAAGGATGTGGTTCCGGCCCTGCCGCGCAACGATGACCATGGCCCTTTCGGGCTTTCATCCAAACAAAAACAATGGAAAAGAGGATTTTCTTATGCCTGAGCAAACACTGGTTGCAGGCTGCTGGGTATTGGCCTTGTCGCTAATACTGACCGGCTGCAATGGAAGTGACTCACCCTCATCCGGCAATAACAACGGCGGCCAGCAGGCTGATACCTTGCTGGAACCGGGTGAGAACGAAGCACTGCTTTACTACAAACGCACAGACGAGAACTACTCCGGCTGGGGCCTGCATCTCTGGAATGATGCTGCTGCAGGCTGCGACGGTCTGGCCGAAGGTGTTGCCACCGAATGGTCGTCCCCGCGACTGCCAGACGGCATCAGCGATACCTACGGCGCCTACTACTTCATTCCGATGCGGAAAGCCGGCAATTGCCTGAACTTCATCATGCACAACGGTGATGAGAAGGATATTGGTGGCCTGGACCATCGTTGGCACTTTGATGAGCTGGGCAACCGCATCTTTACACTCAGCGGCAGCTCGGAACTTTCCACGGCCCCCATAGAAGCCGCAGCCATCGCCATCAACGGCGCCCAGGCCCACTGGCTGGACGAGACAACCCTTGTTTTCAGGGATGCCGCCGCCTTTAATCGGGTCGAGCTTCGCTACGATGGCCGTGCAGCCATCAACATTAATCCGAACACGGAATCACTGATCGGCGGAAAGGTTGTTTCCCTGAGCGCAACCACGCTGTCAGAGCGCCTGAAAGATCAGTTTCCTCACCTCAAAGACTGGCCCGCCTATGAGGTCAACGCCGATACCGCAACGATCAAGCAGGCACTGAAAGGCCAACTGGTTGCGGCTGCCTACGACAGCAATGATGAATTGCGGCTAGCCACGCAAGTTCAGATTCCCGGTGTACTGGATGATCTCTACGCCTACGACGGCGTGCTGGGTGCAACGGTAAACGGTGACAACGTCGATTTTGCCGTATGGGCGCCCACCGCACACAGAGTGCGCCTGCACGCCTTCGACGCCTCAGGCGAGGCACTGAGTGGATATCCGGCCATCATGACCAATACCGACGGCGTCTGGCGGCATAGCGGTAACACCGCCCTGTTGGACCGGCAATACTACCAGTACGAAGTCACGGTTTATCACCCACGTACCGAAGCCATTGAAAACACCCTGGTATCGGACCCTTACGCCCTGAGCCTGTCCACCAACGGTCAGTACGCTCAGGTGGTAGACCTTGACGACGCCTCACTTCAACCTCCGGGATGGGATACGCTCACGCCGCCACCAATGGCGGCGCCTGAAGACGTGGTGGTCTATGAAGCCCACGTAAGGGATTTCAGCGCCACGGATGAAACGGTCAGTCCTGAGCTGCGAGGCAAATATAAAGCATTCACGCTCCCCTCCGATGGCTCGGTGCATAGCGTTGCCCACCTGAAAGCCATGGCGGATTCCGGTGTCACCCATCTTCATCTGCTACCGGCATTCGACATCGCAACAGTAGATGAAGATACCTCCGGTATCGTCAATATTGACGATCACTTCTCGCAGCTGTGCGACCTGTCTGCCCAGGCCGCAAGCGAGTATGCGTCCCATTGCGAGAGCGGTGAGACGGTTCGCTCTGTCCTGGCTTCGTTCGACCCAATGAGTGGCGATGCGCAGGCGCTTTACAACACATTCAGGGACCTGGACAGCTTCAACTGGGGATACGATCCGGTGCATTACACCGTGCCTGAAGGCAGCTATGCCACCGATCCGGCAGGCGCCCAACGTGTGCTTGAATTCCGCGAGATGGTCAAGGCCGCCACCGACCTGGGCCTGAATGTGGTGATGGATGTGGTCTACAACCACACCAATGCTTCCGGACTGGCCAACAAGTCGGTGCTGGACAAGCTGGTGCCAGGCTATTACCACCGACAGAACCCGGAGACGGGGGCGGTTGAAAACTCCACCTGTTGTGAAAACACGGCATCCGAACACCGGATGATGGAAAAGCTGATGGTCGACTCGCTGGTTACCTGGGCCGAACACTACAAGATATCCGGCTTCCGCTTCGACCTGATGGGGCACCATATGCTGAGCAACATGGAGAACGCACTGCAAGCCGTCAGGGCGGTTGATCCGGACACCTACTTCTACGGCGAAGCGTGGAATTTCGGAGAAGTCGCCAACAATGCCCGGGGCGTCAACGCGATTCAGTCCAATATGGCTGGCACCGGTATCGGCTCATTCAATGACCGCCTCCGGGATGCTGTTCGCGGCGGTGGACCATTCGACAGTGAGCAGGCCATCCGCGCCAACCAGGGCTTCGGTAACGGTCTCTATACCTACCCCAATGACATGAACTCCGGCGCGACATCAGAGAAAAACCGTCTTCTGGAAACCACTGACTGGATTCGTGCCGGCATCGCCGGCAGCCTGCAAGGATATAGCTTTGAAACCGCCGACGGCACCCTGAAAACAGCCGCTGAAATAGATTATAACGGTCAGAACGCAGGCTACACGGACGACCCGCAGGAAATCGTCAACTACGTCTCCAAACACGATAACCAGACCCTGTGGGACAACAATCAGTACAAAACTGCATACGACGCCACCGTTAACCAACGCGCGCAGATGCAGGTTGTGGGGCTGTCCATCCCGATTCTGAGCCAGGGAATCCCGTTCCTGCATATGGGCTCGGAATTGCTGCGTTCCAAATCCATGGAACGGGACAGCTATGACTCCGGGGACTGGTTCAATGAAGTCGATTTCAGCTACCAGTCATCCGCCTGGAACCGGGGACTCCCCCGACAGGACAAAGATGGCGCCAACTGGCCGCTGATCCAGGATGTCATCCTGGGGGCCGGTGCTAACGCCAACCCGACTCCGGAGGCGATTCAGTACACCAACACCCAGGTGCGGAAGCTGCTCACCATTCGCAAGAACAGCCCACTGTTCCGCCTCCAGACAGCGACCGACATCCAGGAGCGCCTGCGATTCCTGAATACCGGCCCCTCCCAAATCCCGGGGCTGGTGGCGTTTAGCCTTCTCGACGATGGTAGTAAAGGGCTTACCGATCTGGACGGTGCCAACGAAGAGCTGGTTGTACTGATTAACGGTAACGCTCAGGCCCAGACCATTAAAACCGGTTTGTCCGGCACCTTCAGCGTACTCGCAGAAACCTCCCCCACCCCTGGTGCCAGCACCAGCGGGGGCGAGTTCACCGTACCCGCGCTGTCTGTAGCGATCTACGCCCGATAATCCCTTGAGCAGAGAACGCAGTGGCCAGCATGTGGGCCGGCCACTGACCCAACAACAAAGGAGAACCCCATGAATAAAACAATCAAAACGCTGGCACTGGCTTCTGCAATAACCGTCTCCGGCTGCGCAACGACGGGCGGCGAGCGGGATTACAGTGACAGCCTCTATCTACGAGGCCAATTCGCCTGGTGGGATGCACTGCCCGAGTACAAGGTCAACAAAGTGGATTCCGGACTGTACCGAACAGAGGTGGAACTGAAAGCTGATGGCCAACCATACGAGTTCAAGTTTGGCGATGCAAACTGGAGTACCGGTACCAATTGCGGGTATCTGTCCGAGAAGGAAGACAAGGTGGTGACACTGGATGAACCGGTGAACGCCAATTGCTCTGCGGTGTTCGAGAACTTCCGCTTCACGCCGCCGGAAAATGGCGTTTATGGCTTCTATTTTGACACCCGTGGTGAGGTACCGCAGGTATATATCAAGAAAGCGGACTGAAAGATAACTAAAGAAAAGCCCGGCAATTGCCGGGCTTTTTCGGTTCGTCCCTGCCAATCTCCATCAGGGCCGTGACACTTCCGCCCGCTCCCTCAGATACTGCTGGTAAGCCGCATACTCACGCTGACCCTCCATCGAGGACAGGAATTGGCGCAGCTGTGACAGCTCACCATCACCTTCCGTGATTTCACCTTCGTTGACCTGATCCAGGGCGATAATTGAGAGTCCGTTACCCGAAAGAGCCTTACCGTAGGTCACCTCGCCTTCCTGAGGACGTTCCAGAGAGAATGCGGCTGCAATCTGCTGTTGGCCGAGGCCACCAGATACAGTGCGAGGCTGCTCGGTATACACGTCCCATTCACCAACGCTCAGTTCTTCGACAGCTACACCGGATTCCAGTTCGGCGATCAGCGAGTCCGCCCGCTCTCTGAGGGCTTCCCGGGTCTTCTGCTCCAGCAACGCAGTACGGATATCCTCACGCACCGCCTCCAGTGGCTGCTCCTCGGCTTCATAGAACGTCTTGACACGGGCAACCACGGATACGTTATCCCCGACGTCAATCAGCTCCGTGTTGAAGCGATCCTGCAGCACATCCTCCGAGAACAGCTGGCGAACCAGGCCTGGGTGGTCAAACGGTGCATCCCCACCATTCCGGGTAACGCCTTCGGTTTCGCGGATTTCCAGCCCGAGCTCTTCCGCTGGCGCCTGGAGATCGTCCGCCGCGTAGGCGGAATCCGCCAATTGGGTACGCACTTCCGCGAAACGCTCCTGAGCCTGACGCTGGGCCAATTCACGGCGCAGCTCGTCTCGCATCTCCTCAAGCGGCGGCACATCGGCTTTGCGTACATCCAGAAGCTTAATCAGGTGAACACCGAAGCCGGTTTGCACCGGTTCTGAGACCTCCCCCTTTTCAAGAGCAAACAGGGTCTCTTCAAAAGCCTCGTCATAGATACCGCGACCGGCAAAACCCAGATCTCCACCTTCGGCCGCCGACATGGCATCCGCAGAGAACTCCTCAGCCAGATCCGCAAACTCTTCACCGGAGGCGAGCCTGTCCTGAATGGTGGATAGGGTTTCTGACGCGTTCTCACTATCCTCAATCAGGATATGGGCCGCGCGGCGCTCTTCGCTCGCAAGCTCTGAAGCCCTTTCCTCGTAATACGCCTCCAGTTCCTCGTCACTGACGTTGACGGTTTCCGCCAGGGTTTCCAGGGAGAGCGCGATGTACTCTGCGTCTACGCGCTCAGGAAGACGGTAATCCTCGATGTTCTCCTGATAGTAGCCTTCAATCTCGGCATCGCTCACCTCAATGTCTGCACGCACCTCATCGGCAGACAGCGTGAGCACACGGAAATCACGGGTCTGGTTCTGGATGCGCAACAACTGGGCTACGTTTTCATCGGTTACCATACCGCTCTGGGCAATGCCCGCACGAATCTGGTTCACCACGTACTGTTTGCGCATCGCCTCACGGAATTCACCCACGCCCATTCCCATATTGCGAACCGTGGCCACAAACCGGTCACGATTAAAGGTGCCATCAACCTGAAACTGCGGCATCTGGGTAATCAGCGAATCAATATCCGCGTCTGACAGTTCCAGCCCCTGGGCGTTGGCGTCCTGGATCAGTACCTGCTCCCGGATCAGGGATTCGAGTACATCCTGGCGGATCTGGTCCTCATTAAGCAGGGAGGGATCGGGGTTTTCCATTTCAGACAACCGGCGTTGGCTCTCCATCTGCACCACACGCAGGAACTCCCGCTCAGTAATGTCTTCTCCGTTTACGGTAGCCACTTCAGGCTCGCCGGAAAATCCACCAACGATTGCATCCATCCCCCAGATGGAGAGTGAAACGATCAATAGACCGATGATGATTTTGGCAATGGTGCCCTGGGCATTTTCCCGAATATCTTGAAGCATGTTTCTCCCGGATCCCTGATCAAAGTCGAGATGATTCTTGTCGTGAGATAGTGAAATTTAAGAGGCTTAACGTAAAAAGGCGCATCCTGTCCGGAATGCGCCTTGAATTCATCTGGAGCTGGATGGCGTCGGAGTTGACCCCGGGCCAACCGCTCCGACAGCACCCGCATGACCGGCGCTGTCAGAGAAAGAACCGCTTACTTAACGGCGTCTTTCAGGGCCTTACCTGCCTTGAACCCAGGCACTTTGGAGGCCGGAATCTTGATCTCGGCACCAGTCTGCGGGTTGCGACCAGTACGGGCAGCACGCTCTTTAACAGAGAAAGTGCCAAAACCGATCAGAGTAACCTGATCGCCTTTTTTCAGGGCACCGGTAATGGAGGTGGTCATTGCGTCCAGAGCACGGCCAGCGGCGGCTTTGGAGATATCTGCGGACTCTGCAATTGCATCGATTAGTTCGGACTTGTTCACACTAAACCCCTTCGATTTCAGGTTGAAGATGTTATAGGTTGGTTTGTTTTTTCTCGGACGTTCTCGACTATCGCATAAGCGGTCAGAGAATTCCATTCTTCAGTTTTCTTATTCCTTGCGGTTCTTAACCGGTGTTCGGAATAGGCACTTACTGCGCGGGAGCCCTTGGTATTGGCTGCTTCACGGCGAAACAGTTATACCAATGGGCTCTCCGGCGTGTCAACAACTCATCCTGTCTTTAATGTGTATTTATGCGTTCGGCGGTATCGGAATCGTCGTCCCGGTGCTTCCCGGAACCCGCTTCGGAGGACGAGTCCACCTCTCTGGGCTCTGGCGCATAGGCCAGTGCAACGTCCAGAACTTCATCAATCCATTTGGCGGGAATGATCTCAAGGGATTCCTTGATATTATCTGGTATCTCTTTGAGATCACGAACATTTTCATCAGGAATTATAACGGTCTTGATACCACCCCGATGGGCCGCAAGCAGCTTTTCCTTAAGCCCGCCGATCGGCAGGACACGGCCGCGCAAGGTGATCTCACCGGTCATGGCGACATCCGCCCGAACCGGGATTTGGGTTAATGCAGAAACCAGCGCGGTGCACATGCCAATACCGGCACTTGGACCATCTTTCGGGGTTGCACCCTCGGGAACGTGCACGTGCAGATCGTGTTTTTCATGGAAATCATCGGCGATTCCCAGGCCCGCAGCGCGGCTTCTGACCACTGTAAGCGCGGTCTGGATAGACTCCTGCATGACATCACCCAGGGAGCCGGTTTTCACCACACGCCCCTTACCCTTGGTCAGGGCGCACTCGATAGTCAACAGCTCGCCACCAACCTGAGTCCACGCCAGGCCGGTCACCTGTCCAATCTGATTGGTTTCCTCGGCCAGACCGTACTTGAACCGCTGGACACCGGAATAGTCTTCCAGCATCTCCGGAGTCAGGGTCACGGAGACCTTTTCGCCACTCTCAACGTGCTCACGCACCACCTTGCGGCAGATCTTGGCAATCTCACGCTCCAGGCTACGCACACCGGCTTCTCGCGTGTAATAACGAATCAGGTCTCGTAGCGTCTCCTCAGGAATTGTGAGCTCATCCTTGCGCAGCCCATTGGCCTTGATCTGCTTGGGCAGCAGGTAGCGCAGGGCAATGTTCACCTTCTCGTCCTCGGTGTACCCCGGAATGCGGATAATTTCCATGCGATCCAGCAATGCCGACGGGATGTCCATGGAGTTGGAGGTACACACGAACATGACGTCTGACAGATCGTAGTCGACTTCCAGGTAGTGATCGTTGAAGGTGTGGTTCTGTTCCGGGTCCAGCACTTCCAGCAAGGCCGATGCCGGATCACCACGATGGTCCATACCCATCTTGTCGATTTCATCGAACAGGAACAGCGGGTTCTTCACCCCGACCTTTGACAGCTTCTGGAGCAACTTGCCAGGCAAGGCGCCAATGTAGGTCTTGCGGTGACCGCGGATTTCCGCCTCATCACGCACGCCACCGAGCGCCATGCGGGTATACTTGCGGTTAGTCGCACGGGCAATGGACTGCCCCAGGGAAGTCTTACCCACCCCGGGAGGCCCCACCAGACACAGTACCGGCCCCTTCACCTTCTTCACCCGGCTCTGTACCGCCAGATACTCGAGAATGCGCTTCTTGACCTCATCCAGACCGTAATGGTCCTTATCAAGGATCTCACGGGCCTTCTCGATATCGTGACGCACGCGGCTGCGCTTTTTCCAGGGCACTGCCAACATCCAGTCGATGTAGCCACGCACCACCGTTGCCTCGGCTGACATCGGAGACATCATTTTCAGTTTGTTCAGCTCGGCCTCGGTCTTCTTGTAGGCCTCTTCCGGCAGCCCGGCTTCTTCCAGCTTCTGCTCCAGCTCTTCAAAGTCGTTGTTACCTTCACCCAGGTTACCCATTTCCTTCTGGATAGCCTTCATTTGCTCGTTCAGGTAGTACTCACGCTGGCTGCGTTCCATCTGCTTCTTCACACGGCCACGAATCCGCTTCTCGACCTCGATCAGGTCGATCTCACCGTCCAGCTTGCCCAGCAACAGGTCAACGCGCTTGCGAACATCCAGCGCCTCCAGCAGTTCCTGCTTCTCCGGAATACGCATTTCCAGGTGAGCGGCCATGGTGTCGGCCAGGCGCTCAACATCGGTGATCCCGGTCAATGCGTTGGAGACCTCGGAAGGCACCTTCTTGGACAGTTTGACGTACTTTTCAAACTCATCCATAAGAGTCTTGACCAGAACGTCTTCTTCACGCTCCGGCAGCGCGCCCTCATCCAGTATGACCGCTTTGCCGGACAGGTAATCGCCCTCGGCAATACCACTCAGTGTGGCGCGGGCATTGCCTTCAACCAGAACTTTCACAGTTCCGTCCGGAAGGCGCAGCATCTGCAATACGGTCGCCAACGTGCCCATGTCAAACACATCATCCGGGCCGGGCTCATCGGTAGAGGCATCCCGTTGTGCAACCAGCAGGATCTCCTTGCTGCCCTCCATTGCGGCTTCCAGCGCCTGGATGGATTTTTCGCGCCCCACAAACAGCGGAACGACCATGTGCGGAAACACCACCACATCACGGAGGGGGAGCAGCGGGTATTCTTGCACAGATTCTTCGGGTATCCGGGTCATAAGGAATCCTCTGACGGTGTTTCTTTCAGCATATCACCCATCATTGGGGCGTCGGCAAAAATTGCAATCTTTTTACGAAACGAAACAGGGCGGGAATAGTGGGTTACAGACGAATAAAAAGGGGCGTTCCCGCCCCTTTTTATTACTTACGGAACCACGTGACTGATTCAGTCCTCGGGAACCGCTTTGGCGTGATCATTACCAGCGTATATCTTGAACGGCTCGGAATCACCGCTGATAACACTCTCGTCTATGACCACCTTGGTGACATCGTGTTCGGAAGGAATCTGGTACATGGTGTCCAGCAAAGTCGCCTCCATAATGGAGCGCAGCCCGCGGGCACCGGTTTTCCGTATCATGGCCTTGCGGGCAACGGCCCGTAGCGCATCCTCACGGAAATCCAGCTCCACACCTTCCATGTCGAACAGCTTCTGATACTGCTTGGTCAGAGCGTTCTTCGGCTCGGTCAGGATCTGAACCAGCGCATCTTCATCCAGCTCGGTCAGTGTTGCCACTACCGGCAGACGACCAACAAATTCCGGAATCAGGCCATACTTCACCAGATCCTCGGTCTCAACATCCTTGATGATGTCGCCGGTGTTCTTGGTGTCATCCGGGCTTTTAACCGTGGCAGAAAAACCAATGCTGCTACGCTCGGAGCGCTCCTGGATCACCTTGTCCAGGCCAGCAAAGGCACCACCACAGATAAACAGCATATTACCCGTGTCTACCTGCAGGAACTCCTGCTGGGGATGCTTCCGGCCACCCTGGGGCGGAACTGAAGCAACCGTGCCCTCAATCAGTTTCAGCAGTGCCTGCTGCACGCCCTCCCCGGATACATCCCGGGTAATAGACGGGTTATCAGACTTGCGGGAGATCTTATCGATCTCATCGATGTAGACAATACCGCGCTGGGCCTTGTCCACGTCATAATCGCACTTCTGCAGCAGCTTCTGAATGATGTTCTCAACATCTTCGCCAACGTAACCTGCTTCTGTCAGCGTGGTCGCGTCTGCAATGGTGAATGGTACATTGAGCATGCGAGCCAGGGTCTCGGCGAGCAGGGTCTTACCGCTACCAGTCGGACCGATCAGCAAAATATTACTCTTGCCGAGCTCTACCTCTGCCTTGCCCTCGCCATATCTCAGGCGCTTGTAGTGGTTATAGACCGCGACCGAAAGCACAACCTTCGCACGATCCTGACCAATGACGTATTCGTTCAGGGTATCGCGGATTTCAGCAGGTGTCGGCAGACGATCACTGGCCTCTTCCTGCGTACTCTCCTGAATCTCTTCACGGATAATGTCATTGCACAGGTCAACGCACTCGTCGCAGATGAACACCGAGGGCCCTGCAATGAGCTTACGGACTTCATGCTGGCTCTTTCCACAAAACGAGCAGTAGAGCAACTTGCCGTTATCGTCGCCCCTGCCGTTTCTTTCATCTGCCATTGAAATACCTCTGATCTTGGTTTGCCGGCGTTACTGGCTAATACGCCGGCCAAGGATGATGCGATTACCTTCAGTATTATTTATTCGGTACGCGCTTATCAAGTATAGAATCAATCAGGCCATAGTCCTTTGCCTGCTGCGGATCCATGAAATTGTCGCGATCCGTGTCCTTGGCAATGGTATCAAGGTCCTGCCCCGTGTGGTGAGCAAGGAGAGTATTCAGGGTCTGGCGGATCTTCAGAATCTCACGGGTGTGGATCTCGATGTCCGTTGCCTGCCCCTGATAACCGCCCAGCGGCTGGTGAATCATCACCCGGGAATTCGGCAAACACGCGCGCTTGCCCTCAGCGCCACCGGCCAACAGGAATGCCCCCATGCTGGCAGCCTGACCTACGCACAGCGTGGCGACATCCGGCTTGATGAACTGCATGGTGTCGTAGATGGACATACCCGCAGTCACCGAACCACCGGGGCTGTTGATATAAAGATGGATGTCCTTGTCCGGGTTCTCGGACTCCAGGAACAACAGCTGCGCCACGATCAGGTTGGCCATGTGGTCCTCAACCGGGCCCACCATGAAGATCACCCGCTCTTTGAGCAACCGGGAGTAGATATCAAAAGAACGCTCACCACGAGCGGTTTGCTCAATAACGATCGGAACCAGACCGGAACTGGTTACCATTGCGGGACCATCAATAGGTTTTTGCGTCATGATGTGCCTGAACTCCTTCTGGACAATGGGGTCGTGGCCTCAGGCCACTGCGTTATCAGTGTTCTACACCCTGCATACTTTGCCAGCACCGGGCCAAGATGAAAACAGCCGGACATGCCGGCTGTTTTCCCTTTTCGGCCAACAGGGCCCGATTTTAAGCCCCGAGGTGATCAGCGCTGAGGCTGACCAGCCTGAACGGCCTCTTCGTACTTGACCTTTTTCTCTTTGACCTGGGCCTGCTCAAGCACATGGTCAACAACCTGATCTTCCAGTACGGAAGACTCAATTTGTGACTTCTGCTCAGGGTTGCTGTTGAAATGGGCAACCACTTCCTCAGGCTGCTCATACGTTGACGCGATCTCCTGGATCTTTTCGTCAACCTTGGCCGGATCGGCTTTCAGGTCGTTCTTCTTGACCACTTCCTGGAACAGCAGACCAGTCTTCACGCGACGCTTGGCCTGCTCTTCAAAGATTTCCTTGGGCAGCTGCTGGAAATCAACCTGGCCGCCGAAGCGCTGAACGGCGTCCTGACGCAGGCGATCAATTTCCTGATCAACCAGAGCAGTCGGAACATCAAGCTCGGTGGTTTCCAGCAGGCCATCAACCACGTCGTTCTTGACCTTGTTCGATACCGCCTGCTTGAGCTCACGCTCCATGTTCTTCTTCACTTCCTCACGGAAAGTGGCTTCGTCTTCGGCCTCAATGCCGAAATTCTTGAAGAACTCTTGATTCAATTCAGGCAGTTGGGGCTCTTCAACCTTGTGAATCTTGATTTCGAACTTGGCCGGCTTACCTGCCAGGTCTTCATTCTGGTAGTCGTCCGGGAAGGTCACCTCGATTTCCAGTTCCTCGCCGGCCTTACCGCCGACAATGCCCTTCTCGAAGCCCGGGATCATCTGACCGGAGCCCAGGGTCAGGCGATGCCCTTCAGCCGCGCCACCTTCAAACTCCTCGCCATCGATGAAGCCCTTGAAGTCGATAGTCACGACGTCCTTGTTCTTGGACTTGCGCTTGACTTCCTTCATGGTGGCCTGCTGACGACGCAGGTTATCGATCATGTTGTCGATATCCTTGTCGGTAATCTCGGACGTCAGCTTCTCAACAGAGATCTTGCTGAGGTCGCCCAGTTCGATTTCCGGCAGCACTTCGAATGTGGCAACGAACTCCAGGTCCTTGCCCTCTTCCATCACGGTCGGCTCAAGCTTCGGCCAGCCGGCCGGATTGATGTCCTGCTCTTGCAGTGCCTTGATGTAGGTATCACGCATGACCTCGCCAACGACTTCCTGGCGAACACTGGCACCGAAACGACGCTTGACCACGCTCATGGGCACCTTACCCGGACGGAAACCGTTCAGGCGCACAGTACGGGCCGTTTCCTGCAGGCGTTTCTGAACCGCCTGGTCAATTTCCTGGGCGGGCACACCAATCGTCATGCGACGCTCGATGTTGGAGGTCGTTTCAACAGACACTTGCATGGAGGATCCTCAAATTACAGGTTCAGTATGTGAATGAAATTAAACCTAAAAGTCCGTTCCCGAAGGGGTTCTCGCAGAAGGACCGAAAATTAAAAGCAGGTAGTTTATCACGGTTTGCCCCACCGAGAGAATCACCTGTCACAGTCACTTTCAGCGATTGCGACCACATCGGGGCTTTGTTATCTAGAGAAGTGGGGACAAAAACGAAAAAAAGAAAGGGGTGGTGCGAGAGGAGAGACTCGAACTCTCACGGGTTGCCCCACTGGAACCTAAATCCAGCGCGTCTACCAGTTCCGCCACTCTCGCACAACAGATTGAAGAATTACCGATGACCAACTGTCATCATGAAACTCAACAAACGCGGAAATCAAGCCTGAAAGAAAAGTGGGGTGGACGAAGGGGTTCGAACCCTCGACCGCAGGAGTCACAATCCTGAGCTCTACCAGCTGAGCTACGTCCACCACATCGGGACATGCCTTTCGGCACTCACATCTACTCACTTAAACTTTGCTGGTTCGGCGACTCCGGCGCGGACCAAGCCCACGACTTTATGGCGCGCCCGGCAGGACTCGAACCTGCGACCATCCGCTTAGAAGGCGGATGCTCTATCCAGCTGAGCTACGGGCGCTTGACCGTTCGCCCACCTGAATATCCAGAAAGTGGTCGGGGTAGAGAGATTCGAACTCCCGACATCCTGCTCCCAAAGCAGGCGCGCTACCAGACTGCGCTATACCCCGTCTGAACTGAACAACAAGTGCCTCAGCAAAGTTGGCGCGCATATTACCGGCGCCGGCCCCTGCCGTCAACATGGATTTGAAAATTGATTGAGGCGGCAACGAATTAGGTGACCGATGCTGCCGGAATAAGTTCCCCTGACCGGCAACTCAGGCATGTGGCCAATTGGAGTTCTGGCGGAAGCATGAGACAATGCGCAGCCTTCATTTTTGCCCAACCGACAAGACATAGACATGAGCGCCAAACTGATTAATGGAAAAGAGATTGCCGCCAAGGTTCGCCAGCAGGTTGCCGCCGGCGTGGAAGCCCGGAAACAGCAAGGAATGAGAGCCCCGGGGCTTGCTGTGGTTCTGGTCGGCAACGACGCTGCCTCACAGGTATACGTAGGCAACAAACGCAAGGCATGCGACGAGGCAGGCATTCTGTCCCTGTCCTATGACCTTCCGGCAGACACCTCCCAGGAGTCCCTGGAGGCACTGGTAGAAGAGCTCAACGAGAACCCGGCCGTAGACGGCATTCTTGTGCAGCTGCCTCTGCCAGACCACCTTGACGCAGACCCCATTCTGGTCAAGATTCGTCCCGACAAGGACGTGGACGGCTTCCATCCCTACAACATTGGTCGCCTGATGCAACGCAAACCGGCTTTGCGCCCCTGCACACCGGCAGGCGTGATTACCCTGCTGGACAGCATCGACACACCTTACAAAGGCCAGCACGCGGTTATTGTCGGCGCATCCAATATTGTTGGCCGTCCGATGAGCATGGAACTGCTGTTGAAAGGCGCCACGACCACCGTTTGTCACCGCTTCACCCCGAACCTGGAAAAGTTTGTGAGCGAAGCCGATATACTGGTTGCCGCTGTGGGGATACCCGGCCTGATCAAAGGCGAATGGGTGAAACCTGGCGCCACGGTGATTGACGTGGGCATCAATCGCATGGAAGACGGCAAGTTGCGCGGTGATGTGGACTTTGAGGCCGCAGCGGAACGGGCTGCCTATATTACGCCGGTACCGGGTGGCGTGGGGCCGATGACCATTGCGACGCTGCTGGAGAACACCCTGTATGCGGCGAATGTGTTGCATAAAGACTGAACTGTTGTCGGATTAGGCGCAGCCGTAATCCGACACCTCGTTGAAGGCGCCCCCACAAAAAAGCCCCGCTCGAAAGCGGGGCTTTTTTACGCTCCTGAAGCCTTACTGACCGTACTTGGCCTTCGCCTTCAGGCGGTATGCGTGCAGAAGCGGCTCGGTGTAGCCGTTCGGCTGCTCGCGGCCCTTCAGTACCAGATCCAGCGCTGCCTGGAAGGCAATGCTGTCGTCAAAGTTTCCGGCCATCGGGCGGTATGCCGGGTCAGCGGCGTTCTGCTTGTCCACTACCGCGGCCATGCGCTTCATGGTTTCCATGATCTGCTCCTCGGAGCAAATACCATGGTACAGCCAGTTGGACAGCAACTGGGAAGCAATCCGCAGGGTCGCACGATCTTCCATCAGGCCCACATCGTTGATGTCCGGCACCTTGGAACAACCAACGCCCTGATCGATCCAGCGTACAACGTAACCAAGGATGCCCTGGGCGTTGTTGTCCAGTTCCTGCTGAATCTCTTCAGCGGACAGCGAGTTGGGATCGTCCATGACCGGCACGGTCAGAATGTCGTCCAGGTTGGCGCGAGCGCGGCTTTCCAGCTCTTTCTGGACATCCGCTACCGATACCTGGTGGTAATGGGTCGCGTGCAGGGTAGCGGCGGTCGGGGACGGCACCCACGCGGTGTTGGCGCCAGCCTTCGGGTGACCGATCTTGGCCTCCAGCATGCCGGCCATCAGGTCCGGCATGGCCCACATGCCCTTACCAATTTGTGCCACACCACGGAAACCGGTTTCCAGACCGATGTCCACGTTCCACTGTTCGTAGGCGTTGATCCAGGTCGCCTGCTTCATCGGACCCTTACGAATGAACGGACCCAGCTCCATGGAGGTGTGGATCTCGTCACCGGTGCGATCCAGGAAGCCGGTGTTGATGAACACCGCACGTTCCTTGGCAGCGTGGATACAGGCTTTCAGGTTGACGGTGGTACGACGCTCTTCGTCCATGATGCCGACTTTCAGGGTAAAGCGCGGCAGGCCGAGAGCATCCTCAACACGACCGAAGAATTCGTTGGTGAACGCCACCTCTTCCGGGCCGTGCATCTTCGGCTTCACGATGTACATGGAGCCGGTGGTGCTGTTCTGGAACTTGCCGTTGCCCTTCAGATCGTGAATGGCGATCAGAGATGTGATCAGGCCGTCCATCAGACCTTCCGGAATCTCGTTACCATCTTTCAGCAGGACCGCCGGGTTGGTCATCAGATGACCCACGTTACGGATGAACATCAGGCTGCGACCTTTCAGGCTCAGCTCGCCTCCGTCAGGTGCGGTGTAGCTGCGATCAGCATTCATCTTACGGGTCAGCTGTTCACCACCCTTTTCGAAGGTTTCCTGCAGATCACCCTTCATCAGGCCCAGCCAGTTGCGATAGGCCAGCGCCTTGTCATCGGCATCCACGGCGGCAACGGAATCCTCACAGTCCATGATGGTGGTCAGCGCGGACTCCATCAGCACGTCCTTCACATTGGCGCCATCGTCCTTGCCGATCGGGTGGCTGGCGTCGATCTGGATCTCGAAGTGCATGCCGTTCTTGACCAGCAGCACACCAGTGGGCGCATCAGCGGCACCGGTGTAACCAACAAAGCCGGCTTCGTCTTTCAGGCCGGTGGTTTCGCCGTTTTGCAGCTTGACGACCAGCTTGCCACCCTCAACCAGGTATTTGGCGGCATCCTTGTGGCTGCCGGAAGCCAGCGGCGCGGAGCTGTCCAGCAGGTTGCGGGCCCATTCGATAACCTTGGCGCCACGCACCGGGTTGTAACCACGCCCCTTGTCCGCACCGCCCTCTTCGGAGATGGCATCAGTGCCGTACAGCGCGTCGTACAGGCTGCCCCAACGGGCATTGGCGGCGTTCAGCGCGAAACGGGCGTTCATGATCGGAACCACCAGCTGCGGGCCAGCCATGGTGGCTACTTCCGGGTCCACGTTGGATGTAGAGATCTTGAACTCGCCCGGCTCGTCCACCAGGTAGCCGATGTCTTTCAGGAAAGATTTGTACTCGGCCATGTCCAGCTTCTGACCCTTATGGTCACGGTTCCAGCTGTCCATCTTTTCCTGAATCGCATCGCGCTTGGCCAGCAGTTCGCGGTTACGCGGCGCCAGCTCGTTCACGATCTTGTCGAATTCAGCCCAGAATTTGTCTGCATCAACTCCGGTTCCCGGAATCGCTTCGTTGTTCACGAAATCATACAGATTCTTCGCGACCTGAATGCCGCCGACTTGTACGCGTTCTGTCATCGTTGTCTGCCTCAGTGGGTTAATTTCCCGACTCCCTCTGACACGGGGAGTTGTTCCAAAGTGAGCGCCGGATTGTACGTGAAATTCCGTACAAGGTCAGCCCCGGCGCCACGTCGTTCCTTCACGAGAATCGTCAAGAATGATGCCTTTCTCTGCCAGTTCGTCGCGGATACGATCACCTTCGGCGAAGTTTTTCGCCTTGCGTGCTGCCGCCCGGGCCTGGATCATGGCCTCGATCTCCTCCGCAGTCAGCTCTCCCCCGGTGTCCGCCTGGAAGAAGGCTTCAGGGTCCTGCTGCAGGAGTCCCAGCACACCGCCGAGACGGACCAGCACGGCCGCAGACTGCCTGGCCTCCTCATCCTTGCCTTCACGACGGTGCTGATTGATTTCATTGGCCACAGCGTGGAGCACGGCTATGGCTCCGGCCGTGTTGAAATCATCATCCATAACCTCTTCAAAGCGTTTGTCGTGCTCGGTTTCCGCCACATCCTTGGCCGGGATGACCCCACGCAGGGCATGATAAAGCTTCGTGAGAGTGCGACCGGCCTCCGCCAGACTCTCTTCCGAATAATCCACCTGACTGCGATAGTGACTGGACACCAGGAAGTAACGCACGATCTCCGGCGGGTACTTCTCCAGTATCTCGCGGATGGTGAAGAAGTTACCCAGGGACTTGGACATCTTCTCCTTGTTCACCCGAATGGCACCGGCGTGCATCCAGGTGTTCACGAATGTCTGGCCATTGGCGCACTCGGACTGGGCGATTTCGTTTTCGTGGTGCGGGAACAGCAGGTCCGGCCCGCCACCGTGGATATCGAAGGTTTCACCCAGGCAGCAGTTGGACATCGCTGAACACTCGATGTGCCAACCCGGCCGACCATCCCCCCAGGGGGATTCCCAGCTCACTTCACCCGGCTTCGCCGCTTTCCACAGGGCAAAATCCGCAGGGCTGCGCTTGGCTTCCTGCACATCCACGCGAGCACCGGCGACCAGGTCTTCCAGCTTTTTCTTGCTAAGCTTGCCGTAGTCTTTATATGACTCGACAGCAAAGTAGACATCTCCATTATCCGCTGCATAGGCGTGGCCGCTGGCGACCAGCTTGTGGATCATGGCAATGATTTCATCAATATAAGCGGTAGCACGAGGCTCTTCCGTGGGCGAGAGCACGCCCAGACGGGCCTCGTCCTCATGCATCGCCGCGATCATGCGCTCGGTCAAGTCGGTATAAACTTCCCCGGTTTCATCTGCCCGGCGCAGGATCTTGTCATCTATATCGGTAATGTTGCGCACGTAGTGCACGTCATATCCGCGATGGCGAAGGTAACGGGTGATCACATCAAAAGCCACCAGCACCCGGGCGTGGCCCAGGTGGCAGTAGTCGTACACGGTCATGCCGCATACATACATGCGCACCTTGCCCGGCTCGATGGGTTTGAACTCTTCCTTTTGCTGCGTGAGCGTGTTGTGTATACGAATCACTTGCCCCCCTTACCCCAGGAATCACGAAGCGTGACGGTACGATTGAACACAGGACGGCCGGCGCTTGCGGATTGCTCCTGGTCATAGAAGAAATAACCTTCACGCTCAAACTGGTACGGCAGATCCGTACGGGGCTCCGCCAGCCCTTTCTCAACACGGGCACCGCTCAGGCGTATCAGAGACTCCGGATTGATATGGTCGACGAAATCGCCGTCTTTGTCGCTGTCCGGGGATTCGTGATTAAACAGCCGGTCATACTGATTGATGTCGACCTCAACACTGTCCGTGGCAGATACCCAGTGGACAACCCCGTTCGGCTTGTAGCCTTCCGGGTTCACGCCCAGGGTATTCGGATCGTATTCGCACTTGAGCTCGACGATTTCACCGCTGTCGTTCCGGACAACCTCGCGACAGGTCATGACGTACCCGCCACGCAGGCGAACCGCCTGGTCCGGCGCCAGCCGCTTCCACTTACGGGGCGGCTCTTCGACGAAGTCTTCGCGGTCGATATAGAGCGTCTGGCTCCAGGTCACCTCCCGCTCCCCCATATCCGGGTTCTGCGGATGAACCGGCAACACCAGGGTTTCGGTCTGGTCCGCCGGGTAATTGGTCAGGGTCACCTTCAGCGGACGCATCACGCACATGGCACGGGGCGCACGGGTATTCAGATCCTCACGGATGGCATGTTCAAGCATGCCCACATCCACGGTACCGCCGGCTTTGTTAACACCGATCATGTCACAGAAGGTGCGGATGGACTCCGGCGTATAGCCACGGCGACGCATGCCGGAAATGGTGGGCATGCGCGGATCATTCCAACCATCCACAAAACCTTCGTCCACCAGACGCTTTAGCTTGCGCTTGGAGGTAATGGTGTAGTTCAGGTTCAACCGGGCGAATTCAATCTGCCGCGGCTGACACGGTGCGGTAATATTCTCCAGCACCCAGTCGTAGAGCGGGCGATGATCCTCAAACTCCAGCGTGCACAGGGAGTGAGTTACCCCTTCCAGGGCATCGGAAATCGGATGAGTGAAGTCGTACATTGGGTAGATGCACCACTTGTCACCGGTCTGGTGGTGTTCCGCGTAGCGGATGCGGTACAGGATCGGGTCCCTCAGGTTGATATTGGGGGACGCCATATCAATCTTGGCCCGCAGCACCAGCTCGCCATTCTTGTATTTGCCGTCGCGCATATCACGGAACAGCCGGAGGCTTTCTTCAATCGGTCGATCCCGATAAGGACTGTCCCTGCCCGGAGTCTTTAGAGAACCACGAAATTCAGCCATCTGGTCCGCTGTCAGCGCACAGACATACGCCTTGCCCTTTGTAATCAACTCTTCGGCAAAGTCATAGATGGCATCGAAGTAATCGGAGGCATAACGGACCTCGCCGCCCCAGGTGTAGCCCAGCCACTCCACATCCTGCTTGATGGCATCAATGTACTCCTGGGATTCCTTCTCGGGATTGGTGTCATCAAAACGCAGGTTGCACACACCACCAAAGGTGTCGGCAATACCAAAATTCAGGCATATAGACTTGGCATGGCCGACGTGCAGGTAGCCGTTCGGCTCCGGCGGGAACCGTGTCACTACCTGGCCGGTGTGTTCGCCTTTGGCGATCGCGTCTTCGATCAGGCTCTGGATAAAGTTATGGGCTTTCTTCGACTCGGCGCTCATAGGTTCTCTAGTTAAAAGGGAGTGAATCTGAAACCGCGTATTATACTCATAAATACTGCCCTAACTCATGCACACACAGAAACTCTTCAGTACAATAGTCTTTCTAATGACTTTCAACTTTCTGAACAGGAAATCCTGATGATTCTGCTGAAAACCTCCCACGGTGACATCACACTGGAACTGGACTACGAAAAAGCCCCGGAAACCGCCAGGAATTTCGAGCAGTATGTGCGTGACGGCTTCTATGATGGGCTGATTTTTCATCGTGTCATCAGCAACTTCATGGTACAGGGCGGCGGCTTCGAGCCGGGCATGACACCACGTAAAACCCGGGAGCCGATCCAGAATGAGGCAGACAACGGGCTCAGCAACATGCAAGGCACAGTGGCCATGGCCCGCACCATGGACCCGCACTCCGCGACAGCCCAGTTTTTTATCAACGTCGAAAACAACGGCTTTCTGGACCACACCGCAAAGAATGCAGAAGGCTGGGGCTACTGTGTATTTGGTAAGGTTGTTGACGGCATGGACACCGTGAATGCCATCCGCGCGGTACGGACCACCATGCGCGCCGGCCATCAGGACGTTCCCGCCGAAGACGTGGTGATCGAAAAGGCGGAGGTAGTCGGAGACGGAGGCGCAGCGTGACCACGCTGTTCATTTCCGACCTTCACCTGGAAGAATCCAGACCGGACATCACTGACGCGTTTCTCGGATTTCTGGAAAATCGTGCCCGGGGTGTGGAGCGACTCTATATCCTGGGGGATTTCTTTGAGGCCTGGATCGGGGACGATGAACGCACCCCTCTGCAGGAACAGGTTGCCCAGGCCTTGAAAGCCCTCAGCGACAGGGGCACCGCCATTTTCCTGATGCACGGTAACCGCGACTTCCTGATTGGCGAAGACTTTTGTGCCCGCGCAGGCGCCACACTGCTGGACGACCCAACCGTCGTGGATCTTTACGGCACCCCCACCCTGCTGATGCACGGTGACAGCTTGTGCACCGCCGATGTGGAATACCAGAAATTCCGCGAGAACATGCGCAATCCACAGTGGCAACAGATGATTCTCCAGCGCCCCCTGGAAGACCGCCAGCAGATGGCCCGCCAGTTACGGGAAATCAGCATGGCGAAGAATCAGGGCAAGGAAGAGTTCATCATGGACGTGACCCCGGAAGAAGTCGTCAAGATCATGGAAGAACATGGCGTGCAACGCCTGATCCACGGCCACACCCATCGCCCCGCTGAGCATCCGCTGGAAGCCAATGGCAAGCCCGCCCGTCGCATTGTGCTGGGCGACTGGGACAAGCATATGTGGTGGTTGACCGTCGAGCCGGGCAAGGAACCCGTACTGGACAAACAGCCGCTTTAAGACTGGTGGTTACAATGTGGACTCAGGCGGTTCCCGATAAGTATCGAGCCGCTTGAGCCAACCAGGTAGCCAGCGCTCTTTCTCGATGGGGTTACTGGCATTGTTGGCCCGCCGGGTCAGTACTGCTGCGGCAGCCTCACGAAACCGCTCCAGTACCCGACTATCCACTGGTCCAGACATCCCGCGTAATACCTGTAATAGCCCCCAACCTTCTCCGCGATAGGTTTCGTCCGGGGACAGCCCTTCTCCCTTGAAGTTCACATAATCCAGCACTGCGTATGCGCCACCCGGCGTGGCGATCAACGCAGCCAGGCGCTCCCGGATGTGTGACCGCTCTTCTTTCGGAGACGCCGCGATAACGTCCGTTATTGAAGCCCTGGCCCGCTGCAGGATAAATTCCGCCTGAAGCCCCTTGGTTTCCGCAAGGAAGCGCCGCAGCGCTTCAACCCGGGCACCGTCTGCGAGACGGTGGAAGGCATCCCGGTCCGGCCAGGGCGCGGCCTGCCCGAGCCACTCCGGCACCGGCGCAGAGCGCTCTTTCATAAAGGCCACCAGCGCCGGAAAGCTCTCTACAAATCGTTCGCTGACGCCCTCCGGATACCAGATGAAATGTCCGATGCCAAGAGACGGAAACGCTTCGCCCTCGTTCCAGTGCACCAGGCATTCCCACCGGCCGGCGCATTCATTCTCAAACACCTGCGTGCCGATCCACGCCAGCTCGGCCTCGGTAAGAGACAACTGCAGCCCATCTTCCCGCCGGGTCACCTCATCCACCAGCAGCAGAATGGCAAACCCCAGCAGCAGGCCGATCACTAACGTGCGCACGACCTCACCCCTTCTTTTGAAAACCAGTCGCCACCATTATTTAACCATCGAACCCGACGGGCCGAATTAATTCTGTTACATAAAACGGCCCGGCACAGACAAACAGTTGAAGCTGGAGAACTCTCAAGCATACTGTACAAAGACACTTTACACAGGAAAGCCCACCCAATGAGAGTTTTAACGGTCCTCACGGATCGTCGTTTTCTGCTAACCGTAGTGCTTGCCTTCATCTGGGTTCTGTTGGTGCGGGGCGCTCATATCCTCCAGAGCGGAGTCTGGCCCAACCCCCTTGGTGCCCTGGGTAGCGATCTCGCCGGCGCGTTCATTCTCGGGGTTTTGCTCACCATCACCAGCGGCGCCTCACGCGCAGTGCTGGTCATCCTGCTGGGCAGCGCAGTCTACGTTGCGGGCATGCACCTGGCGACCCATGGCACCCTGTTTCAGCTGGCTTTTGCCGGCAAGGGCATAGACCCCACCTTTATTACCGGCAGCCTGATTAACGTTTACCTGTTTCTGCTGCCTACCTACATCGCCTTTACTTGGGTTCTCCACCGTACCCATCGTGCACTGGTGCCCAAGCCTCCGAAGGGATTCACCGCGCTGGTCACCTCGGCGCTCGTTGTGGTGCTGGCGTATACCCTGGCGTTCCCGAGCCTGACAACGCCCGCCAATAACGTGGTGGCGAGCTCTTTCGCCCAGATACCCGGCGCCATCATCAACCCGGTCGGTACCGAGATTGGCGATGAAGCCGTGGAAGCGGATGACAGCCTGGAAGCCCGTACCAATTTCTTCCACCAGCAGATCACGTCGCGTCCTGTGACCAATAATCCGAATGTGTTGCTGATCATGATCGAAGGATTGTCCGGCGGCTACTTCCCCAGCATCAGCCAGTATCATGGGCTGGAGCCCACGGTCAGGCTCGAACACCTGGAAGGTCTCCTGAAAGATCGGGGGTTCAGGATTTATCGCAACACGCTGAGTATGGAACGTCAGACGGACCGGGGCACCTTCACCATCATTTGCGGACGTTATCCGGATTTCCGTCGTCCCTCGACAAAAATGCAGGATGTGGCCGAGGAACGGGCGAATCCGGACTGCCTGCCCGGTAAGTTGAAGGCCCAGGGTTACCACACCGCCTACTGGCAGGCTGCACCGATCCACTATATGAAAAAAGACGAGTTCATGCCCAGAGCGGGCTTCATGGATGTGACCGGCGCCGAACACTTTTCCAACGAAGAGGATATTGCGGGCTGGGGACCACCGGACCCCGAGTACTTCGTCGACGTTGCCACCCGCCTGCAGGCGCTGGACCAACACGCCTCGCCGTGGTTCGTCACCCTGCTGAATGTGGGCACCCATCACCCCTTCAAGATTGGCGAGGAAGCTGAGAAAGAAATTGAAGAGGAAATGGAGACGGATCGCGCCATAAACGGGGACGAGGCCGGGGAGGCCGACATGGTGAAGCCACAGGAAGCCCGCAGAAAGGCCATGAGGGTGATGGAGAAAACCCTGGGAAAATTTCTGGAGACACTCGAAACCGCAGGCACCCTCGACAACACCCTGGTGATCCTGACCTCTGACGAGTCCGGGGGCTTTGTGCGCACGGACCATGAGACCCTGCCCCTCAACAGCAATCTGGGAGCGCTGGCAGTCCGCCCTCCCGAGCAACAGGGTCTGGCCCGCTATACCAGCCGCGACGCCATCACCGCTCAACTGGACATTCCTCTGACCATCCTGGACGCCACCGGTCATGGTGATCAGGCAGGGGATATGATTGGCCGCAGCCTGCTGGTTTCCAACGATCGCAAGCGACGGGATATCCTGCTGGCGGATACGTACACCGGGCTCAAGTATTTCCTTCGTGAGAGCGGTCAGTTGCTGTCCTGTACCGAAATGCTGACCCGCTGCACTTCCTGGTCGTTCGATCCGAAACGCATGTTTGGCAGCTTCCGGGAAACCGATGAGCCACCGTTCCTGTCACTGGAAGACCGGCTGGCACTGTTCGAGAATGCCACTGACATGGAGCCGACAGAAGACTGACCCGAGACACATTCAGCGTCCTGAACGTCCGTGAACCATGAAAACACTGATTACCGGCACACTGAATACCCTGCACACCCGGCGCCGGGCCCTCCTGACCTTTTACCTGTTTTTTTCAGGCCTGGCCATGGCGGTGTTCACCCCGGTGATAACCTGGGCGCTGGCATCCCTGAAACCGGTCACCGGCCAGGCCGCCGTCAGCACCGGCGGGATTCTCGAGTTCCTGATTTCTCCCGGGGGGCTGGTCTGGGTGGTGGTGACTCTCCATCTCACTGTTCTGGTCATCCTGCTACAGCAGGCCGGCATGACCTTGATCGCAGCGTCGCCACCACACCGGCATTACCGAACCGCCTTGAGCGCGCTCTGGGGAATGGCGCGCAAGGGCCCTGCACTATTTTGGTTAACCGTCACCCAGGTTGTCACCCACCTGCTGATTGCACTGCCCTTCCTGGCTGCTGTCGGGTTGGCGTGGGCATGGCTGCTGGCGTCATACGATCCCTACCTGTTACGCCTGGAGAAGCCGCCGGAGTTGTGGTGGTTCACTGCCTGCGCCGCCCTTTTCCTGTCCGGCCTGGTGGTCTGCAACGGCACCCTTTACCTGCGCTGGATACTGGCCGTACCGTGCCTGATGTTGCAAAACCTCACCCCCCTGAAGGCGTTACGCGAAAGTACTCGTCTGACCCGTGGCCACCGGGGGCATGCCACCGGCGTCCTGATTTCCGGGCTGACCCTGCTGCTTCTGCTGCCGGTTCTGGTCACCCTTGCATTTGATCACATCGCCACGGCGCTGTTCGCCATCCTTCCCGACCGGACCGACATACTGGTGCCCGTCATCCTTGTTTTCATCGCCAGCTACATCCTTATTGGTATCGCGGTCACCTTCTTTGGCACCGCTGCTTATGGCGCGTTCATTGTCAGCCTGTACCACCGGGCAAACGACCAAGGGCCATCGACATCGGAGCCACCGCTTCGCTACCCGGTGCCGGACAACGCGGGTCCCAAGGCATGGATTGCGGAGGCCCTGGTGGTCATCCTGGCGTTATCCCAGGCGTGGTTCGTCGTGGATTCCCTGGGCCAGCGGGAACAGGTCACAATCACCGCACACCGGGGCAGTGCTTTCAAAGCGCCTGAAAACACGCTCAGCGCGATAGAGCAGGCGATCAGGGACGGCGCTGACTTTATCGAGATCGACGTGCAGATCACCGCGGATGGTGTCCCTGTACTCTGGCACGACTCCGACATGAGCCGCGTATTTGGCCTGGAGGAGCGCATCAGTGACGTGACCTACGACGAAATCCGCCACCGGGACGCTGGCAGCTGGTTCGACAGCGCCTTCATGGATGAGCGCATAGTCACCCTTGCCCAGGCGATAGAATCGGTTCGCGACCGCGCCGGCCTGTTCGTAGACCTGAAGCCCGACCGCAATACCCCCCACCTGACACAGGCTGTCGTCAAGCTTCTGCAGGACAAGCACTTTGTGGAGGGGACCGTGGTCGCCGCCGCGGACTGGGCTACCCTGCAGGAAGTCAGGCAACTGGAACCCGACCTCGAAACGGCCCTGCTGGCCCAGTTTGTGATAGGGCCGCTGTGGGAAGACAATTACGACATCCTGGGGTTGCGCATGAATCGCGCCACCCCGGCTGCGGTGGCCAGGGCTCACCGCGACGGCAATGAGCTTCACGTATGGACCGTCAACCAGCCAGTGGCGATGTCACGGTTTGTGGATATGGGGGTTGATAACATCATTACCGACCGGCCTGACGTACTGGCCAGACTGCTGCGGGAGCGGGACACCCTGTCCGATGCGGAACTGCTTGCCATCAAACTCCGCAATTGGATGCGGTAAGTGGCTTGGGGCATTCATACAAACCGGACTTGACCACGCCAATGTGGCCCCCTTTACTCAAATACAAACCAACGTCCGAGAAAAGGAGTTTTCAGCCTCATGCGTCTACTGACCATTATCCTCTTTCTTTTTGGACTGCCCCTGCTGATAGGCGGTGTCTGGCTGCTTTCCCTGGGTGGCAGCTGGTACTACACGCTAGCCGGAGCAACTCTGAACTCAACGCCGAGTCTGTTATCAGCAATCCCCGCCTTGGCGAGGAACTGGACCTGATGCACAATATGCCCTATCGCCAGGATGGCTATTATTACTCCACATCACCGCCTGTCGTGGCCCACGGCGTGGTTGTCGTGGCCGGTTCAGTTAACGACAACTATGACATTAACTCACCATCGGGCGTCATCCGCGCCTACGATGCCAGAACCGGCAAACTGGTGTGGAACTGGGATCCTGCCAACCCGGATCAGACCCAACCCATTGCTCCTGAAGACACCTATTCCACCAGTTCTCCCAACAGCTGGTCGATAGCCAGTGCCGACAAAGAGCTGGGCATGGTGTATTTCCCCATGGGAAACCGGACTCCGGATCAACTGGGCATGTACCGCACGCCTGAGGAAGAAATCTACGCTTCCTCGGTTGTGGCCCTGAGCCTTGAAACCGGCGACGCCCTGATCCCCATTACCGAACAGGAGGCGCCGCAAGGCACTATCGAGGGCGATTATGCGGCCCCCACGCAGCCGCTATCCGCGCTTAGTTTCCGGCCGCCGCCCCTGAAAGCTTCCGATATGTGGGGAGCCACTGCCATTGACCAGATGATCTGCCGCATAAAGTTCCACTCCCTGCGCTACGAAGGCCAGTACACACCTCCATCGGTACAGGGCACCATCGTGTACCCGGGCAACTTCGGGGTGTTCAACTGGGGCGGCGTTGCCGTGGATCCCGAGCGTCAGGTCATGTTCGGGATGCCACTGTATATGGCGTTTACATCCAGACTGGTACCCAAGAACCAAGAGGCGCTCGGACCCACCAATACCGGGCACCACCATTGGCGACTATGTAGTGGCCTACAAGCTCAAATGACTCTGGCGGCGGAGCGAAACATCAACTTACAGTGCGAGGATAATCCATCGATGAAAAGCCATCGCCAGCCGGTCAGCGCATCGTTATTGAAACAATGGCTGACCTGGCTGGTTCTGCTGTGCTCGCTGGCTACGCCAATCTACGGTCAGGATGAGACAGATACAAAGTCCGACGCAGAAGCCTCGGTACCAGCCGTACAGCCGGAACTTGAAGCCGAAACGGAAAGTCCGCCGAAAATCGAGCTCCAGGAGTCAATGAATGCGGACATCCGGCAGCAAATACAGGCCCTGAAGGCATCCCTCAATCAACGCCTGACGGGTGTGGAATCCAGCGTCGAGCGCCTGGACTACGCTGAATCCATCCTCAATCGCCTGAAAGACGAATACGAAAGCTTTGAACTGAGGCTGGAGACAGCCGGGCTCAACCTGACAGGTGACTATGCCGGCCTGTTGAAACAACGGTTGGAACGTCTACGGCGACAGAGTATTGCCAGCGAACTGATCAAGGGTATTGAAGAGCAACTGTCAACCGCCCGCGAAGAACAACTCAGACTGGAAGAGTATGAAGCGATTGTGGACCCTGAGGATAATGCCCGAGGTCAGTTACGCAGCGAACGGGCCAGGCTGATTCGCCAGCTCCACGAAGCGGTAACGCAACACATCGACGTTCTCAATGATTACTACAACACCGTAACTGCCTTGCAGGAACAGGTGCTGGACTACCAGACACTGCTGCAACAACGACTATTCTGGCTACCTAACGCATCGCGGGTGGGCTCGGATACCCTCTCGGCCCTCCTGGAATCGTTCGTCTGGCTCGCCTCCGAGCTCAGGCTGGAACCCTTCAGCCAGGCCATTAAAGAGTCCTTTGATGAACGCCGGGCCCGGATCATCGTGCTTTTTGCAATACTTGCACTGCTGCTGTTCAAACGCCGGGCAATCAAGACAAATCTCAAGACCAATGGCGAGTATGTCGGTAATGTAGGCCGTGATCGCGTTGCCATAACTTTGTTTGCCCTGATCCACAGTGTGCTGCTGACCCTGCCCGGGGTGCTTGCGTTGGCGGCAGGCGCGCTACTGTTGATGGAAGGCAATGAGTTCTTTTCAGCGCTTTCCAATGGTTTCACCGCTGCCGCCTTTATCACCCTGCTGTTGAACTTTATTCACAAGGTAGCCCGCAAGGATGGCCTTGGGGACAGGCATTTTCATTGGAACAAACACTCCCTGGAAGCCATTCGCAGGGAAATCCCGATCCTGCTGGCCGTGGTCATTCCCATTACGATTCTTTCAGCCACCACCGCGACGCCAAGTGGCTCCGAGTTTGAAGAAAGCCTGGGACGACTACTGTTCATAGTGGTATCGGTGGCGCTGGCGATCTTCGCCCAACGCATCATGAGCGCGGTTCGTGCGGAAAAGCCGGGCGGTCGATTCCTGTTCGTACTGCATTTTCTGGCCGTCGCCACGCCCCTGGTGCTGGCCGCGGCCTCCATACTCGGGTATCACTACACCGCGCTGGAACTGGAACGTAACCTTTTCATAAGCATTTGCTGGCTTGCCTTCAATGCCCTGCTGTTCTATCTCGGGTTACGCATGCTCGCGGTTCGTGAGCGCCGTTTAACACTGGAACGTTTGCGAGAGCAACGAGCTGCCGAACGCAAAATGGCAGAAGCCAGGGAAGCCGCCGAATCGTCAGGCGAAGGCGTACCTCAGGCACTGGATATGCCGGAAATGGACCTCAAGGACATCAGCCAGCAGAGCACTTCCCTGTTGAAAATCCTGGTCGCCGTGGTGGCCATATCCGGCCTTTGGCTGCTCTGGGCCAACGTCATTCCCGCACTGCAGCTATTTGACAACATTACCCTGTGGACAATCACCACAGACCTTGAAGGTGGCGATCCGCTACCCATAACCCTGGGTGACCTGATGCTTGCACTGCTGGTGGGAGCAGGCACGGTTCTCGCCGTCAAAAACCTTCCCGGCACCCTGGAAGTGATGATTCTGAGCCGGATGCACCTGGAACCGGGATCCGGTTATGCCATCACCACCATCACCACCTACCTCATCGTGTTCCTGGGGGTTGTAATATGCCTTGGCGTGGTGGGCGTTCAATGGTCGAAGCTGCAGTGGTTGGTGGCAGCTTTGGGTGTGGGGCTCGGCTTCGGGCTACAGGAGATCGTGGCCAATTTCGTCTCGGGTATTATCCTGCTCTTTGAACGCCCGATTCGCGTCGGAGACACGGTGACCATTGGTGGCATCACCGGCACCGTGTCTCGCATACGCATTCGCGCGACGACGCTTGTTGACTGGGATCGCAAGGAACAGATCGTCCCCAATAAGACCTTTGTCACCCAGGATCTGACCAACTGGACGCTCTCCGACCCCATTACACGGGTCATACTCCGGGTGGGCGTGGCTTACGGATCAGACGTGGATACCGTACAGCAGATCCTGATGGAAGTTGCCAACGGCAACGAGCGCGTGGTGGACGACCCCGCACCGGCCGTATTCTGCGTCGGTCTTGGCGACAGCAGTATTGATTTCGAAGTGAGGGTTTTCGTCAAGGACCTCCTCGACATCATGCCACTGTCACATGAGATTCATGCCTCGGTCACCAAAGCATTGCGGGAAGCAGGTATCGAGATTCCCTTCCCACAACGCGACCTCCATGTTCGCACCATACCGGATCTCCACGGGCTGACCGGATCCGACCGCTAGTCGCAACTGGCCACATCTGCCCGGGTTACTCCAGGATGATCAGGTGGTTGGGCAGCTCATTTTTCTCACGGGTGGCAGGAATCTGGGTCTTTAGGTGGGCACCGCAGGCCCGGATGCAATCAACGAAGCCTTCCTGGGTCCGGCCCTGACGGACCTTGCTGGTGAAGTCGGCGACAATCTCTTCCCAGATCCGGTTATCGATCAGGCCGGCGATCCCCTGATCCACCAGGATTTCGACATAATGCTCGGCTTCCGATACGAAAATCAGAACGCCGGTGCCACCGGCGGTATGGTGCAGGTTTTGCTCCAGAAACTGACGCCGAGCCATATTGGAGGCGCGCCAGAACCGTACCGACCTGGGCACTAACCAACGGGCCGCCCCCGAAAACCGGAACAGCAGACATAACACGATGAACGTGCTCCACTGGGCCATCAACAGCCCGCTTACACCGAACCAGCCAGTGAAATAACTGACAACGCCGGGCACCAACAACGCCAGGATGCCCGCCCACAGCAGCGGGATATAGGTATAGTCATCGGAACTGGCGGCCAGTACCGTCACCAACTCAGCGTCGGTCTCCTGCTCCACCTCGGCTATCGCTTTGGCTACCTGTTTCTGCTCGCTTTCACTCAATAGAGTCATGGTTATATTAATCTCGCTGAATCATGAAGTGGTTTTACCAGCCGCCGGAAGCGCCACCGCCACCAAAACCGCCACCGCCACCACTGAAGCCACCGCCACCAAAGCCTCCACCGCTGCGACCTCCCATCAGGGAGCCAGCAACGAGGCCACCCAGCAACGCGCTGCGACCACGACGACCACCCATGCCACCAAAGAACGACAGGGCCACGATGATGAAGAACAGGATACCCAGTGCAGGATGGGGACGATCCTCCTTACTCACCTGCCGGGATTGGGGGACCGCCAGCGGCTCGCCCCCGAGCACCTGAATCATGGCTTCGGCCCCATTGGCGATACCTGTAGGGAAATCGCCGGCACGGAAGGCCGGGGTAATAATCTGGTTGATGATGGTGGCGGAAGTGGCATCCGTCAGACGGCCTTCCAGACCATAACCCACCTCAATACGGATACGACGTTCGTCTTCCGCCACGATCAACAAGGCGCCGTTGTCCTCGCCTTCCTGACCAATGCCCCAATGCCGGCCAAGCTGATAGCCATAGTCCTCAATCGGATACCCCTGAAGGTTCGGCAGGGTAACCACTACGACCTGCTCGCTGGTGGCCTGTTCGTGGGCTTCCAGCATACGGTTCAGACGCGACTCCACCTGCCCCGGCAACATGTCGGCGTTATCCACCACCCGCCCAGTCAGCTCGGGAAAATCGGGAGTGGACTGCGCCAGCACCTGGCCCGGTAGCAGGACAACCAGCGCAGCGAAGACGAGTATCCGGCAACAACTCATAGCCATCAGAATTCCACCTGCGGCGCTTCCTCTGCATCGGGTGTCGTGGCTTCAAAGTTGGCACGCAGCTCCATATCGCTATACAGGAAACTGTGCCAGAGCCTGCCGGGGAAGGTGCGGATCTCCGTGTTGTACCGCTCCACCGCCTGGATAAAGTCTCTCCGGGCAACAGCGATACGGTTTTCCGTGCCCTCCAACTGGGATTGCAATGCCAGGAAGTTCTGGCTGGATTTCAGGTCCGGGTACCTCTCCGATACCGCCATCAGCCTGCTCAGGGCGCTGCTCAACTCGCCTTGTGCCTGTTGAAATTGCTGCAACCTCTCCGGATCATTGAGGATGCTCTCATCCACCTGGATCGACGTCGCTTTGGAGCGGGCTTCAATAACCGCCGTCAGGGTCTCCCGCTCCTGAGTAGCAAACCCCTTCACGGTCTCTACCAGGTTGGGGACTAGGTCGGCACGACGCTGGTACTGGTTTTGAACCTGGGACCAGGCGGATTTTACCTGCTCGTCGTAGGTGGGAATGTTGTTGATACCGCACCCCGTCAGCATAAGTGTCAACAGGGCAAGAACTGTGAGCCGCAGGCTATTGCTGCGCTGCATGATGGCAGGACTGTTCACCATGATGTATCCGTTCCTTGTGAGTCTGTGAAGCCAGAATGAGTAACGTCAGGACATTACCACAATTGCCTGTGTTATGGGGTCGACACCTGCAAATACAAGGCGTACTATGCCCATTACTGTATATACAGACAGTATCAGAGGTTGACCATGAAAACCCGCGGCACCGCATTGAATCCCCACAACAGGTTCCAGCCCATTGTCACTGATCGGCAGGCAGACAGCGACTGGTACCAGGACCCGGACGACGAACTGAACCCGGACTCACTGGCCACCGAAGTGGCCGATGAGCAGGTACGGACCATCATCAGCCGCAACCAGTCCCCTGACCTGCCCTTTGATCAGTCCATCAACCCCTATCGCGGGTGTGAGCACGCGTGTATTTACTGCTTCGCCAGACCTACCCATGCCTACTGGGACCTGTCCCCGGGGCTGGACTTTGAAACTCGGCTAATCGCCAAACCTAACGCCGCCCGACTGCTCCGCAGGGAACTCGACAAGCCCGGGTACCAAGTCTCAACCATTGCGCTGGGTGTGAATACCGACGCCTATCAGCCCATCGAAAAACAGCGACGGATCACCCGGGAAATTCTCGAAGTACTGGCCGAATACCGCCACCCCGTGTCCATTATCACCAAGGGCACGCTGATCCTTCGCGATCTGGATTTGCTGTCTGAGCTTGCGGCCCAGGGGCTCTGCTCGGTCCGGGTCAGTCTCACCACGCTGGACAACGGCCTGAAACGGGTCATGGAGCCCCGCACCGCCGCCCCTGCCACACGACTGAAGATCATCCGCGAGCTATCCGCCGCCGGAGTGCCAACAGGTATTCTGGCCGCGCCTATCATCCCGTTTATCAACGACCACGAACTGGAAGCCATACTGGAGGCAGCCTCCGGGGCTGGTGCCCAACGGGCGAGCTGGATCATGTTGAGGTTGCCGCTGGAGCTGGATGAACTGTTCCAGGACTGGCTGCACCGGCATTTCCCACAGCGTGCGGATCACGTCATGAACCGAATCCGTGATTTACGGGGTGGCAAGAGTTATGACGCCCGTTACGGCAAGCGAATGACAGGCACCGGCCCGTACGCCGAGCTGATCCGCCAACGCTTCAACAAAAAGAGCCGGAGTCTGGGCATGAATCAAAACGAGACGGCCCCACTGCGCACCGACCTGTTCCATCGCCCGGGCGGGGAACAAATGAACCTGATCTGACACCCGCTGCGTTACAGCAGGACACTGACCATACCCAAGGTGCTGACTGCCAGTAATACGGTCCCCAAGACCCGGAAAAATATCGGCGTCTCCGCCCTCAGCATCCTGTCATGAACCTTCAGCCCGACGACGTGGCCGATAGCCGCAGCCGGCAGCAACCAGAGATGGTGAATCAACTGCAGGTCCACACCAGCATAGACAAATGCCGCCATTTTGATGGTGACCAGGATAAACCACAGGGCAAACAGGGTGTCCCTCAGCTTCTCTTTAGGCAGATGCTGGGCTGCAACGGCAATGATCAAAGGCGCCCCTATCAGCGATGTACCACTGATATAACCACCCGCCATCAGAAAGACCGTATCCACAGCCCGGCTGCCACTGCGAAAAGGCTTGTTGAGAATGTAAGAGACCGAATACAGCGCAACGATAACGAAGATAATGGCACTGAGAATATGGGAGGGCATGGTAATCAGCCCCACCACCCCGATGAGCTTGGGTACGATCATGATCGCCAGTATCTTCCACAGATAGTGCCAGTCTACCGTGCCCTCTGCCGCCGTACCGTTACCACCGCCGCGCTTTTCCCTGCCCGACTTGCGGTTGTTCATCCAGATGGTCAGCGAGGAAAAGAACAGCAGGTGCACCGAGATGATCGGCAGGAAAACCAGCGGCTCGTCGAGCACCAGTAACAGGAAAGGCAGGGATAATACCGCGCCACCAAAGCCCAGCCCGGAGCGGACAAAGCCACTCCAGACAAAGATCAGGACAATGAGGGCGTATTGGTAGAAAGCAAGATCAGACATGGATTCCTGACATACGACAGTCTAGACGATGATTTTGGCGGCGTACCTTACCACGGGGTTACCCGTATTACCCTCCCCTCCGGACTGTCTGTCAGCAGGAAAACCGCCCCACCAGGACCGGTGCGCACATCCCGGATGCGCTCACCCAGCTCACCAAACAGGGTTTCCATATCCACGGCACCATCGTTGCTGAGAACAACACGATGTACACGCCTGGCAGCGAGAGCACCCACCAGCAGGCTGCCCCGCCATTCCGGGAACAGGTCCCCGTCATACAGGGTCATGCCCGACGGCGCGATAGACGGCGTCCAGTGTAATGCGGGAGGCTCCATGCCATCATATTCAGTAAACGGCGACACCCGTGCGCCCGTGTAGTCCAGCCCCCGCGTAGCCACCGGCCAACCATAGTTGCAACCACTTTCGATCACATTGATCTCATCACCGCCCCGGGGCCCGTGTTCATGGGCAATAAGCCGGTTGTTGCGCCAATCAAACACCACGCCCTGAACATTACGGTGCCCGTAACTGTATATTTCCGGAAGTGCGTTGGAGTCAGTGGTAAACGGGTTGTCCTGCGGAGCGGACCCATCACGGTTAATCCTGACGATGGTCCCGATGTGGCTCGTCAGCCTCTGGGCTTCCTCACGATAATCAAAACCGTCTCCCAACGTCAGGATAAGCGTGGCATCCGGCAGCCACACCATGCGCCCGCCAAAGTGGGCATCCCCTGTTTTCGCCGGCAGGCTACGGAACACCTCCTGAACATTGTCCAGCCCACCTGGAACCAGACGCCCCCGGGCAACACAGGTGTGATTGGCGCTCCAGGTGCCACAGGCGTATGCCAGATAAATGTGGCGACTTTCATCAAAGTCCGGCGCGATCAGGACATCAAACAACCCTCCCTGGCCGGAAGCAAATACCTTCGGTACGCCCGACAGGGGGGCAGACACCTTATTTCCATCGGCGGAAAGCAATCGCAAACGCCCTGGTCGCTCGGTCACCAGGGCCCTGCCATCGGGCAGGAACGCCAGGGACCAGGGGTGTTCCAACCCTATCGCGAACGTTTCCAACCGATATCCCGAGGACGCGTCCGCCTGAACCGGTTCCTGCGGCGCAGTCCATCCAAGGGTAATGAGCACAGCACCAATGGCAAAATGACGTGGCATCTTTCCGCTGCCACGCCGCCAGGAAAAATGCGCAAACAACCAACCGGACAACGCCGCTGTGGCCAGCATCGCCATCATTCCCCCTGCTCCCCGCGTGGCCGCAATCAGGGTCGGCATGGGGGCCAGGGAATCCACCAGTTTGAAGGTTACCCAAAGCCCGACGGCGGCGCCTAATGACAGAAAAGACGTTCGCCAACGCAGGTCCAACAACCGGATGAACAGGCTCGTTACCATTTGTGACAGCAGAAAACTGGCCCCAAAAACCACCCCGTAGACCGGAACGAAGTTCACCAGGTCCTCAAGGCTCGTTTGCAGGCGTGTCCCGAGACCAATCTCAACGCCCAGATTCTGCAGCGCCAGAAGGTTAAACTGGGTCTGAACGAGGCTGCCTGCCAGGATTCCAACAATCAGAGCCAACAAAAAAGCACCCAGCACCCGAAGCCAACCAACATGCTTTTCCATTCTTGTAGAGTTCCTTCAACCGGATGAACAACGCCCCGCTACCGCAAGGTGCCAGGCTCGAACAACAGCTTGATATAACTGCGAAGCAACATTAGCTGGCTTGGCAGGATGGCGCGCTCTCCGGTAGCCCGTCCCAGAACCAGACCACCTTCAATAACCGCTGAAACCATATCCGCCAACGCATCCGGGTCGACAGTCTCCCGGGGGGCGTAATGTTGGTAGATGGAGTCCAGAAGCCGGCGAAACCGCTCGCGCCAACTCAGGACAATACGCCGATTCAGTTCCCGCACATCACGATCAAACAGGCTTTCCTGATAGCAGTAGGTCGCCACCAGGCACCCCGGATGTGCCTGCGGTAAATCCTCCATGATCTCCGCCAACAACTTGAGCCCGACCAGGAATCCCTGTAACGGGTCGTCAGTCAACTCGCGGCCACGGGCAAACACATCATCCAGCAAGGAGTCCTCTCGCGCCATATAACGCAGCAACAGTGCACGGGCCAACGCGTTCTTGTTGGGAAAATGGTACAGGAAGCCACTTTTGGTTATGCCTGCCTCGGCAATCACCTCTTCAATCGAGGTTGCACCAAAGCCCTTCCGAAGTACCGATTCTTCAGTGATATCCAACAATCGCTCACGGGTAGCCTGTCCCTTTCCCATCTGCCACCTCCGGTGAACCATACCCCAAGTATGGTTTTCCCTGCGGGAACCCTGACCGCCAGTGCCCTCGTGAGCACCGAAACACTGTATCCCATTGTTTTAAAAAAGCTAAATACTTATCGAAAAACCATACCGCGTGCTCTCTGGTTGCCATTCGTCTCCTGGCGCATGCTGGTCATGACTGGAAACAACCAGTTATCGATAATAAGGAGGATAGCACTATGACAGACAACGCAGAGACCCTCATCGATGAAGTCACCGAAACAGATCCGGCGGTGGCAGACGCATTCAGCGACCGCATGATGGATACACTGAACTCGGGTGCGCTGGCACTGATGATCTCGGTCGGCCACCGCACCGGGCTGTTTGACACCATGGCAGACATGCCACCAGCAACCAGCGCCGAGATTGCCGAAAAGGCTGGCCTGGATGAGCGCTACGTCAGGGAATGGCTCGGAGCGATGACCGTCGGCAACATTGTCGAGAATAACCCCGAAAAAGAAACCTACTACCTGCCCCCGGAACACGCGGCCAGCCTCTGCCGTGAGTCACCGACAGATAACATAGCCGTGTTCGCCCAGTATATCCCGCTGCTTGGCTCCGTGGAGGACGACATTGTTCACTGCTTTCGACACGGCGGCGGCGTTCCATACGAGCGCTTCGGGCGCTTCCACGAGGTCATGGCCGAGGACAGCGGCCAGTCCGTTGTTCCTGCTTTGGAAACTCATATCCTGCCGCTCGTTCCGGGTCTTGTTGAACGACTGGAGAAAGGGATTCGTGTCCTCGACGTTGGTTGTGGCAGGGGGCGGGCACTGAACAAGCTGGCCAGGTTGTTCCCGCGCAGCCGGTTCACCGGATACGATCTATCCGGGGAGGCCATCAGGTATGCCGCCCAGGAAGCCAGGGCGCTCGGGAATGACAACACAACCTTCGAGGTGTTTGATGTCAGTGATCTTGAGCACAGTGGACGAACCGGCGCATTCGATCTGATCACCACATTCGATGCCGTGCACGACCAGAGGGACCCGCTCGCTGTGTTGCGGGGTATCCGGAAGGTGCTGGCCGACGACGGTGTTTATCTGTCCCAGGACATCAAGGGATCAAGCCATCACCACAGTGACCGGGATCACCCGATCGGACCTTTGCTTTACACCATTTCCTGCATGCACTGCATGACCGTTTCCCTGGCCCAGGATGGCGAGGGGCTGGGAGCGATGTGGGGGAAGGAAAAAGCCCTGGAGTACTTTCATGCAGCAGGCTTCCGGAACGTCGATGTCCATGAGCTTGAGCATGACTTCCAGAATTACTGGTACGTCTGTCGCCCCTGAGTCATTCGAAACAGGGTCATTACAGGCCGCAACAACCAGCTGACGATGTACATGGCAGGAATCAGAATGATCAGCCAGCCGGCAATCTGGATGGCCAGTGGAGAAACACCCAGCACATCAGCCACCCCCGCGAAAAAATCGTTGATCACGCTGGGGTGGCGCACCACCAGGTACCCTGCGCCAATGATGACCGGCCACTTGGCATAGCGGGCACTGCTGAGCAACAGACGTCCACCGCCCGTCATACGGGCCGCCAGAGCAGCCGATCGGGTTGAAATCCTCGCGCCCTGGGTGGTTCTGGCCACATTTCGCCCGGCGCGGATCACCTTGACCGCGCTGGCAAATACCAGCACATCCACAGAGGCCCAACCAACGTCACTGGCCGAAATCTCCTCCCCGGTTCGGTAGTTTGCCTCCAATTGCCGGATTCCACTGGTAAAGAACCGGGTGATACCCTCGGTCACCCGTTCCGTCTGGACCCACTGGGTCTCCCCTTCAGGATCCACCACAAACTGCCCCAGGAAGTCGTGCCCTTCATTGCGGATGAAATTCACCGCGTACCAACCCCGCTCCTCTGGCGTCAACGCGTCTTGTGTTGCCGGTTCTTCAGGGGCGGCGGGGCTTCCCCCGAGCTCGGCAACGTAATCCTTGGCCCGCTGGTACTGGCGGGCAGCCATGTTCATCCATTCTATGGAACTGACCGGTTCACGCAGGAAAAAGTCGATAGGGGGCAAGGCCTGCTCGCCATAGGTGCGCAACACCTCCCGGAATTCGGGCTCGGACGCATACAGGGGGAGAATGGTGCGGGCCATGTCAGGGTACACCAGCAGAGCAGCCTGGGCTTTCAGCCGTGTCACGGGGTCCTCTCCCAGATCCAGAACCGCTGCCTGAACTTCAATGGGCTCGTTGCTGATGCGGTCGAACCCAGGCCACGCCTCCCGAGCCTGAATGGAGACAAGCTTTTGCTCAATCGGCACTGGTCGGGATGCATAACTGGCAAACACCGCCAATAACAACCCCACACCGAGGATCACCGTGAATTTCTTCAAGCACCCACCTCAGGTCCTTCCCGTTCAACCATTGTTTTATCACAGGTCGGGTCCAACGAAAGAACCTGGCGCAACAAAAAACCCCGGAGCTCTCACCCCGGGGTCTTTTAGCGGCCGGTCTGGCCAACAGTATTGGCGGGCTGTTTACTGCTCCACAAATGCCCGCTCGATCACGTAGTGGCCCATATCACCGCCACGGGCCTCCTTGAAGCCCATGTTGTTGAGAATGCTGCAGGTGTCCTTGAGCATACTGGGGCTACCGCAGATCATGAAACGGTCGTTCTCTACATCGAAGTCCGGCAGGCCCAGTTCCCGGGTGATCTTGCCGCTTTCCATGGCATCGGTCAGGCGGCCCTGGTTACGGAAATCCTCACGGGTCACGGTGGGGTAATACAGCAGCTTACCGTCAACCATCTCGCCGAAGAATTCATTTTCCGGCAACGCTTCGATTTCCTGCTGGTAGGCCAGTTCGGAGACATAACGCACGCCGTGGGTCAGGATCACCTTGTCGTAGGCTTCATAGACTTCCGGATCCTTGATGATGCTCATGAACGGCGCCAGGCCGGTACCCGTGCTGATCAGCCACAAGTTCTTGCCGGGCAACAGGTTGTCCATGATCAGGGTGCCGGTCGGCTTACGGCTGACCAGAATCTCGTCCCCGACCTGAATTTTCTGCAGGCGCGAGGTCAGAGGGCCGTCCTGAACCTTGATGGAGAAAAACTCCAGCTCTTCCTCGTAGTTCGCGCTGGCAATGCTGTAGGCGCGCATCAGGGGCTTGCCATCGGTTTCCAGGCCAATCATGGTGAAATGACCATTCTTGAAACGAAACCCGGGATCACGGCTGGTAGTGAAACTGAACAGGGTGTCGTTCCAGTGGCGTACGCTGGTGACTTTCTCTTTGATCAGATTGCTCATGATTAACTCTCGCCTGTTCTGTTTGCTCGAACGCAATAAGTTGAAGATCCGAATTGAATAAATTCTAACCCGCAGCTAACCTATCGACAAAATGGGATATTTTCATAACCTTATTCGGTATTATCGATTACGGTGGTACGCTCATGAAATACAGTTTCCGCCAGCTGGAGGTTTTCCTCGCCGCTGCGCATTTCCAGAACATTACCCGTGCGGCGGAATCCCTTGCCATGTCGCAATCAGCGGCCAGCAGCGCCTTGAAAGAGCTGGAAAACCAGTTCGACATCCAGCTCTTCGACCGGGTCGGCAAGCGTCTCCAGTTGAACGAACTGGGACGCCTCTATCGCCCGAAAGTGGAAGCCCTGCTTGCCCAGGCCGGGGAGCTGGAGCAGGCGTTCAGCAAACACTCGGAAGTCGGCGCACTGAAAGTCGGGGCCACACTCACTATTGGTAACTATCTGGCCGTTGGTGTGATGGCCCAATACATGAATACCCCTACGCACCCCAGGGTGTCCCTGGAGGTCGCCAATACTCGCACCATCGCCAGACGGGTCAGTGACTTTGAGCTGGATATCGGGTTGATAGAGGGGGAACTACAGGCACCGGAACTGGAAGTGATCCCCTGGCGGGAGGACGAACTGGTGGTGTTCTGTTCCCCCGACCACCCGCTCGCACGGAAGAAGAAGCTGGATGACGAAGACCTTCGCAACGCCACCTGGGTCATGCGGGAACAGGGGTCCGGTACCCGCCAAAGCTTCGAAAGAGGCATGCACGGGCTGTTGCCGGACCTGAACATCCTGCTGGAACTGGAACACACCGAAGCCATCAAGCGCGCGGTGGAAGCCGGGCTGGGCATTGGCTGCCTGTCACAGGTTTGTCTGGCAGATGCGTTTCGGCGCGGTAGCCTGGTGCCGCTGACCGTCCCGGAGTATCGGCGTTTCGATCGGCAGTTCTACTTTATACTGCACAAACAGAAATACCGCAGTGCCGGCATCGACGCCTGGATGGAGTTGTGCCGTCAACTGTAACCGGTATCAGGCCGTGACCGGCCCGCTATGAAATCGAAACTCACGGTCAGGCTCTTCGACCAGTTTCTGCTCAAGCGCCAGGAACACGGCGACCCTTTCATCGACCGGGCCACCATTGGCCTGCTGTGCCAGGGTCAGGTAATCCTGGTAATGGCGGGCTTCCGACTTCAACAGGCTGTTGTAGAAATCCGCCAGCTTGCCATCCAGATGTGGCGCCAGTGCCGCAAAACGCTCACAGGAGCGGGCTTCAATAATGGCGCCGACAATCAGCACGTCCACCAGCCTGCCGGGGTCTTCAGCCCGCACTTCCTGCCTCAGCCCGGCGGCGTATCGGGCAGGGCTGAGGTGAGCATAGTCCACCCCCCGCTTTTTCATGATGGCCAGCACCTGCTCGAAATGACGCAACTCTTCCCGGGCCAGACGCGACATTTTGTTCAGCAGATCGGTGTTGTCCACGTAGCGGTACATCAGGCTTAACGCGGTCGATGCGGCTTTTTTCTCACAATGGGCGTGATCAATCAGCATCAGATCCTGATTGGCCAGGGCGTTTTCAATCCAGCGGCGAGGCGTGCGGCAGGGCAGGAAATCGTGAATGTCTTGCAGGGCTTCGGTCATGGTAAACGTAGGGTCAGTGTATCGGGGCGGCGAGTATACACCACATAACAGAACACTCCGACGTCTGTCCATCTTAACTTTGTAAGGGCTTTCCTATAGAATGCAGCGCCAGATCAAGGAGTCTCTGAATAAATCCTGAAACCCCATCAGCGATTTGAGGCGTTATTCAGAGGCTCCTGCGGCCTTTTCCGCCATAACACTTCCGCCGGGCACCGACGCCCACAACGCGGGACATTCCAACTGATGAGGGTCCATATCGTGTTAGAAGCCTACCGTGAACACGTCGCAGAACGCGAAGCTCTGGGTATTCCCCCCAAGCCCCTGAACGCAGAACAGACCGCCGCGCTGGTCGAGCTGCTGAAAAATCCCCCTGCCGGCGAAGAAGAAACGCTTGTTTATCTTCTGGAAAACCGCATTCCGCCGGGCGTTGACGAAGCTGCCTACGTCAAGGCCGCTTTCCTGACCGCCATCGTCAAAGGCGAAGCCAGCTCTCCCCTGCTGGACAAAGAGAAAGCCGTCAAGCTGCTGGGCATGATGCAGGGTGGCTACAACATCGCCACTCTGGTTGACCTGCTGGACGATTCCGAACTGGCTGAGCTGGCCGGTGAACAGCTGAAGCGTACCCTGCTGATGTTTGACGCGTTCAACGACGTCAAGGAAAAGATGGACGCCGGCAACGCCGTTGCCAAGGCTGTGATTGAATCCTGGGCCAACGCCGAGTGGTTCACCAACAAGAAGAAGGTTCCCGAAAGCACCAAGATGGTGGTGTTCAAGGTCACCGGCGAAACCAACACCGACGACCTGTCACCGGCTCCCGATGCCTGGTCCCGTCCGGACATCCCGCTGCATGCCCGCGCTGCCTATAAAATGGAGCGTGACGGCCTGAAGCCGGAAGAGCCCGGCGTAACCGGCCCGATGAGCCAGATCGACGAAATCAAGGCCAAGGGCCTGCCGGTTGCCTTCGTAGGTGACGTAGTAGGTACCGGTTCTTCCCGTAAGTCTGCCACCAACTCTGTTCTGTGGTTCTTCGGTGAAGACATCCCGGGCGTGCCGAACAAGCGTGCCGGCGGTGTCTGTATCGGTAACAAGGTTGCCCCGATCTTCTTCAACACCATGGAAGACGCCGGCGCCCTGGTATTCGAAGCACCGGTCGACAACATGAACATGGGCGACGTGATCGAAATTCGTCCGTACGAAGGCAAGATCCTGAACGAAGCCGGCGAGACCATCTCCGAGTTCAAGTTCAAGTCCGACGTCATTCTGGATGAAGTTCAGGCTGGCGGCCGTATTCCGCTGATCATCGGTCGTGGTCTGACCGCCAAGGCGCGTGCCGCCCTGGGCCTGGGTGCTACCGACATCTTCCGTCTGCCGACGGATCCGGAAGCCGGTACCAAGGGCTTCACCCTGGGTCAGAAGATGGTTGGCAAGGCCTGTGGCCTGGAAGAAGGCAAAGGCGTTCGTCCTGGCACCTACTGCGAGCCGCACATGACCACCGTCGGCTCCCAGGACACCACCGGCCCGATGACCCGTGACGAGCTGAAAGACCTGGCGTGTCTGGGCTTCCAGGCCGACCTGGTGATGCAGTCTTTCTGTCACACCGCCGCGTATCCGAAGCCGGTTGACGTGGAAATGCAGCACACCATGCCAGACTTCATCCAGACCCGTGGCGGTGTCGCCCTGCGTCCGGGTGACGGTATTATCCACTCCTGGCTGAACCGCATGCTGTTGCCGGACACCGTGGGTACCGGTGGCGATTCCCACACCCGCTTCCCGATGGGCATCTCCTTCCCGGCCGGTTCCGGTCTGGTCGCGTTTGCCGCCGCAACGGGTGTTATGCCGCTGGATATGCCGGAATCGGTTCTGGTTCGCTTCAAGGGCGAAATGCAGCCGGGCATCACCTTGCGTGACCTGGTGCACGCTATTCCGCTGTACGGCATCAAGCAGGGCATGCTGACCGTTGAGAAGAAAGGCAAGATCAACGAATTCTCCGGCCGCATCCTGGAAATCGAAGGCCTTGAGCACCTGACCGTTGAGCAGGCGTTCGAGCTGTCCGACGCCTCTGCCGAGCGCTCCGCAGCCGGTTGTACCATCAACCTGTCTGAAGAGTCCGTAGCCGAGTACCTGCGTTCCAACATCACCATGCTGCGCTGGATGATTGCCGAAGGTTATGGCGATCCGCGTACCCTGGAGCGTCGCGCCAAGCAGATGGAAGAGTGGATTGCCGATCCGAAGCTGATGCGTGCCGACAAAGACGCCGAGTACGCCCACGTGGTGGAAATCGATCTGGCCGACATCAAGGAGCCGATCGTATGCTGCCCGAACGACCCGGACGACGCCAAGTTCCTGTCCGAAGTTGCTGGCGACAAGGTGGACGAAGTGTTCATCGGTTCCTGCATGACCAACATCGGTCACTTCCGTGCCGCTGGTAAGCTTCTGGAGCAGAACAAAGAGCCCCTGAAGACCCGCCTGTGGATGTCTCCGCCGACCAAGATGGACCAGGCGCAGCTGATGGAAGAAGGCTACTTCAACACCTACGGCACCGCCGGTGTGCGCACCGAGATGCCGGGCTGCTCCCTGTGCATGGGTAACCAGGCACGTGTGGCCGCCAAGTCCACGGTGCTGTCCACCTCCACCCGTAACTTCCCGAACCGCCTCGGCGATGGTGCCAACGTGTACCTGACCTCCGCGGAACTGGCTGCTGTGGGTGCGGTACTGGGCAAACTCCCCTCCCCCGCGGAGTACATGGAGTACGCCAAGGACCTGAACAGCATGTCGAAAGAGATCTACAAGTATCTCAACTTCGACCAGATGGAGAACTACACCAAGAAGGCCGCTGAAGCGAACGTCGCCTAAGCACTAACCTTTAAGGTTTAGCTCCATAACAACGCCAGCCTACGGGCTGGCGTTTTTTTGTGATGCAAATCCGTAAAACAAAAAAGGGCTCCCGCAGGAGCCCCTTTCAACAGTCCTGAGACCGTTTACGGCAGATCACGTGCTCCGCGACCCATGGCACGCTGGAACTGGTCCTGAATGCTCTGGTGAGGCTCACCGGAGAGCTTGGACACAACCAGAATCGCAATGGTGGCGAAGAGGAAGCCAGGTACAATCTCATAGAGGTCGAAAAGACCACCGGTGAGGTTGCCCCAGACCACTACGGTCACACCACCGACCACGATACCTGCGATGGCGCCAGCACGGTTCATCTTGTTCCAGAACAGCGACAGGATCAGCGCGGGACCGAAGGCGGCACCAAAGCCGGCCCAGGCATAGGACACCAGTTCAAGCACCTTGCTGTCCGGATCGAGGCCCAGCAACAGTGCAATGATGGCGATACCCACTACGGCCAGACGACCCACCCATACCAGCTCTTTCTGTGATGCTTCCTTGCGGAACAGCGCCTTGTAGAAATCTTCAGCCAGGGCGGAGGAAGACACCAACAACTGGGAGTCGGCGGTACTCATAATGGCCGCCAGGATGGCGGCCAGCAGGATACCGGCAATAACCGGATGGAACAGAGCGTCCACCAGCAGCATGAAGGCACGCTCGCCGTCGTCCAGTGGCGTCTCAAAATAACCAATGGCCGAGAAGCCAACCAACAGTGCACCCAGCAGTCCCAGGCCACTCCAGGTAACGGCAATACGGCGTGCGGCCGGCACATCATCCTCGGAACGAATCGCCTTGAAACGTGCCAGGATATGCGGTTGACCAAAGTAACCCAGCCCCCAGGCCAGTAGTGAGATAATGGCGATAGCGCTCAAGGCACTGCCGTCGGTTCCGGTCAGGGCATTGAGAAACTCCGGATTCTTCGCCTCCATTGCCATCTCAGTTGCTCCCCAGCCGCCAGCGGCGTTCATCGCCATGATAGGCACCAGCAGCAGCGCGGCAAACATCAGCAGCCCCTGTATTACGTCCGTCCAGGACACCGCAAGGAAACCACCGAAGAAGGTGTAGGACACCACCGCGATGGTGCCAATGATGACAGCCGTGGTGTAGTCGATGCCGAATACAGTCTCAAACAGCTTACCGCCTGCAACCAGACCGGAACTGGTATAGAACAGGAAGAACAGCAGAATGAAGAACGCACACACCACTCGCAGGATACGGCTGGTGTCGTTAAAACGGTTCTCGAAGTAGGAAGGCAGGGTCAGTGAATCCCCGGCTGCCAGGGAGTAGGTACGCAGGCGACGAGCAACAAACAGCCAGTTCAGCCAGGTACCGGCCAACAGGCCAATGGCAATCCAGATAGCTTCATAACCGGCTGCATAGGCATAGCCCGGCAGGCCCAGAAGCAGCCAGCCACTCATGTCTGAAGCACCAGCACTCAGTGCAGATGGCAGTGGCCCGAGACTCCGGCCACCGAGAATGTAGTCTGAAAGATTCGTGGTACGTTTCCAGGCGACGTAACCTACTCCCAACATCAACAAGATGTAGAAAATAAAGGTTATGCTCACCCCTACGCTGTTTCCTATCATTTTAGTTTTCTCCCCGTGCGCTATCTGGGTTCGTTATTGGGTGTTACGACATCCCTGTCGTTGTTCTCATTTCTCCTCGACTTTCTCAATACCAAGCGACAGCAACGACGCGTTACCGCCTACCGCCGTGGTATTAATGGTGCGGGTACGCTCGGTGGCGAACCTCAGCAGGTAATGCGGGCCTCCCGCCTTCGGGCCAGTGCCGGACAGGCCACGACCGCCAAACGGTTGCACACCAACAACGGCACCAATCTGGTTACGGTTGATGTAGCAATTGCCCACTTTTACCCGTTGTTCAATATAGGCCGCCGTGCTCTCACTGCGACTGTGAATGCCCAACGTCAGGCCGTAACCGGCGCCATTGATCTCGTTGATGACGTCGTCGAGCTTCTCGGCCTGGTAACGAATAACATGAAGAATAGGACCAAAATGCTCGGTCTTCAGCTCATTGATGCTGGAAATGCCGTACGCCGAAGGCGCGATGAAGTAGCCAGCCTGACAGGCAGGTGGAACCGGGGCCCGGGCAATCAACCGCGCACCGCTCTCCAGCTCCTGCAAGTGTTGTTGCAGGCTGGATTGCGCCTCTTCATCAATCACCGGCCCCACGTCGGTACGGTGGAGTTCGGGGTTACCAACAGACAACTCCTGCATGGCTCCTGCGAGCAATGTTTCCATCCGGTCTGCCACGTCTTCCTGCAGGTACAATACCCGCAATGCGGAACAACGCTGGCCGGCACTGGCAAAAGCAGATTGAAGTACATCCTGCACCACCTGTTCCGGCAGTGCGCTGCTGTCCACAATCATCGCATTCTGGCCGCCCGTTTCTGCGATCAGGGGCACAATCGGCCCCTCACGCTGAGCCAGTGTGCGGTTAAGAATGTGGGCAACCTGGGTAGATCCGGTGAAGGCGATGCCGGCAATCCTGGGGTCCGGGGTCAGTTTGCCGCCAATTGTTCCGCCATCACCGGGTAACAGTTGAATAACGTCCGGCGGGAAGCCGGCTTCCAGCATCAGTTCCGTCGCCCGGTGGGCCAACAGGCTGGTTTGCTCCGCCGGTTTGGCAATCACGGTATTGCCTGCAACCAGCGCCGCCATGACCTGGCCGGTAAAAATGGCCAGAGGGAAGTTCCAGGGGCTGATGCAGAGAAACACGCCCCGCCCCTCCATATAAAGCTCGTTGCTCTCTCCGGTCGGTCCTGGCAGCGCGATGGCCTTGCCGAAGCGAGCGCGCGCCTGGATGGCGTAATAGCGACAGAAGTCCACGGCTTCCCGTACTTCGTCAATACCATCCTGCATGGTTTTGCCCGCTTCTCGGCAACAGAGAGCCATAAGCTCTTCCATGTGGGTTTCCATCAGATCGGCATACCTTTCGAGGCAGCGCGCGCGATCCTCTACCGGGCGCTCGCTCCAGCTCCGGAAACCTGCCGTAGCAACCTCCAGGGCTTCCGCCGCATGGCCTTCGCCGGCCCACACCACATGCCCGACAGACCGGGTCCGGTCGTACGGTGAGCGAACCTGCGTACGTTCTCCATCCCGACGGCGAGTACCGTTGATCACCGGACCGGCATCCCAACTGGTGTTCCCCCACTCGGCCAGATGATTCATCAGAGGATTCAGGTGGGCGGCAATATGAATGTTCAGGCCTTTTGAGTTCCTGCGCTCGCCACCGTAGATATCCGTTGGCAAGGGGATGCGGTCGTTTGGCAGGGAATCGTACTTCTGCAGCTCCTGAACCGGGTCCTGCACCAGGGCTTCAATCGGTGTGGCAGCATCCACCAGGCGATGCACGAAAGAAGAGTTGGCGCCATTTTCCAGCAAGCGACGCACCAGATAGGGCAGCAGATCCTTGTGGGCACCAACGGGGGCGTAAATACGAACCGGAATGTCATGCTCCTGAAGAATCCCGTTGTAAAGCGCATCCCCCATGCCATGCAGGCGTTGGAACTCGATCTTCCGGCTCTTGTTCTTTGACATCGCCAGCACCGAAGCCACGGTATGGGCATTGTGGCTGGCCAGCTGAGGGTAAAGGGCGCCATCGGTGTAATCGCTCAGCAGGTAGCGCAGGCACGCCAGATAGGATGTGTCCGTGGCTTCCTTACGGGTAAACACCGGATAGCTGTCGAGACCCAATTGTTGGCAGATCTTGATCTCGGTATCCCAGTACGCGCCCTTGACCAGCCGAATCGGGATTTCATCGCCCTGCTCTTTTGCCAGCCTGGTCAACCAGCACAGCACCGGCAATGCACGCTTGGAATAAGCCTGGATAACCAGACCAAACCCGCCCCAACCCCGGGCAACCGGTGACGTGTAAACTTTCTCAAACAACTTGAGGGAAAGTTCAAGGCGGTCCATCTCCTCTGCATCGATGGTAATCGACACGCCTTTTTCCCGCGCCCGTTCCAATAATCCGCCCACAGTCTCAGCCAGCTCCTTGAGGACCCGCTCTTCCTGAGCGACTTCGTAACGTGGATGCAGGGCAGATAATTTGATGGAAATAGAGGGGGACGGTACGCCGGCCGAAGGGTAGGTATCGTTGCCTACAGACTCTATGGCGCGCAGATAATCCTGTAAATAGCGCTCGGCATCGTCTCTGGTCAAGGCGGCTTCGCCAAGCATATCGAAAGAATAGGTATAGCCCAGGTCACGATATTCACGAGCGTTCTTCAGGGCTTCGTCGATATCCCGCCCCAGCACGAATTGCTTACCCATAATTGCCATGGCGCGGTACATGGCACTACGGATGACCGGTTCGCCGCTGCGCTTGACCAGCCGCCTCCAGATGCTGGAGGGGGATCCATCGAGGCGCTTGTCCATCTTGACCACGTGGCCGGTAAGCAGTAGCCCCCAAGTGGAGGCATTAACCAGCGTGGACTCACTGCGGCCAACGTGTTTCTGCCAGTCTGCCACTGACATTTTGTCGCCGATCAGGGCATCCGCAGTGTATTTGTCCGGGATTCGCATCAGGGCTTCAGCCAGGCACATCAACAGGATACCTTCCTCGGTATCCAGGCTGTATTCCTGCAACAAGGCATCGACCATATGGACGGCGTCGTCCTGCTCGCGCACTTTTCTGATCAGCGTGGTGGCTGTTTCGGTAACCGCACGTTGTTCTGCTGCATCGCTCTGGGCCAGGGGAATCAGCTCATTCAGGTAGCGGGTTTCGTCAACGGCATAGTTTCCGATAATGCTCTCCCAGAAACAGGATCGCGACTGCTCCTGGAATGCCGGCTCAAGAACCTTGCTTGCACTGAACATAGGCATACCCCTTCCCGATATCGGAGACGGTCTCTCCGATATCCAACATAGTGCTTTCAGGTCAGGAAACAGGCGCCTGGTTCCGGCAGCGTCCTGACGATGATCAACTGAACCTGTAAGTTAGTATTACTACGGATTACAGACTTACAAATTCCTACGATTCTTTTGCAAATTCGTCCGGAACTGCTGATTTTTAGTGAAATCAGGCGACTTTTTCACCTAACCGTAACTTGGTGGGAGTAGTGCCCTTGTATTTTCTCAGCGCATTGGTAAGGGCACCCTGGGATGAAAACCCGGTCCGGTAACTGACTTCAGACACCGAAAGTCCGGTGGAAAGGAGTAACTGTGCCGCCTGATCAAGGCGAGTCTGCAACAGGAACTGATGAGGAGTAATGCCGGTGACTTCCCGGAACATTTCATGGAATCGGCTGACACTCAGGCAGGCCACTCCCGCCAGGTCGGTAACCGTGATCTTGCGATGCAGGTTTTCCATGATATAGCGGCGAATGGTGTCCGGCCGGATGGTATGACGATGGGCCTGTACTGATCGCCCGTCATTCAGGCGCTCCGCCATGCAATGCAGGATGCTGGCCGCCAGATGCTGCTTAAGGCCATCGTTTTCCGGTGCCCGGTCAAACTCACCGGCGGTGAACTGCACCAGCCCTTGCAGTCTATTATCCATGTCCAGGGTTCTCGGCCGCTCAAACAGAGGAGCCAATCGCTCGTATTCCGCATGGGCGGGCGTGTTGAGGGCAGGCATGTAGGGATCCAGATTAATCACCAGAACATGGTTCTGGTTATCCCCACAATAGTCGTGGCGTGCTTCCGTGGGCACCAGGCAAGCTCGCCAGGTATCGAGGTGAGAACCGGTGCCATCCACGCTGATATCGGCCTCTCCCCTCACACCCACGACTATCTGATGATGCTCATGGCGATGCTGGTGTGACGCTATGGGAAGTTTCAACAAGCGTGCGTTCAACATTTCCGGTTTCCGGATTTCTTTTGAGAATGTGACTCAATTAAAGCAGATCAGGTCAAAACTTGCACGAAATTGACCGAAACGTCGATATCACAAAGGCAGCCGGGCCATCAGGATGCCTTTGTCACCATCGCAGTGATACGACTGACTACGTCCTCAGTGACCACTTCCAGTGACCTGGCGGCGTCAACGATCTGATAACGCTCAGGGTCTGCAGAGGCCCGTTTCAGGTAGGTAGCGCGGATGCGCTCAAAGAACGCCAAAGCTTCCTGCTCAAAGCGATCCAGGTCACCGCGATGGCGGGCGCGGGTCATTCCGGTTTCGACCGGTGCATCCAGCAGAATCACCTGATCCGGCCGGACCTCCCCCTGCACCAGATCTTCCAGCAACGCAATGTGTTCTTCCGGGACACCGCGACCACCGCCCTGATAGGCGAATGTGGCATCGGTAAAGCGGTCACACAACACCCACCGCCCCGCATTCAGTTCCGGCAGAATACGGGTGTGCAGATGTTGAGCACGAGCTGCAAACATCAGCAGGAGTTCTGTGGTCTCGTTGACCGGTTCGTCCCGCGGCGTCAGCAGCAACTCCCGAATGGCTTCGGCCATCGGCGTACCACCAGGCTCCCGGGTGACAATAAATTCCACCCCCAGCGCGGTCAGCGTATCCGCCGCAGTCTGCAACTGGGTGGATTTCCCAACGCCCTCGGTACCTTCGAAGGTAATGAATCGGCCACGCTGAGTCATGGGTTCTCCCCGTTAACGACGGGAGCCGGGGATGACCGGTAGTCCGAACGGCGATTAAGCTGGAATTCCCTTACCGCCTTCTGATGCTCGCTCAAAGTTCTGGAAAATTTGTGGGTGCCGTCACCCCGGGCGACGAAGTAGAGCGCATCCCCGCCTTCCGGGTTCAGCGCCGCGTGAATCGCTTCCCTGCCCGGCAAGGCAATAGGTGTGGGCGGCAGCCCGTCAATTCGGTAGGTATTGTAGGGCGTATGGCGCTGCAGATCCTTGCGGGTAATGCGGCCAACGTAACGATCCCCCATGCCGTAAATGACCGTGGGGTCCGTCTGCAGCCGCATGCCCTTCTGCAACCGTCGCACGAAGACACCGGCCACCTCGCCACGCTCGGCAGGGGCCCCGGTTTCCCTCTCGACGATGGACGCCATGATCAGGGCTTCGTAGGGAGAATCGTACGGCAGGTTTTCCGCCCGATCCTCCCATTCCTCCGCCAGGACCTGCTCCATGCGCTCAAAAGACCGCCGCAGGAGATCCAGATCCGTCTCACCACGGGTAAACGCATAGGTGTCCGGGAAAAAGCGACCCTCGGGATGCTCGCCTTCGGCACCAACCGCTTTCATGATGTCGTCATCACTCCAATCGGTGGTTTCCAGCACGAGATGTTCGCTGTTTGCCAAGGCCTGACGCATGTCCTGGAACGTCCAGCCTTCTATGAACTGAATCGACCATTGTTTGGTATCGCCAGCGACCATCTTCGACAGAATCTGCCGGGGACTCATACCAGAGTTAATCTCATACTCTCCGGCCTTTACCTGGATTACCTCCGGGTTAAGGCGACCATGAAGTCGCATCCACAGGGAATCCTCCAGAAACCCCTCGGCTTCCAGCTTGCGTGCCACCTGGCCAAAGCCCGTCCCCATAGGCACATCGAACAGCACCGGCTCTTCCAGTGTCACCGGGATATCCAGGGTTTTCATTCCCTGCCATACCCAAAGCGCACCGCCGGAACCGGCCAGGATCAGAAGACAAACAACGGCTATCAGTAACTTCCGGAGCAAACTAGAATTCCACTAAATCGAGAGGGTTGAAGATTGTCGCAAGAGCGTCATTAACTGGCAAATCCAGCCCGTCAAATCTGCGAACTGGCACTATACCAATCACGCTGTTCATCAGGTAGAGCCCCTGAAAATCAGGCCCTTTGAGCTTCGAAGGGGGGATCGCCGAATATTCCACTTTCTCCCCCTGACGATCCAGGTAATCCATCACATGGCCGCGCATGACCCCTGCAACCGCCAGGCACTCCCGAGGCGGAGTTATCCAGTGAGCGGAGGTTTTCATCAACACGTTGGTGCGGGTTCCCTCAACCAGTTGACCGGCAGAGTCACACATCGCCACTTCATACAGCTCATCGGTCAGCCCACGGCTCGCCATCACCTGCTCCAGGCGATTGAGCGTCTTGATGCCAGCGAGGCGTGGATTAACGGTCAACGGAAACTCCGAGACACCGGCCACAACACCTTCAGGACCGGGAACGGGTGGCATAGCACTGACGGACACAATCAGATTCGGCATCCCTTCGTCCGCAGGGCGGTAGCCACGCCCACCGCTTCCGCGGGTCAGTACCAGCTTGAGAACCCAGCTTCCGGAGCCAAAGGTCTCCGCGTGCACTCCAACCGCATCGCGTACGGCGGCACGTAACTCCGGTTCAGTAACGGCAATGCCCAGCACTGCGGCGTCCGCCACCATTCTCCGGAGGTGTCGGGAAAGCAGAACTGCCCCGCAGCCTTCCATACGAATGGTTTCAAACAGTCCGTCGCCGTACGACAGACCACGATCGGTCGCAGAAACGTTGTTACTGTTCGCCGAAATTACGTTCAACAAACCGGTTTAATCCTCGTAACGGCGGAAAATCAACGTGCCGTTGGTACCACCAAAACCGAAGGAATTGGACAGGGCAACGCGAACATCCGCTTTCCGGCTCTGGTTGGCAACGAAGTCCAGATCACAGCCGTCATCCGGGTTGTCCAGATTGATCGTGGGAGGCAATACGCCCTCACGAATCGCCAACACAGAAAAAATTGCCTCAACCGCACCGGCCGCTCCCAGCAAATGCCCGGTCATGGACTTGGTACTGCTCATGGCGAGTTTACCGGCATGATCGGCAAACACACTCTTCACCGCTGCGACTTCGGCCACGTCCCCCACCTGGGTCGAGGTACCATGGGCATTGATATAATCAATCTCGGACGGCTCGATGCCCGCATCCCGAATGGCGTTTTTCATCGAGCGCGCAGCCCCTTCACCAGACTCCGGGGGAGCGGTGATGTGGTGGGCATCGTCACTCATGCCAAACCCGATCACTTCACCGTAGATCGTGGCGCCACGGCGCTGGGCATGTTCCAGATCTTCCAGCACCAGCACCCCGGCACCGTCGCTCAGGACAAAACCGTCCCGCTCCCTGTCCCAGGGGCGACTCGCCTTCTGCGGCTCGTCGTTGCGGGTGGACAGCGCCCGGGCCGCGGAGAACGCCGCCAAGCCGGTGCGGGTGGTGGCCATTTCCGAACCACCAGCCAGCATCACGTCGGCATCACCGTAGGCAATTGTCCGGGCGGCGTAACCGATATTGTGGGTACCCGTCGTGCAGGCCGTGGTAATGGCAATATTGGGGCCGCGATAGCCAAAGCGGATGGCCACATTCCCGGAAATCATATTGATCACCGAGGCAGGCACAAAGAACGGCGACACCTTGCGCGGCCCTGACTTATCCATGGCCAGTACGCTTTTCTCGATAAATTCCAGGCCACCGATACCCGAGCCGATAGCGACACCCACACGTTCGCTATCCAGATCGGTGTATTGATCCAGGCCGCTAGCCTCGACTGCCTGTTGCGCGGCAATCAGACCGTAATGGATAAAGGCGTCCAGCTTTCGGGCATCCTTTGCCGACAGGTAGGGTTCGATGTCCAGATCCTTGACGGCACCGCCTATCCGGGTGTTGTAGCCGGAAGCATCAAAGCGATCAATCGTCCCTATTCCGCTCCGCCCCGCCTGGATTCCTTCCCACGAGGACTCGACACTGTTACCCAGTGGCGACAGCATGCCCATGCCTGTAATCACAACACGTCGTTTAGTCATAACCCCTTTCACCTGATTTGAACCGTGTGACACCGAAATCCGAATTAGAAATTAAGATCAGCCAATAAAAAAGCCGTCCTTAGATTTTACACTAGGACGGCTTCTGGCCTGGCTTAAAAAACGTGCAGAGTATCAGGTGTGCGCGACAATGTAGTCGATCGCGTCCTGAACACTTGTCAGCTTCTCGGCCTCTTCGTCAGGAATCTCGGTTTCAAATTCCTCTTCCAGTGCCATAACCAGCTCAACGGTGTCCAGTGAGTCAGCGCCAAGATCCTCTACAAAAGAAGATGAATTCTGAACTTCGGACTCTTTAACGCCCAACTGCTCACAAACGATCTTCTTCACGCGCTCTTCAACTGTACTCATAATGTCCTCACTTTTGTGTCAACCAAGCAACTTAAGTGCTGCAAGTGTAGTTTAAACCCTACCCGCAAACAAGCAGGGATTCTGTTAAACATGTTGTGCGACAAGGAGTTGCGCACAAGCCCTGAAATGGGCTTATCCCATGTACATGCCACCGTTTACGTGGATGGTCTCACCCGTTACGTAACCGGCCGATTCCGACGCCAGGAAGGCAACCACGGCTGCGACTTCTTCCGGCTCACCCAGACGACCCGCGGGTATGACTTCCAGCATAGCCTCGCGTTGCTTATCGTCCAGTTTTCGAGTCATATCCGTGTCGATAAATCCGGGCGCCACGCAATTTGCAGTGATGCCACGATTCGACATTTCTTTCGCCAGGCTTCGGGTAAAGCCTTCCACGCCGGCTTTTGCAGCGCAGTAGTTGCCCTGCCCGGGGTTACCCATGCCCGCCACGACGGAACTGATATTGATGATTCGCCCCCAACGGGCCTTGGCCATCCCGCGAAGCACCGCCTTGCTGGTGCGGTACACGCTGGACAGGTTGGTTTCCAGCACGGAAGTCCAGTCATCATCCTTCAGACGCATCAGGAGGTTATCACGGGTAATACCGGCATTATTGACCAGGATCACCGGCGCGCCGGATTTTTCCGACACCGCCTTGAGGCCTTCCTCGATACTGCCGGGGTCCGCGACGTTCATCACGATGCCGTAGCCATTCAGCCCCGCCTCTTTCATGGCGGCCGAAATCGATTCAGCCCCCTCAGCGCTGGTTGCCGTACCTACCACCTCGGCGCCCTGCTCTGCCAATGCCCGCGCAATGGCCTTACCAATACCGCGGGTCGCACCGGTAACCAGTGCGGTTTTGCCTTCAAGAGACATGGTTCGCTCCCTTCTGTTTAGGACTATCCAACGGTTCAGGACTGTCCGAATGCATCCATTGCTTTCGCGAGCGCATCCGGGTCTTCAATTCCATGCACCGACAAATTGCGGTCGATACGCTTGATCAGACCAGCAAGAACCTTACCAGCCCCACATTCAACGGCAACCTGCACGTCACTGGCGACCAGCGCACGTACCGAATCGGTCCAGAGCACCGGCGAATAAAGCTGCTTGACCAGATTGGCCTTCAGTGTATCGGCATCCGTCCCCGCCGATGCATTAACATTCTGTATGATGGGGATGACAGCATCATTAAAACTGACTTCATCCAGTGCGGTGGCCAGTTCCTCAGCGGCGCCTTTCATCAGTGCACAATGAGAGGGCACACTCACCGGCAATGGCATGGCCTTGCGAGCCCCTTTCGCCTTGCAGGCCTCGACCGCGCGCTCCACAGCCGCAGCGGAACCGGCAATAACCACTTGCCCCGGTGCATTGAAATTAACAGCAGACACCACGTCGCCGCTGGCCGCTTCTTCGCAGGCGGCAACCACGTCAGCATCCTCAAGCCCGAGAATAGCCGCCATTTTGCCCTCACCGGCGGGCACAGCATTCTGCATCAACTCGCCACGCAGGCGCACGAGCTCGATGGCATCCAGAAAGTCCAGGCTTTCCGCCGCCACCAGTGCACTGTATTCACCCAGGCTGTGCCCGGCCAGAAAATCGGGCCGTTTACCACCAGCAACAAACCACTGCCGCCAAAGGGCAATGCTTGCAGTCAGCAACGCGGGTTGGGTAACCATGGTCTGGTTGAGCTCTTCTGCGGGGCCTTTCTGACAAAGGTGCCACAGATCGTAACCAAGATGTTGAGACGCTTCGGAGAAGGTCTGTTCGATAATGGGCCAGTGCTCGGCAGCTGTTGCCAGCATGCCTACTGACTGCGACCCCTGTCCGGGAAAAATAAAGGCTGATTTCATAAGCGGAATCTTACCGTCATTGGAGGGTTGCGGGAGATTAGCCAATAGTACAATTTAAGGTAAAGTCGCACCAATGTACCGGCTTCAGAGAACAGACTTTAGTCGCAGACAGGTCAAATCATCAAATCGTCAAGGCGCTCATTGATACGCTGGGGCACCTCCAGCTCAACCTCCCTGACCGCCTGACGAATGGCCGAGAGCATGGCGCGCTCGTTGGCATTGCCATGGCTTTTGATCACCACGCCCTGCAGACCCAGCAAGCTGGCACCATTGTGACGGGATGGGTCCATCAACCGCAGCAACCGACCAATAAGCGGGCGCGCCAGCAACCCAACAAATCGCCCATAGAGGGTGCGGGTAAAGGTCTGCTCCATCAATTCGATCAACAGGCCCGCCACGCCCTCTCCGGTTTTGAGGGCAATATTGCCGACAAAGCCATCACAGACCACGACATCCGCCACATCGCGAAACAGATCACTGCCTTCTACGTAGCCGATGTAATTGATGGTATCGCACTGGGCCAACATGTGAGAGGCGAGACGCACCTGCTCATTTCCCTTGATCTCTTCCTCACCCACGTTAAGCAGGGCCACCCGGGGTTCTGGCTGGGCACATATTGCGGATGCCATCAGCGACCCCATCAGGGCGTATTGATACAGGTTTTCCGCAGTGGAATCGACATTGGCGCCCAGATCCAGAACATGGCACCGACCGCGCAGGGAGGGAATCAGTTTGGAAATCGCCGGGCGCTCAATACCCGGGTACATCCGAATAATGGATCGGCCAAACGCCATCAGCGCGCCGGTATTGCCCGCACTGACACAGCCCTGGGCCTCGCCATCGCGCACCAGACTGAGGGCTACCGCCATTGAGGAATTGCGCTTGTGTCTGAGCGCATGGGACGGGCGTTCGTTCATCCGAACCACATCCGCCGCTTCAACGATGCGAATTCGGGGGTGCCCGGGATCCAAAAAAGCCTCGAGCTCACTCCGGATACCAACCAGAATAAGACTCAAGGCTTCATTTTCGCGCACCGCATCCAGTGCCGCGGAGGCAACCACCGCGGCCCCGCGATCGCCACTCATGGCATCAATCGCAATGGTGACTGACGTCACCCTTTTTGCATCCGGCACTGGATTGCGGCCTGACTGCAACGAGTTACTCGTCGCGCGCTTCGATTACCTGCTTACCACGGTAAAAGCCGTCCGGAGACACGTGGTGACGACGATGAACTTCGCCGGTGGTTGTGTCAGTGGACAGAGTTGCGGCGCTCAGGGCGTCGTGTGAACGGCGCATGCCACGCTTTGAGCGGGTCTTTCGGTTTTGCTGTACAGCCATGATTATGCTCCTGACCTGTTAACGTGAACTAAAACAGTAACGTCTATTCGTTAGTATCGCGCTGGCTTCCCGCAGGACACCGCGCCCGGTTAATGCTTCTTCGTCTTGAGATCCGCCAGCACACTGAACGGGTTCTCACCTGATGGTTTCTCCGGCGCAGCCGACTCACCATCAGGCTCGTATGCTTCCAGATCTTCCCGGGCCGGACAGTCGTTCCGGTCGTGAAGCGGGAATGGTGGCAGCACCAGCAGCAGTTCATCTTCACACATGGACCAGAGATCCGCACTGAACTCATCCGTCAGGAACGGCTCCAACTCCTTCGGTAACTGCTGCGCCTGTTCATCACTGGTAACGAGCCCCAGCGTAAATTCAGAATCCAGTGTCCGGTGCATGGCATTCATGCAGCGCTGGCATTCCAGATCGACCGGCGCCCGCAACTCTCCCGATACGATGCGACGACGTTGACTGTCCATGGTGAATGACAGACGAACCCGGCACACCGCCCCCTCGCCATAACCCAGTATCGCTTCACGGAAACGCGACAACCCGATCAGAGGAATTTCTCCCTCCAACACGGTGTTCTGCTCCGCCAACCGATAGGGATCGACAGATCTGGGTAACTCGGCGTTTGACGCTTTTGACATAGGCGCGCAATTTTAGGGGCCCGACGGGCCGCTGTCAAAGACTTCATTGCCTTTTGCACAGCGGTTCCGGTATGAATAGGTGTATTCTACGACAAATCCCGGCAGTGCCGCTGAAAAACAGGCAAATTCATGAAGTCACAACCATTACTGCTCGCCTCGTCTTCCCCCTATCGCCGGGAGTTGCTCCAACGGCTGGGCCTGCCCTTTACCTGCGCAAGCCCGGATATAGACGAATCCATCCAGCCCGGTGAAACTGCGGAGAACTTGGCCACCAGACTGGCCAGGCAAAAGGCCCAGGCACTGGCATCCAGCCACCCGGGACACTGGATTATCGGCTCCGACCAGGTTGCCTGCCTGCCCGACGGCACCATACTCAACAAACCGGGCAACCACGAACAGGCCGTTCGCCAACTCACCAGAAGCAGCGGCCAGCAGGTCACCTTCCTGACAGGCCTTGCCCTGACTAATGCCGACACTGGCGCCAGCCAGGTTCACTGCGAGCCCTACCAGGTGCACTTCAGAACCCTGGAAACCAGGGAAATAGAAAGCTACCTGGCAAGGGAACAGCCCTATGACTGCGCCGGCAGCTTCAAGATGGAAGGGCTGGGCATCGCCCTGTTCGAGTCCCTGGAAGGACGGGACCCGAACAGCCTGGTCGGCCTGCCACTGATTGCCCTGATCGACATGTTGCGCTCCTGGGGCCAGAACCCTTTGCTGCGCTAGCGAAGCTCAAAACGCGCTTCCATCATGCGATTGGCCAGGGCATTACCGACAGACACCCCAAACTGATCAACGATATCCTGGAACGGTGACTTGCGACGACTGTAGTCAACCAAGTCTTCCTCGCCAATCACCTGACGGGCAACGTGAGAGGCACTCCCCAGACCATCGATCAACCCCAACTCCAGCGCCTGCTCTCCACTCCAGACCAGCCCCGAAAACAGCCGCTCGTCATCCGCCAGGCGATCACCTCGCCCTTCCCGGACCTTTTCAATGAACTGGCTATGGGTGGTTTCCAGCACACCCTGCCAGAAAGCAACTTCCTCTTCATTTTCCGGAGAGAACGGGTCCAGGAAAGCCTTATTTTCGCCCGCAGTGTATAGCCGGCGCTCAATCCCGACCTTATCCATCACCCCGGTAAACCCGAAACCACCGGCCACTACGCCGATGGAGCCCACCAGACTGGCCTTATCGGCATATATCTCATCCGCAGCGGCGGCAATGTAGTAAGCCCCGGAGGCACCGACATCGGAAATGACAGCATAGACCTTCTTGTCCGGATGCTCGCCACGAAGACGCTGAATCTCATCGTAGACATAGCCGGCCTGAACCGGACTGCCGCCTCCGCTATTAATGCGCAACACAACCGCAACGGAATTATCCGCCTCGAAAGCCTTACGCAGGGAGCCGACGATATTGTCCGCACTGGCAAGTTCGTCAGCCGCGATGGTTCCGTTTATCTCCACCAAAGCTGTATGCGAGCCCGTGGCCGCCTCCAGGCTGTCACCCAAAGGAAACTTGATGATAAACAGCAAGGCAAACAGGTATGCAAACGTCAGCAGCTTGAAAAAGATCCCCCAGCGGCGACTTTTCCGCTGCTCGGACTGAAGGGAAAGCACCAGCTTTTCAATCAGCTTCCAGTCACGACCGCTTTCCGGCGGCAGATTCGGCTTCCTGCCGCCACCCGACGACTCAGGCGTTGCCGGAGGATCTCCCCACTCGGGCTTGTTGTCAGAATTCCACTCACTCATACCCAGCTTTCCTTAGTTACTGATACCGCTCACAAACCCAGTACATCCCGCAGATCCCGCACGGATTCGACGACCGCATGCGGCGCATACTGCCCGAGAACATCCCGCTTGTGGACACCCCACTCGACTCCGATTGAAGGCATCCCGATACGCTGCGCCATCTCAAGATCGTAGCGGGTATCACCGATCATCACTGCCTCGGAGGGCTCAATTCCGTAAAACGTAATGATCTCTTTCAACATGGCCGGGTCCGGCTTGGACCGAGTCTCATCGGCACAACGGGTGATGTCGAAATGCACCCCAAGCCCGCTCGACACCAAAGCACCGTCCAGCCCCCGGCGACTCTTACCGGTCGCCACCGAACACCCTCGGCCTGCAAGACGAATATCCGTCACCACATCCGCCATCCCCTCAAACACATTCTGGGGCGTGGTTACCTTGGCGAAAAAATAGCGTGCGTAACCTTCACGGATCGCGTTCATTTCTGCGCGACTGATGCCCGGATAGAGCTTTTCCAGAGCCTCGACCATCCCTAATCCGATGATATCCCGATACGCTTCACGCTCAAGGGCCGGGTAGCCCAAGTCAGTGGCCGCCTGATGAAGGCTGTCCGCAATATGTTCCACGGAATCCACCAGGGTGCCATCCCAGTCAAAAATCACGACTTTAACGTCCATAAACCTGTTCCTGCTTTCCCGATAAACTGGCACTGCGGGCCTGGGTTACCGGTTTGAATTTCGACGCAACGCCAGCCTGTCGAGAAACTGTTGAAACGCATCGTCATAAGCCGCCTCCAGCCGCACCGGCTCACCGGTCACCGGCAGGGAAAACTCCAGCGCGCGGGCATGCAGCATCAGCCTCTGCCCGCCAGCGGCACGAAACGCTTTCAGGCTGACATCATCCATATACTTGTCATCCCCGGCAATCGGATGACCTGCCCACAAGGCATGCACACGAATCTGGTGAGTCCGGCCCGTTACCGGCGACGCTTCGACCAGACTGTAACCGCCGAAGGCCGAAAGACACCGGAACGTTGTCAGCGATGCCTTACCAGCCTCATCCACCCGGACCCGGCGCTCGCCATTGGGCATCTCATAACGCAACAGCGGCTGCTCCACCCGGCTCACGTCATCCGGCCAGTCACCCGCCACCAAAGCGTGGTAGTGCTTACGGATGCGCTTATGGCGAAGCTCGTCCTGAAGATACCGCAGCGCCGACCGCTTCTTGGCCACCATCACCAGCCCCGAGGTATCCCGGTCCAGGCGATGCACCAACTCGAGAAAACGGGTGCCCGGGCGCGCGGAACGCAGCACCTCGATCAGCCCGAAACTCAGCCCGCTGCCACCATGGACAGCGATGCCGGAGGGCTTGTTCACCACCAGCATGTGCTCATTCTCGAACACAATGGCATTCTCCATCACCCCCTGCACCCGCGAGCCCGGCGCGACCTGTTCCGGTTTCTCCTTGCGCGTCACCGGGGGGATGCGCACCTCATCGCCAGCCTTGAGCCGGGTATCCGGTTTTACCCGGCCCTTGTTAACCCGGACTTCACCCTTGCGAATAACGCGATAGATAATGCTCTTGGGAACACCGCGAAGCTGCGCCAGCAAAAAGTTGTCCAGCCGCTGACCTTCGTTGTCCTCATCCACCACGACCCGCCGGACCCCCTGGCGAATCTCGCCAGCTTTTCCCCCGGATGGCGCTGACACCTGCTGCGGCCGACCTCCCGTTGCGGGTTTCTGGGGGCGGGCAGCCTGCCCCCGCCGGGGACCGGATTGCCGTGCCTGCCTGTTTCTGGGCGCTTTGGACATGAATACCTTATCGGTGATGTAAATGCGGGATTGAAGCCCCGAAAGAATACTGTTATATTCCGGCGTGCTTTGCCGTTTGTCTACGGCCTGACCCAATGAGTCAGAAGCCGGAGCGGCAGAAGTATACCGACACTATTTAAGAGTTTGAACGCCGTAAGCCCAATCATTACCGGGTACGGCGATTAAAATGCTCCCGGGTCATCACGGCAAGCCACATTGACGGCCTCTGACCGGGCCCCGGGAGAGTGGAAACAACCGTACGGAAAACCGTCGGGCGACATCGCGAAGAATCATTACCAGCACGCAGGGCCGGGCCGTCCAGATTACGAATACGACGTGAGACCCAGGCACCAGTGTGAACCTGAAAACGGATAACATGCGTCAACAGACACTTACCTTACACGACTTCTCCCTGCCCTATGGCAGACGGACCGTCGGCGGTGGTCTCAGGCTCACGGGACAACTTCCCCTCAGGGCCTGATCCGTCTGGCCGCCGGTTCGCTTCAGCAGTAGGAAGCCCGCGGCACGCACGTTCTGCTTCGCAGATGTTTCTCCCCCCGGTTTTCTGTCAAAACCAAACGACAGGAACCCTTTCTTTCCATGAAAAGAATGCTAATCAATGCAACTCATCCTGAAGAGTTGCGCGTCGCCCTCGTAGACGGCCAGCGTCTGTTTGATCTTGATATCGAATCCAGCTCCCGTGAGCAGAAGAAAGCCAACATCTACAAGGGTCGTATCACCCGCGTAGAGCCCAGCCTGGAAGCCGCCTTTGTCGACTTCGGCGCGGAACGGCACGGCTTTCTGCCCCTGAAGGAAATCTCCAAGGAGTATTTCAAGAAATCCCCGGGGCAGATCGAAGGCAAGATCAACATCAAGGACGTGGTCTCCGAAGGCCAGGAAGTCATCATTCAGGTTGACAAGGAAGAGCGTGGCAACAAGGGCGCAGCCCTGACCACCTTCATTTCCCTCGCGGGCCGCTATCTGGTCCTGATGCCCAACAACCCCCGTGCCGGTGGTATTTCCCGCCGCATCGAAGGCGAGGAACGCGCCCAACTGAAAGAGGCCATGAACGACGTTCAGGTGCCCAAGTCCATGGGCATTATCGTCCGTACCGCCGGTATTGGCCGCTCCACGGAAGAACTCCAGTGGGACCTCGACTACCTGGTGCAGTTCTGGGAGGCCATTACCCAGGCCGCCAGCGAGCGCAAGGCGCCCTTCCTGATCCACCAGGAAAGCAATGTCATCATCCGCGCGGTGCGCGACTACCTCCGCCAGGACATCGGCGAAGTGCTGATCGACGCTCCGACCGTCCACGAGGACGTACTGAACTTTGTTCGCGCGGTCATGCCCACCTTCGAGAACAAGATCAAGCTGTACAAGGATGAAATTCCGCTGTTCAGCCGCTATCAGATCGAAGGTCAGATCGAAACCGCGTTCCAACGCGAAGTAAAGTTGCCCTCCGGCGGCTCCATCGTCATCGACCCGACCGAGGCACTGGTGTCCATCGACATCAACTCCTCCCGCGCCACCAAGGGTCACGACATCGAAGAAACCGCGCTGCAGACCAACCTGGAAGCTGCGGAAGAGATCGCGCGCCAGCTCCGCCTGCGCGACATGGGCGGCCTGATCGTGATCGATTTCATCGACATGACCCCGGCCAAACACCAGCGCGAAGTCGAGCAGAAGATGCGCGAAGCGCTGGAAATTGACCGCGCCCGGGTCCAGGTCGGCAAGATCTCCCGTTTTGGCCTGCTGGAGATGTCCCGCCAGCGCCTGCGTCCGTCCCTGGGCGAAACCCGCAGCGAGGTCTGCCCCCGCTGTGAGGGTCAGGGCACCATCCGCGGTATCGAGTCCCTCGCCCTGAGCATCATGCGCCTGATTTACGAGGAGTCTTCCAAAGAAAAGACCGGAGAAGTACGGGCCATCGTCCCGGTCGCCGTTGCCACCTTCCTGCTCAACGAGAAGCGCAAGCAGCTCGCTGACATCGAAGCGCGCCAGGAAGTCAGCCTGGTGGTCGTGCCGGCACCTCATATGGAAACACCGCATTTCGAAATTGTCCGTATGCGCGATGACGAAACCGGTCCCGAGCATGTCTCCAGTTATCAGGTTGCCGAAGAGTACAGTCAGCGCGAAGAAGAGGTGTATGAGGCACCGACTGCCCAGCAACCGGTGCGCGAACAGGCCGCAGTGAAAGCTATCCGGCCCACTGCCGCCCCGGCACCCACGCCGGCTAAGGTAACTGCCACCGCAGCGAACGACCAGGAAGAAGGCCTGTTCCGCAAACTGGGCCGCAAGATTGCCTGCTTCTTCAGGGGTGAGAGCACCACTACCGACAAAGAGCAGCAACAAACCGCACGCACCGTGCGCGAAGACCGTCGCACCCAGGGGCGTCAGGATCGCCGTAAATCCCGCGTAGCACGGGATGATGGCCGCCAGGGCAACCGCAGCGGCGGTGATCGCAGACAGTCCGGTCAGCAGCAGAGCCGTGGCGACGATAACCGTAATCGTAGCCGTGCCCGCGGTGAGGACCAAAGCCGTGGTGGCCAGCAGGGTCGCCAGGGTGCTGATGGCAAAGGTGGCGACAGCCGTCGCGGAGGTCAGGGCCGTGGCCAGGGACGCAACCGCCCACAGCGGGATCAAAAAGACCAGCGCGAACAGAAGGACCAAAAAGACACCCGCGAGCAGCAGGACAGCACCGCCAAGAGCGCCCCTGAAAAAGGCGGTAGCGATGACAAGCGCCGCAAACCGCGTCGCGCCCGCAATCGTGATGGCTCCCCGGCCGAAACTCCGGCATCCACGCCGGCGGATCGCAAGGCGTCTCGCAGCGAGCGGCACCAGAAGGACACTCAGCCGGAAGAACGCCAGGACACCTCCCAACCGGAGGTGAAAGCTGACGCCAAGCCCAAAGTCGCGGAAGCCCAGGCACCGAAGGCGGAGGATAAACCTTCCGAGAAAGCGACCAAAGCAGACAGTCAGACTCCGGCCAAGACAGAGAAAAAGCCGGAACAGCCTGAACAGAAGAGCGAATCAAAGGCTGGCGAGAAAGCCCGGAACGATGGGGCTCCAGCCTCAGACACCAAGGCTGAAACAAAACCCGAAAGCAAGCCCGCACGGAAGCAGCCGGAGAAAAAGGCTGAGAGCAAGACAGAGGACAAAGCTCCGAAAGAGCCCAAGGCTGAAAGCAAAGTCGCTGACAGCAAGCCGGCAGTCCCCGGCGAGGCTCCAAAAGCCACTGAAGCGCCGGAAACCGCTGCAAAGTCTGGCGACCAGGACAAGCAGGCCGCTGAGGACAAAGCGCAAGCACCCAAGGCCGATGTCGCCAAGCCGGAGACACCTGCCGCTGACACCAGGACCGAGCCCAAGGCTGAACCCGCTGCCGAAAAGCCGGCACCCAAGGTAGAAAAACCTGCGGCACAACCGGAAAAACAGGAAGCCAAGACGGAACCTGCACCTGCGGACAAGTCTTCAGAAAAACCTGCGGAGGCCGAAAAACAGCCCGAGCCCGAGGCCAAAAAGCCCGAGCCCGAGGCCAAAAAGCCTGAGCCGGAGACTAAACAGCCCGAGCCAGAAACAAAGCAGCCGGAGAAAGCAGCCGAGCAACCGAGCGCCGATAAGGCCCCGGAAGTACCGGTAACGCCCGGACGTGCCTACAATGATCCGAGGGAAGTTCGCAAACGTCAGCGAGCTGCGGAAGAGGCCAAAAAGGCCGGGAGTAACTAAGGCATGCTATCCAATTCGGATATTGAAGCACTGGAAGATATTCTGTTCGCGGAACCCTGGGGCGACGACGCCCTGGATTTCTTCGGGCTTCACGGAGTGGTTTGCGCCAGCGTTGTCGGGCCGGTTGAACTGTCGACGGAAGAGATCTTCCGCCTGGCCACGGGAAGCGACCAGCTTCCCGAAGGTCAGGTACCGGAGATTTTCAGCCACTGCGTCAACCAGCTGACCCGGGACATGGCCCATTCCCTGGATATGGGCCAGGCCCTTGAGCTTCCTGAGCCGGAAGACGGCGACCCGATGAACGCTCTGGAAAACTGGTGCGCCGGGTTCGTGGACACCTTCCTGGAGCGTGAGGATGAATGGTTGCAGGCCGGAGGCGAGGATGAAACCGCTGACCTCCTGGTGCCAATGCTGACGTTGTCCGGCCTGTTTGACGATGAGGACTTCCAGAAGGTCCGCAACAGTGACAAGCTGTCCCGGCAGATGGCCGACGCTATCCCGGACTCACTGACCGACCTGTACCTGCTCTTCCACGCGCCCGATTAAGTGGGCGCACTCAGCCCTGCAGGCTGTTTGAAATGATGCCAGACCGGCTCCAGCCCGTCTGGCATTTTCATGATATTGCCCAGCTCACACCAAGGCGCCCCCGGGAAATGGAAATCGCTTCCCTGGGAGGCCAGCAATTCCTGCCGGCGACACAGCTCCGCCAGAAACCCCAGGTCGCCACTGGATTGACCGGAAGTTGATACCTCTATCGAGCGCCCGCCAGCCCTGATGAAGTCATGAACCAGGTTGCGCAATTTGGTGGCCGTCATACGGTATTTACGTGGATGGGCAAGTACCGCTACACCACCCGCCTTAGTGATCCATTGGACAACTTCCGCCAACTCCGGCCAGAAGGCCTTTACGTCTCCAGGCTTACCGGCTCCCAGATAGCGCTTGAACGCCTGCGCCGAGTCCTTCACTTTCCCTTCTTCTACCAGCACCCGGGCAAAGTGGGGCCGCCCAGGCACGTCACCACCGGCTTTGTCCGTGGCTTTAGCCAGTAACTCAGAGACTCCGACCTTTCGGAGGCGCTCTTCAATCATTCGCGCCCGGGCCCAGCGATTCTCGTGCTGGCGCGTAAGTGCCTCAACAAGGACCGGGTTGTCGCGATCAAAATCAAGACCGACGATATGAATGGTCTGGGTTTTCCAGAGACAGGACAATTCGGTGCCATTGATCAACGTTATCCCGGCAGCATCCGCCGCCGCCTGCGCCTCAGGTAAACCATCAATGGTGTCGTGGTCAGTCAACGCCAGGTGGGTTACACCCTGTTCGGCTGCCCTGCGGACCACATCAGTGGGCGCCAGGGCACCATCCGAAGCGGTGCTGTGGCAGTGCAGATCAATGCAGAATGCGGATTCTTGGGGTATAGTCACAAAAATTCCTGAAGCTAATATGAAGTACTGGCAGGCAGTGTACCAGTCAGGCCGCTGCCTGTATCACTCAATATCCCGGAGCCTTTCATGTACTACGCCATTATCAGTGAGGACGTCGAGAACAGCCTGCCCTTGAGGCAAACCGCCCGCCCCGCGCACATTGAACGTCTTCAGGCGCTTAAGGCCGAAGGGCGGCTGTTGGTGGCCGGCCCTCATCCTGCCCTGGACACGCCGGAGCCCGGCGAAGCCGGCTTTACAGGCAGCCTTGTGATTGCCGAATTCGACTCTCTGGAGGCTGCACAGAGTTGGGCAGACGCAGACCCATACGTTGACGCCGGTGTTTACCAGAAAGTCACCGTCAAGCCGTTCAAGGCCGTTCTGCCCTGAGCCACCGACAAGTGTCCATGAGCGTATTGTAATAATACGCTGCTTGAACGCCGGAGAGGCTGTGACAAAATTGCGTCTTTAATCGCTGACTGTCCGACCATCGCAAAACTCAGGAAATATAACCAGTGACGTTCATTCGCTTTATTCTCAGTATTTTTATTATCGTGTCCTCCATAGCCGTAGCCCAGGCGAGGACCATGTATGTGGACGACCAGTTATACCTGCCTGTTCGTTCGGGCCCCGGCACTCAGTACCGAATCATTGAAAACGCCTTGCCGAGCGGCACGCCGCTGGAAGTACTCGACACCTCCAATGAGAACTACACCAAGGTAAGGACGCCCAAGGGGACCGAGGGCTGGGTATCCAAGCAGTACCTGACCGACACCCCCATTGCCCGCGACCGCCTGGAGCGCGCCACTCGTCAGTTGGAGGCCGCTCGCAGCGAATTGAACGAGGCCAGGGAACGGCTCAGCACGGTTACCGCGGAACGAGACGAATTGCGCAGCTCCGAGACCTCGCTTTCCAACCGTTCTGAAGAACTCCAACAGGAACTCAGGCGGGTCAAGGAAGTTTCTGCCGATGCCCTGAACATCCAACAACGAAACCGGGAGCTGCGCGAGGAAAATCAGAAACTCCGCAATGACCTGGAAGTGCTGACCGCCGAAAACGAACGGCTTGAAGCCAGCAAGGAATCCGATTTCATGCTGCTAGGCGCTGCGCTGGTACTGGGCGGCGTCCTCCTGGCCCTCATTATTCCAATGCTCAAACCCACAAGAAAAACAGACAACTGGGCGTAAACCTATGAAGGACTACTCGGAAAAACGCGATTTCCATCGCATGCAGGTGAACTCGGAGATCAAGATTACCGACAGCAAAGGCGAGACATTCACCGGCGTTTGCCGGGACCTGAGCGCCACCGGCATGCAGTTGTATGTTGAGCGGTCCTTTGCGGTTGGTGAAGAGCTACAGACTGTTCTTCACCCCTCCAGCGACCAGTTCCCTCCCTTGGAAACCGTGTGCGAAGTAGTCCGATGTGAGCCCGAGGGTGACGGATTTCTGCTGGGAGCCAACATCAGCGAAGTCACTCGCTGAAACCAGAAACGGCGGCCAATGGCCGCCGTTCTTATTCGTAGCGGGAAAACCGAAGGTCAGACCAGCGGCTTCTCCGATACGATGATACCGTTGTTATCAGCATACACGTAATGTCCCGGCTGGAACGTCACCCCGTGAAAGGTCACCGGTACGTTCAGGTCACCCAGGCCGCGCTTCTCGCTCTTGCGTGGATAGGTATCCAGGGCCTGGACACCCAGCTCGGTGTTGCCGATCTCATCCACGTCACGCACGCAGCCATAGATAATCAGGCCTGCCCAGCCGTTGCTCGCCGCTTTTTCTGCCAGCATGTCACCCAATAAGGCATGGCGCTTTGACCCGCCTCCATCGACAACCATCACCCGGCCCTCACCGGGCAGCCCAACCTGCTCCTTGACCACGGAGTTATCCTCAAAGCACTTTACGGTCACAATCTCACCGCCGAAGGCCTTGATGCCTCCGTAGTTATTGAAGCCCGGCTCCGCAACCTTTACTTCCGGAAACTCGTCACACAGGTCAGGGGTAATAATGTTTGCCACGTTGTCGCTCTCCTTATCCTGGAAATGAACTCAGTCAATCTTTTCGTCGGCCAGGAAGAACCAGGTATCCAGTACCGAATCCGGGTTCAGGGATACGGTATCAATACCCTGATCCATCAGCCACTTGGCCAGATCCGGATGATCGGACGGGCCCTGACCACAGATACCGATGTACTTGTTGGCTTTCTTGCAGGCCTGAATCGCATTGGACAGCAGCGCCTTGACGGCTTCGTTCCGCTCATCAAACAGGTGTGCAATGATGCCGGAATCCCGATCCAGGCCCAGGGTCAACTGGGTCAGATCGTTGGAGCCGATAGAGAAACCATCGAAATGCTCCAGGAACTGCTCCGCCAGGATGGCGTTCGCCGGGAGCTCACACATCATGATCACCCGCAGGCCATTATCGCCGCGCTTCAACCCGTTCTCGGCCAACAGATTCACAACCTGCTCGGCTTCACCAACGGTACGGACGAACGGCACCATGACCTCAACGTTGGTCAGCCCCATCTCATTGCGTACTTTCTGCAAGGCACGGCATTCCAGCTCAAAGCAGTCCCGGAAGGTTTCGGAAATGTAGCGGGAGGCACCGCGGAAGCCCAGCATCGGGTTTTCTTCATCCGGCTCATACAGCGTACCGCCAATCAGGTTGGCGTATTCGTTGGACTTGAAGTCCGACAGGCGCACAATCACCTTCTTGGGTGCAAACGCCGCCGCCAGGGTGGAGATACCCTCAACCAGCTTGTCGATGTAAAAGTCGACCGGGGACGAATAGCCGGAAATACGCTTTTCAACGGTCTGTTTGATGTCCCGCGGCAGACCATCGAAGTTGAGCAGCGCCTTGGGGTGAACACCGATCATGCGGTTGATGATGAATTCCAGGCGGGCCAGACCGACGCCTTCATTTGGCAGCGCCTGGAAATCAAACGCACGATCCGGGTTGCCCACATTCATCATGATCTTGAACGGAATATTGGGCATGGAGTCGACGGTATTTTCCCGCAACTCAAAATCCAGGGCGCCCTCGTAGATCATGCCGGTATCGCCCTCGGCACAGGAAACCGTCACTTCCTGGCCGTCTTTCAGTATTTCCGTCGCGTCACCGCAGCCAACGACCGCAGGGATGCCCAACTCACGGGCAATGATAGCGGCGTGGCAGGTACGGCCACCACGGTCAGTGACAATGGCAGAAGCGCGCTTCATCACCGGCTCCCAGTCCGGATCCGTCATATCCGTGACCAGAACATCGCCCGGCTGAACGCGATCCATTTCATTGATACTTTCGACGATTTTGACCGGACCGCTACCGATTTTGTGACCGATACTCCGACCTTCCACCAGCACCTTGCCGGTTTCTTTCAGCAGATAACGCTCCATGACGTTGGCGGCAGCACGACTCTTGACCGTTTCGGGGCGCGCCTGAACGATGTAGATTCGGCCGTCGTCACCGTCCTTGGCCCATTCAATATCCATCGGCCGGTCATAATGCTTTTCGATGATCATGGCCTGCTTGGCCAATTCTTCCACTTCCGCATCGTTAATACAGAAGCGGTTACGATCTTCCTGCTCAACCTTCACGGTCTCAACAAACTGACCTTCGCCGGGGCTGGAATGGTAGACCATCTTGATGGCCTTGCTTCCCAGGTTACGGCGCAGGACCGCAGGGCGACCGGCCTGAAGGGTGGGCTTGTGAACATAGAACTCGTCCGGGTTAACGGCACCCTGAACCACCGTCTCGCCCAAGCCATAAGAAGCGGTGACAAACACCACATCACGGAAGCCGGATTCGGTATCGAGGGTAAACATCACGCCACTGGCAGCGGTTTCACTGCGCACCATCTTCTGGATACCGGCAGACAACGCCACCAGCTTATGGTCAAAACCGTGATGAACGCGATAGGAAATAGCGCGGTCGTTAAACAGGGAGGCAAATACCTCCTTGACCGAAGTACGCACCTGATCCAGACCCACCACATTCAGGAAGGTCTCCTGCTGGCCAGCGAACGACGCGTCCGGCAGGTCTTCCGCAGTGGCAGAGGAACGCACAGCGACGGCCATCTTGTCGTTGCCATCCTGCAGCTTGGCGTAAGCCTCTTTTAGGGCATTATCAAGCACTTCCGGGAACGGGGTATCGATCACCCACTGGCGAATGCGGGAACCCACCCTGGCCAGTTCGTTCACATCGTTGACGTCCAGCTCATCAAGAGCCTGGTCGATCTTGTCCTTCAGTCCATCGGTGGCCAAAAATTCACGGTAAGCATGGGCCGTGGTTGCGAACCCACCCGGAACGGTAACACCTGCATTGGCGAGATTACTGATCATTTCACCGAGCGAGGCGTTTTTGCCCCCTACCCGGTCAACATCGGACATTCCCAGGTGATCAAACCAGATAATGTAATCTTCCAAAGCACGTCTCCCTTGATTCATTAGAGCATTCTGCGCTGCGCAGTCTCGAACTGGCCGTGTATGATACTGTAACCTGCGGCAATTACCTAGGGAACCCGTCGAATCCGGAGCTGGACAACAACCATGAAACGAACTGCCTTCTTTATTTCCGACGGCACCGGCCTTACCGCCGAAGCCCTCGGCAACAGCCTTCTCGCCCAATTTGAAAAGATTGAATTTGAAAGAGTAACGGTGCCCTACATTGACGATGCGGACAAGGCCCGGGACATGGTCAAGCGCATCAACAAGGCCTCGGAAACCGACCAGAGCCGCCCACTGGTGTTCGATACCATTGTTAACAGTGATATCCGTGGCATCATTTCCGACGCCGACGGATTCATGGTGGATATCTTTGGTACCTTCCTGAACCCTCTGGAACAGGAATTACAATCGTCGTCGTCCTACTCCGTGGGCAAATCCCACTCGATTAACAACGAAGGCAATTACGAACGCCGCATCGCAGCCGTTAACTTTGCCCTCGACAACGATGACGGTGCCCGCACACGCTATTACAACGAGGCCGATCTGATCCTGGTCGGCGCCTCCCGCAGCGGCAAGACGCCCACCTGTCTCTACCTGGCTCTGCAGTATGGGGTTAAAGCCGCCAACTACCCCATTACGGAAGAAGACCTCCAGGACCAGCAGATGCCTGCGGCCCTGAAACCGCATAAAGAGAAGATTTTCGGACTTACCATTGAGCCGGAGCGGCTGGCCACCATTCGTAACGAACGGCGCCCTAACTCGCGGTATTCTTCAATCAAGCAGTGTATGCACGAAATCGAAGAGATTGAGTTGATGTATCGGCGTGAGCGAATTCCTTACCTGAATACCACAGCTTACTCTGTCGAGGAAATCTCCACCCGCATCATGGTCGCCACGGGCCTGAAACGAAACCGGTAGGCACCGATCCCGATGAACACCGGGACAGCGCCCGGACGAGCGCTGTCCCGACCATCACTGCTTATAATTCCTGAATTTCCAGCCCCAGCTGTTCCGCTACCTTACGGTTTTCCGGACTGGTCACCACGGCGGTGCTGGCATATTCCGGCACCAGCCATTGGCGCGCAACCCGCTTCAGGTCATCCAGCGTCACCGCCAATACACGCTCCCGGAATCTGGCGCGCTGCTCAGGGGTACGGCCAAACAACTGGTTATGGAAGGCATGTCTCGCCGCACCCGCCGGAGAGCGGGGGCGGTCCAGCTGGCTAATCACCCCGAGGATGGATTCTTCGAGTTCCTGAGGATCATGGTCTGCTTCCTGCAGCCAGTTCAGAGCGCTGTCAAATTCCTCGAGGGTATCTGCAAGCCGCGGATCGCGGTAGGAGAAAAACCGGAACGTACCGTTGACGCTGTCCTGGCCGGCGCCACCGCCGTAGGCTCCGCCTTTCTCGCGAATCGCCCGATGCAGGTAGCCATTACGCAGGAAGCCGCCCAGGACGGTCAATGCTGCGGCATCTTCATGATCCACCGCCACCGTGCTGTACGCCCTGGCACAGAAATTTACCTGGGTAGACGTGAGCCAGGCCTGGCGAGTGCTGTAGTTAACCGGAGCCATTGTCCAGCGAGCGGATTCCGTAGATTCGACTGACTGCCAGCACGCCTTCAGGTCATCCAGCATTGGACTGAGCTGGTCATTTTCGCCGATGACCAGGAACTGCCGCGACTGCCTCTGGATCTTGCGATGCAGGTCCGCCAGCCTGTTGCAAAACGCTTCCAGCTCGGTGGGATCGTTAAGCGCCTTGTCCAAGGCCTTGGTACCACGTATCGCCTCCAGACCACCAATGCGGAACGACAGCCAGGCCCCCGGGCTCATCCCCTGGGAGGCCGCCCCCATGGCGAGGGCATGGCCACTGCCGGTCACCGACTGCTCACGGCGGGCGCGGATCTGGGCAATCAGCTCGCGCACCCGCTCGGTCTCGTCAAAGCGGGCGCCATGAAACACATCGCTCAACAAGCGGGTCAGCTCGGTCCGATTGCGGGCCAGGGCCTTACCGTTAAAAATCAGGTACCCGGACAGCTTCTGAACATCGTCAATGCCGCCTTTCGCGGAGAAAGAGGCGCTGATTCCACCGGATTCCGCCGAAATTCGATCCTGCATCTGCAGATAATCCAGCTCCCCACAGCCCACCTCAGGGATCAGCGTGGTGTAGTAAGGCAGCAGCAACAGCTCGTCTTCGCTCAAGTCAGGCACCGGCAGGACAACCTGCTCGTAGACCAGGCCGTTGGTGCCACGGGCATAGACCGTCGCCCCGATATCGCCGGCGTACCGGCTTTCCGGCTCCGGCATCTGCAGGGGCACATCCGTCAGATCCACCTTCGGCAGAATGGAATCGTCATCCTTACGCTGCTGGCGCTCTTCCAGTGCCCGGGCGCGCTCCACAATCTGTTTGACCTCCTCTTCGGTCAACGCCGCCTTGCGCCGAGCCAGCGACTCACGAATCGCCTGTTGGCGACGGCTCTCCAACTGGTCGTCCGGGCGCAGGGTCAGTGTCACCCGATGTGGGTTCTCCAGCAGTTTCCTGCGGATCAGGTCCGGCACATACTGAGGATCGCGTATTTTTTCACGCATATCCGCCAGCACCGGTTCCAGATCCAGCAATTCCACCGGATCACCACCATGGACCATGGGGGCAATGGCCTGCATGATCAGTTGCAACCCATAAGGGAACTGATCACCGGCAATCTCGCGCTGATGCAATTCCAGTTGATGAAGGATGGCTTCAAGACGCTCCTCACTGACGCCCTCTTCCACCACCTTGCGCAGTGTGCCCTCGACCAGTGCCTCCAACGCCCTCTGCTGCTCGGGTTCACTGCCCTCGATACCACAGACAAAGGTCATTTCACGGTTGGAATCCTCAAGACCGCACATGGGAGATGGCGCATGGCCGATATCGGTGGTCTCCAGAGCGCGCATCAACGGGGAGGCACTGTTCTCCAGCAGCACCGCTGACAGCAATTGCCCCTCCAGGTTCTCCTGCAACTCAAAGCTATGGCCCAGCAGCCAACCCATGACAATGTGGGTTTTCTTGCTGGTCTCTTCCCCTTCGTTAACGGCGTACCCCTGCTCAACCCGTACGGGCGCAAATATGCGTTTTTCATCCCTGACCGGCAGCTCGATGTCCTGGCGGTCAAAGCGATTCAGCGCCAGGCTCTCGAAACGCTCGTGATGCTCGTGGGCCGGAATGTTGCCGTAGGTGGCAAAAATCGCGTTGCTGGGGTGATAGTGGTGGCGGTAGAACTTCACCAGATCATCGTAACTCAGGTCCACGATGTGATCCGGCTCGCCGCCACTGTTGTAGTGATACGTCGTGGTCTGGAACAGATGGCTGGACAGGTTCTGCCACAACTGGGAAGTTGGCGCGCTCATGGCCCCCTTCATTTCGTTGTAGACCACTCCACGATAGACCAGGTCCGTGCCGGGATCTTCCGGCTTGTCGAACTCCAGGCGGTGGCCTTCCTGGGCGAAATCCAGCGGATCCAGCTTGGAAAAGAACACCGAATCCAGATACACCGACAACAGGTTGTCGAAATCCTTGCGATTCATGCTGGCGAACGGATAAGCCGTCCAGTCGCTGCTGGTAAACGCATTCATGAAGGTATTTAGGGAACGCCGGATCATCATGAAGAAGGGATCCCGCACGGGATAACGCTCACTGCCGCACAGTGCGGTATGCTCCAGGATATGGGCCACACCGGTGGAATCCATCGGAAATGTGCGCAAGGCCACGAAGAACACGTTCTCATCGTTATCGGCGGCCATGTGCAAATGCCGCGCGCCGGTCTTGCGATGACGATACTCTTCAACGGTCAGGTTCAGAGTACCAATCCGGTGACTGCGAAGCTTCTCAAAAGCCGGATGGGTTGCGTTGTCGATCACTGCAGCCATTCAATCTATCCTGTCTTTAACGATTTGAGACTTGTAGGGTAACACGTACTATCGATTATCATGCACCTGTCCTGTAGCCAACAAGACAGCCCTGTAGCCAATTAAGGTAATCCCCGAATCCATGACCACAGAAATCACCAACGACGCCAGCCAGACTCCGGATCTGAACGATTCAGCCGCTCAGGCCGCTCCTCAACGCGCCGATACAACCGCCAGGCCGGGCGCGATTTCAGGAAAAGGCGCCGTGCAGGCACCGGAAGTCGCCGCATACTGGGCCGAGCGCCGTCGCTACGTCGAGCGAATCCGAAAGGTACCGGAAGTCAGACAGCGTTATTGGCGGGAAGCCGGTATGTATCTGCTGCGCCGCCTACTCTGGTCATTCGGTTTTTTCCCTGTTTTCCTGGCTTTCTGGGTCCCCTTCGTACTGTCGAGCTTCAACCCGGTCGTCATGGCAACCGACCTGATTCCCCTGCTACAGGGCTTTGTTGACTCCAACCCGGAAGTTCAGGCAACTACCATCAGCACCCTGGCCATCGCCTGGGCGTCCGTCGGATTTTTCTTCCTGGTATTCGATTTCGTGCTTACCCCGTTTCGTTCTCCCTATGAATACGAAGCGGATGTCTATATGCGCTCATGGGAACAGCTCAACCATGATCGACTTCCGGACAAAGTGTGATTTGTCCTGCATTCTCGTTAAGTTCAGATACTTTCTGTTACATAACTTTGCACTCACTGGTTAAGATGGAGCCGTCCGCAATGCAGGAATGCGAGGTTTCCCATGGTCGACGCCCGACCACTGCTATTCATCAATGCACTGGCCCTGATGCTAATGGTCACGGCGGGGTTTGCCTCGATCCACCAGGATACGTCAGTAGTTGAGGAGGTCACTGCGGAACCGGAAGCCCCGAACGTCATCCTTGCAGACACCGCCGCGGAACCTGAAAACTCCCCTCCTCCACCGGACACCCCAAGTATCGAAACGGTGAACATTACGCCACCTCCCGCCGAGGGAAGGGTTCGCAACCTTCCGGACGTGGAGCCCTTCACCATCCCTCCCATGCCAGATGCCTCTGAGGCGGTGGCGCTGGCCGAGCCGGAGAGCACACAAGAACCAAAGCCTGTCGCGCAACCGGAGCCCACAACCGCCTCCCTGGTCCTGCGCTCTAACGTTATCGGCGATACCGTCACCATCAACGGTCGTGACTATGGTGCCACCCGCCTCGACCTGGAGCTGGCTCCAGGCACATATGACGTCACCATCAGCAAAGCCGGATTCAAACCCTGGAGTCAAACCATCGCCATGAAAGCCGGGCAGACAAAGACCCTGGTCGGCAGGCTGAAGGCCTATACCACGGTGAACTTCCGCGAGGGCATCTGGATTGGCGGCGTAAAGACCGGTGACGGCACCTACCAGGACAGTGAAGGGCTATACGAAGGCCACTTCGTAGATGGTGACTTTCACGGCCAGGGAACGTTGAGGCGCGCCAACGGCGACATCCTGACAGGCGAATGGTCAGAAGGTCAGCTGAATGGCCATGGCTCCCTCACTACGGCAGACGGGATGCTCTACGTTGGCGGCTTCCGCGACGGCGAATTCCACGGCCAGGGCAGCCTGACCTACCCCGACGGCCGCCATTACGAGGGCGAATTCTCCAATGGTGATTTCCACGGCGCCGGTGCCGAAGTGTTTGCCGACGGGAAGAAATATGAAGGTGGCTACATTGACGGCAAGTTCCACGGCGAGGGCCTGCTTCGCAACCCCAATGGCAGCTCCATTGAGGCCACCTTCAAACACGGCGAACCCTACGGACAGGTTCGTCTGACAACCGCGGCCGGCGAGGTTTTCACCGCCCGCACCACGGAACCCGGTGTCTGTTATCGAGAAAAGAGTTACCGGGCAACCCAGTGCCCGCCACTGGAAGGCTGGTAATTCACCGGCCCGATAATGAACGCATTGCTGTAACAGGTTGAGGTTGTGACATGGCGATCAAGAGCGCACTCCTGGTAGACGACTCAAAAGTGGCAAGATTTGCCCTGAGCAAGCTGCTGGAAAACCACGACATGGAAGTCAACATGGCCGGCTCCGCGGAGGAGGCGCTGGATTTCCTCAGCAGCCACCGCCGACCGGACGTGATCTTTATGGACCACCTGATGCCCGGCATGAATGGTATGGAAGCCACAAAAGCCATCAAGGGCAACCCTGAAACAGCCGGCATTCCCATCATCATGTGCACCTCCAGGAAATCGCCGTCCTTCATGGAAGAGGCACAGAATTTCGGCGTCTACAACATCCTCACCAAGCCACCTCACACCGAGGGCCTTGGCCAGGTCCTGACCCAGCTCTCCAGCGATGTTTCCAAAGGCACTCTGCCCGAGCCACCGGAATTACTGAATGGCACACCTCAGGCCAGGGAGGACGAGGGACAGGTCGAACAGATTGCCCGCTCGGCGGTTAAAACCCACATCAACAACCGCCTGCACGAACTACTGAGTGACCTGTTTGATGAACAATTCGATCACCTCAAGCGGGCCCTGGACGAATCCAGGCGAAAGCAGGAGGGGATGATCGAGGAAAAATTCACGGCACTGGAAGAGCGCATCCGCGAGAGTACGCTTCACCTGAGGGACGAGGTAGCCGCAGAGGTCAATCTTAATCTGGGCAGGGAACTGACTGACTTACGCCAGACCCTGGCACGGAGTAATGGCTTTACCAGTGAACACATGGCCGACCTGAAAGACCACATCACCAGCGTCCAGACCATTGATACGGAATTCTGGCAAACCCTGCAGTCCGAGGCGATCCAACAGGCTCATGAAATTTCCCGGCAAACGGCGGAAGATATTGCCCAGCGCACAGTGGATCTGTATCTGGCGCGACAGCGCTCTTCCACCTCAAAATTCTACGCCGTCGGCCTGACCATCAGCCTCAGTATTTTCACGGTCGGGATTGCCTGGTTGTCAGGTCTGTTTGGCTGAGGCGTTTACGGACCGCCTGCCAGTCTCCCGGAGAATCGACGTCATCAAACACCCCGGTGATACCCACCCGGGTTGCGCCGGCCCACTGGAGAACCGCTGACGCGCCCCGGTCCCCGTCCAGCGCCATCACCTGTGGCCAGAGCCAGCGCGGCAGATAGGCCGGTACGCCAGGGCGATTACCATAATCCGCGGCAACCGCCTGATCCGGCACGCACCTCGCCGCCGCACTCATTGCAACCAGCGCATTGGCGTCCAGTAGCGGCTGATCCGCCAACAATACGAAGACACCCCGTGCTTCGGGCCCCAGGCTCACAAGTCCCGCTCGCAGGGAAGCAGACATCCCTTCCATCCAGCTATCGACCGGCAACCACCGGGACGGCTGCACGCGGCCACGAAACCGGACCAGGGGGTACGAGGCACCGGTTGCCACCGTCACGGATGCACTGAGCTGCCTGGCCTGAACAATCGCCCGATCCAGCAAGGTATATCCACCCGTTTCCAGCAACACTTTTGGGCGACCCATACGACGGGATGCGCCGGCCGCCAGAACCAGTGCGGGGAATTGCTCATGGAAGCCGTTTTTTGAATTCTTTATGGTGTTGCCTCCTCACGCCAAGTCGAATTGCGGTCTGCCACATCATCAGACTGCTAGCTTCCGGGGATTTTTGCTAGAATTCTCACATCAATCAACCTCACCCTGTTCGGACTTCCCGATGAATCACCTGTTTGTGGACAATCTCACCGTTATTGATTTCGCTTACCTCGACCCGAATCGCGGTCTGGTAGGGGAAAGCTGGATTGCCGATGTGGTCCTTGGCGGTGAGCTGGATGAACAGGGCATGGTGTTCGACTTCAGCAATGTGAAGCGCACCATCAAACGGGTCATCGACGAACGGGTGGATCACCGCCTGGTCGTTCCCCGTGGCTATGAAGGCCTGGCCTGGAGCGAGGAAGAGCCTGACACATTTACCTGGACGCTGACGGATGGTTCCCGGATTGTGCACCGGTCCCCGGATGAAGCAGTGGCCTGGCTTTCCGCCGATCGGGTGGTACCGTCAGCCGTGGCTGCGTTGCTGGAGCGGGAGTTAATGGCGGTATTGCCGGGTAACGTCACCAATGTCGATGTCCACCTGCGCGAGGAAGTGATCGAAGGCGCCTACTACCATTATGTCCACGGCCTGAAGAAGCATTTGGGCAATTGTCAGCGCATTGCCCATGGGCATCGCTCTCCTATTCGCATTGACCGTAATGGCCATCGGGATTATGAGCTGGAAAAGCGCTGGGCGACGTTGTGGCGTGACATCTACGTTGGCTCTGAGGAAGATGTGAGCCGGCGCTGGGTGGACGAGAAGGGTGTGGCCTATGTGACCTTCGAGTATGAGGCCAACCAGGGTGAATTCGCGCTGACACTGCCGGAGCGCCGGGTGTATATGATGGCGACGGACACCACGGTCGAGCTGATTGCGGCGCATATGGCGGATCAGCTCAAGATGGAGTTTCCGGCGGACGCTATTCGGGTTAAGGCTTATGAGGGGGTTGGCAAGGGGGCCATTGCATCTCGCTAAGCTCTTTAGCCCCAGTCTGCGCACGGCGGGAAGAAACCTCCCAAAACACGCCGTGAACCCGTCCATGGGGGCTTGGTGTTGCCATCCCTGGCAACACACAGTTTTGGGAGGTTTCTTCCCGCCGCACGCTCCAGCTTCGGAGACTGCTTTTCAACTTTCTTCAGACACAAAAAAACCGCCCGAAGGCGGTTTTTTTGATGGCTTTCCGGTGGACTAAACCGTTAAGCCGTATTGGCGTCCCCTAGGGGGTTCGAACCCCTGTTGCCGCCGTGAAAGGGCGGAGTCCTAGGCCACTAGACGAAGGGGACTAGAAATTGGTGGAGCCAAGCGGGATCGAACCGCTGACCTCAACACTGCCAGTGTTGCGCTCTCCCAGCTGAGCTATGGCCCCTCAACGGCTGCGTATATTAAGGATCCGCCCTATGGGCGTCAACCTCTTTTCTTCAATTTTTTCAGTTTTCTGAACATCCCTGTCCATTCCGTTCACTTCTTCACCAAAGCGGTTATTCCGCAAGCAATGCGGCGTATTCTTTTTCCACTCGCTTGGTTTCTTTCTTGGAGAAGCCACCCAAAACCTCAAGAGCGTGACGCAACCGTGAACGGGTCATGTCCGGTCCGAGCAGTGCCATGGAATCCATCACCGACCAGGAATTGGGGGTACCAGCGATGGCCACGAAGATGGAGAACATAAAGTCCCCCATCTTCAGGTCCATGGCCTTGGCCAGGGTTTTGATGTCAGCGAAGATGTTGTCCTTGCTCCAGTGGCGCTGGGCTTCCAGCTTCCACAGGGTGAACTGGAGCACCCGCTTGATCTGGGCCTCCTCCAGTTTGTTGTGGGCAAAATCCTCCGGTTTGAGGTTGAGCATGCCGGAGAACATGAACGCCGCCATCGGGGCCACATCGGAGAACACCTCTGCCCTTCCCTTGATGTGTGGGATCAACGCGCGCAGGGCGTCTTCGTTGAACCACCAGTTGCGCATCTTCTCGACAAACTGATCGTCGCTCAGGTCTTCACGCAGCCACAGGCCGTTCAGCCAGCGCAGTTTTTCCACATCGAACACCGGACCGCCCAGGGATACCCGCTGGATGTCGAAGTTCTCGATCATCTCGTTCAGGGTGAACTTTTCCCGCTCATCGGGCATCGACCAGCCCATGCGACCGAGGTAGTTGGTGACCGCCTCCGGCAGGAAGCCCATGCGCTCATAGAAGTTGATGCTGGTGGGGTTCTTGCGCTTGGACAACTTGCTCTTGTCCGGGTTTCGCAGCAGCGGCAGGTGGCACAGCTCGGGCATGTCCCAGCCGAAATACTGGTACAACAGTTTGTGCTTGGGTGCGGAATTGATCCACTCTTCGCCACGCAACACATGGGTAATGCCCATCAGGTGATCGTCCACCACGTTGGCCAGGTGGTAGGTGGGCATGCCGTCGGATTTCAGCAGGATCTGACAATCCACCTGGGACCAGTCAATCTCGATGGTGCCGCGCAGCATGTCGCGGATCTCGCACACGCCCTCATCCGGCACTTTCATACGGATCACATAGGGCTCGCCGGCGTCCAGGCGACGCTTCACTTCTTCCTCGGGTAGCTCCAGGTCGCCCTTGATGCCGGGATTCAGGCCCTGGGCCTTGCGCTCTTCGCGGATGGCCTCCAGTTCCTCCGGGGTACGGAAACAGTAAAAGGCGTGGCCGGCGGTGACCAGATCCAGCGCGTACTGGCGGTAGGAATCTTTGCGCTCGGACTGGCGATACGGCCCATGAGGACCGCCGACATCCGGCCCCTCGTCCCATTCCAGACCCAGCCAACGTAGCGCGCGCAGGATGTCCTGCTCGGACTCCTCGGTGCTGCGGGCCTGGTCGGTGTCTTCAATACGCAGAATGAACTGGCCGCCATGCTGACGGGCAAAGCACAGGTTGAACAGGGCCACGAAGGCGGTACCAACGTGTGGATCACCGGTGGGTGACGGGGCAATTCGGGTACGTACGGTCATGTAACGATCCTGATAGATTAAGTGGCCGACTGGAAAGCCACGCATTATAACGGCCCAGAACGAATTTCGCATGATGGCGGCGCGACCCGTCTTTAATCGCGCAACACTTTGTTATATTATAACGTTTCAATCCTGTTTCAGAGCACGCACCATCATGCCCAACAAATCACAAACCAGCATCGCCATGCTGGGATTAACCGCGCTATTGAGCCCGCTTTCCGCAATGGCCGGCACCAATATTGTTACCTCGATCAAACCGCTGGAACTCCTGGTCAAAGCCGTCGCGCCCGACGATGCCAACGTCACCAGCCTGGTCCCCGCTGGCTCCAGCCCTCACAACTACACCATGCGCCCCTCACAGCGCCGGGCGCTGGAAAATTCCGACGTCATCTTCTGGGTCGGTCCGGAAATGGAAACGTTCCTGTCCCGCCTGCTCGGCGGTGAGGAGTTCAGGGAACGCACCGTTTCGCTGATGCATGGTGATGACGTACCCCGAGCCGACGACACCGACGCGCACCATGATGAGCATGAGGAAGATCACCACGACGATGACGATCATGGTCACGATGATCATGGTCACGATGATCATGGCCACGATCATGGCGCAGGCGAAGACCCTCACATCTGGCTGGATCCGGTACTGGCCCTGGAGATGGCAAAAGACATCCACAAAGCGCTGTCACAACTGGAAGGCGCCGACACCCAGGCCCTGGACGCCAACCTGGCGCGATTCGAGAAGACGCTTCTGGAGGCTGAAGAAGACATTCAACACCGCCTTGAGCCACTGGCCAACATCAGCCTGTTCGCCTATCACGATGCCTTCACGCGCTATGCCGGGCACTTCAACCTGACATTGGACGGCATTCTCACCCTGAACCCGGAATTGTCCCCGGGCGCCCGGCACATTGCCGAGGTGCAGGACAAACTGCGCAAGGCCAACCAGCCCTGCCTGCTGACCGAACCCCAGTTCAACCGTCAGTGGTGGCGTTCCATCACCGAGGGGCTGGATATCACCTTCAGCACCTGGGACCCGCTGGCTACGGACATTGAATCCGACCGGGACGGCTACGTGAACTTCCTTCAGGGTATCGCCGACAACGCGCTGGCCTGCCTACCAGAGAACGCCCAGTAACAGTGGAATGGTGATCATGGCCAGCAATGTCTGGCCACTGATGATCCCGGCCATCAGAGGCGCGTCACCACCGAGCTGGCGTGCCAGTATGTAAGACGAGGTAGCCGTTGGCAGAGCTGCCAGCAACACCGCCACCTGCACCAACATGCCGTCCAGCCCCAGCAACAGCGCCAGGCCGGCGGTAATCAGCGGAAATGCCACCAGCTTGGCCACCGACGACACCAGGAAAGGCGTCGACGCGCCCCGCAAGGCCTTCAACTGCAAACCTGCCCCCACCGTCATCAACCCCATGGGCAGCGCCAGATCGCTCAACGGCATCAGGATACCGGCAATCAATGGATGGAACCCGATCTGGAAATAACTCCAGATCACCCCGATCACCGACCCGACAATCAGCGGGTTGGTCACGATCGCCTTCAGCACCGGCCGCAACCGCAGTGGCCCCTGTCCCGCCGCCATCGAAAACATCAGGATGCAAAGCAGGTTGAGCAGCGGCACCTTGACCGCCACCGCTATGGCAATCAGCGACAGCCCGTCGTCGCCCAGCAGCATGCCGGCCGCCGCCAGGCCCACGTAGGAATTGAAACGGATACCGCCCTGGTAAACGGAAGAAAATATCGGCCCTGGCCAGCGCCAGATGAATTGCAACAATGCCAGCACCAGCGTCATCACCAGCAGCATGGCGACAATCAGCAGCAGGATCTCGCCGTAGGCGGAGGCGGGCAAACGGGCCTGACCCAGTTTGTAGACCAGCATGGCGGGGAACAGTACGTAATAGGTGAAGCGCTCCGCCTGCATCCAGAAGCCTTCACCGGGGAAGTTCCAGCGCCGAAACAGGTGCCCCATAACGATAAGCGCAAACACAGGCACCAGTGCCTGAACCATCACCGGCATGTCGACTCTCTCCCGAACCCCACTCACACAAGGCCCGAAAGGATAACAAAGTTAGCAGGCTAGCGTCTTGATCCAGCGTATTCTAATCGCGCCAGAGCTTCCGCAACACACTGCGGGTGACCGCCGCCGGCGCGGATTTGGCAATGGGCCACAAGGCCTTGAACTGCATGGAGATCGGCCGGTGCAGACGCGGCCGCTCTACCTGCGCCCACACCTGGGCGGCCACCACATCCGGTGTCAGATTCACGCCAAGGCGCTCGAACAGCCGCGAGCGCTCCTCGTTCTGCTGCACCATGCCGGTGTTCACGAACGGCGGCATCAGGTCGCACACACGGATACCATGGGGCTCCCACTCAATATCCAGCGCCTCCGTCATGGCCCGTACCGCATGTTTGCTAGCCGAGTAGGACGCAAAGTCGGGAATTCCGTAGGCGGCGGACGCCGAACTCATATTCACCACCTGGGCGTCGGGCGTCGCCTTCAGGTACGGAAACGCTGCATGCAACACCGTCATCAGTCCGATCACATTGACCTCAACAATCGCCCGATGGGCTGAGAGGGGAATCTCCTCAAACCGCCCCACCTTCAGAATACCGGCATTGTTGTGCAGCAACCGCAACTGCCCACCAGTGCGCTCGGCGAATTCCGCCAGCCCCTGCTTCACCGATGCCTCATCCACCACATCCATCACATGGGTGCTGCAGCGATCTTCACCCAGCTCGTCCCGCAGCTTTGTCAGTGCCGCCTCGTCCCGGTCGGCCGCGCCGACAAACCACCCCTTGGAAGCAAACAGGAGCGCGGTCTCACGACCGATGCCGGCAGCGGCGCCGGTGATAAAAATGCATTCTTTCACAGGATTTCCTTGGAGTTATTGCGTTCGGTCAGGGCCTGTCGCGGCGAGCCTCCCGGATTGACCGCGCAACTCGAGCCGACATGGCCGCGTACTTTTCCAACAGTGCCGATACAGTGCTCGACATCTGGCCACTCAACTGATCATCCACCACACGCCTCGCCTCAGCCAGGGTACTGCCGCGCTTCAGCTCCAGCACCGTTAACGCCATTCGACGATCAGACTCAAGAATATGGAAAGCCAGCCATCTGGCAAGATAGTCGAAAATGTCCGCAAGCACCTGCTCTTCACGGGCCTTACTGCCCCTGAAAATCTGAATCTGTGCAAAAAAGAGTTGGTGGCTGTCGTGATGATTCCGGACCGCGTCCCCGGTACCCAGGCCTTCGTGCCAGATAGCTTCTTCGGATTTGAAATGAAACGCCGCGTAATCAAGCAGCTCATCAAGAATGTGTTCGCAATCCACCCTGGCGACACCAGAGACAAAATGCCGGGCCAGCCGATTCAGAATATCGACCAGTACCTTGTGCTGCTGGTCAATTTCCTCAATTCCGGTCTCAAAATTCCGGTTCCAGGGAAACGGGCTGAGCGTATCGGAGCCCGCGTTATGTTCCGGCATGGTGAAGCCCTCCCCGCCTGGGCGCGTCTACGCAACCAGCATACCAAGCAGATCGACTCCGGGCCTTGTCTGAGGTCAATGTTGGGAGGGTTTGAGCCCGCCAGTCAGCCTGGCTCTCCGAGCCATTTTGCCTTGGCTTTCTCAACCAGCGCGCGGGCATCGTGATTCCACGGATGGAAATTCGGGCTATAGAACTTGAGATAGGATGGCAGTAGTTTCCGAAACACCCCGGGCTTGCCCCACATATAGTTCAGGGCGCCGGCCCAGGATTTCAGATTGCCCAACTGGCCGTCTTCCTTCATCAACTGCACCAGGTGGATACTGGTAAACACCGGGAAAATCACACTCACCACCAGCATTTCCTGCAGCCGCACGCTCTCGCGGCCACCCACTGCCTTGTAGACGTCAAACGCAACAGCCTTGTGCTCAGACTCCTCAATGGCATGCCAGGCCCAGATTTTCGCCATGCGCGGGTCCATTTCCTCCAGCGCGTCATACTTCAGCAGGAATTCCTCGGCCATCAGCGCCGTAAAATGCTCTACTGCCACGGTATGGGCCAACTGCCGTTCAGGGCTGAAATTCTTGCGCATCCAGTCCATAAACGCCTGGATTTCCGCCTCCAGCCGGCCAAGACCAATGCCCCGCTCTTCCAGGAAGCCATTCAGCAGCTTGTGCTCCCGTGAGTGATGCGCCTCCTGACCAATGAACCCACGCACCGCTTTCTTCAGTTCCGGATCGGTAATGCGGTCCCGATAATGGCGCACGGTATCAATGAAGAAGGTTTCGCCCGGCGGAAACGACGAAGACAGCGCCGCCAGCAGCAGCGTTTTGACCGGATCGTTGTCCCACCAGTATTTGGGCACGTCCTCCGCCAGATCGATATCAGGCCGACGCACCTCCGGAACCATACTCAGGGGTGGTTTCGTCGGCTTACGTTTTGAGGAACGAATAGCCTTGATGTTCGCAATGGAAGTCATGGGCAGTCTCCGGTTTCCGGGATTTCTTGTAATCTGGCCCACAGAGTACTGGTCAGAAGGCTACCTCCGTGAGATGTTTGGCGGACAATGCACTTGTCATTGGTGGCCAATGTTCGACGGATCTCCACATACAATCACGCTGTCCGACATGCCTGGCTGGACCCGACAACCCAACCAGCCGGTGACCTATCCCCGCATGTTTGTAGCGTCGGCAGTCGAACTTGGCGCAAGCCGAAGCGGGATTTTGCAGCGTGCAGGAGTGTCGGCTGAGATTCTGGACAACCCGGCAGGGCGGATCTCCTACCTGCAAACCCTGCAGCTGTTCGAAGCAGTTCACGCCGCGATTGGCGACACCGCGCTGGGGTTCGATACCGGCCTGCGGTTACCACTGACCGCCCACGGCAACCTGGGATACGCGCTGATGTGCGCCCCTACCCCACGTGAGGCTATTTCGATTCTGGAGCGGTTCTGGCACTTACGCGGGCGCGGCGTACTGATGACAGTACGGGAGTCGGAAAGCGACCTGTTCTTTGAAATCGAACCGGAAGTGCCCCTCCCGGTTCCCCTGCGGGAAATGATGTTCAGCTCCATATTGACCAGCATGATCCGGGGTATGGAGTTTGTGCTGCCGATGCTGCCCAATGAGCGGGAAATCTGGTTATGCGGGCCAGAACCACGAGGCTATCGGAATCGACAACAGAAGGTGCCCAGAGTGCTGTTCAATATGCCCCGCGCCGGCGTGGTTCTGGGCGGTGACAGAACCTGGCTGGACCAACCCTTACCAACCGCCAACCCGGAAGGGCTGACCCAGGCACTGGCACAATGTGAACGGGAAAGCGCACTCACAGAGACCAATAACGACATTGCCCGTCAGGTCCGCGCCCATTTGGTGCAGGGCCAGAATGGCTACCCCACACCGGAGCAACAGGCCGCCAATCTGTGCCTGACACCAAGGACTTTGCGCAGGCGGCTGCAGGAGCGGGGGTTGAGCTATAAGCAGTTACTGGATGATGTTCGGCGGCGGGACAGTTGCCAGCTATTGGCAAATTCTGAGATGGAGATTCAGAGCATCAGTGAGATGCTGGGTTTTGCCGACCCTGCGAACTTTACCCGGGCGTTCAAGGGTTGGATGGGGGTGGTTCCGAGTGAATGGCGGCAAACCAACAGGAAAAAGAGCACTGGCCGGGCCGCACAATCTTTCGCCAAAGCCTTACAGAATCCCCCACCTATTCCTGATAGACTACGCGCCATGCAACAGTATGCCGAAGTGGACGCTCAATGAATTCAGAAAGATCAACCGCACAGTCAGCAGATTCAGCGAACAAGGCCGGAAGCTCCCTGCAGGAGCCATCCCGCCGCTTCTGCGTGGCCCCGATGATGGACTGGACCACCACCCACTACCGTTACCTGGCGCGCCAACTCAGCCGCCACACCCTGCTCTACACGGAAATGGTCACCACCGGTGCGTTGATTCACGGCGATACCGCCCGCTTTCTGCGCCATGACGAGGCGGAGTACCCGCTGGCGCTGCAGCTCGGCGGCAGTGATGCCGGGGAACTGGCCCATTGCGCGAAGCTGGCGGAGCAGTACGGATTTGATGAGGTGAACCTGAACGTGGGCTGCCCCAGTGACCGGGTGCAGAACAACATGATCGGCGCCTGCCTGATGGGACATCCGGACAAGGTGGCCGAGGGTGTGAGGGCGATGATTGACGCCACCGACCTGCCGGTGACGGTCAAGCATCGCATTGGTATTGACGGGCGCGAGTCCTGGGACGATCTGTGCGAGTTTGTCGAGAAAGTCGCAGCCGCCGGTTGCCGCACGTTTATCGTCCATGCCCGTATCGCCATACTTGAGGGCCTGAGCCCCAAGGAGAACCGGGATATTCCGCCGCTGAAATACGACTGGGTATACCGCCTGAAGGCGAAATACCCGGAGCTGGAGATCATCATCAACGGCGGCATCAAGACTTTTGACGAGTGCCGCCAGCATCTGGCACACACGGATGGCGTGATGTTGGGCCGTGAGGCCTACCACAACCCGTGGCTACTGGCGGGTGTCGACCCGGAGTTCTTTGGCCAGGCAACACCGGTACAAAGCCGCCATGAGGCCCTGCGTGCCATGCTGCCATTTATCCAGAGTGAACTGGAACGGGGCGTGTTTCTTACACACATGTCACGTCACCTGCTGGGCCTGTTCCACGGCCAGCCCGGAGGCCGACAATTCCGCCGCTACATCAGCGAGAATGCCCATAAACCCGGGGCCGGGCTGGAGGTCATCGAAGAGGCCCTGGCCAGGGTTCGGGAGCCCGCGGAACCCGCGATAGCCCCCGCTTAATCGGTGCTATACGTTTTGTTGTCTTGTTCCTGTCAGAGCAGCCCGTTATTGTAGGGAAAACAACTGAGACACAACGACAGGACAACGAATGACCAGCAAGCTCGAACAACTGAAATCCATGACCACGGTGGTTGCCGATACCGGGGATCTGGGTGCCATCGCCCAGTGGCGCCCCGAGGATGCCACCACCAATCCTTCCCTGCTGCTGAAAGCCGCCGCCTCGGACGCCTATCGCCCGATGCTGGACAAGGCCGTTGCCATGGCCAGCCGGCAGGGCGGGTCTGACGCCGAGCAACTGGGCTATGCCACCGACGCCCTGGCCGTACTGGCCGGGCGCGAGATTCTGGAACTGATTCCCGGCGTGGTTTCCACCGAGGTGGACGCACGCCTGTCGTTCGATACGGATGCCACCCTGGCCCGCGCCCGCCGGCTGATTGATCTGTACCGGCAGCAGGGCGTGGATACCAGCCGCGTTCTGATCAAGATTGCCTCCACCTGGGAAGGCATTCGTGCGGCGGAGCAACTGGAAAAAGAAGGCATCCACTGCAACCTGACCCTGCTGTTCTCATTTGTACAAGCGGCCGCCTGCGCAGATGCCGGTGCTTTCCTGATTTCACCGTTCGTGGGTCGCATCCTGGACTGGCACCTGGCCAACAGCGACCGGGACAGCTTCCCGGCAGCGGAAGATCCGGGAGTTCAGTCCGTGTCGCGCATCTATAATTACTACAAGGCCAATGGCTTCAAGACAGTGGTGATGGGCGCCAGCTTCCGCAACCTTGGTGAGATCGAGATGCTGGCCGGCTGTGACCGCCTGACCATCAGCCCTGCCCTGTTGCAGGAACTGAAAGATGATACTGCGCCACTGAAGCGCCGGTTGTCTGCGGCTACCGCCAGCAGTTCCGACGGCTTCGGCGCCATAGACGAACGGCTGTTCCGTTGGGAATCCAACGAAGACGCCATGGCCACAGAGAAGCTGGCAGAGGGCATTCGTCGCTTTGCCGCGGATCAGATCGAGCTGGAAGGCCGGGTGCGGCAACTGGCGAAAGCGGCGTAACAGTCGAGCGTTAATGGTCGTCTATTTACAGGAGAACCCTGCAGGTCATGATCGAACGTCTGAAGCAGTTATTCGCCCCCGCAGAGGAAGCGCGGGAGGCGCCGGACCGGCATTCGCTGGCGGTGGCCGCGACAGCACTGATGGTCCAGCTCTCGCGGATCGATAACAACGAGGATGAACGGGAGCTGCAAACCATTGTGGATTGCGCCGTGAATGCCCACGAGGTCACCCCGGAGGAAGCCGAGGAGATCCTCCAGGATGCCCTCAACCAAGCGGATGATGCGACATCGCTGTACGAATTTACTGGTCAGATCAACGAGCAACTGGACCAGGACGCCAAACAGGTCCTGTTGGAAAGTATCTGGCGGGTGGCGTTTGCCGATGGCCGGATCGACAAATACGAGGAACACCTGATTCGCCGGATGGCCGATTTGCTGCATCTTAATCACCGCGAATACGTGCAGGCTCGCCATCGTGCGGAAGGCGCGGACTGACTGTTAAAGGAGCCAACATGCTAGCCATTCTCCACCCTGATACGCCACTGGACAGCGACGCCTACCGGCAAACCATGCATTACCTGGAGAACCTGCCGGGCGTGTCAATTCGGGTACACGAGGTTCAGGGCGCCAGCCAACGGCTGACGGAAATCTACCTGCTGGGCGACACCAAGTCCCTCGACAAGGAGGAGATTGAAGCCCTGCCGGCGGTGGAGCGGGCGATCCGCATCTCCGATGACTACCGTATTCTGGGCCGCCACCGGGACGACAAACGCCAGAGCGGCTTCACCTACAACGGTGTGGAGTTCAGCCAGTCCAACCTGAATATCTTCGCCGGGTTGTGCGCAGTCGACGTACCCGAGCACGTGGAAATGATGATGCAGGCACTGGAAGACAATGGCCAGGTCTGCACCCGCATGGGCGCGTACAAGCCCCGCACCAACCCCTACTCTTTCCAGGGACATGGCAAGGGCTGCTTGCCCTGGGTGTTCGAAAAGGCGGGCAAACATGGCATCAAGGTGATCGCCATGGAGATCACCCACGAAAGCCATATTGAGGAAATCGACACCTGCCTCGAGCAGTTGGGCCGCCCCACCGGCGTGATGTTGCAGGTGGGCACCCGTAACACCCAGAACTTCGAGTTGCTGAAGGCCATTGGTCGCCAGAGCACCTATCCGGTGCTACTCAAGCGTGGTTTCGGCATTACTCTGAACGAATCCCTGAATGCTGCGGAATACCTGGCCAGCGAGGGCAACGCCAACGTCATCTTCTGTCTGCGAGGCATGAAAACCGAGGCCGGCCAGCCCCACCGCAACATGGTGGATTTCGCCCATGTGCCGGCGGTGAAACGCCTGACGCGTATGCCCGTGTGCGTGGACCCGTCCCACTCGGTGGGTAGCCGCGAAAAATCTCCGGACGGCATTCTCGATGTCATGCATGCCACTGCTCAGGGTGTGATTGCCGGCGCCAACATGGTGCTGGTGGATTTCCACCCGAAACCGGAGAAAGCCCTGGTGGATGGTCCACAGGCGCTGCTGATGGACGAATTATCGGCATACCTGGAAGACATCCGTTTGTGTCACGACACCTGGAAAAAACGCCAGGCCATTTATCAACGCCTAAAGGAATCAGCAACAGAATGATTGTCTACGGACACCGTGGGGCCAAGGGAGAAGCCCCGGAGAACACACTGGCCGGATTTACTCACGCCTACCGTCACGGCATTCGCCACTTCGAACTGGATCTGGTGTTGTCGAAAGACGGCAAGCCGGTGATCATCCACGACCTGACGGTGGATCGCACCACAGGGCAGAAAGGCGCTGTTGCCAATTACACCGCCGACGAACTGGCGGAAATGGATGCCCGAGGGAGTGTGACGCCCTGGTCCACCAAAACCGGTATACCCAGGCTGGAATCGCTATTGGATGAGTTTGCTGATCTTGAACATCTGCAACTGGAGGTCAAGAAGGATAACCGTCAGCGGTTGAATGTCCTCTGCAACCGCCTGACCGAAATCATTCAGCGCCGGAACCTGCATACCCGGGTCGCCGTGACCTCATCGGATGTGTGGTTTCTGCAACAGATTCAGCGACGTGACAAAAACATCCGTCTTGGCCTGGTCGCCGAGCGAAAATTTCCCCGGCCGGTCAATGTGGCGTCACGGCTTCATTGCCAGTTCCTGTGCGTGAACTGGAAAATCTGCTCAAAAACCCTGGTGGACGACGCCCATCGCCGCGGCATGCATGTGTCGGCGTGGACCGTAAACCGCATTCACGACATGCTGGAACTGGAGAAGATTGGCGTCAACAGCATTATCTCCGACTATCCCACCAGCACCCGCATGTATTTCGATAACCGCGCGAACTCGGTCCTCAGCCTCCCCCACGGCGAAACACTCGAGGGCGTGACCGGGGACACTGCGGTTTCCACGGATTAAAAGATCCGGTTCAGCCCGTTCAGCGCCGCTACCCGATAGGCTTCCGCCATGGTCGGGTAGTTAAAGGTGGTATTGATGAAGTAATTCAGGGAATTGGCTTCCCCTTCCTGGTTCATGATCGCCTGCCCGATGTGAACGATCTCCGCCGCCTGGTCACCAAAACAGTGAATACCCAGGATCTGGCGGGTCTCCCGGTGGAACAGGATCTTCAGCATACCCACGGCTTCGCGGGTGATCTGGGCGCGGGCCAAATCCTTGAAGAACGCCTGACCGACTTCGTATGGTACTTTGGCTGCGGTCAGCTCCCGCTCGGTCTTGCCCACCGAACTGATCTCGGGAATGGTGTAGATCCCGGTCGGCACATCCGACACAAAGCGGAAGTACTCATCGTGCAGGATATCGGACGACGCGGAACGCCCCTGATCGTAGGCGGCACTCGCCAGGCTTGGCCAGCCAATTACATCACCGGCGGCGTAAATGCTATCCACTTCGGTACGGTAGTGCTCGTCCACGGCCAGTTGGCCACGGCCATTGGGCACCAGACCCACGTTGTCCAGGCCAAGTTTCTCCGTGTTACCACTGCGGCCGTTGCACCAGAGAAACGCATCCGCACGGATTTTCTTGCCGGATTTCAGCGACAACACCACCCCATGATCATCACCATCGACCGACTCGTACTCCTCGTTGTGACGAACCAGTACGCCGTTATTGCGTAAGTGGTAACTCAGGGCGTCTGAAATCTCGTCATCCAGAAACGTCAGCAGACGACTGCCGGGATTAATCAGATCGACCTTCACACCCAGGCCGGCAAAGATGGAAGCATATTCCGAACCGATTACGCCGGCACCATAGATGATCAGGGTACGCGGGGTGTGGGACAGGTTCAGAATGGTATCCGAGTTGTAGATTCTGTGATGGCGAAAATTCACATCCGGCGGCAGGTAGGGTCTGGAACCGGTGGCAATAATTGCCTGCTTGAAGTGCAGTGTCTCGACAGATTTGCTGCCCCGGACCTCGATTCGGTGCTCGTCCAGGAAGGACGCGCGACCGTTGATCAGGTCCACCCGGTTGCGGGCATAAAACTGCGTTCTCAGCTTTACCTGCTTATCAATTACCTTCTGGGCATTCTGAAGTACCCGCGGAAACGAGAACCAGCGGGGTTCACCAATGTCCCGAAACATCTGGTTGGTATTGAAGGTAATGATCTGCTTGACGGAATGGCGCAGCGCCTTGGAAGGAATGGTCCCCCAGTGGGTGCAGTTACCACCAACGGTGGGTTTGTCTTCGATGATCGCGACACGTTTGCCGTGTTTCGTCGCATTCATCGCTGCGCCTTCACCGGAAGGACCAGCGCCGATAACGACGACGTCGTAATGATGTTCTGCCATGCGTGCAGTGACTCCTTATGTACGCCGTACAACTGAGTTTATAGTTATAGAAACGAAGTTAACGATCCCCAACCCTGGTGGCATCGTAGCTCAACGCTTCAGCAGACTTACCTTCGTTGGCCAGCCGCTCGTTTTCTTCTTCACACTTCTGTGTGTTACCGCCACAAATATCACAGGACTTGCTGATACCCAGGGCGCCAATACCGCCACAGGTGCCACTGATCGGCTTGCGACCGAAAATAACACCGATCGACATGGCCGCCACCAGGACGGAAACAATCAGTAAAACCAACAGAAAGGTACCCATAAGTCCTCCCCTAGTCTGTAACGTACGCAGTGAAAGCAGGCGTGTAATGAACCTCAAACCCGTTATCACTTCGTACAATGAAATAAGCCGCTATGTTTTCACGGGTCGCCAGAGCCTGCGCCCGCTCATACCCCATGACATTGAAACCGGTCGCCAGCGCATCCGCCAGCATGCAGTTGTCGGCGATCACGGTCACCGAAGCCAGATTGTGCCGGATCGGTTTACCAGTCTCAGGGTCAATTGTATGTGAATAACGGCGACCGTCCGATTCGTAATAGTTACGATAATCCCCGGAGGTTGCCATAGCCTGGCTATCCAGCGCCACTACGCGATTGATTTGGCGGCGTTCCGACACCGGCTCCTCTATCGCCAGCCGCCAGGCATCGCCATTGGGCTTGCGACCGTTGACTCGGACCTCACCGCCAATTTCCACGAGATACGCTTCCACACCGGCATTATCAAGATAGCGGGCGACAGCGTCCACCGCATAGCCCTTGGCAATCGCCGACAAGTCAATATATTGCGGTTTCCGGGCTCTCAGCGCAGGCGGATCGGATCTGAGTTCGATGTTTTCGTATCCGGTTGCCTCCAGTTTTGCCTGGAGTTCATTTTCATCGGGGACCTCATCCGGCCGGGCCTCGGGGCCGAACCCCCAGAGGTTTACCACCGGACCAATAGTGACATCGAAAGCGCCGTCGGTCAGCTCGGAAACCCGGGCCGCCGTGGCAAGTACTTCATAGAGAGGCTCCGAGAGTTCAATCCATGCCGATTGATCCTCCCGACGGTTGAGGCGGGAAAGCTCCGAATCCTCACGCCAGGTCGACATGGAAGCGTCCACGTCTTCCAGAACTTGCTCTATACCGGAACCCAGATTCTCAAGGTGGGACTCATTGTCCGTCAATACGACATTGATATGGTACTGGGTACCGAATACCGGGCCGGCAATTTCCCAGACTTTTTCCTCAGGCTCAAACGAACAACCCGCCAGGGCGGCAACAGCCAGCGCCCAGAAGACGCTGACCATTGCCACCCTGACGGGCCGAAACATGCAGGATGTCATGCGAGTATTTTACCCTCCGAAGTCATCCAGCATGATGTTCTCGTCCTCAACACCAAGATCCTTCAGCATCTTGATCACGGACGCGTTCATGATGGGGGGCCCACACATGTAGTATTCACAATCTTCCGGCGCCGGATGGTCCTTCAGATAGTTGTCGTACAACACATTGTGGATGAACCCAGTGGGGCCTTCCCAGTTGTCTTCAGGCAGCGCATCGGACAGTGCCACGTGCCACTCGAAGTTGTCATTCTCTTCCGCCAGCATGTCAAAGTCTTCCACGTAGAACATCTCGCGGACGCTTCGCGCACCGTACCAGAAGCTGATCTTGCGCTTGGAGTTCAGGCGCTTGAGCTGATCAAAGATATGGGAGCGCATCGGAGCCATGCCGGCGCCACCACCGATGAATACCATTTCGGCATCGGTCTTCTTGGCGAAGAACTCACCGAATGGTCCCATAACGGTTACCTTGTCACCCGGTTTCAGGTTGAACACGTAGCTCGACATGATGCCCGGCGGGTAATCCGTGCCCGGAGGTGGCGTGGCGATACGGATGTTGAACTTCAGTACACCCTTCTCTTCCGGATAGTTCGCCATGGAGTAGGCGCGGATGGTCTCTTCCTTGTTAACCGCCTTGTAGCGCCAGATGTTGTGCTTGTCCCAGTCTTCGTGGAACTCTTCCTCGATATCGAAATCCTTGAAATCGATCTCGTAGGGAGGGCACTCCAGCTGGACGTAACCACCGGCACGGAAGTCCACTTCCTCACCTTCAGGCAGCTTCAACACCAGCTCCTTGATGAAAGTCGCCACGTTGTGGTTGGAGATAACCTCGCATTCCCACTTCTTGACGCCGAAGAATTCCTCCGGCACTTCGACCTTCATGTCCTGCTTGACAGGAACCTGGCAGGACAGGCGCCAGCCTTCTTTCTCTTCACGGTTGGTAAAGTGAGTCTTTTCAGTTGGCAGCATGGCGCCGCCACCTTCCAGAACTTTACATTTACACTGGGCACAAGTACCGCCACCGCCGCAGGCCGATGACAGGAAAATGCCGTTGTTTGCCAACGTGCCCAGAAGTTTGCCACCCGCTTCCGTGGTCAGGGTGTGTTCCGGGTCGTCATTGATTTCGATGGTCACATCACCGGTGCTTACCAGCTTGGAACGGGCCGCGAGGATAATCGCGACCAGCGCCAGTACGATAACGGTGAACATGACCACGCCGAGAATAATTTCTGTACTCATGGTCTCGCCTTTTCGTTAAACCGAATCACCGGGTTGATTACAGTGAAATACCTGAGAACGACATGAAGCCCAGGGACATCAGACCAACAGTAATGAAGGTGATACCCAGGCCACGCAGACCGTTCGGCACGTCGCTGTATTTCAGTTTCTCTCGGATACCGGCCAGGGCCACAATGGCCAGCGCCCAGCCCAAACCGGCACCGAAGCCGTACACCACACTCTCACCAAAGGTGTAATCCCGCTCAACCATGAACAGCGATGCACCGAGGATCGCGCAGTTCACCGTAATCAGCGGCAGGAACACACCCAACGCGGCGTAAAGCGCGGGTATGTATTTGTCCAGAACCATTTCCATGATCTGCACGATAGCGGCGATAACACCGATGTAGGTCAACAACCCGAGGAAGCTGAGGTCAACATTGGGGAGACCGGCCCACTCAAGCGCGCCTTCGCGGAGAATGCTGTTATACAGCAGGTTGTTCACCGGCACGGTCACGGTGAGCACGACTACCACGGCGATGCCGAGACCAACAGCCGCCTCAATCTTCTTGGAGATCGCCAGGAAGGTACACATCCCCAGGAAGAAGGCCAGCGCCATGTTCTCAACGAAAACGGCCTTCAGAATCAAGCTGATATAATGTTCCATCAGAAGGCCTCCTTGGCGGTGTGGCGAGACATCTTGTAGTCAGGCTCTTCCACCTGTTCCGGTTTCCAGGTACGCAGGCCCCAGATCGCCAGACCGATAATGAAGAACGCACTTGGCGGCAGCAGCAACAGACCGTTTGGCACGTACCAGCCGCCCTCGTTCACTACTGGCATCAGGGAAACACCAAACAGTGACCCCGCACCCAGCAGTTCGCGGAAGAACGCAACGAAAATCAGCAGCACTGAGTAGCCCAGACCGTTACCAACGCCGTCCAGGAAGCTCAGCCAGGGGCCGTTCTTCATGGCGAAACCTTCCGCGCGCCCCATCACGATACAGTTGGTGATGATCAGACCAACGAATACCGAAAGCTGCTTGGAGATCTCGTAGGCAAAGGCCTTGAGGATCTGGTCAACCACGATAACCAGTGAGGCAATGATGGTCATCTGAACGATGATCCGGATGCTGCCCGGAATCTGGGTACGCACCAGGGAAACCGCCAGGTTGGAACAGGCTGTTACCGAGATTACCGCCATACACATAACCAGCGTTACACTCATGCTGGTCGTGACAGCCAGCGCGGAACAGATCCCGAGAATCTGCAGCGCGATCGGGTTATTACTGAAAATTGGCTCGAAGAGAACCTGTTTGGCTGAAGCGTCTGCCATGATCAGACCTCCCCTTCACGAAGTTTTTTCAGGAACGGTGCATAGCCACGGTCACCCATCCAGTAATTAACCAGCTGTTCCACACCGCGGCTTGTCAGGGTCGCACCGGAGAGCGCGTCGACCTTATGCTCCTTGTCAGCAGCATCGGCACTTACACCACCCTTGACCAGACGGATCTGAGGTTCTTCCATCTGATCGCCGTAGACTTCCTTACCAACCCACTGACGCTTCCAGCGAGGGTTGTCTACCTCGCCACCAAGGCCCGGGGTTTCAGCGTGAGCGTAGAAACCAAGACCTTCGATGGTATTGGCGTCGCCTTCCAGCGAGACAAAGCCATACAGAGTGGACCACAGGCCGTACCCGTGAACTGGCAGAACCACACGCACCAGTTCGCCGTTTTCAGAGAGCGTGAAAATCTTGGCCACGTTCGGACGGCGCTTGATTCCCGCCTTGTCTTCCGATGACGGAATGTTGGTGGACATGGCAGGATCAGAGGCCGCTTTGTACATATCGTACTTCATCGGATCCTCTACACCGACCTCGGATGGCTCAACGTACTCACCACTGTCCAGGTCCAGCAAGCGCACGTCAAACCGGGAGAATACCTCCTCGATCTCGTCAGCACTCGCACCTTCCTTCAACATGCCGGCAGCCGCCAGGATGTTGGTTTTGATATCCAGATTCTGGTTCTTGATCTGTGCCGGTCTGAGAGACACCGCGGCAGTGGAAACCACAACCGAGAAGACAATACTCAGTACCAGGGCAACAATCAGGGTTCTGGAGACGGTTTCTTTAGCTTTAGCCACGAGCGAGCCTCCGTTTGATGTTGGCCTGGACCACGTAGTGATCCATCAACGGTGCAAAAAGGTTGGCGAACAGGATGGCCAGCATGATGCCTTCCGGGAACGCCGGGTTAACGACACGAATCAGCACCGTCATCACGCCCACCAGAATACCGAAACACCAGCGACCGGTGTTGGTCATGGCGGCGGACACCGGATCGGTTGCCATGAACATCATGCCAAAGGCAAAACCGCCCATAACCAGGTGCCAGTGTGCCGGCACATCGAACATCGGGTTGGTGTCGGAACCAATAATGTTCAACAGCAGGGTCATAGCGATCATGCCAATCATCACGCCGCCGACGATGCGGTAAGACGCAATTTTCATCACCAGCAGGATGAGACCACCGATCAGAATGGCCAGCGTGGAGGTTTCACCCACGGAGCCCTGAATCGTGCCCATGAACGCGGACATCCAGCCAATCTGCGCCTCAAGTGCTTCCAGACCACCGCTGGCCGCCCAGCTCAGTGCCGTCGCACCGCTGAAGCCATCGACCGCCGTCCACACAGTATCCCCGGAGATCTGCGCCGGGTATGCGAAGTACAGGAAGGCACGACCGGTGAGCGCCGGGTTGAGGAAGTTCTTGCCGGTACCGCCAAACACTTCCTTGCCGATCACTACACCGAAGGTGATACCCAGAGCCACCTGCCAGAGTGGCAGATCCGGCGGGCAGATCAGAGCAAACAGCACCGAGGTCACGAAGAAACCTTCGTTGACTTCGTGACGGCGAACAGTGGCAAACAGCACTTCCCAGAAGCCACCCACAACGAAAGTCACGAAGTAAATGGGCAGGAAGTACGCCATACCATAGACGAAATTATCCCAGATACTGGCGGCATCGTTACCCGCCAGCGCGCTGATAAACGCACTACGCAGGCCACCGTCACCCATCAGGGCATCCGGATTTTCAGCGAGGAAGCTGTTGGCCTGGAAGCCGATGTTCCACATACCGAAGAACATGGCCGGGAAGGTACATAACCACACGGTGATCATGATGCGCTTCAGATCAACGCCATCACGCACGTGCGCCGTGGTGGAAGTCACCTTGCCGGGAGTATAGAAAATGGTGTCCACGGCTTCATACAGCGCGTACCAGCGCTCGTACTTGCCACCTTTTTCAAAGTGGTGCTCGATACCATCGAGAAACTGTCGGATTGCCATCGTATTAGCCCTCGATCTCGATTCGGGTCAGGTTCTCGCGGAGAATCGGACCGTATTCGTATTTACCCGGGCACACAAAGGTACACAGCGCCAGATCTTCTTCGTCCAGTTCCAGTACACCCAGCTTCTGTGCCATTTCTGTATCACCAACAATCAGAGAACGCAGCAACTGAGTCGGCAGGATATCCAGGGGCATGACCTCTTCATACGTGCCCACCGGCACCATGGCGCGTTCACTGCCGTTGGTGGTGGTGGTGAAGTTGAACAACTTGCTGCCGGCCAGCTTGGACAGGTAGATGTTCAGCACGGAGAACTTGTTCGGGCCCGGAGACAACCAGCCCATGAACTCACGCTTATAGCCTTCTTCCAGAACAGATATCTGGTTGGCGAAGCGACCGAGGTAGGCACAGGGACCATCACCACGACGACCGCCAAACACAGAACCGGAGATCATGCGAACATCGCAGTCGGTGGCTACTTCGTCTTTCAGCAATTCGTTCAGGCTGGCACCCACGCGGGTGCGGATCAGACGCGGCTTCAGGGCCTTGGGGCCACCAACCGCAACCACCCGCTCCACAGGCAGCTCACCGGTCCCGAACAGCTTGGCAATGTCGATGACATCCTGGTAGCCGATTGACCAGACCACCTTGTGGCCCGCGATCGGATCCAGGTAATGGATGTGCGTACCCACATTGCCGGCCGGGTGAACACCATCGAACTGGTGTACTTCCACGCCGTCGGACTTTGGAACGGGTACATCCGAGCCAGGCTTACCGCAGACAAACACCTTGCCAGTGGTCAGCTTGCTCAGGATTTTCAGACCCTTTTCAAACGCCGCACCGTTTTCGCGAATGATCACAGTGGGGTCAGCGGCCAGCGGGTTGGTGTCCATCACGGACACAAAGATGGAGTGGGGAGCCGTGTCGATGGCCGGTACCTTGCTGTAAGGACGCGTCTTCAGCGTCGTCCACAAACCGGACTCGACCAGGTTATCGACTACCTGCTGGCGCTCAAGGCCAGCCAGATCCGCCTCATTGTAGCGGGCAAAGGTTTCGGCATCGTCGCCATCGATCTCGATGACAATCGACTGGAAAACACGACGCTCACCACGGTTGATTTCTTTTACCACACCGGCAGCCGGGGAGGTATAACGAACGCCTTCGGTCTTCTTGTCCGTGAACAGCAGCGTACCGCGCTTGACACGGTCTCCCTCTTTCACAGCCATCGTCGGCTTCATGCCGTTGTAGTCAAAACCGATCAACGCCACATGGCGAACGGGTTTGCCGTCAGTAATGGTCTGTTCAGGAGCGCCGCTGATGGGAAGATCCAGGCCTTTTTTGATCTTAATCATTAGCCTCATCCAATCATCAGAAACTATTCGATGGATTTGCAACGTCGGTCCCTATGGCCCAGATTCCCTCTTCGGGATGCACCAGGATGGCTGCACCGACGCAGCGAAAGCTTGGAGGCTGAGATTCACCTCGCTTTCGACAAAAGGGAAAGATGAGAAACGGGTGCCAGACGTACCCAAAATCGCGCCAATTATAGAGATTAAGTAATCCTATTTCCACCAGAAAGCCGGCGGAGTTTGTGCCCGTACGTAACACGACCATGGTGGAATTCGGGCCAAAAAGAAACCCCGGCAGCAAAAGCTGGCGGGGTTTCTTAGCGTTTTACCATGACGGTGGGAGCGTCAGACACCCCGCAACCGCCATCCCTCTACGACCAACGTATCAATCGCGGGCACGCTTCGGGAAAATCGGGTAAGTCACTCCCGCCATCTGGTTGACGCAGCGGATCACCTGAGCACTGTAGCCGAACTCGTTGTCGTACCACACGTACAGAATCACGCGCTTGCCACCGGCAATGGTCGCCTGGGCATCGACAATGCCGGCGTGGCGCGACCCCACGAAATCAGTGGACACGACCTCGGGAGAATTCACAAAATCAATCTGCTTCTGCAGCTCGGAATGCAGTGCCATCTCGCGCAGATAGTCGTTAACACTGTCTACACTCACATCGGTCTTCAGATTGAGGTTCAGGATCGCCATGGAGACGTTCGGCGTCGGAACACGGATGGCGTTCCCACTCAGCTTGCCTTTCAGCTCTGGCAATGCCTTGGCAACCGCCTTGGCGGCACCGGTTTCGGTGATCACCATGTTCAGCGCCGCACTGCGACCACGACGGCTACCCTTGTGGTAGTTATCAATCAGGTTCTGGTCATTGGTGTAGGAGTGGACAGTTTCAACGTGGCCATCCTCGATACCAAACTCATCATTGATCGCCTTCAGAACCGGAGTAATGGCGTTGGTGGTACAGGACGCCGCCGACAGGATCTTGTCCTCGTCGGTAATCCAATCGTTGTTAATGCCATACACGATGTTCTTGATGTCACCCTTGCCCGGAGCGGTCAGAATGACACGGCTCACGCCCTTGGATTTCAGGTGCAGGCCCAGCCCCTCTTCATCACGCCACTTGCCGGTGTTGTCCACGACGATGGCATTATTGATGCCGTACTGGGTGTAGTCCACCTTGTCCGGACCATCCGAATAGATCACCTTGATGTAGTTGCCGTTGGCAATCAGGGCCGACTCTTTTTCGTCGACAGTAATGGTGCCATCGAAGGGACCGTGCACGGAGTCGCGACGCAGCAGGCTGGCACGCTTCTCCAGATCGTTCTCGGCACCACCCTGACGAACCACAATCGCCCGCAGGCGCAGGTTGTTACCGCCACCGGCTTTCTCGATCAGGATACGGGCCAGCAGTCGGCCGATGCGACCGAAACCATACAGGACCACATCCTTAGTGCCATTCCCGGCGTCTTCCTCGGACTGGGCAGCATACTGACCGACAATCGGGCCAATCTCGCGGTTCAGGAAATCTTCCAGAGACCCGCCCTCGGATTTGAATTTAACCGCCAGCTTGCCAATGTCCACATGAGCACGCCCCAGGTCCATGCTGTCCATGGCCTTGAGAATCGGCAGCGTATCGTGAACAGAGAGCTCGCTGTCTTCCACCTGGCGAACGAAGCGGTGAGCACGAATAATACCGATAACTGACTGATTGATAATGGCGCGGCCGTATACGGAAGTGACCACATTATTCTTGCGGTAAAGGCGGCCGATCAGCGGGATCATGGCTTCCGCTGTGGATTCTCTCTCGGTCCAGTTAGACAGGTGCTGGTTAATCTGATCGTGACTCACGCTTGAACCTCTGCAATTGGCACTTGGAAAAGTTGGGCGCATATTATCCAATTTAAAATGCCAGACCGCAAATACTGCCGGCACCTCCACCATGACAGTCACCCTTGCGACCGGTAGAATACGCGCCTCGCCGCCCCGGACTTCACACTGCAGGAGAAGACAAACGCCCATGACTGACGGTGCATCCTCACTACGCTCCCGCCCTGCCCTGGTGGCACCGGATTTTCCGGAAAAGGCCGCCGATCATCGCACATGGGGCCAATTGCACGGCAGCAGCGATGCGCTGGCCATCTGTGAGAGCGCAAACCGACACAAGGGCCTGACCCTGGTCATTACCCGCAGCACCGATGAAGCCATTCGCCTGGAACAGGCCATGCGCTTCTACCTCGGCCTGCCAGCGGAAGAGGACGGCACCACTGTCACCAGAACCGGGCTTGAACTGCTATCGTTGCCGGACTGGGAGACGCTCCCCTACGACCTGTTTTCGCCGCACCAGGATATTACGTCCCGTCGAATCCGTACCCTGCACCGGTTACCCTCCACCCGGCATGGCGTGCTGGTTGTCCCGGCACGCACCCTGATGCACCGCCTGCCCCCGGCTCATTACCTGCAGGGCAACACCTTGCTGCTTGAGGTGGGACAAACACTGGACATTGACGACTGGCGCCTGCAACTGGAATCCGCCGGCTACCGCCACGCCGAAAATGTCTACGAACACGGTGAATACGCCGTTCGCGGCGCCATTCTGGATATTTTCCCGATGGGCGCGACACAACCGTACCGGATCGACCTTTTCGATGACGAAATCGAAACCCTGCGGACCTTTGACCCGGAGACCCAGCGCTCCATCGATCGCATCGACAAGATCGAACTGCTGCCGGCCAACGAATTCCCGTGGAACAAGGAAGCCCGCTCCGGCTTTCGCAACCGCTGGTTCGAGCACTTCCCCAACGCCGACAAGGACGCTCCGATTTACCAGGATGTCAGCCACGGCATTACACCTCCGGGCATCGAGTACTACCTGCCATTGTTCTTCGATGAAACAGCGACACTGTTCGACTACCTGCCCGATGGCACTCACGTTTTCACCGCCGACGGGCTGAACGATTCCGTCGCCCACTTCGACGCTGAGACCCGGGCGCGATACGAAGACCGGCGTCACGACCGTTTGCGCCCCATTCTGCCGCCAGCCGAACTGTTCCTGCAGCAGGACGAACTGTTCGGACAGCTCAAGCGCTTTCCCCGCGTTACCTTTACCGTTAACACCGCAAGCACCGCCGGCGCTGAAAACTGCCGGACCGATGAGCTGCCCGATGTCGCCATGGACGGTCGCGCGGCGGACCCTGCCGCTCGCCTGAAACAGTTCATCCAGACATTTGGCGGGCGGGTCCTGCTGTGCGCCGAATCCTCCGGGCGTCGGGAGGCCCTGATCGACAACCTCGCCGATCACCATGTGAAACCGACCACCCTGGACAGCTGGCAGGCGTTCCTTGAGGACCGGGACTGCACCCTGGGCATCACCATTGCTCCCATGGAGCTGGGGCTGGTACTGCCAGACGAGCACCTGGCACTGGTCACCGAAACCGCCTTGTTCGGCGAGCGGGTATTGCAGCGCCGTCGCCGGGAAAAGCCGACGGAAGTGGACGATTCCGGCTATCGCGACCTGTCCGAGCTTCGCATCGGCGCGCCCGTGGTTCATATTGACCACGGTGTCGGTCGCTACCAGGGCCTGGAAACCATCACGGTTGACGGAGACGCCAGCGAATTCCTGATGCTTGAATACGCCGGAGGCTCGAAACTGTACGTCCCCGTTTCCAGCCTCCACCTGATTTCCCGCTACACCGGGTCGGACACCGAACACGCGCCGCTGCACAAACTCGGCACCGAACGCTGGAGCAGTGCCAAGCAGAAGGCCCTTGAGAAAATCCGCGATACCGCCGCCGAGTTGCTGGACGTTTACGCCCGCCGCGAGGCCCGCAAGGGGTTCTCCTTCGAAGATCCGAAGGAAGCCTATCGCGCCTTCGCCGCCGGTTTCCCGTTTGAGGAAACACCGGACCAGCAGGTGGCCATCGAGTCCGTCTTCGAGGACATGATCAGTGAACGCCCCATGGACCGGCTGGTCTGTGGTGACGTTGGCTTCGGCAAAACCGAAGTCGCCATGCGCGCGGCCTTTATGGCAACCTTCTCTGGCAAGCAGGTAGCCGTACTGGTGCCCACCACCCTGCTGGCACAGCAGCATTACGAGTCCTTTCGCGATCGCTTTTCCGATACGGCGGTCAACGTCGAACTGCTCAGCCGTTTTCGTAGCGGCGCCCAGACCAGCAAGGCCATGGAGGCGATCGAAACCGGCAAGGCGGACATCGTGATCGGCACCCACAAACTGCTTCAGGGTGGCCTGAAATTCAAGAACCTGGGGTTGGTGATCATCGACGAGGAACACCGCTTCGGGGTTCAGCAGAAGGAAAAACTCAAGGCACTGCGGGCCGAGGTGGATATGCTGACGCTCACCGCCACGCCGATTCCCCGCACCCTGAACATGGCCATGGGCCACCTGCGGGACCTGTCCATCATTGCCACGCCGCCGGCGCGGCGACTGTCGGTGAAAACCTTCGTGCGCCAGCGCGACGATGCCATGGTCAAGGAAGCCATCCTGCGGGAAATCCTGCGGGGTGGTCAGGTGTACTTTCTCCATAACGATGTGGCCACCATCCAGAAAACCGCCGAAGACTTGAGAACACTGATTCCGGAAGCGCGGGTGGGCGTGGCCCATGGCCAGATGCGGGAACGGGAACTGGAACAGATCATGTCGGATTTCTACCACAAGCGTTTCAACGTGCTGGTGTGTACCACCATCGTGGAAACCGGCATCGACATCCCCAGCGCCAACACCATCATCATCGAACGAGCGGACAAGTTCGGTCTGGCCCAGTTGCACCAGTTGCGGGGCCGGGTCGGCCGGTCACATCACCAGGCCTACGCCTACCTGCTGACACCACCCCCCCGATCGATCACCACCGACGCGAAAAAGCGCCTGGAAGCGATATCCGAGGCCCAGGATCTGGGTGCCGGGTTCATGCTGGCCACCCACGACCTGGAAATCCGGGGTGCCGGCGAGCTGTTGGGCGAGGAACAAAGTGGCCAGATCGAAACCATCGGCTTCAGTCTGTACATGCAACTGCTGGATGAGGCAGTGACGGCCATCCGCGAAGGACGCACCCCCAACGCCGAACTCCCCATGAGCCACGGCACCGAGATGAATCTGCGCATTCCCGCGCTGATCCCGGATGATTACCTGCCGGATGTGCACAACCGTCTGATGCTGTACAAGCGAATTGCCAGTGTCAGCAAAAAAGACGAATTAAAAGAACTTCAGGTTGAGATGATTGATCGCTTCGGATTATTACCGGATCCGGCCAGAAACCTGATTCGTCAGACCGAGCTGAGGCTCAAGGCTGAAGCCCTCGGTATCGTGAAAATCGATGCTGGCAAGGAATGGGCCCGGCTGGAATTCGGTGCCTCGACACCGGTTGATCCTCTCGTACTGGTTAAGAAAGTGCAATCCGCTCCGGACCAGTACCGGCTCGAAGGGGCCAACAGTTTCCGGTTCCGGCTGAAGGATGACTCAACCAGTGGTAAACTCGACGGCATTTCCGACATGCTCGGGCAGTTGGCCTCCTGAAACACAGGCACTGCCCGCCATACGACAGCCATTGATATTGTGGAGTACAGCCCTTGCGAACGCCCGGTTATGCCCTGCCCGGAAAGGCATTGATCACCTTCACCGCAGCCCTGCTGGCGATGGCCCCACTGTTTGCCAGCGCCCAGGAGAGTGGTGACAACCTCTACCGGGCCGAAATTGTCATCATTGAACGCCTCGTTGATCCCCAGAACGTTGAGGAACACATGGCCAGCCGGATGCCTGAGCCCGTCGACAATCTGGCCAAACAGATGAAGGTGTTTCGCGGGGATGGCAGCCTGGCGACCTCTCTCAGGCTGGCGCCAGAGACTGACCTGAGGTTACGTTCTGTGGCGCAACGCCTTGAAAACAGCGGGCGTTACCGCGTGCTGATGACTGCCGGCTGGTACCAGTCGTTCCCACCGAACTTCGAAGGTGAGCCAATGCAGGTTGCTGTCGGGGACTGGCTGGCAGACGCCGGCCACCGTGAGGTCGAGGGCCACATCACGATCGACCGCAAGCGCTACCTCCACGTGGGCGTACACCTCAACCACTGGAGTCCGGGCGGCTCACCCGCTTACCCTGTCCAGGGCGACGCCACGGGCAACGAGTTGCAACCTGCCAGCACAAACGCCAGGGCCGAACTTGTTACCTGGATTCGGGAAACCCGGCGGATGCGCAGTGAGGAAGTCCACTATCTCGACTCCCCCACCATCGGCGTGCTTGTGTTCTTCAGGCCGGTAGAGGGCTAAAGCGCCCCCAGCCCGTCCATGGATTCCTCGAGAATCCGCTTCACTCCGGACATGCCCTGCGCAATGGCGGCCTCAATCTCTTCCATCGTGATGATGTGATCGGATTTCCCGGCCGCCCAGTTAACCACCAGCCCCAGGCACACGTAGTTCAGCTTGAGTTCTGCTGCCAGGGCGGCTTCCGGCATGCCCGTCATGCCCACCAGATCACAGCCATCCCGCTCCAGGCGGACAATCTCCGCAGCCGTTTCCAGACGGGGGCCCTGGGTTGCCCCATAGACGCCGAAATCCGAGAAAGGCAGGCCCAGCGAATTCGCTGCCTCAATCATCACGGCTCTGGCTTTTTCCGCATAAGGGTAGGTGAAATCTATGTGGGTCACTTCTTCAAGGTCGCCCTCAAAAAACGTGCTTCCCCGCCCCCAGGTATAATCAATAACCTGATCGGGGATGACGATATGGGCAGGTCCCATGGCCTCATGGATACCGCCTACAGCGTTGACGCCAACCACGGTTTTAACGCCGGCCTGATGCAGGGCCCAGAGATTCGCCCGGTAATTAACCTGATGGGGCGGAATACGGTGGGGATTACCGTGACGGGACAGGAAGATTACCGGCTGATTGCCCAGGCGCCCTTCTACCAGCTCCGCAGAGGGAGCCCCCCATGGCGTATCCATTTCACGTTTTCCGGCAATTTCAAGGCCTGACAGAGTTGTCAGCCCGGTCCCACCAATGATGCCAACCGGTGCCATTGTATTTGTCTGATTCATGACGATCCTTCCCCTCCGCCGGTCGCCTCCGCAGACGAACCTGAATGAGTGCGCTGGGCCGGGCGCGACTTGTCGGAACCCTGATCCTCATTCTCGATGGGACCGAGCTCCTCATCATCCGGACCTTTCGCGTTCGCACTTTCCAGCCGCAGGCTATCGGCCACGTGCAAGGTGCGCGTCGGGAACGCGACCTCGGCACCGTGACTCTCGATGATTTGACTGATCTTCAGCAATACATCCTGTTTCACCTCATGGAACTTCACCCACTCGGTGGTTTTGGTGAAGGTGTAAACCATGATATCGAGGGAGGATGAATTGAACGCCAGGAAATTCACGATCAGGGTTTCATTGCTCGCAATTTCATCGTGATTTTCCAGCATGGTGCGGATCTCAGAGACAATCACCGCCATCTCACGAACATCTGCGTAACGGATCCCGATGGTTTCCGAGATTCGGCGATGGCTCATGCGGGAGGGGTTTTCCACCGCAATCGTGGTGAAGGCTGCGTTCGGCACATACAGAGGGCGTTTATCGAATGTCCGGACGGTGGTCAACCTCCAACCGATGTGCTCTACCGTACCCTCAATGTTGCGATCCGGCGAACGTACCCAGTCGCCAACCTTGAACGGCCTGTCCAGATGAATGATCACGCCACCAAAGAAGTTGGCCAGCAGGTCTTTGGCGGCGAAGCCGACGGCAATGCCACCCACACCACCGAACGCCAGCACACCGGAAAGACTGTAGCCCAGGGACTGCATGACAATCAGGACCGCTGTAATGATCACCACCGCACGGGCCAGCTTGCTGATGGCGTTGACCGTGGTGTAATCCATCGGTTTCTTCATTTTCATTGGGGAGGTAAGAATGCTCTCACCTTCCTTCACGAAACGAAGAATGGCCCAAACCAGCACCCAGACAAAACCGATCCTGAGCAGGTGTTCGTTGGCCGAGAAAATCTCGGCTTCGGAGTAGCGGTAGGCAACTTCCGCAGCCCAGTAGACACCCTGAATCCAGACAAAGGCCACCACCGGCTTACGGGCCGCATGGAGAAAAGCGTCGTCCCACAGGTTCCTGGTTTTACTGAAACGCCTTTCCAGTGCGGCCACAACATGGCTGGCAACATAGGCCACGGCAGCGGTTCCGAACACCAGAGCGAAAACAACGATACCGACCCGCCAGCCTTCGGAAAGCAACTCCCAATTCTCAATCCAACCATCAATGGTGGTATGCAGCTCCCTGATCATGGACGTCCTCAATCGTAAAAAATCAATGCCAGCAGCGCCGCAACCAGGCGCGACGTTCAGGATTCTTCGACAATAACGGCTGTTCCCGGGGTAACCAGATCATACAGTCTGATCACATCGGCATTACGCATACGGATACAGCCATGGGATCTGGGCTCCCCCATGGGCTCGGTGTCCGGTGTGCCGTGAATGTATATGAAGCGTCGAAAACTATCGACCCCCGGGCCACGGTTTATACCCGATTCACAACCACACAACCAGAGTATTCTGGAGAGAATCCAGTCCCGCTCAGGATAGCGGGCCGCGAGTTCCGGGGTGTAGACTTCACCGGTTGGTCGTCGGGCGACGAACACGGTACCTTCCGGTTGCCCCTTGCCCACCATGGCGCGAACATAATGCCTGCCCCGCGGTGTGCAGCCGCTGCCATTTTGCTCTCCGGGACCGTTCAGGGCGGTAGATACCGGGGATCGAAACAGGGGGGCCCCGTCAGCAGCCACCAGTGTCAGTGACTGGGAACCGATACTGATATGGAGGTGGGGGAATGTCCCCTCTGGCGAGTTCATACAGTTAAGCTCCCGACTGACAATGCCAGTGCGGAAGCCTAACCGAGAGGGGACAGCTCAGGCAACCGGTGCCTGACCCGATGAAGGCACCAGCATGGTATCCTCCGCCTGCATGCCAGCCGCTAGGAATGGCACCAGTCGCGCGGCAATTTCCTGCACTGAGGTTTCCACGCCCAGTTTGTTTTCCAGGATATCCCGTAACGCGTCGCTGCTGGACATGGTGAATGCGGTGGCCCCGAGCATGAACTGGATCCGCCAGTAACGGTCCACCGCCGACAATTGCGGTGTGGCCTCCTTCAACAGCCTCATAAATCGGCTGAAAGGCTCACTATACTCCTGCTCCAGGAACTTGCGCAGATGCCCCTGAGACTGGGTGTAGGCGAGACCGAGCAATCGCATGAAGATGGAAATACCTTTGTCGGTGCGCTGAGGCATGCGCACCGCACTTTCCGTCAACGCCCACAGGGTCTGATTCAGAGTCGGCGGCTTCCCGTCACAGCGCTCCTCCAGCTCGTCAAACGCGGTTTCCAGGGTGGCGGAAAACGGGGTCAGGAACCGGGCAAACACTGCGTGGATCAAAGCGTTCTTTGAGCCGAAATGATAATTGACAGCGGCAAGATTTACTTTAGCCTTACTGGTAATCATCCGCAGCGAAGTTTCGGAGAACCCCCGGTCCGCAAACAGTTCCTCAGCTGCATCCAGGATGCGGTCAACGGTATCAGACTGAGCCATATTTTTATCAGTGCCTCTAGCAAACGTCTGTTTGAAACATACGTTTGAGACACTATCATGTCAAGCTCTCTGCCCGGGAGAAGCCGCCACGGAGGCCCAACCCCGATCAATGGCCTGCTGATTACCCTCGAAAAATGCTTTTTGAACCCGATCGTACGCTTTTTCCGCCTCCAGCAGATAGATCAGATACAAGCGAACGTATTCACGGCGTGTCATATTCCGGGCCAGAGTCCGGTGCTCCGACAAGGCCAGCAGTTCACTAAAACGCGAGGCACGCAAGGCCGGATTGAATTCCGCCATACGGGCACACTGCCATACCAGACCTTCTTTACCTTCCAGGTGTTCAATATGTTTACGGGCATCCCGAAGCAACCGCTGCCGCGTGACAATAAGATCAAGATAGGAAGGGCGGGACGTATAGATGCGGCGAATGGCAGGCACCCCCAGCATCAGAATGATCACAAATGCACCGAAGCCGCCACCGGCAACCCAGGCGGGGATAAAGCCCGTGAGACCGCTGAGAAAAACCAGCGCGGCTACCAGGGCACTGAATAACCACAGGTCCCGACTGCGCCTGGCCGTGGCAAGGGAGTAATTATCCGGCCAGCGCGACATTGCCAGGATATCAAAGTCCATTAACAGAACACGGTCGCACTGCTTCAACATCAACCGCAACTTACGCTGAAGGGACTCTGCCATCGCCTGCTCAATAGCCGCTGGACTCTCTGCCTCCCGGCTGCCATTGTCGGGGCTATCTTCCACCGGAGGCTCCTCGGCGCTGGCTACCCGGCTGTCCATTTCGGGCGTGGGCCCGCTTTCACTGTCGGCTTCGGAGGCCTTCTTTCCGACACTGCCGGAGGCCCCTGTCGACCGGGAGGGAACACTTGAGGATCCGGCCGCAGGGACAGGGTCCGCCGCGCGCCCTTGCCGCAGAACAGGCTCACCCGGAGCCAGCTTCCCTTCTGCCTGCGTTGTTTGTCTGTTGTCAGCCATGAGCTCTCTACCAAAGATACCGTGAGCCGGCAGCCCGCCAGGCAGGCCACGTAGGATAATCCTTTACTTGTGTATCGACTGTTTGCCGGGAACTTTAACCCCTTGGCATCATGAGATCAGGTCGCTATGCTTTGGCGGTATTTCGTCGGCCAGGATTGGCCGACCCCACTATGAGGGTAGTCCATGTTCACAGGCATTGTTCAAGGCGTTGCCACCATTCAGGAAGTGTCCACGGCTCCTGGCCTGAATACCTACGCCATCCAGCTCCCGGCAGACCGGACCGAAGGCGTCGCCATCGGTGCTTCCGTCTCAATTAACGGAGCCTGTCTCACCGTCACCCGCCAAGAGGGTGACTGCCTGTATTTCGATGCCATGCAGGAAACCCTGAAATTGACCACACTAGGGAAGCTGAACCAGGGCGACCGGGTGAACTTTGAACGGGCAGCACGCATCGGCGATGAAATCGGCGGCCACCTGCTTTCAGGACATGTCCATACCACCGCGACCGTGACCTCCATTAAGCGGCCTGAGAACAACGTCACTATTGAGTTTGAAGTGCCGGAGGCGTGGGCAAAGTACATTTTTCCCAAGGGTTATATCGCCATCAACGGCGCCAGCCTGACCATTGGCGAGGTGACCGGCAACCGTTTTAACGTCCACCTGATACCGGAAACCCTCAGAGCCACCACCTTTGGTGAGATCCGGGAAGGCGATGTGGTCAATATTGAAATCGATAGCCAGACCCAAACCATTGTGGATACCCTCGGCAGGCTGGGTTATGACCGCCCTGCCCCAAGGGGCTGAAGGCGGGCCGAGAACACCACGAACTTTGGATCGGCCTGCAACTGGGTAACCACTGGAAAGTACCGCTTCAGGCTGCGGTGGTAACCGAGATGCCGGTTGCCAACCATCAGCAGCTGCCCGCTGTTTTCCAGGTGCCGGGCAGCCTGTCGGAACAAACGTAGCGCTATGTGGTCACCCACCACGCCACCCTCATGGAATGGTGGGTTAAGCAGGATAAGATCGAACTTTCCCGTATCCTCCGGAACGCCATCCCCATGACAGAAATGGGCGTCAGCGGCTGACGCCGTCGTCTCGACATTGCGCTTCGCGCTGACGATCGCCTGACTGGACACATCACTGAACACCATGTTGAGTGCTGGCTGGGCACCCAATGCCTCCAGCCCCAGCACACCGTTACCGCAGGCCAGGTCCAGCACTCTTGCTCCAGATGCCAGTGTGGCAGCCACCCGACGAACCTCCGGCAGTAACAGCCGGGTCCCGATATCCAGGCGCTCCCGCGCAAATACAGCGGGAAGAGCGTTGACACTGTGGCCACCATCCAGAGGGTAGCCCTTCCACTGCCCCTGCCAGCCTTCCAGACCGTGATCACCTCGTTGACACACCACCACCCGGGCCTTTTTGCGGGCAGGACAGACCTGCTTCGTCCGGACCAGATCATTGAACACCTCAACACTCCGGTCCGGCAGGTGTTTGATCATACCGCCGGCAATCAGGACACCATCCGGCACCAGCACATCGTTTGACCAGCGCAGCAGCCAGCACAGGTAGTCCAACTGTCGGGGAATCCGCATGACAATGACATCAAAAGGCCCCTGAGGCGGCGCGAGCCAGCTCTTGGGGGCAGCCACATTGTCCGCCCCGTTGGCGCGACCATTCTGTATCAGGGCTTCTGACAGAGTGGCACTGTCTGCCAGCGATACCGGGTCGAATCGACGGAGCCCCAGGGTCAGCGCACCGAACTGGTCATCCACCACCAGCACTTTCTTGCCTGCGCTTTCTGGTACGCGGATAAAGGCCTGCTCCAGCAACAACTCATCGGCGGCATCCCAGGCTCTCAGGGTGCGATCAGTGTTACCGGGACGCTTGAGAGTCAGCGTGTCTTCAGGCGTTTTCAGGGTGTCACTTGTCATTTCAGGCACCAAATCAGGCAGGTTGAACATCGGCGACCATTCTAGGCTGATTACTCTAGAAATTAACCCTAAAGTGGCTTCCAAGTTGAATTGAAACCGATCCAGATGAGAGACCCGATATGATCCGCGATTCCATCAAGAACCGCTTTGAGTCCGTTCAGGCTGCAGGCAAGCGCTTTGAAGACCAGCTTCGCCCCCAGCTCGACAAGGCCTCTGCCGAACTGAAAAAGGTTCTGGCCAACATGGGTGCAGACGTCTCGGAGCCACGCAGCCTGTCTGAAGTGGTCAGCCAGATTCGCAGCAAGAACCCGACGTTCCGTGAACTCACACTGCGCCTGGACGTTGCCACCTACGACCTGCGTAAAAAGCTGTGGTGGGACGCCAACATGATGACCGCCTACTTCACTGACAAGGCGGGCAAAACTTACGAGGCCGAGGTCAAACCCAAGCTGACTGAAGCCCGCAGCCGTGCCGAATCGGAAGCCCGTCGCCTGATTGAGCAGGTACGCGAGCTGGCACCCGGCCGCAATGCCCGCAATCAGGAAGACACTTCCGGGAAAGAATGATTTCAGGTTGTCTCCCTTTCTTTTGGACACAACCTTTTTGCCCCTCACCCCAGGGGCTTTTTTTTGTCTGGATAACAGTTCCGGCGGTTATCGACGTTTCGCGGAATACACGGTAAAACGCTTGTCGCACTGCAGCCTTGTAACCGGACCAATGCATTTGGTCATCAGCGCCTCGTAGGGCAGGAAGCTGTTGGCAACCAGCCGCAACTCACCTCCGGGCTGCAAATGAACCGCGACCTGCTGCAGGAATCGCTCAGTCATTGAGGTATCTGTCCGCACTCCGGTGTGAAATGGCGGGTTGGTCACAATGGCACGATATTTCCGGGTGACACCCGCCAAGCCATCGGATGCCATCACGTCCCCCAGGGCCTGGGCACGGGTGTAGGTCGCCTTGGCGCAGATCACCGCCTGGGACTGCACGTCCACGGCATCAACTGGAGAAGGCTCGATGCCTTGCTCCCGCTGCCAGCACTGCATCCAACTGCCAATGACACCGGCACCGCAAGCAAAATCCAGCGCATATCCACGGGGAAGGGGCTGCTCAGCAAGACTTTGCAGCAACATCGCCGTACCGTCATCCAGTTGACCATCGCTGAAGATACCGGGCAAGCCGGCCACATCTATTCGCACTCCCGCACACTCGACAGGGTGCCATTGCATCCAGGCTTCAAGATCAAAGGTAGTCACCGGCACAAATGCTTCCGCGAGCCATACCTGGCAGTGGCGGGCGCTATCCACTTTGGCGGCTTCCGGCGCCACCAGCTTTAACTGCTTGACCGCCCCCGCAATTCCTTCGCGCTTCTCTCCAATCAGCAACAACCTTGCGCCATCGGCAGCAAGCCAGCGCGCCAACTCCAGCCGGAACGTCAACTCTGCACGGGCCTTGGGCAGGAAAACCACCAGGGTGTCGGCGCACGCGGCTTTCAGTGCATCGTCGTCATAGCCAAACGCAGGCTGCCAGTCTTTTATTGCCGGCATCCGTGAAAACACGCCGGCATGTTCTGTCATCGCTATTCCACCGCTGGGTAACCGGGATAACAGAGTGGCGTCGGAGAGACCGATCAGGGCCAGGCGACCCTTGATCAGGTCGCGATTTCTAAGCAGGGCCTCATGGGCATTGGGTAATGCAGACATTGGTTTGGGACATCCCGAGCTGGTATACAGGCGGGATACTCTAACCGGAATCTGGCCCGGAGTCTCGGTCCACTGACTCCGGGGCCGGGGATAGGCAAAAAGGGTTGCCTCTACTTGTACCGGGCGACGGTACCAACCCGCAGGGCATCTTCCGGAGACATCCCCCAGTCCTCCCGTTGCGTGGGCTGACGGGATTGGTCGCTCCTGCGATCATGTTCCACAGAGCCCTCAGCGCTTTTGCGCTGATTCAATGCATCCAGAGCTTTTTGCACCAAAATTCGCATTGCTCACCTCCTGACTGACTACGGTACAAGTGTACCGAAACCGCAGCAGGCTATCTGTGATGACAACGAGGGTCAACAAGTGACCCTCGTCACGATTTTTTGACACAAATTGACAGTTTTCAGGCTCGCTTTTCTGGCAACCGTCACGAACCGTAACCCCGGGCGCCACATTCAAGCGGTCACCACTTCATCCTCCTCGTGAGCACTGTGCATGGTCGCCTGCGCCAGATCCAGCAATTCCCGCAAGGCCACCGAAAACATGGCGTATTCCGGTTCACGAACCCCTTTGAGCTCCGTCAGCATGGTTTTCCAGCGACTGATCATAGCGTCGTGACGAGCCATCCAGCGGTCGACACAACCTGGCACCTCCTCCGGCTTGCCAGCCAGTTTGAGCACCCCGGTCGTCAACGCGCGTTGCTGCCAGTCCAGGTCTTCCCGGAAACTCTCCCGGGCCAGAGCCTGCCAGTGAGACACCGGAACCAGGGCCGCAATCGCATTGGCAAACCAGCTCAGGTCCAGTTTTTCGCCCAGATCATAATATAGGTTGGCAACGGTTTTCAGCGGCATACCTGTCGCTTCCCGGCCCTCAATAATACCCAGGGACGAATACAGATAGCTGGTGCCGGACAGTACCGATGCCAGCTCTTTGGGCAACCCGGCTTCCTTCAGCTGATTGAAGCGCTTGTCCCAGTTAGCCCTGGCTTGTTCTCCCAGGTAGTCCGGCAGGTCGGATGTGATCTTCCAGACACCGTCGGCAAACCGCTCCATATGACTCTGGATACTGAGTTCGGCACGGCGGTTTCGCAGTAACCAACGCACCGCCCGGCGAATCAGACGCATCAGGTCATTCATCAATTCCATCTGCAACGATGCGGGAATGTGGAAATCCAGGGATTCTATCTTGTCCCACCAGGTATCCAACCGGAACACGTCCCGCGCGATGATCCATGCCAGGGCAATGGACGCAGGGTCGGCACCGGTTGATTGCGACAGACGTTCCACAAACGTGATGCCCATGTGGTTGACCATGTCGTTGGCGATCTGGGTGGCAATGATTTCCCGCCGCAGCTGATGCTCACTCAACTCCTTTGAGAACTTGCGGGTCATCGCCTGGGGGAACACCTTGTACATCTCGCCCGCCAGTAGTGGCTCGTCCGGCAGGGTGCTGTCAATCAGCGTCTGCTTCAGATCCCCCTTGACGTACGAAATCAACACCGACAACTCTGGTCGGGTCAGCCCCTTCTTGTCGAGTTTGCGCTCGGACAGTGTTTCATCGTCCGGGAGAAACTCAAGGGCACGATTGAGCTTGCCCTCGCTTTCCAGGGTGTTCAGTAACCGACGGTACTCTTCCATCCGGGTACTGGCTTCCTCACTGGCGATACTGATGGCTTGGGTCTGTCGGTAGTTATTCTTCAACACCAGAGCGGCCACGTCGTCGGTCATGTCTTCCAGCATGATGTTGCGTTGCTTGGACGTGAGATCGCCCATGGCCACCGCCTGATTGAGCAGAATTTTCATGTTGACTTCGTGGTCGGAGCAATCGACACCACCGGAGTTGTCGATGAAATCCGTATTCAGGCGCCCGCCGTTAAGGGCAAACTCAATACGACCAAGCTGGGTCATCCCCAGGTTGCCGCCCTCACCTACCACTTTGCAGCGCAGTTCGGTACCGTTAATTCGCAACCCGTCGTTGGCCTTATCCCCTACATCACCATGGGTTTCATTTTTCCCTTTCACATAGGTGCCAATACCGCCAATCCACAACAGGTCTACCTGTGCCTTGAGAATATGGGTGATCAGCATGTTGGGCGGTACGCGGTCCGACTTGATACCAAGCAGTTTTTTCATTTCCGGGCTCACCGGAATCGACTTGGCACTGCGACTGAACACACCGCCCCCCTTGGAAATCAGCTTGCTGTCGTAGTCCGTCCAGGCAGAACGGGGTAACGCGAACAGCCGCTTGCGTTCCTGATAGCTCTTTGCAGCATCCGGGGTTGGATCGATAAAGATATGGACGTGATTGAACGCCGCCACCAAACGGGTTTTCTCGGAGCACAATAACCCGTTACCGAATACATCCCCCCCCATATCGCCGATACCAATGGCGGTAAATTCGTCCAGCGCCGGGTTAATGCCCATTTCGCGGAAATGGCGCTCAACGGACACCCAGGCACCACGGGCAGTAATCCCCATTTTTTTGTGGTCATATCCATTACTGCCACCGGAGGCAAAGGCATCCCCCATCCAGAAGCCGTACTCGGCAGACAACTCGTTGGCGATGTCCGAGAACGTGGCCGTCCCCTTGTCCGCCGCCACTACCAGATAGTGGTCGTCGTCATCATGTCGGATGACCCGTTCCGGTGCATGGATCTCCCCGTCCAGCAGGTTATCGGTGATATCCAACAAACCACGGATAAAGGTCTTGTAGGCATCAACGCCTTCTGCCTGAAACGCTTCCCTGTCAGACGGATCCGGCAGACGCTTGGCAACGAAGCCCCCCTTCGCCCCCACGGGCACAATCACCGCATTTTTGACCTGCTGCGCTTTCACCAGCCCCAGGATTTCCGTGCGGTAGTCCTCGAACCGGTCCGACCAGCGCAAGCCGCCGCGAGCTACCTTGCCACCGCGCAAGTGCACACCTTCCACCCGAGGGGAATAAACAAATATTTCAAACATCGGCATCGGCAGCGGCATGTCGGGGATCTGGGTGGGATCAAACTTGACGCTGATGTAGGACTTGTTCCTGCCTTCGCCGTCGAACTGGAAATAGTTGGTGCGCAGGGTTGCCTGCATCAGCTCCAGATACAACCTCAACACCCGGTCTTCACTCAGATTTTCAACGGCATCCAGGCCGGCATTGAACTCGATCTCCAGCTTTTGCTGGGCCGCATTGCTTTTCCCCTCGCTCTGATAGCGATCCGGGTTGAAACGAACCTCAAAGAACTCCAATAACGACTGAGCCAGATCGACATGATTGACCAGGGAATTGGAGATAAAAGTCTGACTGTTGGAGATACGGATCTGCCGCATATAGCGGGCATAGGTCCGCAACAGCGCAATCTGCCGCCAGCTCATGTAAGAGGCTAACAGCAACCGGTTAAAGGCATCGTTTTCCGCATCGCCGTACCAGACCCGTCGGAACAGATCCTCGAAGATCGGGCGAATCCGATGGATGTCCACCACATCGCCACTATAGGCCTGCAGGGTGAAGTCGTGAATCCAGACGACCTTACCGTGCCGGTCATTCACCTCGAAGGGATGCTCCCCAATCACCCGAAAGCCAAGGTTGTCGAATATCGGCATGACATCTGACAGGGGCAACGGCTCGTTTGCGTGGAACAGCTTGAAATGGAGGGTATTCTCCTCCTCCTCCAGGGCCCGGTAGAAACTCATGGTGAGTTTGCCATCCGCAGCATCGGAAATATGCTCCAGATCTATCGCAGCCCGCCGGGGTGAAAACATGTCGGTGTAACTCGGCGGGAACCCTCCGGAGTACAACCGGTAAAATTCATTGCCCTGTTCTTCGCCGTAGACCTCGTTGAGTGCTTCCGCCAGGCCGTCGCGCCATGACTGTGCCAGTTCAATCACCTTCTCACGGATTTCGGCAATAGGAAGCTGACGATTCTCAACCTGGGGCACACGGATGGTGAACTGCACCCGTGCCAGCACCGACTCGGAAAAGTGTGTCACAAACTCAATGTCTTCAGCTTCCAGGCGGTCCAACAACACCTGCTCTACCTTCAGGCGCAACTCGGTGTTGTAGATATCCCTCGGGAAGAACGCCAGACAGGTCACAAACTGGCCATAAACATCCTCCCGCATGAATAGTTCAATACGCCGCCGCTCCTGGATATAGAGAATATTCTTGGCAACGCGGAGCAATTCCTGAGGCTCAATCTGGAACAGTTCATCCCGCGGGTAGAGAGTCAGGATCTGCTCAAGCTCCTTGCCGGCATAATCATCCCGCAGAAAACCGGACTTTTTCATCACCGAATGGAATTTTCTTCGCAGCAGCGGGATGTCTTCCGGGGGTTCGTTGTAGGCACGGGAGGTATACAGACCCAGGAAGCGGCGCTCTCCCACCACTTCACCCTTGCTGTTGAATTTTTTGACAGCGATATAATCCGGGTAGGCAGGGCGATGCACCCGCGACCGTTGCGCCGACTTGGCGAAAATAAAAACGTCGTCTGTACGGGTCATTTCGTGGCGGGTACGCTGAGGCAGCTCGTTCAGACGGACCTTGTCCGGGCGCTCATTGTTGACCCTCAGAATCCCCAACTCGGAATTCTCCACACGCCGGACCACCATGCCGCTTTTGTCCCTGACGAAATCGTATTCATCGTACCCGAGGAAGGTAAACCGGTCCGATACCAGCCAGTTGAGAAATGCCTGGGCTTCTTCCTTGTCCTCGTCACTGATGCCGGCGGTGGTAACATCCAGTTCGGTAATGAGCTCATTCACCTTACCCGTCACCACCGGGAAATCTTCAACCGCAATCCTCACTTCATGGAGAATCGTCTGAAAGACGTTTTCCAGATCCCGGAGATCAGACGGATCACTGTGTCGATCAATTTCCAGAACGATAAATGCCTCGTACTCCGAACCAGCACTCGACTTCTTGGTAGAATGCAGTTTCTTGAGCTTGCCATTCTCGTCACGATCCACCCGCAGGACGGAATGCTGGATGGAATGGGTGCCTATTTCCCGCTGATTGATCGCGATGCGGAGGGAATCAATGAGAAATGGCATGTTCGGATGCAGAATGAATATGACGGTATGGGTCGACTGCCAGCCATCACTCTCCAGATCCGGGTTGAAGACCGCAACCGGTGTCTCGTCCGCACTGCGCTTCTGCAGGAACTGCCAGGCTGCCAATATCGCGCCGTAGGTATCCGAGAATCGTCGACTCACAAGCTCTTCAAGGGGAATATGAGCGTAATGCTGCCTGGCAAACTCACTGATTTTCTTTGCTTCCGTCTTTGCGATTTTTTGCAGGAAAGCATCGGCCAGCTGCTCAAAAAACTGATCCTTGCTGGCAACCGTCAGCGCATTCATAGTCGACCTCAGTTTAGTGTGAAATAAACGTAATCAGGGTATCGTCACATAAGCATAGTCAAGCCCTTGATTTTTGCCGACCAGATGCGAAAACTGCGGCAAATACTTAAGTAAAGAGCCTCCACACAGGAACAAGTACTGCCCATGTCACTACAGCATACGTTCGGGGAACTTCGGTCTCAGTTAGCGAAAAGGATTATTGGCCAGGAAAAACTGGTGGACCGGCTACTGATTGCCTTGCTGGCAGACGGACACCTGTTGGTCGAAGGCGCCCCCGGTCTTGCCAAGACCACGGCAATCAAGGCCCTGGCAGAGCACCTGGAAGGAGACTTCCATCGTATCCAGTTTACTCCAGACCTGTTGCCCTCGGACGTTACCGGCAGCGAGATCTATCGCGCCGAGACCGGCCAGTTTGAGTTCCAGCATGGCCCGATCTTCCATAACCTGGTACTTGCCGATGAAATCAACCGGGCACCGGCCAAAGTACAATCCGCCCTGCTGGAAGCCATGGGCGAACGGCAGGTCAGTGTGGGTATGCGCACCTTCCCCCTCGATCCGCTGTTCATGGTGATGGCCACCCAGAACCCCATTGAACAGGAAGGCACCTACCCGCTCCCGGAAGCCCAACTTGACCGTTTCCTGATGCACGTGGTGATTGACTATCCGTCCGCCGAAGCCGAAAAAGCCATCCTCCACCTGGCGCGCAACGATTACCGTCAGGGTCAGCCGGCCGCCGCCATCCGCCTGAGTGCGGATCAGGTATTCCAGGCACGCCGGGATATAGCGGATATCTACATGGCGGACCCCGTAGAACAGTATTTGCTCGCCCTGGTCCTTGCCACCCGCGACCCACAGAAGCTGGACCCGGAACTTGCGCGCTGGACCGCTTTCGGCGCCAGCCCACGGGGCACGATCGCCCTGGATCGCTGTGCCCGCGCCCTGGCCTGGCTGGAAGGCCGCGACTATGTCAGCCCCGATGATGTCCGCAATATTGTATTCGATGTACTCCGCCACCGGATTTTGCTGACCTTCGAGGCGGAAGCCGAAGGCATGACTGCCGACGCCGTGATTCAAAGACTGATTGATCATGTTCCTGTTATTGCCTGACCATACCCAATGATGCGAGCGCAAGACGCCACACATATCGACCTCCCCGGCCTGATCCGTCTCCAGGCCGATGCCCGGGCCCTCAAGCTGCCGGCTGCACGTCCCGTGCGGAGCAAGCAGGCCGGACTGCAGCGGTCACCCAGGCGGGGCCGGGGCATGGCCTTTGCTGAAGTACGGCAATACCAGCCAGGCGACGATATTCGCAGTATCGACTGGCGAGTCACCGCCCGGCGCCAATCTCCGCACACCAAGCTCTATGAGGAAGAGCGGGAGCGCCCGGTACTGCTGTTGTGCGACCTCGGCCCCAGTCTGTTCTTTGCCAGTACCGGCGCCTACAAGCAGGTGCGTAGCGCACAACTTGCCGGCATTCTGTCGTGGCTGGCACTTTGGTCAGGTGATCAGGTGGGCGGGATCGTATTCAATGGCCGGGCACTGACCGTGCAACGCCCCGCCCGCCGTAAGAAATCCGTGCTTCAATTGCTCGACACCCTGGCGAAGCTGCAAAAAACGCCGGGAGCAACCAGCCCCCGGGATCTTCAGGTTTCGTCGTTAACGGCCAACCTCGATACCGCTCTGCGGGAAGCGCGGCGGGTCGCCCACACCGGCAGCCGAATCTTCGTGCTCAGTGATTTTCTCTCCATCAGTGCGGACACCTCGCGCCTGCTCGGCACCCTTGCCAGACATAACTCCGTCAGTGCGCTGCGAATCGCGGATCCTCTGGAACTTCATCTGCCGGAGAGCGGGCGCTTTGCCGTTGCCGGCGAGGATGGCCCGGTGTGGTTCGACGCCGGCAACCCTCGATTCCAGCAAGCCTGGCACCAGAAAGTGGAACGCCACGAGACCGAGCTGGCTGATTGCTTTCGTACCTCCGGTATTGTCCCGGCTACCGTGATGACCGATGACGAGCCGGCAGTAATCCTCCAGTCCCAACTGGGGCCACGAGGACGAATCGGATGATGGATCAGGACCCCTTAAGCCAGCTCAGGGACATTCATTTGCCGGAACCCGGGGGCTTCTGGCCGCCGGCCCCGGGATGGTGGATCCTCCTCGTGCTGATTGTCGCGCTGTTGATCGTCGTTGCCCTGCTCATCCGTGGCAAGCGGCGGAAAAACCGCTGGCTCAGGATCGCCCGTCGGGAAATGAATCAGTTGGCCCGGCATGTCTCGCAGGAACCGCAATGGTTTGCCCAGCTCAATGCCTTACTGAAACAGTGCGCCCGGGAACGCTACCCCGGGGAACGTCCCGAGGCGATGAGTGGTTCACGATGGGTAGACTTCCTGCTGCAAACCAGCCCGGATGAGCAGTCGGTGTCACGCCCCATAGTTGAAGCCATGATCAGGAGCAGTTGGCGGCCAGAAGCAGATGCCGACCCGGAGCAGGCGCTGGCGTTCGCCCGTACCTGGCTGGAGGGGCAGAAATGCTGAGCCTCGCGTACCCCTGGGTACTGGTACTTATCCTTGTACCGTTGCTGGTGCGGCTGGGAAAACGTACCGGGCAAGCCGTTGAAGCACCGGTCCTCCCTGTCGGCCACTGGTTGTCCGATCTTCCGGGCGTCAGCCGCGACGGTAACCGCCTGCCCTGGTGGCAGGTTGTGATGCTGCTGGCGATGTGGCTATTGCTGGTCGTTGCAGCGGCAAGACCTCAGCATGTCGGCGATCCGGTCCAGCTACCGGTCAGCGGTCGGGATCTGCTGCTGGCCGTGGATATATCCCCCAGCATGGATGAACAGGACATGATCCTCCAGGGGCGCGGCATCAATCGTCTGCAGGCGGTGAAACGGGTTGTAGACGACTTTATCCTGCGGCGCGAAGGGGATCGACTGGGACTCTTGCTGTTTGGCACCGAACCCTACATCCAGGCTCCCCTGACCTTTGATCTGGCGACGGTGAGAACCCTGCTGCACGAATCCGGTATTGGCATGGCTGGTCGCGCCACCGCCATTGGTGATGCCATCGGCCTGGCCGTCAAACGCCTGAGGGATCGTCCACAGGAACAACGCGTGGTGATCCTGTTGACCGATGGCGCCAATACCGCGGGTGAAATTACTCCCGACAAGGCCACCGAAATTGCCAAGGCCACCGGCGTGCGTATCTACACCATCGGAATCGGGGCTGAAACCATGGTCCAGCGCGGTTTGCTCGGCTCCCGACAGGTCAATCCCTCGCGGGATCTGGACGAAGCCCTGCTGCAGCGGATGGCGGAGCAGACCGGAGGCAAATACTTCCGCGCCCGCAGTCTGCCGGAGCTGGAGCTGATCTATGAAAACATTGATCAACTGGAACCCATTGAGCTTGAGGGCAAACACTATCGCCCGGTCACCGATCTGTTTGTCTGGCCGGCCGCGCTCGCGGTGCTACTGTGGTTGTTGCTACAACTGATCAAGCTATTGAATTTCCCAAGCATTGCACGGAGGAAGCGCCATGGGTGATTTTCATTTCCTCCGCCCACTGTGGCTGCTACTGTTGCTCGTGATCCCGATGATGCCCCTGATCTACCGCAAGGCACGTCAAAGCGACAGCGGCTGGGCCCGCATCATTCCGGAGCCCCTGCTCCGCCCCGTCATCAGCCGGTTTGGGCAATCGGGTGCCCAACCCCGCTCGCCACTGTTGCCTGCGACGATGGCCGTGCTGATTCTCTCCATCGCCCTGGCCGGCCCGGCCTGGCGCCAGGCGCCCACACCACTGCAACAACAAAACGACAGCCTGGTGATTATTCTGGATCTGTCGCTGTCCATGCTGGCGACCGATGTGGAGCCGGATCGCCTGACCCTGGCCAAACGTAAAATTCGCGATATCCTCAGGCAACGGGAAGGCAGCCTGACCGGACTGGTGGTTTATGCCGCCGACGCCCATGCGGTCAGCCCCCTGACCGATGACCGCAATACCATTACCGGTATGCTGGAGGTGCTGGACCCGGTGATCATGCCGGCGACAGGTAATCGTGCCGATCTTGGAGTCGTGCGGGGCCTGGAACTGCTGGAGCACGGTGCCCCTGGCAAGGGCCGGATGCTGCTGATTACAGATGATGTCAGTGATCGCTATCAGGATCGCATCACTCAGGCACTCAGGGGCAGCCGATTCGCGCTGAATACCCTGGTCGTCGGTACCGCGGAGGGTGGCCCGATTCCGCTGCCAAAACGGGGCTTCATCCGCGATAACGGGGAAATCGTCATCGCCAGGGCAAGCCCCTCGGCGCTACAGCAACTGGCCCAGAGCAATGGCGGCAGGAGTCAGCATCTGACCATCGACGATACCGATATCAACAACCTCGGGTTGCTTGCCGAAGACGCTGATGACTGGCAGGAAAGCGAACGGGACCTGACGGTGGATCGTTGGCAGGACGACGGCTACTGGCTGCTCTGGCTCGCGCTCCCTCTGATTCTCATTGGGTGGCGCCGGGGAGCGCTTGCCCTGGTCCTGCTGACGTTACTGCCCCTCACACCCCGGCCGGCAATGGCTCTGGAATGGTCCGAACTCTGGTTACGGGAAGACCAGCGGGCACCCGAGATGATCGCCAGGGATGCCGAAACCGCGGCCCAGCAACTGCGGGATCCGCAATGGCGCGGCAGTGCCCAATACCGTGCCGGAGACTATGAAGCGGCCGCCAGTTCTTTCGCTATTGGCGACAGCCCCCGCGCCCACTATAACCGGGGCAATGCGCTGGCAAGGGCGGGTAAACTGAAGGAGGCGATCGACGCGTATGATCAGGCTCTTTCGGCTCAACCAGACCTGGAAGATGCCCGCTTCAACCGCGACATCGTTCAGCGATTGCTGGAGCAGCAACAGCAGCAAAGTGATTCCGGGGAAGGCAACGATTCCGATCAGCAAAACAGTGAGCAACAGGATCAACAGCAACAACCGGAATCCGATGGTGGCTCCGGCGAACAAAGCCAGGACAATCAACCGGGTGAACAATCCGGCGAGCAGGAAGAGAACCAGCAGCGCCAACAGGGCGAGCAGAGCGGCAATAAGGACCAGGAGTCATCCACGCAACAAGACCAGCAACAACAGGGCAACAACCAGGCTGACGGTTCCAGCGAGGCTGCCGAACAAAAGCGAGAGGCACCGGCAGAGGTTTCGGAACAGCCGCTCACCCAGGGGCAGGAACAATGGTTGAGACGAATCCCGGATGACCCCGGAGGCCTGCTGAGACGCAAGTTCCTGCAGCAGTACCAGCAACGAGATACACAACCCGATGAGGGCGACACGCCATGGTAAAGCGGCTCGCAATCCCCTTTATTCTGATCACCATGCTATTCACCCTGGCGTGGCCAGCGCACGCCGAAAGCGAGCTGACGGTAGAGCCCGACCGTACCAGACTCTACGAAGGTGAAGTGCTGACACTCACCGTCCGGGGCAGCATGAAAATCGACATCAACCTCGGCAACCTGTTCGACCTGGATATCTCCAACCTGCCCTCACCGGATATTGGAAAAGTCGAGGACGATTTCGAAATCGTCGGCCGTAACCAGCGTTACAGCATCCGCACCATCAACAACGACATGGTCGGTGAAATCACCTGGACCTATCAACTGGCTCCCAGAAAAACCGGCGAACTGACCATCCCCTCTCTCACTTTCCAGGACGCCAGCTCCGAGCCGATCACCATTAACGTCGTGGCCGGCACCTCTCCGGACCAGGACCCCGAATCCCGGGACAGCTTTATCGAGTTGTCCACCGACAAGGACGAAGTCTATGTCCAGGAGCAGTTGGTTCTGACCATCAAGCTGTTCTTCAGCGGCAACCTGATTCGTGGGGAGTTGTCGGAACCCGAACACCCCGACGCCATCATCGAAAATCTTGGCAAGCAAAGGGAATACAGCCGTTACCGCAACGGTGTGCGCTTTCGGGTGGTCGAGAGACGCTACGCCATTTACCCTCAGCAGCCGGGTGAATTCCGCCTGAACGCCATTCACTTCGAAGGCCGTGCCCGGACCCCGGAAGGACAACTGAAATTCCTCCGCGACAGCGAGCAGCTGTTCGACATCCCGGTCAAGGGCATTCCTGACAGCTTCACCGGTGACACCTGGCTGCCTGCCAGTGACCTGCAGCTTTCCGAGGCCGGACTGCCGGACAACCAGAACCTGTCCACCGGGCAGAACCTGACCCGAACCTTGTCACTGACTGCCCAGGGATTGCCGGCGGAAGCCCTGCCACCGTTCCCGGATCAGACCGTTCCCGGTATTCGTACCTATCCGGAGCACCCCGAACGTTCAGCAACCAGTGACAGGGACGGAATTACGTCGAGCCTGACACAGACCACGGCACTGGTGCCCGTTGAGCCAGGTAATCTGGTGTTACCGGAGATACGGATTCCCTGGTGGGATACCGATGCGGATGAAGAGAAGATCGCCGTGATACCGGCGAGAACCCTGTCAGTAAGCGCATCGCCAGACCTGACGACCACCTCCGGACAAAACACCGGTGCGCCGGAAAAAGACATGGAAACGACTCCTGTCGAAACCGATGAAAATACCGGGCAGACATCAACCTCCTGGTTCTGGCCGGTTGTCAGCCTGATACTGGCCATGGGTTGGCTGGCGACAGCCATTGCCTGGTGGTACGGCAGGAAACACCCGGCTTCACCTCCTGGACCACAGGCCCGGGATACCGGTGAAAGGGCGCTGTTCCGGGAATTGTGCCAGGCCGCCGAGGAAGGTGACCCACGAACCCTGGAGTTACTACCGAGGTGGGCCGCGCGATATTTCCACAGCCAGCGTTTCGACAGCGTTGCCGACGTTTGCCGCTACGCCGCGGATGATGCCCTGAACCGTGAGCTGGAGGCCTTACAGAGACATTTATTTGGCAAACACGACCATACCGGAGACTGGGATGGCAAACCTCTGGTCGCAGTCCTGAGGAATCTGAGGGGAAAGGATACCCGGCACCGGACTGAGGATAGCCTGCCTCCCCTGTACCCGGAGGGACTGGCCAGCCAGAGCCAGTGACACGAAAGGCCCCGCTTGGAGCCTATTTCAATTACGCAGCTGGTGGTCAATGACCAGGGTAGCCGCCACGCTCTGGTCGTCACTCACGGTAACCGGATCGTTCAGTTCACCCTGCCAGTCACCCGCCTGGGGCATGGCATTACCCGACCGGGACAGCCGCGCCACCAGCAACACCTCCGAGGCATCTGACAGCCGGTTGTCCGGTGACATGGCGTTACGGTCATCGAGCCGTATTTCCGCTGGCAGGTCGCCGGCACTCAACCGCGCAACCGCGAGGGGCGCAGCCCCCTGACTACCGGCTTTACGGGCAAATACAAACAGGGTTGTGTCCCCGGGTACCTCGCCCGCAAAAGCCTCCGACAATTCGATCCGGACCGTCACACCCGGTCCGGAGACAGGCGCCCGCTGATCCTTCGGCGCCTCCCGCCCCAGACGCTGATAAGCCTCACTGATACCCTGACGGATAGAACCTATCTGGGGATGATCCGGCGCCGCTTCAACAATACGTTCCCAGTAGCCAATCGCATCCTCGTAATTCTGCTGGCTGAACGCAGATATACCCAACAGACCCAGGGCGTTCACTTCGTCAGGGTTCAGTGCCCGCGCTTTCTCAATCGCCCGTGTTACCCCGGCGTCGAGTGCACCCTGACTATTAAAGAACAGAGCCTGTGCGGACAAGCCCCACGCCGTGGCTTCGGCCCGGTCATCATCCCCGACCTGTTCCGCCAGTCGTTCAAACGCCCAGGCCGCGTCTTCATATCGTTCCAGACGCATATAACTGCGCCCCAGCATGGCCCAACCGTCGGCGTTATCCGGATTGGCTTCCAGGCGCTCCCTTAGCTGGGCGGTCAGCTGGTTCATTTGCTGCACTCGGTCTCCATCCGAGGCAATCATTTCCTGCATCGCAAGGTATTGTTCAAGATCGTCCATCGCCCCCCACTGCTGGTACAGGAAGACCGCAGCAGCCGGGATCAGGGCAATACTGACAATGGCAATGGCCATGGAGCTTTTGCGACCGCGCACTCCGGTGGCGGGTCCGCCCTCCTGCTGACTGGCGTCGGGCACATCATCCAGCATGCTACCGGCCAGTTCATCCCTGAGCTGCTGGTAGTTTTCCTGATCAAGGATACCGGCCTGATACTCGTTCTCCAGCTCCGCCATCCGTGACCGGTAGGCCATCAGATTCTGGTTTCTCAGGTCAGTCTGCTGTTGCTTTTCCGACCGGTGGAAGAACAGGGGCCAAATGATAAACGCCAGAGCCAGAATGATAAGCGCGGCGGCGATAATCCAGAAAAGGTTAGTCATAAGAAGATCGTGGTGTTTCCATGGGGAGTTGGAGGATCAGTTCAGGCGAGTCTATTCCCGCTCTTTGTCGGCCAGCAGCCGGTCGACCCGGGCCTGCTCTTCAGGGGTCAGGACTGTCTTCTGGCCATTGCGGCAACGGGACCGGACAATAATACTGGCAACGGCCAGCAAACCTATACCCACTGCGATCGCCGGCGTTGCCCATAGCAGTAGGGTACGACGATCCACCTCGGGCTTGTAGCGGACAAACTCGCCAAAGCGGCCTACCAGGTCCCCGACAATTTCTTCATTGCTGGCGCCATCCTGCATCATCTGGTACACCCTGTCGCGCATATCCTTGGCAATGGGCGCGTTGGAGTCGGCAATGTTCTGGTTCTGGCACTTCGGGCAACGCAGTTCCGCAGTGAGATCCCGGTACCGCTGCTCTTCCTGCAGTGAATCAAAGCCCTCAACGTTGGCTTCATCAGCGCTCACCTGGAGCGGGAGCAGCGCGGCGAGCACTATCAGGGCAATCAGCGGCCTCATGACGCGTCCTCCCGATACTGATTGACCAGGGGTGCCAGATCCTCCTTCCAGACCTTCTCATTGACCACACCCACATGCCGGTAACGAACCACGCCGTCGGTATCAATGACATAGGTTTCCGGGGCCCCGTATACCCCCAGGTCGAATCCCAGGGTGCCTTTCGGGTCATAGATGGTCCGTTCGTAGGGATTGCCAAGACGCTCCAGCCATACCAGGGCATCCTCGCGATTGTCCTTATAGTTCAGGCCGATAATGCGGACACCCTGCTCCTGTGCCAGCCACATCAGGTCTTCGTGCTCATCCCGACAGGCCGGGCACCAGGTACCCCAGACATTCAACAGCGACACCTGCCCCCGGAATACCCCGGCATCCAGCTTCGTCCCGGGTCGCTCCAGGTCATCCAGAGTAAACGTCGGTACCGTTTTCCCGATGAGCGCCGACTCCAGGTGAGTCGGGTCCTTCCCGATCCCTGCAAACAACACGATACCGAGAACGACGACCAGAATTAACGGAACAAACAGAAAAACACGCCTCATGACATCGCCTCTGCTACATCGCCACGCCGGCCCGATTCTACACCCTGTCTGTCAGACGCCCGTTCCCGAATACGGTAGCGGCGATCGGCAATGGCGAGGAAGCCACCGGCTGCCATGAACAATGCCCCCAGCCACAACCAGCGTACCAGCGGTTTGTACTGTATGCGGATAGCCCAGGCGTCGTCGGTGATACGTTCGCCAATCGCAACAAATACATCCCGGAACAGCCCAGCATCTATGGCCGCCTCGGTCATCACGTTCCGCTGTACCTGATACTGGCGTTTTTCCGGATGCAAGGTGGCCACGTGGTCCCCATCAAGCGAGACGTCAAACGATCCATACTGGGCGGTAAAGTTCTGCCCACGACGCTCGCCAATATCCGTGAACCGAATCTGATAATCTCCCACCATCGCGGTGTCTCCCGGCGTCATTCGCACGTCCCGTTCGATACCGTAGTTCGAAACCACGGTGGCGCCGGCCATGGTGATCGCCAACCCGAGGTGTCCAAGCACCATGCCGTAATAACTGCGGGATTGACGCTTCAGACCCTGCAGCCGCCCCTTTTTGGACGACGACTTGTCCCATAGATCCCAGAGCGTGGCGACCGTCACCCAGATAGCGACAAAACAGCCGGCAAACGCCCAGGGTTTGAATCCGCCGTAGGTCACCATCACCGCCGCTGTCGCCACAACGCTGATAGTCAGTGGCCATAACAACTTGCGCCCGAGCCAGCCACCATCGGTTTTCTTCCAGCGTGAGAAGATCCCGGCACCCAGCAACAAACCGGCGGCCAGGGCCAGCGGGCTGAAGGTCAGATTAAAGAACGGCTCGCCGATGGACAGACGCCCCATATCGAGATAGTCCAGTACCAACGGGTACAGCGTGCCCACCATGACCAGCAACGTCGCGGCGACCAGCAACACATTGTTAAGCAGCAGGAAGATCTCACGGGACAGGGAGCCATAGCGGGCTCGCACATGCACCACCGGGGCACGGAATGCGTACAGAGCCAGGCTGGAAACAATGGTGATAGCCAATAATGCCAGCAGGAAGGTCCCCCGCTCCGGATCGGAAGCGAAGGCGTGGACTGATGTCAGAACGCCCGAGCGGACCAGGAAGGTACCCAGCAGGCTGAGAGAAAAGGTAACGATGGCCAGCAATACCGTCCAGCTCTTGAACACGCCCCGCTTTTCGGTGACCGCCAACGAATGCATCAGCGCGGTACCGGACAACCAGGGCAGCAGGGAGGCGTTTTCAACCGGGTCCCAGAACCACCAGCCGCCCCAGCCAAGTTCGTAATACGCCCACCAGCTCCCCAGGGCAATGCCCAACGACAGGAACGCCCAGGCCACGGTGGTCCACGGACGTGACCAGCGGGCCCATGCAGCATCCAGGCGACCGTTGATCAGCGCGGCGATAGCAAAGGCGAACGCCACTGAGAAACCCACATACCCCATGTACAGCATGGGCGGGTGGACAATCAGACCAAAATCCTGCAACAACGGGTTCAGGTCAGCCCCGTCCGCTGGCACGTTTGGCAGCATTCGCTCAAACGGATTCGAGGTCACGATAATGAAGAGCAGGAAACCGACACAGACGATACCCATAACCGACAATACCTGGGCGATCATTATCGACGGCAGCCGGCGGCTGAAGATGGCAACTGCCAGGGTCCACCCCGCCAGCATCAGGATCCACAAAAGCAACGAGCCCTCATGCCCACCCCACACAGCACTGAATTTGTAGTACCAGGGCAACATGCTGTTACTGTTATTGGCGACATAGGCCACGGAAAAGTCATCGGTCACAAAGGCATGGGTGAGAATCCCGAACGCAATGGCGATGAACACGAACAGTCCGGCGGACAATGGGCGGGCGTATGCCTGTAAGGTATCACGACCGGTAACCGAGCCCACCAGCGGGACTACGGAAAGGAGCACTGCAAGCAGCAGCGCCAGTATCAGTGCAAACTGTCCGAGTTCCGGGTACATCAGACCTCTCCAAACTTCAAAAATGTGTCATCGTGTCAGTAGGCTGGTTCAGCGCCACTGCTGTCACCGGCTTTATGTTTGCCGGCAGACGCCTTCTCAAGGGCTTCTGCCACCTCAGGCGGCATGTAATTCTCATCGTGCTTGGCCAGCACCTGGTCCGCCACGAACCGCCCACTCTCATTCAGCCGCCCCATGGCAACCACGCCCTGCCCTTCGGCAAACAGGTCCGGCAGGATCCCGGTGTATTCAACCAACACTGACGAGTTGAAGTCGGTCACCCGGAACTCCACCTTCAGGCTTTCCGGATCCCGCTGCACCGAACCTTCTTCCACCATGCCCCCGGCCCGTATTCTCACGTCCAGGGGGGCGTCACCCGCAGCAATCTGACTGGGGTCGTAAAACAGGTTGATGTTCTGGCGCAAGGCATAGGTTGTCAGCCCCACGGCAACGGCAATCCCTGCCAGCAAAAAGAGTACTATCGTCAGTCGTTTTTTTCGGGTCGGGTGCATCGTTTTTCTGCCATTCAGTCTTGAGAAACTTTCACACGGGTAAAGCTGGCGGCCTGCGCACTCTGGCCCGCGGCCATCCCGCTGACCGTTGCCCGGCTCAGTTCCCGTCGTTGCGCGGCAATTACCTGACGGCGCTGGCGAAATGACCAGACCATCAGCCCGCCCAGGAGCAGGACAAACACCCCGTAACAGGTCCAGACATAAGGGCCATGCCCTTCCATGGCAATAAATGCGGCCAGTGAATCAAATGCCATGTCGTCAGCTCCTTGTTGCCAGTACCAGCTCTTTTACCCAGCGGGTACGGCGTTCACGAATCAGGATTTCCGTCTGCATGCGCAGGCATGCAAACCAGCCAAAGATCAGGTAAAGACCCAACACTGACAACAGTAAGGGCACCCACATTTCCGCGGGCATCGAGGGCTTTTCCGTGAGCTTGAACGTCGCGGGCTGGTGCAGCGTATTCCACCATTCCACGGAGTATTTGATAATGGGTATATTCACCACCCCGACCAGCACCAGCACGGCGACCGCCCGTGCCGAAGACTTTTCGTCGGAAATCGCCGCGCCCAGGGCAATCACACCAAAGTACAGGAACAGCAGAATCAGCATGGATGTCAGGCGGGCATCCCAGATCCACCAGGTGCCCCAGGTGGGTTTACCCCACACCGCACCGGTGAACAGCGCCAGGAAGGTTAACACCGCCCCCACCGGCGCCACCGATTTGACGAACACATCCGCCAGCTTCATGCGCCACACCAGGGTCACCACTGCCGCTACCGCCATCATGATGTACACAGACTGGGCCAGGAACGCCGACGGCACATGGATGAAGATGATCCGGTAACTGTTGCCCTGAAGGTAATCCTGTGGAGCAAACGCCAGCCCCCAGACCAATCCGGCGCCCAGCAGAGCCACCCCGCTCCACAACAGCCAGGGCATCAGCCGGTTGGCAATGCCGAAGAACCATTTCGGCGACCCCAGCTTATGAAAGAATTGCCACATCAGGTTGCTACCTTTTACCTTTGCTTTTACGTTGTTAAGCGTTTGACAGGCTGATTCTCAGTGCTGCCGCTGACGCAAACGGCGCCAGTGTTACCGCCAGCACCAGGAATGCGCCCATTAACGCCACATAACCACTCACCGGGGCACCCTCCCCCGCAGCCGCTACCGTACCGGTGCCAAAGATAAGCACCGGAATGTACAGTGGAATAATCAACAGCGACAAGAGCACACCTGCCGATCTCAGCCCAAGAGTCAATGCCGCCCCAATGGCTCCGATCAAACTGAGCACAGGCGTTCCAATCAGCAGCGTTAGACACAAAACCGCTATAGAGTTCCCCTCCAGATGCACCATTACGCCCAAAAGCGGTGCCAGCAGAACCAGCGGCAGGCCGGTCAGCACCCAGTGCGCGGCAACTTTGGCCAGTACCAGCAGGAATAACGGCTGGGGCTGTAGCACCAATTGTTCAAGAGTGCCGTCATCGTAGTCATGGCGGAACAGGTGATCCAGAGACAACAACACGGATAACAACGCCGCTACCCACAGGATACCGCTACCGGCCTGTTGCAGAAATGACACTTCCGGGCTAACACCAAGGGGGAACAGAGTCACCACCATGATAAAGAACAGCAGGGGGTTGAGCAGGTCCTGCCGTTGCCGAAATGCTGCCTTAAGATCCCTCAGGAAAACGGCTTTCATGGCACCAACGCTGCCGACGGTTTCGGTGACAGGACGCCACCCGGCCCTGGTATCAGAGGTCATCGCCGGCTCCCAGGGTAATGCGCTGCATCGATGGTAACTGCAGATCATGGTGTGTCGTTACGACGATGGCGCCGCCATCCCGGGCCCGCTGAACCAACAGGGATTCCAGCGCTGCCACGCCATCAATGTCGATTGCCGTGAACACTTCATCAAGAATCCACAAGGGTTCATCGGCAATCAGTAGACGTGCCAACGCCACCCGGCGTTGCTGGCCCGCCGACAGACGGCGACAGGGAACGTCCTCAAAGCCGGCCAGTCCCGTGCCGGCCAGGGCCTGCCCCAGCAGATCGTTGCTCACTGCTTTCCTGCCCGCCATCAGGGCACGCAGATTCTCCATCGGAGTCAGCAGGGGTTTGATACCGGGTCGATGGCCGATGTACAGCATATTGCGCACGAACTCTTCGCGCTGGTGCGAGCGGGGCCGCCCTGCCCACAACAGGTCGCCGGACCAGGCGTCGTTCAGGCCGGCCAGGATTCTGAGCAATGTGGTCTTACCGGAACCGTTGGGCCCCTCGACACGGGTCAGAGTACCGGGCAGTATGGAAAAAGAGAGATCCCGGAACAGCATCCGGTCGTCGCGCTCACACTGCAGATTGACAGCCTGTAGTAACGGCTCAGACATCAGGGCCCCAGATCTGGAACAACGCGGGAGTATACCGGCGTTGTGGACATTCAACTCTGCCCCCATCAGGTCGATAGAATTAACGGGGGTTCAGACATTTCAGACAGGCAATAGTTACCAGCGCGGCGTATTATAACGAAACCGTGTCATGATTACTCTTGCCGAGAATCAAATCAGCGCCGATGAAATTACCAAACGGTAACCCGACACCACCGCCTTCCGGCGAACAAACCAGATTGCCCGCAAGCGGAGCCGCCCGGGACCCGCATGTGCCGGCTTCTGCGGCGGTTTCGGCCCGCCAGCAACTGGACCAGTTACAGCTCGCCAACCGGGAAACCGCCCTGGCCCGTGTCGCGGAAGTGCTAAACCGGCAACAGGGTGGCGGCCAGCAGTTATTACTGGACGTGCGGGGGCGCAGTCTGACCGTTCAGGCTGCCATAGGAGACACCGCCCTGGAGGCCGGGGACTGGGTCAAGGTTATGCGCGCCGGCAATGAGCTGCAATTGATGGGAAAACTGGCCCCGGCCCAGGAGGCCGGCATTGCCCGTGCACTCGCCCAGCGGCTGCCATGGCAGCAAAGTATCGAGGGTGGGCTGGCACGTATCCTTTCCGGCCTGACCCAGGGTGTCCGGCCGGAGCCGACCGGGACGACATTACCGTCCACACAGCAGCCCCTGCCGTTATCGCCTTCGGTGCGCCAGGCAATCGAGCAACTGGTCAACCGCCTGCCAGGCAGCACCAGCCTTGCTTCCCCCGGCGACGCGACAGAAGCGGGCCGGCAGATCCGCCAGTGGATTGCGGAAAGCGGCCTGTTTGCCGAAGCACGACTGGCTCAGAGCCGGGAACCCGCACTACCGGACCTGAAGCTGGCGCTCGGCCGGATAATTACCGCCCTGCTCACCCAGCAGGGCAGCAACCCGGAGCAGTTCAATCGTCTGACCCCGCTGGCCACGCCTGAACTGGTCCAGGCTCCCCTGCAATTTCCCAATACACTGACGCCCCCGGCACCACAAAGCTCGACGGAACCTCCCACCGTGGGTCAGATGCTGCGGCTGCTGGCCGGGATGCTGAACCGGATTACCGTCAACCAGCTTCACAGCCAGGTGTTGTCGACCCGCACCACGGCCGATACGCCAGTGCCGGTCTCCACCCTGCTCCTGGAATTGCCCTGGGTGACGCCCCAGAACGAACCGAGGATTGCCCAGTTACGCATCGAACAGGAGGGCCAGGAAGACGACTCTGCCGGCAAACAACGGCCCGCAGGAGTTGCCGAATGGCGTCTCTCTCTCGCAATGGATCTGGATGACGCCGGTCCCGTGCACTTCGACGTAGCCTTGCGACAGGAACAGGTGTCCGCCCGGGTCTGGGCGGAAAAGCAAAGCACCCTCAGACAAGTCCAGCAGGAACTGCCAACACTACGTCAGAGCCTGTCTGAATTGGGGCTGGAGGTTACAGACCTGGACTGCCGCAGGGGCAGCCCCCAGGGTGCAACCACACGACTGGAACATCGACTGGTGGATACCAAGGCATGAAACAGGGCGAGCAACCTTCATCTCCAGCTGCCGTGGCATTGAAGTACGACGGCAAAACAGCGCCTACCATTGCTGCAACTGGCACCCATGAGCTGGCCGAAGAAATCATCCGCATTGCCCGGGAGCATAACGTTCCACTCTACGAGAACCCGGAGCTGGCCAGCATACTGGCAAGATTGGAACTGAACGAGGAAATTCCGGAAACACTTTACCAGATTATCGCGGAAATCCTCGCCTTCGCCTTCAGTCTTCAGGGCAGGACCCCGGAAGATGCAGGCAAAGGCAAGGAGTCCCCTTAATCCTGGGAGAACTCTGCTTCAGGCAGCCTGCCGTTTTCTCAGCGCGGAAACCAGTTCGGCTTCAGGACGGGAAATGCCACAAGTGTTCATTAGATCGTCGATATCCGCACCGAGATCAACCAGTCTTGAGGCTTCATCGTAGGAAATTCGCAGAGGATCATTCTGACGCATCTCGTCCAGCGCGCTACGGAGCTCGTGGAGCTGGCGTTCGCAGGCCACCAGGCGCTGACCGACCCCCATACTGCCGCTGGCGGTGGCATGAAGTTCCCGCCCCAGGGTGTCACACCGCTCTTTCAGGCGGCCACGGAGCTGGCGAATCTCGCGACGCTGCAACATCGCCTGTACAGCCATCAGGCTAAAGGCGATCGTCGTCAGCAACCATGGGATCAGGGAAGAGTATTCTGCAAACATGATGAACGTCCTCAGCTCGGTAGAACCACCGGAGCGTCCATCATGCCAATGTTTTCCGGAGACGATCTCCGGGCTTACAGTGACGCGATTTCCGCCCACTCGTGGTCAGACAACATCTTGTCGAACTCGACCAATATGATCAGTTCGCCATCCTTATTGCACACGCCCTGGATAAACTTGGCACTTTCCTCGTTACCCACGTTCGGTGCGGTTTCAATTTCGCTGGCTTTCAGGTACACCACCTCGGCGACGGAATCCACCAGGATGCCCATCACCTGGTCAGCCGACTCCATCACCACGATCCGGGTCGCGTCGGTGACTTCCGAGTCCGCCAGACCGAAGCGGCGGCGGGTATCGATCACCGTAACCACGTTGCCCCGCAGGTTAATGATGCCGAGCACATAGTCCGGCGCGCCCGGAACCGGCGCAATTTCGGTGTATCTCAACACTTCCTGGATCTGCATGACGTTCAGACCGTAAGTCTCATCATCCAGCCGAAACGTCACGTACTGCAGTACCTGATCGTCCTGGGCCTGATTTTGCTGTCCGCTCGGGGATGCCATAGCGTTGTATCTCCTCTGTGGCTGCCCGGCGGGCAACCTGATCGTCAAAAAATCATCATCAGTGCCCAATACTATAGCTAAGGGCACAAACCGTGCCAGCACAGCACGGTTTCATTCAGTAACCGCTTATTAACTCAGATCCAGGTGATGCTCGCGCTCTGCCCGGATCAACAGATCCGCCATCGTGCGCACGTCAATCAGGGCACACATATGGTTAACCACCGTCCCGGCAAGCCAGGGACGCTTGCTGCGTGCCGTCCGCCAACGCACGTCATCCGGTTTCAAGGTGAACGACTGGGCAACGTCATCACAGGCCAGCCCCCAGTCGCTGTTGTCCAGTCGAATAACAAAGCGGTAGTTATCACGGGCATTGGCGGGCGCGCGCCCGGCCATGATCCATTCCGCCGTATCCACCACCCGTAGGTTGTGATCGCTATCGGCCCGGATCCCCATATACCAGCGTGGACTGCCAGGGATGTGCCTGACGCTCTCCTCAATCCGATGTATGGCGCCCAGCAAGATCAGTGGAACCGCCAGTTGCAGGCCAGCGACGGTGAAAATCAGGCACTCGAAGGGGTGCTCGGACCACTCCGGGCGGGAGGGGGGCGATTCGGGCCCGGGCTCAGGTTCGGGTTGGCTCTCCGCTACCTTCACCTCCGGCGCCGGTTTACTGACAGCTGGCTCGGGGTCAGGTTCGGGCACCCGCTCAACAACCGGTTCAGAGTCCTGTTTCGGACTTACTTCGGCAACAGCCATGTCTTCCTGCCGCGCAGTATCGGTCGCGGTATGCAGAAGATCGTCAAGGTAACTGGCAATCGCGCTGGCGGGGTCCGCCAGCCTTGTCAATTTATCGTCAGCCATGCTTGCGCTCCTGCCCCGCACCAGTACGAGCTATCATATCGTCCAGCAGATGGCTATAGGCCCGAACACCATGGGTACTGGAATCCAGGGAGGACGGCACCACCCCACCCTGGCTGGCGTCCCGGAACTTGGTATCCACGGGTATGGCAAACTGCCACAGCGTGTCCGGATAGGTTTTGCGCAACAGGTTCAGGCTCTTGACCGACGCCTGGGTGCGTCGGTCGAACATGGTCGGAACAATGGTGTAAGCCAGTTTGTTCTTCTGAGATTTGATGATCATTTGCAGGGTATGCAGCATTCGCTCAAGCCCTTTGATCGCCAGGAATTCGGTCTGCACCGGAATAATGAGGTGTTGGGCAGCCGCCAGTGCGTTTACCATAAGAACGCCCAGCGAGGGGGTGTTGTCCAGAATGACGTAATCAAAGTCATCCCAAAGCTGCGCCAGCGCCCGGGAAACGATCAGCCCCATACCTTCCACGCCAACCATGCGACGCTCCAGAGTCGCCAGGGCAGTGCTCGCCGGCAGCAATGATACGCCCTTACAACTGGTTTCCGTAATCAGCTGGGCCGCCAGGCCGTCCGGCACCTTGCCCTGGTGCTGGAACAGGTTAAACACACTCAGGGCAATGGTATCGGGATCATAACCGAACCAACTGGTCAGCGACCCATGAGGGTCGAGATCCACCACGAGAACCCGCTTGCCACGCTCGGCCAACAGCCCGGCCAGTGTCACCACGGATGTGGTTTTCCCGACACCGCCTTTTTGATTGGCTACTGCCCAGATTCGCACGCTATGTTCTCCACTTGTCTATCCCCAGAATTCCGGCACCACACCAGATATTATCGGCAGCAAACCGCTTAGCTTGAACGCCATCGGCAAGGATTTGCCGCCACAGGTATTACCGGGAGGGTTATTACAGAAACCATGCCAACAGACCAGCGTACCCGGACTTTCTCCGATCACCTCATCGCACCGCGAATACTCGCATCCCGGGAAATCAGGAGCACCACACGCCGGTTGCGGCGGCGACCTTCCTCGGTATCATTGCGGGCAACCGGCTGATACGCACCATACCCCACCGCGGCCAGGCGCTCGGGCTCGACACCTTCCATGGAGAGCATGCGAACCACCGCCGCCGCCCTGGCGGTAGACAGCTCCCAGTTGGACGGGTAGGCACTGGTGCGAATCGGACGGTTATCTGTGAAACCTTCCACCTTGACGGCGTTATCACGGTTACGCAGGACCCCGGCAATCTTTTCCACCACGGCAAAACCATCGTAGTGGGGTTCTGCGGAGCCACTGCTGAACAACAGGCTGTCGGGCAGATTGAGCTCCAGCCAGCGTTCGTTGGTTTCCAGGGTGACAACCCCCTGATTGATCAGTTCGTCGAATTCCAGCGCCAACTGGTCGGCCATGGTCCGCAGGGCCTCGGCTCTGCCTTCTTCACTGATTTCCGGGTTACGGGGCGCTTCGGTGACTGGCGGCACAATGACGTCTTCGGAATGCGCCGGAGCAGCCTGTGGGGCCTGGTCGCCAACCTCGATAGGCTGGAAGGAACGTTGCGGGGCATTGAAAACGCCGGTCAGGGTTTCCGACAGTACCTTGTACTTGCCTTCGTTGACGGACGACACCGAATACATCACCACAAAAAAAGCGAACAGTAGGGTGATGAAGTCGGCATAGGAAACCAGCCAACGCTCCTTGTTATGAAGATCGTCCTGAGGTGGCCTACGACGCCGCATACAACCGCCTGACTATCACTGCAGGAAACCCCGCAGCCGCAATTCGATGGATTTCGGGTTCTCCCCTTCAGCGACGGCAATAATGCCGTCGATCATCATATCTTCATAACGGGTGCGCTCACGGACGATGCCTCGCAGCTTGTTGGCAACCGGGAAGAACAGCAGGTTTGCCAGTGCCACACCGTAGATGGTGGCGACGAACGCGGTCGCAATACCGCTACCGAGAGACTGGGGGTCTTCCAGGTTGGTCATCACCTGAATCAGTCCCATCACTGCCCCAATGATACCGATGGTCGGCGAATAGCCACCCATGGCTTCATAGACCCGTGCCGACTCCAGGTCACGCTGTTCACGGGACTCCAGGTCAACTTCCATAATACTGCGGATCGTTTCGGTTTCGGCACCGTCAACCAGCAGTTGGAGGCCCTTGCGGGCAAATCTTTCCGGCTCCCTTTCCGCCAACCCCTCAAGCCCGAGAAGGCCCTGTTTACGTGCCTTGACGCTCCAGTCGATAACCTTGCCAATGCCATCTTCCAGGCTGACATAGGGCGGCACGAACACCCAACGAACCTGGATGAAGGCCCTTTTAAGCAGCGGCCAGGACGTCTGCAGGATCGTGGCGGCCAGGGTGCCGCCGATAACAATCAGGGCCGCCGGGCCGTTAAACAGGGAGCTGAGGGCACCGCCTTCCAGCAGATTCCCTCCCAGAATGGCGGCGAAGGCCAGGATGATACCCAGCAGGCTGAGAATATCCATCAGCTCACACCCTCGACCAACCTGGGGCCAATGTCATTGAGTGACAGCACCTCATCGGGCAGCCCTGCCCTGGCGACCGCCATCGGCATGCCATAAATCACCGATGACTTCTCATCCTGGGACCAGATGACAGAACCGCTCTGTTTCATCAGACGGCAACCTTCCTTGCCATCCGCCCCCATGCCGGTGAGAATAATGCCCAGGGTCTTGCCGGGAAAACTGCGGGCCAGGGAGCCAAAAGTCACGTCGACGCACGGTTTGTAATTGAGACGCTCGTCCCCCGGCAGAATTCGCACACGAGCCTGACCACTGCGGTTTTCAATCATCATCTGACACCCCCCCGGTGCCAACAGGGCCTGACCGGGTCGGAGCACGTCACCATCCTCGGCCTGTCGCACTTCAATGCGGCACAGCCTGTTCAGGCGTTCGGCAAATGCTGGCGTAAAACTGGCCGGCATGTGCTGAACCAGCACAATCGGTGCGGGGAAGCTGGCGGGTAATGTTGTGAGTACCTGTTGCAGCGCGACCGGACCACCGGTGGAGGTGCCGATAGCCACCACACTGTAATGTCTGGCCGGCGACCGACGGGATGGCTGTCTGGGAACCGCCGCATCAGCAGCGGGCTCCACCGGAGAACGGTGCGCCGACGCAGGAGGTCTGTCAGCACGATGCCGGACTTGCGGTGATGGTTGCTCCGGACGCGAAGCGGGCCTAGCTGTGGATGCCGGTTCCGCGCGTGTTGCCGAAAGGGGCTTCGCTCCGGGACGACTGCCAGCAACATCGAGTACACGGTCGACCAGAATTTTCTGGAGCTGGCTGGAGTCCCGGGCAATCTCCTCAAAGTTCTTGGGCAGGAAATCGACCGCACCGGCTTCCAGAGCATCAAGGGTCACCCGGGCCCCTTCATAGGTCAGTGACGAAAACATCAACACCGGCACCGGGTGGCGCTTCATGATTTCCCGTACCGCGGAAATGCCGTCCATCACCGGCATTTCGTAGTCCATGGTGATAACGTCGGGGCGCAGCTTCTCAGCCAGTTCCACCCCTTCCCGTCCGTTGGTGGCCACGCCAACCACCTTGATCTGACCGGATGCAGTCAGGATTTCCGTCAGGCGCTTGCGGAAGAAACCTGAATCATCAACAACCAGGACAGAAACTGTCATCCAATTCTCCTAAACCGAGGCTGTCCGTGCGCCTCAACCGTATTGTTGAAGCAGGCTGGGAACGTCAATAATCAGGGCAATACGTCCGTCTCCGGTAATTGTGGCTCCCGCCATACCCGGCGTCCCCTGGAGCGCTCGTCCCAGAGGTTTGATAACGACCTCTTCCTGACCGATGAGCTGGTCCACCACAAACCCGACCTGCCTTGTTCCCATCGCCACAATGACCACGTGGGCGTTGTCCGGTTCAGGCTCAGCGGCACCTTTTACCAGCCAGCGCTTGATGTGGAACAACGGGAAAACCTTGTCCCGCACAACGATGCATTCGCGACCGTCCACAATGTTGGTTTTGGAAAGATCCAGATGGAATATTTCCACAACATTGACCAGCGGAAGCGCAAACGACTGGTCTCCCAGCATGATCATCAAGGTCGGCATGATGGCCAGGGTCAGCGGCACCTTGATGACAATGCGTGAGCCCTTACCAAGCTCTGACTCCACATTGAGCTGACCGTTGAGCTGGCCGATCTTGGTCTTGACCACGTCCATGCCGACACCCCGGCCAGACACGTCCGAGATCTGATCCTTGGTGGAAAACCCGGCGGCAAAAATCAGGTTGTAGCACTCGTTTTCCGTCAGCCTGTCTGCCGCATCCTGATCGTAGATACCTTTTTCGACAGCCTTGCGCCGCAACACCTCGGGATCCATTCCGGCACCGTCATCCTCGATGGACAACAGAATATGGTCCCCTTCCTGCTCGGCGTTCAGGGTGACAGTTCCGATACGGGGCTTACCCGCCTTCTCACGGACATCCGGTGCCTCGATACCGTGATCCACGGAGTTACGAACCAGGTGAACCAGCGGGTCTGAGAGAGCTTCCACCAGATTCTTGTCCAGGTCGGTATCTTCACCGTGCATCACCAGATTGACTTCTTTCTTGAGGCTGCGGGCAAGATCCCTCACCACCCTGGGGAAACGGCCAAAGACTTTCTTGATCGGCTGCATCCGTGTCTGCATGACGGCCGATTGGAGGTCGGTGGTGACCACATCCAGGTTGGAAACCGCCTTGTGCATGTGCTCATCTTCGCTCTCGGCGCCAAGACGCTGCAGACGGTTACGCACCAACACCAGTTCGCCCACCATGTTCATGATGTCATCCAGGCGCTTGGTGTCCACCCGAACGGTGGTTTCGGCAGCAGGCCCCTGCTCCTTTGCCGCAGGCGCTGGCGCTTTTGCCTCGGTTTTCACGGGCTGGTCGGGCTTAACCTCGGGCCTGGACTCCTGCGATTGAGCCTTGGGTTCCGGTTCACTGGCCGCTGGCTTGTGGCCACTGTCAGCTGTCGGGCTGCCACCCTTGCCATGGAGGTCATCCAACAGCTTTTCAAATTCGTCATCGGTGATCAGATCGTCACTGCTCTTCTCTGCCTGGTCACCAACATCCTCAGCAGGCTCACTGGCTACCTCTTCCGCAGGTGCGCCGGCAAACTGCCCCTTGCCATGAAGTTGATCCAGCAGGGCTTCAAATTCGTCATCGGTGATTTCATCGCCGGAAGTGCTGTCCTCTCCCGGAACATTCGCGCCCGCTTCCTGGTTGGCCACGGGAGCGGATGGCTCACTGCCGTCAGCCAGCGCATCCAGAAGTTGTTCGAACTCGTCGTCGGTGATATCACCCTGATCTTCACCTAGCCCAGGATCGGCCTGCTCGTCCTGCTGAGCAACCGGGGCACCGCCTTCCGGTTCAGCCAGAGCATCCAGAGCCTTGATCAGTTGATCCGGAGCCGGCGTCAATTCTTCGTGATTCCGCACCTGCTCGAACATCGCGTTGACGTTATCAAGCGCTTCCAGCACCACGTCCATCAACTCCGAATCCACCTTTCGCTTGTGATTGCGAAGCGTGTCGAAGACGTTTTCGGCGGAGTGACAACAATTAACCAGCGCCTCGAGCTGAAGGAAACCCGCGCCACCTTTTACCGTATGGAAACCGCGGAATATGGCGTTGAGAAGATCGCTGTCATCCGGATTCTGCTCAAGATCCACCAACTGCTCGGAGAGCTTTTCGAGTATCTCCCCTGCTTCAACCAGAAAGTCCTGCAGGATCTCTTCATCGGCATCAAACGCCATGGGTTACCCTCTTCATTCAGAAACCGAGACTGGACAGAAGATCATCAACATCGTCCTGACCCGACACTACATCTTCGCGCTTATCGGCATTCATCTGGGGACCGACACCCTGTTCGGCGGACACTTCAGCCGATTCAATTTCATGAACGGTGCCTGTCAGTTGATCGACATGGCTGGCCATGACCACCAGACTCAACAGGTGTTCTTCCACTTCCTTCACCAGATTAGTGACCTTCTGGATCACCTGACCGGTCAGATCCTGGAAGTCCTGTGCCAACAGGATTTCCGACAGGTTGTTGTAAATGGTGTCGGCGTCGTCGGTCAGCGTGACGAAGAAACGATCTATCCGGCCGTAGAGATCGCGAAATTCCGCAGGCTGCATTTCCCGGCGACGAAGGCGTTGCCATTGCTCCCTCAGGACCGCGGCCTCATCACGGATGACGTGTGCCCTGGGCATGGTTTCCTCGACCAGGTCCATGGTGCGATTGGCCGCCTGGCCGGTCATTTTCACCACGTATTCCAGCCGGTCGGAAGCGTCGGTCATTTTTGACAGGGCTTCCTGTTGTTCCGCGTTGCGGGGATCAATCTGGAAGTTCCGGATCGCCTCGTGGAGACTGCGAGTAAGCCGCCCGACTTCCCGGTACAGGCTCTGATCCCGGACCTCGCTGAGATCATTGATCAGGGTCATCGCTCGGGCATAATTACCGGAATTGACGTGCTCAACCAACTCGTTAGCCTGTGTGCGGAGCTTTTCGGTCACCTCCGGATCAAGGCCGTGCGGATTCTTTTTGCTATCGCTCATGAGAGCCCATCCGACCTTTGGTTACTGGATTCGCTCGAAGATTTTTTCAATCTTCTCCTTGAGGACCGCTGCGGTAAACGGCTTCACCACATAGCCATTCACCCCCGCCTGTGCGGCAGCAACAATCTGATCCCGCTTTGCTTCCGCCGTCACCATGAGAACTGGAAGGGTTTTCAGCTCCTCATCGGCGCGCACTGCCTTCAGCAGATCAAACCCGGACATACCCGGCATGTTCCAGTCGGTCACCAGGAAGTCATACTTGCCACTTTTCAGCATGGGCAGCGCAGTGTTGCCGTCATCGGCTTCGTCGGTATTGGTGAATCCCAGATCACGCAGAAGGTTCTTGATGATCCGTCGCATTGTGGAAAAATCGTCCACAATGAGGATTTTCATGTTCTTGTCCAATGGGACCTCCAGTTTGTAACACCCGGAATACGTTTTATCTTTCTGCCAATAACCTGGCAGGCCGGAGATTTCACCGCTTATTGTGTGGGGATTGCCCCAGTTGTAAAGCGTCGGTTACCAAAAGCTACAGATGGCCAACCTCAGTACACGTTGAGCTGGCGGGTTTCCGGCCTGTTAACCGGCCGCCTCTTTTTGCCAGCCAGTCAGACGGCCCCGAAGTCTCAGTGCTGCCTGACTGTGTATCTGACTGACACGACTTTCGCTCACCCCGAGAACAGCGCCAATTTCCTTGAGGTTAAGCTCCTCCTGGTAGTACAGGCTGAGCACCAGTTTCTCCCGCTCGGGCAATTCTTCAATCGCTTGCACCAGACTTCGCTTGAACGCTGCGGAAGTGATGTCATCCAGGGGATTATCACTGGCCTCTGCTTCTTCTAACGGCAGCTCCCCGGATTCATTGAGCTCATCAAGGCTAAAAAGTCTGCCACTGTTGGCATCACTCAGGCTGGCATGGTACTCGGAAAGCTCCATTCCCAGCTCGTCAGCGACTTCCTGATCCTGAGCTTCACGACCGACACGGTCTTCAACAGCCTTGATGGCCTGGGAAATACGACGGGCATTGCGATGAACAGAACGGGGCACCCAGTCACCCTTGCGGATTTCATCCACCATGGCGCCCCGGATGCGGATACCGGCATAGGTTTCGAAGGTTGCGCCCTTGGTGGAACTGTACCTCTGAGCAGCCTCGAGCAGCCCGATCATTCCGGCCTGCATAAGGTCCTCCAGTTGAACCGATGCCGGCAAGCGGGCCATCAGGTGCAGTGCGATTTTCTTGACCAGCGGGGCATGCTCTTCAACGAGCCGGGAAGCGCCCTTGACGCCGGTTTTCTGATAGATTCCCAGGTGTTTCGCCAATGTCATGCGTCCGGTTTTGTTTTTTTGGTGACAGAATCAAATTCAGACTTCGACGAGCCGCTCCACAAAAAACTCCAGGTGTCCGCGGGGTGATGTAGGTAGCGGCCAGTTGTCGACTTTATCGGCCAACGCCCTGATCGCCAGTGACGCTTTTGCCCTGGGATAAACTTCCAGAACCGCCTTCTGCCGCTGCACCGCTTTCTTGACAGCTTCATCGTAGGGCACGATCCCCACGTATTGTAGTGCCACATCAAGAAACCGCTCAGTGACCCGGGTCAGTTTTTCAAACAGATGCTTGCCTTCCTGCTCATTTCGTACCTGATTGGCCAGAATACGGAAACGGTTCGTGCCATAATCGCGATTCATCAGCTTGATCAGGGCGTAAGCGTCGGTGATGGATGTGGGCTCATCACAAACCACCAGCAACAGTTCCTGTGACGCCCTCAGGAAACTGACCACCGATTCGGAAATGCCCGCCGCAGTATCCACGATGAGCACATCAATCTGGTCTCCGAGTTCGCTAAACGCGTTGATCAGGCCGGCATGCTCCATGGCACTGAGCTGAGTCATACGCTGGGTGCCTGAAGAGGCCGGAACGATTTTGATGCCACCCGGACCGTCGACCAGAATGTCCCTAAGGTCACAATTGCCAGCCAGCACATCTGACAGGTTGCGGTTGGCGGTAATACCCAACAGTACGTCAATATTGGCCAGGCCCAGGTCGGCATCCAGCAACACTACACGACGCCCTTTCTGCGCCAGAGCGATCCCCAGATTGACCGAAACGTTGCTCTTGCCAACGCCGCCCTTTCCGCCAGAAACTGCAATCACCTGTACCGGATGTGGTTTACTCATACTTGGTTTTGTCTCTCGCCACGTTTAACCGAAGGCTCAGTTGTCATTCAACGGCGCCTGTTGCACGCCGGATACTCCGTCATCCGGTATGGCCGGGGATGGTATTCAGGCCCCCTCCGCCACCGCCCGTTGTTGCTGGAGTGTTTTCAGCCGCTCCACGGCCAGCCGAACCAGGGGTACGGCTTCGGCATGATGCAAATCTTCGGGGATCTTCTGACCATCCGTGTAATAAGCCACGGGCAGACCAGACTCCATGACAAACCCCAAAGACTCGCCCAGGGTAAGGGCCTCATCTATTTTAGTCATCACACAGCCCGCAAGATTAGCCATCTTATAGCAATGCCAGACGGATTTCATGATGCGCGGCTGGCTAGTCGCCGAAACCACCAGGTGGGTCCGGATCCTGTGGTGACTGCGGGCCAGTTCTGACAATTGCTGCTCGTAGCCCTTGTCGGAGCTGGTGAGACCGGCGGTATCAATCAGCACCAGGTGACGGTCGGACAATTCATCCAGGATATCGTCCAGGGAGTGACTTTCATCCACCACCCTGACCGGTACATTGAGGATGCGACCAAACACGAACAACTGCTCATGGGCAGCCACCCGATAACGGTCAGTGGTCACCAGCGCCAGGGAATCGGCACCGTGGCGGAGGACATGGCGCGCCGCCAGTTTGCCGATGGTGGTGGTCTTGCCGGACCCGGTGGGCCCGACCAGAGCATAGACACCCCCCTGATCCAGCCATTCGGTACGGGAGGTTTTTACACCGGTGGCCAGCATTTTCAGCGACTGTTTCCAGCCCTCCTCCAGGCGCCCGCCATTGTGCCGGCGGGACAGGGAATTGGCCAGATCGAACCCCAGGCCGAATTCCTGCAAGCGCTCGGAAAGCCGCTGCTGGACAGCATTGGCTGCCGGTTTTTTGGGCTCCTGTCCGCGGGCTCCCATCAGATCCCGCAGCGAACTGATCTCCGCACGCATCTGCGCCAGCTCATCAGAATAGCCAGCCGACGCCGGCGCATAATCCGAATCCGCCGTAGCGGGCTCCAGATCCAGAGCGGAATCTTCAATGAAGGCCGTGTTGTTGGCATAACCGGCCCCGATACTGGCCCGCTTTTCACGGACTTCACGGATACGGTCCCGGGAACGCCCAAGCTCCTCCTCCAGGTGGCGATGTTGTTCCGCCTGCATTTCCGCCAGGCGGGAACCATTGGTCGCCTCCCGGGCCTTGTCGCCCAATCGCTGACGCGCCATATTTTCGTCATAATCCAGGGCTGTCACAATTTCCACGCCACCGTCCACCCGGCGATTGGAGAGAATCACGGCATCCGGGCCCATCTGTTCCCGCACCTGCTTCAATGCCTCTGCCATGCTCTGAGCAAAAAAACGCTTTACTTTCATGATGCCTCATCCTCCACCGGCAACGCTGTGCCTGCGCTGTCCGCTTTGTCATCCGCCGCCGTTACTGGCCTACGGACGCCACAATGGTAATCTGCTTGTTATCCGGAATTTCCTGGTAAGACAGGACGTGCAATCGCTCAACCCCATAGCTGGCAAACTTCGCCAGTACCGGTCGCAACGGGCCTGACACCAGAAGAATCGCTGGCTTGCCAAGCATTTCCTGGCGCTGGACGCTCTCCTGCAGGGATCGCTGCAGCTTTTCGACCATATTCGGCTCCAGTACAAGGCCTATGTCTTCCTGACCGCCGGATTGTTGACTCTGTTGAACAGACTTCAGCAATAACTGTTCCAGGTCTGGATCCAGGGTAATGACCGGGATTTCCTGCTCATTGCCACAGATACTCTGAACGATCATCCGACGTAGCGCCTGACGGGCCACCGTGGTCAGCAGTTTCGGGTCCTGACTCTTGGGATGAACGTTGACAATGGACTCGGCAATCGAACGCATATCACGAATCGGCACCTCTTCCTTGAGCAGATTCTGCAGCACTTTCAGCAACAGGCTGATGGAAATGGTGGTCGGCACCAGCTCTTCAGCCAGCTTGGGAGACACCTTCTCCAACTGGTCCAGCCATTTCTGGGTTTCTTCGTGGCCGAGCAGTTCGTGGGCGTGTTTCTGCAACACCTGATTGAGATGGGTAGCCACCACCGTACTGGCATCCACCACGGTATAACCGAGAGTCTGTGCCTGATCCTTCTTTTCAGGCTCGATCCAGCTGGCGTCCAGGCCAAAGGCCGGATCCTTGCCGGCAATCCCGTCGATCTTGCCGAACACCTGGCCCGGGTCAATCGCCAGTTCACGGTCGGGATGAATTTCAGCCTCGGCAAGCGTCACTCCCATCAGGGCGATGCGGTAGACGTTGGGCATCAGATCCAGATTGTCACGGATGTGTACCGACGGCATCAGGAATCCGAGATCCTGTGACAACTTCTTTCGCACCCCCTTGATACGGCTCAGTAACTGGCCGCCCTGGGACTTGTCCACCAGGGGAATCAGGCGGTAGCCCACTTCCAGCCCCACAATGTCGACTGTGGCCACATCATCCCAGCCCAACTCCCGGCTTTCGCCCGGCGCCGGCAGGGCCTGCCCGTGATCGCCACTATCTCCACCGGGGGGCAGATCTCGCCCCGCGGGCTGCATACCACCGCGAGTCGGGAACACGCCTTCTTCTTCAACTGTCTGACGCTCTCTCTTCCAGATCAGATAGGCAGTAACCGCAGCGATGATTCCCAGACCCAGAAATGCCACATGCGGCATTCCGGGAATAAGACCGAGAAGGATCAGGATACCGGCGGCAATGGACAGCGCCTTGGGGGCACTGAACATCTGATGCAGGATCTGCCCACCCATGTCCTGGCTGGACGTGACCCGTGTCACCATGATTGCAGCCGACGTCGACAGCAGCAGCGAAGGAATCTGCGCCACCAGACCATCACCAATGGTCAGCAAAGCATAGTTCTGTGTGGCCGTTCCAAAATCCAGACCATGTTGAAGCATACCGATGGCAATACCGCCGATCAGGTTGATGGCGAGGATAAGGAGGCCCGCAACCGCATCGCCCTTGACGAACTTGCTGGCACCGTCCATAGAGCCGTAGAAGTCCGCCTCCTGGGCGATCTCGGAACGTCGATGCTTGGCCTCGTCCTGATTGATCAGCCCGGCGTTCAGGTCGGCGTCGATGGCCATTTGCTTGCCGGGCATGGCATCCAGAGTAAAGCGCGCACTGACCTCGGACACCCGGCCGGCACCCTTGGTCACGACCAGGAAGTTGATGATCATCAGGATGGCGAACACCACCAGGCCTACGGCGTAGTTGCCGCCGATCAACACCGCACCGAAAGACTCAATCACCTTGCCGGCGGCGTCCCCCCCCTCATGGCCGTTAAGCAACACAATCCGCGTGGAGGCAACATTCAGCGCCAGGCGCAACAGGGTTGCCACCAGCAGCACGGTCGGGAAAGACGCAAACTCCATCGGTCGCAAGGCGTAGACACACACCAGCAGTATGACAATCGACAAGGTGATGTTGAACGTGAAGAAAACGTCCAGCATGAATGCCGGCATCGGCAGTATCATCATGCCCAGCAAGCCCATCAGCATAATGGGGATGCCAAGGTTACCCCGCGTCAGGGATTTGACGTTGTTCAGGACTAAAGCTCTGTCCATGCCTGGAAAATCTCCGCGTGGCCGTGCCTGCAGGCGTTCAATGGGTCGAAAATATGACGCTGATACGTCGTTTTCCGGGGTATCCGCAAGATCCGTACCACCCCTTACGGGATTTCACTTCCCGGTGCCTGACGCGCCCCTCCAGATACGGTATCCTTGCGCCAATCCGACACAGCCGACGCTGGCAAACGACACAGAGAGAAAGGTGACCCCATGCCAATCCACGAGGTTAAGCACCCCCTGATCCGCCACAAACTCGGCCTGATGCGCCGCGCGGACATCAGCACCAAGAATTTTCGTGAACTGGCACAGGAAGTTGGCGCACTGCTGACTTACGAAGCCACCCAGGACTTCTCGCTGCAGGAGAAAACCATTGAGGGCTGGGCCGGCCCGGTCAAGATCGAACAGATCCAGGGTAAGAAGGTCACCATCGTGCCGATCCTTCGTGCCGGCATGGGCATGCTGGACGGCGTCCTCAGCCTGATTCCCGGCGCCCGAGTCAGCGTGGTCGGCCAGATCCGCGACGAGGAAACCCTGGAGGCCAGCACCTACCTGGAAAAACTGGTGGGCGAATTGGACCAGCGCATGGCGATGATCATTGATCCGATGCTCGCCACCGGGGGCTCACTGATCTCCACCATTGATCTGCTGAAAAAGGCCGGTAGCACGGAAATTCGTGCGCTGATTCTGGTGGCCGCGCCGGAGGGCGTGCAGAAGGTTCTGGAAAAACACCCGGACGTGTCCATCTATACGGCCTCAATTGACGAGCGCCTGAATGAAAAAGGCTATATCCTTCCCGGACTTGGTGATGCCGGCGACAAAATTTTCGGCACCAAGCAGAAGGACGTCTGAACATGCAGGATCACACCAACGACCCGATCTGGAAACAGGCCATCGCGGGCTCGCAAATGCTGCTGGTGGCCTTTGGCGCATTGGTGCTCATGCCGCTGATTACCGGCCTCGATCCTAACGTTGCCCTGTTTACCGCTGGCCTAGGCACACTGATCTTCCACATAGTCACCGGCGGCCAGATTCCCATCTTCCTGGCCTCGTCCTTTGCCTTTATTGCCCCGGTCATCGCCGCCAAGGGCCGTTTCGGCCTGGAAGAAACCCTGGGTGGCCTGATGGCCGCCGGTATTCTCTACATCGTTCTCAGTGGCGCCGTCAGGCTCCGTGGCACCGGATTCATTACCCGCCTGCTGCCGCCGGTGGTGATCGGCCCGGTGATCATGGTGATCGGTCTTGGCTTGGCCCCCGTCGCCGTGCACATGGCCTCAGGCCGTAGCGGCGACGGTGCGGCTGAACTGGTACCCTATGACACCGCCATCTGGATAGCCATGATTTCCCTGGTGGTGACCGTCATCATGTCTGTCTGGGCAAAAGGCATTTTCCGGTTGATTCCCATCATGTTTGGGGTGATCGTCGGCTATACCCTCTCTGCGCTTGCCGGCATCGTGGACCTGACACCGGTTCGCGAAGCGCCCTGGTTCGCAGTTCCGAATTTTGTCACACCCGCATTCAGCTGGAGTGCCGTCCTGTTCATGATTCCGGTGGCCATCGCGCCGGCTATAGAGCACATCGGCGACATACTTGCCATCGGCAACGTGACTCGCAAGAACTACCTGGAAAAGCCCGGCCTGCACCGCACATTGCTGGGTGATGGCCTGGCCACCAGCGCCGCCTCAATGCTGGGCGGGCCACCCAACACCACCTACTCGGAAGTCACCGGCGCCGTCGTCCTGACTCGTAACTTCAACCCGAAAGTGATGTGGTGGGCCGCCATCATCGCCATCGTGCTGGCCTTTGTCGGCAAATTTGGCGCCGCTCTGCAGACCATTCCGGTACCGGTGATGGGCGGCATTTTGTGCCTGCTGTTCGGCTCCATTGCGGTGGTCGGCCTGAACACCCTGATCCGCCACCAGGTCGACCTGTCCCAGTCGCGCAATCTGGTGATCGTTGCCATCACCCTGGTGTTTGGCATCGGCGGCATGGCAATCGGCCAGTTCGAGGGCATCGCCCTGAGCGCCGTGGTCGCCATTTTCCTGAACCTCCTACTGCCGGGCACACGGGAAGCCTGGGGAAAGGCCATCTATGAGCAAAAAGCCGACTGACAGTTCCGGCATCAGCTTTACCGCCCTCTACACCGGTGCCGTCTGGCACCGGAACGGGTTGTCCGATGACGTCCTGACCACGGACCAGGGCCGCTGGCTCTATCACCTGATGAGCCCCTTCGAAACCGCCAGCAAGGCCGCCATCGGCGGCAACATCCGCACCTTCCTGTTGCAACGCCACCTGATCATCGACCACCTGATCGACCAGGCGATCCAGGAAGACGGTGTCGACCAGGTACTGGAAATCGCCTGCGGCATGTCACCCAGAGGCATCCGACTGCGGGAGAAACACCCCCACCTGAAGATGGTCGAAGCCGACCTCCCCGACATGGCCACCCGCAAAGCGGCAAGGCTCCTGGCCGCAGGCCGCCTCGGCGAGCACCATCAGGTCACCCCCATCGACATCCTGGCCGAGTCCGGTGAACACACCCTGGAATCCGTAATCACCCGAGCCTTCGACAACACCAAACCCATCGTGGTGGTCACCGAGGGCCTGACCAGCTACTTCTCCCTGGAGGTCATCAGCGAATTCTGGCAGCGCCTGGCCAAAATCCTGGCCAACCGCCCCGGTTCGGTGTACCTCTCGGAAAGCTACCTGATGCCAAGGCAGCCTCTGTTACGGTCCTCCCTCAAAACCCTCGGCGGCCTCCTGGGCACCATGACCCGCAGCCAGGTCAGCTTCCACTTCGACGATGACCAACAGGCCGGTAACCACTTCCAGGCCTGTGGTTTTCCATCCGTTCGTGTTTACAATCCCTCTGAGTTTTACGGCTTTCTGCCAATTCCTGAAAGCCGCCATGATCCTATGGTTCGGGTTATTAGTGCTCGGGTCTGAGATTGGGCTTTTTGGTCTTGTAGCCTGTTAGCTGCGGTGAAAGGCGTTTGTTGGTGGCTCTGCCAAAAAACCGCTACAAGCACGTCCGTGTGCGCTTCTCTCCGGCCGTCTGCCCACGTTATCGATTGAACGACTCGTAGGTCGGATTAGCGAAGCGTAATCCGACAAATGGTATCGATGCGGGGAACGGTGTCGGATTACGCTTCGCTAATCCGACCTACATGTGAACGTTGCTGTTGAGATATCGAAGGGCCCGGGGTGGTTGTGGTTGCCCCCTCCCAAAAATGTGCGGAGCCATGGATGGCGGAGCCCAAGCGCACACGGACGTGCTTGTAGCGTTTTTTGGGAGGGGGCAACCACAACCACCCTCCCCCATAACCATCAGGCTACAAAAACAAACTCAAACATCCCGCCGCATATCAGGCGGTATAGGAAAGTCCGGCATACCGGGCCGGTCACCGCGCCCCTTGCGGAACTGCCGCAGCTGGAACACGTAGGCCAGCACCTGAGCAATGGCCATGTAGAGGCCATCGGGGATCTCCCCGCCGACCTCGGTGTTGTGATACACCGCCCGGGTCAGCGGCGGCGTCCGCAGAAGCTCGACTTTGTTCTCGCGGGCTATCTCCATGATCTTGAACGCCATCTCATCGGCGCCCTTGGCCACCACAATCGGCGCCGCCATGGTTTTCTGGTCGTACTTCAGGGCCACCGCGTAATGCGTCGGGTTGGTGATCACCACATCGGCGGTGGGGACATCCTGCATCATCCGGCGCTGGGCCATTTCACGCTGTAGCTGGCGGATGCGCCCCTTCACTTCCGGTTTACCTTCGGTGTCCTTGAACTCGTCTTTAACCTCCTGCTTGGTCATCCGCAGTTTCTTCTGGTGGTCGAAGATCTGGAATGGCACATCAATGGCGGCGATGATGATGGTTGCCGCCGACAGGAAGAAGAAGGTCCAGCCCAGGGTCCAGAGTACGTGTTCCATGGCCGGTATGGCCGGTTCCTCGGCAATGCTCAGCAGATCGTCGGTTCGCAGGTTGAGGATCAGGATGGCGAGCGCCAGGACCAGTCCCACTTTCAGGATGGCTTTGACCAGTTCGATCAGGGAACGCAGGGAGAACATGCGTTTCAGGCCCTTGATCGGGTCCATGCGGTTGAGTTTGGGCGCCACGGCTTTGCCGCTGATGAGCAGGCCGCCGATACCGATGGAGCCGGCGATGGCGGCGATCAGCAGCAGGATCAGGATTGGCGACAGTGCCAGCGCTGCTGCCTTGGCGGAGGCCAGGAGCTGTATGCTCATGTGGCGCGTGTCGAAGATGGCGGAGCGTTCCAGTACGAAGCTGTCGCGCATGATGCCTTCCAGCGACGCGCCAAGGCTGCTGCCAAACATCAGCAGGCCGCCAGCACCGGCCATGAGGACGGCCATGGTGGCCAACTCCTTGGAACGGGCGGTCTGGCCGTCCTCTTTGGCTTTTTCCAGCCTTCGGGGGTAGCCTCTTCCGTTTTTTCCTGACTGTTGTCGTTTTCTTCAGCCATGCCTTCTGATCTTTAGTTTCGGAGTGTCGGTCGGTGGGGCAAGCTTTCCAAAACACGCTGTGAATACGTCCATGTACGCTTGGGCTCCGCCATCCATGGCTCCGCACAGTTTTGGAAAGCTTGCCCCACCGACCTCTGCAAACTACGGAGCTGGAGTCCGCATCGCCGCAACAGTAGTCCTCAACCTCAAGGCTGCCCTTGCAGGTTTCTCATAAACTCAAACGTCTCTCTGGTGTACTGCTCGAAGTGCGGCAGAAAATTGGCGTGCAGCACCCATATGGAGAACAGTCCAAAAATCAGGCCAATTGGAAAACCCAGGGCGAAGATATTCATCTGGGGTGCGGCGCGGGTCATTACGCCGAAGGCTATGCTGACGATCAGCACGGCAGAGACAGCCGGTAATGCCAGCAGCATGGCGGAGACGAACATCCAGCTGATGCGGTGGGCCAGTTCCCAGACTCCGACCTGGCCCAGGCCCTCGAAGCCGACAGGGAGTGTGCGGAAGCTTTCGACGAAGACTTCGAACATCACCAGGTGGCCGTTCATGGCGAGGAACAGCAGGGTGATGGTGATGGTGTAGATCTGTGACAGTACCGGGACGTTGACGCCGTTGGCGGGGTCGACCATGGAGGCGAAGCCGAGGCCCATTTGCATGGCGATCATCTGGCCGGCGACGACGAAGAGTTGCCACAGTGCGGTCATGGCGAATCCCATGCCGACGCCGATGAGGATTTGCTGCAGGGTGATCACCACTGCGTCGGCACTGAAGGCTTCCACCTGGGGCGCAGGTGGAAGCAGGGGCACTATGAGGATGGTGATCAGCAGCGCCAGGCCCAGGCGCGCTCTGGCCGGGACCAACTGGGTACCAAAGACGGGAACGACCATCATGAAGCTGGCGATGCGGAACAGGGGCCAAAGGTGCTGGCCGACCCACTGGCCGATCAGGTCGGCGCTGATTTCAGTCGGTATCATCAATCAGCCGATCAGGTAGGGAATGCTGGTTATCAGGCCTTCCGCGTGATCAAGCAGTTTGGTCAGCATCCACGGGCCGGCGGCGATGATGACGATCAGGGTGACCAGTAGGCGCGGCAGGAAGCTGAGGGTCTGTTCGTTGATCTGGGTAGCGGCCTGGAAGGTGCTGACCACCAGACCGATCACCAGGCCCGGGCCGATGATAACGGCGGACAACAGGACGATCATCCACAGCGCTTCACGGACGATGTCTATGACGGTTTCCGGGGTCATACGCGGCTCCTATATCCCGTAACTGGCGGCCAGTGTACCCATGATCAGCGCCCAGCCATCCACCAGTACAAAGAGCATGATTTTGAAGGGCAGCGAGATAATGATCGGTGACAGCATCATCATACCCATGGCCATCAGCACGCTGGCCACGACCATGTCGATGATCAGGAAGGGAATAAATAGGATGAAGCCAATCTGGAAGGCGGTTTTCAGCTCGCTGGTCACGAACGCGGGCAACAGTACCCAGAAGGACACGTCTTGCGGTGAGTCATACTGTTCGTCCGCGATGCGCATGAACAGTCCGAGGTCGCTTTCCCGGGTCTGTCCCAGCATGAATTGTCGGAACGGCATGCTGGCACGTTCGACCGCTTCCAGGGAGGTAATTTCTTCCGACATGTAGGGTTGCAAGCCAACCCGGTTCGCCTCCTCCAGAACCGGCTTCATGATGAAAATGCTGAGGAACAGGGCCAGCCCCAGAAGAATCTGGTTGGACGGCGTTGCCTGCAGCCCCAAAGCCTGACGCAGGATGGCAAAGACGACGATGATGCGGGTGAACGAGGTCATCATCATCAACATGGCCGGCAGGAACGTCAGCGCAGTCATCAACGCGAGGATCTGCAGGGTTACAGAGTATTCCTCCACTCCCTGCTCTTCGCCGGGGGTCATGGTGAAGGCTGGAATACCCGGCAGGTCGGCCAATGCCGCCGGACTCCACCCTGCCAACAGAATCAGCGGGAGCAGTGAAAGGCTGCGCTTCAGATAAACGGCAATCATCGGGTCAGCCTTCTTTCGATGACGGAGCGTTCCAGGACTTGCCAATCATGCCTTGCAGGCGGCGGGCAAATTCACTGGAGGAACCCTGACCGGGTGTAACGACTGGCTCGTCAAACACGTGCAGCGTACGGATGGCGGAAGGGGTGATGCCCACCAGTATCTGGGTACCACCGACGTCGATCAGGGCAATACGTTCCCTGGCGCCCAGCGCCATAACGGAAACCACTTTGATGGCCTGGTTATTCATTCCGGTCATGCCGTTCATGCGCCGAATGATCCAGGCGCAGCCGTATATGATCGCGATGACCGCAAGCAACCCGCCCCCAGACTCAGCATGGTGATCAGGGTGTCCGGGGCGCGGCTGCTTTCTTCCTTCACAGGGGCTTCTTCCGCCAACGCCAGGATGGGCAGCAATCCGGTCAGGAGAACCAGGGTGCAGCTGCGCCAACGCCGACTGAAAGTTCCGCTCATCCACACCATATTACTTCTGCAACCGCTTGATTCGCTCGCCCGGGCTGATGACGTCGGTGAGTCGGATACCAAATTTTTCGTTGACCATGACCACTTCCCCATGGGCAATCAGGGTGCCATTAACCAGAACATCCAGCGGTTCACCCGCCAGACGATCCAATTCAATCACCGAGCCCTGATTCAATTGCAGCAGGTTGCGAATCGGGATCTGGGTGTTGCCCACTTCCATGGAGATAGTGACCGGGATGTCCAGGATGACGTCCATATCCGGCGCCGGACCACTGCCGTGGGTCACGCTGGAGGTCTCGTCGAACTCCTCCATTGGCGCGGTGCGGACATTGTCGCCACCGTCTTCCTCCCCGGAGGACTCCGCCTCGGCCATGGCCGCAGCCCACTCATCCTCGCGGGAGTCACCGCCGTCACCGGACTCTTCCATGGCGGATTCCCACTCAGCTGCGAGCTTCTCGTCTTCGCTGAGTTCCTGATCGTCTTTCTTGTCGTCGTCAGCCATTGCGTCCCACCTTCAGTTGTTTCTTGACCCTGGGCAGTGTCGCCCGTTCGTGAATTCTCAGCGCCAGTTTTCCGTCACGGGTTCCCATGGTCGCCTTGTAGATCGGGATACCATTGGCGGTGACCGTCAGGAAATCGGGAACTTCCACCGGAATGATGTCACCCGCCTTCATCTTTGCGATCTCACGCAGTGATATCCGCCGGCGACATACGGTGGAGTTGACCGGCACGTTGACGTCCTTGATGTCTTCCTGCAGGGCGTTCACCCAACGTTCGTCAACGTCGTCAATATCACTTTGCACCCCCGCATCCAGTACATCCCGAATGGGCTCGATCATCGAATACGGCAAGGCCATATGGAGCTCACCACCACCACCGTCCAACTCTATGTGAAAGGTGCTCACCACCACCACTTCGCTGGGGCTGACGATGTTCGCCATGGCCGGATTCACTTCGGAACTGAGGTACTCGAAATCCACCTTCAATACGGCATGCCAGGCTTCCCTCATATCATGGAAGACCTGATCCAGCACCATTTGCACAATGCGGGTTTCCGTCGGTGTGAATTCGCGGCCTTCGATCTTGGCGTGACGCCCCTCGCCACCGAAGAAGTTGTCCACCAGTTTGAACACCAGCTTGGCATCCAGAACAAACAGTGACGTCCCCCGCAGCGGGCGGATCTTGCACAGATTGAGGCTGGTGGGCACATACAGGGTGTGTATGTACTCCCCGAATTTCATGATCTGGACGCCGCCGGTCGAGACGTCGGCATTCCGACGCAGCAGGTTGAACAGACTGATCCGGGTGTAACGTGCGAAACGCTCATTGATCATTTCGAGGGTGGGCATCCGCCCACGGACGATCCGGTCCTGGCTGGCAAGGTCGTAGGACTTTATACCGGCTTCATCGGTTTCCTCATAGGTATCGATGTCCCCATCGTCCACGCCGTGGAGAAGGGCATCGATTTCATCCTGTGACAGTAGGTCCTGCATACGTATTCCTGCCCTGACAAGCCACCCGTTACCGGGGCCTATTGCACAACAAAGTTCCTGAACAGTACCCGTTTCAGAGGTGCTTCCCCCTCCTCTTCCAGTACCTGGTTAACGGTCTGCAGCATGTTTTCAGCCAATGCAGCCCGGCCTTGCGGGGTCTGCAGCTCCATGAAGTCGCTGTTTCCCAGCAAGGAAACCAGCTGACTGCGAATCAGCGGCCGATGCAGCTCGGCGGCAGCGAGTGCCTGTTCACTATTGGCCTCAAGGGAAAGATGGACCTGGGCGTACCGCTGACGGCCGCCCTGCGCCTGAATCGTCGTCACCAGGGCCTTTTCGATATCAAGGTACACACTGGGTTCAAAGACACTGGCAACCTCTTCCTCTGCGGACGTCCCGTCATCGCTGAAGCCCGGCAATCCGCCCCCCATGAACCACATAGTGCCAACTACAGACAGGCCCACGGCCAGGATGATCACCAGCAGTAACAATAGTATGAGCTTCAGCTTGCCCTTCCTGGCCGGTGGAGCCGCGGGTGTGTTGTCTTCAGCCATAACCTTCCAATCGCCAAAAATCCGTCATCCGGATGGTTTATCGGTACTTACAGGGTAATCAAGCAAAGGTCGGGCCAAAAGCCCTGCCACCCCGATTCAGAACCGCAGTTTAGCGTTGTGGGGAAGGATGGGCAAAGGGGAATCGGGGGGGGGGGGACCCGAAGGCCCCGAAGAACGCATCAGGCAAAGATATCAACTTCACCTTTCCAGGTCAGATCGAGGTCACCAACCTGCATGTCACTCTCATCGGAAGAGACTACAGCCAGATCGCGATCAGACTGGCCATCGGGATTATCTCCCTCACCGTCGGCACCCTGCCCCTCGGTTTGTTGCCGGGACGAATCGGCCACGTCGAACTGCTCCAGGGACAACCCTTGCTCGTTGAGCATATCCCGCAAACGGTGACTGTGAAGTTCCAACTGGTCGCGGACCACCGGATTGGCGGAGTGTATCGTAATATTTGCCTGCTCCTGCTGAACCTTTACCCGGACTTCCATTGGCCCCATGTCGGGCGGGGTCAAATGAATTTCAGCAACGGACAACTTATTGGCCGTCAGCCAGGTCAGTTTCCCTACCAGCTTGTCGCCCCACTCGGCATGCCCTACCGGCACATCCACCGAGGTGGCATACCCCTTAAGGCCAGCAGCCTCGGCAGGCAGCCTGGCATTGGCCAGCTGTTGCGCGGAGGAATCAGCCAATGTTTGCAGCCTGCCGGCAGCCAACAGCGTCGTGCTATCCTGAACCCGACCTGACTCAGGGGTAACGGCGGTCATCAGTGCTTCGGTTAGCTGAAAGCCAGTACTCCCACCTTGCCCTGGAGTTGCTGTGTCACCGGACCCAACACCAGTCATGCCGGGCAGTTTCCCCATAATTCCCGCCAGCCCTTGTATCACAGACGCCTGCCCGGTGGATGCGCCCGGCAACGATGCCGTTCCACCTGTTGCCCCCCCAACAGGTGTCAGCATTGCTTGCAGGTTGACGAAGGTCGGGGTGACCAACTCCTCGGGCGTACCAGCGTCAATCACTGTGTCCGCCGGCGATACGGAGTCTCCCGATGCTACCCCCTCACTGGCCTGATCAGAGGGGCGTCCTTCTACACGGCCTTCTGCTTGCCTGCCACGTGCTTCATTCGCCCGACTGGTGTTATCCACCGGGACATCTTTTCGAGCATCGGGAGAGGTTTGAGCCTCCTGGCGACGCTGAGCCTGATCACGCTGATCCGCTTGCTTACGTTCCAATCGCTTTTGCTCGGCGCGGGAAACGGAATCAAACTGGCTATCGCCGGATTTTTCGTGATCCACCGGTGTTTTCTTGCTACCGGTATCGGGTTGCCCCCCTGGGGCCGGGGTTTGTGGTAAAACCATCTGGGACATGGCAACCTCTTGCCGCTCTATCAGGGTTTGAGTTCAGTATTTCCTCGTTACCCGAGTTACAGCAAAAGCGATGCCATTCTTTGCGGCAGCTCCCTAACTTTCAAGAATCCGTTCCAGCATGCTGCGCACATGACGAAACTCCGAATCGATCTCCTCCACGAACGAACCTGCTTCGGCAAGGCGCCCTTCCCGCCCGGCGTTTTCAACTTCCAGACACAAGACGCCGAGGCGCGGAGCGCCAATATTGATACTGCTGCCTTTGAAACTGTGCGCCGCTTTTACCAGCGCATCGGCATTACCCTCTTCAAGCGCATCGCGTATGGATGCCAATCGGTCGACGGAATCTCCGATGTAGGTATGAATCAGAACTTCAAATTCATCCTCCATCACATCCTTTAGCTCCGCCAGAGCTTCTTCATCAAGGTGCGGCTTGTCGTTCATGACGGCCCCCCGTGTTGAGTGACGGCCGCCCCCTCAGGGGACTCGGCCTCGGAAAAGTGCCAATCATATACGATCTCGACGTGATTGCCCCGCTCCCTGAACGTCAGCGAGCCAGCCAGTCGTTGCAACAGCATTAGCCCCCGCCCGGCGTAGCCAGGCCCGGAGGCCGTCGGGCCCGGATGATTATGGTAGTCAAACCCGCGACCGCTATCTTCGCAAACAATAACCAACTGCCCACCAGTATCCGTTAGCGAGTGGGTCAAACGAAACGTGATGTAATGTTCGCTGACATTGCTCAGTCGTCGCTGCCTTTCAGCGTAATAGCGGCCAAAGCCATCCGCGGTTCTTTTCCACTCAGATGGCAGGCCGAGAATGCCATGCTCGAGGGCGTTGGTATACAGCTCCGACAACAAGGTGTATATCTCGCCACTTCGACGCCTCAACGCCGGCACCTCCATACAAATATGGAGCAACAGCGGAAGCGGACTGAATTGCCCCAGGGTCCGGTTCCTGACCTCATAGACACAATGCCACTCTGCGGGGCCCTCAAGCGCCGACAACGGCACCTCTTCCGACAAACTGCCAAGCCCCTCAGCTGCAGCCATATCCAGGGTGACCAGGGTCAGATCATCCTGGTCAAGCCGGCCGCCCGAAAACGCCCGTACGCGATCAATAACCGCGTCAAATGGATGAACCCCGTCATCCAACCCGTTCAGAGTGCTAACCACCCCCCGGTCGCCAAACATTTCTCCCTGATCACTTTCCGTTTCCAGTATGCCGTCGGTCATGAACATCAGGGTGTCCCCCGGATGAGCCTGGATAACGGTCATCGACGCATCAAAGCGGTTAACATCCAGCACCCCCAGCGGCAGATGAGACGACGGCAGCGACCGCCGACTCCCATCCTGACAGACCAACCAGCCGTCTGGCAGCCCGCCATTCCAGACCTGCACCTGGTTGAGTGCAAAATCCGCCTGAATCATGGCCGCACAGCAGAACATGCCCGCCGGCAGAATGCGTTTGAGCTTCTGGTTGATTTCCCGAAGCACATCGCTGCCACTGAACCCTTTGGCGGTCATGCCATAAAAGATCTCCGCCACCGGCATGGCACCCACCGCCGCCGGCAACCCATGACCGGTAAAGTCGCCAATCAGTATCTGAATGCCCCCGGCTGGGCTCGGGCAGGCAAACAGGATATCGCCGTTGAAAATAGACAGGGGCGAGGCGTGGTAGCGAATGCTGTCGGCATCCAGACAACCGGTATGGGCGATGTTGTCAAAGACCCGCTTGGCAACATGCTGCTCTTCAGTCAGCTTGCGATTATGTTCGTGGATCAGGTCACGATGCTGGCTGATGGTCTGATGCATCAGACGCATACGGTTGAATGCGTTGATCTTTGCCTCGATGATGACCCGGTTGTAGGGTTTGGTCAGGAAGTCATCACCGCCGGCTTCCAGGCACCGGGCCAGTGCATCTGCATTGGTAAGGGAGGTGAGAAAAATCAGCGGCACCAGCCGCTCCCCCGCCAGGGCCTTGATTTCCCTGGCCGCCTCCATACCGTCCATCTGTGGCATCATGGCATCGAGGAAGACAAGCTGGGGTTCGGCGTGACGGAAAAGCTCTACCGCTTCGACGCCATTGGCCGCATCCAGTACATCATGACCAAGGCGACGCAAAAGGGTCTTCAGGATTAGCCGGTCGCTGTCACTGTCGTCAGCGATCAGTATCTGGAGCGAGCGATTGCCAGTTTGTGAATCATCCACATCGGATCTCCCGAAGAACTTATTGTCCCTCCGTCAGCGGATCGCAAACAGCTGCTCGAAATTGGAAATGGCCAGGATACGACGAACGTCACTATTGCAGTTTTCGATACTGATGGCGGCACTGTCGCCTCCGGCGTAATCACGAAGTAACAACAGCATGCCCAGAGCAGAACTGTCCAGATAAGTTGTATCGGACAGATCCACAACATAGTTCTTTATGCCCTGGTCACCGTGCTCATAGGCGTCACGGAAGGCCTGATGTGTGCTGAAATCAAACCGGCCGTCAATCTTTATGATCAGGGTCTGACCATCCTCGCTGCGACGCGCATGAATAGGCATTCCTGGTCCTCCGAGGGAGTTCTCCGAAAAGGTGTTACACAGATAAGGATAGCGCAGTCAGCCTGTTTTGCATCCACAACATCCGCACGGGCCGGTGAAATTATCCACGACGACGGGCAAAGGCACGTCCGGCGGCTTCGTCCGCAAGCTTTTGTTCTTTCAGATCTTGTTCGCGCTGCTCCTGTCGGCGGCAGGTCTCAATATACTTTTCCATGCCACGACGGCGCTCCCAGGCCTGTTGCCACTGCCGGCGACATTCCTCCAGGCGCCCCTCCAGGACGTCCAGCTGTTTTTGCTGCTGTCGCAGAACCTGGTCCAACTGGGCGATAAAGGCCTGCCAGGCCTGAAGGCGTGCCACCGGAACAACGCCCTGCTGGTTGTGGCGAATCTGGTCCCGATATTCCTGCTGATACCGGTTCAGGTTATCAATCTGAGCCTGCTGGGCTTCGAATTGCTTGCGAGCCTCGCCCATCTTTTCCAGGGCTTCCTGCTCCTTGCGCTCTTCCAGAGTCAGGACCACGGCCAGGCGTCGGGATCGAAGCATTATTCATTCCCTCTCGACGGAACCGGGACACCGGATTGTCGGCGCTCAGGGGACCGCCGCTCAGGCACCACCGCCAGTAACTGCTCAATGCTGTCCTGAAGTGGCGCACTCTCATTCAATCCCTGCTTGAGGAACTGGGTCATGTTGCCGATATGCGTCATGGCGAAATCGGTTTCGGAATCAGAGCCCTTGACGTAAGCACCCACACTGATCAGGTCCCTGGCCTGCTGGTAACGGGAATAGACCTGTTTGAAACGTTGTGCCCTGGAAAAATGTTCCGGCTCGGTTACCTGGGGCATCACCCGGCTGATGGAGGCTTCCACATCGATTGCCGGATAATGACCTTCCTCGGCCAGCCGGCGGGATAGCACGATGTGACCATCCAGAATAGCGCGGGCGGCATCGGCAATGGGATCCTGTTGATCATCGCCTTCGGTAAGCACGGTATAGAATGCGGTAATTGACCCGCCGCCCTGGCGTCCGTTACCGGTCCGCTCCACCAGTTGCGGCAGTTTGGCAAAGACCGATGGCGGGTAGCCCTTGGTGGCCGGTGGTTCACCCACCGCCAGCGCAATTTCACGCTGCGCCTGGGCATAGCGGGTGAGGGAGTCCATCAACAGCAATACCCGTTTGCCCTTGTCACGATAGTATTCAGCGATTCGCGTGGTCAGCATGGCGGCCCGCAGCCGCATCAGGGGAGAGTCATCCGCAGGGGCAGCCACAACCACGGAACGGGCCAGACCTTCTTCACCCAGAATATCCTCGATGAATTCCTTGACTTCACGTCCCCGCTCGCCAATCAGTCCAACCACCGTAATGTCCGCATCGGTAAAACGGGTCATCATGCCCAGCAACATGCTTTTACCGACACCACTGCCAGCAAACAGGCCAAGGCGCTGGCCCTGGCCCACTGTCATCAGCGAGTTGATCGCACGAATACCCACATCCATGACTTCACGGACCGGCGCCCGGTCCAGCGGGTTGATGATGTCGCCATTCAGAGCAACTCTGGACTCAACCTGAAGCGGTCCCTTGCCATCCAGGGGTTCACCGCTGCCATTCACCACTCTGCCCAGCATTTCCGGGCCGACCGGCACACGGCTCGCCGCCGCCAGGGGTACCACTCGGGCACCGGGACGCAGGCCTTCGATGGCAGTCAACGGCATAAGGTAGACGCGGTCATCCTCAAAGCCGACGACTTCGGCTTCGACACTGCCACTTCCCTGGCCCTGGATCACGCAACGATCACCCACCACCATGGGACACCCAACACATTCCAACGTCAGCCCCACCATGCGGGTAAGGCGGCCGGACAGCTCCGGGGTCGACTCACGGTCAACAAACCCCTGAAGTCGCCGCAAGCGGTCAGCCAGGTTCCCGGTCATCGTCCCCGTTCCCGTTGCCGTCGTCACTGTCAGAATCCAGCACATCCCGGTGGAAATCGGTCAGATCGCCCATCATGGCATCCAGCTCTTCGCTCTCTCCGGACTCCTCATTACCGAGTTGCTGATCAAGCATGCCCTGAACAGCTTTCTGGAACCGTTTCTCCACCGTAAAGTCCACCAGGCTGTGGCGCGTTTCCACCTTGCACCCACCGCGCAGGATGCTGTCATCCTCCACCACCGAGTTGGTCGCCTCGAAACGTTCTGCCACCTCCCTGACCCAGTCCGCATCGTCCGGGTGAACCAGGATACGCACGTTGTCAGTGGTGGATGGCAGAGAGGCCATGGCCCGACGGACCACCTGCCGGATCTGCGAGGAATCAATGGACAATTCGCGGTAAACCACGGTACGGGCAAGAATGGTGGTCAGGTTAACCAACGCGGTCTCCAACTCGTCTTCGTGACGACGAATCGGAATCAGCAGCTCTCCCAACAGGTGTTCGAGCCGGTCAATGCGGGATTCCATTTCCTTGCGGGTTTCTTCCAGGCCCTGCTCGGCACCCTGCTCACGGCCCTCCGAAAAGCCCGCATCGTAACCTTCTTTGTGGCCCTGCTCACGGCCCTCGTTGAAACCCGCCTGGTAGCCGGCATCGCGACCTTCGGCATGGCCATCTTCCCGGGCAGCCTGGCGGATCTCATCGATATCCGCAGCCGTCAACGGCTTGACGTCCCGCTCCTCTTCCCGGGCCACCTCATTACCCTTCGAATCAAGCAGGGGCAACTCCCAGCGCTCATAGGCCGTCAGTTGTTCCTTGGGAATCCGGTTAAGGCTCTTGTCGGAATCTTTCATCACATCATTTCTTCGCCAGCACCACCCAGGGTAATTTCACCGGCTTCAGCCATGCGCCGGGCAATGGTAATAATGTCTTTCTGGGCGGCTTCCACTTCGCTGACACGAACCGGGCCCTTGGCTTCCAGATCATCCTGAAGCAATTCGGCAGCCCGCTTCGACATGTTCTTGAAGATCTTGTCCTGTACGGCGTCATCGGCACCTTTCAGAGCCACCACCAGTACCTCGGACGACACTTCACGCAACAGCGCCTGAATACCCCGGTCATCGATATCCTTGAGGTTATCGAACACAAACATCAGGTCCTCGATGGTGGAGGCGAGATCCGGGTCCATGTCCTTGATGGAATCCATCAGGTTGCCTTCCACACTGCGATCCATGAAGTTCATGATATCGGCGGCCCGCTTGACGCCGCCAATACGGCTGGTCTGGGCAGCGGAACCACCGGAGAACTGTTTCTCGAGGATATTGTTCAGTTCCTGGAGGGCCTGAGGCTGGATGCTTTCCAGGGAGGCCACCCGCATCATTACATCCAGCCGCACCTTGTCATCCAGTGTGCCAAGAATCTCGGCCGCCTGATCCGGATCCAGATAGGAAATTACGATGGCCTGAATCTGGGGGTGCTCGTAACGGATGATATCGCCAACCGCCCTGGGCTCCATCCACTTCAGAGTATCCAGCCCCGTGGTATTGCCGCCAATGAGGATACGATCGATCAGACTGGAGGCTTTATCATCTCCCAATGCCTGGGTCAGCATGGTACGGATGTAATCGTCATTACCGACACCGAGGCCTGTCTGGCCCCCCACGGCATCGACAAACTGATTCAGTACGAAGGTTACGTCGTCCTTGCTGACGTCCTTCATCTGCGCCATGGCCACACCAACACGCTGGACCTCCTTGGGGCCCATGTGTTTCAGAACCTCCGCCGCATCGGTCTCACCCAGCGACATCAGCAGAATGGCGGCCTGTTCGACACGGGGAATCTTGCGCTGCGGCTTCTGGGGTGCCTGTTGCGCACCTTCCACCTGACGGTTGGTTTCTTCAGTCATCGACATTCACCCACTGGCGCATAACCTGGGCAACCCTTGCCGGGTCTTCTGCGATCAGGCCTTTCAGTGCATTCAGCTGCCTATCATAACTGTCCGTGGCGCCAGGCAAAAGCAGTTCATCCTGGGACGACATGGCCTGGCGCAACTCATCGCCACCTTCAATCCCGTCAAGACTACCATAACCACCTTCGGCCTCTCCCCCACGCTCGCTCTTGCCCGCGCCGGAAAGGCTCTTCAGTGTCGGGCGCAGCAGGCCGAGAACCAGTACCAGAATCACCAGGCCAGCCAATACCTGCTTCATCAGATCCCAGAACCAGGGCTGCTCCCAGAATCCCGGCGCTTCAAACTCCACCTGTTCCTCCGCCGCAAACGCGGTATTCATCACGGTGACGCTGTCCCCCCGTGCCGCCGAGTAGCCCACAGCATCGCGAACCAGCATGTTCAGGCGCTGCAGTTCCTGTTCCGGCCATGGCTCGTAGCTGACCTCACCAGTTTGCGGATCAACCACCTTCATATCATCAACGGCCAGGGCCACGGTCAGTCGTTTCACACGACCCTGTTCCTGGCGGATATAGCTTACGGTGCGGTCCATTTCGTAATTTCGTGTGGACTCCCGGCGAACGTTGACCGGCTGGGGAGCGGGCTCACCATCCTCTCCCTCTCCGGCTTCGCCCTGCCCCACCTGCTCCGGCACTTGGCTTTCGCCCGGAGGCTGGTTGGACAATGCACCTGGCACCCCACCGGTGGCACCGCCATTGACACGCTGCTCACTCATTTCCCGCTCGCTGCGAACAGCCTGCTGCTCAGGGTTGAACAGTTCTTCTGCCTGTTCCACCGAGGAAAAATCCAGGTCCGCGGTCACTTCCGCACGGAACCGACCGTCGCCAACAATGGGCCCCACCAGGGAGGCCACTCGACGGGTCAGACGCTCTTCCACACGGGTGGTGTAATCGTACTGGTCCTTGATTTGTTGACTCTCACTATTCGCTTCACGGCCCGTCAACAGGTTGCCGTTCTGATCAACGACGGTGACGTTATCCTTGCTCATTTCGGGAATGCTGCCCGCCACCAGGTTCACAATGGCGGCGATGTGCTCCGGTTCCGGCTTGCGGCCGGCGAATACATCCAGAAAAACGGAGGCTGTCGGGGTGCGGGCATCGCGGACAAACACGGACCGCTCCGGAATCGCCAAATGAACCCGGGCCGACCGTACACCGCGCATGGCAGTAATGGTTCGGGCAAGTTCGCCCTCCAGACCCCGGCGGAAACTGATGGTTTCCATAAACTGGGAGGTACCCAGACCACGGTCCTGGTCCAGCAGTTCGTACCCCATGGTCTGCTCGTCGGTCACGCCTTCGGCGGCCAGCTTCAGGCGGGCGTTGTAGACTTCATCGGAAGGTACCAGCAGGGCGCCGGTGCGCGGATCCATGCGGTAGTTGATACCACTCTGATCGAGAATGGACGTGACATCCTGAGGGTTGTAGCCGGACATATCACCGACCACCGGCTGATAGTTCGGCTCCTGGGCCCAGAGCACCACGGCAACGCCCAGGGCGACACTGGCGGCCAGCCCCACCATCAGGCCGATCTGCCGCAACAGGGTCAGGCGATTGAAACCAAACAGCAGGTCGCTGCGGCTTTCCAGGTTATCAGAATCCGAGGCTGCCGGTACGTTGGCGCCGGAGGTTTCTGCAGGTACGCTGGCCATGGTTGTGCTCCGCTATTATACCGGCATGTTCATGATATCTTCGTAAGCCTTCACCACCCGGTTACGAACCTGGGTCAGCGCTTCGAAGGAAACCGAGGCTTTCTCGGAGGCGATCATCACACGGGTAATATCCACATTGGGATCGCCCATTTCATAAGCTGTCTTCAACTCACTTGAGGTTTGCTGCAGTTCGTTGACACTGCCCACCGCGCGACTGAGCATATCCCCAAAACTTTGTGTCTCGCGGCCCTGCTCAACCTTCTGCGGGCTATCGATACGGCCACGAACGTCATTATCCTGCTCAACACGCTGGTTCTGCATCATCTGCGAACGCATGTTACGGATTTCCGACAGCACATTGTTGATATCTGCACGTTCGACCATAACTCACTCCCCGGGATTGGCTGCGTTGGCAACAACCCATTGAACTCTGATTCGGTTACCTTTTCTTCTCTCCCATAAAGCAAACCACAGGCCAACAGCATTTATTTCTTGTTTTTCATTAAATTACAGAAACAAAATGCGATGAAAACCTGGAAAACGACGGAGATTTGACAGAAAAAAGGCACCCGAAGGTGCCCTGAAGAAGGAGAGGAGGAGACAACCCGAATCAGGCCATGGCCAGCTCCGAATCCAGGTCGATGCCTGCATCACGCATCTGGGCCAGCTTGTAACGAAGGGTCCGGGGGCTGATACCCAGCTGCTCGGCCGCCCGATTACGGCGACCGCGCTCTTTTTTCAGCGTGTCGATAATGATACGAAACTCCCGTTGCCGCAGATCATCCCCCAGGGCAATCGGGCCGGATTCTTCCGCCGCCACCGCCAGCGAATCGATACCGCCGGAGGGCTCGGATTCATTCCCTGACGGTGCTGAAAGCGACTCCGGCTCACGCACCGGGGCCGGTTCCACAACCGGCGCACTGCCGTCCACACGGCCAGTAATACCAAGCTCCAGGCACAGGTCCGCTGCATGAATCACGTTCCCCTGGTGAAGCACCAGGGCCCGCTGAATGGCATTATCCAGCTCCCGGACATTTCCCGGCCATGGGTGGTTCACCAGCGCCTGCTGCGCATCACTGGCGAACTGGATCCCCGTCAGCTTCATCTTGCGGCAATGCTTCTTCAGCAACGCGCTGGCCAGGGGCATAATGTCCAGTGCGCGATCCCGCAGCGGTTGCCAGTGCATCGGGAATACCGTCAGCCGGTAGTACAGATCTTCGCGGAACTTGCCTTCACGGACATACTCCCCCAGGTCACGGTTGGTGGTCGCCACTACCCGCACATCCAGGGCAATGGTCTTGCGGCCGCCAACCCGCTCTACTTCACGTTCCTGCAGAACCCGTAACAGCTTCGATTGCAGCCCCAGGTCCATTTCTGAAATCTCATCGAGAAGAATCGTACCGCCGTTGGCCTGCTCGAACTTACCGGGGGAAGAAGCAACCGCGCCGGTAAACGCCCCTTTTTCGTGGCCAAACAGAATCGCCTCAAGCATGTTCTCGGGAATCGCCGCACAGTTGATGGCCACAAACGGCTGTTCGGCGCGGGGGGATTGCTGGTGAATATACCGGGCCAGCACCTCTTTGCCGGTGCCGCTCTCGCCGGAGATCATTACCGTGGAATCACTGCCGGCCACCTTTGCCGCCAGTTGGAACATGCGCTTGCTGATCGGATCCTCGGCCACCGGCTCATCACCACCGGTTTTCGCGCGGGCCCCGCCCACCACTTTGGTAACAGCCTCAACCAGCACTTTGGGTTCAAAAGGCTTTACCAGATAATCGATAGCGCCGGACTGCATAGCGGACACCGCGTGACTGATCTGACCATAAGCAGTGATCAGCATCATCGGCAGCCCGGGATACAAGCGCTGTACCTCTCCCAGGAGCTCATGCCCCGACATGCCCGGCATGTTGACATCACTGACCACCATATCGACCGGTGATTCCGCCAGACGCGCCAGCGCTTCCTCGGCGTTAGCCGCCTCGCGCACACGAAACTTTGCCAGCTCCAGGGTGGTGACCAGTGCTTCCCGCAAGTCGTGGTCGTCTTCTACGATCAGAATCTGGGCTTTGGCCATGGTTGCCTCCAATGACTGTTCTTTATTGACCAACAAGCGGCAGGGTCAGAGTCGCCACCGCGCCTCTGTCTTCGTTCTCCAGCGCCGGAGATTCAATGGCAAACCGCCCCTGATGGGCCTTCACCACCGCCTGTACAACTGCCAACCCAAGTCCGGTACCGTGGGACTTGGTGGTATAAAATGCTTCCATCAGCTGACCCGCCTGCCCGGCTTCAAACCCCGGACCGTTATCCACCACACGAATCACCAGTTCGCCGTCAACAGGCGCAAGCCGGACCATCACACGGGTTGCCCCCGCTTCCACGCTGTTATTTACCAGGTTGGTACAGGCACCCACCAGGGCGTCCCGATTGCACATAACACGACAATCGTCGACCTGGCTGTCCAGATGCACTTCCACACCGGATGCCAGCTTCAATCCATCCAGGGCGGAACCCAGGGCGCTGACCAGTGTCGCGGCAGACAACTCCTCGGCCAGCCGGGTCTCCCCACGGGCAAAGATCAACATGTCACGCACCTGCTGCTCCAGATGCGTAAGACGCGACATCAGACGGGAAGCACAACGCTGGCGCATTTCCTCGTCCAGGTCTTCCTCGCTGAGATGGCCACCATAGAGAATGGCGGCTGACAGCGGGGTACGAATCTGGTGGGCAAGAGAGGCGACCATCTTACCCATGGCCGACAACCGCTGGGCATGGGCAAGCTGCGACTGCAGGTGACGGGTTTCTGTCAGATCGGTCAGCAGGATCAACTGGCCGGGCTGGTTTTCCATGGTCCGGATCTCGATACTGACCCGTCGACCGTCCTTCAGGGAAACTTCGTGGCCGTCATCCCGACGCGGCGCGAAGCAGCGACGAATTACATCCACCCAGCGCTCGCCATCAAGGGGTTCGCCCAACAGACTGATCGCCGCCGGGTTGGTCTGGGTCACCACACCCTGACTGTCCAGCACGACCACGCCAGCGGGCAAAGCCGTCAGCAGTGTCGACAGACGATCCGCCAGCTTTTCCTTTTCCTCCAGCTCCTGCTGGCGCTGGCGGGACTCCGCCGTTAATTCTCCGGACAACTGGTTCACCCGGGACTCAAGTGTGCGATAGGAATCGGTGATCTGCCGCGACATCTGGTTAAACAGTTCCAGCGCCGATCCCACAGCTTCGTCGTCCTGCTCCGGAAACAGGGCAGTAACCTTGTCGTTAACATCCGCCGCCGCATTGGCCTCTGCCTGTTTTGCGGAAGACTGCACAACAAACTGTAGCTGACTCATAAACTCGTCCCCTGACTCACCCGACCACCGGGTCAAACTCTACGGATGATTTGTTTTCAGGGAGCTAAGCCAGCATCATGCCAACTTAAATTTTTGTTTATATTTCAGCAGGAAAGAAAACTCGCGATATGGGAAACGACGGTTTTACGTCGGCCTGAAATGACTGCGACGCTTCGGGTTACAAACCTTTGACGCCGTTGTTTCTATGCATTTTTTGGTGGTTTGGCTGGGAGTAGAGGGCCAGGGGGTAGGCCTACCCCTCACCGGACTTCAGACGAGCCTGCCTTTCGAATCGCCACACCCGCGGCGGGCCTGCACAAGGTACAAGCCGGGGTGGTGGGGTATGTTTTTAAAAAGCGCCGCTTGTCTGAGCAAAGCGAGTTGTAAGGCGGTTTTTAAAAACATACCCCACCACCCCGGCCTCCCCTGAGTATGACCAAAATAATCAGGAATCCTCGGACTCCTCCTCCCGAAGGCCATACTTGCGAACCTTCTCCACCAGAGTCGTCCGCCGAATCCGCAGCTTCTCCGCAGCCCGGGCAACCACGCCACTGGCTTCGTCCAGAGCCTGCTGGATCAGCTGCTTTTCCAGGTTCGACAGGTAGTCCTTCAGGTCGATACCATTGACCGGCAACAAGGCCGGTGCGTCCAGGCCCACCAGTCCCGGTACGCCCGATGGCATGCCCGAATCCTCGACTGGGCGGTTTTCGTCGTAGTCGTCCACGTAGCGGAACTTCTTGGGCAGTTCCTGGACGCCAATGACGCCATAGGGGTGCATGATCGCCAGGCGTTCCACCAGGTTGGCCAGTTCCCGGACATTGCCCGGCCAGTCGTGCCGGCACAGGCTCATGATGGCTGCGGAATTCAATCGCAGGGAGCCGCGCTTTTCTTTTTCCATGCGTGAGATCAGTTCGTTGATCAACAACGGTATGTCTTCAACGCGCTCCCGCAGTGACGGCATTTCGATGGGGAAAACGTTCAGCCGGTAATAGAGATCTTCCCGGAAATCTCCGGTTTCGATCATGTCCTCGAGGTTCTTGTGGGTGGCGGCAATGACCCGGACGTCGGCGGACAGGGTGCGGTTGCTACCGACCCGTTCAAATGTGCGTTCCTGCAGCACCCGCAGGATTTTCACCTGCATGTTCAGGGGCATGTCGCCGATCTCGTCCAGGAACAGGGTGCCGCCTTCGGCCATTTCAAAGCGCCCGACGCGGGAGGTAATGGCGCCGGTGAAGGCCCCTTTTTCGTGGCCGAACAGTTCGCTCTCCAGCAGTTCTGCCGGGATCGCACCGCAGTTCACCGGTACAAATGGCTTCTCCCGGCGTGCGGAATGGTAGTGCAGGTTTCGTGCAACAACTTCCTTGCCAGTGCCGGATTCGCCGGTAATCAGCACGCTGACTTCCTTATCGGCCACCTGTTGCATCAACTGGCGTACCGCCTGGACTTTCCGGCTGGTGCCGACCAGGCTGCGGAAAAGCTGCAGGCCACGCTGCTGGCCTCGTTCCTTGGAATGGATAAACTGATCACGGTAGATCTGTGCGCGGTAGAGGGAATCCACGAATTTCGTGTAATTCATGGGCCATGACATTCGCGCAATGATGCGTGACAAGTGGTCTTCAGACACGCCCTTCAGGGCCGGGTCGCCCACCATCAGTATGGGCACGCCATTGGTTTTTCGGCACAGCTCGGAAACGAGGTCGGCGATGCCGTTGCCTTCGCCATTCATCACAGCCATTGCGACCGTCGCCAAAGCTTCCTCGTCGCCATCAGCCAGCAGAGCCTTCGCTTCTTCGCCCGCCAGGACCTGCTCTTCACCAACAAATTCCAGAATGGTCACTATGTCGCGGCGGCGAGATTCGTCCTCGCTCAGCACCAGCACCTTGTTATTTTTGGGCATCCACGTAAATCTCTTGGAGGGATTTGTGCGGTATTTAAGACTGTAAGAGCACCGGAGTCAATTTTATGACGCTATCTGGACTCATTTCCTGAAACATTCTGGTACGCACGCGCCGCATTTTTGTTACGGTTCACGCCTTTCAACGCCTGCTCCGCTTCCGTGCGGGCTTCTGTGGCCCCCGCACTGGCCTTGTCACAAAAAGCCTGGAGGCGCTCAAGACGCTCCCTGACCGGCTCAACGGAGAGTTCTCCGGTTTCCAGTCGTGCCATGACCGGAGCAACCGTCGTTTTCACTTGTTGGTTAAGTTCAGACAACCGATCCCAGTTCCTGTCGCTCAATGCCTGAGCGAGGCATTCGATCAACTGGTCCAGGGCCTGGAGGTCGTTCGGGGCCTCTGTCATCAATCATTCTCCTGTGGTCTTTAGCGGCCCCGATCCCGGGCGGCGAGTCGTGCTCGGCTTCCCAACCAGCCGTTACCGACGCGCAGCGCGACGGGCGGCAGCGGCTGTAAACTGGTTGCCACGGAACCCCGGGCTGAAATCGTATGCCGGAAATCCGTCGTCCAGGCCGTCTATGTAATAACGTCTGGATTTCAGATCGTACGTCACCTCCATGGTAGTCCAGAACACCGGCTCACTGTAATAGCTGATGTTGTGGGCCTCGGAAACCCGCCAGAGTTTATCTTCCGCGTCGTATTCCTCGGACGCCAGGATCTGCCAGCTGTCTTCATCCACGTAGAACACGCGATATGACTGATACCCGTTCGCAGAGTGGCCTCGACCACCCACTCCCGGTGCAGTTCGTAACGGGAAAGTTTGTGTTTTCTTGTTAAACCCATAGGTAGCAACACGGGGAGGAAATCCGCTCCTGAAAATGGTAGACTATCGAATTAATCTGAAGCGCACTCTTACTTGATCTCGCTTTGCTCGACCGACACCCGTTTGGCAGGTAACCATGGCATCACAGTGGCATTCACTGGTATCACAAAAGCTGTTTCTGGCCAGGACACTGGTACGGCTGGCAGATAGCGATACTAACGCTGAAGCTGACTCCTACCGGGCATTGCAACGGGAAGCGGCTATTCAGGGTGCCATAGAACTTTCGCTGCGGGCCCGAAAGCTGTTGCTGGTCATGATTGCAAGGCTGTACCAGCAGAAAAACGAAGAACCCGAGTCACTCTCGGCCCTGGCATCCCTGTTGGGAACTGAACTGCCGGAAGTGGCTGAGTTGCTGGCCCTGGAGCACCAGCCAGGGAGCTGGTGGAATCATCTGGATCAACTGGAGACGTCCCAGGGTCGGCCGCCGGCGGCCAGGAAGACCGTCAGTGCGGAGAATATCATTGCGATCTCTGCGGAATCGGGCCCGGATCGATCAACGCCGGCGCTTAATACATTGCTCGACGCGCTCAAACAATTCGCTGACACCCTGGAAGACCGACACAGCGAGTGGTAAATCGCAAGTCACGACAGGGTAGGAATCAACAGAAAGGTTATTTGAATGTCACCATCTTTTTTTGAAATCGTACAGCTGAGTGACGGCGATTACGCCCTGCGTCGTATTGATGACGATGCAGCGCCGCTGGTACGCATTTCGTTTTCTTCAGAAGCTCGCGACATGATGGAAGACCGGGATATGGCCGTCGCCAAGGCGATGATCGCAGCAGGTATCGAGGCGGTCGGAAACGTCACCCATGATATCGACTGGGAAGAGGACGAACTGGAAACCCAGGACGTCCAGCCTTCCTATACGCTCCACTGAAAACACCCTGGCCAGCGCACTATCAGCGCTGGCGCAGCACCACCCCGTGACTGTTTCCCTGGGCGGACGCCTTCTGCAGCGTTTCCAGGGCTTCACGGCTGAGCTTCCGCGTCCACATCACCACCGCATGACAGGTACCGGCACTGAGCGCTCGCTCAGCCAGCTGGCGGGCCGGATAATCCGGGGTGGACCTTAAGACCAGCAGCTCGCCCGCGACAATACCGTGCATCTTTTGCCACTTGCTCACCAAAGCCTGGGGTGGATCAATCCACGCAAGCCAGCGCTTCTCCTGATTTAACTGAGTCAACATCGGCAGCAACAGCTGAAAATTCTCAACCTGACCTTCCGGCAGAATAATCTCGGTCACATTACCGACCACCGGCGCCGTTGCAGGATCAGCTCGCCTGGATCTGGCAGGCCCGGTACGAACAACCGACGTTCCACCCGCGGGCCTTGCGGGAGCCTGGTAGCCCATGGCCGCCTGTGAATAGGCCAGATTCTGGTTAAAGCTGAGTTGTTCCATGATACGCCTCGCCTTCAAGTTGACCGTTCCGGATCAGTGCATATCCGAGCGCCGGATAACACCAACGCCGAGCCCTTCAATAAACAGTTCCTCTTCCCTGAGATCCACTTCGATCGGGGCAAACTCCTCATTTTCCGCAATCAGGTACACAGTGGTGCCCTCCTTACGGAAGCGTTTGACTGTCACTTCCTCCCCGACGCGGGCCACCACCACCTGACCGTTGTGAACATCCTGAGTGCGATGGACCGCCAGCAGGTCGCCGTCGAGGATACCGATATCCTTCATGCTCATTCCGCGTACCCGCAACAGATAGTCTGCAGACGGGGAGAAAAAGTCCGGTTTCAGGGTACAGTGATCCTCAATATGCTCCTGGGCCAGGATCGGACTGCCTGCCGCAACCTGACCAACCACTGGCAAACCGAGATCTTCTTCAACCTCCGGCAGACGGATACCCCGGCTCGCGCCCGGCACCATTTCAATGGCCCCCTTGCGGGCCAGTGCCCGGAGATGTTCCTCCGCGGCGTTGGCGGAACGGAATCCAAGCTCCGCTGCAATTTCCGCCCGGGTCGGTGGGTACCCCGTTTCATCCACGTAACGCCGAATGATATCCAGTACCTGGGTTTGCCTTGCTGTCAGCTTCATGCGGTTGCCCCGTTAATCCTGTTTTTATATACAGTGATTTGACTATATACAGTGTTTTATCCAGTGTAAAGACCACTTCCTGTATTTTTTGTCAGATTGCGTCAGAATGCACTGAGTACGGTCTGTGATATGGTAAGTCCAACCCATTGAGGAGGCACAGGAATGAGCGAATCCAAGGCATGCAGGATGCCAGATATCCTCAGGACCGACACCGGTGAGGAGCGCCGCGTCGGAGTTGAAATAGAGCTGTCGGGCCTGAGTTACAGTGCCCTGGTAACACTGACGGAACAGCTGTTGTCGGGGCAGTCCCGTGAAACCTCCCGCTATGTGGCGGATCTGGAGACCGATCTCGGACACTTCACCATCGAGCTGGATTCAGCCCCGATCAAGGACCTCGATCTGAAGGGAGAAACGGTCCCGGAATCCATGCGGGAACTCGGAGGCCAGGCAATGGAAGTGATTGACGCCGCCGCCGAGAAGATTGTCCCCCTGGAGATCATCAGCCCGCCCTTGCCTTTCTCGTCCTTGGAACGCATTGAAGTCCTCTGCGATGAACTCCGCAAAGCGGGCGCCCTTGGCAGCCGCGAAGCGCTCTACTATGCATTCGGACTGCAGCTCAATCCCGAGCTGCCCGACCTCAGGGCGGACACCCTGGTTCGCTATCTGCAGGCTTTCGCGGTGCTGTATGACTGGCTGAAGTCGCGGCACCAGATCGATATCAGCCGCAAATTCACCAGTTATATCGAGCCGTGGAGCAGCACTTACATCGACCTGCTGGTAGCCGATGACTACGCGCCGGATACGGAACAGCTGATGCGGGACTACCTGAAGCACAACCCCACCCGCAACAAGGCCCTGGACCTTTTACCGCTGTTTGCCCACCTGGATAAGACCGTATTGGCGGAATACGTGGTGGATGAACGCATCAAGAGCCGGCCCACCCTGCACTACCGTCTGCCGGATTGCGACATCGACAATCCCGGGTGGCACTTCTCTTCGGTCTGGAACGACTGGGTCGTGCTGGAACAGCTTGCCAATAACGCCGGTGATCTGGCGGAGCTGAGGGAACAGTTCCGTATGAGCCGCAAGCTAAGCCTTCGCAATCTCACTCTGAGCTGGCTTGATACCTGTGAGCAGTGGTTGCGTAACAGGCACTATGTCTGACACCAGCCCTCAGTTGCCCGAACACCCGGGGCTGACCATCGGTATCAGTGGCCCCGCCCGACGCAGCACGGCACACCGGTTGATCAGCCTTGCGTTACGCATCCATGGTGCAAGAACGCACTATATCCGCCCCGGCGCCAGGGTGGACGTGGCGTTGCTTGACGGACTGGTACTGTCGGGAGGCACTCACGTTCATCCGGAACTCTACGGTCAGCAACCGACCGTCACCGCCCGCTACGACCGCCGGCGAGATCAGACTGACCAACGGTTGCTGAGCCGGGCCGAACAACTGAAGATTCCGGTTCTGGGCATTTGCCGGGGAGCCCAGTTTATCAATGTGTTCCACGGAGGCTCCCTGTGTCAGAACGTCACCCCCCTGCGGGTCCATACCCGCCACCGCCCGCTGCTTCTGCCCATGCAGACCGTGCGGCTGGTGAGGAACACCCGTCTCGGTCGCCTCATGCACAGCACCATCATTGGCGCGAACCGTATTCACAGCCAGGCAATCAAACGCCTTGGACGCAACCTGAGAGTGGTCGCACTGGACAACGACCAGTTTGTACAGGCCATCGAGAACACCGGTGACCACTGGTTGATGGGGGTCCAGTGGCACCCGGAATACCTGCTGTACCATGGCGGACATCGCCGTATCTTCAGCCACTTTGTCCATGCCGCCCGGGCCCGCAAGCTGGTGCGACTGGAAGAGGCGGAAGCCAACGACCCGACAACCACCCCATAGCGTTGTAAATAGCACTGCCAACCAGAACGGAGATCTGACCATGCCAAACGCGATAAAAAAACACCTGCTAGCCGGCCTTGCCGCAACCCTGATTCCACTGGCGGCCCAGGCCGGCGAAGTCAGCCTGAGCGGCGAAGGCAGCGTCAAGTACACGCCTGACAGCGCCCGCCTGCAATTTACGGCCAGTGCCGAACACAATCTGCCCGCCCGGGCCTCAGAGAAGGTCAATGACATGATGGCCCAGTGGCGTGACAGCATCAGCGCTTACCGCGACCGGCTCAACGACTACAGTGACGCCAACGTCAATCTTTACACTCGCACACTGCCGGTTCAGGAGCGAGATCAGGAGCCGCAGAAAATGGCGGTAGCCTCGCAAACCGTGAGCTTCACCATCGACGACCTGTCACTCCTCAACCCTTTGCTGGAACAGGCCCAGAAACTCGGGCTGGACTACCACCTCGGTGCCGGCAGCTTTTACCATTCCGATGAATCCGGACTGCAAAAACAGGCGCTGGCACAGGCGATTGCCGACGCCAAATCCCGCTGTGAGTTTGTTGCCCGTCAGCTGGATCAGTCCTGTGGTGACGTCGTTAATATCAGCGTCAACGGTGGTCACCGCCCCGTGCCCATGATGATGGCGGAAGCCAAATCCAGGGCCGATGTGGTATCCAGTGTTGGCGACCGGGAACTGCAGGCGAGCGTCAGTGCCACGTTCGAGCTCGACTAGAAATCCCGGGTATAGAAGATGTCGAGGGAAGCAGCCAGGCCACTGGCTGCTTCCAGATAAAAGTAGCGACCCAGATCGTAGCGCAGCGCCACGGTGGTAATCGGCTCGAAGATCCCCACCCCGTATCGCAGGCTCAGTTCATCGGTGATGTAACCACTGGCAACAACAGAGGCCTGGTCCCCTGTCCCCTCGGCTTCCAGAATCAGGTTGCTGATACCAAGCTCCTCACCGATTCCCTGGGTGACCTTGCTGGCCTGGGTAAGGCCCAGTGACAACGCCGCGCGACTCATTTGTCCTTCATCGCCCCGGCTTTGGGGAGCACGCCCGAGTATCACGTAGGACAAGGCATCACTCTGGGGCATCGACGGCTCAGAAAACACTTCCGTTTCCGGTTCGCTGACCGGACCACTGAGGCGAAGACCGGCAACCACGGCATCCACCCGTCGCACGGCCTCGATGTCCAGATACGGCTCGGTAAGGGGGCCCACGAAGACGATTCGCGCCCGACGCAGCTCCAGCTCCTGCCCGTAGGCTTCGTACTGACCGTTTTCCAACTGCAGGGCACCACGAGTGTCCATGTCATTGCCAATCCGCAGCGTGCCCTTGAGCTCCCCGGTGACACCAAAAGCGTCAAAGGTGACCTCGTCGTCCCCCACCACCACGGTGACATCCATATTCAGTGACCGGACAGTAGGTTCCTCCCGGTCGACCCCGACGATCACTTCATCCTCGGAAACCGACACCGCCTGCTCCGGCAGGGTTCGCACTTCGATCTCCCCCCGGGGCACATCCACCCGGCCTGTCACTGACAATTCCCCGTCGCTGAAAGCCAGGGTGATATCCGGTGCCACTTCCACCCGGGCATAGGGATCGTAGGTCACCGGCAGCCGCTCTCCGGTGACGGTCAACTCCCCGGCCGGCGCTCGTTGCCAATTGAGTTCACCCGCCAGCCTCCCCTCGCTGCGATCATTGCTCTTCCAACGACCACTCAGATCGGCGGAATAACCGTTCAGCGTCAATGCCACCACCACATCTTCGAGGGGGATCGGCAGGGAAGGATCAACGAACCGGCCACCTGTCAGGGCGATCTCGCCATGCACTGCCGGTTTCATCAACGGACCGGACAACTGCCCTTGTCCATTCACTTCACCCTGCACCTCCTCCAGGCCGGCTACCACGCCAGCCAACGCAATATCCAGGCCGTCCAGGGTAAAATTGCCGGTCACCGTACGGTCCTCGGCGGTCGGGTCTACCGACAGGTCCAGGGCGAAGTTCCCCAGTTCCGGCCCCGCCAGATCAACAGCGACATCCGCCAATTGCGGTTTCAAATCAACGTCTAAAGTCAGCTTATCGTGTCGGAGCGATTGCCAATCTTCCTGAACCAGCACCTCAAACTCCCCGGCCCCCGCATCCAGGGAAATGACGCCATCCGGCCCCTCATCGGTCATCGCCAGGTTTATGTCAGCGTTGATCCGCGCACGCCAACGCAGGATTTCCGGCAGCAGCGACGCCAGAGCTTCGGAGGGGAAGTTATCCACCCGATAGGCGAGCTGCGGGTCAGGCATCAGAGTCTGATCCCCGGCACAAACGGAACTGTCCTGCCAACGCCAGCAATGGGCGCCGAAGATCAGCGTGCCGTTCTCGCTATAACCGAGCTCCGCCGGCCCGTCGAGGGTCCAGGTCTGGGACTGGCCCGACAGATCAAGCTCCCCGCTGTCCAGAGAACCACGCCAGCTGTTCCAGGCATCCCCCGCGCCTCCGGCCAGGACAAGGCCGAGACTGGCTTCCTCGTGGAACGCCCGCATGGTCAGCCGGTGTGCCTGTTGCGTACCGGACAGGCCCAATGCCACCCGTTCCAGTCGCTCCCCCCCGGCGTGGATATCCTGCGCCGTTGCTCTGGCGTTCAGAGTCAGGCCGCTGCCGAGGCTGGCATCCAGGTCGGCCAGGGTAATCGCCACGCTGTCCTGCCAGGCCAGATCCGTTGCGGTTACGCTCAGATCACCTTGGGGATCCTCTGGGGTACCCCGCATCATCAGTGAGGCGATCAGTTCCCCCGTCAGGCCTGGCAACAGGATTTCTGGCTGGGGCACCCGGATATCAAGGTTACCAGCAATATCGGAACCCCAGCGGCCGCCGCCGTTAATGCGGTTCTCACCCACTTCAAGATTCAGGTCCGATACATCCCAGGTTCCGGAAGAAGCCTGCAACTTACCACGGGTCCGGGCGGGCTCTTGCTGCCAGGTGCCGGAAATATCCCAATCAGCGGTCATATCCGGCAAGCCATCGTCCGCCAGTTGTCCCTGACTCGTCAGTTCACCGTCCAGGCTGGCCTGCAAAACCGGCAGCCAATATCCGGGGTTGAACTGATCAAGCGTCAGGCCGGCTTTCCACGCCAACTGGCCGGCAAAATCGACATCCGCAGCGCCACGGAGAGACCCCGCGTCGGTACTGACCACCAGCTCACTCAGGGACACCGTTTCCAGATTGCCGTCCACGGCTGTTTTCAGATCCGCATCCCCCAGAGGGCCGGATACCGCCGCTTCCAGGCGGGCGTTGTAACGGTTATCACGATAAGACACCGTACCATTCAAACGCTGCAGGGAAACCGGCGGTGCCTCAAAATCGGGGATCAGGCTGTACCACGGAAATGCCTCCACGCCAATCTCGGCGTTTGCAGTCAGAATCTCATCCCAGCTCACACTCCCTTCCACTTTGAGGGTGCCCCGCCCGGATTCACCCGCCGGGCCCGCCATGGCCAATACCAGGTCCGAGACGCCGGTGGTGGTCAGCAATCCCTTGAGCGACGTATCTATCGCCCCTTTGGTACCCGGTAACGTCGTCGTAGAACGGGTGACAAAACCTTTCTCCAGGCTACCGTCGAGAGATAGCTGCCAGTTTTTCAGGGTCAGGGTTGATGGCAGGGTGTCCAGCGGCAGGAACGACTCCGACCGAAGCGACAGGTGAACCGGCAATCGTCTGTCCAGTGGCGCGCCCCGGCCCTCCAGTACAGCGCTGAGGTAACCGCTGCTGCGGCCGGACAACCTGAGGTCCCTGGCACTGCCCGTCAGGTTCAGGACCAACTGCCAGTCATCACCATAGGGCGGCGGCAGCGACACATCCATCTTCAGGTCAAGTGGCCAGTCACCACGGGTTTCCAGCCGCCCGGCAGCGTTTACTGCAATGTCATCCAGGCGGTAATTCGCCCGTTCTATCACCCAGTCGGTTCCTGAGCCGCCCGCCTCCACTTCCAGCAGATCCCAGACCTTGCCGCCGTTAACGGTAAACGGGCCCAGGTGAACATCCCTGATTGTCAGGCCAAGCGGCAGGTTGACCAGGGGCAGGCTGATATCGTCTCTGGGTTCTTCCGGCTCATCGGAGGGTTGCAACTGAAGATCGATGGCATCGGCACGGAGGGTATCCAGGCACAACTCCTTGCTCAGCAGGCAGCCGGGCGACCAGTCCACCTCCACGGCCTCAATCTTCAGCCCGACACCATAGCCCTGCCACCGCAGGGAATCCGCCCGCCAATAGCCGAACAGAGAGCCCTGATCCCCTTCCGTCTGCAGGCCCGGGATCTGGTCGATCACCCAGGCAGTCCCCGTCTCGGAACGCAGAATCAGTAGCAGGACTGCAACCAGCAGGATGGGCAGCAACACCAGGATTCCCAGTGCCAGCAACAGCCAGAAACGCCAGCTTCGCCGTTCCCCCTTCACGTCCGTCACAGCTCAGGCCCCATGGAAAAGTGAACGCGCCATTCACCGCCGAATTCGTCATCCAGCCCCTTGGCAAAATCCAGGCGCAAGGGCCCAACCGGGCTCACCCAGCGTATGCCCACGCCCGCCCCTGTGGCCAGCGGATCACGCAGATTATCAATGGCGTTACCCTCGTCCACAAAGGCCGCCAATCGCCAGTTCTGGATGAATTCATACTGGTATTCGACACTCCCTACCATCAGGTAGCGCCCACCAACGGCCACGCCGTCCTCATCTTCCGGCGACAGCGTTTCGTAGCCATAACCACGAACACTCTGGTCACCACCGGCAAAGAAACGCAACGATGGCGGCACGTCCTCGAACCGGTTTGTCGCCACGCCACCCGCCTGGAAACGTGCGAGAAAGCGGTGGTTATCGGCCAGAGTATACAAACCACGAACCAGAAAATTCACATGGAGAATATCCGCGTCCGACAAGACTTCACGGTGCGCCCCTTTTACATCGAACTGGACCCGATACCCCCTGGAAGGGTCCAGTGGCGAGTTGGCATGCAACTTCGAGTAGCTCACCCCTGGAAGCAACAGACTGCTCTGGCCCCGCTCGTCATCGCCAATGCGGAAGCGCTCACCTTCCCACCGAAGGGAAGCAACCTGCATCCACCCTGAATCCAGTTGGTGCTGCCACTGTTGTCCGAGGGTAAGCCGTTCGGACTCCACATCTTCAATGTCCTCACGCTGATATCCGGCACCGAGACGTATTGAGTCCGTCATGGGCGGATCCAGTGGCAGCTCATACCAGGTGCTGAGATTCTGGCGCGGGCCGGACAATTCCGTTTCCACCCCACGTCGGTGGCCCATGGGGTTGATCCAGTGTTCACGCCAGTTGCCCCGTAACCGTGGACCAACATCCGTGGAGAAGCCCACACCGGCGGCGACGGACCGGGGCGGACGAGTGGTCAGATTAACCGTCACCGGGATCACCCGGTCGTTGGCGTTAGTGGGAGAGGCATCAATATCCACACCAGAGAAGTAACCACTGTTGGACAAGTCCCCGCTGAGCCTGGCAATTTCATCCGCATGATAGGGCTGCCCGGGCTCAAAGCTCACAAACCGCTCCAGCAGACTGTCCTCAAAGCCGTGACCTTCGGTGAACGACACCTCCCCCAGACGATAACGTTGTCCGCTGCGGAAGCGAAGATCGATGGTCGCGGTCCGTTTCTCAGGATCCACTTCCAGTCTGCGGCTGACAAACTCACCATCAAAATAACCCAGCACGCGGGCCCGGTTCTGGATGGATTGTCGCAGGGTGCTGTACTCGCCATGGTTGAGCACGTCCCCTTCCGAGGGTGACTCCGGTATGGCCGCCACAAGGCCTTCATCCTCCGCCGCCGGGCCTTCGATCACCACCTCCCGCGCAGCAATGCGAACCGGCTCGCCCGGGATCACCGTCAAGGTCAGTTGGGCCAGGCCGTCTTCCCCCTCACCTTCCGCAACCTCCCACTCAATGGCGGGACTGTAATATCCGAGCGCTCTCAAGGCCTCCTGGACCTGTTTATTCGCGGTGTTGACATAACGGCGAAGATTATCCGCGCTTCGTCCCTCAACCTCACCGATAAAGACTTCCGCATTGTCCTGCAGACCAGGGTAGTCACCTTCAACGTTCACCACCACCTGACTGGCGTGCCCCGGCCATGCCCACAGCAAACACCACAACAGGGTGCCTGGAAATCGAACTTGTCTGGTAAGGGAGAACATCCGTTTATGAATCGTCTTTTTATGAGGAACGAAGGTGCCGAGTTTAGCGGATTGACCAGACCGACCACCAGCGGCGCGCCTTTTGCCAATGGCTACCGGAGTCGACACGCCCATGATCAGGCCAGACGCAATCCAATAACAACCTGTCTGATAGTAACAGGAGCGCCGGGTTCCCGCGCGACTCCTCAGGAGAATGACAATGACCAGGGATCCCATAGGACTCGCCCTGTCCATGATGAATCGCCTCGCGGCGAACCCTTTACTGGACCGCTTTGGCTTGCGAACAGTCACCGAAAGAACCGCCTACCATGGTACCCGCGTGGGTTTCCGGACCATTGCCCTGGCGGGTCGTGAGTTCAAACGGGTGACCAACTGGTTGCCCAAAAAACGTCTGCCTGGAAAAACGGTGCCAGCCCTGTTTGATCTTACGCTGGATGACGACCAACAGATGATTGTCGACAGCCTCCACCGGTTGGCCCGGGACACCCTGAGACCTGCCGCAGCCCAGGCCGATGAAGCTGGCGCCCTGCCTGCCGATGTTTTCGACGCCGCCGCAGAACTGGGACTCACCCTCTACGCCGTACCGGTGGAATTTGGCGGTGTGGCAGAAACCCGCTCCCCTGTTACCAGCGTGCTGATCGCCGAACAACTGGCCTGGGGCGATATGGGGCTGGCCATTGCCCTGTTGGCGCCGTTCAGTGTGGCCCAGGCGATCACCCAATGGGGCACTGGCGAACAACAGTCCCGCTACCTGCCCGCCTTTTGCGAAGAGCGCCCGCCAGTCGCCACCATTGCCATAGATGAACCAAGGGCATTGTTTGATCCCCTCAGGCTGAACACCATTGCCGAAACCAGGGACCATGGGTACCGGCTGAATGGCAGGAAGAACGGCGTCATCCTGGGGGCCCAGAGCGATCTGCTCCTGGTCGCCGCGGCACTGAATGGGCGGCCACGCCTGTTTATTGTTGAAGCGGGTACCGCGGGCCTGGAGCATACGGCCGATCCCACCATGGGATTGCGGGCCGCGCAACCGGTCACCCTGACCCTGAACAATGTTGAGGTTTCCTCCGATGCCCTGCTGGGCGACGACGACTTCGATTACCAGGCCTTCCTTGACCTCGGTGCCGTGCTGCGCTGTGGTCTGGCCATCGGCACCTCCCAGGCGGTGCTGGATTACGTCATTCCTTATTGCAATGAACGGGTAGCGTTCGGCGAACCGATCAGTAACCGCCAATCCGTGGCCTTCATGATCAGCAACCTGGCCATCGAAACCGACAGCATGCGCATGCTTGCCTGGCGCGCCGCCAGCCGCGCCGAGACCGATCAGACCTTCCACCGCGAGGCCAGTCTGGCCAGGCTGCTGTGTAACGAGAAAGCCATGGAAATTGGCACCAACGGTGTCCAGCTGCTTGGAGGTCACGGCTTCGTGAAAGAGCATCCGGTCGAGCGCTGGTATCGCGACCTGCGCTCCGTCGCCACCCACACCGGCGGTGTCCACGCCTGAGTCTGAACAACACTGGAGTCTCACCATGAACCTGGAAATACCGAAAAAATTCTCCCCGATTGTTCACCAGGCCCGGCAGGTCGCCCAGGAAGTCTTTCGCCCCATTTCCCGTAAATACGACCGGGCAGAACACACCTACCCCAAGGAACTGGACATGTTTGCCTCCATTATGGACGGCATGAACGAAGGAGCCCCGGATGGTGGCGCCGGAGCCGGCAAGCTGGCCCGCTCCGATGGCAATGGCAAAGACGGCAACCGCAACGGCACCAACATGAAAACCGTATTGGGATTGACGGAACTGTGCTGGGGCGATGTCGGGCTGGCGCTCTCCATCCCCCGCCAGGGTCTGGGCAATTCCGCCATTGCCGCCGTCGCCAGCGAACAGCAACTGGCGCGGCTGGGCGACACCTGGGCGGCCATGGCGATTACCGAACCCGGAGCCGGATCCGACTCCGCCGCCATACGTACCACAGCCAGGGAAGACGGCGACCACTACGTGATCAATGGTGAAAAGATCTACGTCACCGCCGGTGAGCGGGCCAACGCCGTGGTGGTCTGGGCCAGCCTGGACCGCAACAAGGGGCGGGCCGCCATCAAGTCCTTTGTTGTGGAAAAAGGCACGCCCGGTATGACCGTGGAACGACTGGAGAAGAAGCTGGGCATCCGCGCTTCCGATACCGCCGCCATCCGCTTCGAAAACTGCCGGGTACCGAAAGACAATCTGCTTGGGGATCCGGAAGTCAGCGTCGACAAAGGCTTTGCCGGTGCCATGCAGACCTTCGACAACACCCGTCCGGTGGTGGCCGGCATGGCCATTGGCGTGGCCCGCGCTGCACTCGAGCGCACCCGGGAAATCGTCGAACGGGCCGGCATCGACCTGAGCTACCGTACCCAGACCTGGACCCAGCCTGCCGTCACCCGCGAACTTCACCTGCTCGAAGCCGAGCTGGAAGCCGCCCGACTGCTCACCCTGCGGGCCGCCTGGATGGCTGACAACGGCCTGCCCAACTCCAAAGAAGCGTCGATGGCAAAAGCCAAGGCTGGACGCGTCGGCAACGCCATCACCCTGCGCTGTGTGGAACTGTGCAGCAGTCTTGGCTATGGAGAAACGGAACTGCTGGAGAAATGGGCCCGTGATTCGAAAATTCTCGATATTTTCGAGGGCACACAGCAAATTCAGTTGCTGATCATCGCCCGCCGGCTGCTCGGGAAGTCGTCCGCTGAGTTGAAATAGGCTAACCTGTGTGAAAATTCACAGGAATTCAGGCACCTGAATGCTGAAAATCAACCGGGAAAATCTCAAGTCCAGTCACCAGACGATCTGGTTCATCATCGACTTCCTGATGCTGGGCCTGCTCATCGCCAACCTGGCCCTGATCATTTTTGATTCCGTTTACGCCTTCAGCGCCATCGAAGGCTTTTTCGCAGAACATACACCGGGATTTCACGGTCTCTACGAGCCGGTCCATGAAAACTTCCTGTTCTACGATCTGATCTTCGTCAGCATCTTCCTCAGCGAATTCTTCCTTCGCTGGGGCTACGCGGTGAAAGCAAATGTCTATGACCGCTGGTACTTCTACCCGTTCATACACTGGTATGACCTGGTGGGCTGTATCCCGGTTGGCAGCTTCCGCTTCCTGCGGATCCTGCGGGTGATTTCCATTATCTACCGGTTGCACCAGTATAAAATCATCGACGTCACCAGCATGCGTGTTTACCAGTTCGTGAACTTCTACTACGAAGCTTTCATGGAAGAACTGTCGGATCGCATCGTGCTCAAGGTACTGTCCGGCGTGCAACAGGAAGTGAAGCGGGGGTCGCCACTGTTTGAACGCATCCAGCACGACATTGTCTATCCGCGCAAGGAGATGCTGACAGACTGGATTTCGCAGCGTGTAGCCCAGGCGGCCCAGGAAGGCTATGTGCCCAACCGGGGGGCGCTGCGGAGCTACCTGGAAAACCGGGTAGACAGCGCGCTCAAGCAGAATCTTGAGCTGTCTCGACTGAAATATCTGCCGGTGGTCGGCCCCACCATCCAGGAAACCCTTGAGGAAGCCGTTGGCGATATCGTGGCCAACGTCATCCACCAGATTCTGGAGGACCTGGCATCCGCCTCCAACCATGCGTTCATTGAAGACATCATCAACGTATTCATGCCCGATCCGTACGAGAGGACTGAATCCGCCGCAAATGAAGCACTGATCAACCTGATCCTGGAAATTCTGGATGCGATCAAGGCCCAGGTACGCGTCAAACACTGGCGCGAAGAGTTGCCCTGACCTTTGACCAAAACAACCGCAAGAGTCGACCCCATGACATCATCAACACAGGCCCTTCATTATCGGCCGGCCCATGAGCTCCTGTCGGAGCTCAAAAATGGCACGCTCACCAGCGAAGCCGTGACACAACATTTCCTGGAGCAGATCCGGCGTCACAATGACACCATCAATGCCGTGGTTACCCTGGACGAACAGAAGGCACTGAAGAAGGCCCGGGCAGCGGATGACAAACGTGCATCCGGCGCCCCAACGGGTCCCCTCCACGGCCTGCCCCTGACCCTAAAGGATACCTGGGAAGTCGCGGGCATGACCTGTACTGCGGGTGCCCCGGCTCTGCGGGAACACCGCCCTCAGCACCACGCCGATGTGGTCCAGCGCCTGGAAGACGCCGGCGCCATTATCCTCGGAAAAACCAACGTACCGATCTACGCCACCGACCTGCAGAGCTACAACAAACTGTTTGGTGCAACCAACAACCCCTACAATCCCGAACATACACCCGGCGGTTCATCCGGCGGTGCTGCGGCAGCACTGGCCGCCGGCATGACACCACTGGAGGTGGGCAGCGACCTGGCCGGCTCCATCCGCACTCCGGCCCACTTCTGCGGGGTGTTCGGCCACAAACCGACCCGGGCACTCGTGTCTTTCCGGGGCCATATTCCTGGACCGCCCGGCACCCAGTCCCGCCCGGACCTGGCCGAGGGTGTCCCCCTCGCACGCACCGCACGGGATCTGGCCCTGCTGTTGGAGGTGATCGCCGGCCCCACACCACTGGAAGCCCGCAGCTGGTCCGTCAACATGGAACCATCAAGGCTCACTTCCCTGGACCAGGCCCGCGTGGGACTCTGGCTGGAAGACGCCCTCTGCCCCGTCGAAGAGGAGTTGACCAACGGTTACCGTAAGCTGGGGCAGGATCTGGAAAAGCGGGGCGCCCTGGTCGCCGAAGCCAGACATCCGTTGCTCAGCCTGGAACATGTCCTGCCACCCTATTTCAACCTGCTCGGCAGTCTGTTGAGCACCTCCCTCAAGCCCGCTCAAAGACGGCAAATGCTCTGGGTGGCACGACTGGAAAGGTGGCTGAAATTACTGGGCCCACTGACACCTTTTATCGGCGAATACGGACGCGGCGTGAACCAACCGATCCACCAATGGATCGCCGTGAGTGAGACTCGGGAGAAGATGCGCGCCGAGATCGACGGCCTGTTCGAAGAGTTCGATGTGCTGCTCACACCCGTCACGCCCACTACCGCCATCCGCCACGACCACAGTCATCCGGTATTCAAGCGCCGCATCTCCGTTGCCGGACAGCCCAGGGCCTACATGGATCAGTTCTGCTGGATCGCCTTCGCCACGCTCCTTGGCCTGCCGGCCACATCCGTGCCCATTGGCCGCAGCAAGGACGGACTGCCGTTCAATGTGCAGGTGATTGGCGCCCCGGGGAAGGACCTGACAACCATCCGTTTCGCGGAACTGCTGGAGCGTGAGGGATTGGCTGGATTTAACCCACCGCCGGGCTTCTGACGATCAGCACTGGTCGCCCCTACAGGATCCCAGGCTCGACCTCGTCATCCGCGCCTGGTTGCGAGAATGATTATTGATTGCATGACATAACAGCCGATACTAATATGAGCGAACGATAATCAGTTCTATTTAATAAACAAGAGCAAGGAATCCGCAATGAACGTATCCGCACCATGTTCCGCGCTGGCAGTCGCCATTTCGATCGCCCTGCTGGCCGGCTGTAACAATAGCAATGAAACCAACACCGAATCCTCCTCTACACAGGCACAGCCAAGCATCACCCGGGCGGATGTCGTCAAACATTACACTGCGCTGGCTCACGCCAAGTATCAGGATGCGCTGACCACCGCCCAGGCACTGGACGCAGCCGTGGACACGCTCCTGGCAGAGCCTACGGACGCCAACCTGGAAGCCGCAAAGCAGGCCTGGCTGGCGGCCCGTGTGCCCTATCAGCAGACCGAGGTGTTTCGCTTTGGCAACGCCATCGTCGATGACTGGGAGGGCCAGCTCAATGCCTGGCCACTGGATGAGGGCCTGATCGACTACGTTGTGTCGGACGATTACCAATACGAACTGGGTAACGAAGGTGCTACCGCCAACATCGTCGCCAGCAGAGAGATTAACATCGGTGGCAATACCGTTGATGTGTCCAACCTGACACCGGAACTGCTTGCGGATCTGAACGAAATCGGTGGTTCGGAAGCCAACGTGGCCACCGGCTACCATGCCATCGAATTCCTGCTCTGGGGCCAGGACTTGCACGGTTTTGAAGCTGGCGCGGGTGAGCGGCCGGCCACCGACTATGTTCAGGGCGAAGATTGCACCCACGGTAACTGCGACCGCCGCGCCGCCTATCTGGATGCCGCCACCGACCTGCTGGTAAGCGATCTGGAGTGGATGGTTGCCCAATGGGCACCCGGACAGGACGATAACTACCGGACACAATTGCTGGCCGAGGCCCCCGAAGCCGTTATCCAGAAAATGTTGTTCGGTATGGGCTCCCTGTCCCTGGGTGAACTGGCCGGCGAGCGTATGAAGGTGGCCCTGGAGGCTAACTCCTACGAAGACGAACATGACTGCTTCAGCGACAACACCCATAACAGCCATTACTACAACGGCCAGGGCATTGCCAATGTTTACACCGGCAGCTACACGCGTGTGGATGGCACCGAAGTTTCCGGTCCTGCCCTGGCGGATCTGGTCGCAGAGCTCAACCCGACTCTGGATGAAACCCTGCGAACGCAACTCACCAACTCCATGGACGCCCTGGGGGCCCTGAAGTCCGCCGCCGAGGCCGAGGCCGACCCGTTCAGGTTCGACATGATGATTGCCCCGGCCAATGAACGCGGTGCCGAGATCGTCAACGGCGCCATCATGGCTCTGGTACAACAGACCGGCTCCATAGAACAAGCGGCCAACGAACTCGGTATCGACTCACTGGAGCCGGATAACGCCGGACATAGCTTCTGATTGCGCCTATGTCCCGAAACACGTTCTTGCTGGCACTCTCAGCCAGCCTACTAAGCACCGCGGCGGCCGTAATGGCCGCCGCATCGTCACTTCCGGTACAGGACACCCCGCTCACCGGGGGCGACGGCACGGTGAAGCAGTTCGATCACAATGCTTATTCCCAGCCCCAGGCCAACCTGTCCATGACCAAGCGGCTGGACTTCAGTGTGGGCAACAGCTTCTTCCGCAACCCATGGGTGGAGGCTCCCGCAAGCACCGAAGCCCGGGATGGACTGGGGCCACTGTTTAACACTAACTCCTGCCAGGGTTGCCATATCAAGGATGGTCGTGGCCATCCGCCCAATGCGGATGCTCCTTCAGTATCACTGTTCCTGCGCCTGGCCGTTCCTGCCGATCCCGAAGCCGACGCTGAACTACTACGAACCCATGGCTTCAAGCCTGCGCCCGTTTATGGAAGCCAGCTACAGACCGCAGCGATATCGGGCATGAAACCCGAGGCCGACATGGTTCTGGAATGGGAAACCATCACGGAAACCTACGACGACGGCGACAAACTTGAGCTGCGTAAGCCGGTCTACAGCATTCGCAACCCGAACTACGGCCCCCTGCCGGAGAATTTGCTCACCTCTCCCCGGGTAGCACCACCAATGATCGGTCTCGGTCTGCTACAGGCTATCCGCGAGTCTACCCTGCTCGACCTGGCCGACCCGGAAGACCAGAACAGCGATGGCATATCCGGAAAAGTGAACCGGGTCTGGGATGCGGAAGCACAACAAACCGTGGTAGGACGCTTTGGCTGGAAGGCGGCCGAGCCCAACATTCACCAACAAAGCATGGGCGCATTTGCCGGCGACATGGGTCTGACCTCCAGCATAAAATGGTCGACCGATTGCACCCCGGAACAAAAATGCAACCAGTTCCCCCACGGTGGAGAACCGGAAGTCAGCGACAAGGTGGCCGACTTCGTCACCTTTTACGCCAGTAGCCTGGCTGTGCCCGCGCGGCGAAACCTGGAAAGCCCCAAGGTGCAGAAAGGTGCATACCTGTTCAACGACATCGGATGTGCGGGTTGCCATACCCCTTATTACACAACTGGCACCATCAAGGACCGCCCGGATCTGAGCAACCAAGCCATCTGGCCCTATACCGACCTGCTGTTGCACGATATGGGTGAAGGTCTGGCCGATGGTCGTGACGAATTCCTGGCCAACGGCCATGAATGGCGTACGCCGCCACTGTGGGGCATTGGCCTGGCGCAGAGCGTTAATCCCCTGGCGGGTTTCCTGCACGATGGAAGGGCGAGAACGATCGAGGAAGCCATACTGTGGCATGACGGTGAAGCTGCGGCAGCCACGAACCGGTTCAAGGCATTGCCGAAAGATCAAAGGAAAGCTTTGTTGAAGTTTCTGGAATCGCTCTGAGTACTCACTCCCTGAGAACAATAGATGATGAGCTTTTTTCGACGTTTTCCGGTTTCACATGACCGCCGTCTAATAACCGCACCTCTCATGCTGGCATTGCTGATGGCAGCCGGATCTGCTTCCGCGGATCCACTGCCTCAGTGGCATAGCCTTATAGAATCTGGTTACGCCAAGCTCGCATCCGAAACAGGCAATCTGGAAGCGAAGGCAAACTCATACTGCACGGCACCTTCTCAAGATGCCAGAAGCCAGCTCTCCGCACAGTGGCGCACGGCGTTTGAGGCCTGGCAGGCGGTTCGCTTTGTTGATTTCGGACCGGTGAAACAAAACAACCTGGCCTGGCAGTTCCAGTTCTGGCCCGACCCGAAAAACCTGGTGGCACGAAAAGCCGGTCAACTCTTGAAGTCTCCGGCGACGGATACATCCATAGCACAGCGAGTATCCGACGGCGGTGTCGCTGTCCAGGGGTTTCCCATGGTGGAGTACCTGCTGTTTGATGACCGTCTTAATGAATCGGACCAGGCCCTCCCCTCGGAACCGGCCTGCCTGTTATTACAAGCCGTAAGTAGCCACCTGCACACCAATAGCATGAACCTTCACCGGCAGTGGCAAACCTTCCAGCCACACTACCTGAGCCAGGATGCCTACCGCTCTACCTCAATGAAAGCTGCCATGACCGCGCTGGAAATACTGGTTGAACGCCGTCTGGCCGAGCCCATGGGCTTACGCGGCAACAACAAACGCTCAATCTATCCGTCAGACGCGTGGCGCAGCGGGCATTCCCTGGCGGCCGTCAGGGCCAGCGTGCAGGGACTCCATGATTATTTCATGCCCGGACTTGCGCTCTGGATGGATGAAGTCGATGAGCCGGCACTGGCACAACGGATTGAAGATCAGTTGTCCCGCGTTCTGGCGCGGTTCGACGAACTACCGAATGCCATGGCGCCCTTACTTCAGGATGAATCCTTCTACCAGCTCCAGGGGCTCCACGTGTCTCTCAGCCAGTTACAACAACTGCTGAACGATGAGGCGGCCACCACCCTGGGTGTGATACGAGGATTCAATTCAAGCGATGGCGACTGATAACACGACCGCCGCGCCGGTGAATCCTACCCGGCGCCGTTTACTCGCCGCCATGGCCGGCACACTGGTTGTCAGCCAGACGGCGGGTTGCCAGCGGCTGATATCCAGCGGGGATTCCCCGGACATTCACGTCGGTGCCATCCGGCTTGCAGATGGCCGCTATGGCCTGCAGGGAGTCACAGGCGATGGACAGACACGCTGGCAACAAACCGTGCCTGCACGCTGCCATGGCGGTTGCCGCCGGCCAGACTCAGGCCATACCGTGGTCTTTGAACGCCGGCCAGGCTGGCGCTTCTATGTTCTGGAGGAAAGAACCGGAACCGTACTTCACGAGGTTAAAGCCGCCCCCAAAGAGCATTTTTATGGTCACGGTGTTTTCAGCCAGGATGGACGCAGACTCTACGCTACGGCCAACCGTTTCGAAACTGGTGAGGGAATCGTTGCCATTTACGATGTACCCGACGGTTATCGTCGGGTAGGCAGTTTATCGCTGAATGGCATCGGCCCCCACGAAATCCGCTTGCACCCGGATGGCCGGACTCTGCTTGTTGCCCTGGGCGGTATACAGACCCATCCCGACTACCCGCGCCTGAAACAGAATCTGGCCTCCATGTCGCCGGCCCTGGTATTGCTCGATCGCCAAACCGGCCAGATAACCGGTCGCTATCAACCCTCCAATCACCAACTCAGTTGCCGTCACCTTGATGTGAGCCCGGATGGTCAGGTCTGGGTGGGTTACCAATACGAGGGCCCGGACTACCAGACGCCGCCCCTGATCGGCCACCTTGATGGTAAGGACTACCAGGAGATTTCACTACCCAGAGCACTGCAACAACGTATGGCCAACTATACGGCCAGCGTTGCGGTGTCCCCGATCACCGGGCACGTCGCGATTACGGCTCCCCGCGGTGGTGTCACGATTGTTCTGGATGGCGTGGACGGGCGTGTTATCAGGGAAGTTGACATCCCTGACTGCGCCGGTGCCAAAGCGCTGCGCGACGGAACCTTCATGATCACTTCAGGGACGGGCCGGGTTACGTTTGTTTCGCAAGCCATAGACCGGCCCCCGACAGCAACCCATCACGAACTTCAGTGGGATAATCACCTGATCTAGGAAGACCGCGCACCATGTCGGATTACGGCTTCGCCTAATCCGACCTACTACTGCCTCCCAGAAACAAAAAAAGCCGGTCAAAGACCGGCTTTTTTAAGTGGTAGCGGGGAGCGAACGCGTTCAAGCGTTCGCGGCGCCAACAAAGCGGCACGCAGTGCCGATAGAAAGTTGGCGACTCAAAAGCCCCCGCTTAAAAGCAATAAGGCCAGCTTACGCTGGCCTTATTTCAATAATGGTAGCGGGGGCTGGATTCGAACCAACGACCTTCGGGTTATGAGCCCGACGAGCTACCAGACTGCTCCACCCCGCATCAAACTGGTTGTTGTCCGGGGAACCCCCGATCAACGAGGTGCGCATGATAAGGGCCGCACCCGCGTCTGTCAAAGGGAAAGTTCAGTTTTTTCCAAAGAACCCCGAAACTTATCGCTCGAGGATCGCCGTAACCCCCTGACCACCGGCAGCACAGATGGAAATCAGGCCACGGCCGCTGCCTTTCTGCTCCAGCAATTTCGCCAGGGTTGCCACAATACGGCCACCGGTCGCGGCAAACGGATGGCCAGTTGCCAGACTGCTGCCCTTGATGTTCATCTTGCTGCGGTCAATGCTGCCCAGCGGTTTGTCCAGGCCCAGACGGTCCTTGCAGAAAGCGGGGTCTTCCCAGGCTTTCAGGGTGGACAGTACCTGTGCCGCAAACGCCTCGTGAATTTCATAGAAATCAAAGTCCTGCAGAGTCAGCCCGGCTTTCTCCAGCATCCGCGGCACGGCGTAGGCCGGTGCCATCAGCAGGCCTTCTTTCTTGTCCACGAAATCCACGGCAGCCACTTCGGAGAAGGTCAGGTAAGCCTGCACTTCCAGGTTATTGGCCTTGGCCCACTCTTCGCTGGCCAGCAGTACGCAGGAGGCGCCATCGGTCAGCGCTGTGCTGTTGGCGGCGGTCATGGTGCCGTTTTCACGATCAAAGCAAGGCTTGAGCGTCGCCAGCTTCTCCAGCGTGGTGTCCGGGCGCAGGATGTTGTCCTTGTCGAGCCCCGCCAGCGGAGTGATCAGGTCATCGAAGAAGCCTTCTTCATAGGCTTTGGCCAGCTTCTGGTGGCTCTCAAAGGCCAACTGGTCCTGCTCATCGCGGGGAATATTCCACTCATGGGCAGTGATTTGACAATGGTCACCCATGGACAGCCCGGTACGCGGTTCGCCGTTCTCCGGAATTTCCGGCACCAGATGGCCCGGACGGAAACGCCCCAGAATTTTCAGTCGGTCCTTGGTGGTTTTGGCGCGATTGAGATCGAGGAGAATTTCACGCAATCCTTCGCCGACGCCAATGGGTGCATCGGAGGTGGTGTCGGTGCCACCGGCGATACCACATTCGATCTGACCCAGAGCAATCTTGTTAGCCACCAGGATGGCAGCTTCCAGGCCGGTGCCACACGCCTGCTGGATATCATAAGCCGAGGTTTCCGGTGCCAGGCCGGAGCTGAGAACGGACTCACGGGTCAGGTTGAAATCGCGGGAATGCTTGATCACCGCACCGGCAACCACCTCTCCCATACGCTGGCCTTGCAGGCCATAACGGTCTACCAGTCCCCGCAGCGCCGAAGTGAGCAGCTCCTGGTTGCTGATTTTGCTGTAGGCGGTATTGGAACGGGCAAACGGAACCCGATTACCACCAATAACAGCAACCCGGCGAATACCGGCCGGTGCCTTGGCCCTGGTCTTGCGGGTAGTCGACGTGGTTTTCTTCTGTGTGGTTTTCTGAGCCTGTGCCATGATGTGATCCTGTATTAACAACGAGTGTATCCATTGCGGAGCAGTCTAGCGCTAACCGGGTCTGGCTCATTGGCATGCCTGACAATCCGGTCAGGGCATTGAGTCAATCCAAATGCCGCCTGAATCCTTAACCTGTACAACGACTGAAAACCATAGATCACGGTGCGTGCGGATACGTGGCCACCGTTGAACACATACTAAGGAAGCTCGTATGTCTGACCTCTACCTCAAGCTCGTCAATACGCCGGTGGGCAAAACAGCCGCCCAGTCCCTCGGTCTGCCATCCCCCGTCCCCCTTAAACGCTGGAAGCGTAGCGACCAGCCATTCATTGAAGGCAATGTTCTGGTAGGCGCCGCCGGCGGTGCCAAGGCCATTGGCGCTATCGGCAGTGTGCTGGGTGCCAGCGCTGCCAGGATACTTCATGCGGACGGTCCGGATACTCTGAAGGATTCCGCCAAGGCTGGCAACAAGGCCCAACCCCTGGATGTCAGCGGTGATATCAATGAGAAGTTTTCGGCCCTGGTGTTTGACGCCACTGGCATGAAGTCTCCTGACGATCTGCGCGCGCTGTATGATTTCTATCACCCGACCATCAAGAAGCTCGGCGGCAACGCCCGTGTACTGGTCATCGGACAGGACCCCGCCACCTGTCGCAAACCGGCCCAGGCAGCCGCCCAGCAGGCACTGGAAGGTTTTGTTCGTGCCGTGGGCAAGGAAATCGGCAAGAAAGGCGCCACCGCCAACCTGCTGTGGATGGCACCGGGCGCGGACAAGCAACTGGACTCCAGCATCCGTTTCTTCCTGTCACCCCGCTCGGCCTATGTGTCCGGCCAGGTGGCCCGCATCGGCAAGCGCGCTGAAACAGCAGCCACCAACCCCGTGGCTCCGCTGTCCGGCAAGGTTGCCCTGGTGACTGGCGCCTCCCGCGGCATCGGTGCCTCCATTGCCGAAACCCTGGCGCGTGACGGTGCAACGGTCATCGGTCTGGATATTCCGCCCGCCATGGAAGAACTCCAGAAAGTCACCGACGCCATCAAGGGCAAGGCCCTGGCCTGCGACATCACCGATGCCGGCGCCCCGAAACTGATTGCTGATTTCGTGGAAGAACACTTCGGTGGCATTGACCTGGTGATTCACAATGCCGGCATCACCCGTGACAAGACCCTTGGCAACATGCCGGAGCACTTCTGGGATATGACCATCGCCGTCAACCTGAGTGCAGAAGAACTGATTGACGAGGAACTGATGCACCGGGAACTGCTGCGCGAGAACGGCCGTATTGTGTGCATCTCCTCCATCAGCGGTATCGCTGGTAACTTTGGCCAGACCAACTACTCCACCGCCAAGTCCGGCGTTATCGGCTACGTCGAAGCCATGGCGAAACAGCTGAAGAATGGCATCACCATCAACGCCATTGCACCGGGCTTCATCGAAACGCAAATGACAGCGGCCATGCCCCTGACCATCCGCGAAGCGGGCCGGCGTATGAACAGCCTGTCCCAGGGCGGCCAGCCAGTGGACGTGGCTGAGGCCATCGCCTGGTACTGCAACCCTGGCTCAAGTGGCGTGAATGGGAACGTTGTGCGGGTGTGTGGGCAGTCGTTGATTGGCAAGTAACGCCAGAGTGCGTGGTGTCGGATTACGGCCCTTTGGGCCTAATCCGACCTACGGGGACGGCGGTCTTGATGTAGGTTGGATTAGGCGAAGCCGTAATCCAACAAGCTGACCACACAGACACGCAAAAACACCGACAACCTGCTGGCTCGGCATACATATCCATTCGAAGGGGAGAAAATGGTGGGTGGTACTGGGATCGAACCAGTGACCCTCGCCTTGTAAGGGCGATGCTCTCCCAGCTGAGCTAACCACCCGGGAATAAGAAAAATGGCGGAGCGGACGGGACTCGAACCCGCGACCCCCGGCGTGACAGGCCGGTATTCTAACCAGCTGAACTACCGCTCCGCATCAATTTCAGCCTCTCGGTCCGCAGACCTGTAAAGGTGAAACCTGAAACCGGACGGGGTGGTCCGGTGATGCTGAATGAAAATGGTGGGTGGTACTGGGATCGAACCAGTGACCCTCGCCTTGTAAGGGCGATGCTCTCCCAGCTGAGCTAACCACCCAACTTTCATCAACCGCTCACTTGCCGCTTTCGCGATTTGTTAAGTCAGCGTTGCTGTCTCAACCAAGTGAGACGCGCATTTTAAGCATTTGGTCGGCGGTGTCAAATATTTTCCGGGAATTTTCCAAAAAAAGTGGCAAGCCATTAAAAAGCGGGCATTTTTTGATCAAGAGCTACAATGCCCGCTTACGATTTTTTCTCACCATCGACCACCTTCAGATCCGGCTCCCTCTGGCCCGCATCCCTGGCTTTTCTCTGCAGTGACAGCTCACTGACCCGTCGCTTGCGGTCACCGGGCAAAGCCCGCTCCGCCAACGTGCGGTTAAGGTGATCCAGGCGCTGCCTGAACTCTTCGACTTTCTCTCCGGCGGCGCGAACAGCCGCAGGTACCAGCTCATCGGAAAACCGGCTCACACCGTGCAACAGCGAATCCTTCAATGACATATCCTATTACCCTGTGCATTTACCTGACCTAAGTGTAGTAATGCCCCCGGGGTTCTACAATCGTGATACTGCTCACACTCTGTGTCGCTTTGGTCAATCCAGAGCCGTCAGAAAATCCACCAGCCGCCGGATGCCTCCGCATTCTCCTCTCGTCGGCGTTCTTTATTGACGGCTTCGGTGGCCTCCACAATGGAAGTTCCTGCGTGGTTCGGGGCCAGCAAGTCACTGTTGAGGAAACGGGTGGACACCAGCTCCGTCGCCTGCATGGCATAACCACGGGGAACCAGTTGCAGATCACCCTGCGCCAACGGATGCTCCGGATCCAGGTCCGGGTGCGGTTGCTCCGGTTCCGACAGTTCGTTGTAACGAAGGTAGTAAATGCCACCGGCTTTGACGTCAAGCGTGGCATCGGCAATCAGGCTGAGACTGAATGAGTTCAGCCCCTCCAGCCCCAGCAGTGGCCGCCGCATCGCGATATGACGCTCGCCGGGGCTGACCTCCAGCCAGGTAAAGCTGTCATTGCGGATATTGAAGTAATGCGTGTCATCAATGTATACGCTGGGGGCCTCGATTTCCTCCGCCGCCCACTGGGAATGAGGACGGTAGAAATAGAGCAGCGCGTTGTCCCGGTTCCACTGATCGTTCGCGATATGGACAAAATCGTGACCCGAGACAGGGTGCAGAAAAGATCCAACGCTCTTGCCAATGGATTGGTAAACGGTGCAACCGGAAACCAGCATCAGCATCAGCATCGGCAAAAGCGTTACAGACAATCGGGTTTTCATTGTTATTCACTCTTCGTCCTTTGCGAGTGCCCCGATCATAGCAATCGCAAAACGGCAGAACTGAGAGCTACCGCAAGGTCTAGCGCCTCAACTCATCCACCTGCTCGGATAGTCGTACCAGCCTCGCCGTCAGCTGTGCCCGGGAGGAATCAATGGCATCAACCGTTCGCTTCAATGAACCCAACTCGGAACGGATAGCTCTCACATCACTGCCATTGGCACTGGCTTCCATCTTCTTCTCCAGAGCCCCAATGCGCCCTTCCAGGCCATCGATGCCCAGCTTCTGCTCCCGCTCAAACCGCTGTATACGACGATCAACCAACTGGTCCACACCCTCCAGGGCAGAATTCAGCTCTGTCAGCCGCTTATCTGTCTGCGCAGTGGACTCCTTCAGGCTGACAATCTGCTGCCCAAGCTCCTTACGCAGGGCGGCAAGCTCGCTTGAAAGAGATGACTCCAGATTGTCCACTGACGCGGCCAACTGCTCACGGACTCCCACCTCTTTTTCCACGGCACCGGCCAACGCCTCGAGACGCGCGTCATGCTCATCCAGGCGCTTCTTGTTGCGCTCATTGGCAATGGCCCAGAGCTTGCGAATTTCACTGTCCGCCGTATCCAGCCGCTCGTCCTGATCCGCCAGCGTCTGTTCGATGGATCGGCCTTTCTCCTCCAGATTCTCCCCGGTTTCAGACAGATCCCCCTCAAACCGCGCCAAGGCCAGCTTGCTTTGCCGAGCCCAATAATCTGCTTCCTCCAGCTGGCTTTCCAGGGCCTCGATCTGCTTTGCCTGACTGAACCAGCCACCCCCGGCAACAACAGCCAACAGAATCAGGGCGACCCACAACCCGGCGCGACCGCCACCACCGCTCCCGCCTCCGTTCGGATTCGGAGCCCTGGAAGAACGCGACCTCCCCTTTCCACCACCTGACCCGTTACCGGCAGACGCTTTCGGCTTCCCGGCAGGTTCTGACTTCCTCGGCGCACTGCCAACAGGGGACCCAGCTCTCAGTTCATCGTCATCTGGACGGATTGGTTCCATTACAACTCCCGGAATATGGACGGTTCGGATAATAAGGCCTGATAATACCCGCACTGACGGATTCATTAAAATGACGGCCCGCCAACAAAGCCAGGCGGAACACCAAGTTTGCATGGTAATTAGTCAAAACATACAATGGCCGGCTTTCTAACATACACAGGACTGTTGCATATGCAGCCGCTTGTAGGTCTCATCATGGGCTCCAAATCGGACTGGCCCACCATGGAACACGCCGCCAACATGCTCGACAAACTCGGCGTAGCCTATGAAACCCGGGTGGTGTCGGCCCACCGCACACCGGATCTGCTGTTCGACTACGCAAAAACAGCCTCCGAGCGCGGCCTGAAAGTCATCATCGCCGGCGCCGGCGGCGCCGCCCACCTGCCGGGCATGGTGGCATCCCAGACCTCACTGCCGGTGCTGGGAGTTCCCGTTCAGTCCAAAGCCCTTAACGGCCTGGATTCGCTGCTGTCCATCGTCCAGATGCCGGGCGGCATTGCCGTTGGTACACTGGCAATTGGCAAGGCCGGCGCCACCAACGCAGGCCTGCTGGCGGCGCAGATTGTCGGAACGTTCAATGATGACGTGCGTAAAGCCGTCGATGAGTTCCGCAAGAATCAGACACAGACGGTTCTGGATAATCCCGATCCCCGGGATCAATAAAGCGCGGGGGTTGTGTTGGATTAGGCGCAGCCGTAATCCAACAACCCGACCATCGGACTCAAAAGTTCATTGAGCAGGGTGGGGAGGTCTTTATAAAAAAACACCGCCTGTCTGAGCAAAGCGAGTTAAAGCGGAGTTTTTTTATAAAGACCTCCCCACCCTGCTCCGCCACCAAGACAAATGGCCTATGATGCCAGGAGAACACAGATGAGAATTGGTGTACTAGGCGCCGGCCAACTGGGACGCATGCTGGCCCTGGCCGGTTACCCGCTGGCCAAGACGTTTGTATTCTATGACATGTCCGGCAGCCCCAGCGCCGGCCTGGGCGAAGTCATCATCGACCGCGAAGGCGAGTACCTGGATGACTTCCTCTCCCGCGTTGATCGGGTCACCTACGAATTCGAACACCTGCCGGTCGAGGTGGCCGAAAAAATTGCCGCACACAAACCAGTGCACCCTTGCCCGCGCGCACTCCAGGTGTGCCAGAATCGCGAAGCCGAGAAAACCCTGTTCGGTCAACTGGGCATTCCCACGCCGGAATGGAAAATCGCAGACAGCGCCGAATCCCTGCAGGCTGCCGCCGAAGAACTCGGCTGCCCCGTCGTTGCCAAGTCCAATACCGAAGGGTATGACGGCAAAGGCCAGGCTGTGCTCAAAAGCCCGGAAGACGCCGCCGCTGCCTGGGAGGCCATCGGCCACCCACGGCTGATCGTGGAAAAATTTGTCGACTTTCAGCGGGAAGTATCCATCATCGCCGTGCGCGGCGAAGACGGAGCACTCGCCTTCTACCCTATCGCCGAAAACACCCACCACGAAGGCATCCTGCGCTACTCCATCGCCCCGGCACCGGGCCTGGAGAAACACATTCAGGACGATGCCGAACGCTACATCAAGGCACTCTTGAACGAGCTGGACTACGTCGGCGTACTGACACTGGAACTGTTTGAAACCGCCACTGGCCTGGTCGCCAACGAAATGGCCCCGAGAGTTCATAATTCCGGCCACTGGACCATTGAAGGCGCCATGACCAGCCAGTTCGAAAACCATATCCGCGCGGTCAGCGGGCATCCGCTGGGCAACGTTGCCCCCCGGGGCGTGAGCTGCATGATCAACATCATCGGCGAGCATGGAGACATTGAACGTATCCTGGAACTGCCTTACGCTCATGTTCACCTCTATAATAAAGGTGAACGCCCGGGCCGGAAGCTCGGGCACGTCAACATCCTGGCGGACAGTTACGAAGAGCTGGTATGGCGGGTCAAGAACTGCGCACAGTTCCTGCCCGGCAGCCCCGAGTTTAAAAGTTCTTTAACACCAAAGGGTTGATATAACTCAAAGCAGCCCTATATTCACATAAGCGTCATTCACATAAACAGAGAGAACCAGGGAGAACGACCTCATGGCATTTGAACTTCCCGCACTACCGTACGAAAAAAACGCACTGGAACCACACATCTCTCAGGAAACACTCGAATACCATTACGGCAAACACCACAACACCTACGTGACCAAGCTGAACGGCCTGGTTGAAGGTACGGACAACGCCAACAAGTCACTTGAAGACATCATCAAAAGCGCCAGCGGCCCACTGTTCAACAACGCCGCTCAGGTTTGGAACCACACGTTCTACTGGCACTGCATGAGCCCCAATGGTGGCGGTGAGCCAACCGGCGCAGCCGCGGATGCCATCAACAAGGCGTTTGGCTCTTTCGAAGAGTTCAAGAAAGAGTTCAATGACAAGGCTGCCAACAACTTCGGTTCCGGCTGGACCTGGCTGGTGAAGAAGGCTGACGGCAGCGTTGCTATCGTCAATACCAGCAACGCGGAAACGCCGCTGACCGGTGCCGACAAGCCGGTTCTGACCGTTGACGTCTGGGAGCACGCGTACTATATCGATTACCGCAACTCCCGTCCGAACTACCTGGAAGCATTCTGGAAGCTGGTAAACTGGGATTTCGTTAACGAAAACCTGGCGTAATACAGCTCCCGAAACCGTGCTGATTCAGTACGGCACAGAAAAACGCCCGCTGCTCAGCGGGCGTTTTTCGTTTGTGCTCTAAAAAACCTTACAAATTGACACAGCGCCCCCCCTGAAAACTTTGCAAAAATCGCCGATACTGGGTGCAGCGGCACAAATATGGACCATACTGAACAATAACAAATCGCAGTCGATCCGGCGCCCAACCGACAGAACGGGAGCTGATCCTGACGTAACGGATGATAACGAGCCTTCATGCAAAACAGCTTTGAGGTAGAACATCGCCTGAGTTACCGGGTCCTACGATGGGTATTAGGTGTCGCACTGATCAGTGGCATCATTATCAGCGCCATTCAGGTTGCCCTGGATGTCAGCCGTGTGTCCCGCGCGCTTGACGATCACGCGGTTCAAACCATCGCACTGGTTCATGACGCAGCCACCCAGGCCGTCTTCAGTATCGACTCAGAGCTGGCTCAACAAGTCGTGGATGGGCTTTTCGAGCAGGAAGCCATGCATCAGGCCAGCATCACGCATCCGGATGGCGAGCCCCTGGGGTCCGGCAACCGGCCACTGCAACAAAACCCGTTCCGGCCCATTACCGATCCTATCTTCAGTCCGGAGCGGGAATACAGGCAATCACTGTCGCGCCCCGGTAGCCCGGATACCATCTACGGCTACCTGGAAGTCCACTATGACACCGCCCCTGCAGCACGGACCTGGCTTGAACGCGCTGCCGTTACATTTATCTCCGGTATCGCTACGGCGGTCATTCTTGGGATGGCCCTGTATGTGGTTTTCCACCTGCTAGTGACACGGCCGCTGCTACGCATCGTCCATTCCGTAAAACAGGTCAACCCCGAACACCCGGACGACCGCCTGCTAACACTCCCTCAGGGCCATCAGGCCGATGAACTGGGCCTCTGGGTCAATGCCACCAATAACCTGTTGGCTTCCATCGGCGACACCCAGAAACGCCACCGTGAAGCGGAAGATCGCGTTAACCGGTTATCCCGCTACGATCAACTGACCGGCCTGCCCAGCCGAGAGACGTTTATGGATCTGCTCAAGGCAGACATAGAGGAATCGGAGACCAGAAAGAATACCTTGTCCCTGATGGTCTGCGGCATTGATGACTTCAAGTCCGTGAATGAACAATGTGGGTTCAGTACCGGCGACCTTATCCTGCAAACCATCGCGGATCGCCTGATGCAGCAACTCGGCAGTCATCGGTTTACCATTGCTCGCCTGGGAAGCGACCAGTTTGTTGTGGTCGAGAAAGGCCTGCGGGACGGGTACCAGGCCGCGGATACCGCCGAACATATTCTGGACTGCATCAATCAACCGGTGATCCTGGATGGCCAGACCGTCGCCATGACCGCTACCCTGGGCATCGCCATGTTCCCGAATGACGCCGCCAAGGCTGACCGGCTGCTGCAGTGCGCGGAACAGACCATGGCCCTGGCCAAACAGAGTGGCGACAGCCACTTTCAGTTTTATGTCGCCAGTATCGACCGGGAGATCCGTGAGCGAAAGCAGTTGGAGAAGGAACTGTCAAAGGCGTTGGCAAACCACGAATTCCATCTGGTGTATCAACCCCAGATTAACCTGGAAAGCCGTCGGATTATTGGTGCGGAAGCCCTTATACGTTGGGATCACCCGGTCAGGGGCCTGGTGCCACCGGATCTCTTTATTCCGATTACCGAGGTCAACGGCAGCATTGTCGAGATCGGACAGTGGGTTCTGGACCAGGCATGCTGCCAGGCCGCACGCTGGGCGGCCGATGGCATGCCCCTGCGTATTGCCATCAACCTGTCGGCTGTGCAGTTACGCCGGGACACCATTGTTGATGACATCCTAGACACCTTGGAACGACACAAAATTCCAGCCGGTCGCCTGGAACTCGAAGTCACGGAAACCAGTTTCATGACCAACCTTGAGGATGCAGTTGAAAAACTCCACCGGCTTCACAACGCGGGGATCGGCATCGCGGTGGACGACTTTGGCACCGGCTATTCCTCACTGACCTACCTGAAGCGCATGCCGGTGCAGCACCTGAAAATCGACAAACAGTTCATCCGGGATCTGCTGGTGAACGAAGACGACACCCGCATTGCCAATACCATCATCGACCTGGGCCGGAGCCTGAATCTGTCAGTGGTGGCAGAAGGGGTCGAAACCGCCGAGCAGGAATACTACCTGACCCAGCGCGGCTGCAAGCTGGCGCAGGGTTACTTCTTCAGCAAGCCTCTACTACCTGATGATTTTGAGACCTTCGTGGCTGGCTTTCACCAGAAAATAGTTGAAAATAACGCCTGATCATCAGACCCCGAGGTCCGAATTGTCCCCACCCGTTTCAAGGAGTTGCCATGGGAACCACCATCATTGGATTAATCGTTATTGCGGTTGCAGTATTCTATCTGGTGTACATCTATAACCAGTTGGTGTCTCTTCGTAATCAGTTCAAGAACGGGTTTGCCCAGATTGATGTGCAGCTTCAGCGCCGCCATGATCTGATCCCCAATCTGGTGGAGTCCACCAAAGCCTACATGGCACATGAAAGCAATACACTGACGGCCGTGATGGAAGCCCGCAACAATGCGGTCAGCGCCCAGAAAGACGCCGCCAGCGACCCCGGCGAAAGCACCCGTATGCAACGGCTGGGTTCGGCGGAAAATCTGCTGACCAAGGCCCTGGCCAACTTCTACGCCGTCTCCGAGAACTACCCGGAGCTGAAAGCCAACGAGACCGTCCAACAACTGATGGAAGAGCTGTCCAGCACGGAGAACCGGGTGGCCTTTGCCCGCCAGGCCTACAACGACGGAGTGATGGGTTACAACATCTTCCGGGAGCAGTTCCCCAACAACGTGATCGCCGGACTGTTCGCCTTCAAGCCAACAGCCCAGCTTGAACTCGAATCTCCCGAGGCCCGCCGGGCGCCCAAAGTGGCCTTCTGAGGCCGTTGTCCATGGCTCATCCCGGTTTTTTCCAGCGCCAGGCCAGTGCCCGGCGCAATACCACACTGCTGGTTGCCCTGTTCCTGATCGCCGTAATCCTCATCACTCTGGCGGTCTGCCTTGTGGGCTACTTTGTCACCCGCAGCGAGTCGTCCGGACTGGCGTTCCAGAATTGGCTACTCAGCCGTCATGGCGCGATGACGGCCGGCACGGTGATCATCCTGATCGTCCTGGGTTCACTGATACGTTGGGTGGACCTGGCCGGCGGTGGCGAACGCGTGGCTAAGATGGTCGGCGCTCGCGAAATTGATCCGGACACCCGGGATGCCGGTGAACGCAAATTGCGAAACATCGTCGAAGAAATGGCCATCGCCAGCGGGGTTAACGTACCTCAGCTATACGTCATGGATCATGAGACCGGCATCAACGCCTTTGTCGCCGGCTACACACCGGGCGAGGCCGTGATGGTGGTCACCCACGGAGCACTGACCCAGCTTAGCCGGGACGAGCTTCAGGGTGTGGTGGGGCACGAGTTCAGTCACATCCTCAATGGCGACATGCGACTGAACGTGAGGCTGATTGCCATCCTGGCCGGCATCCTGATGCTGGGCCAGATCGGTGGTTTCCTGGTCCGCGCTTCATTCCACCGCTCAACCTATTCCTCCCGGTCACGGGATGGCCGCGGGCAGGCTGCCATGGGCCTGATTGGTCTCGCGCTGCTGGTGATCGGTTACATCGGTGTGTTTTTCGGACGATTGATCCAGGCCGCTGTCTCCCGCCAGCGGGAGACTCTTGCGGATGCCTCTGCGGTCCAGTTCACCCGTAACCCGGAAGGCATAGCCGGCGCGTTATTCAAGATCGGGCTGAAAGGAGGTTATCTGGACACCACCAGCCATGCCAGCGATATGAACCACATGTGTTTTGGTGAAAGTGCCCGCATGAAACTGTCATCGCTGCTGGCATCGCATCCGCCGGTGGAGGACCGCATCCAGGCCATCCAACCCGGCATGCTGGCGCGCCTGCGCAGCCGCTTCAGGGATACCGAACCTTCAACAGATCTGCCCCGCAGCCAGCCAACAACACGCCCTGCCAATATCTCCGGCTTTGCCGGTATGCAACAGAGTTCCGGAAAACCGGCAGCCGGATTCTCCGGCAGTGTGGGCACCGTAACCAGTGGCGGCGAAGACTACGCCGTCGCCCTGCTCGCGCAGATTCCCCAGACCTTCCGCAACCTGCTCTACACCCGCGCCGGCGCTGTCCAGCTCTGCTACGCCCTGCTGATTCACACCCTGCCCCGTAACGAGCAGGACAACGCACTGGCGCAGATTGCCCGCCACCCGTTACTCAGCCCCCAACGGGACATTCTGGACAAGCTGCTGCCCGCCGTCGAACGACTCGGCGCCGCGATCCGTTTCCCCGCACTGGAACTGGCCATGCCGGCATTACGGAAACTCGATCCGGAAGAGAGGGATGGACTTCATACCGCCGTACGACAGCTGATTGGTACCGACCGGAAAGTCACCCTGTTTGAATTGGCCATGAGCAGCTTCCTAAAACGCCATCTAATGCCTGAGTCCGCGCGGGTGGTGCCAGTACGGTACCGCAGTTATAAAGCCGTGCTACCTGCGCTGAAGTGCCTTATGAGCCTGCAAGCCAGGGCAGGTGCCCGCATCGGAGACGAAGCGGAGAATCTATACCAGGAAGCCATGGCCGGTTTTGCCAGCCAAAGCGAAGCAGGAACGCTACAGACAAGGGTATCGCTAAAAGAGCTACAGCAGGCACTGGCAACCCTGAACCAGCTCTCTCCCCTGCTGAAGCCGGCCATCATCGATGCAGCCGGCCACTGTGTGACCCACGACGGCCGAGTGGATGTCACAGAATATGAAATGATGAGACTGGTGGCGGATCAGTTGGATTGCCCGATGCCGCCACTGCCAGCCTGAGGCGATTACTGGATCCGATCCGGGCCGGGGTTGAACAGGATATCGATATCAGGCCGCTGTTCAGGTTCAGGCAACCCGAGTTTCTTTCGTACACCCAGGTTCACTTCCCACAAACCGTTATACTTCTCGGACGTCATAGCCACGGAGTCGGCCTTGTCCAAAAGGATCTTCGGGCGCAGGAACACCAGCAGGTTGCGCTTGATGCGGCGCTCGGACTCCGAGGAGAACAACCGGCCAAGCAACGGGATATCACCCAGCAGGGGCACCTTGCTGCGGTTGATTTGCAGATCATCCTTCATCAGGCCACCGAGCACGATGGTTTCGCCATCATCCGCCAACACCGTGGTTTTGATCTCACGCTTGCTGGTTACAATATCCGAGGCGTCCGCGACACTTTCCGCGATATCTTCGGTGGTCTGCTCCACCACCAGGCGCACCAGGCCGTCGGCGCTGATGGTCGGCGTGACTTTCAGGGTCAGACCGATGTCGCGGCGCTCAATAGTGGTAAAGGGGTTGGTGGTGCCATCACCGGTGACTGTGGACTGGCCGGTTCTGAAGGGCACATTCTGGCCGACGATAATCTCTGATTCCTGGTTATCCAAGGTGATGATACTGGGTGTCGACAGTAGGTTGGCCGCCGCGGAGGTCGACAGCGCCTGCAGCAGAACACCCCAGCTCAAGCCGTCCTCATCCCGCTCACCCGCACCCACAGTAATACCGCCGGTGGCAGGCGCAATGATGGAGTCGTTAACAATCGCACCCAGCACATCGCCCAGGCTACGACCCACGTTGCCAAAATTGGTACCGGCAACCGGCGTCGACTCGCCAGACTCATCGCCCACGGCTACCTGAACACCCAGGTCCTGGCCCAGTTCGTCACTGATTTCGACAATGGCCGCCTCGATCATGACCTGGGCCCGACGCACGTCTAACTGCGCCACAACCTGTTCCGCTTCCTGCATCATGGAAGGCTCACCGCGGACGACCAGGGCATTCAGCCCTTCATCGGCAAACACGGAAAAACCGGTACTGCGACGAGCGCCAGACTGGGCGGAACCAGAACCTCCCCCGGCTGTTTCCTCGGCAAGCTCACCCATCACGCCTTTGAGCAGTTCGGAAAGGTCCGCGGCGTCGGCATGCTTCAGGCGTATCACTTTAATTGTGCCGCCACTGGCAGAAGGCTGGTCCAGCTTACGAATCAGGCCCCGCATCTTGTCACGGAAGGTTTCATCGCCCCGCAGAATAAGGCGGTTGCTGCGCTCGTCGGCAGTGACACTGTACTTGCGGGCAACACGCTCACCGTTGGCCTGCCCCAACTCATCGGGCGCCAGTTCCTTGAGCAGTTCCACCAGGTCACCGACCCAGGCCTCTTTCAACTGGATCACTTCCACTTCGTACTTGGAGGGGCTATCCAGTTCCCGAACAATCTGCTCAATGCGACGGATGTTCGCGGAATGGTCACTCACTATCAGGGCATTGGCAGCCGCCACGCCCGCCAGGTGACCATATTTTGCGACCAGGGGCCGCAGGATGGGTACCAGTTCCAGGGCGTTGGCATTATCAATCTGGATGACCCGGGTAATCAGTTGTTCGGAGGGGGTTTCGGTGAAGCGCTCCAGGGATTCAGCCGACTGCTTGGCGTCCACCTGCTGGACCACCTTGATCACCTCTTCCCCCGGGATTGCGGTAAAGCCATGCACCTGCAATACCGCCAGGAACAGGTCGTAGATTTCGTCCTTGTTCATGGGCGCACTGGACAACACCGTCACCTTGCCCTTGACCCTGGGATCCACCACAAAACTGTAGCCTGTAATATCCGCCACCTGGGTGACAAACGCCCGGATATCCGCGTCCTTGAGGTTCAGGCGCCAGGTCTCTTCCTGTCCATAGGCAAGGGACATCAGGGGCATCAGGAGGACCAGTGCGATGGCCCGAAACAGATTTGTCTTATGGTTATACATCTGGCGATTTCGTCCTGTTATCGATGAACCCGGTCAGCGCCACTGCTCGGGTATGGCATAACTCACGGTCAGGGTGGAACCGTCCCGTTCAATTTCAATTTCCAGCTGAGGCTCCGTGCGCCAACTGTCCAACAACGCTTTGTCCTGTTCAATATCACCCAGACGCTGTCCATTAATGGCGGTTATCACGTCTCCGGCTTGCAGATTGACGGCATTGAGCATGGCATTGGAACCGTCATACACATAGCCTCCCGCGCCGGATTCATCCGCGGGTGACAGTCCGTAGGCTGCCAGTGCCGCCGCGCCCTGACTTTCCAACTGATCCCGAGCGTTGGCGATAAACTCGTCGGGAGACGATTCTGCCGCTTCCGGTGGCTCCTCCGCAACCAGCGAATCACTGCTGACCTGCTCTTCAAAGGCCAGGGATTCATACCGCCCGTTTCGGCGGATCAGGATACGGCCCTCTTCCACTTCTGCCAATTCGGCGTTCCCCGGGAGCGCGTCACCCACCCGATAATGTTCGGTTTCGCCGTTACTTCCAGCAACTATAGCACCTGAGTCTTCCGGGCGCTCCGCCAGCAACACCCCTTCCAGCCGTAATTTCAGGCCGGTCTCCGGCGCTGAACGACGAATTACCTCAGCCACCCGCTCCTCCCCCTGGGGGCGACCGAACAGCTCGTAACTGGATATCGGCGTATTCAGGGACGCTTGCCGACCATCGCGCCCCACACCATCCACTCCGGCACTGACAACCACCGGTTCATTCCAGAGTACCAGCCAGGTGACCCGTGCCAGGGTTATACCGCTGTACACCACCAAGGCCACCAGAACCAGGTTGGCCAGCAATCTGGCGATACGGGCTTGCCGTTCAAATGAGAGCGCCGCCATCAGAACCCTCCGGGCAGCAACGGCTGCCGGACACGGAACACGACATCGTCGGGCTGAGCCGAACCCGACCAGGGCTGGTCCGCCAGATCAATCATGCGCTTGTACACGCGCAACTCCATCATTCCGTTCCACTGAATGCTGGCGTCCGCAGCCGGTCCCTGACCACCCTGCTCCTGTACGGTCAGGGCTATGCCGTTGCCCGTCGTATCCAGGTTCGCCTCCATCGGTGGAAAGTCGGCCCGTCCCGTCTGATTTCCCATTGGCCAGGTGACTGGCCCGCCGCCCCAGCGGCCATAGCCCCGGGCATCCGCCAGGCGATTGTCCTCCCAGACAACCCGCAGGCGGTCAATCGTGACATCGCCTTCAATCATGGCGCCGCCACTCTGGCGAATCAGATCCTCAAATTCCGAGACGGCCACCCGGCCTCGCGCATCCAGATTCACATTGCCCGGCCAGCCGACAACGACATCACCGTTCAGTTGCGACTGCGACGTGGCAACTGATACCTGCAATGGCCATTGCATGGAGGTAACCGAAGGCCAGTCCAGCTCCCAACTGGCACGAACCGGGTACCCGGCAACAACCACACCGGCGACACCATGCCAGACAGTACCAGACACCTGCTGTACCTGCACCTGGGGAGGAAGCGTAATGTGGGGCGATGCCTGACGCCAGACCCATCCGGCAGGTATCCAGATAACCAGTGCCACCCCATAGACAAGCAGCCCGATCAGCAAAAGCAACACGACTTTGCCGGGGCGAATAAAAGATGCGGTTGCGGATTCAGACATTCAGCGACACGTTAAAAATGGACCGGTTGCCGAGTCTAGCAAAGGGAATATGACAGGTCATGAAACAATTGCACAAAGGCAAAGGTTTTTCTTGTCAAATCATGCCGTCACCAGCGAGACACAAAAAAACCCGCGCAGGCTTCCCACGCGGGTTTTTCGGGTCTCCGGCTTGCGGAGAGAGGTTACGGGAGGCTTACATCATGCCGCCCATGCCTCCCATTCCGCCCATGCCACCCATGTCCGGCATGCCGCCGCCGGCTTTCTCGTCTTCCGGCTCATCCGCCACCATGGCTTCGGTGGTGATAATCAGGGAAGCAACGGAAGCCGCAGCCTGCAGCGCGGAGCGGGTCACCTTGGCGGGATCCAGGATACCCATTTCCAGCATGTCGCCATACTCTTCCGTGGCGGCGTTATAGCCGTAGCTGCCCTCGCCCGCACGAATGTTGTTGACGACAACAGAAGGCTCGCCACCGGCGTTCTGTACGATCTGGCGCAGCGGCGCTTCCATCGCACGACGCAGGATGTTGACACCCGCTTTCTGCTCCTCGTTGATAGCATCAACCTTGTCCAGCGCCGCAATGGCACGGATCAGGGTAACACCACCACCGGCAACAACACCTTCCTCTACCGCAGCGCGGGTCGAGTGCAGTGCGTCTTCAACGCGGGCCTTCTTCTCCTTCATTTCCACTTCGGAGCCAGCGCCAATCTTGACCACGGCAACACCGCCAGCCAGCTTGGCCACGCGCTCCTGCAGCTTCTCCTTGTCGTAATCGGAAGAGCTGTCTTCGATCTGCTTGCGGATCTGCTCAACGCGAGCTTCAATGTCCGCTTCAGCGCCGGCGCCGTTGATCACCGTGGTGTTTTCCTTGGTGATATTGATGCGCTTGGCAGTACCCAGGTCGTCCAGAGTAGTGTTCTCCAGAGTCAGACCCACTTCTTCGGAAATCACGGTACCACCGGTCAGGATGGCGATATCCTGCAGCATTTCCTTACGACGATCACCAAAGCCAGGCGCCTTCACAGCGGCAACCTTGACGATACCGCGCATGTTGTTGACCACCAGTGTGGCCAGCGCTTCGCCTTCGATGTCCTCGGCGATGATCATCAGCGGCTTGCCAGCCTTGGCGACGGCTTCCAGCACCGGGAGCAGCTCACGGATGTTGGAAACTTTCTTGTCAACCAGCAGGATGTACGGGTCTTCCAACTCTACGGACATGTTGTCCTGGTTGTTGATGAAGTACGGAGACAGGTAGCCGCGGTCGAACTGCATACCTTCAACCACGTCCAGTTCGTCTTCCAGGCCGCGGCCTTCCTCAACGGTGATAACACCTTCCTTGCCCACACGCTCCATGGCGTCGGCGATGATCTTGCCGATGCTCTCGTCGCCGTTGGCGGAGATGGTGCCCACCTGGGCGATGTTGCGGTTGTCATCACACGGCTTGGCCAGATCACGAATGGCCTGAACGGCTGCGATGGTGCCCTTGTCGATGCCGCGCTTCAGATCCATCGGGTTCATGCCCGCAGAGACCGCCTTGATACCTTCGCGAACAATCGCCTGAGCCAGAACAGTCGCAGTGGTAGTACCGTCACCGGCGCTGTCATTAGTCTGGGAAGCCACTTCCTTGACCATCTGGGCGCCCATGTTCTCGAACTTGTCATGCAGTTCGATTTCCTTGGCTACGGACACACCGTCTTTAGTGACGGTCGGCGCGCCAAAGGACTTTTCCAGAACCACATTGCGGCCTTTCGGGCCCAGCGTTACCTTGACCGCGTCCGCCAGGATGTTAACGCCTTCAACCATGCGCTTGCGCGCGCTGTCGCCGAATCTAACGTCTTTTGCTGCCATGTCTTCTATTCCTGTTCGTTAAACCGAAATCGTTGAATCAATCGGAATAATGAGAGTTCGTGCCGGTCGCTTCCGCGATCACTCAAGCACGCCGTAGATGTCGTTCTCGCTCATAATCAGGAGCTCTTCACCGTCAACCTTTACGGTATTACCGGCGTACTGACCGAAAACCACGGTGTCACCCACCTTGACCGCCAGAGCACGGGTTTCGCCATTATCGAGAACCCGGCCATTACCAACGGCGATCACCTCACCCTGGGATGGCTTCTCTTTGGCATTACCCGGCAGCACGATGCCACCTGCGGTTTTCTCTTCTTCTTCCTTACGGCGCACGACAACACGATCGTGTAGCGGACGAATTTTCATTGCTCGGTTTCTCCAATAGTCAGATTAATGTGGCAATGACATTTGCTGTTGTAAGTCGGACTAGCGAAGCGTAATCCGACTGCTGTTACCTGCCGGATTAGCAATGCACGGTCCAACCGTTGTCGTAGGTCGGATTAGCAACGCGTAATCCGACAAATTGCCCGGCTATTAACTAGCTGTATTCCAACTGTTATCAGCCCGCAGCGAACTTGTGTCTTCTATTTGGGGTAGGCGGTAGGTATTTTCAACACCCGCGATAGAAATTTTTTTACTTTTTTTCGATGCGATCGTGGTCCCGTTCGGTTTCGTCCCGATACTCACCATCAATGATGTCGCCATTGTCGTCCCGGTCGAACGGACGTTGCCGACCAAAGGGGTTCTCACCGTTACCAAACGGCCCCTGACCGCTGCCAGCCTGGAAGTGAAAGCTACGGGTCTGACTGGACACCACCAGCCGCTTAAGTACCTGGGCGACAAACCAGTGTCGCGTACCGGGAATCAGGCAGAGGAATCCGATCGTGTCAGTGATAAAGCCCGGCGTCAGCAGCAGCGCACCACCAACCGCCAGCACCAGCCCCTCGGCTACCTCCTTGGCCGGCAGTTCCCCACTGTTCAGCCGCTGGTTCGCCCGCAACAACGTCGCCAGCCCCTGCTGACGCAACAGCCAGGCACCAACCACCGCCGTTAACAGGACCAGCCCGATGGTATTCAACACCCCGATCATGCCACCGACCTTGATCAGCACCGCCATCTCGGCAATGGGCATGACAATAAAAAGAAACAGGAACACGGACAAAAGGGCCTCCTCGGTATCGGCTCCTGTCGGGTTACGCTTCGCTAACCCGACACGACATAACGTCCACGCCAAACACTCTCTGATATACTCCGCGCACCAACAAAAACCATTCGGGCACACAGAAAACGTAAACCACTGTAGAACTTAGTTAGGGCAAAACATGAAACTTCAAGATTCCGTAATAGCAATCACCGGCGGTGGCCAGGGTCTTGGCCGCGCCATGGCCGAATACCTGGCGGGCAAAGGTGCAAAACTGGCACTGATCGACCTGATGCCGGAAAAACTGGAAGAAGCCGCCGAAGCCTGCAAAAAAGCCGGCAGCGAAGCCAAAGTCTACGTTTGCAACGTCGCCAACGAGGAGGAGGTGGAAAAAACCTTCGCCGCTATCGTCTCTGACTTCGGCCAGCTGAACGGCCTGATCAACAACGCCGGCATCCTCCGTGACGGTCTGATGGTCAAGGTAAAAGACGGCCAGATCGAAAAGCGCATGGAACTGGCCCAATGGCAGGCGGTAATCGACGTCAATCTTACCGGCGTCTTCCTGTGCGGCCGTGAAGCCGCGACCCAAATGATCAAGAACGGTGATCAGGGCGTCATCATCAACATCGCCTCCATCTCCCGCGCCGGCAACATGGGCCAGAGCAACTACTCCGCCGCCAAGGCCGGCGTATCGGCGCTGGTCCCGGTTTGGGCAAAGGAACTGGCCCGCTATGGCATCCGCTGCATGGGCATTGCCCCGGGATTCATCGAGACAGAAATGACCGCCTCCATGAAGCCGGAAGCCCTGGAGAAAATGACCGCCGGCATCCCCCTCAAACGCATGGGCAAGCCGGAGGAGATTGCTTCCGCTGCAGCGTTCATCTTTGAGAATGACTACATGTCCGGCCGGATGATCGAGGTGGATGGGGCTTTGCGGCTCTGATTTCCTTGCTCACTGGGGTAGCCCTCTGGTTAAGGGGGCTGGTCCCGGGGTGGGGGTACCTTTTCTTTCGGAAAAAGAACTCGCTGCGCTCAGACACCTTTGTTCCTGCAGAAAAGGTACCCCCACCCCGGAACCGATTCACACCTCTATGGTTGCCGGAGCTTGCTGTCGGATTACGCTGCGCTAATCCGACCTACGAGAACGGCCACCAGTAGGTCGGATCAGCACCGTAGGTCGGATTAGGCCCAAAGGGCCGTAATCCGACACCCAACGCCCCGAATACCACCACAGCCCATCGTAGGTTGGATTAGGCAAAGCCGTAATCCAACAAACTACTCCCTACCTACCCCCTCCAACGCCGCCTCACTCACCGCCCAATCCACTGGCAAAACACCTTCCCGAACATATCGATGAAAACTCGAATACGGCCAATCCCAAGCACGCGAGACGTAACCGTGCTTCACCGGATTAAAGTGGATGTAATCAACATGCCTCTCGAAGTCCAGATCATCCCGAACCATATGCTCCCAGAACCGTTTCTGCCAAATTGACCCCGAAACCCGCCGTGTCAATCCAGGGATATCCTGCACACGCTTGGTGAGCCCAGTCTTTATTAACCGCCAACGCCGGGAGTATTCAGCGTCCCCATCGGGCAGTGACCAGATGCAGTGAATGTGGTCAGGGAGAACGACCATGGCATCAATGGAAAATGGGTAACGCCGTTGGACCGATCGAACAGATTCCCGCAAGCAGGAGACGGCAGCTGTAGATTGAAAAATGGGAGCGCGGTTAGCGGTAACGACCGTAAAGAAATAGGTGCCGCCCAGCACGCGGCTTCTTCTGTAGTTCATCATACGTCCTTGTATGTTTGGGTGATTTTTCTGTGTCGGATTACGGCTTCGCCTAATCCGACCTACAGGGACCTGGATTTTGGCGCTTCGCCTGCTTGTGTTGGATTACGGCCCTTTGGGCCTAATCCAACCTACCGCACTGGCAACCATTCATGTAGGTCGGAATAGGCGAAGCCGTAATCCGACAAATATACCTGCAGACGCGAACATTGCCATAGCCTTCCCCATGCACCAACCTCATGGCCGCCACTGGAATCGGCGCATGGCTACCCGTCCGTTGAGGACCTCCACACCTTCTTCACGCAGGTGGAAAACCTGAGTCTCGTAAGCTTCGGAGCCCTGGGGAAAGGCAATCTGGCCGGAACTGCGGATGACGCGGTACCAAGGGATCGAATGGCCAGCCGGTAACTTGCCCAGGGCGCGCCCTACGAAGCGGGCCTGGCGCCCAAGGCCGGCCATGTCAGCGACTTGGCCGTAGCTGGCAACGGATCCGGGTGGTATTGCCGCAACAACCTGCCAGATTCTTTGCTCTTTTGTTGGCTCGGGCATGGATTGGTCTCTGAGGTTAGTCAGGGGTTTGTCGGATTACGCTACGCTCATTGTGCCGTTCACCGGTAAATCCGACCTACGGGGTGGACCGGCAAATTTTGTCGGATTACGGCCCTTTGGGCCTAATCCGACCTACGGGGCACGAAGTGGCGATGGTATTTGTAGGTCGGATTAGCGCAGCGTAATCCGACAACCACAGTTAATCCAGCCCCCATAGTTCACCGGGGCTCGGGCACCCCCTCGGCCTCTTCGTTCCTGGGCGCTAAAGCATCCAGACGTTCACCCTGGCGGATCATGTAGACGGCCAGGAGGATGGCGGGGACGCCCATGAAGCCGGCGACCAGGAAGAACTGCGCGTATCCGAAGTCCGCCACCACGATGCCGGAGAAGCCGCCGATGAACTTGCCTGGCAGGGTCATCAGGGAGCTGAACAGGGCGTACTGCGTGGCAGTGAAGGATGCGCTGGTCATGCTGGAAAGCCAGGCGATCAGCGCCACATTGGCGATGCCGCCGCTCAGGTTATCGGCACTGACCACTGCGGCCAGGGTGATGATATTGGGCGGGTACTGGGCCAGCACGACAAACAACAGATTAGTCGCGGCGGTCATTATTGCCCCAAGCAACAGGATACGGCGCACACCGTAGCGCACCACCATGACACCACCCACCAATGAGCCGGCGATGGTCATGAAGAAGCCGAAGATCTTGGTCACATCCGCCACCTGGGTTTTGGAGAAGCCCATGAAATCCAGATAGAACGGGTTGGCCATCACCCCCATGGCGATGTCAGAGATGCGATACACCGCCACCATCAACAGAATCAGCAGCGCCAGCTCTTTATAGCGGCGGAAGAAATCCAGAAACGGCCCGGCCACAGCGGCGTAGAACCATCCGACCAGACGGGCCAACCGGGGGTTCAGGTGAGCACGTTTGTTGGCTTCCTGTTCGATCTTGTGGGCAATGTCCTGGGCGGCGGCGAAGTGGTTCACCGCCGGTTCCCGTACGATCAGAACCGTGACCGCACCAACCCCCACCAGCAGCGCCATCATCTCGTAGGACACCTGCCAGGACCAGAATTCGGCCAGGTACAAGGCACCGGCACCGGCCACCAGCAAAGCCAGCCGATACCCGAAAATATAGGTAGCCGCCAGGGCCGCCTGCAGCCGCTCTTCAGCGATCTCGATGCGGTAGGCATCGATCGCCACATCCTGGGTGGCGGATGAAAACGCCACCAGCAGACCACACAGAGCCATCATTTCCGGGGCGGCGATGGCATCCACATGGGCCATCAGGTACAGCCCCGTCGCAATACCGGACTGAGCCAGCAGGATCCAGCTGCGGCGTTTGCCCAGTAACCGGTCCAGTAACGGCAACTTCAACCGGTCCACCACCGGGGCCCAGAACACCTTGATGGAATAGGTAATGCCCAGCCAACTGAAGAAGCCGATGGTGGCGGTTTCCACACCCACATCCGCCAGCCGCGCGTTCAGGGTGGAAAACACCAGCAGAAACGGCAGGCCAGCGGAGAACCCGAGAAACAACAGGGCAATGACCTGCCAGCGGGTATAGGTGTAGAGCGTATCCCTGAGCAGTGCCAGGCGGGTACCGGATAAGATGGTGCGGCCTCCGGGTCAGTCGCGGAAGTTGTTGAACTGCAGGGGGATATCCAGTTCGGCTTCTTTCAGCATGGCAATGGCGGTCTGCAGGTCATCCCGCTTCTTGCCGGTCACCCGAACCTTGTCGCCCTGGATACTGGCCTGCACTTTGAGCTTGGCATCCTTGATCATCTTGACGATTTTCTTCGCCATATCGGTTTCGATGCCCTGCTTCAGCAGCAGGTGTTGCTTGACCAGCTTGCCAGCCTTGCTCTCGCCATCCTCGGCCAGGGCGCGGCTATCGATGTTGCGCTTGGCGAACGCCATCCGCAGCATGTCCATCAGCTGCTCCAGTTGGAATTCCTGCTCGGCGCTGATGGTAATGCCCTTGTCATCTTGCTCAATATCCGCTTCCACATTCTTGAAATCCCAACGGTTCCCCAGCTCCCGCTTGGCCTGCTCCACCGCGTTGGTGACTTCGTGCATATCAATTTCAGACACAATATCAAATGAAGGCATCTTACTGACTCTCCGCTATCAATGATTCCCGGGCCCGCACAGCAGAACACCCTAAAATGCGGAAGCGGTCACGCCTCTGGAAAGCCGCTGTGCATAAGTCCGCATGTTTTACAATTATCCACATCCGGGCACCCGCAAAACGCTATACTGGGGCCCTTGTGAATCAGGGGTGCCCAAGCATACCAAGACCCGGGCAGCACCGCATCTGACAATGGACTGGTAAGAAGTAGACAACGATGCCAAATCTGGACCTACCCATTCTTGTAGTAGACGACGCAAAGTTCAGCAGTATGGTGGTTGGGCGCACCTTGCGAAATGCCGGATATCGCGACGTACGTGTGGCCAACAACGCACCCGCCGCGCTCGAACTGATGGACCAGCGCCCGGTCAGTGTGTTGATTGCCGACTGGCTGATGCCGGAGATGGACGGTCTGGAGCTGACAGACCGGGTTCGCCAGCAGGACGAACAGAACAATCACTATACCTATGTGATCCTGCTCACCGCCCGTGAAAGCGTGGAAGCCCTGTCCGAGGCCTTTGACCGGGGCGTGGACGATTTCATCTACAAATCGGACATGACCAAGCAGTTGATCCCCCGTGTGTTTGCCGCCGATCGCCTGGCCGACCGGCAGAACACCCTGCTGCGCGCCAACTCGCTGCTGATCGAGAATAATCGCGAACTGGAAGAAACCAACATCATCGATCTGGAAACCGGGCTGTGCAACAACAAGTACGCCCGTGAACGCCTGACCAAAACCCTTCGCCACGCGGAAGCCCGCAATGGCTCAACGGCCTATGTGCTGTGCGGCATCCGCAACTGGCAGGAACTCAAGCGCAAGCACCCACCGTCGGTGATGAGCGAGCTGGCCATTGGCATCGCCCGCCGCCTGAGCCACCTGATCCGCCCGATGGATGCCCTCTGCCGGGTGGGTGACAACCAGTACGCCATCGTGGCCTATTTCCCCCGCAGCGAGAACTGCACCACCACAACGTACCGTCGGGTGTTCGAGGGCATCAACCACAAGGCCCTGAAAACCACCGCCGGCTACATCTCCGTGGAAGCCGGCATGGTGCTGTGCAGATCCGATGCGCAATGCGGCACGCCCTCTGTGTCGGAAGTTGAGCAGGCAGCGGTTCACGGATTGGTGGATGCGTATGAGACGCGGCGGTTTACGGAGACCATGCCTGAGGTGGTGATGGAGGTTTGAATCCGACATCACACTCGGTAACACAGCATCACACATCACCAACAGACTTCAGAGTTCGAAAGCCCTACTATGAAATTGTGGATTCAAGCAGTATCCCCCATGGCGGAGGAGCCGGGTAGTACCTCCGCCGCTGTATGGGAGACGGATCCATCGGATTAACGAATTTTTCAGGCACTTTCGTTCTTTCCTTAAGTATTGCTTTTAAGCCAGCTCATTTGAGCTGGCTTTTTAATGGAAAAAACAAAAGCGCCCGGAGAGTTCCGGGCGTCGTATTAATCTCCCCCTCTCCCCAACCCCTCTCCCGCAGGGGGAGAGGGGCTACATAGTGATACCCGCTTATCTTAACCCATAAGCTCCCCTCCCCCTCGAGGGGGAGGGGTCGGGGGAGAGGGGGCCGGCTTTTTAAAGCTTACGCCCCTTCCCCGCAGCAATCCGCAACCGCAACGCATTCAGCTTGATAAAGCCTTCCGCGTCCTTCTGGTCATAAGCGCCCTGATCTTCCTCGAAGGTGGCGATCTTCTCGTCAAACAGCGAGTCATCGGACTTACGGCCAACAACATCCACATTGCCCTTGTACAGCTTCAGGCGCACGGTACCGTTGACGTAGGTCTGGGTCTGGTCGATCAGCGCCTGCAGCGCCTCGCGCTCCGGTGACCACCAGTACCCGTTGTAGATCACCTCCGCATAGCGGGGCATGATACTGTCCTTCAAGTGGGCCACTTCGCGGTCCAGGGTGATGGACTCGATCGCCCGGTGCGCGCGCAGCATGATGGTGCCGCCCGGAGTCTCGTAACAACCGCGGGACTTCATGCCCACGTAACGGTTCTCAACAATGTCCAGACGGCCAATGCCGTTCTCGCCCGCCAGCTTGTTCAGGGTTTCCAGCACCACGTGAGGCTTCATTTCCTGACCGTCGATGGCAACAATATCGCCCTGTTTGTAGGTCAGCTCAACATAGGTTGGCTTGTCCGGGGCTGCTTCCGGGGACACGCTCCAGCGCCACATGTCTTCCTCAGCTTCCGCCCAGGGATCTTCCAGGTTGATGCCTTCATAGGAGATGTGCAGCAGGTTCGCATCCATGGAGTAAGGGGACTTGCCCTTCTTCTTCTCCACCGGAATGTTGCGCTCGTCGCAGTAGGCCAGCAGCTTCTCGCGGGAATTCAGATCCCACTCACGCCAAGGGGCAATCACCTTCACGCCCGGCTTCAGCGCGTAGGCACCCAGCTCGAAACGCACCTGATCGTTACCTTTACCGGTGGCGCCGTGGGAAATGGCATCCGCACCGGTTTCATTGGCGATCTCGATCAGACGACGGGAAATCAGCGGACGGGCGATGGAGGTACCCAGCAGGTACTCCCCTTCGTAGATGGTATTGGCACGGAACATCGGGAACACGTAATCGCGCACGAATTCCTCGCGCAGGTCCTCGATGTAGATTTCTTTAACACCCAGCGCCTTGGCCTTCTCACGCGCCGGTTCCACTTCCTCGCCCTGGCCAATGTCGGCAGTGAAGGTCACCACCTCACAGTTATAGGTATCTTGTAACCACCGAACGATGACGGAAGTATCCAGGCCACCGGAATAGGCCAGCACCACCTTTTTAATATCAGACATGCCCTTGCTCCAGACTGAACAGAATGGATGTGTTGAAAATAAGGGCAGTATTGTACGGGAGTGCGTGAGGAATGGCTATTCAACCAACAGCCTGAGCCTGCTGGTTCACCACCTCTTCCCGGATGCCATCCCAGCCCTCTTTAACTGAGCGGAGAAGGCCCGCGACTTCGTCCAGTTTCGCGACATTATTCTGGGTGTTCGCTTCGAATAAAGTACGCTCCATGTATTCGTAGAGAGCACCCAATCGCGCAGCCAAATCTCCACCTTTCTCGAAATCCAGAAATCCACGCAGGCCACCAATAATTTCGATGGCCTTGGAAATTAGCTTACCCTTACCTTCGTAGTCCTTCACCTGCATACGAGCCTTGGCCATGTTAATACGCTCAAGAGCACCATTGTATAAAAGCTGAACCAGCTTGTGAGGGTCCGCATCGGTAATACTTGTTTGGGTGTTAACCCGTTGATAGGCCTGTAAACCGTTCATATATCACCTATATTCCAGAGGAATCCTAGTTCTATTCAGACTTCGGAGCTATGGCGGCCAATTGCTGACTGATATAGTCGCCAGTGCTGTTCAGTTGAGCAATCAACGAATCTGCTGCCGAAAACTGACTGACCAGCCTGTCCCGATACGATTGAATTCTCAGATCCAACTGCTCTCTCTGATCATCAATCCTGCCGAGTGTCTCATTCAGCCCATCGGTTCTGTTCGAAAGCACGCCGTCGCCGGCAAGAAAGTCATCCAGCCGATCCAGAGTACGAGCAGCGACACCCTCAACGCCATCTTTCTCCGCAAACAACGCCGTAACGGCAGCAGGTTCGGCCGCCAACTGCTCTTTGAACACTGCCTGGTCGAACTCAAGCTTGCCGGTACTGGGATCTGTCTTGATTCCAACGTCCGCAAGCATGCGAACTGGTGAATCCTCCAGTCCTGCAGGGATCGTTGTCAGAAGGCTACGCAGATCACTCTGAATGCCCCTTATCGTAGAATCGCCACTAAGGACACCACCCTTTCCGGTCTCTGCATTGAAACCCGAGTGCCTCTTGATGACATCCTGCAAGGCGTTAAATTTGTCGACAAACTCCTGAACCCGACCAGCTACCGCATCAGGATCCCGGTCAACGGTAACAGAGGAAGTCCCTAAGGATTTGAGATCAAACGTAACCCCATCAACTACACCCTCTACCGTATTGCTGGAGCGAGTGACAGCGATCCCGTTTACTTCAAGCATCGCGTCCTTCGCCTGAACCGTCTCGGTCAGGTTGGAGGTGGTGCCGTCAAAGGCAAACCGTGACAGCCCATTTGTGTCTGTATCTGAACCATCGCCATCACCAGACACTGTCACCTGGATGGCGTTCGCGGTGCCCGACTCATCGGAGGACAACACCAGACGGTATCCTGTGCCGGTATCAACAATTCCCGCGGAAACGCCCGCATTTGCATCGTTGATCGCCGATGCCACCCCTTCGAGAGTATTATTGCTGCCGTCGATCACAACATCTGTGTTAACTCCACCGACATTCAGCGACAGTGTGCCAGTGCCCACCTCAGTCGTATCACGATCCGCAAACTCTACCGATGCCAGGGACTGCGCCTGGGCCAACTGAGTCACATCCAGACTGTAGCTACCACGACTGACCACCGACTGATCAATGGAAACACCAGTCACCGCTTCATTGGATGATGAAGCAGTAAATGCTCGCAGCCCCTCCGGGGAGCTCAACTTTTCCATTGGAGAACGCAAGCCCTCAAGAGCGCTTCGTAACGCGCCAAATGCAGAAATCTTCGACTGCGCGGCCTGCTGGCGCTGATCCAGACGAATTTCTGCCGGCTTGCGTTCAGCATTCACTAACTGTTCAACGAGGTCTGCGCTGAATATGCCCGAGCCCGCGCCTAGTGATGTGATTGATGCCATGATGCTGCCTCCTGAAAGGCTGAATATTCGCTTCTAATCTCTTAACGGCCAGAGGCGGCAAAACTTTGCCCATTCTACCCGGCAATTTGTTACGCAATGTAATTCAACCAGCACCCCATTACGAACAAAGCCGCCGGACCCATCAGGGTGCGGCGGCGCTGAAACACCATTATTCAACGGCGACTCAACCGGCAAAGAATTACACTTTGACGTTGAACAATGTCAGCGGTTCATCCTGCTGCAAGTTTTCTGCCAACCTCATAGCAACCTCGTCTGGAATCTGACGAATAACTTCCTGGGTTTCCTGATCGACGACACGGACGATGGTCTCACCCAGCTCATTATTCACTTCAAACTGCAGATCTCTCTGGACGTTCTGAACATAATCGTTCAGCTTCGACACCGCATCATCCAATTGCTCTCTCTGAACCTCACTGCGCTTTTCCAGCCTCTCAGCTGCAGAGGAGGCGCGCGTTTCTGCGTTAGAGTAAATCGTTTGGATGGATGCAGAAGCGCCAGATTCCGAGCTTGCTGCCAGAGCGGAAGCATCGGTGCCTTCTGCCCGAGGTGACGCAGACGCCCGAGCCGGAGCCTTCTCGCCAGAGCGAACCAGCTTCAAATCCGGGCTATTCAGATTCACGTCATTCATGGCTCACCTCGTTTTCTTTAACTACGGAGAAAACCGGCCCCTCCCGAGGAGAGGCCGGAAGTCTACCGCATCCCTTACTGCAGGAGAGACAGCACCTGGTTCGGACGAGCGTTCGCCTGCGCCAGGACAGAAATACCTGCCTGTTGAAGCACATTCGCCTTCGCCAGCTTTGCGGTTTCTGCGGCGAAATCAGCATCCAGAATCCGGCTTTGGGAAGCACTCAGGTTCTCGATGCTGGTTCCCAGGTTGTTGATTGTGCTCTCGAACCGGTTCTGCACAGCACCCAGATCACTGCGCGCGGTGTTAACAGTATCCAGAGCATTATCCAAAGCCAGGATTGCGCTACTCGCAGCCGTTACCGCAGTAATGCTGTTACCAGAGATAGCAAGGCCAGCCGAACCTGCTGTCATCGGTGAAGTAAAGTCAATATCAATGCGCTGACCAGCTTCAGAGCCGACCTGAATGCCGATGGCAGTTGTTTCGGTACCATCAAGAATTTGCAGACCGTTGAAGGTCGTATCCTGAGCGATTCGAGTAATTTCATCCCGGCGGGCAACAAATTCCTCGTTCAACGCCGCGCGATCATCGGCGGAGTTGGAACCGTTAGAGGCCTGGACGGCCAGCTCACGCATACGCTGAAGGTTGGCAACTGTCTCATTCAGTGCACCTTCGGCGGTCTGCGTCATTGAGATACCATCATTGGCATTACGCTGTGCAACGGTCAGACCACGGATCTGAGCATCGAAACGGGTGGCAATTGCGATGCCGGCGGCGTCATCTTTTGCGGAGTTAATACGCAGGCCAGAAGACAGGCGCTGCAGAGCCTGGTCAGAAAGACTCTGGGACTTGCCCAGCTGGTTTTGGGCATTGAGGGAAGCAACGTTAGTGTTTATGCCAAGTGCCATGGTAAATCTCCTACAAACTATTTCAGTCTTTGGTGTGGCAGGCCTGACGCCTGTCGTTCTTTGAGCGCCGCCCCGTTACTTCAATTAACGGCGCCCTCAACCAGTTCTTTAGAAATTAGTTTGTAAAAGATTGTAATGAGTGTCAGTTCATTGCCCTTCATACGCGAACGACCTGAATAGTCTGCTGTCTTCCTCCCTTGGCAGGCGCACCAAAACCTTTTCATTGTACTCACGGGGGATCTCGGCAAAAAACTCCAGCGAAGTCTTTCGCCAAGTATGGAAGAATGTCTCGAGCTCGTCATCCTCGCACGCCAGGCCGTGAGCCAGAAGAAGGTAGATAAATTGCAATGTAGACCCCCACATCAACTGGAAAGCCATCAATCGCACACCGCCATTCTCAGACATCCCTCTTTTACGAGATACATCACGAAGCTCCACACGCATCGCATTGGCCAGTCGAACACCGTCCACCCGGCGGGATAAAGGTGATTTTTTGATTAGCGATTCGAAGCGGGCACATCGCTGCTTTAGCTCCCTTCCAAGCTCAGAAGGGCGCTCGTCAATCAGCTTTTGGCTTACGTGATCGGCCTCTTTCCTGAGCGCCTCCTGAAAAGCCGTCAGCTCCCCGGAATTGCCACACAATCTCTGAACAAGATCCGGAAAGGCTTCTGGTGACACCCAATCAGCACCTTCAATCCTGGCACCGTCAGAAAGGTTATAGAACGCAGGGGGACTGGCACGCCTGTTATGGGCACGGATCAAGTCCTCGGCTTTGATTTTGGCAGATAGGTAGTCCCCTCTCGTGAGTATTGTTCCACCATCCACCGACTCTACTTCGAGAACCTCCGATTTACGCCCACCGACAGTCGCCTGGAACCGTTGCACAAAGTCGGAGTTATCTAGCGCTCCATAAACGGAGTGTTCCGAGTGGTCACTGCTTTCCGACAAAAAGCCGTAATCGGAGCCGGCAAGAAAAATATTCCGGAAGCCCAGATTGGTGGCCAGACTGAGAGCGGCATTGGTGCAGGTAGGGGAAGCCCCGGCAAAGGCCTCGCTATGCCCCAAGAAGTGATAGTCATTCGTTTCCGCGCTGTGAAACAGAAAGACTTCCGAAAACAGATCAGTCACCAGGGGATTAACCGTGGATTTGGCAAACAGGACGATATTATTGTCCGGGCTCAGACCGGAGTTACTGATGATGTCGTAAATGACGAAGTCCGAATCCAGCTCAACATGAAAATCAGGCTCGATGCCATTCCGCAACAAAGCACGAAGACCAGTACCTGCACTCATCAGAACAATGCTGCGTCTGTGCGCTTTTATAGATTCGATTCGGTTGTCCAGCGAGGGCCCGCTACCCACAATGACAATCGGTCGCTCAACGGCCTGACATTGCCGCGGGAAGATTATTGGCGGGTGTCTCTCAAGGTTATGAAGCTGCTGATTCAGGTGATCAACCTGTCGATCGAGGTTGTCCCAGTTGGCATTAATCACCGGCAAACGATCCCGCACACCCTCAAATATCTTTATAAGGCGCTCATCAGAACGATGGCTCAGGAAGACGGTGAAATCCGGATGAAAAGGAATGGATTTCTTCATTTCATTTTCGAGCATCCGGACATGCTCGTCTGAATTATAGTTGGATGAGATGACGAACGATAAGCTGTACCCTTTCTTCTCAAACCTCGCCCAAACAGCCTGCCAGTCCACAACAAACATACTAAGCGCGAAAAATTCCGGATCCGGCTCATAAATAATGGCGTTAACAATATCGATGGACCTTGTTATTTCATCAATATGAAGCCCCAACCCCACACCGAGAAACACAACCGATGGTACGAACTCGTCAAAAATGTAGCCCGCAAAGGGGCGCGCGGAGACCGGAGATTCGCTGGCGCATTGATAAATAAGGTCCAAAGCGAACCGCTGATAGGGGAGTTTTGTCGCTGTTCTGAGCCTGAAATTTTTTATCCGCTTTCTCTCCGAGAACATACGGATAAAATCCCTGGCCTCCTTGCCAGCAGTATCGACTGCTCCGTTGGGATACAGGGACGCCCCGCCTTCCAAGACATCAACATCCTTCGATCCCGGCGTAATGGACAGCTCAAGCCGCGACAACTGCAAATCCAGAAAGTGATCGTAGATACCTTTGTAATAGGTATTGAAAAACTGAAGATTTTTTATCTTGCGGGCTATGAAATCTTCTTCAGTCAGTTTTGAAAAGTCCAGCATGGCTCATCTCTTTTATTGGCACTTCAAAATTTCAGGTGATGATCACCAAAAGTCTCCCCTTACTTCCGGCTATTTTCAGTCCTCTTTTCCAGCATCAGGCGACTGAGTTCGAAGTCCAACTCTTCGTCGACATCAATCGAGCGCTCCCGAGGCATAACGCACGCCAGCAGTGAATCGGAAAACAGCGAACCGTGTTCCTTTACTGTACTCATCCCCGCAACATACACAGCCCCATTAAGACGATAGTCAGCGGGATATTCTTGAGACCGCCTGGGAGTTTTCAGGTCCAGTCCATGCAATCTCCCATCAGAGTCCACCTGTCCACACCACGCCAGAGGATGGTCAACCTTGCAAACTGAAACCACAGATTCCCCACCTCCACGCCTGAAGATCTCAACGGCATTCCTGATATCTTCGCTCTGCCTTAGCGGGGAGGTGGGTTGAAGCAGGATAATTGTATCCGGATGGTATCCAGCCCGTTCTTCACGGGCAATAACGTCACGTACCACATCAATTGTTGCAGCTGAGTCAGTGGCCAGGTCTGGGTGGCGCTTAACACCGATAACGGTGTCCGGATAATGCGGCAACAGTTTCAGGATTTCCGGATCATCGGACGTAACTACGATCCTTGTCGATATATTGGCCTCAAGAGCTGCCTCAATCGTCCAGCAAATCATCGGTTTTCCTGCCAGGGGCAAAACATTTTTACGAGGCAGCCGACGACTCCCTGCCCTGGCAGGGATAATGACCAGGTTGCGATCACGAACCGTCATTCAACAAACCCTGAACCTCATCCTGCGCTTTCTGAAAGTCGTTCATCTGACCTACGTCGAGCCAGTACTCGTGAAGCGGAAACATGGCTACCTTCCGGCCTTTTCCAATAATGCCCTCCAGCACTGTCGGCATGTCTACCCTGGTTCCCGGCTTAACGCTCTTTACCAGCTCGGGAGACAAGACATACATTCCCGCATTGATAAAACACTTATGGGCCGGCTTTTCGACCATGCTCCGGACATGAGTGCCCTCACTCTGAACGACGCCGTAAGGGATCTGGTACTCAAACTCGCGCACACACATCGTGGCCGCGCAATTCTGTTCCTGATGAAAGTCCAGCAAGCCCACATAATTGGGTGTGGTCAGCAGATCTCCGTTCATCATGATCAGCGGCAGGTCTATCTCATCATGAGGAAGCAGTCCAAGTGCTCCGCCGGTCCCCAGCGGCTCTTCCTCATGGATATAGCGGATAGTGACCCCCCAATGGCTGCCATCTCCAAAATAGTCCCTGATCATCTGGGGCAGATAGTGGGTTGAGATAAAAAAGCGGTGAAAGCCAGCATCGATAAAGCTTTCAAGGATGAGTTCCAGTATCGGTTTGTCCCCCACCTTCAACATGGGTTTTGGGCAGGTGTTGGTTAATGGCCTCAACCGTGTGCCGAACCCCCCAGCCATCAGGAAAACCGGATTATCAAGCATTCGCTTGTCCAACAACGAATGCAGAGTCTCCAGGCCAACAACTCGCCCTTCGTCATCCACCATAGGCAGCTGCAAAAGTTCGGCATTCTCCATAACCGACAGAATACGCTGGTGACTCCAGCCCTTCCGGCCTGTCCGAGGTCTGGAACACATCACGTCAGCAACTGGCTGGTCCATCGGCACATGCCTGATCAGGGCCCGGCGAAGGTCTCCATCTGTCAGCGTTCCCAAAAGCCTGCCGTCGCTATCAACAATAAGGGCGATACGTAAAGCTCCCTTATCCAGAACCTCGATTGCATCGGCTAACGGTGTCTCTGGTGAGACCAAAACTGACTGCCATTTCTTCATTCGAGCCCCCGGCGCCTGATATTGGATTGATAGTGTGTAGAAGCCAGCCGGTATGTGCTGTCGGGCTCCGCATCGTGACGCAACGTCACGCCCGCCCCAATAACCGACCTCGCACCGACACTCACCCCTTGAGTTACTGTCGCACCGGCCCCGATGAAGGCACCTTCTCCAATTGTAACGTTCCCGCAAATCGTTGCTCCGGGTGCTACGTGGACATGAGGCCCGACAGTAGATTCATGATCAATGGACGCGCCGGTATTGATAATGGCGTTCTCGTGGATCACGGAACCAACCTGCACAGTCGCTCCTGCCATAATCTGTGCTCCGCTATGAAGCTCCGTGCTCCGGGATACGAATGCCGTTGGGTGAACCCACTCCGGAAAATGAAAACCTTTCGCTTTCATTGCACAGAAAAGGTTTCGCCGGCTGAGTGACTGTGGCAAGAAGCCCACGCCATTGGCCAGGGCCACCTCATTAACGTCGAACTCATCAACTATGTCGTCTGCTCCCAGCACTGACAAACCCTGCCACTTAGCAGTTTGAGAGGATGCGAGAACCGGGTCGCAAACTCCCAGTATCGGAACCCGGCACTCCGTCAGTAAATCAATCAGAACCCGCGCATGCCCACCAGCGCCCAACACGATGACCGGCAGAGACTCGCCGTCAACGCGGGTCATAATGTCTCTCCCGCTTTATAATCCCGCTGCGCCTTCTGCCCGATCTGATCCCAGTAGTGCATTGCTGAGAGGCCGCCACCTGCGCGCCCCGTTGTCACGTTCTGCCCGGTAAACACCTCTCCTTCACGCACATCCTGGGCGGTCACAAGACTTTGCCGCGCGGCACGACGGGTATCCCATTCACTGGGCTGAGGCCCTTTGTAACCGTCCCCGAACGCTAGTTCCAGGGAGCGGATATCTCTCACCAGCGCAGTCAGCTCATCCGGCTCCAGCGAGGCCTTATGATCTGGCCCGGGAAGACTGCGATCAAGGGTGAAATGCTTTTCGATTATCCGTGCTCCACGTGCCACTGCTGCCAAAGCAACCAGGTTTCCCTGAGTATGGTCGGAGTAGCCCACTGGCAGATGAAATGCCTTGCTCAAGGTGTCCATCGCCAAAAGGTTCACTTCGTTCAGAGGAGTGGGATACTGCGAAGTACAATGCAGCAAACTGACCCGCTCCTGTAATCTGGTCCGGGCCATGCCATCACTCCAGCACCGCCAGACTGCATGCAAGGAATCAGGTTCCTCGGCCTCATGCATACCATGACAAAGCACAGCCAACGCTTGCTCTACATCAGAGAGACTCGCCATGCCGGTGGAAACAACGAGTGGTTTTCCAGTGCGGGCGAAATCCCAAAGCAGAGGGCCGTTGGTGAGCTCACCCGAAGGAATCTTGTACAACGGGAGGTTGAGGGTTTCCAGGAAGGCGAGACTCTCTCTATCGAACGCCGTGGATAGAAACTGAATACCTTTTTGCCGGGCATGCTGCTGCAAGGGCTCATGCCATTCAGGCGGCAACTCAAGTGCCCGCAGCATTTCCAACTGGCTTTGGTGGGCATCGGTTGTGCGCTGTTGGTATGCCGCCTTCGGCGCCGTGGAGGATGCCAGTCGCTTGGCACTGAACGTCTGGAATTTTACCGCGTCAGCCCCGGAAGCTGCAGCAACATCTATCAGGGCCATCGCCCGATCCAGATCACCGTTATGGTTAACGCCCGCCTCGGCAATGATATAGATGTTGGATTTGCCCATGGGATGACTACCTGATGTCATGAAAGTGCTTATTTCTCAATAACGGCTGTGAAGCCAGAATCTTTACTATCTTGCCAGCGGCATTACCTGCCCCGTATGGATTACTGACATTCGCGCAATATTCACTGAAGGAAGGAAGCAGAGCGTGTTCGATTGCCTTTCGAATACTCACTTCTTCGGCATCACAGTGCACTACGGAATCGGCAGCAAGACGCCCCGCCTGGCGCTGCCCGATGTTGACTGTAGGAACTCCGAGACCAGGCACTTCGATCAGACCGCTTGACGAATTACCAATAACAGCATCAGCTTCCGCTACCGCCGACAAATAACGGCGGAATCCCAATGACCTGATTGCCAACACCCTGTGAGGTTGCCGTTCGGCGAATGATTCCAATAGCGAAATTAAAGATTCACTGCCGTTATCCGCATTGGGATAGGTCAGAATAATATTGTGATCCGTAAAGCCGTCTAATGCGTCAAGCAATGCCCGGAAGCTTTCTTCCGGAGGCTCCATAGCTGCTGTCACCGGGTGATAGGTCACCAGGAAAAAAGGCCTGTCCAGGGCGAAGCCAAGGCTCTCGGAGAGCTCGTCCCGGGTGTACCTTGGCGTGCGCATCACATGATCAAGACCAACTGCACCCACATTAAAAACCGTTTCCGGACTTTCGCCCAGTTGAATGACGCGGCGCCGATAGTCTTCGGCCGCGACAAAATGCAGGGTCGACATCTTGGTGATGGCATGACGGATAGCGTCGTCGTATGCGCCTTCAGTAAGCTCTCCGCCGTGAAGATGGGCAATAGGAATGCCCATTACCAGTGCAGTCTGAGCCGCGGCCAAGGCCTCAAAACGATCGCCCAGAATCACCAGGACGTCGGGTGCCAGCCGTTCCAAAGCGTCCGCCATACCAATAGTCCCCAACCCGATCGACTTGGCGACACCAACACCGGTATTCGAGGACAACAACAAATCAATCTTCGCATCAATCTTGAAGCCATCCTCTTCAATACACCTCCATGTGTCTCCAAACCGGGGAGACAGGTGCATTGCGCCAACGATAACGTTCAATTCCAGGGACGCCGAAGCTTCAATTTCCTTCATAAGCCAGTACAGCAAACCGTATTCGGCACGACTTCCGGTAAACACCGCAATGCGTCGCATCAGTCAGGTCCTCCCGCCTTAACACCGCTCGGTAGGTTAACGAGCCGCTCTTCCAGCCACTGCGCATTGCTCAGATCACCCGCAGGCGCATTTCTATACATGGGCAGTCGATTCATAAGTTGCCAGACTGGCCGGGTCATCACACCCCGATCGTTCGTCAGTTTCAGCAGCGCATCACGCTCTGAACGGTCACTGCATAAAACGGCGTTCAGCCAATAGTTGCTTCGACAGTCTTTGGGTTCACTGATGAAATCGAGGCTGCTGTGTCTGAAACAATTGGAATAAGCTTCGGCGAGACGTCGCTTTTCCCGAATAAAATCTTCAAGCAGCTCCAATTGGGCGCAACCAAGTGCCGCATTCAGGTTAGGCATGCGGTAGTTGTAGCCAATCTCATCGTGAACGTACTCGTAGGCATGAGGTTGCTTCGCTGTAGTGGTGAGGTGTTTTGCACGCTCTGCAAGCACCTGTCCGGACAGAATCATTCCCCCGCCCCCGGTTGTCATGATCTTGTTGCCGTTGAAGCTGAGCGTACCAATGTCGCCGATGGTGCCCGTGTGTCGCCCCTTATAAAAACTCCCCAATGACTCCGCTGCGTCCTCGACTAAAGCCAGCCCCCATTGCCGGCATACGCGCACCAAGCCATCAATATCCGCAGGATGGCCAAACGTATGCATTGGCAGGCAGGCTCGGATGACTTTTCCACTAACCCGCTCACGACAGACACCCTCGGCATCCCTGATAGCATGTTCCTCAAGCCAACGCTCGACCGCTTGCGGCGACAGACCCAGCGTCTCCCGATCCACATCAAGAAAGATCGGGGTTGCGCCGCAATAAGCAATCGCATTGCACGTTGCAACAAAGGTCAGCGGTTGGGTAATCACGTAGCTATCAGGCGCCACGCCAACCAGACGCAACGCAACGTGCAGGGCCGCCGTGCCATTTACGGTTGCGACCGCCCTCGGGCTGGAGGTGTATGTCGCCACTTCCGATTCAAGTCGATCAACAAATCCGCCTACACTCGAAACAAAGGTCGAATCGATGGCCTCTGTGACATAAGCCTTTTCATTTCCACGAAAAACCGGTGCGTGCAGGGGAATGAATTCATTTGTGCTGTAATGATCCCGCACAAACTCGATTAACTGATCACAGGCGGAAGAAATCATACGTTGTAGATATCAGCTTTATATCGGGCAAGATTATCCGCCCGGGTAAACCAGTCAATGGTTTTGGTCAGGCCGCGACGAAGATCATGGCGTGGCGCGAAACCGGTGAGCTCCCGGATCAACGTGTTATCGCCCCATAAGCGAAACACTTCCGACTTCCCGGGGCGCATACGCTCCTCATCGGTTATAAAGGATACCTCGCTGTTCATGATGTCACGGATCATGTTCAGGGTATCACCGACGGAAATCTCATTATTCGAGGCAATATTCACGGTCTCTCCTATTGCCGTCTCGCACCGGGCCAATGCCAGAAACCCCTCACAGGTATCTTCAACATAGTTGAAGTCACGTGTTGGCGTTGTGTCCCCCAGCTTTATTTCACGTTGTCCTGCAGCTATCTGACTGATGATCGTAGGAATCACGGCGCGTGCGGATTGTCGCGGACCATAAGTATTAAAGGGGCGGGCAATCGTAAGCGGAAGATTGAAAGCATTGTAGAAGCTCATCGCCATAGCATCGGCGGCAATCTTCGAAGCACTGTAAGGCGACTGCGCCTGGAGCGGATGGTTTTCGTCAATCGGCACATACCGGGCAGTGCCATAAACCTCACTGGTGGAAGTATGAATGATCCGCTCGACGCCATTTTCAAGCGCCGCCTGGCAGATGTTTAATGTACCTTTTACGTTGGTATCCACATAACTGTCGGGGGCCAGATAGGAGTATGGGATAGCAATCAATGCGGCAAGGTGAAAAACCGTATGAACGCCTTTGGTCACATGCTTACAAAAATGCGGATCACGAATGTCTCCGCACCGGACATCAACCTGACCAAGCGAAGGAATATCCTCCAGCCACCCCCAGCTATTAAAGGAATTATATTGCGCCAAGGCCCGCACTTCGTATCCTTCACGCAGCAGAAGTTCAGTCAGGTGAGACCCAATAAAGCCATCGGCGCCAGTTACCAACATTAACGATTTACCAGCCATAGCAACCACTACTCAAACAGTTATTTTCACTGAAGGTTACCACAAAACCGTGGGCACCCACCGACTCCCGGTGGCTCCTGCTGACTACCGATAGTGAACGGTTTACACGTCAAAAAAGCGGCAATCGACTGCCTATATCTGATGCCATCCAAATCGACAAGCATCTTCGAACTTAGAATTCTCACATACAAATCAATACCTTAAAAACACAAACAGCGATTGGCATGATGTTCGCTTTACTTTTGAAAACGGCAACAACGCGATAATCGAGCCGGCAAGACAGGAGAATACCCATGCCTCAGATCATCAACACGAATATTGCCTCACTTAACGCCCAGCGAAACCTGAATGCGTCACAGTCTGATGCGAACACAGCGCTTCAAAGACTGTCTTCCGGCCTGAGGATCAATTCCGCAAAAGACGATGCCGCTGGACTCGCCATTTCTGAAAGATTTGAATCGCAGATCACCGGTCTTAATATGGCGCAGCGCAATGCCAACGACGGTATTTCTCTCGCTCAAACCACCGAAGGCGCGCTCGACGAGATCACCAACAACCTGCAGAGAATTCGTGAGTTGGCCGTTCAGGCAGCTAACGCTTCGAACAGCCCCTCCGACAGAGCAGCACTGAACGCAGAAGTTCAACAGCGTGTGGAAGAGATCAATCGAATTTCTGGCCAAACTTCCTTCAACAGCCTCAAAGTCCTCGACGGCAGTCTTATAACCCAGACCTTCCAGGTTGGCGCAAATGCCGGCGAAACCATCAGCGTTTCCGGTTTTGATACTCGGGGATCCCAACTCGGCTCCACCATCAATCAGACCACAGACCTGCTCCAGCTCACTGACGGTACCGGGGACACGCTCGAAACCATTTTCAATGAAGGGCGAACCACTGACATTTCTTTCGACATTACCGGGATCGACGGCGCACTCACTAACGTAACGGTGACAGATGCCGGGTCCCTGCAGGACGTCCTGGGTCAAATCAACGCCCAGTCGCCTAACACCGGTGTGAGTGTAAACATGGACCGGACCAACGAAGAGCTGATCCTCTCTTCGCAGTTCGGAGAAGATTTCAGTGTAGCGATAGATCCAGGCGGCACCACCCAGACCGTGGCAGCGACAGCTGCGGCGAATACGGTCAACCTGAACGACACAGATATCTCTACCCAGGATGGTGCTGACCTGGCCATGATCTCCGTCGACTATGTGATCGAGAGCATCAACGGCATCCGTGCCGAACTCGGTGCGGTCCAGAATCGCTTCGAATCCACCATCGCCAACCTAAGCACCACCTCCGAGAACCTGTCAGCCTCCAACAGCCGAATTCGCGACGCCGATTTCGCTGCCGAATCCGCCGAGCTGGCCCGCACCCAGGTGCTACAGCAGGCCGGCCTGTCCGTTCTGGCGCAGGCCAATGCGCGGCCGCAGCAGGTGTTGCAGTTGCTGCAGGGGTAAACGAGTAAACGGTAACCATAGCAGGTCTTAAGAGGTGTCCCATGCACGCACAGCATCACATTCAGGTATCCGATTCCCGGCAGGCGCATGTTGCCCGGCTGGTACTGCAGGCAAACCTTGCCTACGGTGAATCCAACAGCCCGTCGGGGTCGTTTGTTCAACGGCTGAAGGCGAGGCAGGAGTGCCGGGGCTATCTGACCGAGGCGCTTGAACTGGAGCCGGAGAATGCGAGTGCACTGGGACTGCTGGGCAGGGTAGAGCTGGACGACGGCCAGCTTGAAAAAGCCCACGCGCTGTTCAACGCCAGCCTGAGCCAGCAACCGGACCAGGCGCAGCAGTACACCAATTTGGGTTACTGGGCGATGAAGAGTGAACGCCCGGCCCTGGCGGAGCAGTATTTCCTGCAGGCCCTGGACATCGACCGGCAATCCGCCGCCGCTTTTTGTGGTGTGGCCCACGCCAAACGCCTTCAGGGCCAGTTTGATGTGGCCTACCTGCACTACCGCAAACTGCTGGAAACCGGCGCCCAATGGGATTCCGTTTACAGCGGCATGCTCACCTGCGCCGAACACCTGGACGTACAGAAGGCAGACACCGCCCTGGCGCAGGATGCCATAGCCCTGCTCAGCAGGGACGGCCTGCCCCATCAGGAAATCGGCCGCTTCGTGGGGGCCATCATCCACCAGCAATACGACCTGGATAACCCCCAGGCGCAGGTATTCCTGGACGCCGCCAGCGAAGACGAACTGCTGATCCTGGCCCTGGAAAAAACCCTGATGCCAAATCCCGCCGTGGAAGAGCTGGTCACCCTGCTCCGCCGCGCAATTACCGCCGAAGTAGCGCAAACCGTTCAACTGCGGGACGAACTCCAGCCGCTGACCCTGGCGATTGCCCGCTACGTGGACCGCACCGGCTATGCTCTTGCAGCGGAAGAAGACGAAGATCGCCTGATCAGCGCCATCAACGACAGCATCAGCGCGCAGTTGGTGATGGGCGAACCTCAGGATGCCATGATGGCCTCACTGATGCTTAGCGCCATGTACGGCGCCCTGTTCCACCAGGAGTTTGCGGTACACCTGGGCCAATGGAACCTGGTGGATTGGCCGCTGGCCCTGCAGCCGGTGCTGGCCGCCAGCTACTATGATCGCGCCACGGAAGAAGCCATCAAACAGAATTTCGATGAGAAAGCCGAAGAGCTGTGCCTGGCCAAAGCCGACGTGCCCCAGGCCTGGCCCAGTTGGTCCACACTGGCCTACCGCTCCAAAAGCAGCCTGAAAACGCTGATGGCGGAAGACCTGAAGCTGCCGGTGGACCACCTATCCGCCACCATGCGCATCATGGTCTGCGGCGCCCAGTCCGGCCAGCGCGCCATGGAACTGGCCCACTACCTGGACGATGTGGAAGTCATCGCCATGGACGAATCCCTGGCCAACATCGCCAAGGCCACCCGCATGGCCGACGACATGGGCATCAACAACATCGTCTTCTGGCCCTGGTCCATCGCCCAGCGCTTCGTGGCCGATGGCCACAAAGTACACTGGGTGGAAGTCGGCCGCCTGCCCTCCTCCGCATTGACTGTCGTCTCTCTGGCCGCGCTGGTCAGCTCCGCGACAGAGAATGGCGCGGTGCTACACATGCACACCGCCGTGGAAGAACAGAGCGAAGGCGACCGCCACATCCGCAACCTGATCAGCCACCACAAACTGGCACCCACCCGCACCACCCTGCGCCAGCTCCGCCGCCTGGTGCTGACCAACAAACAGGACGCCATCTGGCAATCCCTGCTGAAGGAAGACGACTTCTACTCCCTGGGCGGCTGCCGCGACCGCTGGTTCCAGCCCCAGGATGTGCACCAGCTCAAGGAACTGATGGGCATGGTGAGCAACGAAGTAGAGTGGAAACTGGTCAAAGCCAGGGATACGGACGGGCACACTCTTGCGACCGGACCGGTGCAGCAGCAGATTCAGGCTGAGGCGCTGGGGAGTGAGGTGCAGAGTTTGATGGGGCAGGGTTTGAGTGTTTATTTTGTGAAGCGGCGGTGATGATAGCCAATGATTTGGCTATCCCCCTCTCCGATACGTCGGACCGCCCTGGCCCCTCTCCCGCAAGGGGAGAGGGGAATGTACGTCGACACGATTGGGTGTCACTCGCGTAACTTTCCCCATGAGCTCCCCTCTCCCCTTGCGGGAGAGGGGCCGGGGGAGAGGGGGCAACCTCTAACGCCCCCACGCCTCATCTTCCTCTTCCTTGAGCCAATCTTCTGCCAGAGCAGATTCCGCAGCTTCCAGAACCTCTTCGGGGCAAACACTTCCATCACGCTCTGTCACCGTGTCGTATATCACTGACAAGACCACCTCTATCTGCTGCAAAATTTCGTGATTCCAAAACCTGAGAACCTTGTAGCCCTGCGACTGCATCCAATCGTCACGCTTTCTGTCGCTCTCCGAATCATTGTGTTGCCCACCATCAGCTTCGACGACTACCCGCGAACCGAAGTGCACAAAATCCACGATGTAAGGCCCGAGGGGCTGTTGGCGCCTGAAGCGTATTCCATTGAGCCGGTAGGCTCTGAGGTGGTACCAGAGGTGGTTTTCCGCCTGCGTCATGTTGCGGCGGAGGTGTTTGGCGAAGGTCCTTTGTTTCATGAGTCTTCCCTGGTTTGTAGAGGGCTTCTTGCCCTTCCTCTTGTCTTCCCCCTCTCCCCAACCCCTCTCCCGCCAGGGGAGAGGGGCTTTAACGGTGCCACCCGCTTATTCCTGACCCATAAGCTCCCCTCCCCCCTGGCGGGGGAGGGGTCGGGGGAGAGGGGGCGTTTCAAAAGCGGCAGCTCCCCCAGAGCTGCCATCCTTATCAAACATAAGGAATCAACGACTCCCCATACAAATGCAAATCCTCCAGAATCTGCTGCTTCTTCGGCGTCAAATCCGGATCTGCCGCCAAGCGCTGCAATTCCTGCCCATAAGCCTCCAGCGACCGCCAGCCCTTCTTGGGCTGCATCAACCTCTGGCTGCGAAACATCTCCCAACGCTCCATTTCCTCGCCGATCAGAGTGCTGGGGTAGTTCCTCGCACGGTAGCGGAACAGCATTTCCTGAAGCCGCTCGTCTTCAAAGCGAACATCCAGTTCACCCAGATTCTCCACCGGCTGCTCCAGCACCCAGTTCAGTTTCTCGCGGTCGGTTTTGCTGATAAAACCACCGGCATAAAGCTGTTCATCCGGGTCGGTCAGGTCACTGCCGTTGAAATCCTGGTTGAAGGCGTCGGCAATGCGGGCAGGAAGATCCGGTGCCTGGCGCAGCAGAGCCAGGTTGGCCCTTAGCTGCTCACCATCCAGCGCCAGCTCTTCCAGGCGTTCCGGCGAGAGCGTGGAGAGCATATTGGCGGGCGCCAGCACCGGGCATTTGTTCAGTTGAACACCCTTCAGCGCAAACCGACTTTTGCCCTCCCCCAATTCCGCCTGGGAGGTAAACACCCGCTCACGAATCTGATCAGCGGTGGCGTTGATCAGCTCGCTGGGATCTTCCCGCAGGTCATAAACAATCACCAGATTCTTGTTGGTGGGGTGTTCCGCCACCGGGGCCACCATGGCGCAGCAGCCTCGTGAGGCGGGATACTTGGCGGAGATGTGGAACACCGGCTTCATGGACGCAGTATCCAGCATTGCCCGGGCGGAGTGCTTGTCCTTGTTGTTCAACACGAAATCGAACAATTTGGGCTGTTTTTCCTTGATCAGCTTCGCCACCGCAATGGTCGCTTCCACATCCGACATGGCATCATGAGCTGCTTCGTGGCTAATGCCGTTGGCGACTGTCAACTCTTCCAGGCGGAAACTCGGACTGCCGTCTTCCTTGCGGGGCCAGTTGATGCCCTCCGGGCGCAAGGCATAGGTCAGCCGCACCATGTCGATGATGTCCCAGCGGGAATTGCCGTTCTGCCACTCCCGGGCATAGGGGTCGCGCAGGTTGCGGTACAGGGTGTTTCGGGTCACCTCATCGTCAAAACGCAGGCTGTTATAGCCCACCACGCAGGTGCCCGGCTGGCTGAAGGCCTCGTTGATCTGCGCGATGAATTCCGCTTCCGGGTACCCCTCCTCCATCGCCTTCTGGGGCGTGATGCCGGTAATCAGGCAGGCCTCGGGTGAAGGCAGGTAATCGTCCGTCGGCTTGCAGTAGATCACCAGCGGGTCTTCGATAATGTTCAAATCGGTGTCCGTACGCACACCGGCAAACTGCGAGGGTCGGTCATGGACTGGGTCCACGCCAAAGGTTTCATAGTCATGCCAGTAGAAAGAACGGATCACCGAAAGGACTCCTGCGTTGCGTTTATAAACCGAACGCAGTGTAGTGTAATCCGGCAATCAAAACATCCCGGTACCACGATCTACGTAATGGGTCCGCTCCCGCGGAACCCCATTCTCAAACACCTGCCTATCCAGCGTCATACTGGTCGGCAGATTAAGAAACACCCCCTTGGCGGCCTCAATCACATTGCCGCCCTCGGGGCTCTGCCAGTTCACCCCCTCTCGCTGGAACGACAGGAAGAAATCATTGGTGAATTCCGTTGTGTCCCCTTCACCGGCTTCACCAATATCCAGGGAGCGGAGATAGCTCAGAGGCGCGCACTGCACACCGGCACTGCAGTCGGTGGTATCGCCAGCAAGTCCGAAATGGCTCGCCCGATACTGGGTGGCGTTGGTATTGGCATCAAATAAGGTCGCGGCGGTGGGATTGCCGTCGGCGTCTTTAATCTGAAGGCCAATATGGCCGCTGAAGGATGTCATATCCGCAGACAATGTGCCCCGGGCCTGCTTGAAGCCCATCCGGAAACCCGCCAGCTCATCCCCCACTTCCGCCAGCTCGATATAAGGCTTCAATCCCACAAAGGGCACCACCTCATCCACGGCGTAGGTGTTGCCATCAATCTGCACGCGGGTCTCGTCCCTGGAGATATGGCCCAGTGCGACATCCGTCGCCTGGAAATCAGCGCCGCCGTCGATACTGCCCAACGTCAGATTGTCCGCATTGACCCGGGTTTCCGCATCAATGTTCAGCGACATACGGGTGAACTGGTGAGCTCCGTCATCCAGGTTCTCGATTGTCATCAAGCCCTGCCCCTGCACCTCACTCATTTCCTGATCGGAAATGGGCTCAAGCTCGGCCTGGGCAACGGGCGCAATACCCAGGCAAACCAGTGCGAGGACAGCGTATCCATACGCATCCTGTTTCATTGTGTTGTGTCTCTGATTAGTGTCTATGAGCCTGCTACTGCATTTCCGACGCCCGGCTCACTGTCTGCGGTGTTATTGGTATTTGTACCCGCTTGGACAGGCGGCACTATTTATAATGTTTTTTTTACAATGCTTTTTATTTGTAATGTTTTGTATCTGATTGGCCGCAAATGCACTATAGCCCAGGCATTGAAGCCAATAGAGTGAGCGGGTTCACATAGGGGGATGACGGGGGATTAAAGAGGGTGGGAGTTTGATGTGGGTCACAGATGGGGTGGCTTGCCCCCTCTCCCCTGGCCCCTCTCCCGCGAGGGGAGAGGGGAATACTACGCCAAAGTTTCGGAGTACTTAGCCCCTCTCCCCTGAGAGGGGAATACTACGCCAAAGTTTCGGAGTACTTAGCCCCTCTCCCCTGAGAGGGGAATACTACGCCGAAGTTTCGGAGTACTTAGCCCCTCTCCCCTGGCGGGAGAGGGGTTGGGGAGAGGGGGAGAGGGGGAGAGGAAAGTACCTCAGTCCTGCTGCCAGCTCTGCACAGCTTCCTTACCGTACTTCTCACGCCACTCGTTCAGAGTCTTGTGATTACCGCCACGGGTCTTGACCACTTCACCGGTGTGCGGGTTCTTGTACGTCTTCATCGGGCGCTTGGGACGGGAACCAGCAGCGGTATCGACCTTGCCACCGGCAACAGACGGATCAATCGCACCCAGAATCTGCAGAACGTCTTTTGGAGACTTGTCATAAGACTTCATCAGCTCACGAACCTTGTTTTCAAACTCCAGTTCGCGTTTCAGTGCCTGATCCTGCTCCAGTTGAGCCAGTTCGGCGGAAAGCTTTTCCATAAGCTGCTTTTTCTGGTAGTAATCGTTGATCTTTGCCATGGATATAAAACCCTTATTCTATCTGATGGTTTTAATAAAACTCAGTGGCGCTCTAAATCATGGATAATCAAAAGAGCGGAGATGAGCAAAAGCCGTATAAATAGTAATAGATAACTTGATAAAGGGCAAAGTAATTTATTTACATACTGGTAATTCGCACATTTAAAGTCGCAAATCCGCCTCACCCAATGGCAACACCCCTTTGAGATCAAACAAAACACCATTGTCTTTCAGGTAAGCCCGAAGTTCCGAAGATGAAAGCGATGCATATTCACGGTGAGGCACTGCCAGCAATACTGCATCATAATCGCCAGCTTTGGGATTATCGATAAGCGACACTCCATATTCATGCTTTGCTTCATCGTTGTCGACCCAGCAATCGGTGATATCCACCTCACAACCAAACTCGCGCAACTCTTTAACCACATCAATAACGCGGGTATTGCGTACGTCCGGACAGTTTTCCTTGAATGTAAACCCCATAATCAGAATACGGGATTTAGCGATCACGTGACCTGTTTTGATCATCGCCTTGACCAACTCGGCGGCAGCATAGGGGCCCATATTGTCGTTTACCCGGCGGCCCGCCAGAATTACCTCCGGATGATAGCCAATAGCCTGAGCTTTGTGAGTCAGGTAATACGGATCCACCCCAATACAATGGCCACCAACCAGGCCGGGTTTAAACGGGAGAAAATTCCATTTCGTTCCCGCAGCGGCCAACACTTCATGGGTATCAATCTTCAGACGGGCGAAAATCATCGACAGCTCATTCATCAACGCAATGTTCAAATCGCGCTGAGTGTTTTCGATCACCTTGGCCGCCTCGGCTACTTTTATTGAACTCGCCTTATGGGTACCGGCAGTAATGATACCGGCATAAAGAGCATCCACTTCGTCGGTAATTTCTGGCGTGGAACCGGAAGTGACCTTCATAATCGTCGCTACGCGGTGTTCTTTATCGCCAGGGTTGATCCGCTCCGGGCTATAACCGGCATAAAAATCCTGATTGAACTTCAACCCGGACATTTTCTCCAGAACCGGCACACAGACCTCTTCCGTCGCGCCCGGAAAAACCGTGGATTCGTAAATAACAATATCGCCCGGCTTGAGCACCTTTCCCACACTTTCACTGGCACTAATCAACGGCGTCAAATCAGGGGATTTATAATCATCAATCGGTGTCGGAACGGTGACAATATAAATCTGGCAATCACGAATTCCATCCAGCGAATCCGTAAAAGACAAACCAGCAGAAGCCGCCAACTCCTCAGAAGACACCTCCCGGGTTAAATCGACTCCGTCTTTCAGTTCCGCAATGCGCTTTGCATTGATATCAAAACCAACCACCTCGCGCTTTTCTCCGAAAGCGGCTGCCAATGGCAACCCGACATATCCAAGGCCGACTACGGCGATCTTTTTCATAATAGAACGAATCCTGTCAGTACTGTGTCTTCAGGGAACGATTACGGAATCATTATCCCCATTAGCCCAGTCGCTTGAAACTTATTTTTCAACGCCACCTTGGCGCCCCTCTCCCCGTGCACAATCCGAATCTCTGAAGGCGGTTGCGGAATGCCGTCAACAAACCGAAGCAGATCCGATTGCCCTGCATGGGCAGAATACCCGCCCACCTGGTGAACCCGGGCACGGATAGGGTAGCGTTCACCATCCAACGCCACCCATCCGCCTCGCGGACCGTAAGTCAGAATATCCCTCCCCGGCGTACCCGCAGCCTGGTACCCGACAAACAGCACATCGTTGCGTTTGTCCCCCAGCATCGCCTTGAGATAATTCACCACCCTGCCCCCGGCGCACATGCCGGAGCCCGCCAACACCACACACGGGCGGTGGGTTTTGGCCAGGTACTCTACCGCTTCCAGGTGATCCTTGTGATCATTGATTACTGTTAGCTGCTCGAAGGACAGCGGGTGACGACCTTGTTGGACCAAATCCGTGGCTTCGGCGTCCCAGAAGGGCTTGAGGTCACGGTAGATGCGGGTGAATTCTGCGGCCAGGGGCGAGTCCACCACAATTTCGAGGTTGTTCCAGGTTAGCTGGTTTGTCGGATTACGGCTTCGCCTAATCCGACCTACGGGGGCGGACTCTTCATCGTAGGTCGAATTAGCGCCGCCCCGCGGCGCGTAATCCGACACCCCAGCCGCGATCGGCGCATCCCCAAACTCGGCAATCAAACTCTCAATTTCATACAACAACTCCTGCGTCCGCCCGATACTGAACGCAGGCACCAACACCGTACCGCCATCTTCCAGCGCATGCTCCAACACCGCCTTCAGCCGATACCGCCGGGTTTCCCGATCCTCGTGATCCTTATCTCCGTAAGTACTCTCAATCACCAGCCGATCGGCTTTCTCAGGTGGTTGAGGCTCCGGCAGCAAAGGCGCATGGGGTGCGCCCAGATCGCCGCTGAACACAATACGCTCCTGGATATCACCATCCCGGGCATCGCATTCCACATAGGCCGAGCCCAGAATATGCCCCGCCCGTTGCAACCTCACCTTCAGGGAACACCGCCCCTCCTCAAACACCGAATGCCACTGCCCATACGGCACCGCCACAATCCGCGAACGAATCAGCCCCAGTACCCGCTCGATCAGCGCCCGGTCCCGGGTAAAACCAATCTTCAGGGCATCTTCCAGGATTTCCGGCAGCATGATGGCCGAAGGCTCCGAACAGATAATCGGCCCTTCAAAACCGGCAGCAAGCAAATAGGGAATGCGACCCACGTGGTCGATGTGGACGTGGGTAACAATCAAAGCGCGGATGTGGTCAATGGGAAAATCAATGGCGAGGTTCGCGGCATTCGCGCCCTTGCTAGCTTCTTCGCCCTGGAAGAGGCCGCAGTCAATCAAGACGCCGGCGGAGCCAACGTTGAGTTCATGGCAGGAGCCGGTGACGCCGGTGGTGGCGCCGTGGTGTTGAATATCGATCATCTAAACTTCCGTGTCATTTTTTGATTATCTCAATCCCTGGTTGCATTCATTCTCACCAGGGTTTCTTCCATCGAATAAGGTGGCCACCAGTCAAGTTTATCTCGTGTATGCTGAATATCCACTTGTAGGTTTCCGCACAAGCGTTGTAACGCATCGCTTTTTCCCAGCCATTTTCCAATTGTCGTCAGCCACGAGGCCGGAACCGGTATCAGCAGAGGCGACACGCCCTTAGCCTTTGCAAGGCGTCGGATCAACTGAGTGGTCGACACGTCATCTCTATCGCTGACCAACAATATGTCATGAATAGCTCCAGGATACTCCGCACACCGCACAATCAGGTCCACCAAATTATCGATGGACACCAGACTCCGTCGATTATTGATCGCGCCAAGCGGCAGTGGAATACGCGCTGAAACCAGTCGCGTCAACGCCTGAAAATTCGCTCCAACGCCAGGGCCGTAAACCAGTGGCGGACGAACAATAGCGAAATCCATAGCGGAACCAACGGCCACCTCCTGAATAGCCTTCTCTGCTTCCCACTTGGAACGGGCATAGGCATCCGTTGGCGAAGCAGGATCATGGGCACGAAACGCGTGGCCAGGCTCTGAACTCTCTCCCAATACCTTGACGGTGCTCAGAAATATAAACCGTTTTACGCCCGCATCGACCGCTGCCTTTGCAAGCGAGGCCGTCGCCTGGGTATTAACCCGATGGTACCTTGCCCGGGCTTCCTCATCGTCCGGCCCCATCTGGTGTACCAGGGCCGCACAGTGAATGACCACATCCACACCCGACAACATCGAGGCCCAAGCCGATGGAGACGTGTCAGCGATATCCTTTACCTCAACCGCTTCGACGCCTTTCACTACCGTGCCCGAACGCGCCACCCCGCGAACCGGAAACCCTTTACTAACCAATGAGGCGCACAGAGTTTTCCCGACAAACCCGGAAGCGCCCGTTACCAACACCCGCTCAGCCATCACGTTGACCCGTCGCCACCCGGATTATGTCACCGGCCATGCGTTTCATAATCGCTTCCCGACTAAACTCATTGACGAAAGCCTCTCGCCGGTAGTGCTCTAGGGGAAGGCGGCGAAGCGCCTGTTCAGCCGCGCTCACATCGCAAGGATCAAAGACTTCAGCGCCCTCAATGCGCTCCTGAATGAAGTCTTTGGCATAGCCACTGACGCCGGCAAGAATGGGCTTGCCAAGTGCAGCATACTCAAACAGCTTGGATGGCAGTACTCGTTTGAAGGCCGGCAGATCGTTCAAATGCAAAAACAGCACAGCCGCCGACCTGTAAATATCCAGTAGCTGGCTACGCGGCACTGCGTCCACTAGTGTCACTGGTGCATTCAGTTCCCGACAACGCTCGATTAGCTTGCCACGAGTTCCACCGTCACCCACAACGGTAAATCGAGCATAGTCCCTGGTCCTGATCGCTAACTCCGGAATGATTCTTTCAAGACCCTGACCATCGCCAATGTTTCCTGCGTAAACCACTTCTGGCAAATCATCCGATTCAGCGCAGCTGCCCTCCAGACCGGAAGCCCCGGTAGACGCAATGAACTCGCTATCAATGCCATTGGTGAACAACGCATAATCCGCACGTTGGTACCGTTGCCGGAAATAGGGGAGAAACCCCTCAGAAACCAGATTCACCCGATCAGCCCGGCCCAACGCCCAACGTTCCATTCCATCAAAGAGACGGCGAACCGGCCAAAGCAAGCGCCCAGGGAATACATCGGTGATTGTTTCGACAAAGATATCCCGAATGTCCAGGTACAGCTTCGCTCCTAACCGCGGGGCCAACCAGGCCCCCAGGCATGCTGTCATGAGCCGAGAAGAAGTCGCAACAACAATGTCATAACGATCCCTGGGGATCAGATGTCTTGCCCTCCGGGCAAACTGCCCAAAGCACCGAACCTGCCCTGACAAGCCAGCAGTCGTCTCCGGCAGTGGTGCCCGATATACGGAATAATCCAGGTCTTCGTCATTGATGACGGACGGGCGGTGACTCTGATACCGGTTGGGCTCGGTCGTTACGACATCCAGTTCGACATCGCAGCCAAGCTCCATCAACGCATCCGCCATTGCTTTGGCGCGGAACGAGCCGGCACACAAGTCAGGGGGAAAATAATAACTGATCAGAAGTACCCGCAGAGGCTGCTTATCACCGGTGGGCGACATCAAGCGGCCCCTGTGAGGATGCTGTCATACATCGACACCAGCGCCTGTTCCTGTTCTTCCCAGTTCAACTCAGCGGAAGCGTTTTCCGCATTGATAGAGAACCTTTTCCGCAGAGCGGCATCGTCAACCAAGCGCTGAATCGCTGCACTTAACGCTTTGGTGTCGCCAGAAGGAACCAGCAGGCCAAGATCATGTTGCTTTACTACCCGGGCAATTTCCGGCAGGCCTGTTGCGACAATTGGCAGCCTGGCCACAACATACTCGAATAGTTTATTGGAATCCGTCGTGAAGTGATTGAGACAGGTATTCTCAATGGGTTGAACGCCGATATCGGCGGAAGCTGTATAGTATGGCAATTCCGCCAATGGCACAGTTGGAATGAAGAATACACGTGACTGTAACCCCAGCTTTTCCACCAGTGCCTTCAGTTCGCCTTCGACACTTCCACCGCCAACAAACACGAAATAGGCACCATCCACCTTAGCCGCAGCCTCGACCAATCGATCAAGCCCCCGGCCTGGCTGCAGCCCTCCCTGGTAGATCACAATCGGGTACGATTCTTCCAGCCCAAGTTCCCGGCGGAGACGATCATCCCCTTCCACTCGCACAAGCCTTGGTCGGTTCTGCAAAACCAGTGGCCTGGGCATACGATAGGCCCTGGCGAAAAACTTTGCCCGCGCCTCAGTCGTCGTAATCGAACCGGCAGCCTTCGGCATGATTGCTTTTTCCACCCAGGCAACCAACCGACCGATCTTGCGATAACCCTCACGGCCAGAGCTGATCTCATGGGCGTCGTAGACCAGTTTCGCCCCCGACAGCTTCGCAGCCAGCCAGGCTGTCGGTAACACATTTACATCGTGGGCATGCACAACATCCGGACGGCGTTTGACCAAATTCGCCAACATCAGTAAATGGGTTAACAACCGGCTTAACAACAGCGCAATCAACTCCAGTCGGTTACGACGAGCCGTATGCTTCCGAGGGCTCAATAACCGTAAACCTTGTTTTCTACCATGGCGAATCACCTCAACCCCGGAAGGTAAAAACTCCTGTTGCTGAGTATATCCCGGGGCATGAAGAGCATGTACAGCAACATGGTAACCGCCACCAGCCAATGTCTCCGCTTCATTCTTTACACGGGCATCGTTCTGGAAGGTATTCCAGACGAGCATGTCAACAACTGAGGATTCTGAGCAACAATTTTCCCCACTGTTCATTCGGACATGCCCTCTCGGAAGAGTAGTGACTCTCCCTCAACGTGATCCAAACGCTTGAGTATGGCCGGGAGTAACTCAAAAGCCTCCTCAAACTGCTGTCGCATGCTCTTCGCTTCGAACGAATAAGTAAGGGCAGCCAACTCGGCGGCCTCAGTCGATACCTTTCTAAGATCAGGGCGATGCTCAGCGGCCTGGTCAAGATAGTCAGCTAACTGGTTAAGCTGTTTTGGCCCAACACGCCATCCGGCGCCCACTGGATCAATGCTCCAGCGCCCCCAATTCAACATTTGGATGTCTGATGAAGTAACCAAGATACTGGAGGAACTAATCTCCGGATTTATCAAGGAAAGAGGTAACCTTCGGAGCTGCTCCCTCAAATCAGCGACTTTCTCGCCCAATTCATTCACCAAGTCACGTTGGCGATCTGAATTAGCACACGAAAGCAACCGATCAACAATCGTCTCATCAAGCCGTTGCCACAACATAGGTTTTGACCGACTGTATTGGAGCTGCAAACCATGGGGAAGCGAAACACTCAAAAGCCTGCCCCTAACGGACTCTGTCAGCTGCTTCATTGCGCCCCTATCAGGATGATAGCCGGCCACAATTTCATAAATAAGGCAATGCAGTTGCCGAACTCTGGTATTCGCAACTAATTTAGGGGCGGGCAAGCCATCCCAAGCCTCCCCCAAAAGGGTTGCTTCATGCAGAGCCAAAGAACTCCGGTTTCTATCGAATAACTTCACAAGGTATCGCTGTTCATTATTTCCAACAACGCTAAGGGCCGGCACATTAGGTACAGCGCTCTGATGCCATTCAATAGACCGAATACCAGCCCATGATACAACAAATTCCTCAAATACCGGCTCGAGCCAAGACTCCCGCACCTCTGGCCTGATCATATGCCAAATACCCCGGTCCTTACTCCCAAGTTCCGGTTGAAATACTTTTCCATGAAAAAAGAGAGCTTCCAGTTTTGGTCGCTGTTTACTGATGGCGGAAACATCCATAATGCCAGTATTTATTTTTTGCAGGATCATTCGGCTTGCCAGCAGAGAAATAATGGCAACAATAACGCCGGGAGGAGTCAAAACGATGAAGTCTAATACCAGAAAGCCAAACGATACGAAAAAGCCGACGCCGGCTAACAGGTTAAGCGTCGAAGACAAATTGGATTCCAGCCGCTCCCGGACATTCTTGTTGAACACCGCCCCCGCCCACAACAGCGCGACACAGCCAATAAAATAGCCAATAATGACGATAGCCATTTCTGCATAAAAAACAGCCAACCCAGTAAGGGCCAAGCAAGCAAACACACCGCCGGCCAATGCCCGGGAGAAACGCTGATAGGCATTTGCAGCCATATCATCCTGATTTTCAAACAGTACCAGTTTATGACTTTTCTTAAGCAACTTACGGGTCGCCTGCCCTGTCACATTGATCACAAACCGCTCAGCTATCAAATGAACAATAAAAAAACCAACCGTTACCAGGCTAAAAGCGGCAATGAGCGCATCCTTCCCGTGCACTTTTAACTCTTCAGGCAGATAGCGAGGCATGCTCTCGGAACCAAGCAGAATAACAACCTTTAATGGGAGAAACGACGCGAGAAGCATGGCGACTTGGGATACCAGGGCCAATAACACAACTACGCCAGTCAACCATGGAACAACCCGCCCTATTTTTGCCCCTAGGGACAAGCTCCATCTCAATGACTGCAATGCCGCTCCCATCATGAAGACTGGTGCTCAACAAATGATAAAAGTTCGGTGGCCCTGACCTCCCAGGTATTCCGCTTAAGGAACTCCACAATATGGGCCTTGTCTGGAGCGGATTCACAAACCTCAACTAGGGCACAGCAAAACTCCTGGACGGAGGAAACTGTTCTCGTGGCTGGGTAGTCGTTAATCTGTGGCATCTGAAAAGATACCACTGGCAACCCAAATGAGAGGTACTCATAGATCTTGATAGGGTCTACACCGTCTGCCAAAGGACCCATCTTGAAGGGTATGATAGCTGCACTCCAACGGCCGGCGAACTGATACAACTGATTCCAGGGTTTAGGGCCGAGCAGTTCGACGTTATCCGGCAGCGTCAATCCATGCGGGGCTGAGTGGCCGATGATCTCAAACCGGTAAGCGGAACAACGTTCCGCTATCTCGCTAAAAGCTTCCCAGTCAAACCAGGCACCGGCCAAGTGGCCAAAATAACCCACGATTTTCGGGTCACGTTCTGGCCTGTGCTCATAATCGCCGGGCAGAAAATCGGCCTCTACCGCATTCGGCATCAGCTCCACCCTGCTACCAGGTGAAAGAGCAGACATCTTCGCAACCAACGGTTGTGAAACACAAACTGTTGCGTCAGTACCTCTCACCAACGTGTTTTCAACGTCTGCATCAAACCAACGCGCCATTCCAACTTTGCTGAACTCTTCCCAGTCATCCCGGCAATCGTAAAGAACAGTCCAGCCATTCTTACGAAACGTTGCTATACTCTTTTCAATGCCGGGATAGGGGTAAGAGATAATGTAAAGCTTTTTAGTATCACCCAGCTCTTCGAAGGCAATGTCATCCAACAACTGCAACGTAATATCTACCGGAGCCTGAACCAATCCCTCCGTGGAATAGTCCGGAAGCGCTTCGGTATAGCGGGAGCGATGATAGCTGAAAAAAACCGACGCGCCCAGACGTAATAGAGCCTCAGTTTGACGGATTGGCCGGTTACCCCGAGTCCCCTGGATATAGGTCGTCCCTGAAAACAAAAACACCAGCGGGCCTGAATTGGGATTGGACTGTAAATGCTTGGCAAGCTGCCGCCATTGCCTGGAGACTGTCTCATATTGACTGCTTCCAGGCTGTGGTGGACGCTTCTGCTGCCTCACATCACGGGCCAGGTGCATAAGATCAATTGGTAGGCGAAATAGAAGCCTCGGAGAGCGACAAACAGAAATCAATAGCCTGCCGAGACGGTAGCTACTGCTGTTAAGAATCTGGCGATGTTGCTTTTCCAGGTCACTTAGTTCCTGTTGAAGCTCTTCCCGGGTTTTCATCCCCACTACTGCCCTCCAAGGAAATTCAAAAACGACTTCACAAACGGGCCAGCACCATAACGGTCACCAAGCTGCTTGTATACTTGTTCCACCAAGCTCTCCCGATTCGCCAATGCTTCAACATTCTGCGCTGCGCGCGCAACCTGCTCAGGGTCCCAGATATCGACCAAGTGGACCAAGGGCGAAGAGGGAAACACTTCCCGGAACACAGGCAGATCATTTGCAATCAACGGACATCCGCACAACAGGCTTTCCGCAGCGGCCATTCCAAACGATTCGTCCCGCGACGTTACCAACATGGCACCACCACTTAAGGCGCAGCGTTTGTATAAGCTGGCTAACGTCGTATTCTCAACGCGATCCAACCAGCTTACGGAATCGGAAATCCCCAGCCTGAACGCCAACTCAAAGAACTCTTCGGCCTGTTTTGGCGGAGCGGTATAACCACCCACGACATACAGTTGAATGTTACCGAGCAAATCCTTCAACATTCCTGCATAAACTAGCGCCAACCGCCAGTTTTTGTGGTTATCCAACTTACCAACCCACACAAATTCACGGCTGGTTGGCTCTCCCCCAAAATGACTCGCTTTGACATGGGGATAGAAGACCTCAGTATTCAGGATATTCGGCACAACCTGTATTTTTGCAGCCTCCCCCAACCGCTGACCCACAAGACGGGAGGAATAATCTGTTGGAACCATGACACCATCAAGCTGCCTCGCATCCAGATCCAGCAGATAACTCAGTCCGGTGTCCGTTGTGGTGTGCACATCCAAATAAACCGGGTTCTTGCGCAACATTGAACCTGACGCCGACTTCAGGAGCTCGGGTGAATCAATCACAACAACCGCATCGAACCGCTCCTGGCGAACAAGTTTTTGGAATGACACCCCTGAGCCAAAGAAAATGCGGCTGCGCGCCCCCAGTAACTGACCTAATCCATTGTCTTGGCTGAAGAAGAGACTGGCTTCATGCCCAGCTTTTTCCAAGGCGTCCTGTCTCAATAGCAACTGAGTAGAGACGCCACCAACTATACCGTAGCGATAAGCATATAAAAGCTTCATGTCCCCTGCTCACTTCTATACTCATCAGAATGACTTGCAATGTAATTTTGTTGTGCTGTATCAGTGCAAACATCACGCTTTTCTGGCCACCAAAAAACGTTCCAGCCTTTAAACCGTAGCCGCTGTATACGACGGGTTATAGCTGGGCTAGCAAGCCTGAGAACGAGAGTGCCGGCAGGGCGATCGCTGTCAAGAATAGCAATTAGGATAGAAAGGTCATCTGAACAAACTATATCTTCCCCCTTAAGAACTTCGGGAATTTGAGTTCCGAATACAACCGTATCCGCTGATCGACTCTCCATCCCAACGACTACCTGAGAATTAGAATGTGTAACTTTGGGTGTATTAACATTGCGTCTCAGCCGTAAGAATGTGACTACTATTCGGGCTAATACGACTATACTCCGAAACCTTGGAGGCCAAGCCTCTAGCACCCAACCACCAACTCTATAACGAAGACTAGCTCGGATAGCGCTAATCTCCGCCTCACGGGAATTTAAATCTTCCTTTAAAGCTTGGATCAAATATTCGCGCCAAAGAGGTTCATGTTTAGCCACGCAGGTCGTCCTGATGGTTTAGAAACCAATCATAAGTTCGAGCCAAGCCATCTTTTAGATCGACATTGTAAGTCCACCCCAAGCTTTTCAACGTTTCAACATTCAGAAGCTTGCGGGGGCTACCATCTGGTTTGGAGGTATCAAATATAATATCTCCTCTAAATCCAACTACTTCGGCCATAGTATTCGCTAATTCAGCAATCGAACAATCTTTACCAGTACCAACATTAATGTGACTAAGCATTGGCTGAGTGTGGGTTTCATAAGTGGCCTGATCTAAGTTTGCGATGAATACCGAGGCTTCAGCCATATCATCAACATATAAAAACTCACGCTTGGGCTTACCACTCCCCCAAACAATGACATCAGAACTTCCGGAAGTTTTAGCTTCATGGAATCGGCGCATCATAGCAGGAATAACATGAGAGTTGTCTTTATGAAAGTTATCATTTGCCCCATAAAGGTTGGTTGGCATAACACTTCTATAACGTCGTCCATACTCACGATTGTAACTTTCGCATAGCTTGATACCTGCAATCTTTGCTATAGCATAAGGCTCATTAGTAGGCTCCAACTTTCCGGTTAGAAGAGCATCTTCTTTCATCGGTTGCTCAGCGAACTTAGGGTAAATACAGGAGGACCCCAAGAACAAAAGATCATCAACATCGGCCATGTGAGCTGCATTTATTACATTGCATTCAATCATTAAGTTTTCATATATAAACTGAGCTGCATAGTTATTATTCGCTAGAATGCCTCCTACCTTTGCGGCGGCAAGATACACTTGGTCAATTCGCTCTTGTAAGAAAAATGAGCTTACCGCAGCCTGATCTGTCAAATCTAATTCACTTCGATCACGCAGAACCAATTCGATATTGGACTGGTTCTCAAGTTGCCTCACAATAGCCGAGCCAACCATGCCCTTATGGCCGGCAATAAACACACGCTTAATCATAATTAGTTTTCCAAAGATACGGGCACATCATGGCCTAATTTCTTGAGTAGGGCGTGCCGCTGAGCCACTTTCAGGTCCTCAGCAACCATTTCCGCACACATTTCCTCAAGTGTAATTTCCGGAATCCATCCAAGCTTTTGCTTAGCTTTACTCGCATCACCTAGCAAAGTTTCCACTTCAGCTGGCCGAAAGTAACGAGGATCCACGCGCACAATTACATCCCCGGTTTTCAGGGCTGGAGCCATGTCGCCCGCAATGGAGTCAACTATACCGACCTCTTGTAGGCCCGCCCCCTCAAAACGCAGTGAGATCCCAAGCTCTCTAGCCGACAAAGTGATAAACTGCCGTACAGAACATTGAACACCTGTTGCAATAACGAAGTCTTCCGGCCACTCTTGTTGCAACATCATCCACTGCATTCGCACATAATCTTTCGCGTGTCCCCAGTCCCTCAATGCATCCATGTTTCCCATAAAGATGCATTCCTCAAGGCCTTGAGCTATATTCGCTAGCCCACGAGTAATCTTTCGAGTTACGAACGTCTCACCGCGACGAGGCGATTCATGATTGAACAAAATTCCGTTACAAGCATACATACCGTAAGCTTCGCGGTAGTTAACCGTAATCCAATACGCGTAAAGCTTAGCCGCTGCATATGGCGATCGCGGATGGAAGGGGGTAGACTCATTTTGTGGCACCTCCCTCACCATGCCGTAAAGTTCAGATGTTGAAGCTTGGTAAAAGCGCGTTTTCTCTTCCAACCCTAAGAGCCGGATTGCTTCCAACAGACGTAGCGTTCCGAGAGCATCCACATCAGCCGTATACTCAGGGGATTCAAATGATACCGCCACGTGAGACTGAGCGCCTAAGTTGTATACCTCATCCGGCTGGATTTCTTGAACTATTCGGGTCAGATTTGAGGAATCCGTTAAGTCACCATAATGCAGGATAAATTGTTGGCAGTCAGCGTGAGGGTCTTGGTAAATATGATCCACTCGCTGAGTATTGAACAAGGACGCCCGTCGCTTGATGCCATGAACCTCATACCCTTTTGCAAGAAGGAGCTCCGCAAGGTAAGACCCATCCTGCCCAGTTACACCAGTAATAAGTGCCTTTTTCATAGATAACAACTCAAAAAGAGTAATTGAATTTTTTTAGATCATTCGCATAGAGCTTTTCTACAGTATCGACTAATCCTTCGTCAAAATAAGACCTATAATGCTCTCGATGCTTCGACTGAGCCTTGTGAGGAAGCGTTTTATAATTAATCTTCAGGAAATCACATACTTTCCTAAAATCATCCTCTAAACTCTCGAACTTACCAATAAAGTCTAGCTCTTCATCTATAATATTGCCATAAACTTGCCCAGCAGCGTGATTCTCACATATCACCTCTGAACGTTTATAAAATCGATAGTCATATTCCACAACCTTGGGATAACCATACTTTTTCTTATACCACTCTATATGCTCTTGCGTTAATCGATCCGATATCGAAGTGCCATAATACATAGATGAAAAGTTTAGAAGCGAAACAACCCTATCAAATGGATTCCTAACAAACGCAAACTTAAAGTAATCATCCCAATAATCCGCATATAGCTTCTTAGCCTGGCTCGCCAATAGATGCTTTGTCTCCTTTTCATAGGCCCACCAGTTACCGCCAAAAATTAACTGCTCGACACTGGTTCCCCCAGTTCTTGGAATGTGTATAAAAATACACTTATGCTGATGTGATATCATATTAATACAACCTCTTAATGTTTAATTCAGCCTGCACTGCACCCAAGTCGATGTTTTCGAGGGAATCAAAAGAAGCTAACTCATCGTACAAGTAATAAAAGCTCACTCCTCGCTCTAAGAACTTAATAAATACACCATCGGTATACATACCAGCCTTAAAAAAACATTCTCGGGCCCAAGGATCATCACTTACTGGTACTTTATCGGGCTCTTGCCGATGACTACGATGGATTGGTGACCAAACCTTGATATTTTGACGAGCCGCTGAGGCTAGCTTCAAAGCCACACCAGTAAAAAAGCTCTTCGATCCCACAAAGTACTTGCATCGCCCCATACTCCATATATCAACAATGGCCTCTTCAGCGCTATAAAGCCTGTCAATTTCAGACTCATTACAATGCATCGCCCCTTTCCCAAGACCGAGATAAGACTTATCAGTGGAGATAACTTTATCACCATAGCGCTCCTGGAACTTATGTAACACTCGAAGGCAGTCCGTACACACTAAAACTTTTGAAGTTGGCGACTGCCTAATAAAGCTATCAACCTGACTAAAAAACCAATTTATGTCCGGAGGAACCACAGTAGGCTCCCCATTGCCGTGCCTGAAATGAACGGCAATGGCATTGTCACCCAATTCATATTTATTAATTCTCGCTAAAATATGCGCAGAAGGCTTTAGGGAGCGAACAACATGCTCACTTTCCTCTTTAAACTCTGGCCAATGCCACCAACTACTGTCTCTGCTTATTATTACTGTATTAAACTTTTCTTTTAGATTGTTAATTCCAAATTCTTTAGCAAGATCGGTGGAAATATTTGACAAATTCACTCCACCCACAACGCGATAAGGCATAGTTTTCTTATAAAACTCCTGCCATGCAGGTGGCCATACTTTTGCACCATCGTCATATTTTAAAGAAATATCATTAAGCGGATAATCAAAAAGGTGCTGAAATATGTCTCGATCAGCGACACCATAAACACCCTCTTCCCAATCTACAACCAACTTTGCGTTTAAGCGTTTGGCAAGCATTATTGCAGTTACAAGTACCGCAATATTCCCACCCATACCATAATAGCCTTTGGCAATGACTTTCAAACCAAACTCCTTTAGTTAGCGCTTCTCATTTGATTCAGCTGCCCAAAAGGAATCACTACCACCTAGTGCCTTGAACAGCGCCAACTCCTGATCAATTATTAATTTTTTCCCTACTTGGCTTCTCGCCCGATGTGCAGCGGCAGCAGATAGTTTCAGAAATTCTGTTTCTGACCTGTAAACATCACTAATTGCCTTAGCCATCCCTTTATAATCGCCGTCTTCCGCTAATAGGCCACAACCTTCATCAATAAACTCAGGAATAGCCGTTACTCGATTTGTTACCACCGCCAAGCCGGAAGACATTGCCTCATCCTTCGAGACACCTTGGGCGTCCATTCGAGTCGGGCACAGAAATATTCCATATTCTTTATGAAGCTGAGCTATTTCATGTTGACTTAAGAAACCGCGCCTAATCTCTACGTTTGCATATTGCCTCAGAGGCTCAAGGACCGTATCAAATAAAACGCCATCACCGACAAACAGAAACTCCAAATCCGGGAAAAAGCTTTCTCTGGAAAGCTCCAGAACGGCTTTCACACTAAGATCGTTAGCATATTTTGGAGACGCATAAGGACGTATCGAAAGAATCTTTTTACGCTGTTCCTGACTCTTAGGCACGTAATTGAATAGTTCAGTATCCACAGGATTGTGAATGACCTCATAACACTTGCTTGAAAGCACGACGCCCACGTCTTCCATAACTTCGTTAGCAAAATAGTTGGATACAAATACAAAATTCAGGTTTTCGGGAGGATCAGCAAAAATCGATCTCCAAAACTCCAATCGATCTGTGCTTTCTTTCTTCGCCTGCTCCAAGGCAAACTCGTCAGCATAATTATACTCGCGGCGCCACCATGGCTGAATTTCTGCGCCATGAATCCATACAGTTACTTTTATTCTTTCAATCTGCGTTTTGAGAATAGACCACATTTCTTTGTCAAGAAAGTGAACCAAAATGTGTCTATATTTTCCTGAGCTGAGGACTTGGCGAAGAGATGTTTCGGAGCCGGACATCACGTCTACTCCCTGAAACTCATGATAATTTATCTCTTGCCCCTGCCTAAGGCGAAAAACATCAACTCCTACACCCCGCTCTGCATAAGCCTTGACACGGGTGTGAACGAACCCATTGCGATAAAGATCATCATAACTAGGGTAATGATTGGTCAACAGCAGCACATCAGATTTTCCAAAGATGTGGCCAGGCTCAAGGCTCTTATACCCGAAAATCAGTCGCCGCACTGTCGTTGTGCCCCCGGCATACACCCGCAGCCCCAATCTCAGAGCAGAAGCATTTTCGGGCACATTGACCACCGCGTTTCTATTGGCCGGCTCAATATAGTGCTTAATCTTTTCGCCAGCGCCATCAAAAAACAAAACAACAAGACTCAGGTTCAACCCCGGATCCATTTCCAGATGGATCGGAAGGCCCTGATTACGAATCGCTCCAATATCTATCGCCAGCCGCTCTATAGAAATGCTTTCCGGACAATAAATGTACTCATGCTGCCCATCGTTCAGTCTCGAGACTATATTCAGATACAGCCCATCCAACTCTGCCTCTATTGCCGGGTTTTTGGAGACCCGAATAACAGTGGATGTATCCGAAACTGTATGTTGATCAAGATGATCCGCGTATGACCCCTTCCGGGTAATCATGCGGCCCAACAATGCACCGGACAACGCATGACTTCCATTCTCAACATCTTTCTTGGGCAGGGCGGACTCTGCAGCCCTATTCAGCTCTTCAAGTGGAAGGCCATGATCGAGGTCCAGATCATCCACCTGGCTCCTAATCTCAGCAGCAGCCTGCCCCTCGGGCATATCAGCACAATAGTTGAAGCGATCAATCGAAAACTGATCTTGGAGTTCATACCGCCAACTTTCCAACCCGTCCAGCCATTCGGAGGCTTTGATTTCACCTGCAGCCGTAATCTGAATTGCAGAGGACCGGGCAAACAAGATATCCGCTGGCCTGTACTCTGTACCGGCATGAACAAGTTCGCAGATACCGTCACTCCAGTGGTATGAAGCCCACTTACCTATGGCCTGGGCCACTCGGTACCGGGTTGTCAGTGCAATATCCCGGAAATAGTTGGGACCGTAATAATCCCGATTAGAGGCACCTGCGATCCACTGGGAGCCCTCTGCCAAATCCGCGAGACTCTTACCTTGCAGTTGCTCGTATGGAAGCCAAGTGACTCGCTGGCCTTCGGCTGTCTTCAACACAGCCAGCTCATCCGTCAACTCTGAATCATGAACAATGGTCAGGCTAACGTCCGCTCCCTGCTGACGCTTCCACTGTTCCAGCAACGTGATGGCATCATGCTTCGAGTTTGCCACGCCAATCATGCGGAAAGTGGGTAACTGCACTTTTCGCTCCGTACGGGTAATCCGGGCTAGTGCATAGTTGAGACGATCCTCGTATGTATGCTCACTCAACACCTTCCGCAACGCTGCGAGCCGAACGCGGTCGACTTTATCACCTGCCTCCATGGACTCGAGCTCACTGACCAATTGCTTGCCACTGTCACTGGACAACACGAGGTCTCCAAACATCAAGCGGAGCCCCCGGGAAAAGTTGCTGACTGTCAAGGTATTGGATGCCAGCAGCTCATAAACCCGCCGCGCAAACATAGTTTGCGACTGTTTGATCGAATTCAAATTAATGGCGTAACGATATCCCTTGTATGCCTTGTCGATTTCGGAGAACGGCAAAGTCCCAACTATGTGCGGTCGGAACGCTTCCGGAAAGGCGTAGTCAGGGTCGTCTTTACCGTAATTCCTGTCATAAATTTCCAGGGGGCGATATTCGGGCAGGGTTCCTACAAAGCCCTCCAGATCTCGCGCACGCTCAGGATATCGAGCGTAATATGCGCCAGCAAAACAAAAGGCATCTTTTCGAACATACTTCTCAAATGGATTGTGCTCACGCGGCTGACATGCAAAAGGTAAAAAATAAACCTCATTGTGCCCCAAAACGGCCTTATATCGAGGCACACAATCGATATCCGTGGTAAAGACAAAGTCAAAAAGGCGTGCCGTATTCAAAAATGTCTCGAAGTGAACCGGGTCTTCTTTGTTCCAGAATACGGTTGGAACATTTCTTTCCCGACACCAGCGCAGAATTTCCTGAAGCTCCTGGCTAGTGTGCCCCACTTTACTTCCCCAAAGCTGGTCTTTGCCCCGCCAGGCAGATTCGACGAACAACAGCTCAGGCTGGCACTCTTCCAGCTCCACCCGCCAGTTCGCTGGGGTCAGTTGGTTAAGCTGACATTCGGGTGCGTAAGACGACCAAGTGAAGTCATCCATAATGCAAGCCACCCTAAGCTCCTTACTGGATTTAGTCTGCAGGGTGTCGGTCTTCAAAGCATTCAGATTGCGTGGAGGAACTATCGACGGATTAACAGCTAAGCGCGACTCATCAGACAGACGATGCTTTAACAATGCTCGAATATAAACTGGTGAGCGTACCAGGCGGACACCTAGGCGCAGCACAAGATTCCGAAGACCACCCGGTGTTTTGGCGCTGCGTTTCACCCTCGACAGGTGCTTTCTCAATACGTACGTCAGGGACTGCTGCGCCACAAGCAGTTTATCCTGTAGGAGTTTATTCTCTTGGTTTAGCCTACTTTCTCGCTCGACAGATTCAAACAGTTCTTTTCTGAGGTCCTCTACACGCTGCCGGATTTCACCATGATTCCTGTTAACCTCCCGGTATTTCAGGTTAGACTGGTTCAAACGCTCTTTGGTGTCTTGCAATTCTGCGTCGCGTTCATATAAGGCCTCTCGTAATTTAACGAGAGTTAACTCAGGTTGGTCATTAGTTCCAATTTTACTTTTATGGATAAATAAATGCGTTGGCGTTGCATTATATGTCTCATTGTAGATATAACCCTGGGAACCAACCCATTGTGCAATTAAGTGAAAATCCTCTTTCTTCTGGCATTCAATATAGAGTAGTGGCTTGTCCCGGGTGAGCAGTTTTTTGGCCCCTTCCAAAACATCCTGCTCCATCCCCTCCACATCAATCTTAAGAGCAGCTACCGGCCCATCAAGTTCAAGATCATCCAGCCTGATCACCTCGATGCCAGCGCTATCCCCATCTTCGACCAATAAGGACTGAGCGCCCAAATTCGCCTCATCTTCATGGGCGAATCTCGCACTACCAGTTGCAGAACCCACACCAACATTATGGACCCAAACGGTATCCGACAGACCGTTTGCTTCAATGCTTTGCTGCAAGGCTCCGCAAAGCATCTTATTTGGCTCAAACGAATGCACCCTGCACCCAGTAACAGCCGCCAAATAAAGAGTGTGGTTACCTATGTTTGCGCCAACGTCCAGCACCAGATCACCGGCTTTCAGGCGACTGGACATGCTTCTCAACATTGAGTGTTCGTAAGGTTCGCCGGAACTGGAAATTTTTCCCTGGATGTAATCGGTTTTCCAGTTTGGCAGGGCGATCACGTAATCGACCCCATCAACCGAGAGAGTTTTGATATCTGGAGTGTCAACGCTCATAGTAACCCAATCTATAATGATGTTATGTCGTGCCGCGAAGAGCCCCTCAAGCCTCCCACACACCCCGGCAATCAATGATTAATCGCTCAGCCACATTCTCTCGTCCAATTTGAGTAAAGGGTTTGTGGTCAACCAACATGACAAGAATATCGGCTTGAGCCAATGCTTGCGATGCACCCACTAGCTCTGCCCCTTCAAGCTTGGTATCTGGCAACGACGCTATATTTGGTTCAACTACCAACAAGCCACCCACATGCTTATCCAGAATCGCCTCAGCCACCCGCAGCGCCGGACTCTCCCGCAAATCATCAATATCCGGCTTGAAGGCCAGACCAAAGCACGCGATCGTTACATCCCTGGCGGTCTTATCCGGATTGGCTGTCAGGAACTGACCAACAGCCTGCTGAACTTTCTCCAGTACCCATTGCGGCTTGCCGTCGTTTACCTCACGGGCAGTACGAATCAGTCTTGCCTCATCAGGGGTTTCGCTGACGATGAACCACGGATCCACTGCAATGCAGTGGCCGCCCACACCAGGGCCTGGCTGCAGGATATTCACGCGTGGATGACGATTGGAAAGGCGGATCAGTTCCCAGACATTGATGTCCAGCTTGTCACAGATAATGGACAGTTCATTGGCGAAGGCGATGTTCACATCCCTGAAACTATTTTCCGTTAGCTTGGCCATTTCAGCGGTGCGTGCGGTGGTGGTGATACACTCACCTTCCACAAAAATGCTGTATAGCGATGCCGCTGCTGCGGAACACTTGGCGGTCATACCCCCGATAACCCGGTCATTCTCCACTAGCTCCCGCACCACGTGGCCCGGGAGTACACGCTCGGGGCAGTGGGCTACACGAATATCCGAATCCTCACCGTGGGTTTGGGGGAAGGTCAGGTCCGGCCGGGCCTCAGCGAGCCACTGGGCCATTTGCTCTGTGGCGCCAACGGGCGACGTAGATTCCAGAATCACCAGGTTGCCTTTCTCAAGCACCGGGGCAATGGCCTTGCTTGCTGCTTCGATGTACGTCAGATCGGGCACATGGTCGTTACCATTTTCTGCTTTAAACGGTGTTGGTACCGCAATCAGGAAGGCATCCGCCGGCTCAGGTACAGTTGTCGCTCGCAGGCAACCTTCGTTTACAGCCGAATGCACCACAATGTCCAGCTCGGGCTCAACGATATGAATGTCGCCACGGTTAATGGTATCCACGGCGTTTTGATTGATATCCACGCCAATCACATTTTTACGACGCGACGCGATCACCGCTGCTGTAGGAAGACCAATGTAGCCAAGCCCGATAACTGAAATCGTATCAAAGTTCATAAAAACCCGGTCTCAAAGAAAGTAAAGGTTAGTTGCTGCGCGTAGCTAGAAGGGCATCTAGAATTCGCGAACAGGCTTTCCCATCACCGTAAGGATTGTGGGCAAAGCTCATTTCCCTGTAGGCAGCCTCACTGTTCAGAAGCTCACCCAGTTCCGTGACAATTTTCGCCACGTCCGTGCCAACCAGCTTCACCGTTCCAGCGTCCACCGCCTCAGGACGCTCGGTGGTATCGCGCATAACCAGTACCGGCTTGCCCAGGGAAGGCGCCTCTTCCTGAATGCCACCCGAGTCGGTCAATATGATGGACGAGCGGTTCATCAGGTAAACGAATGGGAGGTAATCTGTTGGCTCAATCAGATGAACGTTATCTAGCTTGTCCAGAAGGCGATGCACTGGCTCTCGAACGTTTGGGTTCAGGTGCACGGGGTACAACAGATCAACGCCTGGATTCTCTTTGGCAACCTGGGCGATTGCCTCGCAGATGCGCTCGAAACCGCCTCCGAAGCTTTCACGGCGGTGGCCGGTAATCAAAACAAGGCGAGCCTCAGGCCGCAGGAACGAAAACTCAGCCTGCATCCTTTCCAGCAAGGCATGGTCGTGGTCCAACTTTTCCACAACCTCCAACAACGCATCTATAACCGTATTGCCGGTGACAACGACATTGGCTTGGTTAACCCCTTCCGCCAGGAGATTGTTCTTCGATGTTTCTGTTGGCGCAAAATGCAGCTTGGCCAATGCCCCGGTCAATTTGCGGTTGGCTTCCTCTGGCCAGGGAGAATAAAGGTTTCCCGTTCTCAGGCCAGCTTCAACATGTCCAACCGGAATTTGCTGATAGTAAGCAGCTAAAGATGTCGCGAAGGTGGTTGCTGTATCACCGTGCACCAGCACAATATCGGGCTTTTCCTCGCGCAGAATTTCCCTCAACCCACTTAAAATGGCGCAGGTAACGTCGGTCAGATCCTGGCCCGGCTTCATTATATTCAGATCATGGTCCGGAGTTATTTCAAACAAATCCAGAACCTGATCCAACATTTCACGGTGCTGCCCCGTCACACATACGCGGGATTCAAACCGCTCATCGGCACCCAACGCCTGAACAAGCGGGGCCATTTTGATGGCTTCCGGCCGGGTACCAAACACACACAAAGTTTTCATATATCAACAAGACTCCAATCTTCACCTAACCGGGCAGAGCTCTAAAAAGGCGAGTGCCAAATAAATTAGCCGCGAAGTCTATCACAGCTTGAGATGTCAATTCAGGCAGAGAAACAAGGCTGAAACAATTCCAGTACAGTTAAAATACGTGATGCTTAATACAGCTTCCGCACCTTGTCTTCATCAGGGTTAGCTGCCTGAAGCATCGCGGCGGAGCCACCTAATTCACACCAGACAAAATCCTCCAACGCTCCTGTAGGGGCATAACCCGTGGGCGCAGCTTTCAACAACTCAATCACCCCCCCGCAATCGAAGTTGCGGCTGGCAATCATGAGCTGTTTCAACGTTTTTTCGACATCTGTCCAGGAAAGGCTCACCTCAGTCGCCATCATAATGCGAGGGTGAGACGTCCCCTGGGGGCTGTTGCCAATCAGCAATTCTTCGAACAGCTTTTCTCCCGGACGTAGCCCTGTATAGATAACTTCAATGTCGCCTTCCGGGTATTTTTCTGTTTTCTCACTCAACCCCATCAATCGAATCATCTTCCTGGCGAGATCCGCGATTTTTACAGGTTCCCCCATATCCAAAACAAACACGTCCCCACCCTGCCCCATGGTTCCAGCCTGAAGCACAAGCTGGCTGGCCTCCGGGATCGTCATAAAGTATCGGGTAATATCAGGATGGGTCACGGTGACCGGGCCACCGTCACGGATCTGATCACGGAACAGGGGCACAACCGATCCTGAAGAGCCGAGCACGTTGCCAAACCGAACCATGGAAAAAACCGTGTCGGACTGGCGGGTAGCCAGTCCCTGCAGCACCAATTCCGCCAGCCGTTTGGTAGCCCCCATCACATTGGTGGGCCTGACCGCCTTATCGGTGGAAATCAACACAAAACGCTCAACACCCGCGTCAATGGCGGCTTCCGCCGCGTGCCAGGTACCAAACAAATTATTCTGCACACCTTCGATTACATTGTGCTCAACCAGCGGTACATGCTTGTATGCGGCAGCGTGGTACACAACCTGCACGCCGAAAGCCCGCATCACCCTCTCACAACGACGACGATGACAAATATTGCCAAGCACGGGATAAAGCTCGACATCTACCCCCTCAATCTGACTGATGGAACGCAGTTCCCGCTCAATGGCGTACAGAGAAAACTCTGATTGCTCAAACAACACCACAGTTTTGGGGCGGTGCCTTATGATCTGCCGGCACAACTCAGATCCAATGGACCCTCCAGCCCCGGTCACCATAACCACCTTACCTCGGAGACTGTCCGCTACCAGCTCAGCATTCGGCTTGACGGGATCGCGCCCCAGCAGATCCTCCACATCCAGGTCCCGGATATCGTTGATCCGTGCCTGACCGGCAACCAACTCCGACATGGAAGGAACCGTCTGGACCGGAACAACCAACTCCTCCAGACTCCGAATCAGTGACTTCCGATCCACGCTGCCATCGTCTTCCAGCGCCAGAAAGATGCGCTGGATACCCTGCTCCCGGACTGCGCGCTCGATGTGGCCCAGACCATAGACCTGTTTTCCGGCAATCAGAGACTTATGCTTACTTCGATCGGGTGTGACAAACCCCATGGGCCGATACTCGGTACCCTGAACAAGGGCAGAAGACAACTGCAGTGCCTTAGGCCCGGTTCCAACAATCAGCACCCGGCCCTTGGCCTTTTCCCTGGGCCGGTTAATCAGCGTCCGGAAGGCAAACCGAGTGCCCGCCACCAGCATGAATACCAGAGCGCCATAAATCACCGGCACTGACCGCGGCACGAGAGCCTGAAACAAATAGCCATAAATGATCAGCGAAATCGCGGAGATCAGAACCCCCATGACCATGACCATCAAAGCTTTCTCACTGATGTAGCGAATGACGGCCCGGTAGAGCCCTAACTTGACGAACGCAAAAACAGAAGTGGCTACCGTGCATCCGAACACCAGTAGCTGCCGCTCCGAAGGCATCCACGTAAGGCTTTCAAAGCGAAGAGAGAACGCGGCCCACAGGGCCAGCAAAATAAACGCCGTATCGGCACACACCGAGATCAGGCGTTTCTGGGGACGAGGCAAGTTAAAAAGAACACCTTTTAAATAGTTCAGTGTTTTTATCATTGCTGACGGCCATCCTTACCGATTCAGTGAGCCACACGATCCCCGGCACCTTTGCCGCTTATCGTGAGGAAAATATACTGGAAGTATCGCAACAAACTAAAATCCCGGAGCATTTTCGCATCCGTTTGCGCCAGTAATTCAGGCGTGGACATATCTATACCCCGAACCTGCGCCAACCCGGTTATCCCGGGCCGCACCACAAAGACCCCTTCCTGGGCTCTGGCCTCAATAAGCTCTTGCTGCTCAGGCAAACAGGGCCTTGGTCCAACCAGACTCATATCCCCCTTCAATACATTCCACAGCTGAGGCAGCTCATCCAGTTTTGACTTTCGAAGGAAGCGCCCCAAGGGCGTGACGGCATTGCCATCGACCATATGAGTAGCCACCGAATGGGTCCCCACTCCCATCGTTCTGAACTTGTTCAATACAAACGGTGCCTGATGCCTTCCCACTCTAGTCTGGCGAAACAGCGGCGAACCGGTGTCCAGAAATCCGAGCAAAAAAAGCACAGCAAATACCGGGAACAGAGAAATCAGGCCGATGGCGGAGATGCATATATCGAAAAACCGAATCAACGGCGACATAAAAAGGGCAATCCTAGAGGAACACGAGGAGGGAGTATATCAGAAGAGAAATACTAGAAAGGCAGGATTAACAAAATCAAACGTAGCGGCAATAAAGTGTGCCGGTAGCGACTCAAAAGTGCCAAACATTCGGGATTAACAGTATAGCGACCGAGGCCACTACAAGACTCAAGGGCAAGCCAACTCTTATGTAGTCAACGAACTGATACCGCCCAGGCCCGAAAACCATAAGGTTAGTCTGGTATCCCAGCGGCGTAATAAAAGACGCAGAGGCCGCAAACATCACCGCGACCGCAAAGGGAAGAAAATTCACCCCTAACTGCTCCGACACAGCCAACGCAATGGGAAACATCAGCACCGCTGCAGCATTGTTGGTGATCATTTCCGTGAATGCTGCCGTCAGCAAATAGATCAGAGCCAACGTCATCCAGGGAGAAAGATTACCGAACCCCAGTAAGCCATCGGCGACCCATTGCGCGGCCCCGGTTTCTGTCATGGCATTACCCAGAGCAAATGACGCAGAAATCACCACTAAAACAGGCAAATCCACGCTTCGTCTGGCGCGACTGGCCGTCAGGCAACCGGACACAATCATCCCACCCGCAGCCAGAAAAGCTGCTTCCATAATACTGAGCAGGCCGGAGGCACTAACCACCACCATCATTAACAGAATCGCGAGAGCGCGCGGGGCCTTGTGAAAGTCTGGAGGCGTGGAATCGTTCAAGGCACTCACCAACAGGAAATCGCGCCGGAATCGATACTGTTCCGCGAATTGATGGCTGGCTTCCAGCAACAGGGTATCGCCCATTTTGAAAGTGATCGCGCCAAGTTTACCTGGCACCCGTTTGCCTTCGCGGGAGAGCGACAGGATCACTGCATTAAAGCGGGTACGAAAGCGGCTATCACGGACGGTTTTGCCCAGAGCGGGAAATTCCGGCCCCAGAACCACTTCCACCAGGCAACGCTGATGGTTGGCCACATCCAATTTATGCACACTGCCATTGGCGGGCTTCAGGCCCTGAATGCGGCGAAGTTCACTGGCACACTCCGGCGCGCCTACAAAATAGAGTTTATCGCCGGGCTGCAATGTCCGGTCAGGCTCTACGGCGGTAATCAGCCGGCCACCCCGATCAATCTCAGTGAGGTAGCCATAGTTCAATGCCCGTAATCCAGCCTGCGCAATGGTCCGTCCCACCAAGGGGCCTGGGCTGACAACTTCCACCTCTACACCGTATTCACGGACCTGCTCCAGTTCTTCGGTCACCCCACCCCGATCAGGCAACAGTCGCTCCGCAAACAACACCAGGAATCCACCGCCGACAACCAGCAGTGGTACACCAACCCACGCGAGCTCGAACAATCCAAGGTGAATGCCTACCTGGCTCTGCAACAAACCATCCACCACCAGGTTGGTACTGGTACCAATCAGAGTACAGGTTCCACCCAGAATGGCGGCATAGCTCAATGGAAGAAGAAGTTTCGAGGCGGAGATACCAAGACGCTGGGCCCAATCCTGAATAGCCGGAATAAACATGGCAACGACAGCCGTGTTATTCATGAACCCACTTAAAATGCCAGTCGGCGCGATCATTCTGAGCTGCGCACCCCGCCCCGTTTTCGGGTGGCCCAACATACGACGAGCAATCCACTGAACCGCACCCGTCTCTTTCAGGCCGGCTGCGACCACGTAGAGCGTGGCGATGGTTATGACCCCCGGATTACCGAACCCCGCCAACGCCTGAACAGGTTCCAGAATTCCCGTGACCAACAAAAACGCCAGCGCCGACATCAGAACCAGGTCGGCTGACACCCGTGTTAGCACCAACGTGCCCAGCACGGCGGCAAGACTGGTCAGGGTAAGAGCAGCATCCCAAGCCATGCGTTAGTGTTCCTCGCGCGAATGGAACCTTAGCTTTAACGTAATCATCGCGACGGAGAAATCAGCTCACGCTCAAGTAGATAGCCAATCAGCTTCTCGACACACTGATCGACTGACATGGTGGACGTATCCAATCGTACCTCAGGGTACTCAGGCGCCTCATAGGGCGAATCAATACCAGTGAAGTTTTTGAGTTGTCCTGCCCTGGCTTTTTCATAAAGCCCTTTGGGGTCCCGCTGCTCACAAGTATCCAGCGGCGTCGCCATAAACACTTCAATGAACTCGCCCGCCGGAAACAAGTTCCTGACCATGCGACGATCACTGGTAAACGGAGAGATGAATGCGCTGAGAACAATCAAACCAGCATCAGCAAACAACTTGCTCACCTCGCCGATGCGCCGGATATTCTCTACCCGGTCCTCATCCGAGAAGCCCAGGTCCTTGCACAGGCCGTGGCGAACGTTGTCGCCATCCATCAAGAACGTGTGGTAACCCCTGTTGTGCAAGGCGACATCCAGAGCGTTTGCGATGGTTGACTTGCCGGAACCACTCAGGCCGGTAAACCACAACAGGCAGGGTTTCTGGTTTTTGTTTACAGAGCGCTCCGCGCGGGTGATTTTGTGGTCGTGCCAGACAATATTTTCGGCCAAGGTCCTTTTTCCTCTGGTCTGGTTTTGGTTGTCGGATTAGACGAAGCCGTAATCCGACAGCATCAGTCGTAGGTCGGATTAGAGGCAACGCCTCGTAATCCGACAAACAGGTTAAACGGCCTTGCAACCCCACTCCGGATAATTCTCGCGGATAAATTTGTTCAGGTTACGCTCCGCCTCGGTGTAATCACGGGCCACTGAGCCGCCGGCATCGTTTAGCTGGCGTTCTACCATACCCGCAGCAACCGTCACGTTGGTCATCCGGTCGATCAGGATAAAGCTCCCGGTGCCTGGATGCCGCTGGTAGTCCTCCACAACGACCGATTCGGACAGTTCCACATCACACAGGCCAATGGCGTTCAGCTCCAGCCCACCCGCTACTTCCGTATTGCGGGCCAAGGTGTTTACATCCACCTCTTCCATCACCCGGTTTACGAAACAACTGGTGACCTTGGTGCCAATCTTGATGCCGTACTCACGCCCCGGCTGCAGGGTCTTTTCGTTCATCCACACGATGTGTGCGGCAAAGCGGTTCCCCATCTTCGGTCTACTGTTGGCGTGCACCAGCAGATCCCCACGGGAGATATCCACCTCATCTTCCAGAGTCAGGGTGACGGCATCCCCCGGCCAGGCCCGATCGATCTCACCTTCGTAGGTGTGAATGCCTTTCACGCGGGAAGACTTGCCGGACGGCAGCACCGCTACTTCGTCACCCTTATGCACCACACCGCTGGCGAGGGTGCCACAGTAGCCACGGAAGTCCAGGTTCGGGCGATTCACATACTGCACCGGGAAGCGCAGATCGGTCACGTTCTGGTCTTCCAGAACTTCCACCTGCTCCAGGATATTCATCAGGGTCTCACCGTGGTACCAGGGCGTTTGCTCGCTGCGGTTCACCACGTTATCGCCGTTCAGGGCGGAGATAGGCACGTAATACACATCTTTCAGGCCCAACTGGCTCGCCAGTTTCTCGTACTCCTCGCGAATGTTGTTGAACACATCCTCGGAGAAATCCACCAGGTCCATCTTGTTGATGGCCACCACTACGTGCTTCAGCCCTAACAGGCTGACAATAAAACTGTGGCGGCGGGACTGGGTCAGCACGCCTTTACGGGCATCAATCATCACCACGGCCAGGTCACAGGTGGAGGCACCGGTGGCCATGTTGCGGGTGTACTGCTCGTGGCCCGGGCAGTCGGCAATGATGAATTTGCGCTTGTCCGTGGAGAAATACCGGTAGGCCACATCAATGGTGATGCCTTGCTCCCGCTCGGACGCCAGGCCATCCACCAGCAACGCCAGGTCCAGCGCTTCGCCGGCATTGCCCTGGCGCTCGCTGTCTTTGTGCAGGGCCGCCAGATGATCTTCAAAGATCAGCTTGGAATCGAACAGCAAACGGCCAATCAGTGTGGATTTACCGTCATCGACGCTGCCGCAGGTCAAAAAGCGCAGCAAGTCCTTGTTTTCATGTTGATCCAGGTACGCCAGGATATCGGATTCAATCAGTTCAGATGCGTGTGACATTAGAAGTACCCTTCTCTCTTCTTTTGTTCCATGGACGCAGCTGAATCGTGATCAATCACCCGCCCCTGTCGCTCCGACGTCTTGGTCAGCAACATCTCCTGGATAATCTCCGGCAAGGTAGCCGCGGTCGATTCAACGGCACCGGTCAGCGGATAACACCCCAGGGTACGGAAGCGCACCATCTTCTTTTCCGGTTTCTCGCCGGGTTCCAGCGGCATGCGGTCATCATCCACCATGATCAGTGTGCCGTCCCGCTCCACCACCGGGCGTTCGGCAGCGAAGTACAGCGGTACAATGTCGATATTTTCCAGATAGATGTACTGCCAGATATCCAGCTCGGTCCAGTTGGACAGCGGGAAAACGCGGATGCTCTCGCCCTTGTTCACCTTGCCGTTGTACAGGTTCCACAATTCCGGGCGCTGGTTCTTGGGATCCCAACGGTGGAACTTGTCGCGGAACGAATACACCCGCTCCTTGGCGCGGGACTTCTCTTCATCACGGCGGGCACCACCAAAGGCGGCATCAAAACCGTACTTGTCCAGGGCCTGCTTCAGTGCCTGGGTTTTCATCACATCGGTGTGCTTGGCGCTACCATGGGTGAACGGCCCAACGCCCTGCTCCACCCCTTCCTGATTGGTGTGAACAATCAGCTTCAGGCCAAGCTTCTCCGCCATCTTGTCGCGGAACTCGATCATTTCCCGGAATTTCCAAGTGGTGTCCACATGCATCAGCGGAAACGGCGGCGTGCCCGGTGCAAAGGCCTTCATCGCCAGATGCAGCATGACGGCGGAATCCTTGCCGATGGAATAGAGCATCACCGGGTTATCGAACTCGGCCGCCACTTCGCGAATGATTTGGATAGACTCCGCCTCAAGCTGTTTGAGGTGGGTTTTCTTTGGAGGGGTTAATGTCATTGCTATGTCCAAGTTTTGTTGTCGGATTACGCCTGCGGCGAATCCGACCTACGTGGGTGCGGCATGTCCTTGTAGGTGGATTAGAGGCAACGCCTCGTAATCCGACAATCAAGGCCTCAGGCCCAGAAAGCCGCAACCGCTTCCAGAAACTCATCAAGCTGCTCCGCCGGCAGCGCGTTAATCCCGGCTGCCGCCTTGCGGCCACCGCCGGTCGGGAACCGCCGCGCCAGCTCATCCGCACCGGTGCGGTTGTTCAACGGCGCCCGAATACTCACCAGATAACTGCCATCGGCCTTCACCGTCACAATGGCGCAGGCCTTATCCGGGTTGCGGTTGGCCAGTTCATTGCCCAACACGCCGCTGACACGGCGCGCCCAGGGCTCATCTGGAAGCTGCACAACCAGCGAGGCCCCATTCTCCGCCAGCACGGGCGCTGCCAGACCGCTGGCCATATCGGCCTCATAGCCGTCCCGGAGCTTTTGCCACGCCGGCGGCTGGGATTCGATCAGCTCCAACGGATCCTCGAACGTCACAAATTCCCGGTACAGATCCGCCGGATGAAAGTGCAAATCCTCAACCGAGGCGCCGTAGCCGTTGTAGTTGATGCAGACACCCAAGGCTTTCAGAGACTCCGCCTGCTCTGCGGACAACCCGGCCTTACCGGCAAATTCCTCGGCCACCGCGTTCAGGTTATCCCCAAAGGCAGCGGCAATGGCCCAGTTATGAAACCGGCCCCCAAGGTGCTGATCCACCAACAAGCTGGTGCAGGTCGTCGGCTGGGTATCAATCAGCGCCGTAAATCGATCATGCTGCGGTAATGAATCTCCCGGAAAATGATGGTCCACATAGAATACGCTACTGCCAGTTGACAGCAGAGCATCCACTGCCTCCCGGTTCGTGTCCAGGCTGACATCCAGAATATTCACCTGAGCCGGCTCAGTAACAGGCACCTGCTTCGCCAGTTCGATATCCCGCTTCACGCCGGTGATCAGGGTGCTTTCAACGGGATTGGCCAAGCGCAGCTGAATCAGCGCGCAAACGCCATCGGCATCGCCGTTGAAGACATCAAAAATAGGCATAAATCATTCCGTATCTCGTACAAATGCGCGCAGTATACACGTCATGAGCGCCCATACCGATCCTCAAATCGGACAATGTCATCTTCCCCGAGGTAAGAACCGGACTGCACCTCAATCAGCTCCAGATCAATAACCCCGGGGTTTTCCAGCGCATGGACCTGCCCGACGGGGATGTATGTCGATTGATTTTCGGTCACCAGATAGCTTTTCTCACCGTTGGTCACCTTTGCGGTGCCGCTCACTACAATCCAGTGCTCGGCCCGGTGATGGTGCATCTGCACGGACAGCTTTGCGCCGGGCTTCACCGTAATGCGCTTGACCTGATAACGAGCACCATGGTCAACCGAATCATAGACACCCCAAGGGCGGTACACTTCCCGGTGATTCATATGCTCATGACGACCATCGGACTTAATAGCCTGAACCACCTTTTTGACATCCTGAACCTTGTCCTTATGGGCAACAAGGACCGCGTCCTTGGTTTCGATCACCACCAGGTCCTCCACCCCAAGCGTGGCCACCAGCCGGTGGTCCGCCCTGACCAGGGTATTGTTGGTCGCTTCGGTAATCACATCCCCGGTGACGCTGTTGCCCTGCTCGTCTTTTGAACTGACCTCCCACAACGCGGACCAGGAACCAATATCGCTCCATCCCGCTTCCAGGGGCACAACCGCGGCATCCGCCGTGTTTTCCATTACCGCATAATCAATAGACTCATCCGGGCAGGCAGCAAAGGCTTCCGCATTCACCCGGCTGAAATGAAGATCCTGACTGCTGTCAGACAACGCGGCTTTGCAGGCGTCATAGATTTCTGGGCGATACGTCTTCAGCTCATCCAGGTAACGGCTGGCACGGAACAGGAACATGCCGCTGTTCCACAGATAATCACCGGATTCCAGGTATTGCCGGGCAGTCTCTTCATCCGGCTTTTCCACGAATGCCTTAACGGCAGCCCCGCCCGCCGGAAACCCGGCACCCTGCTGAATATAACCATAACCGGTTTCCGCTTTCACCGGCACAATCCCGAAGGTGACTAGCTTTCCCTCTTCCGCAAGCGGGATGGCCTGCTCAATACTTTGGTGAAACGCCGCCACATCCTCAATCAGATGATCCGCCGCCAATACCAGCATCAACGGATCATCTCCCGCTTCCTGCAGCACCATCGCCGCCAAGGCGATAGCGGGTGCGGTATTCCGGCCCACTGGCTCCAGAATAATACGGGACTGTTCACGCCCAATGGCGCGCATCTGCTCCGCAGCCAGGAAGCGGTGCTCTTCATTGCAGATCAAAACGGGATTCGCCACAGCAATGCCATCAAGACGACTCACCGTGGCCTGCAGCATGGTCTGGTCTTCATCGGTCAACGGCAGGAACTGCTTGGGATTCAACTGCCGCGACAGCGGCCAAAGACGGGAACCGGTACCACCGGCCATGACAACAGGACAAATCATATCAGCGATTCCTCGTGGAGATATACCAGGCGATTAGACTTCGTGGAAAAAGTGTCGAGATTCTACTTTATTGAAGGGGGCAAGCAAGGGATGGGAAAACCTGGATCATAAAAGCCAGGATAGCAGAATTGCATGCATGCTCCGGCTTGTGGGTGTCGGATTACGGCCCTGCGGGCCTAATCCGACCTACAATTTATGCATCGCGCTACACGTAGGTCGGATTAGCGAAGCGTAATCCGACAACCCAATCTACGTAAGCTTCCTCTTCCGCAACAGCACCAACAACCGCCAGGCGTGGCTTAACGCCCAGTCATACGCTGCAAACACGCCCACGAACAGCGTAAACATCATCCACTCGGGGACCTGGAAGTACTCTCCTGCCAATCCAGTGCCTGCAAGCAAGATAGAAACCACGGTAATCACCACCAACGCCTGCCGATCAGTAAACCCGGCCCGCATGAAGATATGATGCAAATGCTCCCTGTCTGGCTTCATCACCGACTGCCCCTTGCGGGCACGGCGCACCATAATAGCCACCATATCCATCAGCGGAATGGCGATGAGCCACAGAGCCGTCACCGGTCGCAGCGCCTGGGTCTCGGGTTGGGTGCCTTTCACCAGCAGCCAGACAATGGAAAACCCGATAAACATGGAGCCGGCATCGCCCATGAAGATCCGTTTCGTGAAGGGTGGCATACGAAGATTTGCCGCCAGGTACGGCAACAGAGCGATAGCAATTGAGAATGCCAATGCCAGTTCCAAGCTGTTGCCGGGAGCCTGCAGGAACAGAAAGGACAGCGATAACAAAGCAACCAGGCTCATGCTGCCCGCAAGGCCATCAATACCGTCAATCATGTTGAAGGCATTGGTCGCGCCTATCACCGCAGCAATCGTAATCAGTGGCCCCAGCCAGCCCAACTCGATCACTCCCAATCCCAGAAGATCGCCAAAGTGCACCAGGGACACACCAGATCCATAGGTCAACAACGCCCCCAGGGCCACCTGCGCCCACAACCGGAATTGAGCAGGCACATCTCGTGCGTCATCCACGGCACCCAGCAACACCAGCATCAAGGACGCCAGCAAATAGATCCCATAGCCACCAATCAGCGGCATGGAAATCATCCAGGCTGCGAACAACCCGATAAACGCGCTCAACCCGCCGGTCAGCGGTACCGCGCCCTTGTGCACCTTGCGGTGGTCAGGGAGATCCAGCAGGCGGACCCGCATGGCAAAGGGCTTTAGAAGCAATAGCGAAAAGAAGGCGATAAGACCGGAGGAAAGGCCAAGAGAGGCTGCAGATTCCATATACTTCCTTGTTAACCATGTTGAGACCGGTAAAACTACCCGGGCAGATTACCTTACGAGTGCAGTTTGTGACCAACATCACAAAAATTTTTAACATTTCTTTACGATTGGCCTAACTTGGTATATCAAATAGCGCCAAACCTACTTCAACCAAAACGTTCTCCCTGAGTTTTGGTTCGCATGGCCCAATCGGCTGCTCCCGGTTACAACCGTAGATTTGCTTCCCCTAAAGGCAACACACCTTTCAGATCAAACAGCACACCATCATCCTTCAGGAAAGCACGCAGTTCCGTCGCTGCCATCTCCGCATATTCGCGATGTGGCACGGCAAGAAGCACTGCATCATACGTATCCTGGGCAGGCTCGCGGACCAAGTTGATCCCGTACTCAAGCTCCGCTTCCGCGCCGTCAGCCCAGCAATCGGTTACATCGATCTGGCAACCAAAATCTTTCAACTCGTTGACCACATCAATCACCCGCGTGTTGCGCAAATCCGGGCAGTTTTCCTTGAAGGTGAAGCCCATCACCAACACCCGGGCATTGGCCACCGTGTGTCCGGCTTTGATCATCGCTTTAATCAGCTCTGCCGCCACATAAGGCCCCATGCCGTCATTCACACGGCGACCGGCCAGGATGATTTCCGGGTGGTAACCAATGGCCTGGGCTTTATGAGTGAGATAGTAAGGGTCAACGCCAATACAATGGCCCCCGACCAGGCCAGGCTTGAAGGGCAGGAAATTCCACTTGGTGCCCGCAGCGGCGAGAACTTCGTGGGTATCAATCCCCAAACGGGCAAAGATCATCGACAACTCGTTCATCAGGGCGATGTTCAGGTCACGCTGGGTGTTTTCAATCACCTTGGCGGCCTCGGCCACCTTGATGGAACTGGCCTGATGGGTACCGGCAGTGATGATATCCGCGTAGAGCGCGTCCACCTCGGCGGCAATGGCCGGCGTGGAGCCGGAGGTAACCTTGGTAATCGTGGTTACCCGGTGTTCTTTATCCCCCGGATTGATCCGCTCCGGGCTGTAGCCGGCGTAGAAATCTTCATTGAACGCCAGACCGGACACCCGCTCCAGCACCGGCACACACACTTCCTCTGTTGCACCGGGATACACGGTAGACTCATAAATCACAATATCGCCGGCTTTCAGAACCTTGCCGACGGTTTCACTGGCCTTCACCAATGGGGTGAGATCCGGCGTATTGAACTCGTCAATCGGGGTCGGCACCGTCACAATAAAGACAGAACAGTCCGCGAGATCTTCCAGGTTATCGGAAAAATACAATTGACTGGCCGCCGCCAACTCCTCGGGGCTGACCTCCCGGGTGAAGTCGACGCCATCACGCAATTCCCTGATGCGTTTGATATTGATGTCAAAACCCACGACCGGGCGTTTTTCTCCAAAAGCGGTGGCCAACGGCAGGCCAACGTAACCCAGGCCGATTACTGCGATTTTCTCCATGAGATCCTTTCCAGAAAAGTGACAAATCTGACGCTAATGTGCCCGAGGGATTTCAGGTTTCGGTAGGCAATGGCTTATTCAGCCCTGTTATTCAGGTACCAGGGCATTGCCCTGGCAATTCCTTCTCCGATGCGAAACTCAGGCGCATAGCCCAGCTTGCTGGCCGCCTTGCTTATATCCGCCTGGGAATGTCGGACATCCCCCTCACGGAAGTCCCGGTATACCGGCGCTTTCAAATACACCACATCATTACCGGCCAGCGCATCCTTCAGAGAATCAATCAACGTGTTCAGTGTGGTGCGATCCCCCACCGCAACGTTATAGACTTCATTCTTGGCAGCCTCGTCAGCGGTGGCCGCCAACACATTGGCCTGCACCGCATTTTCGATAAAACAGAAATCCCGGCTGGTCTCACCATCGCCGTTGATGAACACATCCTCACCTCGCACCATGGAGGCCGTCCATTTCGGGATGACAGCGGCGTAGGCGCCATCCGGATCCTGGCGCTTGCCAAACACATTGAAATAGCGCAGGCCGATAGCCTTAAAGCCATAGCTGCGGGCGAACACATCCGCATACAGCTCATTGACATACTTGGTCACCGCGTAGGGTGACAACGGCTTGCCAATGTTCTCCTCCACCTTCGGCAACGCGGGGTGATCGCCATAGGTGGAGCTGGATGCCGCGTAAGTAAAGCTTTCCACCTCCGCGTCCCGGGCCGCCACCAGCATATTCAAGAAACCGGTAATATTAGCCGCATTGGTGGTAATGGGGTCATTCAACGACCGGGGCACCGAGCCCAGCGCGGCCTGGTGCAGCACATAATCCACACAGTCACAGGCCTGAGTGCAATCTTCCAGGTTGCGGATATCCCCTTCGATGAAGCGGAAACGTGCCCACTGCTCCGATGATACGAGGCTCCGCACCTCATCCAGATTGCGCTGATAACCGGTGGCGAAGTTATCCAGCCCCACCACCGTCTGGTCCAGCTTCAACAGATGCTCCAACAGGTTGGAGCCGATGAAGCCGGCTACGCCGGTGATTAGCCAGGTTTTGGGGGAACCAGCCAGGCCGTCACATACTTCCTGATACTTAGACATCACATCCTCAAATTGACAAACAATTGATATAAGCCTGAACTACCTGCTCTTCACTAAACGCCTCTTCCATTCGACGCCGTGCTGCATCCCCTGCCCTCTGCAACTCCGCAGCATCCATAGTCACCACCCGCCACATCTGCTGCGCCAAAGACTCAGCACTGCGCACCTCGCACATCCACCCGGTAACCTCCGGCTCAATAGCATGCCGGCACCCCGGCACATCCGTAACAATCGCCGGGCGGCCCATGGCGGCGGCTTCCAGTACGGTGCGGGGCATACCTTCCCGATAGGATGGCAACACCAGCACATGGGCCTGTTCAATCAGCGGCCGCACGTCATCGGTGGCGCCGGGGTATTCGAGAATGCCTTCCTCTTTCCATTGCAGGACTTCTTCTTCAGAAATGGCTGTGCGATTACTCACCCCCAGCGGCCCCACCAGCAGGCAGCGCACATCCAGACCGTCGGCCTTCAGCAATCGGCATGCTTCAGCGTACTCCCGTACGCCCTTATCCCCCAGCAAACGGGCAATCATGATGAACGTGAACGGGCCAGTCTCGGGCAATGGCGAAACCTCAAAGCGCTCTAAATCCACGCCGGAGCCAGGCAACAGGGTGAAAGGCGTATCCCCCAACAAACCTTTATCCCGAAATACGGACAAATCTTCCTCGTTCTGGAAAAACAACCTCCGCGCCCGGCGGTTCACCAGCCCATACACCTGCCGCACCCGCCGGAACAGCCAGGAATCGTGGATAAACGCAGTACCGAGACCTGAGATGTTGTTGGCGAACGGAATTCTCTGAAGCGCACACACCAGACCGCAATAAATGTTCATCTTTACCGTAAAGTTGAACACGGCGTTCGGCCGGTATCGGCGCACCACCTTCCAGATAAAGCGCAGGCTGCGCAGCTCCTGCACCGCGCCTGTACTTTTGCCATCCAGCGGCAAAGCAATATGCTCCACCCCTAGTTCATCCACCAGCCGCTGACTGAAATCATCCGGCGGCGACAGGCAAATCACCCGGTTACCCTGCTCACGCAAAGCCTGAATCGTGCTCGCACGGAAGTTATAGAGGTACCAGGAAGTGTTGGACGTAAGAAAGACCGTCTTCAAAACAAACTCTCAAGCAAATAACAGATTGGTATCAGGCGGTTCGCCGAAGTCCGGATCGGCGCCAACCACGGAAAGAAACCGATAAAAACCGTCGCACTTCACAGTCAGCACAAACGAAAAGCACAAAAATCACCACAAACGGGTAACGATAGCGAGCAGCAGTACCATAATTGAATACCACCAACCCATAGACTGACAAAGCCAATGCCATGAACAATAGCCAGAACATCAGTTTCCTTGGCACCTGCTTCCAGGCAACGCGGACGATAAGAGCCAGCAGCAATAGAACCAGCATGTTCTCGGCTGCCTGTATCAACTGCAGAGGGTTACTTGCTTCCCAGAGGAAAGGCTTGGCAAGGAAATAAATACCACTCACCAAACCAGAAGCCACAAACTCTCCCGGGCTCCCGATCAACTCCACATCTTCGATGTTGCCGCCATCTTCCACGAACATCGCGGAACGGAACTTGTTAATCTCGGGCAATGCAATGGGTGAGATAACCGCCAATGTAATGGCTGCAATTATCAAAACCGCAACCGCTTTGCCACCACTAACGCCGGAATGGCGAATGCCGAACACCGAATAGAGCAGAAGAATGGGGCCTAGAATAAAAAAGTTCTGAAACTTGATCAGATAGAGCAGATAAAGCGGCACAGTGGCCAGCCACCAACGCCCCTCCCGCGTCCATTGCACGGCCAGAATCATGAAGACAAAAATGAAGGTATCCCTGAGGCCCATGCCCGTATATAAGGCGAGGCTTGGATACAACAAATAAAACCACAACGAAATCGGAGTGAAGACGTTTTTTCGGTACAGCCAGAAAAACAGCGCCGAATAGAGAAAGCTATTGAAAAAACCGAGACTCAAGGGCGTTACAGCAAACGGAAACGGCATGGCAGAAAAATACAACGCTGCTCGCTCTACTGTACCACCAGTCCAAGCCTCATAGATCGACAGCTCTCCGCCTCGAATGGCATTAAACTCCCACCAGTATTTGAAGGCATCAGGCATATAGCCGTAGGAAAACAAAACTCCATTAAGCATCAGCGGCAAAGCGCAATGAAACAGCAAAACACCTTGATAGCTGGCAGGCACTTTCAACGCCCTGCCAGCCAGAAGCACGAACACAACGCAGATCAGAAAATTGGGCATGTCATAAAACCGCATGCCCCAAAAGCCGGTATCAAAAATCCAGTTCAGATCAGTCACGAAACCAACCAATGCTTTGCCCAGGCACTCAACTGCAGCACCGCCCACAACTGCTGAGCTAAATGGCCCTTACCCTGTAAATGGTTTCGCCACATAGCCTGCACCGCACGCGGGTTAAGTGCGGGTAGATTGGCAAGGGAAGACGGACTCAAAAGATCTTCCGCCCACTCCCGCAATGGCCCCCGCAGCCAGTCATCCAGCGGCACCGCAAAGCCCATCTTGGGCCGCTCGATCAGCTCACGAGGCACGTGGCGATATAAAATCTGGCGCAACGCCCACTTCCCCTCACCGTTTCGAACCCGCATGTCCAGTGGCAATTGCCAGGCAGCAGCATAAACATCTGGATCAAGAAACGGAGCCCGCACTTCAAGGCTACTCGCCATGCTGGCGCGGTCTACCTTCACCAGCACATCGTCCACCATAAAGTTGAGGGTATCCATCAACATCATCCACTCTACCTGGTCAAACCCGGCTAACGCCGGATACAGGTGCTCCACGGCTTTATCAGAACAGCATTCAGGTTCAAGCAAGTTCTCAGGGTGGCGGTTCATTGAGGCCAGACCGCCATATAGCTCCCTATCGGAACCGCAAGCCAGCACATCCGCAAGTTTGTAGAGCTTCTCACCAAAGGTACGTATGTGGAGGCGGGAAGGCAAAACCCGGCTGCCTATCGCCATCAATCGATCATATCCGCGGGGCGGCATGCTCTTTAGCAGACTGGCCAAGGTATGCCGCATCGGTTGGGGCATACGCGCGAGCTTACTCCAAACTCTCGGCATCCAAACGTAACGGTTATACCCACCAAACAGCTCATCGCCAGCATCACCGCTAAGAGCTACAGTGACATGATCCCGAGTAAGGCTGGAGATAAGGAATGTGGGTATCTGGGAAGAATCCGCAAACGGCTCATCGTATAACGCGGGCAGCTTTGGAATCACATCCAGAGCCATCTGAGAGGTCGCCCGCAACGTGGTATGTTCCGTTCCAAGATGCCTAGCCACTGCAGCAGCATGCTCGGATTCATCATAACGCGGGTCATCAAACCCCACTGAAAACGTCCGAATCTTCCGGGCAGACTGGCTCTGCATCAGCGCCACTATCAGAGAACTGTCAACACCTCCTGAGAGAAACGCTCCCAAAGGAACATCCGCAGCCATCTGGCGCTCAACGGATGCAATTAGCGTCTCCGCCACATTGGTCAACGCCCGCTCAGGCGATACTGGAGCGCTCTGGCGAGCAGCATGGGCAGAGTCAACGGCAGACCACCATTCTGCAGGCTGCGGGCGTTTGCCAGCTTTTATATCTGCCAAAGACACCTCCAGAAACGACCCAGGTGGCAGCTTAAACACACCCTTCAAAATGCTCTGTTGACCACCCACACAGCCAAAGCGCAGATAACTCTGCAGCACTCTAGATTCAAGCTCACCACGAAGGCCGGGGTATTGCTTCAGTGCCTTGAGTTCAGACGCAAATACTAACGTGCCATCAACCCACCCGTAATAAAGTGGTTTTTCACCGAAGCGATCCCTGGCCAGTGTCAAGAACTGCTCTTCCCGATCCCAAACGGCAATGGCAAACATGCCGCTGGTGAGCCGAAGCGTATCCTCAATACCCCATACCCGGAAGGCCTCTAACAGCGTTTCGGTATCCGAATGCCCTCGCCACGGAATACCACCACCCGTTGCCTCACGCAGCTGCTCTCGGAGCATGATATGGTTATAGATCTCACCGTTGAACACAATGACATAGCGGTCACATAGAGATGCCATAGGCTGGTAACCAGCAGAGGACAGGTCCAAAATAGCAAGTCGCCGATGACCTAATGCAATTCCTACTTCACTATCTGCCCAAGTGCCAAGATCATCAGGCCCCCGGTGCAAAACAGCATCGGCCATTCGACGTACCGTTGATTCCGTTGCCAAGCCGGAATTTGGCGACAATACACCAGTAATCCCACACATATCAGGTTGGCCCAACGCTTTTTTCAGCAAAGCTCACAAGCAAATCACCCTTTGTAGATCGCCAACCACTTATCCACGGTTGCTTCCAGTGAATAGAACTCCCGTATCCTCTTACGAGCGGATTGACCATAAGCCGCCCTCTGGTCGGGAGAAAGTTTTAATGCATCGTTAATGGCAGCAGCTAACGCTTCTGGGCTCTTTGGCTTTACCAATAACTTTGAATCCCCGAGAAATTCGCGAACGCCACCACAATCAGTAGCAACTACGACACATTCACATGCCATCGCCTCGCCTACCACCATGGGAAATCCTTCCCACGCAGAGGAGAGAACGAAAAGGTCAGCTGCAGACAACAAATCCGGAATGTCATTCCTGACGCCTAGAAAACTAACTCGATCATCCAAACCGAGCTTTTGAGTTAAACTGCCCAACTGATTCCTTAAAGGCCCGTCCCCAGCCACAGCCAGATGCCAATCACTGCTTTCATTCCCAACTCGCGCAAGCGCGTTCAATAGATTGGGATAATCTTTGGGCTCAGAAAGTCTACCTACTGAAACGATTAATTTCGTGTCATCGGCCAACCCAAACTCAGACCTGATCCGTGATACCCCGCTGACCGATGTCTGAAACTGACAAAGGGATATGCCGTTGTGGACAGCAAGCATTTTACCGGGAGGAATAGCCCTCTGAAGCTCGAATGCACGAACTGCCTCGGCACTCACATTTGTGGAAACGTCCGCCAACCAATTTGTCACTCGATAACCTACCATCCGGAACCGGCCTTCCTCATTCCGATTGTGGGCTGTAGTGATCAATCGGCGAATGGGCGTGATCAACCTACTTAGCCGAACAATGATGTTCGCATGTACCAAGTGAGTGTGAACTACATCGGGCTCAAAGCGGGCATGAAGCTGACGAAACTCTGCTATAAAAGTAAGCAAATCTCTTGGTGAATTAACCTCCAGTTTGACCAATTCCACAGCTGGATTCGACGGCCTAAGCAGAGCATCACCGGTCATATAAACCAGAAGTACTTTATTACCCCGATCCGCCATTTCGTCCGCTAGTGAGGTAACAACTTTTTCAGCGCCACCCAACCCAAGCCCGGTTATAACGTACATAATTCTCAACGAAACAAACTCCGTTTTCTGAATATCAGACCATACTAATTTTTCTGGCCACGATCATTTACTTCGTCCTCATATACTTACCAAGGCATCTGTTAAACCATACGGCACCCAGACACGGATCAACCCGGACTGCTTAGGCTTGATACGCATGGGTAAACCAGGAAGCGTGGAAAATTTACCTTTGGAAAAACGGTTCAGGGGTCCACCGGCCCGGCATTCCATTCACTGTGGAATTTATCACTGCTGGTGTGATAGCTATCCAGCCCATGATTTTCTGGTCGCTGGTCACTGCGATTGGGGCTCACTGGAGAGCCTTAGCTTATTCGGCCCTGGCGAACTAACCGATTGAGCTGATAATTATCAACGGCAACAGCCAAGAGACTCAAGCAAAGATATCCACTGCGCACCAACCACTTCCCGAGAAAACTGAGGCCTATCCCGCAGTGCCGCTCTCGCCATTAATAGCCGCTTGTGTTCGTCATTAATGATAGAAGCAATGGCATCCGAGAGCCTTTCAATGTCTTCTGACGGAACTAGGACTCCATCAACCTCATTTTCTATAATCTCCGATGGGCCGGCCGGGCAGTCAAAACTCACAACGGGAACCCCGAAACTCAAGGCTTCCAAAACCACCAGGCCAAACCCCTCAAACCTGGACGATAAAACGAAAAGGTCTGCTCCTTCGTATTCCGACTTAATATCAGATATTTGCCCCACCAACTGAACCTCCTTGCCCAGTCCAAACTTTTCAATCAGCCTTTCAAGAATGGGGCGATCATTCCCCTCCCCACATATCCGGAGGTTCCAACCCTCACGCTGCTCTTCCGGTAAGGAACTCCAAGCTTTTATGAGCAGGTCGAACCCTTTTTGGTATGTCAAACGGCCAGCCGCTAAAACTCGGCGCTGAAGGGAAGTATCATCCTTACTCCTCGCGTTGGCATTAACTGACACTGGGTTCAGGTTATAAATACGAATAACTTTATCATCGGGACATTTCAGGTACGTCTTCCAGCACTGTTTGTCTTTATCGGATAAAACCACAATTTTGTCCGACAACCATACCGCTAGCCTTCTAGCAAAATTCCTAGACTTCAACCCAAGATCAATTTCTGCATTAAAATGCTCCCAATTGACCACCACCGGCCGATTTGGAAGAAAAAAACAGAATACAAGGAATAAAAACGACAAGCTTTCTACAGCAATCAAAACATCCGGGCGATTTCTAACAACAAATCTAAATAGCCTCCATGATGTTTTAAGAAAACCTGTAGACCCGCAAGGCCTCAATGGAAAAAGCTCCCTCAACTCAATGCCTGAATCAACCTCGTAAAAACTTTTTTTGCCATTGTATTGGCTGAGGATCGTAACGGAGTAGCCTGCCCGACGAATTGTATTAGCAACATCTGAGCAGGCCCTTTCGGTTCCGCCAGGGAGAGCTTGTGAACCAGTAAAAAAACAAACTTTTTTATTCATGTTTAAGCGAAGATATATACATGATTTCGTCACTTGCTCCCCTTCAAAAGCCTCGACCTTAAAACAAGAAGTGTAATTTTTGGAACGATGCAGAAAAGAAAGGATGCAGCAATAGATTTCCCCGAAAGATTCCTGCGAGCCAGCCAAATATTTCTCAGGAACAGCGCCTTAACAAATGCAACAACTCTCGAATCTCTTTCTGCCTCCGGCGTTAGTGCAAGCCTATTCATATAATAAAGAACACAGAACTTTATTTTTCTAGCGTAAACCAGATCCCTATATTTTATCAGGGCTGTATCGCTTAGCACCTTTCTCTCAAAAGCAATCCAGCTCCTGTAAAATTTCTTGAACTCTGAATAATCAAACGGCCTGCTAGTCAGACTTTTAGAATCCGACTTATCAAAAACATAAAGCTTATCATCACTAATAATGGTGGATTCTGCTTTCAAAAAAACATCAAGATTATAAAAGGCATCTTGAGATACCCTGAGGGATGGAAACCTTGCTCCTTTCGCTAAATGTGAAGATAAACATTTCCCCCAAGGCGCGGACACGATCTCATCCAGAAAGTACTTTCGGAGGAGAACCTCCCCATCTAACAATTTATAATAGGACATTTCAACCTTAACATCATCCTCTAAATTGTCATGACGTCCAGACCTATTAAAGTAGTATCCAAAAATAAAAACATCAGGGCAGCCTTCGGACATAAGCGCGTGATGGATAAGATCTAACGCGAGTGGCATAAAGAAATCATCTGAGTCCATGAATATAACATAGCGACCTCTGGCAATCTCAAGGCCTTTATTGCGCGATGGTCCGGGCCCGAGATTCTTTTCGTTACGCACAAGAATCGTAGAACTTTCAAGTTCACACGGTAGATTAAACGATCCATCTGTAGAACAGTCGTCAACAACTATATGCTCAAAGCTCACTTTGTTTCTTGAAAGCGACTGAGCCGCACGTAACAATTTTTTCCCAGAATTAAAATTTGGGCTAATCACAGAGAAAAATGGAGTATCCACTACTGTTCCAACATAGAAGCGTTAAGTTTAAGTCGGCTTTATTAACAAAGCTTTTTTCTGCTAAACCATCTTTAAGTACAGACATACAGAATTGTCTTGTTTCCCAAGCTGTACAGCTCACCATGAGATAGGAACTTTCTATCGACACCCATGAATTGATGTATAGCCTCAGACTATCTCAATTTTATCGTTAAAATTTGATTCGCCATCTCAACAAGCCAGTGACTTCTGTCGCATACGGTCAACATGAGTGATCCGATGACAATTATCTTGTGGTGACTCACCTTTTAGTGAACTGATTTAACAGCCCACCAAATCCCTCAAAACCGCCTTAACTCCACTGGTATTTCGGTAGCCACCCTTCAATAGCAGGCCAAGCGTTGCAGCCATTCTCGGCAAAAGCCACTTCTCTCGAACACGTACACGCAGCTCAAAACTATTCGCTGCGGCTTCAGCTGTTTCCAACATATGCTCCAAATTGGCGTGGTATTTTTGGGGTGCTACCGCTTGCACCCGTTGAATGCCCTCGATCATCACCTGCTGCTGTGCAATCTGAGCATCTTCTCTCTCACGAACATCACCTTCAAATAGCTTTTTCACCGAGTGTATAAAAGCCAGCCGCGGGGTAACCCTCGTTGTACGGTTAGCAATAAACTGCGATTCGTTGGATTCGTGCCGACGGTAGTATTGAAGCACCCGATCATCGACCACTTTGCTATTCAGAGCGTCTGCGAAGTCTACAATCCAGTTGTCATGGCCGTTAATGCCCGCCGGAATAGGCATACAAAAGTCCAATAACTCGCGACGAATCCCGCAACAGCAGCCCATCACAAAGTTATCCATAGTAAAGCCGGCCGAGCGTATCTGGCCTACCTTGGTCAACCCCACCTCATTTAACTCTCCATCCGTCAACGCGGCATCGTTCATCACCACCAACGCTTGCGGGTTACGCTCGGCAACACTGATCATGTGTTCGATCTTCTCCGGGAACCACACGTCATCCTGGTCACTGAGAAAAACCAGATCGCCGGTCGTCTTCATCAACGCTGCGTTGAAGTTGCCGCAGTAGCCCAGGTTCTTTTCGTTACGGTGGAACTCGACGATGAATGGCGCTGTTTTTGCGAACTCGCGGACGATGGCTTCCGTTTGATCTGTGGAGCAGTCGTCTGTGATGATTAGTTCGTCCGGCTGGCGAGTCTGGCCTACGAAGCTTTGGAGTTGCTCTTGTATGTATTGGGCACCGTTGTAGGTGGCCATGGCTATGGAAATTTTCATTTAGTATTGAACCATCATTATCGTATTGCCCGAACCCCACCGCGCCTGCCAATACCTGCCGCCACCCGGAACAGGTCTGGCATGTTCAGGCGGCCGTCTGCGGTTCGGTTGATTACACCGATTTCTATCATTGCCTGGGTCAGCGTTCCCTCCTGCGCCTGGTTTTCCAGTGAGTGGGGAGGCAGGTATGGTCGTACACTATCGTCCAGAGTTTGGTTATTGTCAGCGGCTGCTTGCAGAACCCTGTTTACGACATCATCATCCCGCCAGCGTGCGTGCAGCTCTTCTTCATTGGCGGGCACTGTCATTCCCTGTAATGGGTCAAGCACCTGCTGAATCCAGGGGTAGTCTTCCTGCAGCTCCCGCAAGCGAAGGCGGGAAGCTTCCTGAACACCCTTTTTGATACCTTCATAGTGCAGCAGCACGTCGGCTTCCGGGTATTGCCGCTGGGTTAGTGTATGGGCGTGTTTCAGTGCCACCAGAAAACTTCTCGGGCTCACCTGGCCTTTGGCATCGGCCAGGTGGGTTGGCAGCCAGGTAAAGGTATTGCCACGGCGGCGGTTTGTGCCCATGAACCGGCTGGCAATCGCCTGCAGCAAGGCTGACTGGTTGGCTTCCCGGGTACGAATGGCCTCTGGCACCACGTAAACCGTTACGCCGTTTGTGGTTACCTCACCAAACGAGCACTGGTATTCGCGCTGGACCCACTGGCGAAACTGGGGGCCGGACCGGGCGTTATTGGCAAGCTGGTGCCACAGCAAACCGTACAAGTCTGCCCTGTGCCATTGCAGCAACACCCGGCCATGGGTCAATTTGGATGCATCCGGGAAGGCCCATACAGACTGGTCTTCCCACATATCCTGGCGCAGAAAAAATTTGGTGCGGATTGCGCGAAACTCCCGCAAATCAAGCCCTACCCTCAGCAGGCCTCGCAATAACACACGGATTTGAGCCCAATCATTCCCCAGGCGGTCAAGGGCATCGAACACCAGCAGATGCCGTTCACCACGGGACTCCAGCTCTTCATTGATCGACGCGAACAGGCGCTCTTCTGCTTCCGGATTATCGGCCACACGCTGAATTCGCGCTGGCCAGTCTTCAGTGCCTTCAAAAAAAGCTTGCCCGGACGCTTCCAGCAACTGATAAAGAATGACCGTGCGCCAGATGTCCTCCGGGTTAAAGTTCTGATCAAGCAACCGCTGCAAAACCCTCCTCGACGGGTGGTTACGGTTGCTCGTTTCCGATGAAAAGCCCCAGCCTACGCAGGTGTTATCAAGGCGAATGCGCTTGAGTTGCTGTCCAATCACCATCCGGGTGGCCTCGCCATTGAGCGCGGAACTCCAGAAGCTCTTGCCCGTGCCTCTATCACCCACGACAATTGCCGTATCCGGATTCAATGCGCTTTCATGGCCCGGAACCACGTACACACTCGCAGGTTCAGGCGGCTCAGTACCGTGATGAGCAACTTCCTCCGGTATCGCCTCAAAAGCGGGTCGCAAGGTCTCCAGCAACTGCTCATTGGAATTCATAAGATATCTACCTTGGCCAGAGCCAGACAATGATTTAGCCCTGAGAATAGCTCACCAAACGCCTCCCGGATGGCACTTTCACCAATGCTTGCTAACTGCATCATCGGGTCCAGCGCCTCAAAGTGATCACTCCTGAGGATGGATAAAGGCCAGTGCGGCGCATCGGAATCAAACTCATCAAAAGTAAACGCTGGAGCAGCATCAACCAACTCATCTGGTGGCAGTTCGTCGTAGAGTGTATCAACCCATACATTGAATGCACGGGATGCAAAACGACGCTTATCTGCTTCACTCATGCTTGAGCGCGCGTGAACCATGTGAAAACGCTCCCGCCAATCTACTAGCTGCTGGCTCGCCTTACCGCTTACCTGCGCCAGTTGTGTCAGATGCGACAGCAAGTAGCGATAACCCTCCCAAGTAGCCGGAACATCCACCGCGAACAAAAATACCTCGGCGTTCAAATGCAGAAGATTCGCGGCAACGGTTTCATGCAATCCAGCGCGGCTATCAATCAATACAACATCCGGCTTCACATGGGCTTCAAGCGCCTCCACCATGTGCCGCAACCTTGCGGCGAAACCGAGACCATCTTCTCCTTCAAGATAGCCACGGGCCAGTTTGGCCATCACGTTTTCCGGGCTATCAAACGCACGCTTGCCCAACGCTGGCGCTACCCACAAACCCGGACTATTCACCAAAGTACTCTGAGCCACCATGTCTTTCGGCATGGCCGCACGCGCATTACCCACCAGATCTTCAACCAGCCAATCCAAAACGCCATATACTGGGCGGTGTTCAGGCTCCAGCATGTGCGCACCCAGCCCAGGCGCTTCAAGATCCAGGTCTACCAACAACACGGTGCGGCCCTGGCGAACCAACTCCCGCCCCCACAACATCATGGCCGTTGAACGCCCCACACCTCCTTTCAGACTGTGGAAAACAAAGCGTGGGGGATGAAATTGCGGACCAGCCTGCGGCTGTAGCGCCCAGTCCTGCCCCATTGCACGGCGCTCAATCAGGTGCAGGTTAACGCCATCTACCCAGTGGACCAACGTGGGCTCCTGAAAAAGCGCTCCCCCTGCCAGAGTGTCCTGATACCTGGCGACCCCGTTCATACCCGGGCTGTAGTGGCCAAGTACACTCTGAAGCTTTTCTTTCAGAGCGCCAACTTCAGAATCTGACCAATTATCCGGCACCATTAAATACAAACGGCCATGCATATCACGCACAACCCGAAGTTCGGCAAAATCCACCGATGGCACAAGCTCACGCACGACGCGCACCAGCAGTGGCAGGCACTGATCGAAAGTAATATGTGCTTGCGGTCGCATGCTTATATCCCTAAATCCGCTGCTATGCAGGTACGCCGTGCGTGATCACGAAAGCGCTCTGATGCTTCCTGGCTAAAGTAGTCATCGAGCCAGTACCGGTTTCCTATAGACCATTCTGCCATATAGCTCTGGGAATTGATCAGTTGATAAAGCCCACGGCTGGTTCGCCCGCTGAACCAGCGCTTTGCGTCATGAACGAGTTCCGGAAGATGTTTATAGGGCAACTCGCGCTCACCGCCGGGCAGATTGTCCATGGCGTGTTTCAGTGCGCACTCCGCAGCTATGCCGAATGCGTGACTTGCGCCGCCGTAGCGGCTGGCGTGGAAGAGAAATTCACCATCCCTGAGCCAACGTAGGGCGGATTGTTTGAAGTTGTCCATGAGTGGGCTTTTGGGTTGTGAGCTTGCCATCGCTGGCTGGTTTGGTCACTAAAACGAAATCCCAATTACATCGAGATTACCGCTGATCATCCGCTGAATTTACACTCAATTGATCCGCAAAATAGCGCTCAACAATAGCTACAAACCTATCAACTGAATCGATGCTTCGACTCTCCTCCTCAGCCAGATAATCAAGAAGCTTGCCTCTAGTCTCGACAGCCCAAGAAACATCATCCCATCCGTAAGCGATTCCGTAGCGATTTTGAATTTCGGGCCGCCACTCCTCTTTTGACAAGCCTTCTTGAGGAACGACTATTGGTATGCATCCGCACATTACCGCGTACCGACAATACATGGTGTACAAGTCATAACAAATAAAATATTCACACTTATTAAATATTACCGATAACTCTTCATGAGAAAGACCATCCACGCACTGAGCGCCAACTTCATGATAGTCTAAAGGTCTATCACGGCCTTTTCGGACCATGTAACACTGACCTGAACGCTCAGCCTTATTGGTGTTTTGGTAAATATCTGATTTTAATTCAGAGACACGTAGATGATGATCCTCATGAGGATTGATCGTCCAGTCATTAAAGTGTTTATGGTAATAGAAAAACAAATCGTTGCTGCCAAAATCTGTCACACCACTTATCACGCCAGGCTTATTTAACAACCATCTAATGACACAACTTCCTCCCAGTGGGTTGCCTGCTGTAATTTCTGGATAAACAACAACTGCACCTGAAATATCTTTATTTGTTGCTATATCTAATTTGTAGGGAGATTTAATGTCTCGATTGGTAGCTAGATTTTTTAACTGAAATTTAAACCAATTAGCAAGCTTTATCCAACCACGCAATGTTTTCAATTCACTAAAAGAAGGTTTTGGTTGGGGCCATATAAGTGTTACACGACCTGCTTCCCGGAGCATGCTGGCCAGCTTATGAAGCACAATAATGCCTCCACTATTGTCTCTGTATACTGGCGTCCAAATAATAAATTTCAAAATTCAAATTCCTAGTTGGAATATTTTTGGCTCAGCTATCCTATAGCAGCTTTTCGATCTTTGACTTTCTTAACCAATAAGCTGGCACCTTCAACACGAATCAACAGTGACACTGCAGCATAGGTTACCAATCCAACAGTGCCGCCACCAATAAACCATAGAGGCAAATTCTGATCACCCTGTTCCACGAAACACCAAGAGGCAAATCCTGAGACCAGCGCGGCAAGGAGTGGTTTTGTAATATCTCTAACCTGATCAATTAAAGAGTACCCAACCAAACGAGCAGAAAAGTAGGTATTAGGAATAAGCGCCATAAACGAACCAACAACCTGGCTAACTACAATTCCAAAAATCCCATAAGGTATCGCTATAAACAACAATGTCAGATTGACAGATTTCTTTACCAAGCCGACCTTCAGCACGAGGTCCGAGCGACCTTTTACGTTAAGCAAATTCACATTTAATGCGTGAAGCGGATACAACGCGCCAACCACACAGAGCAACTGCAAATAAGGTACCGCACCGAACCAACGTTTATCAAACATCAACTCAAACAACACCGGCGCCAGCCCTGCCAGTAACCCCATGATCGGCGCAATCAGGAACATCATGAGCTGCATGATCTGGCGGTATTTGTGCAAGAGCACCTTGTTATCATCCTGTAGAGTCGACAAGGCTGGGAAGGTGGCTTGTTGCACCGCATTGGTCAGCTGTTGTGATATAAGGTTACTGAGTTTTTTGGCGAGAAAGTACAAGCCCGTCAGTTCCGCACTAAAAAAACGACCTATCACTAGCACATAGGAGTTTTCAAATAATATCTGTAACAACCCCTCTGCTAACAAATTTCTTCCAAAATGGAACAGCCGCGAAAATGATTCAATACTAAACACAAGTGAAGGGCGCCACTTGCTTACAAACCAAACCAATAAGGCTGACACTAAGGCAGAACTCAGCATCTGCACCACAAGACTCCAAACACCCCACCCGCTCCAAGCGGCGGCCACTGCGAGGCAGCCCGAGACTAATACACTTGCAGTGTTAGCCTTCATCTGAGTTTTGAAGTCCATTCTGCGACTGAGTACCGCTACTTGGACTACCTTGGCCGCATTAATGAAAACAACCAATCCCATTACCTGAATTAGGGAGGTCAACTCTGGCTGGCTATAGAACGCTGCTATGTAGGGCGCGCCGGCAAACAAAGCGGCGTATGCCACCAAACTTAACAACAGGTTGGTGTAGAACACAGTGTTTAAGTCAGAGTCTGACACGGTTTTACTTCGAATCAGCGCGGCGCCAAGGCCCGAGTTGATAAAGGCGTTGGCCAACTCAAACACAACAGTGGCCATGGCCACCAAACCAAAGGCGTCCGGCGCGAGCAGGCGGGCGAGGAACAACATGAAGATGGTGCTGGCTCCTCGGGTGAGGAACAGGCTCGCCAGGTTCCAGAGCACTCCTACACCGATCTTGCGGTTCATCGTCTGCATCAGATGTCGCGAACCTTCATGTGTGGTTTTCCCATGGGGAAATCATTAAACGGCGAATCCACGGCTACGAAAATACCTAGCCTTGCCTAAAGCTTTACGCTGGTTACGCAGTTCTGCTGCCTTCTGGCGAACACGGTTTTTGATTTTACCTAACACGATTTTGCTTATTCCTTGCCCGTGGTGATTGCTTCATATACCCGCTCCGCATCCCCTTGCGAATAATCCTCCAACCGACAACGATTGGTATTCGAGAAATGCGCCTCCCAGGAACATTCTTGTAGCGGCCATTAAACACGTATTTTGTCAGTAATAAGAAGAGCTTGTATCAGAGTGGCTGAAAATACTGATCTGGGAGAGTGATCCCGCTCATTTCTTCAAACCTCTGATTGGATTCGATGAAAAGCTGACTCAGATTTTTTGCAAGCGACTTTGGCAATTCATAAGAAACTTCAGAGTTAGATTTTTTGGCCGCCAGTTTTGCTTGTTCAAGCAAAAGCCTCTTCATCTTAACATCTCGAAATACGTCTTTATCTTCAGCGGAACCCAACCATTCGAGCTGCTTACGGCTTCGATGAATATTGGAAGGCTCAAACAATAAATTTCCAAAATCATGGCGATACTTTTTATTTAGTTCAAGCTTATGAAAGAGCTCCTTATTACTTAAAGAGGGATTAACCGATGGCAACATAAAATTAGAAGGATAGTTAACATCCAAAGCCCGACACAAATAAGAAATCAAATCGATTTTTTGATTGGTCTCTGTTAGCTCCCCATTCTTGGATCTGAATTTTTCCAGCGGAACAATATGAATATTCTCCCTACCGAAATACTTGACAACCCGTGAATACTGAAGATCATAAAGCATTTCATAAAGACAACTTCTGTCCTGAAAATCCCAAAGATATTGACAATATTCTGAAAATAATTTTGGCAGACCGACTTTGACTAACTCGGCCCAAAGTGACTTAACAAACGAAAAATTACTTCTTGTCAAAAAAATTATTTTAGCGTCGGAGCCCACAACCTCAGCTAATCGTTTCATTTTTATATCGGGCTCAACCATTTCAGGAGTAAAATTAAACCCTAACCATTCGCTCGAAACACCAACCCACTTTTTATTATGTTCAACAGCCTTCCGAATTTCCAACCCAAAATCTGCTATCGCTGACCCTTTGTTCGACTGATAAAAGTCGTTATTGGAATAGGGAATCAGGGTCTCAAATATTCTATTAATCGGATCGTTGACATAGTCAATCAGACTACCAACACCCACACCAAGAAAATGAATATCCTCATGCTTGGAGAAAAAACTTTCCTGCAAGGCTGAACTCAACGCCTTTGGCATACCAAGGTGTATAAATTTTTGCATTCAGCCCTCCGAAATCATTAACATTTCAACCATATCCGGGGAAAAAACTGGAATACCGTGTGTTCGCTTTACCTCCGCTCTTTCTGCAAAGGAGTCATCTATAAATATTGAGTGCTTTTTGGTAATAAACTCAGATTTTGGACGTTTATCTTTAATATGAATTACCTGATCAAACATCCCTTCAAGCCTGTATTCCTTGAGCGTTTGGAAAATATCTTTCTCGTGCCGGGTGATCAGAACGACAGCGACACCTTGATTACGAGCTTGAAAAATATATTTGACCAACTCTGTATTAACTTTGTTGTCCAGCAGCAAACAGTCATCGAAATCTATGAATACTGTATCGTATGTCAAATCAATTCTGTATCGACTTCCCAGCGCTCTATCCAGTTCAACGTCGTAGGTATTGGGCTCGACTTTTACGCTAATATCAAAAGCATCAAACGCGCTCAACAACGCAAAATTAACACCCTTGGCACGAAAGTACGACGAAGAACCACCTAACCGTGCAGCGACTTCCAGTAAAACTGGATCTCCATCCTTGTTCTCCTTCATCTGAAAAAACCAAGCCCCGCGCGGTTGCAATCTATCATTAATCGCCATTGCGGCTTTATAAATTGCCTCTTTGTGCTTACTTGACTCCACGGTGTTCACACTGATGCCGTTACTGACCCTTGCTCTTTTTCTTGCGCCATGAAATAGCAGCTCCCCTTTTGAGCTACTGAAACAATCCACTGTAAACTCTTCTCCTGGCAAGTACTCACAAAACACAAAGGAAGTACCTGGGTGGTCTTGCAAAAACTTCTCTGCACTTTCTCTAGAATTCGCAATGCCCACATTTCTGGACCCATAACCTTCATCAGGCTTGATAAAAACCGGATACTGCTCAACCCTGCTCAGTTCATTAGCCCATGCCGGGCAAGGAATACAATCAGACAAGCGGGAATAGGTAGCAGACTTCGATGAACAAACAGCCGTAGTATCGGCGCCGGACCCAATTACCACACAGCCAAGTGTGCTCTCATTACTTTTGAGTGTCGTGGCCACCGCGTCCATTGCCGGAAAAATGGCATCGACTTGTTCTCTTTGGACAATGCCTTTAACGACTGAAATAAAATCCGGGTGATTGTGAAACGGTATGCCGCCGATATATTTCTCAAACACAAATTTCCCGTGGTCATCAACACTTGATGCCCCCACTAGTTCGAAGTGCGCACTGAAACGCAGTGAACGGTGGATTTCAAGAGCCACCTCAGAACCACATGGGAAAACCAGTAATTTCTTTTTCATTTCCCGAACAACCTAGTATCTAAAAATATCATTAACAACTCGGCAAATCTTATTAACCTGCTCTACTTCCAGCTCGGTAAAAATCGGCAGGCAAAGTATCCGGCTGGCGATATCTCTGGATACGGGCTGGTCAGCCTCCGCATCCAAACACGCCACCGATTCCAGCGACGGGTAAAAATACCGCCTCGCCAGAACGCCGTTCTCTTTCAGCGTGACCGCTACTCGCACAGCCTGTTCCTCGTTTTCGAACACCACCGGGAAGTAGGCGTAGTTATAATCCAGTGCTTTCGGTTTTGCTTGCAGTTGCAGGGCCTGGCTCAGTGCCTGTTCGTACCGGTGCCACACAGCGGCCCGTGCTTTCAGGTTTTCTTCCATTTCATCCAGCACACACAACCCCATTGCCGCCTGCAATTCATTCATTTTGGCGTTGATGCCCAGCTCTTCAATGCTCTCCGGCCCGGTGATGCCGAAGTTAATCATTTTCTTCGCCCGCTCCAGATCTTCCTTGCGCTTGAAGATGATGGCCCCTCCCTCGCCTGTGTGGAACAGCTTGGTGGCGTGAAAGCTGAGGGTGGCTGCGTCGCCGTGTTTGAGCAGGCTTTCGCCTTTGTAGCTCACACCAAAGGCGTGGGAGGCGTCGTAGATGACTTTCAGGTTGTGCTTTTGGGCGATGGTTCTAATAGCTTCTACATCGCAGGCGTTGCCGAATACGTGCACGGGTACGATAGCCCGGGTGTTCGGGGTAATGGCCGCTTCGATGTTGGCCGGGGTCAGGCACCAGGTGTTGGGATCTATGTCTGCGAACACCGGCTGCACGCCGTCCCACTTCAGGGAGCTGGCCGTGGCGATGAAGGTAAACGGGGTGGTGATGGCTTCCGGCTGTGCGCCCGGGGTTGCATCGCTCACGCCCAGGGCTCGGTAGGCAATTTGCAGGGCCAGGGTGCCGTTGGAGACCAGCAGCAGGTTTTCAACGCCCAGATAGTCTCCCAGCCGTTGGGTGAGCTCTTGTACCAGTTGGCCGTTATTGGTTAGCCATTGGCGTTCGTAGATGCCGTCCAGGAATTGATCCAGTTTCTCCCGGTTGGGGAGGTAGGGTTTGGAGACGGGTATCATTCAGTAATGCTCTTTGAGTTCAGCCATGGCCTGTTCCAAGCTTTGGGCTTCTTTGTCTTTGCCGGATAGCAGCAGGTCTTCCCGGTTGGCTACGCCCCAGTCTATGTTCAGGGTTGGGTCGTTCCAACGGATGGAGCGTTCATACTCGGGCGCGTATAGGTCGGTGCACTTGTACTGAAAATCCGCCGTGTCACTGGTAACCAGAAAACCATGGGCAAACCCAGGCGGAACCCAAAGGATACGATTGTTCTCTTCCGAGAGGTATTCCCCTACCCACTGGCCGAAGGTCGGCGAGTTGGTGCGCAAGTCTACGGCTACGTCGAACACTTCGCCACGGGTTACCCGCACCAGTTTGCCCTGGGGCTGTTTGATCTGGTAGTGCAGGCCGCGCAGGGTATTTTTCACCGAGCGGCTGTGGTTGTCCTGCACAAAAGTGACGTTGATGCCGGCTTCACGGAAGGCTTTTTCGTTCCAGGTTTCCATGAAGAAGCCGCGTTCGTCTCCGAACACTTTGGGTTCGATGAGTTTTACGTCTGGAATTCTGGTTTCAGTGATTTTCATAGAGCTCGCTTACTTTGCACTTTTGACCAGTTTCTTGAGGTAATCGCCATAGCTGTTCTTTTTAAGGTTTTCAGCCTCGGCCAGCAGTTGTTCTTCACCGATGAAGCCCATGCGGTAGGCGACCTCTTCCAGGCAGGCGATTTTCAGGCCCTGGCGCTTTTCCAGGGTTTCGATAAAGCCGGCGGCTTCGTGCAGGGAGTCGAAAGTGCCGGTGTCCAGCCAGGCGAAGCCCCGGCCCAGCAGTTCCACGTTCAGATCCCCTCGTTCCAGGTAGGCCTGGTTAACGGTGGTGATTTCAAGTTCACCACGGGCGGAGGGGGTAACTGATTTAGCAATGTCGACAACGTCATTGTCGTAGAAATACAGGCCGGTGACCGCATAGTCGGATTTCGGCTGAGTCGGTTTTTCTTCAATGGAGATAGCACGCTGATGCTCGTCAAACGCTACCACACCGAAACGCTCCGGGTCGGTAACCTGGTAACCGAATACGGTGGCTCCTCTGTCCCGGCTGGCAGCGGCTTGCAACATGTTGCTCAGGCCCTGACCATAGTAAATATTATCGCCCAGAACTAAGCAAACGCTGTCGTTACCTATGAATTCTTCGCCGATGATAAAGGCCTGAGCCAGGCCATCCGGGCTGGGTTGTACGGTATATGTCAGATTAATGCCCCATTGACTGCCATCACTCAGGAGACGTTTGAAGCCTTCCTGATCTTCCGGTGTGGTGATAACAAGGATCTCCCGTATTCCGGCCAGCATCAGGACGGATAGCGGGTAATAGATCATGGGCTTGTCGTACACCGGGAGGAGCTGCTTGGAGATGCCCCTTGTGATTGGGTACAGACGGGTGCCGGAACCGCCGGCCAGGATAATCCCTTTCATTTACTTCTCCAGGTATTCACCCAATGTTAACTCCAGCTGGCTTTGCCAGGTTGGGAGCTGGATATTGAGGGCTTGTTCCAGTTTTGCTACGTCCATCCTTGAGTTCAGCGGGCGCTCTGCGGGAGTTGGGTAATCGCTGGTCGGGATGGGGATTACTTTTGTGCTTTTTCCGGCCAAGTGGAAGATTTCTGTCGCGAAGTCTTGCCAGCTGGCTTCGCCTTGGGGGGCAAGGTGGTAGAGGCCGCTTTTAAGATTGCTGTGTATGGCCAGTGCCGTTACCTGGGCGATGAGCCTCGCCGGCGTGGGGGCGCCGATCTGATCCGCCACTATGTTGAGTTCGGTTTTGCTTTCGGCCAGGCGCAGCATGGTTTTCATGAAGTTGTTGCCACGGGCGCTGTAGACCCAGCTGGTGCGGAAGATGAGGTGATCCGCGCCACTTTGTTCGATGGCCTGGTCGCCCTGGAGTTTGGTTTCGCCGTAGTGGCTCAGGGGGCCAGTGGCGCTAGTTTCCTTCCACGGGGTTTTACCTGTGCCCGGGTAGACGTAATCGCTGCTGTAGTGGATCAGCCGGGCGCTGTTCGCAGCGGCGTATTGGGCCAACTGCTTCGGCAGGCCAGCGTTGAGGCGTTCGGCTTCTGCCTTCTGGTCTTCAGCGGCGTCTACAGCTGTCCAGGCGGCGGCGTTCACGATCAGGTTTGGTCTGGTATTGACCAGGTACTGGTTAACGGCTTGATGATCCGACAGGTTCAGCTCTTCCCTGCCCGGGGCGCTGATGGTGCCCAAGGGGGAAAGGGTCCGGTGCAGTTCAAAGCCGGTTTGGCCTGTTTTCCCCAGGAGTAGAATGTTCACTCCCCTGCCCCCAGGCGCTCGCGTTGGTAGCTGCCGTCTTGTACTCGTTGGCACCAGTCAAGGTTATCCAGGTACCACTGGACGGTTTTTCGGATACCGGTTTCGAAGGTTTCTTCAGGGACCCAGTCAAGTTCGTTCTGGATCTTGCTGGCGTCTATGGCGTAGCGCATGTCGTGGCCGGGGCGGTCTTTTACGTTGGTGATCTGGTCCCGGTAGCTGCGTTCCTGTGGCCGTAGTTGCTGGAGGATGTCGCAGATGGTGTGAACTACCTCGATGTTCTGTTTTTCGTTGTGACCGCCGATATTGTATGTTTCGCCCGGACTTCCTTCTGTAACCACTTTGTAGAGGGCCCGGGCGTGGTCTTCTACGTAAAGCCAGTCACGGATTTGGTCGCCTTTGCCGTAAACCGGGAGCGGCTTGCCTTCCAGGGCGTTGAGGATCATCAACGGGATCAGTTTTTCCGGGAAGTGGTATGGGCCGTAGTTGTTGGAACAATTTGTTACCAGTACCGGCAGGCCATAGGTTCGGTGCCAGGCTCGCACGAGGTGGTCTGAGCTGGCTTTGCTGGCGCTGTAGGGACTGCTTGGAGTATAGGGGGTTTGTTCGGTGAAAAGAGGCAAGCTCCCCCTCTCCCCCAGCCCCTCTCCCACGAGGGGAGAGGGGAGTTCATTCGGGTGCGTCAGGTCGCCGTAGACTTCGTCTGTGCTTATGTGGTGGAAGCGGAAGTTTGCCTTTTTGGTCTCTTCCAGGGATTGCCAGTATTGGCGGGTGGCTTCCAGCAGGGTGTAGGTGCCTACGATGTTGGTTTCAATGAACTCTGCAGGGCCGTCTATGGAGCGGTCTACGTGGCTTTCGGCGGCCAGATGCATGATGGCGTCTGGCTGGTGTTGGGCCAGCACGCGGTCTACCTCAGCACGGTTGCAGATGTCGACCTGTTCGAAGTTGTAGCGAGGGCTGTCGCTGACTTCGGCCAGGGACTCCAGGTTGCCGGCGTAGGTGAGTTTGTCCAGATTGACCACTTCATCGCTGGTGTTGTTGATGATGTGGCGGATGACGGCGGAGCCGATGAAGCCGGCGCCGCCTGTGACGAGTAGTTTCATGGTATCGAGTCTTTATTTACTCTGATTTGTAAGCGTAGTTGTAGTACCCATAATAGCCGTAGCTCGTTGCCGCTTTCTTTTCCATGGCATTAAGGATAGTGCCTTTCAGGGTAACCCCTCCCGTAGCCAGGCGGTTTTCCGCAATCTGGATTTCTTTCGGCGTGTTCACTCCGAAACGGACAACCATGAGTGTGGTACCACACAGCTTGCCGACAATAGCGGCATCGGTTACTGCCAGGATCGGCGGGGTGTCGATGATCACCAGATCGAAATGTTCACTCAGGTAATCCAGGAATTCGGTGAAGCGCGCCTGCATCAATAGTTCGGAAGGATTGGGCGGAGCACTTCCGCGGCTGACCCAGTTGAGCCCATCCATTTCTGTACCACGAATGGCTTGGTTAAACTCCAGCTTTCCGGAGAGCACCTCGGAAAGTCCGTCATGGGCCGTCTGATTAAAGACTTCGTGCACGTGGCCTTTACGCATGTCTCCATCAACCACCACCACTTTCTGACCTGCTTGTGCACAAACACCCGCCAGGTTGGCAGACATAAAGCTCTTACCGATTCCGGGGCTGGGGCCGGTGATTACCAGGCGATTATCGCTACCTTCCATCATTGCGAAATGCAAGGAGGTGCGCAGGCTGCGGATGGCCTCGATGGAGAGATCGGCCGGGTTTCGCACTGCCAAAAGGCCTTCTTTAACGGAGCCTTTGTGGCGGCGCTTGCCGGGCGCTCTGCTTTTATTCGCAAGGCGTTTCTCTTCCTCGGAAAGCGGCACCGTCGCGTATACCGGCAGGTCCAGCTCTTCGAGCTGTTCCGGGGATACAATACCCCGATTAAAGGCGGCCCGCAGCAACACGATCACCATGGCCAGCAGCAGACCACTCATGCCTGCAACGGCCACAATCAGGTTACGGCGGGGGGCCACCTGCCCCTGGGTGACGGCATCATCCAGAATGCGCACATTGCCCACGGTGCCGGCACGAACCAGGCGCAGTTCCTGCATACGGTTGAGCAGCTGCACGTAGATTTCCTGGGTTACCTCCACATCCCGGCTCAAGCGCAGTACCTGTTGCTGGGTTTCCGGGAGGTTGTCGGTGCGCTCTTCCAGCCGGGCTTTTTCCCGCAGCAGTTGGTCTTTCTTTTCCAACAAGGAACGGTACACCGGGTGATTGGGAGTAAAGCGGCGCGCCAGTTCGGATTCCTGAAGCTCAAGCTCGTTCAAGCTGGCTTCGATGCGCACCAGACTGTCGAGGGCGTTCTGGGTTTCGAAACTCAGGTCTATGCTGTCGCTCTGTAACCGATATTCGTTCAGGCGGTTTTCCGCCTTGTTAAGCTGTTCACGGATTTTCGGTACCTGCTCTTCCAGGAATTCCAGGCTTTTTTCCGCTTCGGCGGCTTGCCGTGCGATGTTCTGGGTGAGGAATACCTGGTTGGTGGTATTCAGACTTCGAACCAGCTCCTGTTTGTCTGCCCCCTGTAGGGTCAGGCGAAGGATGCCGGTGTCCTTGCCCTGCGGGCTTATTTGCAGGCGGTTCTTCAGGCCATTAATGGCAGACAGCCGGCTCTTCTTAACAACCGTGAAGCTGGCCCCGACCGGAGCGCTCACCTCGGCTACCGTGAGTTCCAGCCAGGGTTCGTCGACAACCAGTTTCTGACCGACCCTGCCCTGCCCCAGTTGACTCCCTTCTGCGTCTTTCAACAGGTAGCGGCCATTGCCCAAAGATTCGAGTGTGAATTTCAGCGTACTGCTTTCGTGGCTGGCGACCAGTTCGCTAATGTGCAGGGTTTCGCCAGCCCATACAGAGGCTTTCCCCTCCATAAAACCCGGGCGTGCGAAGCCCTCACGGCGCAGCCAGTCACCAATAATGGGAAGGCTGTCGGGCTGTATTTCGATATCCAGGTCCGTCTGGTCGACTACCTGGCCCAGAATCATCCGAGAGCGGAGTATTTCGATTTCGGTACTGGTGCTGGACTCTTGCTGGCCAAGCAACTCCGACATATCAGTCCCAGGCATAGTCCCGGACTTTTTCTCCACCTGAACCAGGGCATCAGCCTGGTAGATTGGGGTGGACAGAGTTGCGTAGATAAGACCGGCCACAGCGAAGACCACGGTGAGTATGGCAATGAAAATTCTGTGGTCCCACAGGCTGCCAAGCAAAAAGCCGATGTCGATTTCGTCGTCGTTTTGGCGGATCTGACTACCGGAGGGGGTGGTACTTGGTTCGCTCATTTGTTGCTCTTGCTCATTATTTTAGCTTGGGCAGCCAGGCCTGTACGGAGTCCTGGAGCATTTGGTGCACGTGTTCAAAGGCTTCGCGGCTTTTTTTATAGGGGTCCGGGATGTCCGGTTTGCCGGGTAACCAATGGGTAAGCAGCATGGTTTTGCCGGCAGCGGTCGGATCTTGGGCCCTGACCTGGGCGCGTTGGCCTTCGCTCATCACCAGGATCAGATCTGCGCGGCGGAGCTGTTCGGTGGTGACTTGTCGTGCCCGGTGCTCAGTCAGGTCTAGCCTCGCTCGCTGGGCCAATTCGGCGGCGGTCGGGTCGGCTTCATGGTCCACCAGCGCGCCCAGCCCGGCGGATTCTATGGTTTTGCCGGGCAAGTTGGCTTTCAGCAGGGCTTCGGCCACGGGGCTGCGGCAGATATTACCCACGCAAAGTACTAAAATGTGGTTAAACATGGTCTTGCCCTATTCCCCGAGGTTAAGCGCCCGATCACCCAGGAACAGTGCAGTGAATGACGGCACCAGCAAAGACACGACACGATTCCAGCGGGCCAGAGGGGCAGCGGTTACGTACACGAGGTCTCTGTTTTCCAGAGTGAAGCTGTCCGCCATCACCATCGCGGTGGCGTCTTTCAGGTTCAGTTGGTAGAGATCGATCAGAGTATCACTGTCGGGGCCTGCCTCTTCAGATCGGCGCACTACAAACACGCCAGTGGCACTCGACTGGCGCTCGTTCAGGCCACCTACGTTGGAAATGGCTTCTGCCAGCGAGAGTCCATTACGGCCCATGGGTAATGTTTGGGTTTTAGCTACCTCACCCAACACAAAGACCTTGCGATCGTTACCCAGTGGAACGTTAATGACATCCCCGCTTTTTAGCAGCACGTTGTGGTGTTTATTGCCTTTTTCGAACACGTCTTTCAAGGACAGTGTGTAGTCACGCCCATTCCGGGTCAGTATGACATGGCGCCAGTCGCCATTCTCTTCCAGGCCACCAGCCTGACTGATGGCGTCAACCAGGCGAGTGGGAACGTTGGTGAGAGGGTAAACGCCCGGTTCATCCACTGCGCCGCTTACGTATATGCGCTGGCTGCGGAAAGCAGCGACAGACACATCAACCTGTGGGGACTCCAGATAAGCAGAGAGGCGTTCCGCAACTTCTTCCCTTACTTTCTGGGTGGTTTTTCCAGCGACGTTTACGTAACCGATGTACGGGTAATAAATATCGCCATTTTCGTTAACGACATTCCCGGATTCCTGGGAACTGCGCTCAGAACCTGCGGGGATGGTGAGCTCCGGGTGGTCCCAAACCGTAATTTGCAGTACGTCACCAATACCAATGCGATATTGGAAATCACTGTCTTTCAGTAGCAATTCTTCAGGTGGAAGCGGCACTTCGGCGACGATTGCCTCACGCAGATTGGCTGGACCAATGCGGCTCACTTTCACCAGATGACTGAAGTCTTCCTCTGGCTGGTTTTTATAATCGGAAGTCCAGCCGCCGGCACTGATGTGTGAACCAGGGGCAAAGGCGCAGCCTTGCAGGACTAGCAGGGCCAGGGGAATCAGAATCCTCAATACCATAGTTGTAATGCCGGGACTTTTGTTGGTTATAGAGCCAATAATAACGCCTGTTTTATTCGAAACTACAAACAAAGGGGCTGGCAAAGCCAGCCCCTTTGTGACGCTTTAGCCGCAGTTGATCAGCTGCCGGTAGCGCCTGTTGCGCCGGTCGGTTCTTCTTCCTCGACCAATTCTTCGATGATCGCTTTGACGATTTCATCCACAGCGGCCTGCTCTTCGATCTCCTCGACAGTCGGGACCGCGGGCACAACCTCACTCACGATAACATCTGCCAGCGCTTCTTTCAGCTCAGGCAATGCCAGGCCAGCGGTGTCGTTGTCGACGGCCTGTTTGACGTCGGTTGCATTCAGCTTGTTGACCAGGGCACCAAAGGCTGCAGTCTCGTTGCCATTGGAGTTGGCATTGGCTTGCGGTACCAGGGTGGCAATCTGCTGGCTCAGCACCTGGTTCACCAGGTGAAGCTTGGCAGCGCTAGTTTGCGCTTCCTCGGAAGTGCTGCCATCGGTCTTGGCGGCAATCGGGTCAAAGGCCGTAAGGTCCACACCGGAAACACCCAGTTCGGTTGCAAGCTCATCAGCTGCGCTCGCCTTGAGGCTTGCCAGGCTGGCTGTTGAGCCTTCTGCCAGAGCTTTCTCAACCTTCGCCTGGATGATGGTGCTGAAGCCGCTGATGGCTTTGCTGCCGGCCGGCGCCAGGAACTTGAGGTTGCTGTCAACCGAGGCACCGTCGTCTTCATCGATGGTGCTGGACGCCACCTGGAGAACCAATGGCAGTTGCACCTGGACATCCGTCAGGGAGTCCAAAGTGAACACGCCGCCGTCACCGGTGGTGGTTCTGGGCTCGCCAAGGTCACACGCCTTGTTGAGGTTTTCATCAACACATACCACGGCGTTCTTGAGGTAGCCGTCGTATGCGAAGCCTTCACTGGAGCCATCGGCGCCACCATCCGACGAGGAGCCGCTACTGGATGAACACCCTACAATCGCCATCGTCGGAGCCAGAATAGCTGCGACGGCCAGGTTGCGTGAAAACGTTCCTTTTTTAAATTGACTCATAATAGCCTCTTAATCTCCTGAATGAGCTTTCGCACGTTTTGGTTATTGCTTCTTGATGTTGGCTGCGCCACGACTGTACTGCGACACCCTGACGTTTATTGGCCTCCAATAGGCCTGTTTTGCTCCCACTATAGGCAAGTGAGGTTAAAACGCAATCACACTTTGTTTCTACTTGCCTTGAATTTTATGGCTTTTCGGGCCACGCCACCGGCCCGGTCAGTCATTTGTGAGCCGGCCACGGTTGAGATACAGGGACTGTATCGGGTTGGCTGAACGCACAATGGCTGCCCCGCCAAACGCCGTCAGGTTCTGATCTTCGTTGATTCGGCTCTGCACGCTGTAATTCCAGTTGGCATCGCCGCGAACCTGAGCGTAGCGGAACTGGCGGGTTTTTTCCGGGGTGAGCGGAATTACCCAACCCAGGCTGATGAACTCGGCATCGGTATTCTTGTAGCTCAGGGTAATTGCATAGTCCCCGAACCAGAAACGGCTATCCAGACGGAAACCGGTATCCTCGGCAAAGAACTGGCCACCGTACACATCGAACTGGGCATCCAGATCCGGATTGTAGTAGCTGTACCGGCCCAGCATTTGGTTGCGCTTAAAGCCGCTGTCGTCTCTGTGGCGGAAGCTGCCGCCCAGATAGCTCAAACTGTGATGACCATTTGCACTGAGAATCATGGTCTCGTTGAGGCCCCCGTTCCAGTCGATGGCGTAACGGCCACCGTGGAAACTGGTGTATAGCTGGGGATGAAGCTTGAAGGTTTGCTGGACTTCCGCCTCGATCAGCGCATTGCGCTGCCGGTCTTCGTAGAACACGCCGCCTTTTTCGAAGTCCTCGGTCTGGTAGATTTCGGTGTTATAGGTTGCCGAGGCCAGTGCACCGGTCCAGAGCGAGGCAGACACTTCCGCGCTGATGCCGACGGAGGCGTCCCATACGCCGTATTCGGTGGCCACGCCAGAACTGATGGTCGGGCTTAGGGTAATGCGCGGCTTCCAGGTGGGGCCGTAGCTGCCCTGGAAGTCCCACTCGCGTTCGTCCCGGTCCAACAGGCTGGTTTTGGAAAAGCCCGAGGCGATGGCGTAAGGCTCATCGCTGCCGTCCGGGTGAGGTTCCTGCAGTGGGACGGTTCGCTCTACCACTGGAATGTTCTGGTTGAGCAGGGTGAGCCTGGCGTTCTTGTGGACGCCGGCTGCGGCCTTGGCTCTTCGGGCTACGTCTAGGACGGAATCCCGTTCGTCCCGGGTGTAGATGTTGTTTTCCCACTGGATGTGGAGGGTGTCGCCTTCGCTGGCGACGGAGACTCGGTCGTAGCCGGCTTTGACTAGTTGTTGGCCCAGGTTTTGGGCTGATTTTTTGCCGGTGTTGTTTTGGTCTGAGGTTGTCGGATTACGCCTTTGGCTAATCCGACCTACGGGGTCTGCTGAATCTGTCGGGTTGCGGCTTTGGCTGATCCGACCTACGGGCTCAATTCTGTCGGCAGCGACAGGTTCCAGGCGCTGTTTGCTGGGTTTGTTGCCGAAGGGGATGGACAGGCCCAGGGAGAAGAAGTGGCGGTCGTTGTCGGTGTCGCCTTCGTCGTAGGCGAGGACCTTTCCCTTCACCTGCATGCCCCATGGCAGGAGGCCTTCGGGGGAGGCGGCCCCCAATCCCAGGCGGACATCCTGGCTGTCATACTCGGCCATGACGTTCAGCCAGGGAACCGGTCGGTAGGATACGCCGCCAAAGGCACCGTCAAGGTAGCGCCCGGGGGTCTTTGGGTCACCGTAGCCTGCGGATATCTCGACTGGCCCGAACTCTCGGCCGGCAACCACATAGACGGACTCAAAGTCGTCGGTTTCGCCCCCCAGGTCCTGAACACCGGCGGCCAGGGTGAACCAGTTGTCTGGAATGAACGGGGCCTGAACTTTGATGTTCGCCGACAAGTCGCGGATTCCACAGGTTTCCTGGTAACAATTCGCCTGAGTGCGATCCCAGGTCAAGCGACCACCCACTTCCACCAGAGGAAAAACACCAAAGGTGCCGGCTACGTTGTTGAAATGGCCATACGTGTCATTACCTGATGTCTGGCGCGTGTCCAAAGCCTGATCCGAATACATGACGTCTGCCTGGCCGTGGTCGAGCACGGTGGCCGAGGGTACGTTGAGGTAGCCGCTGTAGCCGGGAAATGCCAGGTCCTGCGGTGCGGCCTGCGCCACTGCCAGAGAGAGTCCGCTGGCAACGCCCGCAATGGCGGTCGATTTCAGGCACGCTACCGCCCCACCGACCAGAGTCCAGTGTTTTGAGGTCATAGAATTCGTTTGTTGGTGACAGGTATTCGAGAGGCACGGCGAGAGGCTGCCCCGACCAAATCCATGTCAGGTAATTTTTGTGACGTGTATCAAATGTGACGCAATTCTACCGAAGATAAGATTGCAGACAAGTGACAAACCGTAATGTTGGCCTCAACTGGTGTTGCATTGGCGTTAAACAATGCAAAATATCCAGGCCGCGCATGCCCTGGGACGGGTTGAATCTGTTTGTCGGATTACGCCTGCGGCTAATCCGACCTACGGGGATTTCCTGCCAGCGCGGCAACGGGCACTTTTACGGCCTGCTGCTTCTGCATGAAGCTGATCAGTACAATGGCCCGCTCTTCGCCATCATACGCTTGAAAAATCGCCTCAAGGCCCTGGAACGGCCCTTCGCTGAGTGCCACCGGCTGCCCTGGTTTGATGCCGCCCTGCTCTGCAACGGTATGCAGGCTGTCCTTAATATGCTGGATGACGTCGTCACCAATTGGCGCAGGCTTGTTGGCGAAGCCCACCACTCGCAGCACGCCCCGGGTGGAGCGGAGTTTGGACCACATGGGATCGGTCTGTTCCAGGTTGACGAACAGGTAGCCGGGGAATAGCGGCTCAAGTTTCCTGGTGCGCTTGCCGGCTTTGATTTTTTCCACGGTGATCTTGGGGTAGAAGCAGGCGATGTCCTGGTTCTGGAGGTGTTCCAGGGCCCGGTCGCCCTGTGCGGGTTTGTGCTGCAGTGCGTACCACGTCATTGACGTTACTTCCCTGTTGCGATGAAAAACGGGTTGAGCAGGTCTTCCTTGCCGTATCGTAACGGCTCACCCTCTAACGTTTCCACTTTGCCACCGGCAGCCACCAACACGGCATGCGCCGCGCCGGTATCCCACTCGCAGGTTGGCCCCAGGCGCGGATACAGGTCGGCTCGCCCCTCGGCCAGGCGGCAGAATTTAAGGGAACTGCCTGCCTGGACCAGCTCGTGCTCACCCACTTGCTCGATGAAGGCTTTTGTTTCGTCGTTGAGGTGGTTCTTGCTGGCGACGACGCGTTTGATGGCTTTTGCTTCAACAACGTGCATCGGCGAAATCTTGCCAGACCGATCGCGCTTATGGGCGCCCTCCCCTTTCGCTCCCCAGAACGCTTCTTTCAGGGCAGGCGCAGTCACAACGCCCAGGACCGGCTCACCGTCCTCAATCAGGGCGATGTTGACGGTAAACTCCCCGGTACGCTGGGTGAAATCCCGGGTGCCATCTATCGGGTCAATCAACCAGAACCGGCGCCAGTGCTTGCGCTCTTCCCAGGGGATGTCGGCGCCCTCTTCCGAGAGGATGGGGGTGTCCGGAGTGAGCTTTCGCAGCCCCTGCACGATCACTTCATGGCTGGCCAGATCGGCGGCGGTGATCGGGGACTGGTCGGCCTTGTAGTCCACCTTGAAGTCGGACTGGTAGATGTGGAGCACCCGCTCGCTGGCTTGATCGGCGATTTTTATAACATCCGGGAGGATGGAGCTGTAATGCATTGGGAGCGTCCTGCTGTCGGGTTTGGTGACAGTTTAACGGAGTGTGGGGGGGTGGTGTTAGTGCCGGGGGTAATTGGAATCCAACACCAACCCGACACAAATCAAATCCATATCACCAACTCTGCGCTAAGCTGACAGTCAGCATTCACCGAAAGGAGTCACCCCATGAAACTTCGCTTCCTTGGCGGCACAGGCACCGTTACCGGTTCGCGTTACCTGCTGTCGGATGACAAGCACCGCCTGCTGGTTGACTGTGGCATGTACCAGGGCGTGAAAACCCTGCGCAAGCGGAACTGGGCGCCGTTTCCCGTGGATCCTTCCACCATCGAGGCGGTGGTGCTGACCCACGCCCACATTGATCACAGCGGTTACCTGCCTGCGCTGGTGAAGAATGGCTTCAAGGGCAAGGTTTACTGCACCAAGGCCACCCATGAACTGTGCAAGGTCCTGCTGCCGGACGCCGGTTTCCTGCAGGAGGAAGACGCCAAATACGCCTTTCGCAAGAAGTTCTCCAAACACGAAAAGCCGGAGCCGCTGTTCACCGAAAAGGACGCCTGGGAAGCACTGAAGCATTTCGAGTCACTGCACTACCACGATCCGTTCGAGCCGGTCCGGGGGATGGAGGTGACGTTTACGCCGGCCGGCCACATCCTGGGGTCGTCCTGTGTACACGTACACCACAAGGCCAGTCAGCGCACGGTTGTGTTCAGCGGCGATGTGGGCCGCCAGGACGACGTGATCATGCGCCCGCCGGAACCAATCCGGAAAGCGGACGTGCTGGTGTGCGAATCCACCTATGGCGATCGCCTCCACGCGGAGACCGATCCGGAGGAGGAACTGGCACAAATCATCACCAAAACCGCCAGTCGGGGTGGCATTGTGCTGATGCCGGCGTTTGCCGTGGGCCGGGCGCAGATGCTGCTGTATGTGATTCACAAGATCATGGGGCAAAAGCGCATCCCCAAGCTGCCGGTGTACCTGAACAGCCCGATGGCGATAAAAGCCACGGAAATTTTCTGCCGGCACAACAAGGAACACAAGCTCAGCGCCGCGCAATGCGAAATGATGGATGACCAGACGGAGTTCGTGCGCACGGTGGAAGAGTCCATCAAGCTGGATTCGGCACGCTACCCCTGCGTGATTATCTCCGCCAGCGGCATGGCCAGCGGTGGGCGTGTGCTGCACCATTTGAAGACCTTGCTGCCCAACCCGCGCAACAGCGTGGTGTTTGCCGGGTTCCAGGCGCCCGGCACGCGGGGGGATGCCCTGGTGAATGGCGTGGAATCCGTCAAGATCCACGGTGAATACTGGCCGGTAAAGGCGGAGATCCACAACCTGGATTCGCTCTCCGCCCATGGTGACTATCGGGAGATCCTGACCTGGCTGGAACAGGGGCAATTGAAGCCGGAGAAGGTGTATGTCACCCATGGGGAGATGGTAGCCAGTGACGTGATGCGTAAGCGTATCCGCGAGAAGTTCGGGTGGGATGCGGAAGTGCCGGAGTTGTTTGATGAGGTGGAGGTTTAGGTACGTTGTCGGATTACGGCTGCGCCTAATCCGACACCCTAGACCACCCCTGGCAACAACCCACCCTGCAAACGAGTCACCCGGTGACTCAACCGCGCCATGCCCAGGTTGACTGGAAACAGCACCAGGCTTTTGACCGTGTCCCGCACCACCAGGCTGCGGGGCAGGCCCTCGTAGATGTTGATGTAGGCACCGGCCATGGCGACCAGGGAGCGAGACAGGTGCAGGTAGTCGCTGTGGATCACAATGCCCAGCTGATAGGTATTGGACAGCAGTTGCAGCGCGGTCTGCATGCGCCGATGCAGGCCGGCGGTGCCCTCTCGCCACAGGGTGCGTAAAGCATCCTCGGTGAGTGGCGAGACGTCCCGGCGCGCGAGGGTATCACTCAGGCGTTCGATGATTTCGTCCCGGCGCAGTCGGTTCTTGTCAGGGTGGGTGCTCATCTCAATCAGCATATCCCCCAGGCGCTCGGTGTCTGCCAGCAGGACGCTGATGATGTAATCCCGCACAAAGCTCCACTTGCCGGCCATATGAACGGCGTTGCCCCAGTCAATCAGGTAGGGCTCCGCGTCCGGCGAGACCATGATATTGCCCGGGTGCAGGTCCCCATGGAGCTCGTTGTACACGAAGATGTGCTCAAACAGGGTAAACAGGAAGTTCTCCCCCAGGGTGCGCTGAAACCGCTTGCGCTCGGAGCCCTGCAGGCTATTGATGGCTTTCTTGATGGAAACGGCGTCATCCACATACTCCATTTCCAGAATGCGGTTGGTGGCCACAAACACATCCGGCACATGCCAGGCCCGGGTCACCCGAGCCCGTGCCGCGAAACGACGCTGGATCGCCGCTTCGTCCTCAAAATTCAGTTCCTGCTCAAAACCGCGGGTGAACTCCTTCACCTGATCGGACAGTGCGTGGAGGAACGGCAGCAACTTGGAATGCGGTGCCCAGAACTGGCTGCTGACCAGCATCAGCTCAATGGCCAGGTTGCCCATCTGGAATTCCCGCTCCAGGTTATGGCGGGCCACCTTGACGATCACCGGCTGCAGGCGCTCCAGCCCGCCGTCATCCTGAATAACTTTCTTGGTGAGGTAGACCGAGCCGATGGACCCGGACTTCAACGGCTTATTCACATCGAACTGGACGTACATCTCCCCCGGCAACCTGCCAAAGCAGTCCAGAAAGGCCTCGTTGACTTCGTCCGGCGTCATCGGATCAACGTCTTCCTGGAACACTGCCAGCTCTTTGGCAATTTCCTCCGGCAGGAAGTCCGCGTTCGCCGCTGCCACCTGGGCCATCTTGATAAACAAGGGGCCGAATTCACGAACCATGCGGGCAACGATCTGCGCCTGGGTGGCAAAATCCTTCGGGTCTGTCTGCAGGAACGGCTTGATGTGGCGAATCGCCTTGATCTGCCGCCGCAGAATCACCAGATCCCGACGCAGCACACTGACCTTGCGCCCCACATCCGCCAATCCTTCCTGGTTGGCCTTGCGGATATCCTTGAGGCGGTTGACCAGTTCAACAATCAACGGCTCGTAGGACCGAAGTACCAGGCGGACGATATCAAGGTTGAGCTCGATCAACCCCTTGAGTTCGGGCGCGTCCAGCAGTTCGTGAAAGAAGTTCCAGAACTCATCAACGACGCTCTCCGGCACCTCGATCGGACTGCGGGTGACCACCTGCCCTACCAGAAAGCGGATTAGCCCTTCGGTGGTTTCCTCGTTGGGAATCAGACGATACTTGCGCAACACCCGGGTCAGCGAGCGGGACTGCACATTCAGCGGATGCTCATACAACGTGTCAAACAACTCGTCGAGCGCCGAGCGGAGCTGATCCTGATCAATCGGCTCCAGGTTGCCCGCCAAACGGGCCACCGGCCAGAATGCACGGGGCACTTTCAGCGTCATCGACGTGAAATTACCCACACCCCGGATCGCCGACCCGGTGCGCTCCCTCAGGACTGGAATGTTGATCTGAATGATTTTCTGCTGGTCTTGCTCGCCCATGTAACCTCGTAACCCGGCACAGTGCTGGATGGGGTTGGTACTATGCCAGATTATTGGGGGGAGGTTTGGGTGTTTTTGGGCCGAATTGTTGGAGATGACCACGCGTGCAGCTTTTAAGAGCGCATCACTTTAGGCCGGCACTCGAAATACACTTGATACTGCCAACTCAAGGGCCAAATAACCAGTATCACTGCTTGAAGTATTCTCAACGGTACAAAATAAAAAGGGGCACGAAATATCCAGCGTCGGCTCAAGACATGAAGATCTTTCCACCGCCCAACAATCTCGAGGCCAGCGCACTCAAAAAGCTTTGTCCACTCATCGAGACTTCGAATTGTTTCTCTTATATCCTGCTGGTTGGTTCCTTGGAATAGCCCCAATCGATAGGTCAGAAAACCCGAATTGGGCACAAGAATCAAGATTCGCGCATCTTGCTTCGCAACTCTCAATATCTCTTCCAATGCCACCTGTTGATCAAGAAAATGTTCCAGCGATCCCAGGCAAGTAACAACATCAAATTCATTATCAGCATACGGCAATTCCTCCGCAGGCCCTGTCGAAAACCGGCCATCTGGCATTGCCTTCCTGCAGGCCTCAACGGCCTTTTCGGAGATATCTATTCCAGCTACCTCACTCACAAGTTCCTGGGCCACTCGCAGCCATTCTCCAGAACCACAGGCAACATCAAGAATACGATCACTCTTCTTCAGCGCCAACTTTCGGACCAATCCTTGGAGGTGGCGACTAGGATGGCCGCGAGGAGATATCAGTTCTTTATAATATACTTGGTCATAATACTGCCTGACATCTTTATGGTTTGGACTCATCCTCTCTCCTCAATGGCGCAATGTCTCTTAGACTTGCTCCAAAACTCGACCAGGAAAACTGTCGCGAGAACTGAAGCAACTCTTCAAGATCATATGTAACCTTTTTCTTCAATATGCCAACTACAGTCTCCGCAAAGTTCAGGTAGTCGCCAGGAGGTATGAGTTGGCCAGAGATCCCGCACCTGACTGCATCCGGCACCCCTCCCGCCGAAAATGCAACAGTGGGCGTCCCTGCCGAAGCAGCTTCAATGGAGACCATCCCAAAACCTTCCATATCACCCGGCAGATCCAGAACTGGAAACACATGAACATCAGCCGCAGCATATGCAAGCTGGAGACTGTCGTCCGATACGCTGCCCATTAACCTCACATTGGAATCAACTCCCGCCATTTGCGCCATCTCAATGAGCTCAGCCTGACAGGTTCCAGTTTTTAAAAGAGCGCTTTTTGGCGCTTCACCGATTACAACAAGAACAACATCCGGACAAGCCTTCACAATGTCTGGCAAGGATCTCGAAATGAACTCTGCCAGCCCCTTTCGTTTCATCAACCGCCCCACAGAAAGTAAGACTTTCTTACCCTGCAATTGGTTGTCGACCAACCATTGCTTCACAAGTTCCTTTGACGGTAACCTCTCGCTGACAGCAACACCGGGGTTCAGCAAATAGATTCGAGAAGCATCAAAACCAGTTTCGATAGCTGCATCCCTTGTCGCGCGGCTATTTACGATCCAGAAGTCCGCTTTCCTAAGTGCTCGAAGAAACACCCAACGATATAGCGCACTATTGACGATAATGTCCAAGCCGTGAAGGTAGACCCCCCAGCGGGCTCCCGAGATTTTTGCCGCCAACCACGCAGAAATTCCGTTTACTCCACTTCCCGCCATAATAACCGACGGTTTATTTACCCGGGCCCAGAGAACTGCTTTCAATGTCGCCCCCACTAAAAACGGTATGAGAGCGGACCTACATTCCTTTATGGTATCTGCGTGTAGCGCGTATTCAGAAGACCCCACTGGTCCAACCAAAGCAGTTCTATAGCTTTTGCTGAGTTCCTCGAGAAGGTGTTGATTAAGCTTCTCCATCCCACCTTGGAGTGGAGGGAAGTTCCTGCTAACCAACAAAAACGTGGCTTCACTTCTTTCGGATAATCTGTTCATCCGTTACCCCAAAATTATCGCCGTTCAGGCTCCGAGCCGAGAATGATACGAATCCTTTCAAAATCATGGGCACAGCGAATCAGGCTTGCAGCTATGAACGCCGAAAGTCGTTGTCTCAACGAATAGCCGGAGGCGTTCAGAATGCTTGCAGACTTCGAGCGGATTCCTTTTTGGCGATTAAGCATGTCGACTTGCACCTGCCCTCTTTCATGGAGCATCTTCTTTAAAATGTGGCGTCCGCCCGCAACGCGCCTCGCCTGAATAATTGCGCCTTTTAACGACCTTCTAGGGTGGGTGTACACAATGGATTTTCCCGCGTATTTCACACAAATACCGTGATCAGCTGCACGCCAAACCCACTCACGATCTCCACATGAGTACAATGTTTCATCAAAAGGACCGGCCAGCTCGAATAGCTTTCGGGATACAAAGAGATTGGCCGTTGCGGTGAAGCCCATTGTATTGATACACCTTTGCTGGCCAAACCCCATCATTAGCTGGTATAGCTCTGTTCCTGTCGGATGTCCCGAGGGCTCAAAGGTAACTTCACCACCTATAACGGCGCTGTATTCTGTTTCACTCAGAAGCTTAAGTCCCTCACTCAACCAGTTCTCATGAGGCCAGCAATCCGCATCAATGAATGCTAGAACACCGCCACTTGAGTGCCTAACGCCAAAGTTTCGAGCGGCATAAGATCCGGGCGTTTCACAGCGAAAAAGGCTTACACTGTGTTTCAGGCCTTTTGGCAGCACGAGGTGCGGTCGAGATCCGTTGTCAACGACCACTGACCGGACCAGTGACAAATCGACCCCCTGCTGATCATCGATAGCCTGCAAGCATTTGTTCAGCCCAAGCTGGTCATTGAATACCGGAATAATGATCGTTACTTCGTACATACTTAGACGACACCTAGCCTACGTTTTAAGGTCTGAACATCCAGAGGAGGCATATCAGGCATCATTGGTGACATCCTGATAAACACGCACATATTTACCAACAGCTTCTGCCGGGGAAAAAAGTCGCTCTGCCCGGTCTCTCGCTTTTACCGATATCATTTGGCGAATACCCGGTGAGGAGTGTAGCCGTTTACATGCACCAACAAACTCTTCCACATTATCAGGCGTACATAAAATCCCGGCGCCTTCACTACCGATCAGTTCAGGGATTGAAGAACAATTAGAAGCAACTACTGCAAGACCTGCAGCCATAGCCTCTGCGACAACCAGACCAAAACCCTCGAGACGAGTTGGGAAAATCAGGGCGTCACTTTCCCCATATAATTTTTCCATCTCAGTTTGCGATGAAATCCGACCAACTGGAATTACGTTTTTTGGTATCTTCGATACACCGATCTTCCGAAGATCGTCCTCTGTACCGGTATACCTCAGTTCAAAGCCATTGCTTAACTTTTCCATTATCGGAACCAGAAGATCTGCACCTTTACGCTGGGTAACGTTACCTACGAACACCAGTCGGAAAGGCTTGGATTTTCCTGGAGCCTGTACGCCACAGAGCGGAAGCGACTTCGAGTCCACCCAGTTGTGTATTACGCGGATCTCAGAGGTTTCAAATATCCTCTTCGTCATTTTTGCAGTGTAATGGCTAACGGCAGTTACGGCATCAGCACTCTTAAGCGACAGAGATTCACAGTGTCTTATCCAAACGCGATGATATAGCTTCTGGAGAAATCCCTGGTATGCGCCAATTGACTGATCATGAACACAAAGATGAACCGTCACGACACGGGGCAAGTTATCTGGAAGCAATGATTCGTGAAGCCAGGAGTTTACGTGCGCGACCGTTGCCCAAGCAGGCGGATGCGGCTTTTTCACCAACCATGGTAAGTACTCCGCGTAGTGAGGGAGCCAGGATATTTCAGCCTTCACCCCTCGCTCCCGCAACGCTTTCGCTAACCGCTCTGTAAAAACATCCGCGCCAGTGTGAGCGCGAATGGCAACAAACCAAACCCCTATCTCGTCAGCTTTAGTCACAACTGTCCGCACCTAATAGCTCCAAATAGGAGCATTTGTCATCGCGCTCTACTCTTTGTTCTTATACATTAGAGCTGTTATTTGTTCTGACACCAAGCCAACCATGAAGACTATAAGCGCCGTCGTGAACATCAAAGCACTCATATTAGTAAACCTTCCCTCAGTGAAAAAAGTGTACCCATAGTATGAAGTTCCCAACATAAAAACAAAAAACGCCAAAGGAAAAAAGATCTTCAGTGGCGAATAAAGTGTACCAACCTTAAAAATAATTAGAAGGAATCTAATTCCATCCTTAATGGGTTTTATATGGCTCTTACCTTCTCGGGCGCTTGCAACGATCGGCAAGTAGAAGACGGAATATCCAGCACGAAAAAATGCCATTGTGCTGGTTGTTGGATATGAAAATCCATTGGGAAGTAGATATAGAAACTCGAGAAATTTTTCCCGCCGAACCGCGCGAAACCCAGAGGTAAGATCCTCTACTTTGTGATCGACCACATAGCTAGCAAGTCTATTATAAAATCGATTAGCCACATCACGCCCAACATTGGCCTGGGATTCACTCCCACGCGCACCCACTACCATATCGTAGCCATCATCTAATTTTTCAACCAAACGGAGGATATCATTTGGGGAATGCTGACCATCAGCATCCATAAATACAAGAACATCTCCCGAAGCAGCCCGAGCACCAGATTTAATAGCGGCACCGTTTCCCTTTGAATATGGATGAAGAATTTCAGTAACAAAAAATTCCTCACAAACTTGACTGGTTTCGTCAGTGGAGCCGTCATTCACCACAAGGACTTCCGAATCAGGGCATGCTTCTTTAATCTTTGGCAGCAATGTTTTTAAAGAACGGGCTTCATTCTTTGCAGGTATAATTATTGTATAATTCAGCATACTTTGAGCACTACCTCGAAAGTTCTCTACCATGGATCCTTATAATCAATCCGCGCTATTCTTAGTTCATTAGTGTCAAAAATGGCTGTAGCGTGATTATCGTCCTTATAAACAAGAGGGACAGCCAATGATCCGCAGCGTTCTAAATTGCCAGGCCCATTTCTACTGCCAAGAATATCTTTGCTACACATTCTCTCGTAGAAGCTTTCTTGCTGGAAGCCGAGTTTTTCATATTGACCTGGCTGATACTCGATATCCGGAGCTCCCCCCATGACACTCAAAATCGCACTTATGTCATCATTCGGAAGCTTTCTTGCTGCAATTACTGGGGGCTCCTCAGCATTCACTATCATCTTTACAATTGCCGGCGGCGCTTGATTCAGCGAAATCTGGTGCGCCTGCACTACGACAAATCTATCAACAGAAAATACAACCAGAAGGGGTCTCTGACTATAGGTCAGGTGTAAACCGAAGGCTAACACAGCAAGCCTGACAACGAACATCACACTCAGATCGTTAGCGTAAGCCTTCTCGTCGGGCTTATAAAATAAAGCACCAAGCACAGCCCCCAGGACAAAAAGCACCCCCAGAAAACCAGCACACTTTACGCCGATACTAAATAAGTCAGCGTAATATTTTGGGTACCACGCATCTAGCAACCAGACTAACACAACCGCCCAGATAGCAGTCTCAATGGCGCCCCCCAGAAACACTGTATGCCTATTAAGCCTGGGGCTCATTTAACATACTCTCTGTAGCGCTCTAGTATATGGGCCCGATGCCCCCCATCAAATTCTGGATTTTCAAGACAGGCATTGATCAATTCAGCCAATCTCATATCATGAATGTTGCAACGCCCTGCCTCCAAGCAAGACATTATGCTATTCAGGTAATTGTAATTGTTATTGGAAAAGGGTTCATTGGCGAGCCTATCAAGCAAAGCCTGGTATGCCTCCTCGCTCATCTCATAGCCCTCAACCCCCTCCATTATGAACAGGCCAAACAGTCCATCCGTATAGCTCTCTCTGAGTTCGGCGCTTCTCTCAAAATAAAACGCAGCTTGGTCCAGCGCCTCTGCCTTTTGATCGGAGCTCTCAAGAGAACTCGCATAAACTGCATATTGCTTGCCCATACCATAATTGGCTCTGGGGGATTGAGGATGGTTTACCACTTCACTGTACGTGTGAATGGCCGGCTCTCCCCATACTGTTGCGCGGGCTAACGTTGTCGCACTGAAAAACACAACTAAGCTGATTGCCATTATTGCTCTAAGGTTTGCATAACGCTCTCCACCTATTACCAAGTAGTAGGCGATGGCGAAAAAAAATGAAAAACTGGCGAGATAGTTTCGATGCTCATGCACCAATTCAAGCCCCAGAATGGTGGATTCAAGTGAGTGCGCAGCCAGAAAAAACAAGATTCCGAACGCAACCACGGAGTACCTTCTGATTCGGACAAAGGCCCAGGACGTTGCTGCAACTACTGCGAGTATTGAGACTGCCGTTGTCCAGGGAGAAAAGATGGATTTTGATACGACAAAATCATCATGAAAAAGTCCAAGCGAGGTATTCAACGGAAAAACTAGCTGACCTATATAAAAGAGCAGCACCCTGAATTGGGTGAGCAACCTCTCCGTCAACGTAAAGTCTCTCTTTGCATAACCATTCAGGATCCAGTCAGGGGAGAACGCGAAATAGATCACGAGAAGAACAGAAGGAAGAAGAAATAGAAACCCGTAAGAAATCACCAGAGGCCGACTCACCGTCTGCCGGTTGGCACTGCGAAACTTCAAAAATACCAGCTCTATCAAGAACAGGTATGCTGGGAAGAGCGCGGCATTTTCCTTACTCGCAAGTGCCAGCGGCCAAAAGAGAACAAAACAACACACATACCAGCACAGTCGCCTACCCCAACTGGAGACGCTTACCTGCCTTGCCTTTACATAGGCATACATACCCAGCAGACAGAACAATGCACTCAGGCCTGCCATCCGCTGAACCGCATACAAAACCGTCGTTAAATTAAGCGGATGCAAAAGCCACAATAACAACACCAGAAAGGCAAGCAGGCGCTTGCGATCGACCGGGACCTGAGGCAGGTATTCGCAAAGGGCAATAACCAAAGCATACATTGTCCAGCCACAGAGCAAATGAACAATCAGGTTAACAAGCTTGAAGTAAAAAGGGTCAAGGCCGAAAAAGACATGGTTGAGCGCAAAGCTCAACATCACAAGGGGGCGCCCTAACGGTCCCGCTGTACCTGAAAGCGCAGCATTCCATAGCTCGTCCAGTTTCAGCGAGTCAAGCTGCAAGGCCTGGTTTTTAAGGATGTTCCACTCGTCATCAAAGTAGAACCCACCGGATAGGCCTAGAGCATATACAGCGACTGCCAGGAACGCCGCAGTAGAAAGCTGGAAATATACGTTATTTTTTAGCCACATAATAAAAAAGCGCCCGAAGGCGCTTTAACTGAGCCGCCAGATTATCTTAGCGACAATTGGACGGAAGGTACTTGGAAGCAAGAGTGCCGGCCGCACAAACCCACTCAACACCTGTTGAGTCACCTGTGCCAGTCAAAGTAAAGTTTTGACCTGCAGCTGTGTCGCCGCCCAGGTCTTCTACTGCAACGGTCACAACGCCTACATCCGCGCTAGTACGACCGTATGTCATCGCGTCTACGACTGCAGTCTCATAATCAGTACCTGTGGCCGAGAGACCAGCTGCGGCGGCGTCGGCCGGCATGGAACCCTGAGACACATAGTACTCAGAAACTGCAGTTTTCGCCTGGGACGCAATGGACATTGCCTCTGTCACTTTGGCGCGAATGGTGTAATCCTGATACGCCGGAATAGCAACGGCTGCAAGAATACCAATGATCGCCACAACGATCATCAGTTCGATCAGCGTGAAACCCTTTTGCGCTTGGTTCATCTGAATGTTTTTCATTATTAAACCTCTGTGTTAGTCGGTTTTTGATCTCGAGATGGCTCCGGGGCCGGTGGAGCTGTGCCCCGCAACCGGTTTGAGCCTGACAGGTTCTTAAGCAGGGCGCATGCCAAGATCCTGATTAAGTTAATAAATGCCTTGATATCAGCGCAATGCAGACCTTGTGTGAACCAGGTCACACACAACCAAAATGTAAAATGATGTCAACCCACGTCAGTGTGTGACAATTTTGGTCACCCACTCGACGTCACCCATTCATACACTCTATCCATACTTGAGCTGGATCATGCTTTACAGTTCGTGACTTTCCAAAGCATGCCCAGCCATCTAAACTCTTGTACATTCGCTCTTGGCAGAGTTTCAGCAACTTAGGCAGCACTCTTTATACCCTTTATGGCTACCAATAAATCCAACGTAACGCTTACCGGCCTTGCACGTCGCTTTGTGGAGGACGGACTGCTTGATGAGGCTACCGCGAAGGATGCCTTTATTCAGGCGTCTCAAAATCGCATTCCGCTGATCACTTATCTCGTTCAGAACAAACTGGCGGACAGCAGCGGGCTGGCTTTCTCCGCCGCCATGGAGTTTGGTATATCCGTTCTGGATCTCAGCGCTTTCCTTCCGGAGATGCTGCCGGAGAAAGTGGTTGATGAGAAGCTGATCCGGAAACACAACGCACTGCCTCTGTACAAACGTGGCAATCGTCTGTTCATTGCTGTCTCTGACCCCACCAATATCCAGGCTCTGGATGAGATCAAGTTCAACACCGGCCTCAGTACGGACGCCATACTGGTTGATGACGCTAAACTGCATGAGGCCATCGACAAGTACCTGGAATCCCATGACTCTACGATGGGAGACCTTGAAGATGCCGACTTGGAAGGCGTGGAGACCGAAGGTGGCGAGCACGAAGACGAGGGCGCGGTTAGTCCCAGCGAAGTTGATGATGCGCCGATCGTAAAATATGTGAATAAAATGCTTCTGGACGCCATTCGGGGAGGCGCGTCGGACATTCACTTTGAGCCTTACGAAAAAGTGTACCGGGTACGCTACCGAACAGACGGCATTCTGAAAGAGATGTCCCGCCCCTCCATCAAACTGGCTCCCAAGATCTCGGCGCGGGTGAAGATCATGGCGCAATTGGATATCTCGGAGCGCCGGGTTCCCCAGGATGGCCGGATCAAGATGAAGCTGTCCAAGACCAAAGCCATCGACTTCCGGGTGAATACGTTGCCGACCCTGTGGGGCGAGAAGATCGTTCTGCGGATCCTTGACCCCAGCCAGGCCAAACTGGGTATCGATGTTCTGGGCTATGAAGAAGACCAGAAGAAGCTGTATATGGATGCTCTGCAGCAACCTCAGGGTATGATTCTGGTGACCGGCCCCACGGGTTCCGGTAAAACTGTTTCCTTGTACACTGGCCTGAACATTCTGAACACGCCAGAGCTGAATATCTCTACCGCCGAAGACCCAGCCGAGATTAACCTCGAAGGTATTAACCAGGTGAACGTAAATACCAAGGTGGGCCTTGGGTTTGCAGAAGCCTTGAGGGCCTTCCTGCGGCAGGACCCCGACGTAATCATGGTGGGCGAGATCCGGGATCTGGAAACCGCCAACATTGCCATCAAGGCGGCGCAGACCGGCCACCTGGTACTTTCAACCCTGCACACCAACAGCGCAGCGGAAACGCTGACGCGGATGATGAACATGGGGGTACCCGCGTTCAACATTGCTACTTCAGTCAGTCTGATTATCGCCCAGCGACTGGGCCGAAGGCTTTGCAACAGCTGTAAGAAGCCTGCGGAGGTCCCGCACGATGTCCTTATCGCCGAAGGGTTCACACAGGAACAAATTGATACAGGCTTCACGTTGTACCGCCCCAAGGGCTGTGATAAATGCAATGGAGGATACAAAGGACGCGTCGGTATTTACGAAGTGGTCAAGATTACCGACGAACTGGCAAACATGATTATGGAAGAAGCCAGCTCCATTAAAATTGCAAAGCAGGCTCAGGCCGAAGGCTTCCCGAATCTTCGCCAGTCCGCCCTCAAGAAAGTGATTGAGGGGGTGACCAGCCTTGAGGAAGCCAACCGCGTGACGAAGGATTAACCATGGCAGAAAAAGCACAAAAGCTTCAGGCATTTGTCTGGGAAGGCAAAGACCGTAAAGGCAATAAAACCAAGGGGGAAGTCTCCGGTTCGAATCTGGCACTGGTGAAAGCCCAGTTGCGCAAGCAGGGCATCATCCCGGACAAGGTCAAGAAGAAGCCCAAGCCCCTGTTCGGCGGCAGCAAGAAAATTACGCCCTTTGATATCGCCATGTTCACCCGCCAGATGGCGACCATGATGAAGGCCGGTGTGCCGCTGGTTCAGAGTTTCGATATTGTGACGGACGGGCTGGAAAACCAGGGGTTGAAGGAACTGGTTGGAGCCATCCGGAATGACGTTGCCTCGGGTACCAGCTTTGCCGGTGCCCTGCGCAGGCATCCCAAGCATTTTGATGACCTTTACTGCAACCTGGTGGACTCGGGTGAGAAAGCCGGTGCGCTTGAGCAGATGCTTGATCGCATCGCAACGTATCTTGAGAAAACTGAAATATTGAAGAAGAAAGTCAAAAAAGCGATGACCTACCCGATTGCGGTAATTGTCGTTGCAATCGTTGTGACCGCCATTCTTCTTGTCAAAGTGGTACCTCAGTTCGAAAGTCTCTTCGAAGGCTTCGGCGCGGACCTTCCGGTCTTTACACAATTCATCATCAACATCTCGGAGTGGATGCAGCAATGGTGGTTTATTGTACTTCTGGGGATTGTTGGTTTTATCTTCCTGTTCAAGGAGGCTATAAGGCGATCTCAGAGGTTCTCAGATCTGGTTGATAAATATCTACTCAAACTACCTATAGTTGGCGAAATTCTGGATAAGTCCGCGGTGGCAAAGTTTGGCCGGGTACTCTCGACTACCTTCGCTGCGGGCGTTCCCCTAGTTGATGCGCTTGAATCGGTTTCCGGTGCTACAGGCAATGCCGTTTATCGGGACGCGGTGACCAAGATCAAAGATGAGGTTTCCAGCGGCACCCAGCTGCAAGCAGCGATGAGGGCGACCGGTGTTTTCCCTGTTATGGCCGTACAACTGACTGCCATCGGCGAGGAATCCGGCAACCTGGATGAGATGTTGGAGAAAGTCGCAGACCACTATGAAAGCGTGGTTGATGACATGGTGGATAACCTGACGGCACTGATGGAGCCGATGATTATGGCAGTTCTGGGTGTTCTGGTTGGTGGTCTGATTATTGGTATGTACCTGCCGATCTTCCAGATGGGTCAGGTGGTGTAGGTACTCCAGAGTCAGCTGTTGTGTCGGGTTACGCTTTGCTAACCCGACCTACGCTTACTGGTTTGTGTCGGATTACGGCTTTGCCTAATCCGACCTACGTTTCTTTCCGCTCCTGGTTTTCGGATAGTTCATGCTTATTCTTGATTCTCTGCTGGCCACGCCGTGGCTGTTGTATTTGTCGGTGGTGCTTTTTTCGCTGTGTATTGGCAGTTTCCTGAATGTGGTGATTCTTCGCCTGCCAAAGATGATGCACCAGGATTGGCGCTGCCAGTGCGAGGAGTTTCTGGCGCTGCCGGAGGGGCAGCGTAAGCCGGAAACGCCCATTACCCTGTCATCTCCCGCCTCTACCTGCCCTTCCTGTAACCACAGGATCCGCGCCTGGGAGAATATTCCCGTAATCAGTTACCTGGTGCTGGGGGGCAAGTGCTCTTCCTGCAAGACGCGGATTTCTCCCCGCTACCCGATGATCGAGGCACTGACGGCGATTTTCTCGGTGGTGACCATTGCGATTCTGGGGCCGTCCGTGTCGTCGCTTTGGGCACTGCTGCTGGTGTGGTCGCTGGTAGCGATGACGATGATCGATTTTGATACCCAGCTGCTGCCGGATAGCATGACCCTGCCGCTGATGTGGCTGGGGCTCGTGCTGAATTATTTTGGTGTGCTGACGGATTTTCACAGTGCCTTCTGGGGTGCGGTGGCGGGCTATCTGTCGCTGTGGTCGGTGTACTGGCTGTTCAAGCTGGTTACTGGCAAGGAAGGCATGGGGCATGGGGATTTCAAGTTGTTGGCCGCTTTGGGGGCCTGGCTGGGTTGGCAGTTGCTGCCGGCGGTGATTTTGTTATCGTCCGTGGTCGGGGCGGTTGTGGGGATATCTTTGATGGTGTTCCGTAAGCATGGGCGTGAGGTGCCGATTCCGTTTGGGCCTTATCTGGCGGCCGCCGGGTTGCTTTGTTTGTGGTTTGGTGCGGAAATTCAGAGTTGGTGGTTTGGGTTTATGGGGGTCTGATGGCGGTTATTGGGCTGACTGGCGGCATTGGCTCCGGCAAATCCACCGTGGCGCGGATGTTTGGGGCGCTGGGGGTGCATTGGGTGGATGCGGATGATGTTGCCCGGCAGGTGGTGGAACCTGGCACTCCGGCGCTGGCGCGGATTGCGGAGCATTTCGGGGCGGATATCCTGCAGGCGGACGGTTCCCTGGATCGTGCCCGGTTGCGGACGATTGTGTTTGAGCAACCGGAGGAACGGGCCTGGCTGGAGGGGTTGCTGCATCCGGTGATCCGGGAGGACCTGATTCGACAGCTTCATCCAGCCGACTATTCACTGCCCTATGTCCTGCTGGTGTCTCCGCTGTTGCTGGAAACCGACCAGCACCAACTGGTGGAAAAGGTGGTGGTGGTGGATGTACCGGTGGAGGTTCAGCTGTCACGTACCATGGCCCGCGATGATAATGATCGGGCGCAGGTGGAGCGTATCATCGCCGCCCAGATGCCCCGCGAAAAACGTCTGCAAAAAGCCGATGAGGTGGTGGACAATAACAAGGAGTTAAGCGACGTGGAACGGCAGGTTGGTGAGTTGCACAAGAAGTTTATGGTGGCCTTTGGGTAAGAACATTCTGGCAGTCCTGGGGTTGCTGTCCATAGCGTCAGGAACGATTACTCCGGCACACGCCGCTGACCCCGTTTTTATCATGAAAGACCCGTCCGTGGGCGATGCGCTCTCCCCCGAATCGCTGCCAGCTGACTTCTACGATTTCTCTCCCGAGGACTACTGGCTGGAACCGCGAGACACCTACTGGATTATTTTCAGCAATTGGGTACTGCGCCAGGAACGCACCCAGGGCTCACGTGTACAGGCGCTGGGCGAATGGGCGGACCGCACCTTCTCCGGTGCCGATAATGGCCTGCCCAACAACCAGAGCTACCTGCGGCTGGGTTTTGCCACAGAGTCCGAATATGGCGATCCGGCGCAACTGGAACCGGAAGCAAAGTTTCGTCTTGATATTCCCACGGTTAAAGAAAAACTGCGGCTGGTGATCGAAAGTGAAAGTGATGAGCTGATTCCGCTGTCCGAACGGCGCCGGGACCGCCAGTTAACCGAAGAGGAACGCTCGGATACCGAGGCGACCGGTGCGTTGCGGTATCTGTCGGAGGTTGGGGATGCAATCAACTTCAGTGCCGATGTGGGTGTCCGGCTGCGTTTCCCTACCGACGCTTTCTGGCGAATAAAAGCAGACAAGCGCTGGCAACTGGACAAGAACTGGATACTGACCGCAGAACAGCGGTTGTACTATTTCCACCAGGACGGCTGGGGCACGCGAACCTGGATCGGGGGCAGCCGGGACATAGGGAGTGGCTGGACGTTCCTGTCCGCCAGTGAAATGGAGTGGGTGCACGATGACCGCAAGTTCGAGATGGCACAGACCTTCAATTTTCACAAACGCCTGAACAACCGGGCCACCCTGAGCCCGCGCCTGGGTGTGCTGGGTGAAAGCCAGCCCAACTGGCGGCATACCTCAGTTTTCGCGGACCTGACCTATCGCTATCGGTTGCACAGCGACTGGCTGTTTGGCGAGATCATTCCGGCACTGGAGTTTCCCCGGGAAGAAAGTTTCAAGGACCACGGATCCCTGATTTTGAGGATCGAGTTGTATTTCTCGGGTACCATTGACCGATCATGACCTACACACCTCAAGACGCATTGACGTTAACGCCCATTGCCTATGCCCGCTCCTGCTTCAGGGACAAGTTCGGGGTTCCCCGCCAGCCAGGGCTGACCCGCCATGCCCATGCCGATCTGGTGATTGCATCGCCGTTTGACCGGGAGGATGCCTTCCGGGGGCTGGAAACCGCCAGTCACCTGTGGCTGACTTTCCAGTTCCATGAAGCCGTCCGGGAAGAGTGGCGGCCGGTGGTGCGCCCTCCCCGTCTCGGGGGCAATCGTAAGATGGGGGTGTTTGCCAGCCGATCGCCCTTCCGCCCCAACAGCCTGGGGTTATCGGTGGTGCGCAACGAAGGATTGCGACGGGAAAACGGTCGGCTGATCCTGCAGATCAGCGATCACGACCTGATCGAGGGCACGCCCATCCTCGATATCAAACCCTACCTGCCGTTTGCCGACTCGGTGCCCGAGGCCAGCCTGGGGTGGGCGGACTCGCCACCAACCGAACGACTGCCGGTGGTTTTCCTTGATGAGGCCGAGGCACAACTGGCTGCCTTGCCCAGGGAACCCTATCGCGATCTGCGCCGTCTGATTGAGGATGTGGTGAGCTATGATCCGCGACCCTCGTTCCGCAGGGGGCGGGAAGAGGCACGGATTTATGGTGCGCATCTGTATGATCTGAACGTGCGTTTCCGTTTTATTCATGATCCCGGCGGGGAACGTGTCGAAGTGCTAACGGTCTGTTAAACTCGACAAAGTTTGAGGCGGTTAGTCGCCAGTTCACTAGTCACAGGGAATACGTGCCTTGCCTTTGATCCGGTTATTCAAACGAATGGGTGTACGGCCACTGGCTGCAAGGCTGCTGGTGTACGTACTGCTGTTCGCTATTGTGCTGTCACTGGCAGCCACCGGCCTGCAGATGATCGGTGAGTATGAGCGCCGTACCGAAGAACTTCGCAGTACCCAGACCAAGGCGGCCGAGCTGATTTCCGGCAGCATGAGCAACAACATCTGGCTGATGAATTTCAGCGAGGTGGCCAACAGCCTGGATGATATGCGGGCCATGCCGGTGATCCAGCACGCCAAGGTGACCATCACCGGCGGCGAGGAGTTCAGCACCGGCACCTACCCTGAGGGTCGTGTGATTTCCCAGTCTTTTCCCCTGGTATTCAATCGCGCTTCGGTGAACGCCCCCCAGAATCTGGGCACGCTCACCATCACCTCCTCGGTGGAACAGGTGCACAAGGAACTGATGGACCGTACCCTGATGACCCTGGGGTTCCAGTCCCTGATCCTGATACTGGGTTCCCTGGGGCTGCTGTTGATTGTCAGGATGACCATCTCACGGCATCTGGAAACCATGGCGGACTATGCCGCGCGCCTGAACCTGGATGCCCTGATCGAGCCGCTGCACCTTCGACGCAAGCCACCGAAACACGGTGATGAGCTCAGTGAGCTTGAACAGGCGTTGAACAAGATGCGCCTGCAACTGCTGGAAGACACCCGCTCGCTGCGCCAGACTACCATCCAGTCCCAGGGCGAGCGCGATGAGGCGGTCCGGGCCAATCATGCCAAGAACCAGTTCCTGGCCAATGTCAGCCACGAACTTCGCATACCGCTGCAGTCGGTACTGGGCTATGCCAACCTGCTGACGGATACGCCGCTGGACCAGGAGCAACGGGAGTTTGTCCAGACCCTGTTGAGCGCCTCCGAGAGTCTGTCGGCGATTATTAACGATCTGCTCGACATCTCCAGCATGGAAGCCGGCAAACTGGTGCTGGAGGATCTGCCATTCGATCTCAGGGAGACCCTGAACGACCTGGTGCACATGCTCGGTACCCGCGCCCGCGAAAAGGGCCTGGCGCTGGAATTACGGGTGGACGAAAACCTCCCGTGGGCGCTTCGCGGCGACCCGGTTCGGGTGCGGCAGATTCTGCTGAACCTGACCTCCAATGCCATCAAGTTTACCGATTCCGGCCATGTTCTGATCAGCGTGGAGGTGCTTGGCCGCAGGGATAATCTGGTCCGCCTGCGCCTGGCGGTCGAGGATACCGGGATCGGCATCAGCCCGGAGGATCTCCCGCTGGTGTACGAGCCCTACGTTCAGCTTGGCCAGAACTTCCAGCGGCAACTGCCTGGTGCCGGGCTGGGCCTGACCATCTGTCGTCAACTGGTCAGGCTGATGGACGGCACCCTGGACGTCGAGAGCCGTCCCGGCGAAGGCACCACATTCTGGGCCGAGCTGTCGCTGCCGGTGGCGCCGGAAAGCGCAACGCGTATCCGGCCGGATACCCGCATGGTGCAGGGCCGGCGAATTCTGGTGGTGGATTCCTATGAACTGTCCCGCAAGATCACCCTGGAGATGCTGTCACGCCACGATCTCCACATTGAAGCGGTCAAGTCAGCGGGTGAGGCCCTGACCTCTGTCCGTCTGGCCTCGGATAACCAGCATGACTTCGACGCCATTGTACTGGACGGCTTCGTGCCGGATATGGACAGTGACCTGCTGTGCCGGCAGATCCACAGTAACCCCCAGTGGACGGAAACCCGTCTGCTGTTGCTGTCATCCAACCCCCAGCGGGGTGACGCCGAGCATTTCCGCCAGGCTGGAGCAGACGCCTTCCTGAGCAAGTCCCTGCGGGAGTCCTGCCTGATTCCGATTCTCCATCAACTGTTCGCAGACCGGGCTTCCGGTGAGCGCCGGTTCCTGACCCGTTTCTCACTCCAGTCCATCAGCGAACCATCGCGGCGCCGGGAACTGCCCTGTAGCCGCATGAAAGTGCTGCTGGTGGAGGATAACCCGGTGAACCGAACACTGACCCGGCGCCTGCTGGAAAAGCTGGGCTGCGATGTGATGACCGCCAACGACGGTGAAATTGCGGCCAGTCTCTGGCAGCTGCATCCCTTTGACCTGGTGTTCATGGACTGTGTTATGCCCCGGGTAGACGGGTTTGAAGCCACCCGACGCCTGCGCCAGTGGGAAATTGACCATGGCCGGGAACGGGTACCGGTGGTCGCGCTGACCGCCAGTGCCATGGAGAAAGATGAGGAACGGTGCCGTCGGGCAGGAATGGATTCGTTTGTTGCCAAGCCTGTCAATATTGAAATGTTGCGGGCAGTACTGGAACAATACTGTCAGGCATCCGCGCCCTCCTGATCCACTGGCTGAAGACACCGAAGGTGTCTCTGGAAAATTATGAAAGTAGAATGCCCCAACTGCAAAAAATCCGTCGAATGGAGTGAGGACAATCCGTTCCGCCCCTTCTGCTGCGAACGTTGCAAGCTGATAGACCTTGGCGCCTGGGCCAACGAAGAATACCGGGTACCGGCACAGAATGTCTCACCGGACGACCTCGACCAACTGGACGAGATCACCCGGCACTAATGCCCTATTAACAGGCCCTTACCCCGTTTTAAGTTGAGCCACCCGCAGCGGCCCGTTACCATGCGCTCATCTGAACAATCGCCGCCACCGGCCAGGCCCGGTGCCGGATTCCGTTCATTGATCCATAAAGGTAGTAAAAGAATGAAAGCAACCCGTATTTCCGTTCTTGCTCTGTCACTGGCCGCTGCTCCTGCACTGGCATCCGATCTGGACCTGAGTCTGACCAACGATTCGGTCAAGGGCCAGGTGAACTTCTTTGGCACCAACTCCGAACTGCAACTGGGCACCGGTTACACCTACCACGAAGGCAGTCGTCACATTGGTAACGTGGATTTCCACGCCCAGGGCCGCACCGCGCTTGGTAACCTGCCAACCACCGCCGGTATTGGTCTGCGCGCCATCGGTTGGGAAGACGATGACCTGGACGGCGGCGCCGTTGGCCTGGGTGGCTTTGCGACTGTGAACATTCCCGATGTGCCGGGCCTGTCCGTTACCGGCGGTCTTCACTACGCGCCGAGCATCCTGTCGTTCGGTGACTCCGAGGACATGACCAGTGTTGAGCTACGCGGCAGCTACCGGGTGATCCGCAACGCTGAGGTGTTCGCGGGTTACCGTTACCTGAACACCGACCTCGACTCGCCCCTGCGTGGCAATGTGGATCTGGACGAGGGCGTTATGGCGGGCATGAAGATCTTCTTCTGACCCTGCCCTCTTTCGGGAAGTACAGGACGGGCGCCTTGCGAGGCGCCCGTTTTTGTTTCGTGGCCTGCCTCACTCTTTGCCATCATCTCTCTTGCTAGACTGCCGGCTCATGTTCCGATAATGGATTGTCCCTGGCATGGCTCTCAACATACGCTCTCCTTATGGCTTTTCACTTTCCCCCCTTTTGTCCAACGTGCTTTCCGGTTCCCGGGTCTGGCTCCCCTCGCTGGTACTGACGTCGGTTGTTGCGTTATCTGGCTGTGGCGGCGGTGACAGTGCGGTTGATGAAGCGGGTTCCCGGGACAACAGCTTTCCCCCAACCAAGAACGCCCGGGACGACTTCAGTTCCGGCAGTACCGGTGATTCCAACAACACCAACGGCCTGGCGGCCAATGAAGTCCGCGTCACCGTGGAGGTGCCCTCTGCGCTGGCGCCAAACGGCGAGCTGACCCGTCGCAACCTGCGAATCGTGACGCCGGACCGGATCGAGGTGTACCGGACAGACCAAAGCCTGCGAAATCTTGGGTCCGTTGACGTCACCCACCGCACCGAAGGCAGCGGCGCGGAAGTCATTACCTTCAGTAATGGGCTGCCGCTGGGGCCGGACGTGGTGATTGAAGCGGTCTACGGCAACACCCGGATGCGGGCGCTGGCCGCGGACTCGGACCGCGACGTCAAGGTAAACCCTTTCTCCGAATACCTGGTGAGCCATTCCATCAGCGGCTACTCCCCCGACCAGTTCAGTCAGATCATGGACTGCGTTGACGATGCCTCGGGCGAGTTGTGCCTGAACAAATATGTCTGGTCGACCCTGGCCGACCAGGTCCACGATTTTGAGATTGATATTCCCGGCGATGTGGACCTGGGCGCGGCCCTGGACCATCTGGACAGTCGTGGCGATTTCGCCCGTTATGTGGACAGCATGGCCGCATATGCGGTGCTGGATGAACAATCCTCCGGCAAAATCAGCGCCAGTTCGGCGGACTACAATTCAGTGTTCCTCGGCGTTGAACTGGGGCAGACTTTCCGCGAATCGAGTCTTGCCGGTTCCGGCCAATGGGGCGTGCGGACGGCGCAGGAAGAGAGTGTGACGGACAGCAACGGCACCGGCTATGTCTACCCCGCGCTGACCCTGACCAGCTTCGACGCGTTCAATATCCGGGTGACGTCCCTGGCTTCGGATGTGCCCTATAACCGCGAGGCGTTGATTCACCAGGCAGGTAATGAGTTTTACCCAAGAGGGACCGACCACTGGGACCTGAACACCCACGCCTCCTCGCCGGGGGCCGCCACCCTGCAGGACAATACCCGCCTGCTGGCCGGGCGGGCGCTGTACCAGAGCGTCACCGGTCGTGGCAGTTCCCTGACCATCGGCTGGACCCGCAACCCCTACTATCTGGACGCGTTTGTCAGCACTACGGACGAGGCCGGCGAGGCGCCGGATCGCGTACTGGGCGGCTATTTCAGTGCCGGCAAGGCCATCGAGCTGGAAGCCACCGAGGATGCCCTGCAACGCAAAGCGGTGTTGGAAGATCACTACCTGTCCGTGCTGGAATTGAACCTGCTGCGGCAAGCAGGCTTCAGCCTTGATCAACTGAATGGACGTCAATACAACGTGGCGTTCCTCGCCAGCCGCTTTGCTGACGGCGCGGAGCCACTGGTGATTGAATCCGGCGTGGGCAGCTGGGAAATCAGCGGCAACGATGTCCACCAGGTGATGACAACCACGGCCATCGCCCGGGACGGCGGCTCAGGGGCCGTGACCGGGCCGATGGCGGGAGACCGCAACGCCGACTGGACCATCAGCACCCGGCCGTCACGGCTTAGCGTGGGAGATCGCAACATCGGGCGTCTCAATCTGGATATCAGCAACCCTTCAGGACAGTTCGTCACTCCGGATCTGGGCATCGGTGCCAGCACCCCCGACGGCTCACTGCTGGCCTTCAATCTGGACAATGCTGACACCGGGGATGGCCTGTTGATTGCGGCGGCACAAACCGGTGATTTTCCCCAGAGTGGGCGCTTTCGGCTGCAGGGGCTGGCCATGGGGCTGGCCGATGGCGAAAACCGCCTGCGACATTTCGACAATGCCGTGCTCACGATTGATTCGGGCACCACTGCGACGCTGACCGGACAAACCCTGAAGGTGGTGCATTCGGTCGCCAATGAAACCGTGTCGGGACCGGTGGCCGTCGATGAGGGAGAGGTGGCGCTGACCTATACCCAGGGTGGCAACGGTGAGGTTGCGTTTGAGGCCGGAGGCCTGACGCTGACGGGATTTGTGGCGCCGGGGCAGGATCAGTTGTTTCTGCGACTGCAGGATGCCGATGGCGGGGAGCAGCAGCTGGGATTGTTGATCGCCACACGGTTGCCGGACTGATTGTCGGATTACGCTACGCTAACCCGACAGAGGTAACCCAGCCGGGATACAGTCACGTATAACCTGTTATAATTTCGGTCATATCGACTGTAACGAGAGGTTTTATGTCTGCAGGTATCCGGGCTTTTTTGCTGGTTTTCCCATTGGTGGTTTTTGCATTCTGGGGCAGTCTTCATACACCGGATCCGGACAGCGCCTTCGATGACGATCTGGTGCTGTCATCCCTGCCGCCTCTCCCGGCCTGGGCCAACAAACCCCTGCCGGACTTCAGCCGCTATCGCGATACCACGGAACGCAAAGCCGCGTTCTTTTCCTTTCTTTACCCGCGGATCGCGCTGGCCAATTCCCGCATCCTGATCGAACGGGACTACCTGGAAGCCCTGTCACGGAAGGAAGAGCTGAGCAAACCCGAGCGCACCTGGCTGATCAGGCAGGCAGAAAGACTCCGCGTCGATGAGAAGCCTGCCAGCCCGGCCATGTTCAAACAGTTGCACAAACGCCTGGACGTGATAGCCCCGTCCCTCGTGCTGGCCCAGGCGGCCAATGAGTCAGCATGGGGCACTTCACGTTTTGCCACCAAGGGCAATAACCTGTTCGGTCAGTGGTGTTTTTCCAAAGGCTGTGGCCTGGTGCCGAAGGCACGGGTAGAAGGCGCCTCTCACGAAGTGGCCAGGTTCTCTTCCCCCTACCGCTCCATCCGGGCATACGTTCAGAACCTGAACAGCCACCCGGCTTATCAGGGGTTGCGTGATGTGCGGCTGGCTGCGCGCAACAATGACAAGCTGGCGTCCGGAAGCGCACTGGCGGCAGGCCTGATTAGCTATTCAGAACGGGGTGAGGATTATGTACAAGAGATCCGCAGCATGATCCGGTACAACAACCTGGCTTATTTCGATACCGATTTCCGGGCCACGTTCTACGGCGCCGAGACCGGATCACTGCAACACCTGGCCTCCGCCAGCAAAGAACATGCGCTCCTGCCCAATGCCGGAGACGAAGAACATTCCGGGGACATCCGCTAATGCTCGATTTTTTGCCTGCGCCGCTCAAGGGAACCCTGGCGGCCCTGCTGATCTTGATCAATACCCTGATTCTGTTTCCGGTATTGATGCTGGTTGCGTTGATCAAGCTCATCCTTCCGGTGACGACGGTCCGAAAGCTGTGCACCATCGCACTGAACAACATTGCGTACATCTGGATCGGCTTCAATAACCGTTTCCTGGACCTGCTCCACCACATTGAGTGGGACGTGAGGGGGGCAGAGAACCTGAGCCGCGAACACTGGTATTTCGTAACCTGTAACCACCAGAGCTGGGCAGATATCCCGGCCATTCAATACGTGCTGAACAGCCGCATTCCGCTACTGAAGTTTTTCCTCAAGAAAGAATTGATCTGGGTGCCCCTGCTGGGCGTCGCCTGGTGGGCTCTGGACTTTCCGTTCATGCATCGTCACACCAAGGAACAGATTGCCAGGCGCCCGGAGTTGAAAGGCAAGGATATAGCTGCCACCCAGGCTGCCTGCGAGAAATTCCGCTACACCCCGGTGACCATCTTCAATTTCATGGAAGGCACCCGCCTGACCCCGGCCAAGCACAGGTCACAGAAGTCTCCCTACAAGCACCTGCTGAAACCCCGCGCCGGCGGCACGGCCTTTGTACTCGGTGCCATGGGGGAAATGCTCCACACCATGCTCGATGTCAGTATTGTCTACCCCAATGGTCGCTCCGGGTTCTGGGACTTCCTCTGCGGTCGTACCCGCCGGATCATCATTGATATCCGGGTTCGCGAAATTCCAGAGCGTTTCCTGAGCATGGACTACGAGGGCAGCCGGGAAACCCGTGTGGATTTTCAGAGTTGGATCAGCGAAGTCTGGGCCGAGAAGGACGCCCGAATAGAGGCCCTGAAGGCCCCTGTCCCAGAACCCGATGAAGAGGTAGGTCGGGTTAGCGAAGCGTAACCCGACAACCCGGGTTACAGTAAACCCAGTTCCCGCGCGCGGACGATGGCCTGGGTGCGGGACTTGACCTCCAGCTTGGCGTTTATGCGTCGGGCGTGGGTTTTCACGGTATGCAGGGAAATATGCAACTGGTCGGCAATTTCCTGGTTGGATAGCCCTTTGGCGATCAACTCCAGAACCCCCTGCTCCCGCTCACTGATAGGTTCCGCCAACGGCGCGGCATTCACTTTGGCCACCGAAAGCCCAAACAATTGACCGACGGACCGGGTGAAATCTCCTTCCGGCAAATGCGGGTATGCCTTTTCCATCAGCTCGCTCATTTCGATGCGTAGCTCAGCAAACGGGCTGATGAAATGCTCTTGTCCAGCAATATTGACGGCCTGTGTCAACGGTTTCAGCGCTGCCGCCACGCCCCGCTCCCGGAATGCCAGCAAGCTTTCCAGCAGCCGCAGGTGCAGGTCAACCGCAAATGGGATCACGTCACCGTTATTCAGGCGAATACGCCGAAGGGTATCCGCTGCTTTAATGTCATCCCCTCGCGCCAGCTCAATCCTGACCTGAAGCAGGTCCAGCAGGCCGGGCATCATTGGGATCAACTCGGGTACACAACCGGTCTCCCGGTATGGCCGCAGGCGCTCCAGGGCATGCTCAGCGCTATCGATATTCCCTGACGCCAGCCAACAACTGGCCTTCAGCGCTTCCAGCACCGGCATAAAAACGGATTCATCCACCTGCCAGGCGTGCATGGTGCGTTCGGCACGGCCAATCCAGACAAACGCATCCTCCAGGCGCCCCTGGGTGCGACAGATCAGTACTCGCAGGGCCATGGCAAGCAACAATCCCAGATCCCGGGTCTGCTCGGCATGGCGACCACAGGTCACCAGAAGCCGATCCGCCTCAGCCTCCCGGCCCTGATGCCATAAAACCAGAACCAGGTTGAGCTGCAAGCGGGACTCGCCGACTCGTGTCGACCGGGATGTTTCATTCATGGCGGTATCGAGCCCGGTCCGCAGCAGCTGTTCCGCGTGTTTCAGTGCCCCTTTTCCGAGTTCAATCCGTGCGTGGGTATAGACAGCCAGCAGCTCCGACCCGGAATCACCGGCTTCCCGGGCCAGCCGGGCAGCTGCGCGGTTGGCATCCCGGGCGTCCGCGAATCGGCCGGCGGCGCAAAACGCACTGGAACGTACCATCTGGGTGACCAACTGCCCCTGCGTAGACAGCTCTTCGGCGGCCAGCGCCCGATCAGCCACTTCAAGGGCCTCTTCGACGAACCCTTCTCCCCGCAGGATAAACGCTTTCAGCGCGTTGATACGACCGGACAGGACCTCGCGATCATCATCGCCCAGACCATCCAGAAGCGCCCTGGCCTGGGCGAACTGACCACCAATGGCATGGACCCAGCTGTAAACCAACCGCAGCCGCGCACTGTCCTCCAACAAGCCGGGCGGCAGGGATCGACGCAGGCGTAGAAGCGAAGCGGTATCCTGGCCTATCAGCAGGGCCTCGGAGCCTTCGGAGGCGATTTTTACAGCTTCTTCGGCGTTTTCCGACAGCAAGGCGTAACGCAACGCTTCGGGTAGCTGGTGATGCTGGCGAAACCAGCGGCTGGCAGCCAGTGCGCGATCAATGGCACCATCCAGGGCCGAACTTCGCAGCCACTCATGAAACAGCGGGTTGAGGCGGAACCAGCGCCCCCGGCCTGGAAGTGGTCGCAGCGGTATTCCGGTTTCCGCCGCTACGGAAGGCCGAAAGCCGGTATCGCAAGACGGATCCACCAGGCAAGCAAACAGATCGTCAGAAACGACGTCCATCTCGGCCATGATCCGCAGGGCCCGTTGCTGGGAAGGCGTCAATCGGGACAGCACGGAGTCCCGCAGAAAACGCTCCACACTGACGGTCTCCTGGATGGGCAACCGCGACTCCGCCAGGGCGGACAGCTCTCGCTGGTATAGCGCCAGTGGGGTAATCCAGCCCTCGGTCAGGGAATACAGGTGATCAACAGCCACCATGGTCAGCTGGCTGTTTTTCAATGCTTCGGAATAGAACTCGAACGTCTCCTGCCGGCTCAGCTCCAACGCTTCCGGACCTAACCGGGTGAACCGCCCTTCCAGCTCTGATTTGTGGGTCTCGAACGGCAACGGTTTGCGGGAAACCAGCGCCAGCGACAAACCTTTTGGTAATTCGGCAATCAACTGCCCCAGCAGCTCGATCACCACCGGATGACTGACCGATGTCAGGTTATCCAGCACCAGCACGGCCTTACGCTCTGGTGTTTGCCAATAATCCTGGGCCAACAGCAATGACAGGGCTTCACTGTGACTTGCGGTGGCATGTGCAAGGGTCGCGTCGCGGGAAGGCTGGGGATTGAGGGCGATACCCAGCAACGTCATCAGTCGTGCGGGTTCATTATCCTGCGCGGAGAAGGAGATCCATTTAATGGTTTCCAGAGGACGCTCGGATTCATGGAGCGCAGACAATAAAGCATGGGACTTGCCGTAGCCACACGGCGCCTCCAGATAGAGAATACTTCCAGGACCCAATGCCTCCCGGATTCGTCCTGTCAGCAACGGCCGTTGAAGGCCTTCAGAGGGTGCGGAGGGAATCCGGACCCGTTGTCGCAAGAGATCTCTGACGAGCTCGCCCCGATGTGTTCCGGCGGAAACCGACTGGAACTCATCATTGGCGGCACTGCCATCATCAAATGGTTTCACACTTCGCCCCGCTCAAGTCCGGCTCACGGCAACCATGAATGGCATTGTCACGTGTCCGGAATATGCAATGTTTGCACAAATTATCTGGGTACCATCATCGGGTACGCCTTTAGTATGAGGGAGAGGTTAAACCAAATGCGGTGTGGGCTGCAAAACTTTGACGTGGCAGTCTGTAAAACAGTGGCGAGAATTTAACGCATTTATCACAGCCAACGTCCATAAAAAAAGGCGGGCTCGGAGGCCCGCCTTTTTCGGCACAACGCCTGACGCGTTTTATCGAACGCCCGCCCGACGGAGAGCGGCAGGTGTGTATTCCCGCGAAGTACGCTCTACTCCAAACGTATAAGGATCGTTTTCCTCGTTGGTCAGACCAAGCGCCAGGTAGCGACCGGAGAGCAGGTCATACAGCACCTCAATCGCGTACCAGGGCACCTGCTGGTCATAGAACTGCATGGCATGGGCCTCGGCGACACGCCAGAGTTCGCCACGACCGTCATAATGATCAATCACGCTGGCCTGCCAGGAATCTTCGTCCAGGTAGAAATCCCGCTGGGCATAGATGTGACGTGCGCCGTCTTTCAGGGTCGCGCGGACATGCCACACACGGTGAAGTTCATAACGGGTCAGATCCTGGTTGATATGCCCGGCCTTGATGATGTCATCGTAGCTCAGGTCACGATCCACCAGCTTGTAGGAGTTGTACGGAATGTACATTTCCTTTTTGCCGACCAACTCCCAGTTGTAGCGGTCGGGTGCGCCGTTGAACATGTCGAAGTTGTCGGAGGTACGCATGCCATCCGCAGCGGTACCCGGTCCATCGTAGGCCACCTGGGGTGCACGACGGACGCGACGTTGACCGGCGTTGTATACCCAGGCACGACGGGGCTCTTTAACCTGATCCAGGGTTTCATGGACCAGAAGCACGTTACCCGCCAGACGGGCCGGTGCAGTAATGGCCTGCTTGAAATAGAACAGAACGTTGGGATCCTGATCCGGCTCGTAGTCTTTCAGGTATGCGCGCCAGGTCAGCTCATCCTGGAACTTGACCACACTGTAGTTACCGTTCTCAGTTGGTGTTACCTGACCAACGTTACGCTGAACCGAGCCACCCCGATAGCGAGTAATGTGGTTCCAGATGGCTTCTACGCCATTCTGAGGAATCGGAAACGGTGTCGCATCCTGATAGTTCGCGATGCCGTTTCCGCCCTTGATCAGTTCCGCCTTCGTCGCATTCTCGACGGTTTGCTCCATGACTGACTGAGGATAAGTCGCTGTGCGACGCGTCTGGTAGACGGGCATCTTGTAGTCGTCGTACCTTTTGATCATCGCCACCTGCCCCGGGGACAGGTTCTCGGCGTACTGATCCACATTGCTCTGGTCGATGGTAAACAGCACCTCGTCGTTCGGGAACGGGTTAATGTAGATACCATCATCGTTGTAGCCCGCAGGCGCTTCCTTGAGGCCACCATCCCAGGCCGGGATTTCATCCCCATTGCCGGCTTTCTCGGCGCCAATGGGCGTCAGGCTGTTACCCAGTTTGGCGGCTTCTTCGGCGGATACCGCACCGAAGGCATTGCCGGCAAACAGGGTTGCAGCCATCACACCGGAGGCCAATAGCTTTTTGTTCAGTTTCATTTAGATTACCTCGTCAAACGAATTCATGCCGGTTTCAGAAGGAGTAAGAAACACTCGCGCTGACAAAATCACGGTCAGTTAACTCGTTATACGGTTTACCGCCGAAAAAGTTTGTATAGCCGATGTTGCCGGTGATCTTGTTCTGGTAGACCGCCTGCAGGGACAGACCAAGCGCCTTGCTGCCTTCGTTAAAAGCGCCACCTGGCTGAGGGCTGTATCCTTGTACATCATGGCTCCAGGCTAGCTGTGGCGAGAGGTTGATGCCGGAGAACACGTTGTTGTATGCCCAGACCAGACGCGCACGGTAGCCCCATGAGAAGTCTGTCGTGAACCCTTCGTTGTTACAGTAATTGGTGTTCAGGTTCGCCCCACCGGCGCAGATATCCGCACCACCCAGAGCGTCCAGGGGAATTTCACCTACACCGAAGGTGCCGGAACGACCGAATCGCGCTTCGTCTGTGTCCGGGAAATCGTGGATGTAGGTTGCACCAAATTCCGTAATAAATGAGAGTCGGCTCGCACCCATCACCTGATCAAAGAACTTGATCAGTGTGAACTGCGCCTGTGAAACCTTGAAGCGGTCATAACCCTGCACCTCAGTCCCGGCAAGGTTTGCACCACCCGCCTCTTCCAGACGCTGACGCTCAAGCAGACTCAGAGGCGTCTGGCTGCCATCGGCTTCTGTGCGTGCTTGCAGGCCACCCAGAATCAGCTCAAACGCGTTCCACTGAATGGGGACGTTGTCGCGGAAGCTGTATTCTGCCCCCAGAGACCAGCCACCCGGGGTGGTGGTGTTGATGCTGATACCATACAGGTTGATATTCTCCGGGTACTCAATGAAGTAGCTCGGGAATGTCGAGAAAGGCTTGCTCGGGTCATTGGTCTGGGTACCGTCCGGATCGGAGGGGTTATTCACCAGACCACTGACGTACGGAAGGCGGCTATTGTACTTGATGTAGTAGAACCCGAGCTCGGAGTCATTCAACTCTGGCACATACCAACGCAGAGCGACACCAAACTGGTCTTTTGAATCAGCTTCTTTATCGCCAAGGCGTGGAGCAATGAATCCCTGAGCAAACGCCTGGGAGTCCGGCAACTGCCCTGCCAGAAGCACAGGTCCACAACCGTCCGACGCAAAATCGTTGGTGGAGAAGAACGTACCGCAATCGTCGGGACGAACCGGCTCCCAATCCGCCTGAACGAATGTCTCGACGGTCATATTCTCGGTCACGCCTGCTGACATGTAGAACATTTCTACTGGCAGGAGTGCATCCTTCAATTCTGAACCCGGGGCGCGGAAGGCAGGAACGTCAACCGGGTTAATCACGTTGATACCGCCCTGGATAAAGGTGCTCTCGCCCCAGCTCACCACCTGCTTACCATAACGGAGGCTCACAGGCACATTGCCGAAATACCAGTCGGAGAACACGTAAGCATCCAGAATTTCGCCACCAGAGGCGTTATCCTTCGCTTCATCGTTCAGCTCGCGCCGCTGGCCAACATCATCAACGGCGCGCATTTCATCCTTCAGTTCGAAGTCGTACCAATAGCGGCCACGAAGCAGACCGCCTACCCGCGTCAGCATATCGCTGTTGACGCTGTAGTCCAGGAACAGCTCACTGTTACCTTTGACGATTTTGGAGTAGGTGTCACCCTTCTCAAAGTTCAGGTTACCGTCATCGTAGTTGTTGGTGGACGCACCAATATTTTCCTTGCTCCCACCCGGAGCGTACTCGGGGCCGAGGTTACCCTGGGCGATCAGGCGCTTGTCACGTTCCTGAGTACGCCAGCCGACACCGGCGGACAGTGTGGTATTGAACTGGGCTTCGACGTCCCCCAGGTAAAACGAATAGGCGGTTGCCTGCCCGGACATACCGGCTGCAACTGCCACGGCCAGCGGCAATTTGGCCCACTGATGCCATTGTTGAGTTTTTCTTGTCATTGGAAGGCTACTCCATTGTTGTTCTGAGTCGCTGCTCTGATTATTGGTGTTCACGGTGTTGGAGGCTTCACGCACAGTGCTCGTGATGCTGGCACTATAGCTAACGCTCTTGGGCGCTTTGATCAGTCAAAAGTATGATTTTGCGGTCATACCCTGTTTTACCGCCGGGTTCCCTCACTTCGAATCACTATAGACAACAATGGTGGATGCAACCACCTTGTTTTATTGTCTATTTAGACCTGAGCAGAACGGGGTTTAGGGCTATGGGGAAGCACCGAGAGGGGGACGGCTTTCCGGGAAACGCTACAAGCACATCCATGTGCGCTTGATCTCCGGCCATCCATGGCCTCCGACATTCCCGGAAAGCCGTCCCCCTCTCGGCGCCAATCTATTCAGCAAGACGAATCCGGGTAGCAATCACTCAAGTCCGGGTGGAGAGGTGCCTGCCCCTTTCCAAAACTGTGCGGAGCCAGGGATGGCGGAGCCCAAGCGTACAGGGACGTATTTACAGCGTGTTTTGGAAAGGGGCAGGCACCTCTCCAAAACACCAAAGTTAAAAGCCCGGAGCCTTAAAGCATTTCGATAGCCATGGCCGTCGCCTCACCGCCGCCGATACACAGGGCTGCGACGCCTTTCTTCTTGCCGTAACGCTGCAGCGCGTACATCAGGGTTACCAGCAGACGGGAGCCGGTTGAGCCGACCGGATGGCCCTGGGCACAGGCGCCACCGTGGATGTTGACCTTCTCAGGGTCCAGACCCAGCTCGCGGATCGGCATCATGGCCACCATAGCGAAAGCTTCGTTGATCTCGAACAGATCCACATCGTCCTTGCTCCAGCCAGTCTTGGCGAACAGCGTCTCGATCGCGCCCACTGGTGCACAGGTAAACTCGGACGGATGCTGTGACTGGGTGCTGTGACCAACGATGCGGGCCAGCGGCTTCAGACCACGCTTTTCGGCTTCGGACTCACGCATCAGCACCAGCGCAGACGCGCCGTCGGAGATGGACGAGGCGTTGGCAGCGGTAACCGTGCCGTCTTTGGCAAACGCCGGACGCAGGCTCGGGATCTTTTCGATGTTGGCGTTATGGGGCTGCTCATCGTCTTCTACAACCACTTCGCCCTTACGGGTCTTTACCGTCACCGGGATGATCTCGTCCTTCAGCAGGCCCTCTTCGATGGCCTTCTTGGCTCGGGTCAGGGAGGTGATGGCGTATTCATCCATTTCTTCCCGGGTATAGCCTTTCTTGTCCGCCATTTCCTGGGCGAAAGCCCCCATCAGACGGCCGGTTTCGGCGTCTTCCAGGCCGTCCAGAAACATGTGATCCTGCGGTGCCTGGCCCGGCCCCATGCGGTAGCCCTTGCGGACACCCTGGAGCACGTATGGCGCATTGGACATGCTTTCCATGCCGCCGGCAACCAGGATGTCGTTACTGCCAGCCTTGATGATGTCGTGAGCGAACATGGCGGCTTTCATACCGGAACCGCACAGTTTATTGATGGTAGTGGCGCCGGTGTGATCTGGCAGACCGGCCTTGCGCATGGCCTGGCGGGCCGGGCCCTGTTTGAGGCCGGCAGGCAGTACGTTACCCATAACCACTTCCTGCACGTCCGCCGGCTGCAGGCCGGCGCGCTTCACCGCTTCGGCGATGGTGATGGCACCCAGTTCCGGGGCGCTGACGTCCGCCAGGCTGCCCTGGAAGCCGCCCATGGGGGTACGGACACCGCTGACGATGACTACGTTATCTGTGCTCATATCTGAATCTCTCTGTTGGTTGTTTGGTAGGTTTGTCGGATTAGCAAAGCGTAATCCGACACCTTGTCTCAGGGTTTATGCGCCGCTTCCAGGTACTCCCTGGACTGCATCTCCAGCAGTCGGGATTCGGTACGTTCAAACTCGAAACCCAGGCGGCCGCCGGCGTACAGATCGGTGATTGCCGCCGCGGCGGAGATGATGACTTTGACGTTGCGGTCGTAAAATTCGTCAATCATGTTAATAAAACGGCGGGCCTGATCGTCCTTGTCACCGCCCAGCACCGGGACATTGCTGATGATGATGGCGTGGAACTGTCGCGCCAGCTCAATGTAGTCGTTCTGGCTGCGGGGCCCGTCGCACACGTCCTTGAAATCGAACCACACCACGTCGTCGGCGTGGGCGATGGCGGGAATCTTGCGGCCGTTGATTTCCATGGATTTACTGTGCTTCGCCGCCTCGACCGCCAGTGCATCGTAACTTTTGCGCAGGCTGACGTCGGCCTCATCATCCAGCGGGAAGTGGTACAACTCGGCCTGTTCCAGGGTCCGGAGACGGTAGTCCACGCCGCCGTCGACATTCACCACTTCGGTGTGTTTTTTAACAAGATCAATGGCTGGAAGGAAGCGGGCGCGTTGAAGGCCGTCCTTGTAGAGACCGTCGGGCACGATGTTGGAGGTGCACACCAGGGTCACGCCACGGCTGAACAGACCGTCCATCAGGGTGGCCAGGATCATGGCATCACCGATGTCGGACACGAAGAACTCGTCGAAGCAGATCACCCGGGTTTCGTCGGCAAACTTTTTTGATACCAGCTCCAGCGGGTTCTTTTCCCCTTTCAGGGACTTGAGTTCGTTGTGTACCCGCTGCATGAAACGGTGGAAGTGAACCCGCATTTTGCGATCAAACGGCAGCGATTCGTAGAAGGTGTCCATCAGGTAGGTTTTGCCACGACCGACACCACCCCAGAAATACAGCCCCCTGACCGGTTCTTCCCTGCCCTTTTTCAGCTTTCTGCGAAGTTTTGCCAAACCTTTCTGGCGTTCGCTTTCGGCTTCCACGAGTTTATCGTACAGTGACTGCAAACGCTGGACGGCATCTTCCTGTGCCGGATCCCGGTGAAAATCCGGGCGTTCGAGATCCTGCTGGTAGCGTTGCCAAGGGGTCATGTGGTCGGTCATCAAGCCTGTTCCCGAAGAGTGGTCGTTCATTTACGGCGGCGTATTGTGGCCGATTTTGGGATTTTTCGCCACGTTGGCACTGCCAACGGATACCCGGCTCTCCAGTCAGGGCAGGCTTTGACGAAGCAATACGACGATTGGCTCAGACTTTGTGGATGGGCGTGAGCAGCCTGGAACGTTATACTGCCCCAAAGGGCCAAGCTCTTAAAACGCAAAAGGACGACACATCTTATGACGAACCTGATTCTGGCAGCGATTGCCGCATTGGTTGTTGGCATTGTCATCGGCGTACTGATCAGCCGCTCCGGGCAGACTACTAATCTGCGTCAGCGCCGTGTCGAGCAACAGATTGAGGAGCTACGTAGCGAATATACCCGCTACCAGGCCCAGGTGAATGAGCACTTTATGGAATCGGCTCATCTGCTGCGCCGTTTCAATGATGCGTATCGCGATGTGAATCAGCACATGGCACGGGGGGCGAACCGGCTGTGTAATGATGAGGAGTGGATGGAGGAGCTGGAGCAGGAGAGGTCTCGTGCTCGTCTTGAGGGTGCTCGCGAGGACGGCGTGGAGCCGCCACGGGATTATGCGCCCAAGTCCGGGCCTGAGGATAAGGGCACGCTGGCTGAGGACTTTGGGCTCAAGAAGGGCGACAAGTCTTCAACCTCTAAGGCCTGACCAGCTGGTACCGTCCCCGGCCTGAATTTTTCGGTGGAGTGACTGGTTGGGCCTATCTTTCCAAAACACGCTCAAGCACATCCATGTGGCGCTTGGGCTCCGCCATCCATGGCTCCGCACAGTTTTGGAAAGATAGGCCCAACCAGTCACCCTGACTTTAGCGTTATCCTCTACACGCCTTATTACACTGGATTATCGCAGTCGATAAACCGGTGATTTATCCCAAACTCTTTCTCCAAGGCCTTACCAAGCGCCTTCACTCCGTAACGCTCCGTGGCGTGATGGCCTGCCGCGTAGTAGTGAATTCCACATTCACGAGCGGTGTGAGTCGTCGGTTCTGAGATTTCACCGCTGATGTAAGCATCCAGGCCAGCTTCAAGGGCTATGTTGATAAAACCCTGGGCTGCGCCGGTACACCACCCTACCCGTTTGATTTCTGGTTTGCCCTCACCGACCCACAGAGGCTCCCGATGGAGTTTCTCGGCAATTTGTCGGCCGAACTGTTCGGGGGTGACCGCTGTTGGCAGTTCGCCTTCCCACACCAGGCCGCCGAGAGGGCGGGGGTTTTCGATGCCCAGCACGTCGGCCAACTGGCGGTTGTTGCCGTATTCGGGGTGGTCGTCCAGTGGCAGGTGGTAGGCGACGAGGCTGATGTCGTGGTCCAGGAGTTGTTTGATGCGCTGTCGCTTCATGCCCTGGATGCGTTGGTCTTCGCCCTTCCAGAAGTAGCCATGGTGGACGAGGATCATGTCGGCGTTGGCTTCAATGGCGGCGTCGATGAGGGCTTTTGAGGCGGTGACGCCGGTGACGATGACTTTCACTTCGTCCTTGCCTTCAACCTGCAGGCCGTTCGGGCAGTAGTCCTGGAAGTTTTCGGGCTGGAGCCATTGTTCGATTGTTTTCAGGATTTCGTTGCGGTTTGCCATGAACTCTCCGTCTTTGACGATATAACTCCGCATGTTTGAAGAGCGAGGCAGGTAAGGCTTTCCGGGAATGTCGGAGGCCATGGATGGCCGGAGATCAAGCGCACATGGATGTGCTTGTAGCGTTTCCCGGAAAGCCTTACCTGCCTTGCGACACCCCAAGCTTGAAGGCTACAGAGACTTGAGGCCAGCAATCAAGGCATCGTTCTGCTCTGCCGTTCCAATGGTGATTCTCAGGAAGTCACTGATTCTGGGTTTATTGAAGTGGCGGACTATGATGCCCTGCTCTCTCAGACCTTTTGCCAGCGCCTCGCCAGTCTGTGTTTTGTGGCGGGCGAAGATGAAATTCGCCTTGGATGGAAGAACTTCAAACCCAAGTTCTGCCAGTGCATTAGTCATTCGCTCACGCTCTGAAACAACACCGTCGCAGCATTTCCGGAACCAGGCTTCGTCTTCGTAGGCCGCTTTCGCGCCGGCGAGGGCCAGGCGGTCCAGGGGGTAGCTGTTGAAGCTGTTTTTGACGCGATTGAGGGCTTCGATCAGATCCGGGTGCCCTACTGCAAAGCCAACTCGGAGACCAGCCAGTGAGCGGGCTTTCGACAGCGTCTGGCTGACCAGCAGGTTCGGGTATTTATCGACCAATGCAATCGCGCTCTCGCCGCCGAAATCGATGTAGGCTTCGTCTACTACGACGACCCGGTCGGGGTTGGCCTGGAGGATTTCTTCTACGTGCTCCAGATCGAGATAACGCCCGGTTGGCGCATTCGGGTTCGGGAAGATGACGCCGCCGTTGGGTTGTTTGTAGTCGGCCGGGTCGATTTCGAAGGTGTCGGTCAGGGGGACGGTTTTGCCTTCGATGTTGTAGAGGCCGCAGTACACCGGGTAGAAGCTGTAGGTGACGTCCGGGAACAATACGGGTTCGCCGTGCTGGAACAGGCCGTAGAAGATGTGGGCCAGGACTTCGTCGGAGCCGTTGCCCAAGAAGATCTGTTCAGGCGTGACTTTGTGGTAGTCGGCGATGGTCTGGCGCAGGCTTTCGCCTTCCGGATCCGGGTAAAGGCGCAGGCTGTCGTTCAGCTCGGCCTGGATGGCTTCGATAACCTTGGGTGACGGGCCAAATGGGTTCTCGTTGGTGTTCAGTTTCACCAGGTTGGCCATTTTTGGCTGCTCGCCCGGCACATAAGGCACCAGGTCATTGACCAGCGGGCTCCAGAATTTACTCATTTCTGTTTTTACTCCGAGAAGACGGGCGGCGGGGATGTCTTCCCGGGAAGACATCCCCGCCGCCCTCGCAAACTTTGGTGATAGCATATTGTCGGATTACGCTTCGCTAATCCGACAAACTGACTCAATCCTTGATCCGATATTCCGCCGACCGCGCATGGGCAGTCAAACCCTCGCCCCGGGCCAATACTGAAGCAACACGCCCCATGCGATCGGCTCCCTCAGCGCTGAAACCTATGATGGACGAGCGCTTCTGGAAATCATAAACCCCCAGCGGCGACGAGAACCGTGCCGTAGCGCTGGTCGGCAACACGTGGTTCGGGCCGGCGCAGTAGTCGCCGAGGGCTTCGGCGGTGTAGCGCCCCATGAAGATGGCACCGGCGTGGCGGATTTCTTCCACCAGGGTCTCGGGGTCTTCAACGGAAAGCTCCAGGTGTTCCGGGGCAATCCGGTTAGAGACCTTAGCGGCTTCGCTGAGGTCGGCGACCTGGATCAGGGCGGCGCGGTCGGTCATGGAGGTGCGGATTATGTCTGCACGTTCCATCGTCGGCAGCAGTTTGTTGATGCTGGCTTCGACGGCGTCCAGGAAGTCTGCATCCGGGCTGATCAGGATGGACTGGGCCTGTTCGTCATGTTCGGCCTGGGAAAACAGATCCATGGCGATCCAGTCAGGATCGGTTTTGCCGTCGCAGATGACGAGAATTTCCGACGGGCCGGCGATCATGTCGATACCGACGGTGCCGAAGACTTCGCGCTTGGCAGTGGCAACAAAGATATTACCGGGCCCAACGATCTTGTCGACGGCAGGAATGGTTTCCGTGCCGTAGGCCAGAGCTGCAACTGCCTGCGCTCCACCGACGGTGAATACTCGGTCAACGCCAGCAATGGCCGCAGAGGCCAGCACCATATCGTTCACTACACCGTCCGGTGTCGGAACCACCATCACCACTTCGCTCACACCCGCAACCTTCGCAGGGATAGCGTTCATCAGCACTGAGGACGGGTATGCCGCCTTGCCTCCGGGAACGTATAAGCCTGCACGATCAAGCGGCGTCACCTTCTGGCCAAGCACGGTGCCGTCTTCGTCCTGGTACTGCCAGGACTTCTGGTTCTGGTGTTCGTGATAACCGCGAATCCGCTCAGCGGCTTTTTCCAGGGCCACACGCTGGTCTTCGGGAATAGCGCCCAACGCCTTTTGCAGTCTGCTCTGATCCATTTCCAGGTCAGCAACGCTGCTAACCTTCAGGCGATCAAACTTCTCGGTAAATTCCAGAACCGCCTGGTCACCACGGGTTTTCACCTCATGCAGGATATGACGCACCGACTCATTCACCTGATGATCCACGCTGTCGTCCCAGGCCAGCAGCTTGGCCAGCGCACTGTCAAAGTCACTTTGGGAGGCGTTTAGTCGTTTGATGCTCACAGTCATGAATCAAATCCTGTATGGGATTAACGGCTTACAGATACTCAGGTCGCCACGATAGCTCAGGAACCGGTCTGCCGGGGCAGTCCAGACTCACCGTTAGTCGGACGAAGGGATCGGGTAAGGCTTTCCAAAACTGTGCGGAGCCATGGATGGCGGAGCCCAAGCGCCACATGGATGTGCTTGAGCGTGTTTTGGAAAGCCTTACCCGATCCCTTCAGCCCGCCAGGCTAGATCCTGGACTGCCCCGGCTGACCGGTTCTTACGCCGAGTCTTGCCGGCGCTTGTCCACAGCAACGGACATTTTTTCAATTATGGGGTTAATCCGCTCGTGTTTCATCTTCATCGAAGCGCGATTAACCACCAGACGGCTGCTGATGTGTTCGATCAGATCCCTTGGCTCGAGGCCATTGGCCTTCAGCGTGTTGCCAGTATCGACGATATCGACAATTTCGTCCGCCAGATTGAGGATCGGAGCCAATTCCATCGCACCGTAGAGCTTGATGATATCCGCCTGCCTGCCCTGGGCCGAGTAGTAACGTCGTGCCAGGTTAACAAATTTAGTAGCTACACGGATTCGACCCGCCGGGGCCGGTTTATCCTTTGGACCGGCGGTCATCAGACGGCAGCGGGAAATGTTCAGATCCAGCGGCTCGTAGAGACCGTCACCGCCGTGCTCCATCAGGACATCCTTGCCGGTTACCCCGAGATCCGCGCCGCCATATTGCACATAAGTGGGCACGTCCGTGGCGCGGATAATCAGCACCCGCACGTTGGGATCAGTGGTGGGAAACACCAGTTTTCGGGATTTCTTGATGTCGTCGACCAGCTCAATGCCTGCTTCCGCAAGCAATGGCAGGGTTTCATCGAGGATTCGCCCCTTCGACAATGCAATGGTGATGGAGTCGGTCATGCGTCCTTCCGGTTTCTGATCCGTGTCGCTCATGCTGGCAGGCGGCGAATACTGGCGCCCAGCAGCTGCAGCTTCTCTTCAATACACTCGTAGCCGCGATCAATATGGTAGATGCGATCCACAATGGTGTCGCCATCGGCCATCAGGCCGGCGATGACCAGGCTGGCAGACGCGCGCAAATCGGTCGCCATTACCGGTGCTCCGGTCAGGTGCTCAACCCCCTTGATGATTGCCGCGTTGCCTTCAAGCGTGATGTCCGCACCCATGCGAATCAATTCCTGAAGGTGCATGAAGCGGTTCTCGAACACCGTTTCCACGATGGTGCCGGTGCCTTCGGCGACGGCGTTCATCGCCGCGAACTGGGCCTGCATGTCTGTCGGAAATGCCGGATACGGCGCTGTACGCAGGCTCACCGCTTTCGGGCGGTTGCCTTTCATATCCAGCTCGATCCAGTCTTTACCGGTGGAAATGTGTGCCCCGGCCTCTTCCAGCTTGAGCAGCACCGCTTCCAGCAGGTCTTCACGGGTGTCTTTCAGTTTCACCCGACCGCCGGTGGCGGCAGCGGCGACCAGGTAGGTACCGGTTTCGACACGGTCAGGCAGCACGTCGTAGTGACAACCGTGCAGGCGTTCCACGCCATTGATTTCGATGGTCGCAGTGCCGTGGCCCTTGATGTCGGCGCCCATGGCAATCAGGCATTCCGCCAGGTCCACCACTTCCGGTTCGCGGGCGGCGTTTTCCAGGATAGTTTTACCATCCGCCAGGGCAGCGGCCATCATCAGGTTTTCGGTACCGGTGACGGTTACGGTGTCCAGGAAGATGTGGGCACCCTTCAGGCGACCATTGGTCCTGGCTTTGATGTAGCCATTCTCCACCTTCACTTCCGCGCCCATCATTTCCAGGCCGTGGATGTGCAGGTTTACCGGCCGGCTACCAATGGCACAACCACCCGGCAGGGACACTTCCGCCTCACCAAAATGAGCCACCAGCGGGCCCAGCACAAGGATCGACGCCCGCATGGTCTTGACCAGCTCGTAAGGCGCGTGGAAATGCTTGATGGTGTTGGCGTGTACTTCCACGCTCATTTTCTCATCAATCAGCAGCTCCACGCCCATGCGACCCAGCAACTCGATCATGGTGGTGATGTCGTTCAGGTGCGGCAAGTTGCCCACGGTTACCGGTTCATCCGCCAGCAGGGTGGCCGCCAGTATGGGCAGGGCGGCGTTCTTGGCACCGGATATCCGGATTTCACCATTCAGGGGCTTGCGGCCCCTGATCAGAAGTTTGTCCACAATAGTCTTCCTGTTATTGGCGGGCAGTCATCAGCCCTGGCGCGCGGCCCACTCAGCCGGAGTAAAGGCTTTTGGGTGCAGGGCGTGTATGGTGCCGTCCATAATGTGTTGGAAAAGCACCTTGTTGATCATTTGCTGCCGTTTGATGGTGGACAGGCCTTCAAAAACCTCCCCTACCACGACAACCATATAGTGGTTGCCATCGACCTGAACCTGCACTTCGCAATCCGGCAGGGCCTGTTTTACCAGTTCGGTAACTTCGGCGGCTTCCATAGTCATTCCTCGGGTGTTTGTAGATCAGGGGCGAGATTGTAACCAATTACGCGGCCCGGGTCAGCCAGCAGCGAATGACAGAATGGAGAGAGTCGGGAATGTGAAGAATAGCGGGGATTTTTTCAGGCGGACTGATCGGGCTGAAAACCGGACAACTGCTCTTCAAGGTTACTGAGAGCGGCCAGCGAATAGAGACGGGCGCTGACGCCAGTGAATGACAGCGAACGACCGAACTTCTCGGCGTATCGCTGCCAGCAAAGCAGTAACGACAGAACCACACTGTGTGCTGTTTCCATGGCACTCAGATCGACCGTCAGGTTACCGGAGGCCGATTGAATCAGTGCCTCGCCCTGCTTTCTGGTGGGCAGCACAGTGAGCGGATCAACAGACCCGCTCACTTTCAGGGTGTTGCCACTGAGCTCAACCCGGGCGCCCGGATTCATGAGTTATCCATTTCTTCATCAAGGTTGAGAGAATCCACGGCATCGCCCCAGCCATCGATGACAGCCTGGACCTGGCCACGGTTCTGCTCCATTTCCTGGGCAAAGCGGTCACGGAACGCCAGGCCGATGTTGATGCCTTCGACGATGACATTTTCCATCATCCAGCGACCTTCATCATTTTTATACATGGAGTAAGTGACCGGGTATCGGTTGCCACTGGCCGTCAACACTTCCATCTGCACGGAGGCCCGGTCCGCATGATCAGGATGGATTTCCGCGCTTTTCACTTCAATGGCGAAGTCGTTCGCACTGACCAGCGCCTGGGCGTAGCTGTCGAACAGGCTACGCTTGAATTTCTCGACAAATTCATCGCGCTGCTCAGGGGAGGTCTGGCGTGCATACCTTCCCATGACGCGAGCGGCAATCCGGCGAAAATCCACAAATTCCCGCAGCTCCTGGTCCATGCTGCTGTAAAAAGCTTCAGGGTCCCTGTCGTACAGTCCCTTCTCTTCGTTCAGCTTGTCCACCAGGCGCTGGGTATTTTCATCCACATACTTTACAAGGTCTTCCTCCTGACCTGCGTGGGCCGGAAACACCAGGGCCGCCATCAGGAAGGCCATAAAAAGCATGCTGCGTCTGATCAATACCATGTTTTTCTCCTGTAACGTTTCAGATCCTTTTCTCTTGCGCTATTTACCCGATGCGAAATTGGTAATCAGGCGCTCAAGATTCATGGCCGACTGTGTTGAATAAAAGCTGTCTCCAGGCTTCAGGGATTCCATATCTCCACCGATTGAAATATCAATGTACTGATCCCCGAGTATGCCGGATGTACGTATTACCGCGGAGCTATCCGCCGGAATGTTGTCCACGTCAGCGTCAATGGCAAGCTCCACCCTGGCCTGGAAGGTCTCCTTGTCCAGAGTCACACTGCGAACCGAGCCCACCTTGACGCCCGCCATGGCGACTTTGCCCCGCGGCGAAATGCCGCCAACGTCGTTGAAGTTGGCGTACAGGGTATACGTGTCACCTGCGTTTTTGGGTGACAATCCGCTCACCTGCAATGCCAGAACCAGCACCGCTGCAAGCCCTGCGATCATAAACAGGCCAGTGATGATTTCCGTGGTTCTCTGTGCCATATCCGGCTCCCGATTAAGTTCTGGTCAATCCTGCTGTATCTACACCGCAACTCAGGGTCAGAAATCCCCGAACATGACGGCAGTAAGCACAAAATCCAGGCCGAGAACGGCCAATGATGAATAGACAACGGTTTTGGTGGTGGCCGAGCTGATGCCGGCAGAAGTCGGCACGCAATCGTAACCCTGAAACACGGCAATCCAGGTGCAGACGAACCCGAATACCACGGTTTTCACCACGCCGTTCAGCACGTCATCCACAAAGCTGACCGATGACTGCATATTACCCCAGAATGCGCCCTCGAATACGCCCAGCCAATCGACACTCACCAGCATGCCACCCCATATACCAACCACCGAGAAGATCACGGCGAGGATTGGCATCGCGATAAAACCGGCCCACAACCGGGGGGCAATCACCCGCCTGAGAGGATCCACCCCCATCATTTCCATGCTGGACAGCTGTTCCGTTGCCTTCATCAGGCCTATCTCGGCGGTCAGGGCCGAGCCGGCCCTCCCCGCGAATAACAGCGCCGTCACGACCGGCCCCAGTTCCCGCACCAGTGTCAGAGCGATCATCTGACCGACCGCCGCTTCAGAGCCATAATCACTGAGAATGGTATAGCCCTGCAGCCCCAGCACCATGCCGATAAACAGACCAGATACCACAACGATCGCCAGGGACAGCACCCCAACCGAATAGAGTTGACGAACCAGTAATGGAAACCCCACCGAAGGTTTCGGAACCCCGGCCAGGGCGCCACCAAGAAAATAGCCGGCACGGCCAACCGTGGCCACGATAGCAAACCCCAGGCGGCCAAGTGCGGCGATCCGATCCATCATTTGAGGCCTCCGGTGAGTCCCCAGTCCGACCCGGCATCCGCAGCCGGGTAATGAAATGGCACGGGACCATCCGGCTGCCCCTGCAGGAACTGCTGCACCCGCTCGGATGGGTGCTGCCGTAATTCATCCGGCGTCCCTTCGCCGATAATCTGGCCGTCGGCAATAATACAGGCGTAATGGCAAATACTCAGGGATTCCGGTACATCGTGGGACACCAGCACGCTGGTCAGCCCCATGGAACTGTTGAGGTCACGGATCAGTTTGACCAGCACCCCCATGGCAATGGGATCCTGGCCGGCGAAGGGCTCGTCGTACATGATCAGTTCCGGGTCCAGGGCAATGCTGCGGGCCAGGGCCACCCGGCGGGTCATGCCACCGGAAAGCTCTGAAGGCATCATGTCCCTCGCCCCCCGGAGCCCGACAGCCTCCAGTTTCATCAGCACAATATCGCGGATCATGTCCTCGGGCAGGGAAGTATGGACACGCAGGGGAAAGGCAACGTTTTCGAATGCACTTAGATCGGTAAACAGGGCACCGCTCTGGAACAACATGCCCATTTTTTCCCGCAGGGTATACAGGGCCTTGCGTCTAAGCTTGGGCACATTCTCACCCGCCACCATGATGGTACCGGAATCCGGCTTCAACTGACCGCCGATCAGCCGCAACAGGGTGGTCTTCCCGGTTCCGCTCGGCCCCATGATGGCGGTAATTTTGCCGCGGGGGATTTCGAGGGTCACACCATCAAATATACGCCGGCCCGAGCGCGAGAAAACCACATCCGTCAATGTTATGTATGCTTCCGAAGCCATAAGCCATCCCTTTCAATCAGGCGCATACATTATGCGAAGCAGATTGGAAGCTCAATCCACACAACACAAAATGTCCTGATGGCAATGATCAGTTTCCCTGAACAAGGCCCCATAGCCTCGTGAAGTGATATACTCCCGCCAAACCAACCAGTGTCCCAAATGACGACAAGGTGCGAGCCGAAAACACCATGAGCGACAGCGACAAGACCATAGCCGACATCAAGCAGACCTACCGGGACTCGGCGCTCCGAGCCATCGAGATAGAAAAAGAGGCCATTGTGTCCCTGCTGGATCGCATCGACGATCACTTTGTCCGTGCCTGCGAGGTCATCATGGCTTGTCGGGGACGCGTGGTGGTAACCGGCATGGGCAAATCGGGCCACATTGGCAACAAAATTGCCGCCACCCTCGCCAGCACAGGTACGCCCTCTTTCTTCGTACACCCCGGCGAAGCCAGTCATGGCGATCTGGGCATGATCACCGGACAGGACGTGGTGCTTGCCATTTCCAACAGCGGTAACACCAGCGAAGTGGTCACCATCCTTCCGTTGCTGCGTCGTATGGGTGCCCCGCTGATCAGCATGACCGGCAATGCAGATTCCACCCTGGCAAAAGAAGCGGTGGCCAACCTTGATGTCAGTGTGGCCCTGGAAGCCTGCCCCCTGGGACTGGCCCCCACCTCCAGTACCACGGCCACCCTGGTAATGGGGGATGCCCTGGCGGTCGCGCTACTGGAAGCTCGCGGCTTCAGTGCGGAAGACTTCGCTTTCTCCCACCCTGGCGGCAGCCTGGGTCGCCGGTTGCTCCTGCGGGTTTCCGACATCATGCATTCCGGCGACCGCATCCCCCGCGTCACCGAAGACACCACCCTCAGCGGCGCATTGCTTGAAATGTCCCGCAAGGGACTGGGCATGACCACGGTGGTGGACGCGGACGGTAACCTGACCGGTGTCTTCACCGATGGCGATCTGCGTCGCACGCTGGACAGATCCTTTGACGTCCACACAACCCCCATTCACCAAGTCATGACCCATAACGGCAAAACCATCCAGGCCGACCACCTGGCCGCCGAGGCGTTAAACATCATGGAAGAAATGAAAATCAACGCCCTGCCCGTCACGGATGAAAATGGCCAACTGGTCGGCGCCATCAATATGCACGACCTGCTCCGCGCCGGCGTTATCTGAGGAGGCAAGCAATGACCGATACCCTGCGCCCGCAATGGCCGGCCCGCATTCTCGGCAAAGCCGCCAATATTCGCCTGCTCGCCCTGGATGTAGACGGCATCATGACCGATGGCAAACTGTTTTTCAGTGCCACGGGCGATGAAATGAAAGGCTTTAATATTCTGGATGGACTGGGTCTGAAACAGGTCATGGCCGCCGGCATTACCGTCGCCGTCATCACCGGGCGCACCTCGCCACTGACTCAAAAACGCATGAGCGACCTCGGCATCCCGCACCTGATGCAGGGCCGCGAAGACAAGAAGGTGGCGCTGCAGGAACTGGTCGAATCCCTTGGTGTCAGCCCCGACGAGATCGCCTATATGGGCGATGATCTGCCGGACCTGCCCGCCATCCGCTTTGCCGGCCTGGGCATTACCGTTCCCAACGGCTACTGGCTGGTTCGCGAACAGGCGGATGTATGTACCTCGGTCCCCGGTGGCAGCGGTGCGGTTCGGGAGGCCTGTGACCTGTTGCTGACCGCCTGCGGCCAGCTCGACACCACCCTGGCCGCCTACACCCTGGCCGACTGAAGGACCCGTCGCGATGAGAGGCAACCTGCTCCCCACCCTGTTACTGGTCGACCGTCCCTGGCTGAGAACCCTGGCACTGGGCTGCACCATTGTGGCTCTGATCGTGATGATGTGGCAGAGTGACGAGCCTCAGGAACCGGTGGACGCAGCGGCACTGAGAGGGCAGTCCGAACCCGATGGCTTTGTCGTCAACGGTCGCTACCTTTCATACGATGAAACCGGCAAACTCAATGTGCGCTTTGAAAGCCCGCGTATTGAGCAGTTTGAAGCCAGCAACAGGGCCATCATGGAATCCCCACGGGCGGAACTATTTGGTGAGGGTGAGTCCGAACCCTGGCACCTGAGCTCGGATACCGGAACTTACCGTGAGGCGGATGGCCTGCTTCACCTCAAAGGTAACGTCAAGGTGATTCGCACTGCCGGTGACCGCCGGGGCATCCTGACGACTTCCAGGCTGACGCTGGACAACAACAGCCGCACGGTCTACACCGACGCTCCGGTCACGCTGACCGATTCATTCAGCGTGACCCGGGCAACCGGAATGAAGGCCTGGATAGATGCCCGCATTCTCGAACTCGACTCACAGGTGGAAGGACGCTATGAACCTGGCCAACAAGCCAATCCGTAATTTTACCGCAGCGCTGGCAGCACTCCTGTTTGCCGGGTCAGCAGTTGCTTTCAGCCTGGACTCCGACACCCCGATTACCGTCAAAGCCAACAGCGCACGGCTGGATGACAGCAAGGGGGTTGCCACCTACACCGGAGACGTCACCCTGACCCAGGGAGCCACTGAGCTGACCGCCGACAAAGTGATCCTCTACCGTGATGAGAACGGCCTGCGGCGAATCGAAGCCACCGGGCAACCAGCCCACTACCGGCAACCCGCGCGGAACGGCGAAGGAGAAACCGACGCTCGCGCCCTCAACATCACCTACTCGGCCCCGGAAAACCGGCTGACATTTGAACGGGAAGCAGTGATTGAACAGAATGGCAACCTGTTCCGCGGCAACATCATTCATTATGATAGCGTCGACCGTGTCGTCACCGCAGAAGGGTCCGCCAGCAACGGCAATGGCCGTGTTGAGATGGTTATCCAGCCACGCAGCAGTCAAAACAGACAGGATTCGGATGGCAGTTCTCAGGGCCAGTAATCTGGCAAAAAGCTACAAACACAAAAAAGTGGTCCTTGACGTCTCCCTGGAGATTCGCAGTGGCGAAATTGTTGGCCTGCTGGGTCCCAATGGAGCAGGCAAGACCACCTGCTTCTACATGATCGTAGGACTGGTATCGGCGGATAATGGCCGCATCACCATCGACAGCAAGGACATTACGCCACTACCGATGCATGGTCGTGCCCGCAAGGGGATTGGCTACCTGCCCCAGGAAGCGTCGGTGTTCCGCAAGCTGACGGTGCGGGACAATATCATGGCGATCCTGGAGACCCGCAAGGAACTCAAACGGGCGGATCGCGAGGCCAAACTGGAAGAGCTGCTGGAAGAGTTCCACATTACGCACATCCGCGACAGCTTGGGCATGGCGCTGTCCGGCGGTGAGCGGCGGCGGGTGGAGATTGCCCGGGCGCTGGCGATGGAACCGGCGTTCATCCTGCTGGATGAACCCTTTGCCGGTGTCGACCCCATTTCGGTCAGCGACATCAAACAGATTATCCGGCACTTGCGGGACAAGGGGATCGGGGTATTGATTACTGATCACAACGTGCGTGAAACCCTGGACATTTGCGAGAATGCCTACATCGTTTCAGGCGGCCACATTATTGCTTCCGGAAATTCGGAGGAAATCCTGGCCAACCAGCAAGTGAAAGAGGTCTACCTCGGAAATGAATTCCGGCTTTGACCGGCGTCATATTCCAGAGCCGGTTTTACCATGACCCAATTGTCATGTCAGTGACAAGCAAGTACACTCGGCAAAGAACTTGCTTGGTCTGGCAAGTAGCCAGCATACAACGAATTTTTTTTGCAATCACTCGTTTACTGGGTGACGGATCCTGAACCATGGTTATGAAAGCGTCATTACAGTTAAAACTGGGTCAGAGCCTGACCATGACGCCCCAGTTGCAGCAGGCGATCAGGCTTCTGCAACTCTCTACTCTCGACCTTCAGCAGGAAATCCAGCAGGCTCTGGACTCCAACCCCATGCTGGAAACCTCGGAAGACGACGATACCCCGGATGCCAATACCTCCGAGCAGGACCACGAAGAGTCCCCGAAGTCCGAGGAAACCGCTTCGGCGACGGAGTCCACCTCCGACTGGGATGAATCCGAGAACGGTCCCGACTGGGCATCGGAGAATGACATTCCCGATAACATTCCGGACGATTTGCCAGTAGATACCGCCTGGGATGACATCTACCAGTCAGCACCGGCACCGGCGGCCCGCAATGAAGACGAGAACGACAGCGACTTCGAAACCCGCAATTCCCCGACCGAGACCCTTCAGGACCATCTCGAATGGCAGTTGAACCTGACCCCCCTGAGCGAACGGGACCAGGCCATCGCCCATGCCCTGATGGACGCAGTGGATGAGCGTGGCTACCTGGCCTCATCCATAGAGGAAATCCATTCCGGACTGGTGGACGACACCGAGGACGACCCGCTGGAACTGGACGAAGTGGAAGCAGTGCTGCACCGACTGCAGCACTTTGATCCACCCGGCGTCTTTGCCTGCAATCTGCAGGAGTGTCTGCTGATCCAGCTCAACCAGTTGCCGCCGGACACCCCCTGGCTGGCCCAGGCGCGACTGGTCATTACCCATTACATCAACCTGCTGGGCAACCGGGATTACGCACAACTGCTGCGCCGTAGCCGCCTGAAGGAAGATCAGTTGCGGGAAGTGCTGGCGCTGATCACCAGTCTCAACCCACGGCCGGGCGATTCGGTAGACCGGGCCGAACCGGATTACGTCATTCCCGATGTTATGGTTCGCAAGCACAACGGCCGCTGGCGAGTCGAACTCAATCCCGACATTGCTCCCCGGATCCGGGTCAATGCCAGTTACGCTTCCCTGATCAAGCGCGCGGACAGCAGCGCCGACAACACCTACCTGAGGGATCAGCTTCAGGAGGCGAAATGGTTCATCAAGAGCCTGCAAAGCCGAAACGAAACCCTGCTCAAGGTGGCCACACGGATTGTCGAGCATCAGCAGGGCTTTCTGGATCACGGCGAAGAAGCGATGAAGCCGTTGATTCTGTCGGACATTGCCCAGGCCGTGGAAATGCACGAGTCCACCATTTCCCGGGTGACCACCCAGAAATACATGCATACACCCCGTGGCATCTTTGAATTAAAGTACTTTTTCTCGAGCCACGTCAGTACTGATGAGGGTGGAGAGTGTTCCTCCACCGCGATCCGTGCCATGATCAAGAAACTGATTGCGGCAGAAACTCCGAAAAAGCCATTGAGCGATAGCAAAATTGCAGCCATGCTAGGAGAACAGGGTATCAAGGTAGCCAGGCGGACCGTAGCCAAATATCGTGAGGCTATGCACATTCCGCCTTCCAATGAACGGAAACGGCTGGTTTGACCCGACTGGATCCGCCGGCAGGAATAACGCCGGCACACCGTTGGCCCTCACCGGGGTCAGCATGATGACGACAGGAGACGCCTATGCAACTCAATATTTCAGGCCATCACGTAGAACTGACTCCCTCATTGAAAGATTACGTATCAGGCAAGTTTGAAAAGCTCGAGCGCCACTTTGACCACATCAGTAACTGTCAGGTGACGCTTCAGGTTGAGAAGGTAAGGCAAATGGCTGAGGCGACACTCCACGTGATTGGTGGTGAGATTCACGCAAAGGCTGAGAATGACGACATGTATGCAGCGATTGATTCGCTGATTGACAAACTGGACCGTCAGATTCTCAAACACAAGGAAAAGAACATCGATCGTATGCATGGTAATGGTGTCCGTTAAGATACCGGTTCCCAGGCATTCAAAATAATCGAGCTGCGGCACGAACGTGCCGCAGCCTTTTTTTTACGGAATTGCAGTCGATTCATGAGCGACACATCCCTGACTATCGAAAACATTCTTGCACCGGAACTGACCCTGTGCCGAACCCCGGCATCCAGCAAGAAACGGGTTCTGGAATTCATTGCCGAGCAGGTGAATCAACAGGATTCCTCTCTCAGCGAAACCCAGATCTTCAACAACCTGATTTCCCGGGAGCGGCTCGGCAGTACCGGCATTGGCCAGGGCATCGCCATCCCTCACTGTCGCCTTGAAGGGCTTGACCGGGTGGTTGGTGTACTGCTGACGCTGGAAGAAGGGGTCAGTTTCGATGCCATTGATAATCAGCCGGTGGATCTGGTGTTTGCCTTGATTGTTCCCAAGGAAGCGACCAGCGAACACCTGGAACTGCTGAGCCAACTGGCGGAGAAATTCAACGACCGGGGATTTTGCGATCAGTTGCGGCAATGTACGGATGCACAATCTCTCTACAGCTGCATGTTGGACGGTGATAGCTGATCATTTCTGAGCGGAGGCAAAAAGGCAATGAAACTGATTATTGTCAGTGGCAGGTCAGGCTCGGGAAAAAGTACGGCGCTTCACGTGCTGGAGGATCTGGGCTTTTACTGCATTGATAACCTGCCTATCGGCCTGCTCTTCCCCTTGACGACAGAAGCCGCCAATCACAGCGATTCCCCAGGCCGCCTGGGTAAAATGGCAGTCAGTATCGATGCCCGCAACCTGGCCGGTGAGCTGACCAACTTCGAAACCATTTATCGCCAGCTCCGGGGTACCGGCGTCACCGTCGAGATTATCTACCTGGATGCGGACGAACAATCCCTGCTCCAGCGTTTCCACGCAACACGTCGCAAACACCCGCTGAGTGACGACAAAACGTCACTCCGGGAAGCCATTGGCAATGAGAAACAGCTACTGGAGCCACTGTCAAAGCTGGCCGACCTCTACATCGATACCACCGGCATGTCCATGTATGAACTGCGCGACATGGTCAAGCAGCGTATCGTCGGGCGCAAGGACCAGGAACTGGCCCTGCTGTTTCAGTCATTCGGCTTCAAACACGGCGTGCCTCTGGATTCCGACTACGTCTTCGATGTGCGCTGCCTGCCTAATCCCTACTGGGATACCAGCCTTCGCCAGTATGTCGGCACTGACCAACCGGTTATCGAATTTCTGGAGAAAGAGCCCCTGAGCCGCAGGATGGTCGACGACCTGATTGCGTTTCTGGACAGCTGGTTGCCATCGTTCGCTGACAGCAATCGAAGCTACATGACCATTTCCATCGGCTGCACCGGCGGACAGCATCGCTCTGTCTATGTCTGCGAGCAACTGGGCGACTACTTCCGTCAGAAGTACAACAATGTCCAGGTCCGCCACACGGAATTACCCCACCTGCAAACCAGGGACCAGGGGTAAACGGGCATGATTCGACGTCCCATCACCATCATCAACAAGCTCGGTTTGCACGCGCGTGCCACCGCTAAGCTGGTTGCCACCGCCTCAGCCTATAAAAGCTCGGTGACAATCTGTGGCAAAGGTCGCGAAGTTGATGCGAAAAACATCATGCAGGTCATGATGCTGGCCGCAAGCCAGGGAACAGAAATAGAGCTGATTGCGGACGGCGCAGACGAGGAACAGGCGATTGAGGCCCTGGTCGAGCTGATCAATGACTATTTTGGCGAAGGCGAATAAACCCACATTCTCGACCGACTTTTGGTTTCCTGCGACATTCACCTACAACTCTTTATCACCTGTGCCGCCTAACTCCGCTATAATACGGGGGTTTTCTGACTGTGGGTGAACCATGACCGATATTCTGGAAAAAAGCCAGGCTCGCCAGCGCCTTCGCTCTCTTAGCGAAGCGCTTGACAGTGGCGCGTTGAAACAGGTTGCACGCATCCTGAATGGCGGTCTGAGCCCCAGTGATATAGCCCACCTGCTGGAGTCGTCCCCGCCCCGTCAGCGGGCCCTGTTGTGGAACCTGGTCGACAAGCAGCTGGAAGGTGAAGTCCTCCAGTACCTCGGTGATGATATCCGGGGCTACTTTCTCAGCCAGCTGAATGCCCAGGAACTGGCCGATATCCTCGAGGACTTCGAGTCGGATGACCTGGCCGACTTGCTCCAGCAATTGCCTGACACGGTTATCCAGGAAGTCCTGGACACCATGGACGAGCAGGATCGGCGACGGGTAGAGGAAGTCCTGTCCTACCCGGAGGACACCGCCGGTGGTCTGATGAACACGGACACCATCACGGTGCGCCCGGACATCAGCATTGACGTCGTGCTCCGTTACCTGCGCCGGCACCGTAACCTGCCGCCGATGACCGACAGCCTGATCGTGGTGAGCCGGCGGGACGAGTTCATTGGCATGCTGCCAATTACCAAGATGCTGGTGTCCAACCCGGCAGCGACCGTGCGGGAAGTGATGGACACGGATATTGAACCCATTCCGGTGCTGCTATCGGACACCAAGGTAGCCACCCTGTTTGAGCGTTATGACCTTATCTCTGCACCGGTGGTCAATGAAGACGGCCGCCTGCTCGGGCGCATCACCATCGATGACGTGGTTGACGTTATCCGTGAAGATGCGGACCACTCGCTAATGAGCATGGCGGGTCTGGACGAGGACGAAGACACCTTTGCTCCGATCCTGAAAACCACCCGGCGCCGAGCCATCTGGCTGGGCATCAACCTGATCACCGCGTTCACTGCGTCCGCCGTTATCGGCATGTTCGAGGACACGATCGCCAAGGTGGTCGCACTGGCAGTGCTGATGCCTATTGTCGCGAGCATGGGCGGCATTGCCGGCAGCCAGACCCTGACCCTGGTGATCCGCGGCATGGCGGTGGGACAAATCAGCGGTGCCAACGTTGGCTGGCTGCTGAACCGAGAATTTGTAGCCGGCATCCTCAACGGCGTACTGTGGGCCGTGGTGGTGGCGACCGCTGCCACGCTCTGGTTCAAGGATTTGTTGATTGGCGGCATCATTGCCGCGGCACTGATTATTAACCTGGTGGCCGCTGCCCTGGTTGGCACCGTGCTGCCGCTGTTTCTCAAATCCCGTAATATTGATCCGGCGCTGGCGGGCAGCGTTATTTTGACCACGGTTACGGATGTGGTCGGGTTTATGGCGTTTTTGGGACTGGCCACCATATTCTATGCGTAACCCTACAAGCAGATAGCACTATGAAAGATCATCACGACGACAACGACGCGCCGGAATACCTTGGCCCCAGCAAATCCCAGCTCAAGCGGGAAATGCACGCACTCCAGGATCTCGGCAAGCGTATGCTGGAACTGAGCAATGACCAGCTCGACACCCTGACCATCAGTGACACCCTGCGGGCCGCGATCGAGGAATCCCGTCGCATTCGCCAGAATGAGGCCAAACGCCGGCACCTGCAATTCATTGGCAAGGTCATCCGCCAGGAAGACGATCCCGATGCCCTGAAGCGGGCGATTGATGCGTTCGATGCCGGCAGCGAGGAACACACCCGGCGACACCACCTGGCGGAGCGCTGGCGTGACCGGATGATCAGCGAGGGCGATTCAGCGGTGGGGGAATTCGTAAACTATTGCCCCGGTGCCGATATCCAGCACCTGCGCAACCTGGCCCGCAACGCCCGCAAGGACGTGGAGAAGCAGAAGAATACCGGGCAGGCGAGGAAGCTGTTCCGGTACTTGCGGGAAGCGATTGACGAAGTGGAGTAGTTTTATAAACGTCTGTGTTCCCAGACTGGCATTCGAGTGCGGACGTTGGTCAATAGATCCGGGTCCAGGATTGCGGTAATCACGCCGGGCCCATCTTCTGTTATCTCCGACACCACCTTGCCCCAGGGATCGCAAATCAGACTGTGACCGTAGGTGCGGCGCCGCTGGCTGTTCTGGCCACCCTGCCCCGGTGCCACAACCCAAACCTGGTTCTCAATGGCCCTCGCCCGGATCAGTGCGTGCCAGTGGGCATCCCCCGTCTGCCAGGTGAATGCGCTGGGCAGGCAGATCCAGTCGGCCCCTTTCTCCCGCAATGCCCGGAACAGCTCTGGAAAACGCAGGTCATAACAGATCGCCATTCCCAACCGGCCAACCGGCGTTTCCACGGTGACCACTGATTCTCCGGGCTCAAAAGTATCGGATTCCCGGTACTGACCGTGAGCATCCTCCACCATGGCATCAAACAGGTGGATCTTGTCGTAACGACCCACTTCATTGCCCTGGTCGTCGTACACCAAACCGGTCGCGCGAACCCGCCCGTCAATGTCTGTGCCATCCGGGCGTTGGGACAGGGGCAACGAGCCCCCCACAATCCAGATTCCGAGCCGGCGTGCCTGGTCCGCCAGGAATTGCCGTATCACGGGCGCGTCCGATGCCTCCCGCTTACCACAGTCCACCATCTGTGAGGTGGCCAGTACCGCGAAGTTTTCAGGCAACACAGCGACGCGTGCTCCGGCACGGGCGGATTCGGTCAACAGCCGTTCGGCTTCGCGCAGGTTGGCGTCAATATCGTGGGTGCTGACCATCTGGATGGCCGCCACAAGGGGGGGAGAAACATTAGTCATGGTCAGTCTCCGTAGTGATGCCCGATTATCTGGAATCATTCGCCGGTATCGAACACTCTCCGCAGGTCTACCGCCGGATCATCCCAGCTTCCGGTTACACTATAGGTCGCACTGGTCAGTTTACTCAATGGGTCGCCCAGTACCTTGTCCAATACAAACAGGGCTCCACCAATAGGTGCCCCCGCCCCCATCAACAAGGCTGCCAGTGGGAGATTCTGGGTCAGGGGCAGCACCACCACCAATCGCATATCCAGGGTTTCTTCCGCCATATCCGTTGTGCCCGACAGCTTGAAGGCTCCCGACGGCCCCACCACCTGCAATTCAGGGTCCCAGGTGAGCAGCCCGTCGTTAATCACCGCCTTGCCGGAAATGGCATCAAACGCTACCCCTGCTTCGTACAAATCGGAGAAATCCAGTTGCAGGCGACGCCAGAGGGTATCCGCATTGAGCAGGTTGAATACACGGAACAGCTGGGCGGAGTTGTTCCGCTCCAGGATGACACCATCATCCAGCCGCATACTCACCGAACCGCTTAGAGCCTCAAGGCCGAATTCGTTGGGACGACCGGGCCAATCAAGATCGAGTTGGATCGCGGTTTCCTCATTACGCAACGGGATGTCGGCATCGAACAAGTTACCGAGGTCGCCGAGGGTACCGCCTTCAATATCACCTGCGAAGCGGGTCGTCTCCCGGTCCCCGGCAATACTCCAGGTCATGTCGCCGGTCAATTTCAGAGAGTTAAGCCGCCCTTCGATTGCCTCTACCCTCAAACGGAAAGGTTCTGGTCGCAAGCGGAAGGACCATCGACCAATCTCATCATCGTTCAACCGGAGCCGGGCAATACTCACGTTGATGTCCGGCCATTTCCCGATCTCCAGGGCACGAAATGCCTCAAGCTGTTCATCAACTGTCAGCAATGCCCCCTGATCGTCCGTTTTCTCACCGTCACGAGTCAGATGCAGGCTTTGGAAGTCAGCGATGATCGTGTCATCGTTGCCCGGCAGAACCACACGCCCCACTGCCCGTTCTGACCGGGTGCCGAGCACCCATTGGTCCCCATGGTCACTGCCCGATACTTCAATGTCTGTCAGTAACTGTCGCCCCAGCCAGAGGCGATGGATATCCAGGTCAAACCCACTGGCTTTTTTCAGCAGGCTGAGTGACAGGCGGTTCTCCCAGTCGAGATCAACTCCAAGCCCGTCTTTTCGGGTTGGATCGATGGCGGCCGTTATAACCGTTTCCTCATCTGCGGTTTTCGCCAGTGGCTCCGGCCAGTTGACGGACACCCCTTGCAGGTTTGAGCGGATCGTTATCGTCGAGGCAGTATCAGGCGACACATCCAGAGTGGCGGTGTAACCGGTGACCCCATCCATGCCCAGCCCCATATCGCTTTCCAGCCCAGCGCGGGCAAATACCTGAGGCAACCGAATCTGTCCCTGCTGCCGGATTGTCATCGCACCATCACTGCCACTACGGGAGAGCGAGATCGTCACTGGATCGTCAAGGAACACCGCTTTCAACGGCTCGCCGGAAAACCCGGATACCGTGCTAAACCCAAGCTGTCCGGACATTTTCTCCCAGACCAGATCCGCTTCCGGGTAGACCACCTCACCGTTTTCGGTCGCAACCCGGGCCTCTACTTCTGGCTCACCATTACCGTTCAGGGGCATCTCCAGACCAAGGTCCAGGTGATATTCACCACCGAACCGCACACTCCGTCCGGCGGCGCCCGCCATCTCGCCCAACGGGCTGTTTTCCATCCAGTAAGCTACCGCCGATCCGGGAACCCCGGCAGAGGCATCCACCGTAAGACGGATGCTGCCGTTCACCGGCTCCACCCGTACCTGGCTGGGCTCGAGCTGAAGCTGTCCTGTATTGCCCTGCTCCAGCTCTACCCGGGTCTGACCATTGTGGATAAACACCTCACCCCGGCCGTTCTCCACCGCCGGCCAACGTTCATCGTATTTCACACTGGCATTATTGAATCGGTATCGCATGGACGATACAAACGAGCCCCGGGGCGCGCCCCGGTTGATCAGTCCGTGTCCGTAGTAGACACCCTCGGTAATATCCGCTTCGGTAATGGCCGTGGTGAGCCAGTCGTACAGCTTCGGATCAACCACACGCGCCGGCACGAAATCGGCAAGCATGTCGGCCCGGCCGTTGCGGACGCCCGCACGCAAACTGAGGTTGTCTTCGCCTTCACGATCCAGACGAAGATCAAACGCCCCGGTGAGTTCGGTTTGCTCTCCGTAGTGCAGCCGGATGTCGTCAGACCACACCCGGGTAATGGGGCCATCCAGTTGCCAGGCGACCCGGGTCTGGAGTGACGACATGGCCCAGCTTCCCCGGAACAATAAAGGAAAACCGAACGTCACCTGTTCACTGTCAGCCTCCACGTAGCCGCCACGCTGGTCCACCACCAGATGGCCGTCCAGGCCCTGGATCTCCGGCGCCCCCCGATAGGCCTCAACACTGACATCATCCAACACACCGGAGAGTCTAAAGCCTTCACCGTCGGGACCCGGCACCAGTAATCGCACGTCATTAAGCTTGCCGCCCGGTCGGTAATTATCCAGCGCCCGATTGGCCATCGCCGGCAACAGGCCAATGCTCGAGATCACCCGCCGCAGCGGCCGCAAGGGCACTTCGTCTGCAATGATGTCCGTTCCTTCAGCACGCTGCCTAACCCGCAGGTTAAAGGGTGACACCTGGTCACCGTCCCAGGTCCACTCCAGATCATTCAGATGAAACTCACCAGCACCGGCCAGGCTTTCAAGATCGACCGGCTCTTTGTCGATGAGCCCGGTCTCACTGCGACGCCACCCGAACCTGGCACGAATATCCTCCAGCGGCGCGAGGGATTCGCGCCCCACGCCCAGTTGCAGATAGGGGGTTTCAACCGTGCCCGTCACCTGCTCCAGCCTGCCATCACGGAACGTCAGCCAGGCCTGGCCTCCGAGATCGAACCCTTCAACGCGCACATCACGCCAGCTGTACTCATCAATCAGGCCATCGAAAAGTCGCCCGGAATTCACGTCTACATAGAGCTGGCCATTGAAGTTCCCCTGAAAGAAGTGCTGTCCAAACAGACTGAAGCTGGCCAGTTGCTCGGTGGTACCCGCCTGCATGGCGCGTCCCGAAGCCATAAAGAGACCGCGGCGGTAAACCATATCCAACTGCGGAATGTCCAGGTATCGAACCTTGCCGTTGTTGTCCCTGATGCCCAGGTTCACCCGGGTTATCCTGACACTGGGATCGGACAGCCAGGTTCCGGCACGGTCCAGCCAGAGCTTCAGGTCGTTGGTTACCGGTTCGGGCAGGTCTGCCCCTTCGACGGTCACTTCCCCCGCGGAGTCTGACTCAGGGTCATGTCCAGACCGTCGGCCTCGAAATCCGCAAAGACGATGCGCAGACGAAACAGCGAAGAAAGGGTATCCAGGCGAACACGGAGTTGTTGCAGGGAGGCCGCCACTTCTTCGCCATCCTCACTCAGGACAATCAGGTTGCGGGCGTCAAGGGAAGGGTCCAGCCAGTTCCAGCTGGAACTCAGGGAGCCAATGGAGATCTCGTGCCCCAGCTTTTGAGACAGGCGTGCTTCGATCTCGCCCCGGAAGCTGTCTATGTTCTGGGTCAACTGCCGTCCAATACCGGCATACAACGCCAGCAGGACCAGTGCCACCAGCAACATCCACCACACCAGGCTGGCCAGCCTGGAAACCAGCCGGACCGGTGTACTTTCCGGATCCTGGTCGTCAATCATGGAGGACATCGCTTACCTGATGATTACAGCAGAACCACGTCGTACTGTTCCTGGCTGTAAAAGGGCTCTACCTGGAACCGGATGGTTTTCTCAATAAAGGTTTCCAGGTCGGCAACGTTATCGGACTCCTCATCCAGGAGGCGGTCCACCACGCTCTGGGACGCCATCACCAGGTAGCTTTCCGCGTCATAGGCGCGGTTGACCCGGAGAATTTCCCGAAACACTTCATAGCATACCGTTTCGCTGGTTTTCAGGAAGCCACGACCATCGCAGATGGGGCAAGGCTCACAGAGAATCTGGCCAAGGCTTTCTGTCGTCCGCTTGCGGGTCATTTCCACCAACCCCAGCTCCGACACCCCGGTGATCTTGGTCTTGGCGTGATCCCGCTCGAGCATTTTCTCCAGCATCCGGTGGACCTGGCGCTGGTGCTCGCTGTCTTCCATGTCGATAAAATCAATGATGATGATGCCGCCGAGATTTCGCAGGCGTAGCTGCCGGCTGATGGCACGTGCCGCTTCCAGGTTGGTCTTGAAGATGGTTTCTTCCAGGTTCCGGTGCCCGACAAACGCGCCGGTATTGATGTCGATGGTGGTCATCGCCTCGGTCTGGTCGATGATCACATACCCACCGGACTTGAGCTGCACCTTGCGACTGAGCGCCTTCTGGATTTCGTCTTCCACGGAATACAGGTCGAATATAGGGCGCTCTCCGGGGTAATACTCCACCTTGTCGGAAAACTCGGTCACGAACTCTTCAACGAATTCCATCACCCGCTGGTGGCTTTCCCGGCTGTCAATGCGGACCTTTTCGGTCTGGGGGCGGATCAAATCCCGAATGGTGCGGATAAACAGGGGCAGATCCTGATACACCACCGTTGGTGCCTGGACCCGGGCAATGCGCTCATGAATGGACTGGCTGAGACGGTGCAGATACTTCATATCGCCGATCAGATCATCTGCCGCAGCCGCTTCCGCAGCGGTGCGAATGATGTATCCGCCCTGCACATCCGTCTGTTCGGCAGCCGCTTCTTCCACCAGGCTTTTCAACCGCGCGCGTTCAGCTTCGTCCTCAATACGCTGGGAAATACCAATGTGGTAAATCCCGGGCATAAACACCAGGTAGCGGGAGGGAATCGACAGCTGGGTGGTAAGGCGGGCCCCCTTGGTGCCAATCGGATCTTTGGTCACCTGCACCACCAGGGACTGACCTTCACGCAGAAGTGTGCGAATATCCGGCACGACTTTCGGAGAGTCATTGCCATCGTCTGACGACTGTCCGTTCACCACATCGGAGGCGTGAATAAAGGCCGCCCGCTCCAGTCCGATATCGACAAACGCCGCTTCCATACCGGGCAACACCCGAACAACCTTCCCCTTGTAGATATTGCCAACGATCCCCTTGCGGCTGGTCCGCTCGATGTAGGCTTCCTGTAACATGCCGTTTTCGACAAGAGCCACCCTTGTCTCGACCGGGGTAACGTTGATCAGAATTTCTTCACTCATTGTGGCTCTCCAGACTACGTTGCCAGACTTTCCAGACCGGGTAACCGGCTTGCGCCAGCAGCGTGGCAGTTTCCTGCAGCGGCAAACCCACGACCGAGCTGTAACTGCCTCGTATTTCCTTCACAAAAATACCACCAAGCCCCTGGATTCCATAACTTCCGGCTTTATCCATCGGTTCGCCGCTGGCGATATAGGCGCGAATCTCCTCCGGACAAAGCTCCCGGAAGGTCACATCGGTGATCACCAGACGGGTAAAACACTGCCCTCCCGTAGCCAGTGCAACCGCCGTCAGTACCTGGTGGGTACGACCGGACAGGCGGCCCAGTGTGGCTTCCGCCTCTCCGGGGTTCGCGGGCTTGCCAAGAATGTCGCCACCCAGGACGACCGACGTGTCAGATCCGATGACGATCTGCCCGGGATCCGAGGCTCCGGCAATGGCTTTTTCTCTGGCCAGACGTTCCACATAAGCGGACGGTGACTCATCCTCCCGCGGCGTTTCATCGATATCCACGGGCCGGGCATGAAAAGACAGGCCAATTTGCGTCAACAGTTCGGCGCGTCTTGGTGAGGCCGAAGCCAGAATAATGGGCTGCATGGGAACACCCTACCCCAGTTTGCGGTTGAGATTATCCAGCAGCACACAGACCAACGGCCAGATAATGGCACTGCTCAGGGCTGGCCAGAGATAACTGAACCCTGCGTCCTCACCGCCAAGAATCTGCTTGATGAAGTGCACCAGCATCTGATTGATACCAATCAACAGGAACACCATCAGACACTGCTGTGGTATCGGGTACATCCGCAGACGCTGATGAATGGTCAGCACCAGGAACGCAATCAAGGCCATACCCAGGCCATTAACCCCCAGGGGCGTGGCCTCCAGAACATCCAGCAACAAGCCCAGACACCAGGCAAACAGGATTCCGAACTGCGCCGGGGCGCGGAAGGTCCAGTAAAACACCATCAGACCCAGCCATTCGGGTCGGAACTCGAACCAACCGACCGGGAACAGAGAAATACTCAGCACCAGAGACAGAATGACACTGATGACAAAGACCGGGTAGCTGATCACGGATAACATCAGTGCTCACCCCGCTCGTCAGGCTCGGTACTCACGGTGGCATCGACCTGGCCAGGGGCGTTGCCATCCCCGTCTCTTTCTCCTTCCGGCGGAAAGACAACCAGCACCAACCGACTCTGGTTCAACTGGGCTTTTGGCGTTGCCTTAATATTTACGAAGGGTTCACCCGATTCCTTGGTAATACTGGCCACCTCAGCCACTGGATAACCTTTCGGGAAACGCCCGCCCAGGCCGGAACTGACCAGCAGGTCACCTTCCCGGATGTCGGCGGTGTCAGGCACGTGTACCAGTTCCAGGGCGTTGATGTCGCCGTTCCCCAGCAGGATGGCGCGCAGACCATTACGTACCACTTCGACCGGAACGGCGTGGCTGCTGTCAGAGATCAGCAGCACCCGCGAAGTGAAACTACTGGTTTGCTGGACCTGTCCCAGCAGACCATTGGCATCAAGGATAGCCTGCCCGACCGTCACACCGTCCCGACTACCTTTGTTAATGATAACTTCGTGAGAGAAAGGATCCGGCGACACGCCGACAATTTCGCCCACAATGACCCGGTCGTCCAGCACTTCCGACGAGTTCATCAGACGGCGGAGTTCGTTATTCTCGGACGCCAGAGCGGCATATTTGAGAGCACGGCGCTCAAGGATCAGCAGGCGAGCCCTGAGCTCTTCATTTTCAGCCTGGAGATCTTCCCGGGTAGTAAACAGACCTGCGATCCAGTGCTCCAGCTCGGAAGGCGCATTGCCCAGCCAGTGGATCGGAGCCAGGCCGGTGCCGATCACGCTACGAACCGGTGTCAGTCGGTCGAAGCGGGCATCCGCAACGATCATCACCGCTGAGACAACAATCACCAGCAATAACCTGAAACCGGGAACGGGACCTTGCACAAAGATGGTCTTAATGGCTAATCCTCCCGCCATTAAATACCGGGCATATACGACAACCGCCGCAGTGGTCGTCCACTTGCGGCGGTCGGGGATAAGAGGGTGTCAGGCGTGATGCCGGTACCACGGTTTTACCCCTCCTGGGAGAACATTCCGATTCCACCCCGGTCAATCACTTCCAATGCCTTGCCGCCACCGCGAGCCACACAGGTCAGCGGGTCTTCGGCAATGATCACCGGCAGGCCGGTTTCCTCACTGATCAGTTTGTCCAGCCCACGTAGCAGGGCGCCGCCACCTGTCAGCACAATGCCGCGCTCGGCAATGTCGGATGCCAGTTCAGGCGGAGACTGCTCCAGGGCGCTTTTCACGGTCTGGACAATCTGCGCCAGGGATTCCTGCAACGCATCGAGAATTTCTTCGCTGTTCAGGGTGAACGCCCTGGGCACACCTTCGGCCAGGTTTCGACCGCGAACATCAATCTCGCGGATATCCAGGCCTTCGTAGGCGCAGCCGATTTCATGCTTGATGCGCTCAGCCGTGGAGTCACCGATCAGGCTACCGTAGTTGCGGCGCACGTAGGTGACGATGGCTTCGTCGAACTTGTCCCCGCCAACCCGGACCGATTCGGCATAGACGATGCCGTTCAGGGAAATGATGGCAATCTCGGTGGTACCACCACCGATGTCCACAATCATGGAACCGCTGGCTTCTTCTACCGGCAGACCGGCGCCGATTGCCGCGGCCATGGGTTCTTCGATCAGGTAGACTTCACGGGCACCCGCACCGAGGGCGGATTCGCGGATGGCTTTACGCTCTACCTGGGTGGATTTGCTTGGCACACAGACCAGCACTCGCGGGCTGGGGGTAATGAAACTGTTTTCATGCACTTTGTGGATAAAGTGCTGCAGCATTTTCTCGGTCACTACAAAATCCGCGATCACGCCGTCTTTCATCGGTCGGATGGCGGTGATGTTCCCGGGGGTGCGGCCCAGCATCCGTTTTGCTTCGGAGCCGACTGCTGCGACCATTTTCTGGGAGTTACTGGTGCGAATGGCCACAACGGAGGGCTCATTCAGCACAATTCCGCGCTCACGCACGTATATAAGGGTGTTCGCGGTGCCCAGGTCGATGGACAGGTCGCTGGAAAACATTCCTCGGAGTCTTTTAATCAACATTCGTGTAGTTTCAACCTGAGAGTTGCAGTCGCAGAAAAGATGCGGCAACTTTAGCAGCGAGCACCCCCGCAGGCAAGGCACGATGAGGCCCTGAGCCTATCCGTTAACACTTTGCCACAAGTTTGCTACACAAAGTGGCCCCCTCCCGCCAATGCCGGAATCTGTTACCATAGCGCCTTTACCTTTGACCTGGGTGCAGGGCGCCTGGGAGACAGCTTTCCAAAACACGCTGTGAATACGTCCTTGTACGCTTGGGCTCCGCCCCGCAACGCTTATCGCTCCTGCGTCGCGCTGCGGGTCCTGGGCAGGCCATCCGTGGCCAGCCCGTGAAAAGCTGACGCTTTTCACCCATGGCTCCGCACAGTTTTGGAAAGCTGTCTCCCAGGCGCCCTCGTAGTCCGTGCAAATTTCGGCTGGCGTCAGCTCAGCCATAAGTTACTGAAACTTCATATTTCTGGGAGGCAATGTGACCATTTCCCGCAAGGACATTGAGAAAGTCGCTGTGCTCGCCCGCATCCGCGTGGACGAGGAGCAGGTCTCGGCACTTGAGAAAGACCTGGGCAATATTCTGGACCTGGTCGATCAGCTGGGTTCGGCGGACACCGCCAATGTGGAGCCCCTGGCCCACCCGCTGGATGCGGTTCAGCGCCTGCGCAAAGACGAGGTGACCGAGACCAATCAGCGGGAAGCGTTCCTGGCCATAGCGCCGGCCACCGAAAATGGTCTTTATCTTGTACCCCGGGTCATAGAGTAAATAAAGAGAATTGAGTGACCGGACGAACAGCGACGTAATTCAGGAAGTATCATGCATAACAAATCTGTAGCAGAGCTCTCCCGCGAGCTGGAACGTGGCGAGATTTCCAGTGTGGAGCTGACTCAACAGTTTCTCGACCGCATCAAGCAGGAAGACGGTCGATTCAACAGTTTTATTACGGTGACCGAAGATCAGGCGCTGGCGGACGCGAAAGTAGCGGACGAGCAGCGTGCTGCTGGTAACGCGACGCCCTGGACCGGGGTGCCCTTCGCCCATAAGGATATTTTCTGCACCAATGGGGTTCGCACCACCTGCGGTTCAAAGATGCTGGAGAATTTTGTCCCCCCCTATGACGCCACGGTAACGGAGAACTTCCGCAAGGCCGGCGCGGTGTGTCTGGGCAAGACCAATATGGATGAGTTCGCCATGGGCTCGTCCACGGAGTCGAGCTATTTTGGCGCCACCACTAATCCGTGGGGGTTGAGCCAGGGTGAGAAGCGGGTGCCGGGAGGGTCGTCCGGTGGTTCAGCTGCGGCGGTAGCGGCCCGGCTGGTTCCTGCTGCTACGGCGACGGATACTGGCGGGTCTATCCGCCAGCCTGCGGCGTTGTGTGGCATTACTGGCCTGAAGCCAACCTACGGACGGGTTTCCCGTTACGGGATGATTGCCTTTGCCTCCAGCCTGGATCAGGGTGGCACCATGGCGCGGACAGCTGAAGACAACGCGCTGATGCTGAATGTGATGGCGGGCTTTGACCCCAAGGACTCCACGTCTATTGATCGTGACGTGCCCGATTACACTGCGACTTTGAACGAGCCTTTAAAAGGCCTGCGCATCGGCCTTCCAAAAGAGTACTTCAGTGACCAGCTCAGCCCGGCCATGGAAGAGCAGATCCGCAACGCAGTGAGGGAATACGAGAAACTGGGCGCGACGGTTAAAGAGGTATCGCTGCCGAACGCCAAACTGGCGATTGCCGCTTACTACGTGATTGCGCCGGCCGAGGCGTCCGCCAACCTGTCCCGTTTTGACGGGGCACGGTACGGTTACCGCTGCGAAGACCCGAAAGACCTGATGGACATGTACACCCGTACCCGCGCCGAAGGCTTCGGCACCGAGGTCAAGCGCCGGATTCTGGTGGGTACCTATGCACTGTCCGCCGGCTATTTTGATGCTTACTACTTGAAAGCGCAGAAAGTCCGTCGCCTGATTCAGCAGGACTTTATCAATGCCTTCAAGGAAGTGGACGTGCTGATGAGCCCGACCTCGCCGTCACCGGCGTTCGTTCAGGGCGAAAAGACCAACGATCCGGTCACCATGTACCTGGAAGACATTTTCACCATCGCGGTGAACCTGGCGGGTGTACCAGCCATGTCCGTGCCGGCGGGCTTTGTCGACGGCCTTCCGGTTGGGCTGCAGATCATCGGGGATTACTTCTCCGAAGCCCGGTTGCTGAACGCCGCCCATCAATTCCAGCAGGTGACCGACTGGCACCAGCGTGAACCGCAATAAGCCCGGGACAGGAGAATGAGTATGCAGTGGGACATTGTGATCGGGCTGGAAATTCACGTTCAGCTCGCCACCAAAACCAAGATTTTTTCCGGCTCCAGCACCGCTTACGGTGCCGAGCCCAACACGCAGGCCAATGCGGTTGATCTGGCCATGCCGGGTACCCTGCCTGTGCCGAACGAACAGGCCTTTCGCTACGCGGTGATGTTCGGCCTGGCGGTTAATGCCGAGATCGAGCGCCGCTCGGTGTTTGAGCGCAAGAACTATTTCTATCCGGACCTGCCCAAGGGCTACCAGACCACCCAACTGGAACGCCCGATTGTTGGCCCCGGCTATGTGGACATTGATCTCGCCAATGGCGAGACCAAGCGCGTGAGGATTCACCACGCCCATTTGGAAGAGGACGCCGGCAAGTCCCTGCACGAGGACTTCCACGGCATGACCGGCATCGACCTGAACCGCGCCGGTACACCGTTGATCGAGGTGGTCACCGAGCCCGACATGACCAGCGCCGAGGAAGCGGTGGCCTTTGCCAAGAAACTCCATGGCATTGTGACATCGCTGGGCATCTGCGATGGCGACATGTCCCAGGGTTCCATGCGGTTTGATGTGAACATTTCGCTGAAACCCAAGGGCTCCGAAACGCTGGGCACCCGCACTGAAACCAAGAACCTGAACTCCTTCCGCTTCATGGAACAGGCCATTGCCCACGAGGTGGAGCGTCAGATGGACATTCTGGAAGACGGCGGCACCATCGTGCAGGAAACCCGCCTGTACAACGGCGACCGGGACGAGTCCCGCTCCATGCGGACCAAGGAAGAAGCCAACGATTACCGCTACTTCCCCTGCCCCGACCTGCTGCCGGTGGAAATCGATGATTCGTTCATTGAAGAAGCCCGCAACAGCCTCCCGGAACTGCCGGATGCTCGCAAAGCCCGCTTCATGGATCAGTACGGCCTCAATGACTACGATGCCGGCCTGCTCAGTGGCGACTCAAAACTGGCCTCGTTCTTCGAGGAAGCCGTCAGTCACGGCAAAGATGCCAAGCTGACATCGAACTGGATCCAGGGCGAATTCTCCGCTCGCCTGAATGCCGAGGAGAAATCGGTGGCCGATTCTCCGATTACTGGCACCCAGTTGGGTGACCTGGTGGTGCGGATTGCCGACAATACGATTTCCTCGGCTGGCGCCAAGAAGGTCTTCGAGGCACTGTGGAGCGGCGAGAACGACAATGTCGACGCCATCATTGATGCCAAGGGTCTGAAGCAGGTGTCTGACACCGGCGCGCTGGAGGCGATGGTCGATGAGGTCCTGGCCGGCATGCCGGATCAGGTGGCCCAGTACCAGAACGAGGAAGATCCCAAGAAGCGCAAGAAGATGCTTGGAGGTTTCATGGGACCGCTGATGAAGGCCTCCAAGGGTCAGGGGAATCCGAAGCTGTTCAACGAGATTCTTGTTAAGAAGCTTGGGGGGTAATGGGCTAATTCTGGGTCGTGCCTGTTTGGTGCGGCCCTAGCCTGCCTGTTCTGCGGGAGGGGCCTTGGCGGGCGACTCCTCCCAAAAACCGCTCCTTCGGCACATCCATGTGGCGCTTCTGCTCCGCCATCCATGGCTCCGCAAATTTTTGGGAGGAGTCGCCCGCCAAGGCCATCAAACTCCGTGATAACGCCAAAGAAAAGGCTCACCGTAGGTCGGATTAGCGAAGCGTAATCCGACAAATGTCCATACACCGTGCCAGGCGTCGGATTACGCTTCGCTAATCCGACCTACGCTGTTGCTCGTTTGACTATCACTGCGCTGATCGAAGGGTGTGTTTGCGGCCCCTTCCCAAAAATTTCGGAGGCCATGGATGGCCGGAGAGAAGCGCACATGGATGTGCTCGTAGCGGTTTTTGGGAAGGGGCAGCAAACACACCCCTCCCCCAACGCTGACAGGCTAGGAGCCCAACTCAAAGGTAACTACAAAAGCCGACCCCATAGATCATGCTCATCCGCATGCTCGACGACAGCCTGAACGATCTGCCCCGGCACCAAGTCGGTTTCGTCGTTGAGATAAACCATGCCGTCGATCTCCGGTGCGTCAGCCTTGGAGCGGCCAATGGCACCTTCTTCGTCGACTTCGTCGATCAGCACATCGATGGTTTGACCGATCTTGGCCTGCAGGCGGGCAGCGGAGATCCGGGCCTGTTTTTCCATAAAGCGGGCCAGGCGCTCTTCTTTCACTTCCTCGGGCACCGCACCTTCGATTTCGTTGGCCCTGGCACCTTCCACCGGGCTGTATTTGAACGCGCCGACGCGATCCAGTTGGGCTTCGTCGAGCCAGTCCAGCAGGTACTGAAAATCCTCTTCGGTTTCACCGGGGAAACCAACGATGAAGGTGGAGCGGATGGTCAGCTCGGGGCAGATTTCCCGCCACTTGCGGATGCGCTCCAGAGTCTTGCTGTCGTGGGCCGGGCGTTTCATCGCCTTGAGAACCCGCAGACTGGCGTGCTGGAATGGGATGTCCAGGTACGGCAGGATCTTGCCTTCGGCCATCAGCGGAATCACGTCGTCCACGTGGGGATAGGGGTAAACATAGTGCAAACGCACCCACACGCCCATTTCGCCCAGCGCCTCACAGAGTGACTGCATCCTGGTCTTCAACGGCCGGCCCTGCCAGAAACCGGTGCGGTACTTGGTATCAACACCGTAGGCCGAGGTGTCCTGGGAGATCACCAGCAGTTCTTTGACCCCCGCATCCACCAGGCGTTTGGCCTCGTCCATCACATCACCGATGGGGCGGCTGACCAGATCACCCCGCATGGACGGGATGATGCAGAAGGTGCAGCGATGGTTACAGCCTTCGGAGATTTTCAGGTAGGCGTAGTGCCTGGGGGTCAGTTTCACGCCCTGGGGTGGAACCAGATCGGTGAACGGGTCGTGCTCTTTTTTCGGTGGCACGAACTGATGCACCGCCCCCACAACCTCTTCGTAAGCGTGGGGGCCGGATACCGCCAGAACGCCCGGATGGGTCTCGCGGATTTTGTCTGCCTCCACACCCATGCAGCCTGTAACAATCACCTTGCCATTTTCGTTGATCGCCTCGCCAATGGCGTCCAGGGATTCCTGCTTGGCCGCGTCGATAAACCCGCAGGTGTTCACCACCACTATGTCGGCATCGTCATAGGTTGGCACTACGTCATAGCCATCCAGCCGCAGCTGGGTGAGGATGCGTTCGGAATCGACCAGTGCTTTCGGGCACCCAAGGCTGATGAAGCCAACTTTGCCGCTGCCGGTTACGGAGGTTTGGAGTTTGTCTGTCATATACGCGCCAGGGTTCCTGCACGGGTGAATTGAGGGCAACAGTTTACCTCAGCATGCACAAGGCCTGAAGCAATAAGCGAGGTGTATAAGGCACCGATATGATCAGGAGCTCGGAACTATCTGACACCCCGTTCAGAATTACTTCACAAAACTGACACTGACAGCGACAGACGTATTGCTGTTCATCATTTAAACAATTAGACTTTCAGTCAGTTATAGAAATATGCATAACGTTTTCATCAAATGACCAGGCGATTCGACCCGACAGTCGAGTTATTCATAAACCCTGATTTCAAAGGTCAGTTCCGGGAATTTTGGACGAGCATTATGGGTAAGGCAGCCAACTTTGAAACCGAACATGCCAAAAGAGTCAGAATGAAACCAGTTGCCTTCAAGCCAAATCTTCGTAACCAACAGCGGGTGGACGTGTCCGCCGATGTGACCATTGAGCGGAAGGACGGCAGTTGCCTGACCTGCAAAATCGCCAACCTTTCCCGGACAGGCATTATGATTTCCTGCAATCAGGCTTTGGTAAAAGAACTGGTTCCGAGCCAGAGAGCACCGATTCCGGGCAGCGTTATTCCGGTTACAGCAAAGTTTTCCGTTCCGGTAGTGCCCACCCAGCCGGTGTCCGTGATTGCCGAAGGCAGTATTGTTCACATGCGTCGCATTGCCCGGGATGAATTCCATATTGGTATCCAGTTTGCCGAGTTTGAAGGCAACGGGTACGACTATGTGGATCGCTACGTCAGCAAGCTGCTTTCAGGTTCTGACAACTGCTCCTGATATATTCATATAGCACCAAACTCTAGTTACACACCTTCTTATACCCTAATCGCCTCTGGTATAGTTGCCCTATTCACACGCAAAGCCATTTTCGGCACGCAAGGCGGCAACAGATTACGATGACCACATATAACCTGACCCATCTCAAGCAGCTGGAAGCTGAAAGCATCCATATCATTCGGGAGGTCGCGGCCGAGTTCGATAACCCGGTCATGCTTTACTCCATCGGCAAGGATTCTGCGGTCATGCTGCATCTTGCACGGAAGGCGTTCTACCCGGGTAAACCGCCCTTCCCCCTGATGCACGTGGACACCACCTGGAAGTTCAAGGACATGATTGAATTCCGGGACCGCAAGGTTAAAGAGTACGGGCTCGATCTGATCGTTCACAAGAACGAGGACGGCATCAAGCAAGGCATCGGGCCTTTCACCCACGGCAGTGCCAAGCACACCGATGTGATGAAAACCCAGGCTCTTAAGCAGGCCCTGGACAAGTACAAGTTCGATGCTGCCTTTGGTGGCGCACGTCGCGATGAAGAAAAGTCCCGCGCCAAGGAGCGGGTCTATTCCTTCCGCGACGAGTACCATCGTTGGGACCCAAAGAACCAACGCCCGGAGCTGTGGAATACTTACAACGGCAAGATCAACAAGGGCGAGAGCATCCGCGTATTCCCGCTGTCCAACTGGACCGAGCTGGACATCTGGCAGTACATCTACCTGGAAAACATCGAGATTGTTCCGCTGTACTACTCCGCTGTACGCCCGGTTGTTGAACGGGACGGCACACTGATCATGGTGGACGACGATCGCATGCCCCTGAAGGAAGGCGAAAAGCCGATGATGAAGTCCATCCGCTTCCGCACCCTGGGCTGCTATCCCCTCACCGGCGCAATCGAGTCCGAGGCCACCACACTGCCTGAAATCATTCAGGAAATGCTGCTGGCCACCAGCTCCGAGCGTCAGGGTCGTGTGATCGACCACGATTCAGCCGGCTCCATGGAACAGAAAAAGCGGGAAGGGTACTTCTAAGATGTCACACCAGTCTGATCTGATCGCTGAAGATATTCAGGCCTACCTGAAGCAACACGAGAACAAGGAACTGCTGCGTCTACTGACCTGCGGCAGTGTCGACGATGGTAAAAGCACCCTGATCGGCCGCCTGCTCCATGACACCAAGATGATCTACGAAGATCATATGGCCAGCCTGAAAACCGACAGCGCCAAAGTGGGCACCACCGGTGAAAAGCTGGATCTGGCATTGCTGGTGGACGGCCTGCAGGCGGAGCGGGAACAAGGCATCACCATTGATGTGGCCTACCGCTATTTTTCCACCGACAAGCGCAAGTTTATCATCGCTGACACTCCGGGCCATGAGCAGTACACCCGCAATATGGCCACCGGTGCGTCCACGGCGCAGCTGGCAATCCTGATGATTGACGCCCGCCACGGCGTGCTGACCCAGACTCGCCGGCACTCTTACATTGCGTCCCTGCTGGGCATCCGTCACATCGTGGTGGCCATCAACAAGATGGACCTGGTGGATTTCAGTGAGGAGCGCTTCAACGAGATCAAGGACGAGTACCTGGCCTTTGCCGCCAAGCTCGGCCTGAAGGATATCCGCTTTGTGCCGATCTCGGCCCTGGAAGGCGACAACGTGGTCAACCGGAGTGAAAACACGCCCTGGTTCACCGGTCAGCCGTTGATGGAAATCCTCGAGACGGTGGAAGTCTCCCGTGACAAGAACCTGGAGCACTTCCGCTTCCCGGTTCAGTACGTCAACCGCCCCAACCTGGACTTCCGCGGTTTCTGCGGCACTATCGCCTCCGGTGTTATCCACCCCGGCGACAAGGTCATGGCTTTACCGTCCCGCCGCACCAGCACGGTCAAGGAGGTCGTCACCTTTGAAGGGAACGTTGAAGAAGCCTACATCGATCAGGCCGTCACCCTGACCCTGAATGATGAAATCGACATCAGCCGTGGCGACATGCTGGTCAAGGCGGAAGATGAGCCGGAGGTGGGCAACCGCTTTAACGCCAATATCGTGTGGATGACCGACGCCCCGCTGGAAACCGGGCGCCTGTATGACATCAAGCTGGGGCCGACCTTTACCTCTGGTACCGTGAAGACAATTCACCACCAGACTGACGTGAATACCCTGGAGCAGAAGACCAATCCAACAGCACTTCAGCTCAATGAGATCGGCCTCTGTGAACTGACACTGAGCCAGCCAATCGCGTTTGATGCCTATCCGCGTAACCATGCCACGGGCAGCTTCATCGTAATCGACAGGCTGACCAACGTGACTGTGGGCGCCGGTATGATCGCCGGTACGGCAAGTGATGTGGAGTCCCTCGAGCCGGTTAGCGTGGAAGAACGCGCCCGTCGCCTGGCCCAGAAGCCGGCCATTATTGCCTGTAACGGCAAGCAGGCGCCGGCACTGGCACTGGCGGTGGAACGCGCGCTGTTTGATCAGGGCAAGACCACGGTTGTGCTCAGCGAGGACAATGCCGGTACGGCTGAAGATCGCCGACGTACTGCCCAGCTGCTGTCCGCCCATGGACTGATTGCGGTTGCGGTTAACCTGGGTTCCGATGTCGCCACCGCTACGGCTTCCGCAGACAGCGACCAGGACATTCCTGGGGCGGTTAACGAGCTGGTACAGGATCTGGTTCGTCACAAGCGGATTTGATGCCTTATCGTAGGTCGGATTAGCAAAGCGTAATCCGACAATTCACCGGGTCCGGAAAATCGGTACAATGCAAAGCCCTGAAGGTCAGCCCTCAGGGCTTTGTTTTTTTACCAACCAGGGAAACGACGATTTCATGGCCATCAAGCAGCTTCGTACTCTCTTTGCCAGCCAGTATCAGCCCGGACAACCGGCACGGGTTCGCCCGGGCGAAGCCCTGACCGAGCCGGGCGGCGACTACGAGGCCCTTCACAAGCAGATGAAGCGCCTGTTCAACAGCAAGCCCGGCAAGAAATACGGCCGCTTCTCCGATGATATCGGCGAAAGCCCCTTCAGCAGTTGGCTCAAGGATTACCTGGAGGACAGGCAATCCTTCACCTCCCTGACCGATCGCCTGTTCGGGCAGTGGCAGGAACTGCTGAACGGCGCCCAGGAGGAGTTCGAGGGGCACCTGATGATTGTCCACGAAGCCCTGGCTGACTCGGAAGTGGTGTACCTGCTGATCCTGGAAAACGACAGCGCCATGCGTTTTGACGCCAAACAGACGCTGGACGCTACCGACATCCTTAGTCTGTCCCGTCTGAACCTGGCGGCCCGCATCGAGCTGGACGACTGGCGTGGCGACAATCCCGGCGAGAATTACCTGACTCTGGTGCATGCACGCGGCACCGGCGAAGGCGGTGACCTGTTCATCAAGCTGTGTGGTTTCACCAATCAGGTCGACGTGGAAAAAGAAACCGTGACGTTTCTGGATGCGGTGGAAGCGTTCGCGAAGACTGCCGAGCCGGAAGAAGCCGGCAAAGTACGCGCCCGGGCCTATGAATTCTGCAAGGAACAACACGCCCTGGGCGAGCCTGTCGCCATCGAAGCCCTGTCCGGCTATCTCGATGAAAGCCAGCCAGAGCGCTTCAAGGAGTTTGCATCCCAGGCTGCAGAGCTTCCCGAAAGCGGGGTACTGCACCCGGACCACCGCAAGGTGAAGAAGCTGGTGCGCATCGCCGGTTCCGGCGGCGGTATGAGTGTGTCTTTCTCCTCGGATCTGGTGAACCAGGCGGTCTACTACGACAAGGACAAGGATGCATTGACCATAACCCGGCTGCCAAAGGCGCTTCGGGAGCAGTTGCAGCGCTATCTGGAGGGGCGGGAATAAGCCAGCACCGGAGGTGTCGTCCCGACACCTCTCGTCCCGACACCTCTCCTCCCCTTTCTGACCTCAAGTTTTTCTTTCGTTTCGCCGCAGGTGGCGTAGAGTTAGTTCAGAACATACGCAGTTCTTGTGTTACCAGCCACTGGCACAAGACACAGTTGGAGGGACACGACTCAGTGGGAGGCTGCGATGAAAGCGCCCATGTTGTGCTTATGCATTCAAGCCTTTGCCAACGCCTGCCGAATTTGTCTTGCATGCTCCCTGTTAGCCTGGCCAACCCCACTGTTCAGTAATGAGCCTCCCTGCCTGGTGGTGAATGGTCCGACAGGCGATCCGGCACTGACCCAAGCCAATTTTGATTGGACCAAGCGACTTATACAGAATCTGGAATCACGCAATATTCACTGCAAGGTGCTGAATATTGATCATTGGGCAAGAGCGAACAAGATGTTTCGGGATGGCACCGCTGATGTTCTGTTCCCTGAAATCGTGGGCGACCCGGAGCAACCCGGCGTAACTGGCAGACCCATTGCCTTGACCCACGGTTTTGTTATCTTCACCCGTCACAAGACCGGCCCACTTAATCATATTGACGAGCTGGCCGGCCTCAACGTCGGCACAATCCGGGGACGCTATTACCCCGAAGAACTGCGAAATATTTCCGGCATCCAGATCGAACCCGGCAACTCGCTGGAGCAGAACATGCATAAACTGGCTCTGGGGCGCATAGACGCCACCATTGAGTATCAGTCCGATGGTGTGAAACTTCTGAACCGCCTGGGGCTACGGGCCATGATTCATCACGGTGCGGAATTTGGCGTACAGGAACTGGCCTACCGGTTTCATCAGTCAGATCAGGGCATGCGCCTAAGACACCACTTCGACGAAGCTGCTCAGGAACTGATCGACAACGGCACCTATCACCAACTCTTTACCGGGACGACCCAGCGAATGGTCACCGACTGACTGAATATGTGACGCAAAACGGTCACATCGGCCCCGAATCCGTTATGCTTACCCCGCCTTAAAACCTATACGTCAGCAAGGAGTGGTGACGATGCAACTCAAGCGGTCAATGGATTTGACCCCCTACGATATTCCACGAATAGAATGCCCCTTCCTGGCGGCTTTCGAGACCCGCGCCAGAATCCACGCAGGACAATTCAGCGATCAGGAACTGCGCCAACTGCTCAGGCTGCAACCCTACGACCGGGCGGACCTCTGCGAGTTAGCGGCAAACCTGGTATACACAGGCGAAGCGTTTCTGGTCCACGGACCACTGGACGAAGACCCACTATCCCCGGTTGTCGCCTGGCTTACGAACCCGCAATTGCCGCAGGGCGGCGAATGGCAACCCACAAGCCCGCTGCCCTTTAGCCTTGATGACCCGCTACAGGACCTGAACGCAGCCCAACTAACGCCACAGGATATTAAACGCGGGCCATTCTTCCCGGGCTCCGGCTCGCCCTCACCTCACCCAAGCACAGACTCCGATGAGAGCCAGCCCCACCCAATGCAACAGGCTTCCTCTGCTACCGAATCATCGGCGTCGGTGATGGCCACGACTATCGCTGGTATCAAATCCGCAGAGGACATCGAGGTGCAGGAGGAGAAGGAGCCGGAAGTTCATGTTGAGGTGGGGATTTTTACGGATGGGACGTTGAATAATGCGTTTAACAGTCAGCAGTTGCGAGAAATAACAGAAAGACAGTGCTCAAAAGCGCTCGAAAATGGCGCTGCATCAATTGACGAATGCGAGCAGTTAATCGCATTAAGAGCTGATACAAGCTACTCAAATGCCCCCACCAACATCGCAAAGCTATGGAATGTATACCCAGAGGGGATTGAGGATACACATGACCGAAGAATCTATCGGTATCCAGTCTATGTCCCTGGTGTGGGAACCAAAAATGGAGAGGACGACCGATTACTTGATGCCGTCACGGGCCTCGGCCAGACCGGTGTCATCACACAAGTAAACAAGGTATTCGAAGAACTTAAGCGGCTCCTATCCATGGATATCAAGAATCAAAAAATCAAACGATTGACGGTCGATCTCTTCGAGTTCAGCAGAGGGGCCGCAGCGGCACGTCACGCTTCTCACGAAATATCCAAAGGAAGCGAAGGTCTTCTGGGGAAGATGCTCAAAGAGCAAAAAATCAGCTGGCCAGATGACGTCCAGATTCGATTCCTGGGTATTTTTGATACTGTCGCAGGAATCATAAACGTTCAGTCTGGCGACTTTTTCGCTCACAACGAACGCAACGATCCGGTCAAACTACACGTCGATTCTCGCAATGTCGGTCGAGTTTTGCACATCACTGCTTCAGACGAAAAACGAAAGAATTTTGCACTCAACAGCATTAGGAATTCTGATGGCACCCTTCCTGGTAATTTTAAAGAATTAGCCCTGCCCGGCGCGCATTCAGACATTGGCGGTGGATACGCCGAAGAGTCTATCGAAGATGTTCAACTCACCCCCGAATACCAATCCCCTCAAACCATTATAAGTGGCCGGAACAGACAAAGGAGTGGGATTCCCTCGAGATCCTAAAAGCCGACCTTGTCCGAGAAAAGTGGATTGGAGAATTCAGCCTTCCCTTGCGACAAAATATTGAAACTCACGATGGAGTGACGACCGACAGGGCGAGTCTCAAAATAGATCGAGACTATCGTTCTCACCCTTCCCCGGATGGACAAATGGAAATCATGCTTCGCATGATCAGGAACGTACGTGGAGACTACTCACGCATACCACTCCACTTGATGCACTCTGAAGCAAAGATGGCAGGGGTACCTTTTGGAGAACTGAGAGCCCATTCCAGCGAAAGCGAACTTCCCCAGGACTTAACAGCCCTTCTGCCGAAGTTCGAATCTTTGTTGCGGGACCCGTCACACGAAATCAACCTGTCGAACTCAGAACTTAACCTGATTCGACAGCGGTACACTCACTACTCAGCCCACTACAACGATTACCAAACATCACTGGCAGGCGTACCAGCACAAATCTCGCTCTTCCGGAACCTAAGACCAAACGTACCAGAGACAGACCGTGCGATTTATCCAAACAGGAATCTATAACATGATGCCAATGAGGATCACTATCCCATTACTGGCTTTGCTACTTTTTATATCAGGCTGTGCGACAGCGTCTAAGGAAGAATATTGGCGAATTGCAATCGGTGCCCCAAAACATTACCCGATATGGGTAACGAACATGCACTTGGAAAAGTCTGGTGTAAGGAGCTGGAAACAACCTGTTGGAAGTGTTGGGTGCTGCTGGAAAGGCCCCCTCGGCCCCCGAGGGAAAGGTGCTCAGGCCGATCCGTTTCCGGAACTCGTATTCTTAACGTGGTTTTCCTTTGCTGAGCAGAAATATTTCGCAAAGCTTATCAAGCTAACACCTGATATTCTGGAAAAAATGCGCGAAAAAGCAACTGTCTACACATCAGAAGGTAGCTTTGAGGATGTTCGTCATACGCTAATACTTGGGCTCGCTCCCGGCGGCACTGTTGTTGGCTGGATATTGAATCAACGCGGCAACGAAATAGAGGTGATGCGAATGCAGGCGTCTGAAATCGATGGCGATCCGGCAGAGTTCACGGTAGGAACCGAGCAATACTTGAAAGAACACGGCGACTACCTGAAAAAGCACGGCCTGCAACTGGATAAATGGTAGCCCGCATATCACCTGGAAGTCGGATCAACCCTGATCCGACTCCTCAACAGCCGGGACGTCATCCCAACGGGGGCGGTTCTTGCGAAGTTCGCGAACGCCCTGCATCCAGCCGACGCCATCAATCAGCTCGCCGGTATCCGGATCTATCGGCGGATACGGCAGGTTGCGGTCATCGCAGTAGCGTTTGACGGTTGGCTGGCACCAGCAGAATAGCAATCTGTTGTATTCATCATCCGGCAAGCGCCGGTAATCGTACAGCCCTGCCGCCTTTCGCTGGCGCTGGGCTTCGGCCAGGATGATGGCGCAGGCGGCGGAAACGTTCAGGGACTCCACCATACCCATCATCGGAATCACGATATGCTCGTCCGCCTGCTCGGCGGCGTTGGCACTGACACCATCTACTTCATTACCCATGATCACCGTACAGGGCACCGTGAAATCGGCGTCGCGGTAGTCAATTGCACGGTCGGACAACTGTGCGGCGTAGAGTTTATGGCCCTGACCTTTCAACGTGCCGATCGCGTCCTCCATGGTGCGGTGGGTGTGGGTGGTCACCCAGCTGTAGCTGCCACCGGCAGTCTTGCGGAAGGCACGAAAGCCTTCCTTTGGCCAGACGGTGTGCATGGTGGCCAGCCCAAAGGCATCGCAGGAACGGATGATGGCAGACAGGTTTCTGGGTTTATGGACCTGGTCGGTAAGGACGCTGAGATCCGGTTGGCGGGTATTCAGGGTTTGTTTGATTCGGGCCAGGCGTTCTGGGGTCATAGCGTTGTATGGGGTTGGTTGTTGGGGTGTCGGATTACGCCTTCGGCTAATCCGACCTACGGGTCGAGCGTCACTCGGAGGTCTGACGAAGCGATTGGGGAGGGGCTTTCCAAAAACGTGGAGCGCCAAGGATGGCGCGACCGAGCCCTACAGGGATGTATTTACGGGCGCTTTTTGGAAAGCCCCTCCCCAATCGCTTCAGCCCCAAACCTAAAAAGAAGCAAATAATACCACAGCGAAACTAGCAACAAGCCGAGACAATGGTGGTTGCGGATTGATCACCCCGTTATAATACGCAGTTCCTTTTTTGCTAGCGCCTCTTTGAACCATCGCGAGCCCGGCGCCACATCCACCAGATTACGTGAGAATCATGGCCAAGAAGCTGTACATCAAGACCCACGGCTGTCAGATGAACGAGTACGACTCTGCCCGCATGGCGGACCTGCTCAAGACCGGTGAAACCGTCGAAATGACGGACACACCCGATGACGCCGACATTCTGCTGCTGAACACCTGCTCTATTCGTGAAAAAGCGCAGGAGAAGGTGTTTCACCAGCTCGGTCGCTGGAAGGGCCTGAAGAGCAAAAAACCGGACCTGATCATCGGAGTCGGCGGCTGCGTCGCCAGCCAGGAAGGCCAGGCCATTCTGGATCGCGCACCATACGTGGATATGGTGTTTGGCCCACAAACCCTGCACCGCCTGCCAGACATGATCACCGAGGTCCGCACCAAGGGTAACGGCGTCGGCGTGGTGGACGTCAGCTTCCCGGAAATCGAGAAGTTCGACAAACTGCCTGAACCGGGAGCCGACGGACCCTCCGCGTTTGTGTCCATTATGGAAGGCTGCAGCAAGTACTGCACCTTCTGCGTGGTGCCCTACACCCGTGGCGAGGAAGTCAGCCGCCCGGCGGATGACGTGATTGCCGAGGTGGCGCATCTGGCCAGCCAGGGCGTACGCGAGGTGAACCTGCTGGGCCAGAACGTCAATGCTTACCGTGGCGAAACCTACGACGGCGACACCATGGATCTGGCAGAACTGATCACCCTGGTGGCCGCCATCGACGGTATCGACCGCATCCGCTATACCACCTCGCACCCGGTAGAGTTCACCGATGCGATGATCGAGGTCTATGAGCAGGTACCGGAACTGGTCAGCCATCTGCACCTGCCGGTTCAGAGCGGCTCGGACCGAATCCTGGCGGCCATGAAGCGTGGTCACACGGCGTTGGAGTACAAATCCAAACTCCGCCGTCTGCGTAAGATTCGCCCGGACATCAGTTTCTCGTCGGACTTCATTATCGGGTTCCCTGGCGAAACCGAGAAAGACTTCGAGGACACCATGAAGCTGATCAATGACATCGGCTTCGATATGTCCTTCAGTTTCATCTACAGCGCCCGGCCGGGTACTCCGGCGTCAGATTTGCCGGATGACACACCGATGGAGGTGAAGAAGCAGCGCCTGAGCATTCTGCAGGATCGGCTGAATCAGAATGTCATGGACATCAGTCGCAAGATGGTGGGTACGACTCAGCGGATTCTGGTAACGGGTTTGTCCAAGAAAGACCCGGGTGAGTATGCCGGGCGGACGGAGAACAACCGGATTGTGAATTTCCGGCATGAGAATCCGGAAGTGGTGGGGCACTTTATCGACGTCGAGATTGTTGAGGCTTATCCCAACTCGTTGCGCGGTGTGCCTACAAGCTCGGAGTTATACTAAGCTTGTTTTCCGATTCGTCCGAGTTTGGAGCATGGCGAGCGGTGGGGCTTTCCTCCCAAAAACCGCTACGAGCACATCCATGTGCGCTTCTCTCAGGCCATCCTTGGCCTTCGAAATTTTTGGGAGGAAAGCCCCACCGCTCTCCGCTGACTTTGTACGTGCATGCCGGGAGCAGAGTTTAATCGGGCGGTATTGACCGTAGGTTGGATTAGACGAAGTCGTAATCCAACAAAAAATGCGATCTCGAACTTTGTCGGATTACGACTGCGTCTAATCCGACCTACTTGTTTTTTTGGCGCTGGGCCTGCACATAGATTAATCAGGGAGAGGGCCGGAACGTCTTTCCAAAAACGTGGAGCGCCAGGGATGGCGCGACCGAGCCCTACAGGGATGTATTTACGGGCGTTTTTTGGAAAGACGTTCCGGCCCTCTCCCGTTGACACCGAATCAAACATTCGTACTCCCGGAATGCAAACAGGGGAGTAAACAAAACGGAGCACTTTTGAAAGCCAACGATTCCAGACAATTTGACCTGCACCCCGTCGATCAGCACCGGCTGACCACCCTTTGTGGCCAGTTTGATGAGCATCTGAAGCACATTGAGCGGCGTATGCGGGTCAAGATCGGTCGCCGTAACCACCACTTCCGGGTGGAAGGCGAGACCGAGCATGTGGCGGCGGCCGTGGAGGTTATCCGGCACCTGTACCGGGAAACCGAAGCCACTGACGACATTTCTCCTGACACCGTGCACCTGTTCATTCGTGAAACCGGCTTCGAGCGGCTGCCTGAGGATGTTCCCTACGACGGCGCGGTGACCGTCATCAAGACGCCCAAGCTGCAGGCCAAGCCGCGCGGGGCCAACCAGCAGAAGTATGTGCACAACATCCGCACCCACGACATCAACTTCGGTATTGGCCCGGCCGGTACTGGTAAGACCTGGCTGGCGGTGGCCTGTGCGGTGGAAGCGTTGAAGGACGAGCAGGTAAAGCGCATCCTGCTGGTTCGTCCAGCGGTGGAAGCCGGTGAAAAGCTGGGCTTCCTGCCTGGAGATCTGGCGCAGAAAGTGGATCCATACCTGCGCCCGCTGTACGACGCCCTTTATGAAATGCTGGGCTTTGACCATGTCACCCGGCTGATTGAAAAGAGCGTGATCGAGATTGCGCCCCTTGCCTTTATGCGTGGCCGCACTCTGAATAATTCCTTCATCATCCTGGACGAAAGCCAGAACACCACCCGGGAGCAGATGAAGATGTTCCTGACCCGGATTGGTTTTGGCTCCACGGCGGTGATTACCGGTGACACCACCCAGGTCGATCTGCCTCGCGGCGAAAACTCCGGGCTGATTCATGCTGCCGGCGTGCTGAGCAAGGTTTCCGGCATTGGCTTTACACGATTTGAAGCAAAGGATGTGGTTCGTCATCCCCTGGTCCAACGCATAGTGGAAGCCTACGATTCCTTTGACGATGGGAGCGCCACCGGCCAGTGAACAGGCTAACAGTAGATCTGCAACAGGTTTATGACGCTTCCGGCATTCCGGTAGCAGAGAGGCTTGAGCAATGGGCGCAATGCGCCTGGCTCGGGGACACCGCGTCCGAGGTCACAATTCGTATTGTCGATAGCGATGAGAGCGCGGAACTCAATGGCCAGTACCGGGGCAAAAACGGGCCAACCAATGTGCTGTCCTTCCCATTTGAGGCCCCAGCGGGTATAACAGTTCCGTTGGTCGGAGATCTCATCATTTGTGCCCCGGTTGTTGAAAAAGAGGCCAAAGATCAGCATAAAGAACTTGAGGCCCATTGGGCACACATGGTTGTACATGGCATGCTTCATCTTCAGGGCTATGATCATATTGAAGATGATGATGCCGAGGTCATGGAAGCCCTCGAAGTCCGGCTGCTACAACAGCTTGGATATGGCAATCCTTACGAACCAGAGGAAGCGGAACAAGACTCATGAGCGACGATCAGTCGAGTCGCAGTCAGGGCAACAGGTCCTGGCTGGAGCGTATATCACAGGCCTTCTCCAGCGGGCCTGAGTCCGTCGAGGACGTGCTGGAAATCCTGCGGGATGCGGAATCAGAGAACATTATCGACGCCGATGCCATGAGCATCATCGAAGGTGCCATGCAGGTCATCGACATGCGGGTGGACGAGATCATGATCCCCCGCTCCCAGATGGTCACTGTCAAGGCCGCCCAGGAACCAAAAGAATTTCTTGGCGAAATCATTTCCTCTGCACACAGTCGGTTTCCCGTCATTGGCGACAGCCAGGACGACGTCATTGGCGTATTGCTCGCCAAGGATCTTTTACCGCTGGCCCTCAATAATGACGTCAACTGGTCCCGTATACGCGAAATACTGCGACCACCGACGTTCGTGCCCGAAAGCAAGCGTCTTAACCAGTTGCTGAAAGAGTTCAAGGAAAACCGGAACCATATGGCCATTGTGGTGGATGAGTACGGCGGGACCGCCGGGCTGATCACCATTGAGGACGTGCTTGAACAGATTGTGGGTGAAATCGAGGACGAACACGACTTTGATGAGGAGACCCACATCAAAGCCCGGGGAGACGGCAGCTTTGCGGTAAAAGCGGTCACACCGGTGGACGACTTTAACGAGTTTTTCCAGACGGAGCTGGATGAGGAAGAGTTCGACACCATTGGCGGTGTGGTTCTCAAGGAATTCGGCCACCTGCCCAGGCGAGGTGAATCGGTTGCATTTGGCGGGCTGCAATTTACTATTGCGAACGCTGATAACCGAGTCATCCGTCTGCTGCAGGTAACCCGTAGTGAGCAATAACGACGCCCTTCCCCGAATTCCGGACACGCGCCTGTCAGGTAACCACTGGCTGAGAACCGTCACCCTCGTGGTGGCGGGCGCCCTGCAAACCCTGACGCTATCGCCCTTTCAGTGGTGGTGGCTGGGGCCGGTTTCCCTTGTACTGATCCTGTTGGCAAGCGTTCCGCTGGCACCTCACAAGCTGTTCCGGGCGGGCTGGTTTACCGGCCTCGGGATTTTTGGCAGTGGCGCCAGCTGGGTCTACATCAGCATCAGTGAGCACGGCAATACCTCTGTCCCCCTGGCGATCCTGCTGACGGCACTCTTCGTGGCGGGCCTCGCATTGTTCCACGCCATCGCCTTCTGGGGCTGGGGCAAGCTGGCAAAGGAGAGCCTGGTGCGCCGCCTCCTCCTCTTCCCCGCCATCTGGATTCTTGGCGACTGGGTGCGCAGCTGGCTGCTGACCGGTTTCCCGTGGCTGTACCTGGGAAATGCCCACGTGGACGGGCCGCTGGGAGGCTTTGCGCCACTGGTCGGGGTGCATGGTGTGACCTTCTGGATAACCGTCACCAGCGTCGCCATCTACAGTGCATGGTGGCTCGTTCTCAACAAGCGCACCGCCAATGCCGTGATCGTTGCTGTACTGGCGCTCATCCCCTGGGTAACCGGCCCCACATTGTCGAAAATCGAGTGGACCAGCGTCAGCGACGAGGCCGTCACCTTTGCCTCCATGCAGGGCAACATCCCCCAACAGATCAAGTGGGACCCCGACTTCCTTCGCGATCAGATTGTGGTCTATCTGGGGCTGACGGAGGAGCAGTGGGACACCGACCTCATTCTTTGGCCGGAAACCGCCATCCCCATTCCTCAGGATCAGGCCGGCAAAATCATCGAACACATTGCCGAAGAACTGGGGGACAACAGCACACTGATCACCGGCATCCCCTGGTACGGTTTCAGCAACCGCATCGAGGACTTCACCTTCCACAACAGCATCATGGCTATTGGCAATGGCGAAGGTATGTACCATAAGCAGAAACTGGTGCCTTTCGGCGAGTATGTGCCCCTTCAGCAATGGCTGCGTGGGCTGATCGGCTTCTTCGACCTGCCGATGTCCAGCTTCAGCCGGGGGCCGGCCGACCAACCCCCCCTGATTGCCAACGGCAGACGCATCATGCCGTTCATCTGTTACGAAGTGGCTTATCCGGATTTTGTCGCCCGCAATGCCCGGGGCACCGACCTGTTGCTGACCATCAGCAACGACGGCTGGTTTGGCGATTCCATTGGCCCGCTGCAACATCTGCAGATTGCCCGCATGCGCGCACTGGAAACCGGCCGCTATATGCTACGGGGCACCAACAATGGCGTTACTGCGATCATTGATCACAAGGGACAGCTGGCTGAGACCATTCCCCAGTTCGAGCGCGCGGTTCTGACCGGAGAGGTATATGTCGCATCCGGCAGCACGCCTTATATGCAGACCGGCTCCTGGCCGGTGCTGACCCTGGCGCTTATTCTCATTGTCTTCGTGCGCGAGCGGATTATCCCCAAACCGTAGGTTGGATTAGCAAAGCGTAATCCAACAATCGACATGAACTTCTGTGTCGGATTACGGCTTCGCCTAATCCGACCTACTTGTTGGGACACGGTGCACCGCTATTCCGACTTACGGGGCCAGCGGCTGGTCACGCGCTCGTAGTAGTGGGAACCGCAGGCCTCGCAAGGCTCCAAATGGCTGGTGGCGGTCAGACAGCGCATATGGCCGCAATTCAGACATTGGAACATCCCCGCTGTCGCCACCTCGCCGGAAATGTAATGGCCGACCTCCTGGTTTTCCAGCTTCTGGCGTAGTTCCAGATTATCCACCAGCGTCTTGTCTGCAACAGAAAGCAGCCTGTCCGCAAGCTGATGCTCAAGCAACGCAATATCCAGTTGCAACCACTCGGTCAGCCCCTCACCGGTCTCCTCCACAAAGTGCAGAAGGTGCTCCAGATCCCGCTGCAGATAAGCTCCCAGCAGATCCGCCTCCTCCCTGGTCATTTCCTCCAACTCGTATTCGAACTCAACCGCTTTCTGGACTTCTTCTTCCAGGGTTTCCAGGGAGGTTTCCTGCAACTCATTGAGGCGCGACTGCACCCTCTCCAGCATCCGGTCATAGACTTCCAGGGCTTTTCCGGATAGATGTCTGCGTTCTGACTCGGCCATAACGACTCCTCAGATGGTCTGGGGCTGATTGGGTGTTGGCGGACCGGGACTGTCAAAAACAGGGATGTTTTTGTCAAGCGTACAGGGATGTATTCACAGCGTGTCCCGGTCCGCCATACCCAATCAGCCTTCCCCCATAATTTTAAGTCTGGCACATGAAACGAATTTTGGCAGACTACCTGTTAACCTCCGTGTGCGTTAGAATGTTCGGCCCGCTCCGGACATCATTTTGATACAGGGTTTTATTTTTCACACAAGGTAATTTCGGTAATGGCAGGAATGGACGAGCAGTACAACCCACGTAATGTAGAACAGAATGCCCGCACCTTCTGGGAGGAGAACAACACCTTCACCGTCAAGGAAGAGCCTGGCAAGCCCAAGTACTACTGCCTGTCCATGTTCCCGTACCCGAGCGGCAAACTGCACATGGGCCACGTCCGCAATTACACCATCGGCGACGTGATCTCCCGCTACCAGCGCATGCAGGGCAAGAATGTGATGCAGCCGATGGGCTGGGACGCCTTCGGCCTGCCCGCTGAAAATGCCGCCATCGCCAACAAGACCGCGCCTGCCAAGTGGACCTACGCCAACATCGAATACATGAAGAACCAGCTCAAGCAACTGGGCTTTGGTTATGACTGGAACCGCGAACTGGCCACCTGCAAGCCGGACTATTACCGCTGGGAACAGTGGTTCTTCGCCCGCCTTTACGAAAAAGGCCTGGTGTACAAGAAAATGTCCACAGTCAACTGGGATCCGGTGGATCAGACCGTACTTGCCAACGAACAGGTGGTCGATGGTCGCGGTTGGCGCTCGGGTGCCCTGGTCGAACAGAAGAAGATTCCCCAGTGGTTTATCCGTATCACCGATTACGCCGAAGAATTGCTGAATGACCTGGACGACCTGGAAGACTGGCCGGAACAGGTCAAGACCATGCAGCGCAACTGGATCGGCAAGTCCGTCGGCACCGAGCTGACCTTCCCGCTGAAGGGCGGAGATGACGGGCTCACCGTTTATACCACTCGTCCGGACACCCTGATGGGCGTCAGTTATATGGCCGTGGCCGCCGAACACCCGCTGGCCAAGGCTGCGGCGGAGCGTCATCGTGACGTCGCTGAATTCGTCGACGAGTGTCGCAACAGCAAGGTCGCCGAGGCCGAGCTGGCCACCATGGAAAAGAAGGGGATCGACACCGGCTTCAAGGCCATCCATCCCCTCACCCAGGAAGAAATTCCGGTCTGGGTTGCCAACTTCGTGCTGACGGATTACGGCACCGGCGCCCTGATGGCCGTTCCCGGACACGACGAGCGGGATCACGAGTTTGCCCTGAAGTACCGCCTGCCGATCAAGCAGGTGATCGCCGCCCGCGACGGTCGTGACATAGACGTGCAGGAACAGGCATTTACCGAAAAAGGTATTCTGGTGTCCTCTGGCAAATACAGCGGCCTGACCAGCGAAGAAGCCTTTGATGCCATTGCGGACTACCTGGAAGAGAACGCCATTGGCAAACGCACTGTGAACTATCGTCTGCGTGACTGGGGTGTTTCCCGCCAGCGTTACTGGGGTGCCCCAATTCCAATGATGACCCTGGAAGACGGCACCGAACGCCCGGTACCCGATGATCAGTTGCCAGTCGCTTTGCCGGAAGACGTCGAAATGGATGGGGTCCAGTCGCCCATCAAAGCCGATCCGGAGTGGGCCAAAACCACCTTTGAAGGCCAGCCGGCGACCCTGGAAACCGACACCTTCGATACCTTCATGGAGTCGTCCTGGTACTACGCCCGTTTCTGCAGCCCCAACTACGACAAGGGCATGCTGGATCCGGCTGCCGCCAACTACTGGCTGCCGGTGGATCAGTATATCGGCGGCATAGAACACGCCATATTGCACCTGCTGTACGCACGATTCTTCCACAAACTGTTGCGGGACGTGGGCCTGGTTAATAGTTCCGAACCCTTCAACCGTCTGCTGTGTCAGGGCATGGTCCTGGCGGAGACCTACTACCGCGAAGACGGTAAAGGCGGTAAAACCTGGATCTCGCCGGCCGATGTCACCGTCGAGCGGGATGCCAAGGGTCAGGTTGTCGGAGCGGTCCACAAGGAAGATGGCCAGCCGGTTGAGGTTGGCGGGGTCACCAAGATGTCCAAGTCCAAGAACAATGGCATCGATCCCCAGGCGATTATCGATCAGCACGGCGCGGATACCGTACGCCTGTTCATGATGTTCGCGGCGCCGCCAGAACAGTCCCTGGAATGGTCGGACAGCGGCGTGGAAGGTGCCCACCGCTTCCTCAAGCGCCTGTGGCGCATGGTGAATGAACTGGCGACAGGTGGCGACACGCCAGCGCTGGACGTGGGCAACCTGACCGACGCCCAGAAGGATCTGCGTCGCAAGACCCATGAAACCATTGCCAAAGTCAGTGATGACATCAGCCGTCGCCTCACCTTCAATACCGCCATTGCGGCGGTGATGGAGCTGCTGAATGATGTAGGCAAACTGACCGATGACGCCCCCCAGAGCCGGGCCGTCCGCCAGGAGGCGCTGGAGGTTGCCGTGTTGATGCTGTCACCCATCGTTCCCCATATCTGCCACAGCCTGTGGCAGGCCCTGGGCCATGAGAAGCCCGTGGTGGACGCCCCATGGCCAGAGGCTGACCAAGAGGCCATGGTGCGCAGCCAGATCCAAGTGGTGCTGCAGGTCAATGGTAAAGTCCGTGCCAAAGCAGATGTACCTGCGGACATCGACAAGGCGAGCCTGGAAAAACTCGCACTGGAAAACGAAAACGTTGTGCGCTTTATCGAAGGCCAGACGGTTCGCAAGGTCATTGTGGTTCCCGGCAAGCTGGTCAACGTGGTAGCCAACTAAGATGACCGCTTCGCACCCACGTCGTTACATCAGACTCTCAGTGGCAGCCATGCTGTCGCTGATCCTGACCGGGTGCGGCTTCCAGTTACGGGGGGCACCACCCGTGCCGCCCGGTCTGCAGCCCCTGGCGGTCTCCTGCGTCAACGAAATACCGGACGACCTTTGCCGGGCGGTCACGGAGCAGCTTGAGCTCGGCAAGATTGACGTTCGGGATCCGGAGCAGGCGGATTACATTCTGCGCTTGCGTGGTTTCCGGCAGGATCGGCGTGCCAGCGCCATTACGGTTCAGGCGTCGGCTGCCGAATACACGCTACGACAGACCGTCGACATGGACCTGCTGACCCGTGACGACTTGCCGCTGATCGCGGAAACCCGCCTTAACACCAGCGAGACCTATCGCTACGACGAGACCAATGTGCTCGCCAAACAGCGGGAGGAAGAGGAACTCCGACAACAACTCTATCAACGGCTCGCACAGCAGATCATTTTCCGGCTGGCACCGTTGACGGACGCACGGGTTACCGAATTACGGAACCAGCTAAGTGAAGAGTCTGCCACTGATCAAGAGCAAGACACTCGCTGATTATGAAAACACAACCGGCCCAGCTTCCCCAGTTACTGAAGAAATCCCTGGCACCGGTCTATCTGATTTCCGGAGATGAACCCCTGCTGGTCCAGGAATGCTGCGACCAGGTCCGCAGCGCGGCCCGGGATGCCGGCTTCCTTGAGCGCATGACGTTTCACGCCGATCACCAACTGGACTGGAACACGGTGGGCGAGGAATTTGGTTCACTGTCCCTGTTTGCGGAAAAACGCCGCATCGAGATCCACTTGCCCACCGGCAAACTCGGAGATGGTCGCGCAGTCCTTGAGAGAGTTCTTCAGGATCCTCCCGAAGACATCATACTGCTGCTGATCAGCGCCAGACTGGACGCCGCCGAGACCCGCAGGAAATGGTACAAGGAATTACAGAACAAGGGCGTACATGTTCCAGTGTGGCCTGTCGATGGCGACAAGTTTGCCGGCTGGCTGCAACAACGCGCCAAATCCAGGGGACTGAGCCTGACTCGGGGCGCCCTGAACATTCTCACCGAGAGACTGGAAGGCAACCTGCTGGCTGCCAGCCAGGAACTGGATCGGCTGGCCCTCTTTGGCACCGGTAAAACCATTGATGAAGACGTCATAGAACAGGCTGTTCAGGACAGTTCCCGCTTTACCGGGTTCGAATTGGTAACCGAGTTGCTGGCCGGGCGGGCTCCCCACGCCCGCAAGATGATCGGGGTGCTCAAACAGGAAGGTGAGAACCCTCTGGGGCTTCTGGCAGTCCTGGTCCGCGACCTGAATCTCACTATGGAACTGCGGGCAGCAGCTGCGCAGCGCGAAAACCCATCGGCCTTCCTCAAGCAACGTGGCGTTTTCCAGCTACAACGGGCCCGTACCATCGAGCAGGCAGCACGCCGGCTTTCCCGCCCCCAGCTTCACTCAGCCCTGGAGCTATGCAGCGATATCGATCGCGCCGCCAAGGGGTTTTCCCCTTCCTCTCCCTGGAGCTATCTGGAAGACATGGCCACCCTGTTGGCAACCCGCGCCACCTGAACCTCCCTCCCCCCAACTCCCCTCTTGACAGGTTTTCAGGTTCGGGAGCATTGTAAGGAATATCTACCAAAGGAGGTGTTTCATATGACGCTGCAGGATGACCTCAAAAAACTGTCGGAGAAAATCAAACAGTATCGTGATGAAGCACGTGTCCAGCTTCACCTTGCCCGCGAAGACGTCAAGGATGAATGGGACGACCTGGAAAAGGACTGGGAGAAGTTCCGCCACAAATTCGACAAGATTCTGCACGATGCCGAGGATGCCACCCACGAAGCCCGGCAGTCAGCCCACCAGCTTGGAGAAGAGGTTCGTGCGGGGTATCAGCGCCTTCGTGATCGCTTGAAGTAATGGGGGTTGGGCCTGATCGGCAAAGGCCCAAACCCTCGTAGCGAGGTATAAGAACGCATGCATCAGACAAGCGCCCTTATTGTTATCCTTACACTGTTGCTGGTCCCGCCTTTGGTCAACGGCCAGAATACCCGATTCAGCGACCCGGATGCGGTTGTCCGGGATCAGTTCTGGGGAACCCTCTACGCCGATGGGGGCACCTCATTCTTCTGCGAAACCCCGTTCAAAAACAAAGGGTTCACCATGACAGCGGGCCATATATACCCTCTCTCGGCGGTCCGAAGCGCCCTGGGCTGCGGCACGTCCAGCCAATGCGACCGGGATGACCGCTATCGCCAAATAGCTTCCGATCTCCACAACATGGTGCCGGTTACCAACCGTGTAGAAATGCGCCGTCGCAACGCCCGTTACGAGGAACTTGGCGCTGGCGCACGGGAAGACGAGTGTGGAAACCGGGAAAGTGCCCAGTTCTTTGCACCACCGGGCAAGGTGAAAGGTGATGTCGCCCGTGCGGTTGCCTACATGGTGGATACCTACGACCTGCCCTGGGTCGGTGCCTCCCCGGTCTTTAAAAGCTGGAACCGGATGGATCCCCCGGACGACCATGAGCTGACTCGCCATCGCCAGGTCAGTGAGCTTCAGGGTAACGAGAACCCGTTTATCCTGAATCCTGACCGCATGGACAACCTGTAAAAAAACTCTTGCCCCAATAACAAAAAAGGCAGATCCCTCGCAGGATCTGCCTTTTCTCGACTTCATCATCTGACCGTTACGATCAGAACTCCTCGGCTGTCAGCGCCATCATCGAGTCACTGCCACTGCGAATGCCCTCCGCCAGTGATACTGTCTTCGGCAGCAGACGATCGAAATAGAAGCGCGCCGTCTTCAGCTTACCGGTGTAGAAACCGGAGGTGTCACCTTCCGCTTTCGGAGCGGCAGCCTTGACGATCTTCGCCCACATATAGCCCAGGGCGGTCAGACCGAACAGGTCCAGGTAGTCCACGGACGCCGCGCCGATGGCATTGGGGTTATCGCCCGCCTGATTGATCACATGTTCCGTGACATCGGACAGACGCTCTAATGCGGCTGCCAGTGGCTCGAGGTACGGACGCAGATTCTCATCACCGCTGTTTTCCTCGATAAAGGAAGCCACGTCACTGGCAAACAGCTCGTACAGTTTGCCCTGGCTACCAACCACTTTCCGGCCCATCAGATCCAGTGCCTGGATACCGTTGGTGCCCTCGTAGATCTGGGTGATACGGCAGTCACGAACCAGCTGCTCCTGGCCCCATTCACGGATGAAGCCATGGCCACCGAATACCTGCTGCCCCATGATGCAAGCATCCAGGCCACGATCGGTCAGGAATGCTTTGGCAACCGGTGTCAGCAACGCCACCATGCCTTCGGCGTGCTTGCGGCGCTCATCATCCTCGGCGTACTTGGAAATATCCAGCCATTGGGCAACGTAGGTTGAGAAGGTGCGACCGCCTTCGACATAGCCTTTCATCGTCAGCAGCATGCGACGCACGTCCGGGTGCACCAGTATCGGGTCGGCTGCTTTCTCCGGCTGCTGGGCGCCGGTCGGGGCACGGCTCTGGATACGCTCCAGCGCGTACTCACGAGCACTTTGCAGGGAAGCTTCGGCAGCGCCAATACCCTGGATACCCACACCCAGACGCTCGTAGTTCATCATGGTGAACATGGCCGCCAGGCCCTTGTTCTCCTCGCCCACGAGCCAGCCTTTGGCGCCGTCAAAGTTCATCACACAGGTTGCGGAGCCCTTGATCCCCATCTTCTTCTCGATGGAACCACAGCTCACACTGTTGCGCTCGCCCAGGGAGCCGTCGTCATTGACCATGAACTTCGGTACCAGGAACAGGGAAATGCCCTTCGGCCCTTTCGGCGCATCCGGCAGTTTGGCCAGCACCAGGTGGATGATGTTCTCCGCCATGTCGTGCTCGCCCCAGGTAATGAAGATTTTGGTACCCGTGACGCTGAAAGAGCCATCATCATTCGGTTCGGCCTTGGTGCGGATAATGCCCAGATCGGTACCAGCGTGGGGCTCGGTCAGATCCATGGCGCCGGACCAGACGCCGGAATACATGTTCGGGAGGTACTTTTCCTTCAGTTCCTGGCTACCATGGGCATCCAGGGCCAGGCAGGCACCGGCGGTCAGCATCGGTGCCAGACCGAACGCCATGTTGGCACCTTGCATCATTTCCTCGAACTGGGCCACCAGGGTCTTGGGCATGCCCATACCACCGAACTCGGTGTTGCCGCCCAGGCCATTCCAGCCACCTTCCACGATGGTCTGGTAAGCTTCTTTAAAGCCTTCTGGAGCGGTGACCTCGCCGTCATTCCACTTACTGCCCTGCTCGTCACCTTCACGGTTCAGCGGGGCCAGCACACCACTGGCAATCTTGCCGGCTTCTTCCAGAATCGCATCGGCGGTTTCCGGGTCTACATTCTCCGCAACTTTCGGCAGAGACGCCCAGAGTGCAGGTGCATCGAAAACTTCGTTCAGAACAAAGCGCATGTCACGTAAAGGTGCCTGATAATCAGCCATCTAAAACTCTCCAAAAATCCAGTCAGTCTGTCGGCACACACCCAGCTGTTTGCTGTCGCGTGCCTCTCGGCTATGTGTCCGCTCAAGGTTATTTTTATAGGGGCGTATTCTACCCTATTGGCGAGCCTAACTCATGAAAAAAGCCCGCCTCCGGGGAGAGCGGGCTTTTCCGGGTCTGCCTGCCCGCGCCTTAAATGGCGAAGGCTTCTTCCGGCATATCCATCAGGCTGTCTGCACCAGCCAGCATGCTTTCGGCGTGAGCCTTGGCGCGGGGCAGCATACGCTTGAAGTAGAAACGCGCGGTCTGCACCTTGGCGTTGTAGAACATTTCTTCGCTGGTTCCGTCAGCCATCTTGTCCAGCGCAACCTTGGCCATACGGGCCCACAGGTAAGCAAACACGGCGTAACCGGAATACATCAGGTAGTCCACGGACGCGGCGCCGACTTCCTCGCGGTTCTTCATGGCGGTCATGCCGATCTTCATGGTCAGATCGCCCCATTCCTTGTTGAGGGCCGCCAGCGGCTCCAGGAATTCCTTCAGCTGCTCGTTATCGGCGTTTTCCTTGCAGAACACATGCACCTGCTTGGTGAAGCCCTTCAGGGATTCGCCCTGGGTCATCAACACCTTGCGGCCCAGCAGATCCAGCGCCTGGATACCGGTGGTACCTTCGTAGATCATGCCGATACGGGCGTCACGTACGTTCTGCTCCATACCCCACTCGGAGATGAAACCGTGACCACCAAAGACCTGCATGCCCAGGTTGGCTGACTCGTAACCGATTTCGGTCAGGAACGCCTTGGCGATCGGGGTCAGGAAGCCCAGGGCTTCGTCAGCGGCCTTGCGCTCTTCTTCGGTCTTGCCACTGTGAACGATATCCGCCTGCTGTGCAGTCAGGTAGATCAGCGCGCGGGCGCCTTCAGCTATCGCTTTCTGGGTCAGCAGCATGCGACGAACGTCCGGGTGAACGATGATCGGATCCGCGATGCCATCCGGGTTCTTCGGACCGCTCAGGGAGCGCATGGCCAGACGTTCCTTGGCGTAGGCCAGGGAGCCCTGGAAGCCCAGCTCGGCCGCACCCAGCCCCTGGATCGCGGTACCGATACGGGCGGTGTTCATGAAGGTGAACATGCAGTTCAGGCCGCGGTTCTCCGGCCCGATCAACCAGCCCTTGGCACCGTCGAAGTTCATCACACAGGTGGCGTTGCCGTGGATACCCATCTTGTGCTCGATGGAACCACAAGACACAGCGTTACGCTCGCCAGCGGAACCGTCTTCGTTCGGCAGCTGCTTGGGCACAATAAACAGGGAGATGCCCTTGGTACCTTCCGGAGCACCCGGCAGACGAGCCAGAACGATGTGGACGATGTTCTCGGCCATGTCGTGCTCACCGGCGGAGATGAAGATCTTGGTACCGGTGATGGCATAGGTGCCGTCAGCGTTGGGCTCGGCCTTGGTACGCAGGGTACCCAGGTCGGAACCACAGTGCGGCTCGGTCAGGCACATGGTGCCAGTCCATTCACCGCTGATCAGCTTGGTCAGGTAGGTCTGCTTCTGCTCTTCTGTGCCGTGTGCCTCGATGGTGTTGGTAGCGCCGTGGCTGAGGCCCGGATACATGCCGAACGACCAGTTAGCGGTACCCACCATTTCGCTCATAACCAGACCGAGGGAATGCGGAAGGCCCTGACCACCGTAGTTGGGATCGGCGGTCATCGACGGCCAGCCGCCCTCAACGTACTGCTGGTAGGCTTCCTTGAAGCCTGTCGGAGTTTTCACACCGTCTTCGCTCCAGGTACAGCCTTCCTTGTCGCCCACCTGGTTCAGCGGAGACAGGACCTGCTCACAGAACTTGGCACCTTCCCCGATAATGGCGTCCACCATATCCGGAGTTGCATCCTCGGCACCTTCCAGCTTGGCGTAGTGTTGCTCGCTGTCCAGCAGCTCGTTCATTACGAATTTGATGTCACGCAGGGGCGCTTTGTATTCAGGCATGTAATCCACCTCAGGTTTTCGGTCACATCTGCAACACAGATTGCAGTACTTGGCCTTGGGGTTTGCTCAGACACCGTGATGCTATCGCAACACAGCCTTAATTAAACACTTGTTTGAAACATACGTTTAGAGGCACAGAATTGTCAATAGCCATGCTGGAAATTTGTGTTGCAATTTGTGGCAAAAAAGACTGGAGTGAGGCGGGTTCAGCGCTAACCCGAGAAGAAAAGATTGGCCAATCAGGCCATTACGAAGAGGGAAGAATTACGCAGAATAATAACGATTCGTTCGAAGGGGTCGGTTCAGTTTTGGTCAGCTTTGGAAGGAACCGTGATCAGGCCATGATATCCAGCAGTGTGCCGAGCGTCTCGTCCGCGGTTTTGACAACCTGTGCGGACGCTTCAACACTGCGCTCATACAGATTCAGCTCGACGATGGGTTCCACCAGAGAGCCAGCGCCCTCCGCAGTGCCCTGGGGACCATCAACACCGCCACGGGCAATCTTTCGGGCCGCATTCTCCATGCCCGCCATGCCTTCCTGGATGCCCTGAATACCAATGCCCAATGTATTGTTGATCATGACTGCGATACCTGATGCCCCTGACTGGACTTAGTAGGCCACAAACCTGATCAGTTTTCAAACAGCACATCAATATCAAGAAACGCCGCCAACTCCCGGGGATTCGGTTCCCGAAGCCAGGGCAGAACCCCGAGGCAAGGCGCGCCGAGGTGCATCAGGAGGTAGTTCAGGGTTTCCTGCTCACAACTCATGGGTTCCTCTTCCGGGCGGTTTGCCACCCAGCCCGCCAGGGTCAACCCATCGTTGCGAATGGCTTCAGCGCTTAGCAGGGCATGGTTAATACACCCCAGCCTCAGCGGCACCACCAGGATAACCCCCACATCCAGCTCCTTCGGAACTGCCGAATAGGTTTCCCTGTCGTTCAGGGGCACCCGCCAGCCACCCGCACCTTCAATCAACAAAAGGTCCGCCGGCTGCATCTGCAGGCCCCGGCAAAATCCCACCAGCCGCTGCGCAGTCAACTGACGACCGGCTTGCTCTGCAGCCACATGGGGTGCGATGGCCGGTTCCAGGGTCACAGGATTGATCCGGTCATAGGCCAGTGATTCCGTCATCGCAGCCTGCAGCATCAGCGCATCTTCGTTCCGAAGTCCTTCCGATGTCCGATCGCATCCGGACGCTACCGGCTTCATGCCGATGGTCCGCTTGCCCATCGTCCTGGCCGCTTCCAGTATGGCGGACGATACGATGGTCTTACCCACTTCGGTGTCTGTACCTGTGACGAAAAAGCTTTTTCCGGCCATGATAAACCTGTTCAGAAATTAGGGTTAGAAAAGGGGAGACAAGTATGTAATCCAGCACGCCTGATAAGATGCCAGAATCGTATCTTCGGGGGTTCGCGGATAGTTCGCACACATGGATCTCAGACGTCCCGGGGCTGTCGCTGTGCGACGACGATCCTGCCCTTTGTATCCCGCTCCCAGAGATTTCAGCTCCCGGGTAAGTGTCAGGGGCGACGGATAGTCCAGGGTCACGGTTGCTGTTGCCACTTCCCCGCCCGGCAATACTTCATCCACAATTCGCTTGATGGTGGGCGCAGCTTCGAACCGATTGACGTGCCGACGCCCCGGATCAGCCTGCGCCCAGGCCTGTTCCAGTTCTTTCAGGGTACCGTCCAGCAACGTTGAGCACACCAGTATGCCGCCCGGGCGCAACAGGCGCCGGCATTCGGCCAGCACCGACAGCGGATGGTCGCACCACTGAATCATCAGATTACTGAAGACGATATCGACGCTATTGTCGGGAAGCGGAATGTGCACCGCATCCGCCACCAGCCAATCAATATCAGCCGGGCTGTTGGATCTGGCGTGAGCAATCATCCCCGGCGACAGATCAATGCCGGTGACGTGAGCTCCAGGATAAGCCTGTCGTAATTTACGAGTGAACCAACCGGTACCGCAGCCGAGGTCGAGAATGTCGGGTTCGCTGCTGCTGGCCTGCCAGCAATCAAGCTGGTCCAGCATCACGCCCCCCATATGTCGCTGGAGCCGCGACGCGGATTCGTAGGTTTCAGAAGCCACGCCAAAATCCCGTGCGATATCCTGCTGGCGCGGTTGGTCGTTGCGCTGGGCCTCACCGGGCGATCGCATCAGGACATCCATTGCCCCACCTCGCGCGCGCCTGCCAGGAACTCGGCTATCACCTGCTGGCATTCATTGGCGGCTTCTCCCGTGGGCCAGTGAGCCATTCCCGGTACCACCCCGGTGCAGCTCTGCACGGACAGCCCGGCCCACTCACGCCAGGGCCTGACAACAACGTCCTTCTCCCCCATGAGATGCAACGCCGGCACTCCGGAACTGCCCCACAGCGATCTTTGATCCCCGGTCCTGAGCCAGTCCAGTCCCTTGACGAGATTCTCGCTGGATACCGGAGCCCCCTGCTCCAGCCAAAACTTCAGCTTCTTGCGGACCTCACATTCATGGGCATCACCATTGATCATCAGTAACAGAAAATGCATCCAATAGCGGTCAGGATCTCTGGTAATCCCCCGGGCAAACGCCTCAAACTCGCCTTGCGGCATACCCGAGGGCCAGCCCGTTGTTTCAGTGAATCGGGGGAAGCCTCCGAGGGTAATGACAGAAGTCACAGCACCGGTGTGGCGAGCGGCGGCGGCCATGGCAACCTGCGAACCCAGGGACCACCCCATCCACACTGCAGGCTTTGGGAAGCGGCCCAGTAACTCGTCAGCAACCGCCCCGACCGAGTCGCACCCGGTCAACAGTTTGTCATCCAGACTGACGGGCATCACCTCTCCTGGCCAGCTGTCATAGAGGTCGGAAAGCATGTCACTCCGCACGCCCCAGCCGCCGACCACAACCAACCTGCCAGCGCTCCCGGTAGTCATGCGGACTGTTCCACCGCAATGCCCGACAGTGCCCGGCAATCAGCCAGGCCCTTCAGCAAGCGGTCCACGTCTGCCAGGGTATGGGCGGCACTCAGGGTGACCCTCAGCCGTGCCTCACCTTCAGGCACCGTCGGCGGGCGAATGGCGGTTACCAGCAGCCCCTGCTCTTCCAAGGCTTTACTCAATGCCAGTGCAGACCAGTTATCACCCACCATAATGGGCTGAATCGGCGTCCGGGAGGGCATCAGCTGATACCCGAGTTCGCTGGCTCCGCGCCGGAAACGCTCGATCAATTCGCTCAGGTGCCCCCGTCGCTCATCATCCCGCTCGATCAGGTTGAGACTGGCAACCGTTGCTTCGGCAATCGCCGGCGGCATCGCGGTGGTGTATATGTACGTCCTGGCCTTCTGCACAAGGTAATCCATCAATACCTGCGAACCTGCCACAAAGGCGCCACTGGTGCCCACGGCCTTGCCCAGGGTACCGATCAGCACCGGCACGTCCTCCTCGGACAATCCCAGCTCCGCCACGCTGCCACGCCCCTGGGGGCCCAGCACACCCACACCGTGGGCGTCGTCCACCACCAGCAAGGCATCGTTGGCCCTGCACAACGCAGCCAACTCCCTGAGCGGCGCTATATCGCCGTCCATGCTGAACACGCCATCGGTCACCACCAGCTTGTGGCCCGGGGTTTCTGCCAGCATCCGCTCCAATGCGGCCATATCACTGTGGGGGTAACGACGGACTTTTGCCCGGCTGAGAATACAGCCATCAATGATGGAAGCGTGATTGAGCCGATCCGAGAAGATCGTATCTCCCCGTCCTGCCAGGGCAGAGATCACCCCCATGTTAGCCATGTACCCGGTGGAGAAGAACAGCGCGGCACTGCGCTGGGTGAAGGCGGCCAGACGCTCTTCCAGGCGGTGGTGGGCATCATGATGACCACAAATCAGGTGAGACGCCGCGCCACCCAGACCAGTCTCCGGCAAGGCCTTAACGAGCGCTTCGATGTTGGCGGGATGATTGGCCAAGCCAAGATAATCGTTACTGCAGAACGACAGCAGCCTCTGACCATCGGAGGTCAGAGACGGCTGCTGGGGGCCGGAAATCAGTCGGCGGGTTCGGTACAGGCCGGACTGTTTACGCTGTTCAAGTTCTGCCGCGAAGTCTCGCACTGGTCATTTCCTGAGCTTTGGTGACGGCGCTTGTCGGTTTACGGTGTTCGGTGAACACCTAAACCGACCTACAGGACTTCCGGTTATGCGGATTCCCTGGTGGCGTCGTAGAACATGTGGCGGGTTGCCTCGTACTCGACCGCCTCGGCAATCGACTCCTCTTCCTGTTCCTCGGTTGCACACTGTTCCCGCTGCTCAGGGCGGATACCGAGACGGCGGAACAGCGCCATGTCGGCATCGGCTTCCGGATTAGCGGTCGTCAGCAGCTTCTCGCCGTAGAAAATGGAGTTGGCGCCAGCCATGAAACACAACGCCTGCATCTGCTCGTTCATGTTCTCCCGCCCGGCGGACAGGCGAACATGGGATTCCGGCATCATGATGCGGGCCACGGCAATAATGCGCACGAAGTCAAACGGGTCCAGGTCTTCCACGTTCTCCATCGGCGTACCCTTCACCTTCACCAGCATGTTGACCGGCACACTCTCCGGATGGTGGGGCAGATTCGCCAGCTGGACCAGCAGGCCGACACGGTCGTCCTCATCTTCACCCATGCCCATGATGCCGCCACAACAGACTTTCATACCGGCTTTGCGGACATTGTCGAGGGTATCGAGACGATCCTGGTAAGTACGGGTGGTAATGATATGGCTGTAGTACTTTTCGGAGGTGTCGAGGTTGTGGTTGTAGTAATCCAGCCCAGCATCAGCAAGCTCTTTTGCCTGGTCTTCCTGAAGCATCCCCAGGGTCATACAGGTTTCCAGCCCCAGGGATTTCACCTGACGCACCATATCCAGAACGTACGGCATGTCCTTCTTGGTCGGACTGCGCCACGCAGCGCCCATGCAGAAACGGGAGGCGCCCTTCTCACGGGCGGCCTGAGCTTCTGCGACCACTTTCTCAATTTCCAAAAGCTTTTCTTTTTCAAGGCCGGTGTTGTAATGACCACTCTGGGGACAATACTTACAATCCTCAGGGCAGGCACCGGTCTTGATCGACAACAGCGTGCTGACCTGGACTTCGTTGGGATCAAAGAATTCCCGGTGAACACTCTGGGCGCGGAACAGCAGGTCATTGAACGGCAGCTGGAACAGTTCGCGTGCTTCCTGAAGCGTCCAGTCGTGACGGGGAGTAGTAGCGGTCATAATAGGGCCCTGTTAACCTTTAACGGGTTACTGGTTTACGGATGAGACGAATGATAAAGGGACTGAGATTCCTGTCAACCTTGATAGAACTAAAGGTTAACAGTGAGAAAACAGCAGGAAGCTGTGTCGCCTGCCTGGACCACAAGGCAATCAATGGCTTATGTCAGGGGTGTCGCGAGGACTTACCGGTTAACCGGTGGCATTGCCGGTGCTGCGCCCTTCCGATGGCCTTTCCCTCCGACACGCTTATCTGTGGTGAATGCCTTTCCACACCGCCGCCATTCAGCCATACCGTTGCGCCCTGGCGATACCAATATCCGGTAGACGGCATGATCGGACGGTACAAATACAACGGCCAGAGAAAATATGTGCGGCCACTGGTGACCGGCTTGGCTGAGCACCTGTCCCGACACCTGGAAACCAGGCCTGAGCTGAGGCCGAACCTGATTGTGCCTGCGCCCATGCACAGCAAGCGCAGGCGCCAGAGGGGGTTTAACCAGGCAGAGGATATTGCCGAACAGTTGTCCCTGACACTGAAAATACCCTGGTCTACAACCCGCATCAGACGCCTTCGACACACCAGGCCACAGCGAGAACTAGGCCGGGAAGCGCGGCTGCATAACCTGCGCGGCATGTTTGAGGTCAACGGTGCGATACCGGCACGGATAGCGCTGGTGGATGACGTGGTCACCACCGGCGCTACTGCCCGGATGCTGACGGCAGCACTGATGGACGCTGGTGCCGAAGACGTGCAGGTTTGGGCATTGGCCAGGACGCTCGGCTAACGCCGTAATCCGACAATCAGGTCAGACTCTGGCAGCGACATAATCGGCAATCGCCAGGCAGGACGTCAAACCAGGCGATTCGATGCCGAACAGGTTTACCAGCCCCGGCACCCCATGATCCTCCGGTCCGTCGATCCGGAAATCGGAAAAACCTCCGTCAGGGCCCGTCAGTTTCGGGCGAATACCCGCATAGGCCGGCTGCAGGCGGCTTGCGTCCAATTCCGGCCACCATTGCCTGATACCCTCGACGAACGCATCAACCCGCGCCGGGTTGACGGTGTAGTCCGCAGTGGAAATCCACTCCACATCCGGCCCGAAACGGGCCTGTCCGGCAAGATCGAGCGTCAAGTGCACCCCAAGGCCGCCAGGTTCCGGCACCGGGTAGATCAGGGTGCTAAAAGGATGCCGACCGTTGTAACTGAAGTAAATGCCGCGAGCGAACCATTGCTCCGGTCGACCGGTAGCCGGCAGCCCCGCCCAGTTTTCCGCCAACGGCACTGCCCCAAGCCCCGCCGCATTGATGACGCAACGGGCCAACAACTCACAAGGCATGGATCCGCCGACGGTCAGGCGATGCCCCGTGTCATCGGAACAGGCGGCGTCCACTGGTGCACGCCTCACCAACTGCCCGCCTGCGCGTTCCAGGTCGGCCAACAGGGATACCATCAGCCCATGACTGTCGACAATACCCGTTTCCGGCGAATACAGGGCCGCGCAGGCGGATACTCCTGGCAGATATTTCTTCACCGCATCCACACCCTCCATGGCCAGCGCCACACCATTTAGCCGGGCCTGCGCCTGGATGCTTTCAAGCTTCGGAATCTGGGAGCGGCGGGCTGCCACGATCCATTTTCCTGTTTTGCGATGACCAATGTGACGTTTCCGGCAGTACTCGTAGAGTTGTTCACGCCCCCGCACACACAGGCGGGCCTTGAGGGAACCCTCTGGGTAATAGATGCCCGCGTGGATAACTTCACTGTTCCTGGAGGAAATCCCTTCTCCGAAATGATCCCCGGCCTCCAGCACCAACACCTCCCTGCCTTGCCGGGCAAGAGCCCCAGCGACGGCCAGCCCGATAACACCGGCGCCAATCACCACCGTATCCGCCTGGAGCTTCTCCAGCTTCGCCATTCCAACCTGCCTTATTGTTCCTGTCTGTCTTGTTACCTTGTGCCAGCGGACAGTTTCGCAAAACGCGGGGGCCGCGAAAAAGCCGGCAGACACATCCGTATTCACATTACGATACCATGCGGGACACGTTATACTGGGACGTCACGTTAATGCAGGAAGCAGGTGTGAGATGTCAGACAGGAAGCAGTTTTTAACGGTCATGGTGGTTGCAGCCCTGTTTGTGGGCTGGTTGGGCTGGAGAGGGTTTGAAGTGATCAGCCTCAACCACAGCCTGAAAGCAGACGCCGTAGTGGCGGACTACCCTTACCAACACCGGGTGTTGAGGGTGGAAGGCAACACCGCCATCATGAGTTCCCTGCGCTCCCACAACATCTCCACCCGTCAGGCGTTAACGACTATTTTTCCGAGCATGCAGAATCTGGGTGACAACCACCGGGACTGGCAGCGGGCAGAGCGCGAACTCGCCCAGGTCCAGGCCAGGGCCGGCGACATCATACTGAACGCCGGCGGCATCAATCGCATCCGGTGGGAACTGGATGAAAACTGGTACCACCTCAGCCACATGCAGGCCAGACAAGACTCAAGGCGCTAACCGATCCTATGACAGAAACCTCAAGCCATCCTTACGACGCCCTGACTCCCGATACCATTCTGGACGCCATGGAAAGCGCAGGTTTCGTCATCAACGGCCGTCTGTTCGCCCTCAACAGTTACGAAAACCGCGTTTACCAGATCGGCGTTGAAGACAGCGCACCGATCATTGCCAAGTTTTATCGACCGGGCCGCTGGACTGAGGCCCAGATCCGCGAGGAACACACCTTCACAGCCGAGCTGGCGGCAGCGGATATCCCGGTGGTCGCGCCGATGGCGATGCCTTCGGGCGACACCCTGGGCCGATGGCAGGAATTTCACTTTGCGGTCTTTCCCCAGCGTGGCGGCCAGGCGCCGGACACCAGCGTCACCGATACCCTCTACCGGCTCGGCCAATGGCTGGGGCAACTCCACAACGTGGGTGCCAGCAAGCCCTTCCAGCACCGCCCCGCGTTCAACATCCTCGACGGCCTCACCAGCAAGAATCAGCTGTTGATAGACGGCGACTGGATCCCGGCGGACCTCCGCCCGGCCTGGGACAGCCTGATTCCCGATCTGTATGATGCCTGTGCCCGCAGAATTGATGATGCCGGTGACGTGGCAAGTCTGAGACTCCACGGCGACTGCCACGCCGGCAACATATTATGTCGCGACGAACAGATGTTGTTTGTCGACCTGGACGACTGCCGTACCGGGCCGGCCATCCAGGATCTGTGGCTGCTGCTCAATGGCGACGACACCGAAAGGGGCCAGCAATTCGGCGAATTGCTCGAAGGCTATGAGATGTTTCGCGACTTTGACCGTCGCGAGCGCCACCTGATAGAGCCCCTGCGCTGCTATCGGCAGATTGCCCATTGCGCCTGGCTCGCGAAGCGATGGGATGACCCCGCATTTCCACGATTCTTCCCCTGGTTTACCCAGCCAAGATACTGGTCGGATCAGGTACTGGCCATGAGGGAACAACTTGCCGCCTTGCAGGCACCGCCCATCAACATTCCTGGTCAGTACTAACGACCGGACAGACACATTAACCCGGAGATTTTCTGATGAGCGAGAAAGAGGCCAGGTTCACGGTCCGCAGTCTGATCGCTACCGCCATCGGCACGGCCATCGCCACAGTGGTGGTTCTTGAAGTCAGTGGCCGTATAGATCACTCCAACAACAAGGACAACGTGCCGGTCGGCGAATTTCAGGCGATTCACGTCACCCCCGGGGACGACTTCCGTATGTCCCCGAAATCCTCCGAACTGCACGCCGTTTGCGAACAGGGTTACCTGGCAATTGCGGCAGACGTGGACCCGGACTTTCGCGGTATTGTTGTGGACTACAAGAACCGGGGTGTGAGATGTCATCGTGCCTCCACCCAGGAGCCTTCAGAGGATACCGCCGGCGATGAGTGACAAACCCCGAGCCCCGCTGCAGGAAACCGATCGCCTGTTCGCCACTGAACGGAATCCCGAGGATTTTCGCTTCGACGCCTCGGTAGCCCGGGTCTTCCCGGACATGATTCGCCGCTCGGTTCCCGGCTACACCACCATCATCCCAATGATCGAAGTGATCACCGAGCAGTACGTCCAGGCCGGCTCCAACTGCTACGACCTGGGCTGCTCGCTCGGCGCCTCCACCCTGGCGATGAGACACGGCATACCCTTTGGCGACTGTACCCTCATTGGCGTCGATAACTCGGAAGCCATGATTGAACGTTGTGAACACTATGTCGCCCTGGATGACAGCCCCCTGCCCGTGCACCTGCGTTGCGAGGACATTCTTGACACCGAGCTCAGCAATGCCTCGGTCACCACGCTCAACTTCACACTGCAGTTCGTGCCACCAGACCAGCGGGCGGCACTACTGGAACGCATTGCAACGGCCACCCGGCCGGGAGGGGTACTGATCCTGTCGGAGAAAATCCGCTTCGAGTCTCCCGAAGAGCAGGAAACCCAGACCCGCCTGCACCACGAATTCAAACGGGCCAATGGCTACTCCGACCTGGAAATCAGTCAGAAACGCTCTGCCATAGAGCAGGTACTGATCCCGGAAAGTCTCGCCGATCACCGCATACGACTGGAGCAGGCCGGCTTTGACCAGGTCATGGTCTGGTACCAGTGCTTCAACTTTGTCTCCATGCTGGCCATCAAATCCGCTGCCTGAGGAGTTTCAATGGCAACCTTTGACTGGCAGGGCTGCTATCAGGCCCTCCTCAATGAACTGAATAACGAGGGCCAGGAACGCTGGTCCGATCTGCTGACCCAACAACTCCGGCGCCGGTTCGAGGACAACCCTCACGGCGACATCGCCCGTTGGATGGCAGCACTGGCCTTGCTTCCCGAGGTTCCCCACGCCCGGGCCAGACTGGACACATCCGCCGTTACCCTGAGCGCGGAAACGCCACTCAACGAATCACAGCTTGAACAGCTGGAATCCGGCCTAAGAGGGCTCATGCCCTGGCGCAAGGGGCCCTTTGATTTCTTTGGCACCTACATCGATACCGAATGGCGTTCGGACTGGAAATGGGACCGGGTGGCGCCCTATCTGTCGGATTTAAGCGGGCGGCGTATTCTCGACGTGGGCTGCGGCTCCGGTTATCACTGCTGGCGCATGCTCGGGGAAGGCGCCGGACGGGTAATCGGTATCGACCCCGGCCTGTTGTTCCTGTTCCAGTTCCTCAGCGTAAAGAAGTACCTGGGGACGGTGCCGGTTGATCTTCTTCCCGTGCGCATGGAAGACCTGCCAGGCAAGCTGGAATCGTTCGACACCACCTTCTCCATGGGCGTTCTCTATCATCGTCGGTCGCCGCTGGACCACCTGCTGGAACTGAAGGACACCCTGCGCCGGGGGGGAGAGCTGGTGCTGGAAACACTGGTCGTGGATGGACCGGAAGGCTACAGCCTGATGCCGGAGGATCGCTACGGCCAGATGCGCAATGTCTGGTTCCTGCCCACCTGCGATACCCTCCTGCGCTGGCTCGATCGCACCGGATTCAGGGACGCGCGAGTAGTGGACGTCACCGAGACCACCACCGAGGAACAGCGTCAGACCGACTGGATGCGGTTCAATTCCCTGGCGGATTTCCTCGACCCCGATGATCCCGGCAAAACCATCGAGGGCTACCCGGGCCCCAAGCGGGCAACCATCATTGCCAACAAGCCCTGATTTCCGGGTTCCGCTTACAAGAAACCCCGCTCGAAAGCGGGGTTTCTTGGGTCCAGGCTCTATTCGCCGAACGGATGGCGGAGCGTCACCGTCTCCACCCGATCCGGCCCGGTTGAGATAATATCGATCGGGGCCTCGATCTGCTCTTCCAGAAAGCGAATATACGCTTTCGCGTTTTCCGGCAGCTGATCGAGACTGGTCAGGCCAACGGTGCTCTCTTTCCAGCCGGGCAGTTCAGCGTATACCGGCTCGATGTCCTCGTAGGTGTCACAACCGATGGGCGGACGGAAAATTTCGCCCTTCGGCGTTTTGTAGCCGACACACACCTTCACGGTGTCCATGCCATCCAGCACGTCGAGCTTGGTCAGGCAGATACCGGAAACGCTGTTGATCTGAATGGCGTGGCGCAGGGCCACGGCATCGAACCAGCCGCAACGACGGGAACGTCCGGTGGTAGTGCCGATTTCATTGCCCTTCACCGCCAGGTGCTGCCCCATGTCATCGAACAACTCAGTCGGGAAAGGACCAGAACCCACACGAGTGGTGTAAGCCTTGGTGATGCCCAGAACATAATCCAGGAACAGGGGACCAAACCCGGAACCGGTCGCGGTGCCACCGGCCGTGGTATTGGACGAGGTCACGTAGGGGTAGGTACCCAGATCAATATCCAGCAGTGAGCCCTGGGCACCCTCAAACAGGATGTTCTCGCCACGCTTGCGGTAGTCGTGCAGGATGTCGGTGACGTCTGCGGCCATGGGCAGGATTTCCTCACCCATCTGCCTGAGTTCAGCCAGCGCGGCATCAATATCTTCCGGCTCTTCCTTGAAATACTCGGTCAGCACGAAGTTATGGTAGGACATGATCTCCCGCAGCTTCTCTTCAAAAGCGATCGGGTTACAGAGATCCCCCAGACGAACACCACGGCGGGAAACTTTATCTTCGTATGCCGGACCAATACCGCGACCGGTAGTCCCGATCTTTTCATTACCCTTGGCGCGCTCACGGGCCTGGTCGATACGGACGTGGGTCCTGAGAATAATCGGGCACGCCAGACTGATACGCAGACGGTCGCGCACCGCCACACCGTTGACTTCCAGCTCACGCACTTCCTTTAATAAGGCTTCCGGTGACAGGACAACGCCGTTACCAATCAGGCACTGAACATCCTGACGAAGGATGCCGGAGGGAATAAGGTGCAAAGCGGTCTTCTTGCCCTCAATAACCAGGGTGTGACCCGCATTGTGACCGCCCTGAAAGCGAACCACGGCCGCGACCTTATCGGTCAGCAGATCAACAATCTTGCCCTTGCCTTCATCACCCCACTGGGTGCCCAGCACAACTACATTTTTACCCATGATATTCTCTCAATTCAGCTCAGTTGATCCACGACCCACTGGCCGTCACGCTTTACCAAAATTCTGTCACACCCCTTTGCCGCCGGGTCAGCGTCCGATTCATCAGGCAGTGCCCGCACCACGGTTTCCGTCAGCCTCAGACCGGCAATCACCCCTTCCAGGGCGGGATCTGTATCGGCAGGCGCCCACACGGCTCCTGGACGGCGCACGACACGCTCGCCAAGTGACACCAGGGCACGGATATCCAGGCTGAAGCCGGTTGCAGGTCTGGCACGGCCAAAGTCACTGCCAATGGCATCGTAGCGGCCACCCTTGGCAACCGCATCACCGTGCCCGGGCGCGTAGGCCGCAAACACCAGACCGGTGTGGTAGTTGTAGCCGCGCAGTTCACAGAAATCGAATCCGAAACTGATCTCCGGGAAATCCCTGGCCAGCATATCCGCCACGCGCCCCAGCTTATCGAGGGCTTCCAGCAAGGCCTCCGGCGCACCTTCCAGAATCTCTCGGGCTTCCTGCAGAGCTTCTGAACCACCACTCACCCGGGCCAGCTCCCGCAGACGACCGCCAGCAGAACCGGGTTCACAGGAACCAAGCAATTCATCCAGCTCGGGGACGGACTTACGGGCCATGGCGTCAAAAATGGCCGCTTCGGTATCCCGATCGAAGTTGGCCTCTCCCATCAGGGTTTCATAAATCGCCACATGGGCCAGGTCCAGGTGCACCCGGGGCATTCCCGCCACCCGCAGGGTTTCCAGCATCAGGCTGATCACTTCCATATCGGCAGCTTCGGACGCGCTGCCAAACAGTTCGCAGCCAGCCTGGATCGGGGTGCGGCCCGTGAGCATGTGCCGTGGACGGGTGTGAAGGACATGGCCCGCATAACACAAACGGGTAATGCCTTCCTGCCCCAGGGTATGGGCGTCAATCCTGGCCGCCTGAGGGGTCATGTCCGCGCGTACGCCCATCATCCTGCCAGTCAGCTGATCGGTCAGTTTGAACGTTTGCAGTTCAAGATCGTGGCCGGTTCCGGTAAACAGGGATTCCAGGTATTCAATCAGCGGCGGGATTACCAGTTGGTACCCCCAGCGCTGGCAAGTGTCCATTACATCCCGGCGCAGGGATTCAATCTGTCCTGCGAGAGGCGGCAGAATGTCTTCCACGCCATCCGGCAGTAACCAGCGATCAGATACTGTCATGAGATTCCGTTGTCCGTTCTGCCCCGCCGCAACCGAGGTTGGCGGGATTGCACAGGATTTAGGGCGAGTTCGGGAGCAGGAAAAACCCGAACCAAAACCGGCAGAATTTTACACTGTTGGCAGGCACAAAAAAACCGGAATACCGAGGTATTCCGGTTTTAGCTCAGAGCAATGTCTCTCAGCGGCCGCCCTGGGGATCCTTGAGGAACCGCATAAAGTCACTGTTGGAATCAATCACCATGATGTCATCCTTGCTTGAGAAGGTGTTCTGGTACGCCTGCAGGCTACGATAGAAGCTGTAGAACTCCTGGTTGGCCCCATACGCATTGGCATAGATCCGCGCAGCCTCACCATCGCCTTCACCACGAGTTTCCTCGGCCTGGGCGAACGCTTCCGCCAGAATCACCGTACGCTGGCGATCGGCATCGGCACGAATACCCTCGGCCAGCTCACGACCACGTGACCGGAATTCCTGGGCCAGCTTTTCACGCTCGGTGGCCATGCGGCGATAGACGTTCTGGCTCACTTCACCGGGAAACTCGATCGCCTTGACCCGAATATCCAGAACTTCGATACCAAACTCTGTCAAAGACGTTTCGTTGACCCGATCCCGCAGCGTATGCATCAGCTCATCACGCTGACCGGAGACAACCTCGACCATGGTCCGGACACCGAACTCATCCCGCAGACCGTTGTCGACGCGGGACAACAGCAGGGACTGGGCGCGGTATTCGTCGCCACCGGTGGCGCGGTAGAACTGGTCCACGTCGCGGATTTTCCAGGCAATGTAGGAATCCACATCCAGCGGCTTCTTCTCGATCGTCAAGTACTGACGGGAGGGAAGATCCATGGTCAGTACCCGAATATCGAACTCGCGGATCTGGTCAATCACCGGCACCTTGAAGTGCAGGCCTGCCTGCATGTCCGTTTCAATCAGCTCACCAAAGCGAAGCTTCACGCCACGGTGGGTCTCAGGAATGATGTAAACGCTCGACAACACCAGCAGGACTACAATGAGGGCGCCTGCAAGGCCCACTACACCTTTGGGTCCCATAATTATCTGCTCCTCCGAATGCCGGTATCCTGCCGTCCACGCAGTTCCTGAATCACCTGATCTGTGAGAGTTGAGATATCAGGTTGAGTTGCGGAACTGTCCGCGCCACTGCCACTGCTGGAAATACGCCCCTGGGTCAGGCGGTCCAGCGGCAGGTACATCATGTTGCCACTGCTCTGGGTGTCCACCAGCACCTTGCTGGTACTGGACAATACACCTTCCAGCGCCTGCAGATACATACGATCGCGGGTCACTTCCGGAGACAGCTGGTACACCTCCAGCATTGCCAGGAAGCGTGCGGTTTCACCGTTGGCGCGCTCGATCACCTCTTCCTTGTAGGCGTTGGCTTCCTCAATCATGCGCTGAGCCTGACCACGGGCCTCCGGCACGATCTTGTTACGGTAGGTTTCCGCCTCTTCCTTGACGCGCTGCTCGTCTTCACGGGCACGCTGGACTTCGCGGAAAGCATCCTGCACCGCATCAGGCGGCTGGGTACTTTCAACGTTCACACGCACGATTTCCAGACCGGCGCCGTAGTCCCGCAGGAAACTCTGCAGGCGCTGCTCAACGCGAACCGCCAGCTCGGCACGACCCTCGGTCAGCACTCCGTCCAGAGTGGAGCTACCCACTTCATGGCGCAGTGCGCTGTCCGTGGCAAATGCCAGAGCCTGGTTGGAGTCCCTGATATTCAGCACATACGCCTTGGCATCGCCAACACGGTACTGGACCTGAAGGTCCACGGTTACCAGGTTCTCGTCCTGGGTCAGCATCTGACCGCTGGACTCAGCCGTACGAACATTGGTCACGCGAACCTTGGTGACATCGTCAATCAGTGGCACCTTGAAGCGGAGACCGGGCTCCTCTGTGCGGCTGAACTCACCAAAGCGCAGAACGACTGCCCGTTCCTGTTCGTCCACTGTGTAGAAGGACTGGAATACGACATACCCCAGACCAATGATGGCCACCAGCGCCAGAATGGCACCAAAGCCACCACCGCCGGATGAAGAACCACCGGAGCCGCCGGAGCGACCGCCTTTTCCACCCAGCATCCTGTTCAGCTTGTCGAGACCTTTTTTCAGCGCCTCATCGAGGTCTGGCGGACCTTGATCATTGCCGCCACGACCACCACCGGTTCCCCATGGGTCATTGTCGTTGCGGTTACCACCCGGTTCGTTCCAGGCCATAATGCTCTCCGTTCCTGACTGATAGAATGGCTGCAAATACTAGGGATTTATGAGCGCCCCGGCAATAGCGTTACCGGCCTACGCCTCCCTTGCATCTAATCTGATTTCGTTTTCCTGTATGCCGGCACGGCTCAATAACTGGAGCCAGTCCCGGTGCTGCAGGCGGACCTCCAGCACTGTATCACCGCTGTCCCGGTGCTCTTCGCTCAACACCGAACCGGCCTGATGCAGAAGCGCCCGAAGCTTGCCGTCCCGGGGGCCCAACAATACAAACTGATGAATAACATCCTCGGCCAGACGCTCGACAATGGCGTCAAACAACCCCTGGATCCCCTCACCGGTGACCGCGGACAACCATACCCTGACCGGCAAGCCGTCCTCATTACGTTCAATGCGCGGACTAAAATTATCAAGCAAATCAATTTTATTAAAGACCTGAAGCACCGGGACTTCATCAGCGCCGATTTCAGCCAGCACCTCCTCCACCTGCTCCATGTTCTCATCACGACGGCTATCATGACAGTCGATGATGTGGAGCAACAGCGTCGCTTCTGTGGTTTCCTCAAGTGTCGCGCGGAAGGCTTCCACCAGCTTGTGGGGCAGGTGTCGGATAAACCCGACGGTATCCGCCATTACGACCGGACCAATGTCCGGAAGTTCCAGTCGCCGCAACGTTGGATCCAGCGTGGCAAATAACTGGTCCGCCGCATAGACGGACGAAGTGGTGACATGGTTGAACAGGGTAGATTTTCCAGCGTTGGTGTAACCGACCAGAGAAACGGTGGGAATGTCCGCACGCTTACGGGCCCGACGCCCCTGATTACGCTGGCGGCGAACCTTCTCCAGCCGTTTGTGAATCGATTTGATGCGCTCACGAAGCAACCGGCGGTCCGTTTCCAGCTGGGTTTCACCCGGCCCACGCAGACCGATACCCCCTTTCTGGCGCTCAAGGTGAGTCCAGCCACGCACCAGCCTTGTCGACATGTGCTCAAGCTGGGCGAGTTCCACCTGAAGCTTACCTTCATGGGTTCGTGCACGCTGGGCAAAAATATCCAGAATGACCCCGGTGCGATCCAGGACCCGGCACTTGAGCTCACGCTCAATATTGCGCTCCTGGGAAGGACTCAGGGCATGATTAAAAAGCACCACATCGGCTTCGTGGGCAGCGACCGCATCGCGGATCTCCTCCAGCTTGCCCTCACCGACAAACAGGCGGGGGCTCGGCTGCTTTCTGGAACCAGTAACCAGCCCCACCGGCTCCACACCAGCAGATGTCACCAGCTCCCGAAACTCATCCGGGTCTTCGGTCTCTTCGTAAGAGGAAAAATCAATATGGACGACAATTGCCCTTTCACCAACGTCGGGACGCTCAAACAAGTGGTCACAACTCCGAAACAGTCAAACCGTTAGTCGCTTAAAAAGAAACACCCGCGGTCCTCGGAACCGCCAGGGGTTCTTCGGAAACGCGGGTGGCAATACCGGAAACCCGACAATTCAGTCTTCAGCCTCGCCTTCTCCGCCGGGTGCCTGCGGCGGAATACGTACATTCCGGGCCGGTACAACGGTAGAAATGGCATGCTTGTAGACCATCTGGCTGACAGTGTTTTTCAGCAAAATCACGAATTGGTCAAAAGATTCAATCTGGCCCTGAAGTTTGATGCCGTTGACCAGGAAGATGGAAACCGGAATGCGCTCCTTGCGCAAGGCATTGAGGTAAGGGTCTTGTAAAGAATGCCCTTTTGACATGTGTTTTTCTCCTGTTTATAAGTAAGTGCAGATCGTCATTTTTCAGAATTAAATGTGGTGCGAAGTCTGATAATTTTCAAGGCCGCTTCAGTGATATATGTATCTTCACTGTCGAGCCAGTCCACATTGGACCACTTGCGCAACCAGGTTAACTGCCGCTTCGCCAACTGGCGGGTCGCAGCTACACCCTTGCTGATCATGGTGTCATAGTCGTCATCACCTGCCAGATAATGCCAGGCCTGGCGGTAACCGACACAACGCATGGAAGGCGCATCCGCATCCAGGTCCTCGCGGGCCATTAAGGCCCGGACTTCCTCGAGAAAACCGGCCTCCAGCATCTTCATGAATCGAAGGCGTATCCTCTCGTGAAGAACCTTTCTGTCGGTCGGAGCAACAGCAAGTTGCACCACAGTATACGGAAGCGACGAGGATTCGTCTGCCTGCCATTGAGTAAAATAGGTGTAATCCTCGACATTAGAGGATTTGCCATGCGCATCGGTACCGTCTCCGGCCGAATGTTGCCAGAGTTCCGAGATCGGCCGCCCTGTCAGACGTATGACCTCCAGGGCCCTTATCAGTCGCTGGCGATTGTTCGGGTGTATCAGTCCTGCAGCGACCGGGTCGCGGGCCGCCAGCTCCTCATGCAGGGCCGCCCAGCCCTTTTCCCGGGCTTCCCTTTCCAGTTCCCGACGGAGCTCCGGGTCGGCGGATGGCAGGTTCGACAGACCATGAAACAACGCTTTGAAATACATCATGGTGCCGCCAACCAGCAGCGGAATCCTGCCAGCCTGGGTAATAGCGGCCATTTCACGCAACGCATCGCGCCGAAAATCGGCGGCTGAATAGCGCTCCGCCGGGTCACAGATATCAATCAGACGATGGGGCGCCCTGGCGAGCTCCCTTGCCGACGGCTTAGCGGTACCGATATCCATGCCTCGATAGATCATTGCCGAGTCAACGCTGATAATGTCGCAAGGCAACTGTTCACACAACGACATAGCCAGATCGGTCTTGCCGGAGGCGGTCGGCCCCATCAGGAAAATAGCCGGTGGCAACTGGGGAGTCTGGTTCAGGTCATCGGCCATGGCGCTCTTAACGCCCTCTCAGGAACAGCTTGTCGAGCTCGGAGAGAGTCACCACCGTCCAGGTGGGGCGGCCATGATTGCACTGACCACTGCGCTCGGTCGCTTCCATATCCCTTAACAAAGTGTTCATTTCCGGGATGGTCAGCTGCCGGTTTGCCCGCACCGAGCCATGACAGGCCATGGTGCCCAGCAACTCATGAGTTACCGCCTCAACCCGGTCACTCTGGCCGTTTTCAATCAGATCGGCCAGGATATCGCGCACCAGTTGCTCGGTATCCGCGCCCCGCAAAAGCGCCGGCACCTGCCGGATGGCCAGGGTTTCCGGACCAATGCGTTCCACCTGAAGCCCCAGTTGCTGGAGTTCGTTGCCGTGGGTTTCGGCGAGGGCCGCCTCTTTTTGGCTGACCGCCAGTGACAGCGGCACGAGCAATGGCTGACTTTTCAGATCCTGCGCTTCCAGCGCCCGCTTCATGCGCTCGTATGTGATACGTTCATGGGCCGCATGCATATCCACCACGATCATGCCCTGCCGGCTCTGGGCCAGGATATAGATGCCATGCAATTGGGCGATGGCATAGCCCAGTGGCGGTTCTGCTTCGCTGTCTGCCGGAGGCGTGGGCTGCCCTACGGCAAGGTCCGGCATCGGCGTGCTTTGCTCCCGCCCGGCCAGACCACCCCCCTCATTCAGGGACTGATAGAACCCCATCTGATCCCGGGCCTGCCACTCATGCTGAGGTTGCCCCTGATGCCCGCTACCGCCATGGGCTGGAAATACGGATGCGGTTTCACCCCAGCTGCGGGACATGCCCTGCTCGGCCGACGATGTCGCGTTGCCACCGGGAAACGGTGATGCACCGCCACCAACAACGCCGGTGCCTCCGACGTCTTCCCGCACCGCGGATTGGGCAACGGCACCACGCAGGTGATCGTCCGGACGGACATCCGCAAGTGCCTTGTGCAGGGTTCGGAAAATGAAATCGTGTACCAGTCTTCCGTCACGAAAGCGCACTTCGTGCTTGGTCGGGTGAACATTCACGTCTACCGTGGCCGGGTCCACTTCCAGGTACAGGACAAACGCCGGATGGCGATTGTTATACAGCACATCCCGGTAGGCCTGCCGCACGGCGTGGGCCACCAGGCGATCACGGATGACCCGGCCATTGACGAAGAAGTACTGCAGGTCCGCCTGACTGCGCGAGAAAGTAGGCAAGGCAACCCAGCCCCAGAGGCGGAGACCGGTAGCCTCGGCATCGATCACCACGGCATTGTCGATGAACTGCTGGCCACACAGCGAACCGATACGGCGCTCCCGGTCCAGGGGATTTTCCGCCGGGCGCAGGCTCTGGATAACACGCTGGTTGTGGCGCAGGGTAAACCCGGCATCGAATCGGCTCAGCGCCTGCCTGCGGACACACTCTTCAACGTGGTTGAACTCGGTTTTCTCGGTCCGCAGGAATTTGCGGCGCGCCGGCGTGTTGAAGAACAGATCCCGCACTTCCACGGTGGTACCAACGGGGTGGGCAGCAGGAGAAATGCGGGCGTCCATATCACGACCCTCTACTTCGACCCGGGACGCCGCTTCCTGCTCTTCCGTGCGGGAGGTCAGGGCAAGCCGCGATACCGAGCTGATGCTGGCCAGGGCCTCGCCGCGAAAACCGAGAGACGCCACTGCTTCCAGATCATCCAGGCTTTCTATTTTGCTGGTGGCGTGGCGACTGAGCGCCAGCGGCAAATCCGCTTCACCGATGCCGGAGCCATCGTCCCGCACCCGGATCAACTTCACTCCGCCCTGCTCCACATCAATATCAACCCGGCTGGCGCCGGCATCCAGGGCATTTTCCACCAGTTCCTTGACAACAGAAGCGGGGCGCTCCACCACTTCACCTGCGGCAATCTGGTTCGCAAGCCGTGGAGACAGCAATCGGATGGCGGGCATGTTTCGGAAAAACCTCTTGTTCAGGATGCGGGAATACGAATGGTTTGCCCTACCATAACACGGTCATCGTTCAGGCCGTTAAAACGCATCAACTCGCTGACAGTGGTCTGGTTCTCCCGGGCCAGATCCGACAGGGTATCGCCACGACGAATCCGGTACTGGCTCACCGTGTTACCGTCCTGCCTGTTCGCCTTCTGTGCGGCCAGCAACGTTCCCGGCGGAGGCGTTTCCGAGAAATAGTCGTAAATACCATCAAAAACAGCGTTCGCCAATTTGCGCTGATAAGACGAGCTTGACAGGTTTCTCTCTTCCTGAGGATTGGAAATAAAGCCCGCCTCCACCAGCAATGACGGGATATCGGGCGACTTCAGTACCACAAACGCCGCTTGCTCTACCCCACGCTTATGCAGCTTGGTGACATTTCCGAGTTTGCCAAGGATTGAGCTGCCGATGCCCAGGCTGGAGTTGATACTGGCGGTCATGGACAGGTCCAGAAGAACGCCCGCCAACATTTCATCCCGGCCATTCAGTGACACACCACCCGCACCACCGATGAGGTCAGAGCGATTTTCACTCTGGGCAAGCCAGCGGGCGGATTCACTGGTCGCACCACGCTCAGACAACGCGAACACCGACGCCCCTCTGGGCTGCGGTGTTCTGAACGCGTCAGCATGGACCGACACAAACAGGTCCGCATTATGCTTCCTGGCCAGCAGAGTCCGACTGCGCAGGTCGATATAGTAATCGCCTGTGCGGGTCAGCCTGGCGGTGAAGCCCGGCTTCCTGTCAATAAGCTGCTGCAGGGTTTTCGCCATGGACAATACGACATCCTTTTCGCGGGTCCCCCTTGGACCGATTGCCCCAGGGTCTTCACCACCATGGCCCGCATCAATCACGACAACGATATCCCGCTTACCATTGGTGTTTTCAGTGACGGTCGGCTTCACTGCCTTCTGCACCTTCAGCCCGCCCTCATCAATCAGGTCCACCACCAGACGATGACCATACTGCTGGTTAGGCTCCAGCTGAAAACTGCGTGGCTTGATTTCGCTTTTGAGGTCCAGCACAACCCGCAGGTCGTTACCGTTGCGGGGCGCACTCCGAATCCTCTGGATAGGGCTACCGGACAGATCCAGCGTGGAAAAATCGGCTTTCAGAGAGACATCCTTCATATCAATCACCAGCCTGGACGGGCCAGACAGCGAAAACACGTTGTGTTCGACCTTGCCGGCAATATCCAGAACCAGCCTCGTGTGGTCCGGGGCGGGCCATATACGCACACCTTCCACATCCTTGCCCGCAAGAGCGACCATCGGCCAGGCCAGAAGCATCGCAAGAATCCCCGTTGCCAGGGAGGCACCTAATGTTCTGATGATTGTCATACTGCTCACCCGCGCTTATCCTGACCCGGATCTGCCCCGGGTCGGTTGTTGCCAGCGTCCTTTAGCATCGCCAACAGCGACTCACCGTTCTTTGTTCCGGGCACCAGCCTCGCTGCACGCCCCCTGCCTTCCCGCTCAAGCGTGACCACAAGATCTGGCTGGGGCAAAACACCCAGCCCCCTTTCAGGCCATTCGATCAGACAGAAGTTGCCACCTTCGAAATAATCCCGGATGCCCATGTATTCCAATTCTTCCGGGTCGCCCAGCCGGTAGAGATCAAAGTGGTACGCCGCTGGCTGAAGATGCTCGTAGGGCTCCACCAGGGTGTACGTCGGGCTCTTGACCGCCCCTTCATGGCCCAGACCTCTCATGACGCCCCGGCTCAGCGTGGTTTTTCCCATGCCCAGGTTACCTTGCAGGAACAGGGTCGCCCCACGCCCGGCATCGATGACCACCTTTGCCAACTGCCCCCCCAGCGCTTCCGTGGCCGCTTCGTCAGCCAGAAAAACGCGGAATTCCTTTTGATCAGACTGCATTACGTTCCCGACTCCGGCGTTTGCAAGCTACATCTCTTCCTTTCAATCTCTGCCAACACTCCTGGCACGGCATCGATCACATCACCCGGCAACAATCCCATAAAGCCCTTATTCCGGGAAGCCAGGTTGGCAGCTGCCAAATGCAGGCAAGCCCCGGTCGTGGTCGCATGCAATGGATTACCCAGCTGCCCATACAAGGCGCCAATGATACCTGAAAGCACATCGCCCATGCCTCCGGTTGCCATCCCGGGATTACTGCCATCAACGATCCGGGGTACTTCGTTTCCTGAAGCGATGACAGTACCGGCGCCCTTGAGTAACACCGTTCCACCAAACACCTGACGCAATCTGTCAGCCGCCTTGACCCGGTCCACTTCGATTTCAGCCACCTCACAGTCCAGCAATCGTGCGGCCTCACCCGGATGGGGCGTCAGGATATGGTCATCATCCTTTACCGCTACCCGGGAAGCCATCAGGTTCAGCGCATCGGCATCCAGCACCCTGGGCTTGCCACTGGCAACCACCTGCTGGAGCATTTGCTGGCCCCAGGGACCCCGGCCAATACCGGGGCCGCAAACAACAACATCGGCGGCATCCAGCAACGCCGGCAATTCGGAACCATGAATCAGCCCCTGGACCATGACCGACGGGCAGCGCGCCAGGGCCGGCGCCACATACTCGGGACGCGTCGCCAGGGTCACCAGCCCAGCGCCAGCACGGGAAGCTGCTTCGGCGGCCAGAATACCCGCGCCACCAAAGCCCCGGTCACCAGCCACCACCAGTATGTGGCCAAAATGCCCCTTATGGGCTGTCACCGGGCGACGCGGTACCATGGCGGACTCGGAAGCCCAGTCTATCCGGCGCGCCAACGGAATCTGCCCACTGCCCTCCTGCCACTGTGCCGTGGTCAGAGACTCGAAACAGATCTCACCACAGGCTTCCGGACCATGCCCGGTAAACAGCCCTGCCTTCAAGCCGATAAAGGTAACCGTCAAATCCGCCCGAATCACATCCCCCGCTGCCGCGCCGGTTGTCGCGTTCAGTCCCGATGGCAGATCCACTGCGACCACCGGCTTCCGGGCCGACGCACAGCGGCGGATCATCTCCGCAAACGGCTCTCGTGGTGCTCCGGAAACACCGGTCCCCAGCATGGCGTCGACAATCAGGTTCGCCGACACAAACAAAGCATCCAGTCCATCCGCCCCGATACCGTCACAGGCAACAATATCAACACCATCCTGCTTTGCTTTCTGCCAAGCCAGACGGGCATCACCAGACAGTTTCCCGACCGGAGCAACGGCAATACAACTCACATTCAGACCATGGCGCCTGGCGGCGGCCGCCAAAAGGTAGCCATCTCCGCCATTGTTCCCGGCACCACACAACACCAGAATCCGACCTGGCTCAGGCCATCGTCTTACCAGCCGGCGAAACACCGACGCCGCTGCCGCCTGCATCAGGTCGAACCCGTCAACCCCTTTTTCATCAATCACATAGCGATCGATCTCCCGCACAGCATCTGCGGAATACAGGTCTTCTGGTAGACTGTGTAGATCAGACAGGGGCATGCACCCGCGCTCCAGCTAAAGAAATCAGTTTAAGAAAATTGGCCAGATACCTGTAAAGAATAGCAAAACAGAGAAAAAGGTCATAACTTAATCAGATTAAAATTCCGTACGCTCACCCAGCTTGCATGGAAATGACCGCGAAACCGACTAACGCCATTGAAAATTTGCCGGAATTCATCCGCTCCTGGGCACGGGAACTGGGCTTCAGTGACGCGGGCATCACCCTTCCGGATACCGGCATCCATGGCGAGCGCCTCAAGCGCTGGCTGGCACATGGCTATCACGGTGAGATGTCGTACATGGGCGATCATGGCGACAAGCGCTACACACCGACATCCCTGGTGCCCGGAACCATGAGGGTCATTTCCGTTCGCATGGACTATCTGGCATCACCGGACAGCCCGAAAGAAGCGCTTACTAACCGGGAAAAAGCCTACGTCACCCGCTATGCCCTGGGTCGTGATTACCACAAACTGATGCGCAAGCGGCTGGCAACCCTGGCCAGGCGAATTGACGAAGCGGTCAGCGGCCACGATTACCGTGCCTTCGTGGACAGCGCACCGGTGCTGGAGAGAGCCCTGGCCCAACGCGCAGGCCTGGGCTGGATCGGCAAGAACAACATGGTGATTCACCCCAAGGCCGGTTCGTTTTTCTTCCTGGGTGAAATTTTCACCAGTGCCCCGCTGCCCGTAGACCAGCCATTTGAAACGGATCACTGCGGCAGCTGCAGCGCCTGCCTGGAGCTCTGCCCGACCGATGCCTTCAAGGGCCCGCACCTGCTGGATGCCCGCCGCTGCATCAGCTACCTGACCATCGAACTCAAAGGCAGCATTCCGGAGGAATTGCGCCCGCTGATGGGCAACCGCGTCTTTGGCTGCGACGACTGTCAGTTGGTCTGCCCCTGGAACAAGTTCAGCAAACCCACACAGGAACCCGATTTCCAGCCCCGCCATGGCCTGAACAACAGCGAACTGGCGGAACTGTTCCTGTGGACGGAGGAACAGTTCCTCAAACGCACAGAGGGTTCGGCGATACGCCGCACCGGTTACGAGGGCTGGCTAAGAAACCTGGCCGTGGGGCTGGGCAACGCCCCCTCCACCATCCCGGTGATCGAAGCCTTGAAGAAACGCGCGGACCACCCCTCAGCGATGGTCCGGGAGCATGTCCAATGGGCGCTGAAGCAGCACGGCTTATAATTTGAAGAAGGTTTCCCGATAGTGGCGCAGTTCGTTGATGGAATCACGAATATCATCCAGCGCCAGATGGCTGCCCTTCTTCTTCACGCCCGCCAGCACATCCGGCCGCCAGCGCCGCGCCAGCTCCTTGATGGTGCTGACATCCAGGTTCCGGTAGTGGAAGAAGCCTTCCAGCTCCGGCATGTATTTCACCAGAAAACGCCGGTCCTGGCCGATGCTGTTGCCACACAGCGGTGACTTGCCCGGCTCGACATGCTGTTTCAGAAACTCGATGGTTGCCTGTTCGGCTTCCCGTTCGGACACTTTGCTGTCTTTCACCCGCTGTGTCAGACCACTCTCACCATGAGTTTTGGTACACCATTCGTCCATGGCATTCAGCAGACTGTCCGGTTGATGGATGGCAATGACGGGGCCTTCTGCCACCAGATTCAACTCCGAATCGGTGACAATGGTGGCCATCTCGATAATTTTTTCCTTTTCCGGATCCAGACCGGTCATTTCCAGGTCGATCCATACCAGGTTATTGCCTTCTGCCATTTTGCTCTCCTAGCCTGCAATTTTGCGGGATAGTTGCGGTTGGCGAGCCCCTGTCCAGAACACGCTACAAGCACATCCATGTGCGCTTGATCTCCGGCCATCCATGGCCTCCGACAGTTCTGGACAGGGGCTCACCAACCGCAACCCCGAAATAATGGTGATATATCAGCCCCAATTATCTTTCAGACAGACTGATAGCATTGATGTAGCGTATGATGTCACAGCAATTGACACCCTTCATCAAAGAATCCAGAAATTACTTCATGGCAAAACGGCGACTGAACAAACAGCAGCAATGGCGCATCAAGAAAATCCAGCAGGAACGGGCGGCCCGTGTTTCCCGTAAGGAACAGGCCATTGAGGAACTGACGGAAGCCGGTGAGCTGGGCCCTGAGCAAGAGGGGTTGATTATTGCTCACTACGGTCAGCAGCTGGACGTGGAAGCGCTGGAAGGCGAACACCAGGGGCAGGTGGTGCGCTGCTTTGTGCGCGCCAACATCGACAGCCTGGTCACCGGTGACAAGGTTATCTGGCGGCCGGGCAAGAGCGAAACCGGCGTCATCGTCGCCCGCTGTGACCGGACCAACCTGCTGCAACGCCCGGACAATTTCGGGGCGCTGAAACCGGTGGCGGCGAATATTGATCATATTATTCTGGTGATTGCGCCGGAGCCGGAGCCCCATGACAACCTGATTGACCGCTATCTGGTGGCGGCCGAGAGCACGGATATTCCGGTAGTCATTCTGCTGAACAAGACCGATCTGCTGACGGACCGGAATCGTGACTATGTCGATGAACTGCTGGGTCGCTACGAGGCGCTGGGTTACCAGGTGATGCGCACGTCCGCCATGGCATCCGGCAACGCGCCGTCACCGCAGGTGGAAGCTCTGGTGAAGGACCAGACCAGTGTCTTTGTGGGGCAGTCAGGTGTCGGCAAGTCGTCGATTATTCAGACCTTGCTGCCGGACGAGTCGCTACGGGTCGGGGCGCTTTCGGAGAGCACCGGCAAAGGCACCCATACCACGACCACAGCCAAGCTGTTCCATCTTGCCATCGGCGGCGATCTGATCGATTCGCCGGGCATCCGCGAGTTTGGGTTGTGGCATATGTCGCCACAGGAGATTGAGTACGGGTTCCGGGAAATCCGCGACCTGATCGGCCACTGCCGTTTTCGCAATTGCCGTCATCTAGGCGATCCGGGTTGTGCCATTGACGTGGCGGCTGAGGAAGGGCGTATCAGCAAGCCCCGCCTGAAAAGCTTTCATCGAATTCTCAAGGACATGGCGGAGCAGCAATCGCGGGGCCTGAAACTGGACTGAGTTCGGCCTGCGCCGTTACCAGTTCAGCTCGCCCTCGGCCGGCTGTTCCTGCTCCCGCATCCAGTCGCCTTGCTCCAGGCTTTCCATGGCCTCCTCCTGCTCGGCCTCCGTCGGCTGGGTCAAATCAATCAGCGGCTCATCACTGCGCCCGGCATTGTTCTGGATGCCTTCTGCGGCTTTTTTGTTCAGGACAATGATGGATATGCGGCGATTGACCGGCGCTGTGGGGTCATCCTTGTCGAACAGGACCGAATCACTCAAGCCCACTACCCGGGCAATCTGGCCAGCCCCAACCCCGCCAGCAACGAGAGCCCGGCGCGCCGTATTGGCACGATCCGCTGACAGCTCCCAGTTGGTATAACCGGGACGCCCGCCAAAAGGTGTGGCATCGGTATGACCGGTGATACTCAGTTTGTTGCTGACCGCCCCGAGCGGTTTGGCCAGTTCGAACAGGATATCCTGAGAGTAGTATTTGAGTTCCGCCCGGCCGCTGTCGAACATGGGGCGCTGAGAGCGATCCACGATCTGGATCCGCAGTCCTTCACTGGTAATATCGATCAGCAGCTGGTCCTTGAATTCCTGCAGTGTTTCGCTTTGCTCAATGCGCTCCTGGAGCTCCTGGAACAGCTCTTCCATCTGTCGCTGCTCGAGGGTTTCCGCCAGCTCCTCCACTACCTCGTCCTCAATCTGGATATCACTCCTCTCGATATCCTGGGTACTTTCCTTGACGACCGAGGCACTGCCCTCAAGATCCACCGGGTTCGGCGAGCCTCCTTCGGTAAAACCAACCGGATCCTTGAAGTACCCTTCCACCGCCCGCTTTTGCTCCGGAGACGCGGTGGCGGTTAACCACAGCACCAGGAAAAACGCCATCATCGCGGTCGCGAAGTCCGCGAAGGCAACCTTCCAGGAGCCTCCGTGATGGCCGCCAGCAACCCGCTTCTTGCGCTTTACGATGATCGGTTGTTCTTCCACAAACCTGCTCCAGCAGCCCCTGAATGACCTTACTTCGACCGGACGTGGTCGTTAAGCTCCTGAAATCCCGGGCGCTTGTCCGTTGGCAATGCCTTACGGCCAAATTCGATGGCCATTTGTGGCGCCTGACCGGAGACCGTCGCAACAACCGAGGCCTTCACACACTCATACGCTTTTAACTCGTACTTGACGGCGTGCTCCAGAGCAATGGAGGTCGGACCAACAAAGCCGTAGCCCATCCAGATCCCTAGGAACGTGCCCACCAGTGCCGCAGCCACGCTCAGACCGATTTTTTCGGGCCCCTCCGACAGGAAGTTCATGGTAATCACGATACCCAGTACCGCCGCCACAATACCCAGGCCGGGCAAGGCGTCGGCTATTTTATTGACCGCGTGTGCCGGCTCTTCGAGTTCGTGCTGGCGGCTGTCGATCTCGTTTTCCATCATGCCTTCGAGCTCGTGGGTGGCCATGTTCCCGGAACTGATGATGCGCAGATAATCGGTGACAAAAGCCAGCAGGTGACCGGACTTCATAATGGCCGGATAGCGGGTAAAGATCTGGCTGGACTCGGGGTTATCAATGTCTTCCTCGATAGCCATGACACCCTGTTTGCGGGACTTGTCAAAGATGTCGTACAACAGGCTCAGGAGATCCATATAGAACGCCTTGTTGTACGGGGAACCCGTCAACAGGCGCATGATTCCCCGGAAGACCTCTTTGACGGTATGCATCGGATTGGCAATCACAAAAGAGCCGACCGCTGCCCCACCAATGATCAGAATCTCGGTGGGTTGCCACAGCACCATCAGGTTACCGCCGTGCAGGACATACCCGCCGAGAACACTCGCAACTACAATGACCGCACCGATAATGAGCAACATGGGAAGTAGAGAACGCCTTATGTAATAGTTATCGGAAAATTTTTATCGTTATCACACCGCCGAAGCAGTGCTGATAATAGCAAGGGCCGGCATGAACCGCGAAGCTGTGAAACAATTTCTATACAAGCCACCGTATTTGGTAAACTTCGCGCCTTCGAGCGCAAAGGATCCCGTTTAATGTTCAACAAGTTCTTCGTTTTAAGCCAGTACATTACCCCTCAGCTGGCTGTTTCACGGCTGGCAGGTCGTTTGGCAGACAATGACCGCACGCCGGCGCTCAAGAATCGCGTTGTTCGATGGTTTATCGGCCGCTATGGCGTAAACATGAGCGAGGCTGTAGAAGAGTCTCCGGAGGCTTACCCAACCTTCAATGCGTTTTTCACCAGAGCCCTGAAGCCCGGATTGCGTCCGGTGGATAACCGGGATAGCACGCTGGTCAGCCCGGTGGATGGTGCGATCAGCCAGCTTGGTCATGTCACCGGTGACCGGGTATTCCAGGCCAAAGGCCAGTCTTTCAGCCTGACGGAACTGCTCGGGGGCGACGAACAACGGGCCTCAGACTTTGTGGAAGGCGAATTCGCCACCATATACCTTGCCCCCAAGGACTACCACCGGATTCACATGCCCCTGGCCGGCAAGCTCCGGGAGATGGTGTACATCCCCGGCAAGTTGTTTTCCGTCAATCCGGTCACTGCCGAAAACGTACCCAATCTGTTTGCCAGGAATGAACGCGTGGTCTGCATTTTCGACACTGACGCGGGCCCGATGGCCATGGTGTTGGTGGGTGCGATGATTGTCGGCAGCGTTGAAACGATATGGAGCGGGGTTGTGGCCCCCGGAACCGGGGAAATCACATCCACTCGCTACGATGATGATCAACCAGAGATTCAATTCGAGAAAGGCCAGGAAATGGGTCGGTTCCGCCTGGGTTCCACCGTTGTTCTGGTGATGCCAAAAGGCTCGGTCCGCTGGAACGAGGACGAGGTCCCCGGGAAAACCGTCAGAATGGGCGAAGCTTTCGGCACACTGGTCTGAGAGGATAGCAGACAGCCCCTGATCGTCGGGGGCTGTCAAGCACGCTCAAACGGGAAGGCAAGTACATCGGCAATATCACGGGTGCCAAGCTTCAGCATCAGTAACCGGTCCAATCCCAACGCGACGCCGGCACAGTCCGGGATACCCGCCTCCAGGGCATCCAACAGCGCCGTATCAACCGCCATCTCAGACTTTCCGGTCTGTTGCCGGATACGGTTGTCCGCCGCAAATCGCAAGCGTTGTTCAGTCGGATCGGTCAGTTCCCAGTACCCATTACACAGTTCGATACCCTGAACGTACAGCTCAAACCGGTGGGCCTGTCGGATACCGTCATGCTCACTCACCCTGGCCAGCGCTGCCTGGGATTCCGGGTAGCCAGTGATGAATACGGGGCCATACTCCGCCAGGGCCGGCTCCACCAGATAACTCATCATCAGGTCCAGGCATCCATCACGCCCCAGCGTCATCGCCTGCTCCGGGTCCAGCCATTGCTCGCAACGGCGAGCCAGATCGCGAGCCGATGCAAGGAAGGGGTCCAGGCCGACAAACCTGCGAAAGGCATCCCTGTAGGCGAGCACATCCGGGGCCCCACACCCCAGCCAGCCGGCCACCAGATCACCCACTTCCGCCATCAGGTCACTGTCGGTAAACCCCGGCCGGTACCATTCCAGCATGGAAAATTCCGGGTTGTGACGGCGTCCGCGCTCCCCGTCCCTGAACACTCTGGAAACCTGAAAAATGGGACCGGAACCGGCAGCCAGCAGGCGCTTCATGTGATATTCCGGTGACGTCTGGAGCCAGCCGCCGGCGACACCGCCAGCCACGGCGGTGGTGTTGGCGGAGATGCCATCCAGGTTGGGGTCTGTCACCCCGTAACGGCCCAGCACCGGCGTTTCCACCTCCAGCACCCCCCTTTGCGCAAAAAAGCCGCGCACCCAGGCCAACTGGTCTGCACGGCTTTTCAGGGCGCTTAGTGAAGCCGACGGCTGCCACTCGAACGCGCGATTCACAACAGCAGCCTTCAACTACTCTTGACGCGGCTGACGTACTCGCCAGAGCGGGTATCCACCTTCAACACCTCACCAATAGTGATGAACAGTGGCACGTTAACCACAGCACCGGTGGACAGGGTAGCCGGCTTGGACCCACCCTGGGCGGTATCGCCTTTCATGCCGGGATCGGTGTCCACAACTTCGAGCTCGACAAAGTTTGGCGGCGTCACAGACAGTGGCGCTCCGTTATACAGGGTGACAGTGTACACATCCTGCTCTTTCAGCCACTTAACGGTATCGCCCACGGCCTTGGCATCGGCAGGATACTGCTCAAAGGAACCGTCGGTCAGCATGAAATGCCAGAATTCGCCGTCGGTGTACAGGTACTCCATGTCCTGGTCTATGACGTCAGCCGATTCCAGGCTTTCACCGGACTTGAAGGTGCGTTCCCACACCCGGTTGCTCATCAGGTTACGGAGTTTTACCCGGTTAAAGGCCTGGCCTTTACCGGGCTTTACAAATTCGTTCTCAAGAATCACGCAGGGGTCGCCGTCCAGCAAAACCTTAAGACCGCTGCGAAATTCGTTGGTAGAATATGAAGCCATGAAATGTTTACCCGAAAAGATGCAATTAAAAATTCAAGGGTCGCTATGATACAGCGAACCCCCACCCGTATAGAAGCCCGCCTGGTCGATAACGACCCCCGCAGCTGGCAGCAACTGCTGTCGGAGTCCGTCACCAGCCCCGAGCAGCTGCTCAGACGGCTGGCACTGGACCCTGAACAGTGGCTGGCCGGCGCCCGGCAAGGCCACAAACTGTTCCCGGTCCGGGTACCGGAACCCTATCTGAACAGAATGAGCCGGGGAAATCCCGACGACCCGCTGTTACGCCAGGTGCTTCCGCTGACTGCGGAGAACGAGTCTGTTGAAGGCTACGTCTCCGACCCCCTTGAGGAATCCGGCGCCCTGCAAACCACAGGGCTGATCCGCAAATACCGCAGTCGGGCACTGCTAATGGTAACCGGACAGTGCGCCATTAACTGCCGCTACTGCTTCCGCCGCCACTTCCCCTATGAAGAGCACCGCCTATCGGCAGCGGACAGGGCCCATGTCCTCGATACCCTGGCCCGGGACAACACGATCAATGAGGTCATTTTCAGCGGCGGGGACCCGCTGGCCGTCAACGACAGACTGCTCTCGGCCTGGGCAGAATCCATCGGCACCATTCCCCACATTCGAAGATTACGCATTCACACCCGGTTACCGGTGGTGATCCCGCAGCGGGTCTGCGACTCGCTGCTGGCCTGGCTTGCGAAAACGCGCCTGAAAACGGTCATGGTGCTTCACGTAAACCACCCCGCGGAACTGGACGACCAGACCCGCCAGGCCCTTGGTTATTTGCGATCAGCCGGCGTCACACTGCTCAACCAGAGCGTCATCCTCAAAGGGGTCAACGATGACGCAAACGTACTGTGCGAACTCAGCGAACGGCTATTTGACGCAGGCGTGCTACCCTACTACCTTCACGCTTTTGATCCTGTTGCCGGCGCTCACCACTTTGACGTCAGCGACGACCATGCAAGAGGGCTGGTACGAACAATGCTGGCAACGTTGCCTGGCTTCCTGGTCCCCAGACTGGTACGCGAGGAACCGGGTAAGACAGGAAAAACCCCTATTGACCTGTTTGCATGACGTTCAGGACACAGATGGCCTGAGATCACTTGTGAAAGTTTGTCAACTCGTGAACTTCTCGCTTTCTGTTCTGCCTATGCTATTTTACAGTTCGAATAATTGGCACTACTACTTGTTGGCGCAAACGAATGGAAGGAACAATCCTGAAACCAGACCTCCGTGTTCCCGAGCAGAAAACAGCGAGCCTCTCCTTTTGTGAGACGTCTCCGAAAGCCTTCCGGCGCTGGGTCAAGCAATTGCCTATGGCCAATATTGGTGAAGCTTCGCGCCAGCTGTATCACGCCATTATCGAACTGAACCATCTATTCATAGCACCCCAGCAGCGCCTGCAGTTTCTTGAGATGCTTCGGCCGAAGATTCATTTCGTGTGCACCGAACTGTCACGCCACTATCTTGGTCTGTCGGTTGCGCTCCCCGAGAAACAGCGCAAGATTGCCAATCTTTCCCAGGCCCTGCAGCTCCACTCTGCTGGCGGCTATAAGTTGTGCATACTGGAATTCCTGGAGAACGGCAGTCTGGACAGGAATCGCAAAGCGATCGCCCTGTCGGTGCATCGCGCCCTGTCCGAGTTGTCGGCCACTATCCTTCGTGCCCACCAGCTTTACTGTCCGAGCCCCTCGCGCAGTTGGTTGGAGTGCCACCGCCTGTTCCGTTTTGCCCATCGCAACAAGCTGATCGGTATCGACATTGACGACAACACCCTGGTCCATCGCCACGGTAGCACCATTGAGGACGCTTACAAACGCATTCTCCTGTTGGGCTGTGCACGCCCGAACCAGCTGCGCCAGAACGAGTTGCAGCAAAGCTACGAGCTGTTTGAAACCTGGACCCGACATGTCAGTTGTGGTCCCGGCATCAGTGAAGGCAGTCTGTTCGCGGTCAACATGGAGCATGACAACCCGCCGATCTATCGCAGCCTTCTGGAACAGGGGCCGGATGGCGACACCTTCGGTTTTGACACGGTAGAGTTATCACGGATGCTGTCGGATGCACTGCAAGCAGGCGCTCCCCGGGACCAGGACAAAAGCGGCCTCCAACTCCCCCCCAGAGTGAACGAAACGTTGCTGACGCACCTGAGCCAGGCTCTGGGCATCCTTGCCAAGCGCAATTTCAACCGCATCTCCGGCCAGGGCAAACTGGAAATCAGCGTTGGCCTGACGGCCACGCATTACTTTATTGCAGGCGAAAAACAGTTTCACGAATTCGTCAGAGGGAATGACAACGTACATCACGAAACATCCAACCCCTTTGTTCAGTCGGCTCGCCGGAATGAGGATGTCTGGGCCCAGGCCCATGATGCCGCCCCGCTGGGAGAAGGTCACCGTTCGCCGGACACACCAATTAATTTCCGCAGCAGCGCCGGCAAATTGCCTCAGAACCAAGCCGACAGGAAGCAACGTCCTCAGTCATACGAGGCCCTGCTGGTGAACAGCAGCCCCGGCGGTTACTGCGCCGCCTGGGAAAGCAACGTCCCCCCGGCGCTGCAAACAGGCGAAATTCTGGGCGTTAGGGAGCAGGCCAGTCACCCCTGGAGCATTGCGGTGGTGCGCTGGATTCGCCAGATCAAGCACAAAGGCACACAGATAGGCATCGAACTTCTGGCCCCCAGTGCCGCTCCGTGCGGAGTCCGACTCATCCAGAAGGTCGGGGCCAGCAGTGAATATCTGCGGGGGCTACTGTTGCCGGAAATCAGCGTTGTGAACCAGGCGGCAACACTGATTACCCCCAGGCTACCGTTCCAGTCCGGCAGTCGCATATCGCTGCTTCACGACGGACGCGAGGATAACGGCCAGTTGCAGCAGAAGCTGGCCTCCACCGGCAGTATCAGCCAATTCCAACTGAAGCTGCAGAACTCCGATGCCCTGAGCACCGGCTCGATGCCCCCGACAAGCACGAACGAGGATGAATTTGACTCTCTGTGGCCCTCCCTGTAGCTTCAGCACCTCCGGTGCCATCAACGGGGAGGCACTGCCCATGCGTATCACGAGACGTCTGACGAATGCAGAAAAAGAACGCCACCGTACATCTTCTGATTCTTGATCCATCACAGAACGACGCTGAATCTCTGATCAGTTTGCTGAGGAATTCCGGGAAAGCCACCAGGGCCCACCGCATTACTTCCGAGGAAGACCTCGAAGAAACACTGAAAAACGGCAATTGGGATCTTTTACTGGCTCGGGATACTGAACAGGAATTCGGAGCTGACGACGCCTTGGCGATGATCCGCCGCATGGACAAGGATATTCCGTTTATTCTGTTGACCGGCGAGTACGACCGGGACCGTACGGTGTCGATCATTCGTGCAGGCGCACAGGACACGGTACCGTTTGAATACACGGATCAATTGGTTCTTGTCGTAAACCGGGAGCTGGCAGCCCTGGATGAGAGACGCCGCCGGCGGATTCTGGAATCACATTTACGGGAAGCCGAGCAGCGTTGTCAGCTGTTACTGGAAAGCTCCAAGGATGCCATCGCCTATATCAACGATGGCATGCATATCTACGCCAACCAGTCCTACCTGGAATTCCTTGGCTACGAAGACATCGACGAACTGATCTGCATCCCTGTCCTCGACACCCTGACACCGGAAAGCCAGGAACGGTACAAGGAGTTCATGAAGTCCTTTGCCGAAAGCGGTAAAGACGGTATGACACTGACCTGTGTTGCCCGTCGCAGCGATGACCATGAACTGAACGTTGTTATGTCGGTGTCATCGGCCACTTACGATGGTGAGGCGTGTACCCAGATCGTACTTCAGCCAGAGCATAGCGACGCCGAGCTGGAAGAAAAACTGCGTCAGATCAGCAGTCAGGATCTGCTTACCGGTCTTTACAACCGGCAGTATCTGATGGACGCCCTGGGGCAGACCGTCGCGAATGCCGGCAAGAACAACGAAACTGGCGCCCTCGCCTATATTGCGCTGGACAACTTCATGAGCCTGAAAAGTCGGGTCGGCATTGCCGGCGCGGATCTCCTGCTGGGCGACCTGTCCAACATACTTAGGGAGCATACCCCGGAAGGCGCAACACTGGCCCGCCTGAGTGACGATGCCTTCTGTCTCTTGTGCCAGCCCGGAGACGAAAAAGAGCTGGCCAGCCAGTGTGAAGAGCTCTGCAAAACCGTTGAGAATCACCTGTTTGATATCAACGGCCGCACTGTCCAGGTGACACTCAGCATTGGTGTGGCAGCGGTAACCGAGAATTCCCCGAAAGCACCGGATGTTCTTGGCCGGGCCCACACAGCTTCCGCCGAACTCAGGAAAAAGGAAGGCCACACCCAGGGCAACGGCGTACTGATATACAACCCGGCCGATTACGAGGCTCTTGATGATACCAACTCGGCAGAGGCCATCCAGAAAGCCCTGGACGAGAACCGGTTCCGACTGCTGTTCCAGCCCATCATTAACCTCCGGGGGGAAGGCGAAGAGCATTACGAAGCCTTTGTGCGGATGCTGGACAAGGACGGTGAGGAAGTCTCTCCCTACGATTTCCTGCCTCCGGTTGGCCCTACCGACATGTCCATCAAGATTGACCGCTGGGTGATCCTGCAAACCATCAAACAGCTTTCCAGCCACCGCTCCCGTGGCCATGATACCCGACTGTTCCTGAACATTACCGCGGAAACCCTGGAAGACAGGACCTTCACTTCCTGGCTGAGCGTTGCGCTCAAGGCCGCCAGACTGCCCGGCGACTCGCTGATCTTCCAGATCCGTGAGGGAGACGCCAACAACTACATGAAACAGGCCAAGGAGTTCTCCAAGGCGGTCCATGAGCTGCACTGCAAGATTTCCATCTGTCAGTTTGGCTGTGCCCTGAACCCGTTCAATACACTGAAACACATCAACGTGGATTACGTGAAGATTGACGGCTCCTTCACCGAAGAAATCCAGAAGAGCGATGAGGCCAAGGAAAACGTCAAGGAAATGGTCAAGAGCCTGCAAAGCTCCGGCAAACTGACCATCATTCCGCTGGTCGAGAACGCCGGCGTATTGGCAACACTCTGGCAGGCCGGGGTGAACTACATCCAGGGCTATTATCTGCAGGCGCCGGTACCGGAAATGAACTACGACTTCGGGGATCAGTGATCCCCGTTGGGGGTTACTCCCTGAACTCGGCCTTGTCCAGGCCGTGCTTCTTCATCTTGTCGTAGAGGGTTTTCCGGGCTAATCCAAGCAACTCCATGGTGCCCTTGATACTGCCCTGACAGGCATTCAGGGCGCTGGCGATGACCGAGCGCTCGAACCCGTCCACCATTTCAGCCAGGCTGGGCTGCCCAGCCACATCAGGAGTCAGGCCCTCGTCACTGCCCGCCAGGGCGACGGGCCCCATCAGTACGTAGCGCTCCGCCAGGTTCCGTAGCTCACGGACATTCCCCGGCCACTCATACTGCATCAGCCGTGCGGCCTGGGCAGCGCTGAGGGGAATACTCTCACGATCATGGCGGGCAGCAGCCACCAGGGCGAAGTGATGAAACAACACGGGAATGTCCTCCTTGCGTTCCCTTAGGGGTGGAATATCCACCTGGACCACATTGAGGCGATAATACAGATCTGCGCGGAAATGGCCGGTCTCACTCAACTTCTTCAGGTCTTCCTTGGTGGCCGCGATCACCCGCACGTCCACGTCCATCGGCTTATTGCTACCCAGGCGTTCAACCTTCCGCTCCTCCAATACCCGCAAAAGCTTGACCTGCAGGGCCAGGGGCATACTTTCCACCTCATCCAGGAACAAAGTGCCCCTGTGGGCATACTCGAACTTGCCGACCCGGGCCTTGTCGGCTCCGGTGAATGCGCCTGCCTCGTGGCCGAATAACTCACTTTCGATCAGATTTTCCGGCACTGCTCCGCAATTAATCGCGACAAACTTTTCCTGGCTTCGGGGGCTGTTTTCGTGAATAAAGCGTGCAATGGCATCCTTGCCGGCACCGGTTTCTCCCTTCAGCAACAGGTTGGCCGAGGTCGCCATCACTGGCTCAACCGTGGCCAGCACCCGGCGCATGGCGGCGGAATCACCAAGCAGCCTGGGTCCGGGGCTCGCCAGGTGACGTAACTGGGCCTTCAGGCGGCGGTTTTCCAGAGCCAGCTGACGCTTCTCCATGGCATGGCGCAGCAGTTCGATCAATTCATCGTGATCAAATGGCTTCTCGATAAAATCGTAGGCTCCCTGCTGCATGGCGTTGACCGCCGTGCTGATATCCCCCTGCCCGGTCAGGATAATTACCGGAATGGCCTCATCCCGCTGGCGAACCGCCTCAAGTACGGCCAGCCCGTCCATGTCCGGCATGTTGTAATCGCACAGCACCACGCCGTCGAAGTCACGGTCGATAACTGCCAGCCCCGATTCACCATCGGCATAGCACGCCACTTTCATGTCGGCCAGGGCCAGGGTCTGGGCCATCACCTGACGGATGTCGGGATCATCATCGATAAACACCACTGCGGGCCTGGTCATTCCACTGCCTCTCGCTTGTTCACTGTCAGTATGAATTCCGCACCCTGGCCATCTTCCCGATTCTGCCCGATCAGGCGGCCACCCAGAGCCTCCATGATCTGGCGGGAAATCGACAGCCCCAACCCAAGTCCCTGTTTCATGGACTTGGTGGTAAAGAATGGCTCAAAGATCTGCTCGGAGTTGCCGGGGAGTCCCGGACCGTTGTCCCGGACCCGGCATTGCCAATCACCTCCACCATCCTCTATATCAATCCGGATAACCGGGTCGGACATGCCTTCCACCGCATGCAGGGCATTGGTCAGCAGGTTCACCATCACCTGTTCGATACGGATCAGGTCACCGTGACATAATATCGGGGATTCGGGACGCTGCCACTGAACACTGACCCCATCACTGGTTTCCTGTGCGCGGACAATCTTGAGCGCGGCATCCACCGCCTGGCGCAGATCAATACTGGCGGGACGCCCTTCGGATTTTCGGGCAAACACCTTGAACTGCCGGGTGAGCTCCGCCATTTTGCCGCACAGGGCCTGGATTTCCGTGAGGTTGGCGTTGACGGTCTCGGTATCACCCCGCTCGAGAAAGCGCTGGCTGTTGCGTGCATAAGACTGAATCGCCGTCAGTGGCTGATTCATTTCATGGTTGAGGCCGGCGGACATCTGTCCCAACACAGCAAGTTTGGCCGCCTGGATCAGTTCCTGCTGGATCTCTCTTAGCTCCTTTTCCGCTTCTTCCCGCTGATGAATTTCCCTGAGCAGTTTCTGATTCGACGCCTCCAGGTCGGCCGTGCGTTCCGCGACCCGCCGCTCCAGCTGGATACCTCGCTGGGCCAGTTCCTTCTCTCTCCGATAACGCTCCTTCAGATAGAGCCAGGTCAACACGCCCCCCAGATACAATACCAGCCCCATAGCCAGAAAGCGCAGTTGACTCCACAGTACCTGACGGGTTCCCAACATGACCTCCAGGCCCCAGTCCAATTCCGGCAGAGGCGTATGAACACTGAGGTATTCCCGCCAACGGTCACCATCACGAATGCGTACCCGGCGGGACTGTTCGGACAGACCGAACGGCGATCCAAGGTAGTCAATGTCCATGGGATTCAGGGATTGTCCGGGGTACCGACTCTGTACCCGTGCCAGATCCGCCTTGCCAACGTGGTCATCCGGCAGGAAATTGCGATAGAGCCATTCCGGTCTGCTGGAAAGGAAACTGAACCCCTGGCCGTCAAGTACGACCATCTCCGCATCGGCGAAGGCGGCCGGTCGCTGCCATTGGGATTCCAGTTCGGTGACCGGGACTTTTGCCGCGATCACCCCCAGCACATCCTGGCCCTCAGACCGGATTGGGTAGGAAAAATACAGACCACGAACGTCGGAGGTGGAACCCAGGGCAAAATACAGGGCCGCCGTGCCGCTGCTGACTGCCTGGTAAAAGTAGGGACGATAATCGAAGTTACGACCGATGAAGCTATCGGCCCGATCATGATTGCTGGCGGCGATGGTCAGGCCGTCCCGATCCATCAGGTACACATCCGAGCTGCCTACGATCTCCGCCATCCGTTTCATCTGGCGATTGGCGATGGCGATCCGGTCCGGGTTTCCCGGGTTATCGAGGGCTTCCCGTAATGCAGGATGTTCCGCCATCAATCCCGGGATGGGGCGGTAGCGTTTCAGTTCCCGATCCACCAACTGACTGTAGCGGAAGGCCTCTTTAAGGCCCTCTCGTTCCAGTAATTGATAGCCGGACCAGCTCCCCAGTTGCCAGGACAGAATAACAACGATCAGGAACAGTCCGGCCAGCCAGTAACGTGCAGTCATCAATCAGGTAAACCAGGTTGCTTGATCATGGCTGACATTATGCAGGTCACTCGCGGCGAGAGCCACAAGCGACCTGCCAAGCATCATACCCGGGCCGTAAGAACGGGACTGGCCTGCTTCTTCTGGAGCAGGAAGGCGGCTACGGCAAAGGCCACACCGCCAAGGTCGGTGACCAGTCCGCCAGCAATCATCATCATTGCCGCCACCAGCAGCAACAGACGAACGACGGTCGCCGCCTGATTCCGCAGGAACCAACCCTGCACAGCAGAGGACAGCAGGTAGACGCCAACCAGGGCAGTCACCAGAGCGCGGGAGATATCCAGTACTCCGGCATCCATCAGCAGCGCACCATTGTAGAAGAACATGAACGGTACGATGAACGCGGCCAGACCGATTCGGAACGACTCCACCGACGTCCCCATAGCGTTGGCCCCGGATATCCCGGCCGCCGCGTATGAAGCCAGCGCTACCGGAGGCGTAATGGCCGACACCACCGCGAAGTAGAACACGAAGAAGTGTGCCGTCAACGGGTCAATGCCCAGCTTCACCAGGCCCGGAGCCACCACCGAAGCCGCGACGGCGTAGGCAGCTGTAGTGGGCATGCCCATACCCAGTAGTATCGAAATCCCCATGGCGAAGATCAGCGCCAACAACTGACTGGTTTCGGCCACCCCCAGCAACAGGGACGAGAATCGCGCGCCGACACCGGTCAGCGAGATCACCCCGACAATGACACCGGCACAGGCACACACCACGATAATCTGCACCGACATGATGCCCGAAAGCTCCAGTGCCTTGAGGATGGAGCGGAAGCCCATTTTGTGGGGTGACAACCAGCTCACCACCACGGCGGACGCCATGGCCAGGGTTCCGGCGCGAATGACCGAATAGCCCATGAACAGGGAAACGATCAGGATGAGAATGGGGGCAAACAGGTATGCCTGCCGCGCCAGCCGCTTCAGGGACGGCAGCTCATCGGAACGCATACCTCTCATGCCAGTTTTTGCTGCCTCCAGGTCCACCATGAAGTAAACCGAAGCAAAGTACAGGATGGCCGGAATAATGGCCGCAATGGCGATCTCGGTATAGGGGATACCAGTAATCTCAGCCATGATGAAGGCGCCAGCGCCCATAATCGGCGGCATGATCTGCCCGCCAGTGGAAGCCGCAGCTTCTACCGCGCCAGCGGTCTGCTTGCGATATCCCACTTTTTTCATCAGCGGGATGGTCAGGGAGCCGGTGGACACCACGTTGCCGGCACTGGTGCCGTTGATCATACCCATCAGACCGGATGCAAAGATGGAAACCTTCGCAGGTCCACCCCGGGAGCGCCCTGCCGCGGCAAAGGCAAAATTGACGAAATAGTCCCCCACCTTCGATGCCTGCAGAAAGGCAGCAAAGATGATGAACAGGATAATGTAGGTAGAGGACACCGCCGTGGTTGGCCCCAGCACGCCGGCATCGGTATATACCTGACTGAAGAAACGCTGCACCGACAGCCCCGGATAACTCAGGAAGCCCGGCAGATAAGGCCCGGCAAAGACGTAGCCGAGAAATATCAGGGCAATAGCCACCAGGGCAAGACCGGCCACCCGGCGGGTCATCTCCATGATCAGCGCGGTGCCGGCGACTGCCGCAAAAGAGATTCCCAGCGGCGCAAAGGACGTACCTGTGGTCATTCGCATTGGCGTGTTGTAGACCACCAACAGATAGCTGGCGACCGCAATGGAGCATATCACCAGCACCAGATCCGGAACGCTGAATCGGGCACGGTCACGGCGATGGAACCAACTCACCATAATCCCGAGACCGGTGGCAGCCAGTAGCGGCCATCCAAAGTGCCAGGTCTCAAGTTCAACTGGCAGTCGCATGGCGCCACCCTGCACCATCTCGTACATCCGCCCGGTCTGTACCAGAGCGTAGACAGCGGGCACCAGCAACACACCCGCTGCCAGGGTTGTCCAGCGCCGGCCGGCGGGCGGGCGCCCTTCGCTGAAAGCGGCGCCCGAGAACAACAGGTAGCCCAGAATCAACGCACCGCACACATGCACGATGCGGAACGACCAGGTTTCCAGGGGTGAGATGTTCAGGGTATACAGGTGAAACGCCGAGTACGCGATTGCGAACAGCGTCACCGCCCAGAGCATCCAGTGACGGTAAAGGCGACGGTTCGCCTCCACCGGTTCGTCATCCACTCCCTGGACAAGCAGTTCATCCTCGGCACCGGTAGTCGAAACCGGCGCCTGGTTTTGTTGTGATGAGGTTGTCATAGCGGATCCCCGGATGAGATTACTTGATCATGTCAGGTTCGATGGAGTAGCCGTTCTCGGTAAACCAGCGGGCAGCACCGGGATGCCAGGGCAATACAGTATTGTTGACATAGTTTTCCGGAATGCTGGTCTGCGCAGCCTTGTGGATAGAGACCATCTTTTCATTATTTTCCATGGTCAGCTTGGTGATCTCGTACACAAAGCTTTCCGGCAGATCGCAATTGGCCGTGGCAAAGTTCCACATGGACACTGCCTGGGAGTCATCCGACAGGGACTGATAGGTGCTTGCGGGAATACTGAAAGGTGACACCGGAAAGGCGTCAGTGACCGCACTCAACTCCTGCTCATTAAACTCAATGATGTTGATGGAAGACTGCACTTCCAACTGACTGACGGCAGGAATCGGAATACCGGCGGCGAAGGCCACCACATCAATCAGGCCATCCTGCAACTGTCCGCCCAGATCGGACCAACTACCGTTACGGCGCTCGAAGTCTACGCCCAGAGTTTCCATCATGCGCGGAAAGTAGGAATCCGAGGTGGAGCCGGCAGGACCGAAACCGATGCGGGCGCCATCAGGAATCTCAGAAATGGAGGTAATACCCGAATCCGCCAGAACGGTGATGGAGAATGGGGTCTGGTACATGGGGAACATGGCACACACGTTGTCCATTTTCATCCCCGGCATCAGGGGGCTCTTCCCGTTGACCGCCTCACTGGCAGGCCCCATGGTGACCAGGCCGAACCTGAGGTCACCGGTATGCACCAGTGCCATGTTCTGAACCGGCCCGCCGGTAATTTCGGCGCCTCCGGAAACTCCCAGGTTTTCGGCAATGAAGTTCGCCCAGCCTGACCCATAGGCGAAATAAGTGCCGCCCTGACTGGCGGTGCCGACCGTAAAGTTCTCCGGCCAGTCCGATCGGTCCTGAGCCAGCGCGGAACCGGTCATCAACGCAGTGGCGGTAAGGGCAATGAAGGTGTGATTCAGACGATTGCTCATGGCGTGCTCCCCAATTGGTCATTGTTGTGAGTATCCAGGAGTCGAGCAGGACTCCGGTCCACCAATCAAAGCAACAGGCAAGCCAACTATATAAGCAATTGATTTATATTAGATTATCTTGAGAGTATACGGAGGTTTGGGTGGCCATTCACCCACAGCGGAGAGACCGATGGGTGGAAACCCACCCACCGGCGAATCGTTACTGGTCTTCGCTTTCCCGATAACCAATCAGGTAAAGAATAGCGTCCAGCCCCAGGGTGGAAATGGAATGCCTGGCCGATTCCTTGACCAGGGGTTTGGCGCGGAACGCTACGCCCAGGCCAGCCTGACTGAGCATGGGCAGATCGTTGGCGCCATCACCCACAGCAATCACCTGTTCCCGTGAAATGTGTTCCCGCTCAGCGATCTCGAGCAGCAGTTCAGCCTTGCGTTTACCGTCCACAATCTGGCCAGACACGCGACCGGTCACTTTCCCGTTCTCAATTGCCAGCTCATTGGCGTAGATATAGTCGATGCCGAGCTTGCTCTGCAGATGGCGGGCAAAGTAGGTAAATCCGCCGGACAGGATCGCGGTGCGATAACCCAGGGACTTGAGACGGCTAATCAGGTGTTCCGCACCCTCGGTCAGCTTGAGACGGCTGGCGATCCCTTCAAGCACCGATTCATCCAGCCCCTTGAGCAGGGCCAGACGTTCGGCGAAGCTCTGGCTGAAATCCAGCTCCCCCTGCATGGCGCGCTCGGTAATTTCCGCGACCTGATCACCGACGCCGGCTTCCAGGGCAAGCTCATCAATGACTTCCGCCTCGATCAGTGTGGAGTCCATATCGAACACCACCAGGCGCCGGTTGCGGCGGAAGATCGAATCTTCCTGAAAGGCGATGTCTACATTCATCTCACCGGCAATATGCAGGAAATCAGCCCGCAGCTCCTCCAGGTTCGACGGTGTCCCCCGCACGGAGAATTCCACGCAGGCAATCCGGTTCTCGGCCGGGTTGAGGGAGGGCCGGGCCGATAACCGGGTGATGTTATCAATGTTAAGCCCATGCCGGGCGGTAATGGCCGATACCCGGGCAATCTGCTCAGCCTTGATATCGCGGGACAGCAAAGTAACGATGTAGCAGGCACGGTTCCTCGCGGCTGCCCAGGTCTGGTATTCCTCTTCCGTGATCGGGGCAAAGCGTACCTGCAGGTCCAGAGCATGCAGCCGGAACAGCAGGTCACGGATAACCGGGGAGGATTTGGACGCGTCCGGGATCTCGATCAGAATCCCCCAGGTGAGGTGGTCGTGAATGACCGCCTGACCGATATCCAGAATACGGACATCGTATTGCCCCATTATCCCGGTAATTTCCGATGTGAGGCCGGGCTTGTCACGCCCGGAAACATTGATCAGGACCAGTTCACTCACTGTCGGACAACTCCTCTTCTGTGCCGTTTCCGGCTGCCGGGGTCACCTCAATGGCATCCACCCGTTGCAGGCCCCGCGGCAACTTGTGACCGCGTCGACCCCGCTCTCCCAGATAGTGCTCAAGATCACTGAACTGCAATCCCATCTTGCGCTTGCCGGCGCGAATCTCAAGATTATCATCCTCGGCAAACACCGCCACCGCAACGACATATTCCTCACGGTTCTGTACCCTGGCGGAAGGAATACTGATGATCTTGTTGCCCTTGCCCTTGGCCAGTTCCGGCAGCTCGTTCAACGGGAACACCAGCATCCGCCCCTCGTTGGATATTGCCCCCAGGAACAATGGCTTGTCAGTTGCCGGCACCACAACCGGAGGCATGATCTTCGCCCCCCTCGGAACACTCACTACCGCCTTGCCGTTACGATTCTTGCTGATCATGTCTTCCAGGGAGGTTACAAAACCGTAGCCACCATCCGTGACCAGCAAGACCTTGCGGGCAGGCTCACCCATCAACAGTCCCGAAAAGGTCGCTCCCGATGGCGGATTGATGCGTCCGGTCAGCGGCTCACCCTGACCACGAGCGGAAGGTAAGCTGTGGGCCATCAGGGCATAGGCGCGCCCGGTGGAATCCAGGAACACCGCCTGCTGATTCTGCCGGCCCTTGGCCGCCATCGCAAACCGGTCTCCGGATTTGTAATTCAGCCCCTCCGGCTCAATGTCGTGGCCCTTGGCAGCGCGCACCCAGCCTTTTTCGGAAAGCACTACGGTGACCGGATCATTGGAAACCAGGTCAACCTCGCTGAAGGCTCTCGCCTCCTCACGTTCAACGATGGGGGACCGCCGGTCATCCCCATAGGTTTCGGCATCCGCCTGCAACTCGGCCTTGATCAGTTCACGCAAGCGATCCTCCGATCCCAGGATGGCCTGCAGCTCATCCCGCTCCGCGCACAGCTCATCCTGCTCACCACGGATTTTCATTTCCTCGAGCTTGGCCAAATGCCGCAACTTCAGTTCGAGGATGGCTTCCGCCTGCTCAGCCGACAGTCCAAACCGGGACATCAACTCCGCCTTGGGTTTGTCCTCGGTGCGGATGATTTCGATAACTTCGTCGATATTCAGATAGGCAATCAACAGGCCTTCAAGAAGATGCAGTCTGGCCAGAACCTTGTCGAGACGGTGCTGCAGTCGACGGGTAACCGTCGTGCGACGGAAACTCAGCCACTCCGTCAGCATGGTTTTCAGGCCCTTGACCCCCGGACGACCGTCATTGCCGATAACGTTGATATTGACCCGGTAGGTTTTCTCCAGGTCGGTACTGGCAAACAGGTGGGCCATCAGGCCATCCAGGTCAACCCGGTTGGAACGAGGCACAATCACCAGGCGAGTCGGATTTTCATGGTCGGACTCATCCCTCAGGTCCGCCACCATGGGCAGTTTCTTCGCCTGCATCTGCTGGGCAATCTGCTCCAGCACACGTGCGCCGGATACGTGATGCGGCAGATCGGTCACCACAATCTCACCACTTTCGCGAATCCAGCGGGCCCGCATCCGCAATGAGCCGCGACCGGTCTCGTACATCTGGCGGATGTCTTTTCTCGGGGTGATGATTTCGGCCTCAGTCGGGAAATCCGGCCCCTTGATGTGTTCACACAGATCGTCAACCGTGGATTCGGGCTGATCCAGCAAGCGAATACAAGCCGCCGTCACTTCCCGGACATTGTGGGGAGGAATGTCCGTGGCCATGCCCACCGCAATGCCGGTGGTACCGTTAAGCAATACGTGGGGCAGCCGTGCCGGCAACACCGAGGGCTCGTCCATCGTGCCATCGAAGTTAGGCACCCAGTCCACTGTTCCCAGTCCCAGCTCACTCAGCAGAACATCGGCAAACGATGCCAGTCGGGATTCGGTGTAACGCATCGCGGCAAAAGACTTGGGATCATCCGGAGACCCCCAGTTGCCCTGACCATCCACCAGCGGATAGCGATAGGAGAATGGCTGCGCCATCAACACCATCGCCTCATAACAGGCGCTGTCACCGTGAGGATGAAACTTACCCAGCACATCGCCCACCGTACGCGCAGACTTTTTGTATTTTGAGGTGGACTTGAGACCAAGCTCGGACATGGCGTAAACGATACGCCGCTGAACCGGTTTGAGCCCGTCCCCGACATTTGGAAGCGCGCGATCAAGGATGACGTACATGGAATAGTCGAGATAGGCCTTTTCCGTGTAGTCCCTCAGTGAAACCCGCTCAAAGCCTTCATCCGTTGTCTGGAATTCTGGCATGGATGCCTCTTTTTACCTGTTGTGAATTCTGCTGACTGTGCCTGCCCTTGACCGGAACTGTCCGGCCCTGAGTTTGAGGGCACATTATATGGACGCAGCCCCCGATACACCAATAACCGTGGCGCAATATCTCCGGGTTCGGGTATCAGGATGGCGGAAACACCGGTTTCCAATAGCGGAATTCCCGCATGGAGAGTCTTTAATACTGGCCGTATGCTCGCCTGCAGTGAATAGATGACCGTTTTCACCTTGAACAAGCGGAACACTATGAAACCAAATATGAAAGCCTGTGGGCAGGCCATGGTCACCGCCATGGTTAATGCGGTGCTCGCCCTGGCACTGATGCTTCTCGTTGAATTTGCCATCAGCGGCACTTTCCAGATGGCGGGACCTTATCTTTGGGCGGGGCTGTTGATCTGGCTGGTGATTTTCATTGCCCAGTTCTGGCGGCAGCGACATTTATGTCGTTGCGGAGCGGAGCAAAGCGGAGAGAAAAAGCGGATTCAGGCTAATCTGTTTACCAGGGAAAACCGGGGCTGACGAAACGCCAGCCCGGCACTACCTCTATTACTGACGAATACCTTCCACCGAAATCTCGATCTCGACGGTCTCAGAGGCTTTACCCAAATCCATGGGAATACCGAAATCGGACAGCTTCAGTTCGGTTTCAGCTGCAAAACCCATGCGATAGCCGCCCCAGGGATCTTCCCCATGCCCCACCAACTCTGCTTCCAGAGTGACTTCCCTGGTTACACCACGCAAAGTCAGGTCGCCGATGATATCGGCCTCGTCGCCATCGTCATCCAGGACCACGCGTTTGCTCTTGAAGGTCGCCTGCGGGTACTCGTCCACGTACAGGAAGTCTTCGCTGCGCAGGTGCTTGTCGCGCTCGGCATGGTTGGAATCAACGCTGCTGGGGTCAATGGTGACCTCGACAGAGCTGTTCTCCGGGTTTTCGGCGTCGTAGACAAACTGCCCGTCAAAGTCATTAAAGCGACCATAGAGCCAGCTATAACCCAAATGTGAGATCTTGAACGTTATAAACTGGTGCTTCCCCTCGGTATCAAAGGCATAGGTGCCGCTGTGCTCAGACGCCTGAACGCCCGCAACCATGGACATGGATACTGCCGAAGCCAGCAATAGTTTTCTCATATTCATCTCCCTTAGTGAAAAAGCCCGACGCGGGCCAACGATAACTTGCATACTGGGTGTCAGCCCTTGGCACCCAGCATGCGGCGCAAGGTGTTGTCCTTGTCCAGAATATGGTGTTTGATCGCAGCCAGCGCGTGGAGGCCCGCAAGAATGACAATGGCCCAGGTGCTCCAGTAATGGATATCTCCGGCGATATCCTCCATACCTTTTACCTGGCCGGTCACGGATGGTACTTCAAACCAGTTGAACACACTGATAGACGATCCGTCTGCAGTGGAAATGAGATAACCACTCACCATCGCGACAAACAACAGGATATAGAGCAACATATGAGCGATGTGAGCAGACATGACCTCCCAACGGGTATGGGTAGGCAAGGGCTCGGGGGCAGGATTGGCTAACCGCCACACTACCCGGAACAGTACGACCAAAAACAGAAGGATACCCAGGCTGCGATGAATATCCGGCGCCAGACGATACCACTCATCATAGTAGGACAGCCCTGCCATGTAGTACCCCAGGCCGAAGAGCCCGAATACGGTAAACGCCACCAACCAGTGAACAACAATGCTGACGATACCAAACTGGCTGGAAGAATTACGGACTTGCATGGCCTGGAGAACCTCACTCCCTGATTGATCTGGATGTCAGGGCACAGTCTAGAAAGGCGTTGTTATAAAGCCAACCAAAATGTTTTGTACGCCTGGATCAGTTTTTCTGATCAAGAAGCCCCCTCAAAATTTCCGATGCCGCCAGATTCGCCGATAAACCGCGGTGACTATGCCTTTGGTCTGATACGGGTTTTACGGATTGTTGAAAACCATGAAAAAGATAGACTTCCTACATACTCAATACCCGGTTGGGTGACTCATTGAACGAGAGGTGTAAACATGGAACTTGAATTTGACGAAAGTGTTGTAGTCCCGAGCAACAATTGATTCCCTGGCGGCCCGTTTCCGGCCGCCGGAATTTCCCATTCCTGCCCCTGCCGTTGCGTTTAATCAGGCCACATTACCTGATTTTTTACATTTTTCAGTGGCAAACCCCCAATGTTTTTGGCACCCTCTCCTTCATCACAGGGCCGCCCAGCCAGCTTGTAGAAGGCGCCTGTAATCTGTATTTACAGTTCGATCGGCTTACGATCAGCCCGGTCGATGCATTCGTCTATAGATTCAGTACCGCCTATGTCACGATCCCTCCCTGAAAAGCTGACGGCGCCGGATATCGACCTGCTGTCCCCCATGCTCAACCAGGAAGGTGATTCATGGACCGCAGACTATCAGGGCCTGACCCTGAAAACCGCGCTACAGCCTATTTACAGCATCTCCCATAAACGGGTGGTGGGGTACGAAGCACTGGTTCGGCCTTTCGATAATGACAACGCCGCCGTCTTACCGATACACCTGTTCCAGTTACCCACTTCCAGCGCTGAAAACCTGTTGCTTGACAGGCTCTGTCGCTACCTCCACATCCGCAATTACACGAGGTTCCACGACCAGCTTAACTGGCTTTTCCTGAATGTATCACCACAGGTGGTCACCAGCGGCACCCACGCAGATTCGTTCTTCGGGCAGTTACTGAAGAAAACCGGCCTTCCTCCACACCGCATCGTTATCGAGATCGTGGAGCAGTCGACGGATGATGCCGACAAACTCCGGGAGACAGTGGCGTACTACAAGAAACTCGGCTGTCTCACCGCCATTGATGATTTCGGGGCCGGCCACTCAAATTTTGAGCGCATCTGGAATCTTTCGCCGGACATCGTGAAACTGGATCGCAAACTTCTGACCCGAGCCACCGAGGACGACAAGGCGCGCCACATCCTCAACGGTATCGTTTCCCTTTTGCACCAGTCCGGCTGCCTGGTACTTCTGGAGGGCGTAGAGACGCGGGAGCAGGCCCTGATGGCCATTGATGCCGGCGTGGATTTTGTTCAGGGTTTCTACTTCAGAAAGCCCAGCATCCTGCTGGAGGAGATTTCGACCAGAGCGGCCGACCTTGATGTCTTGCTCAACGAATACAAGAGCCAGAGCCTGGTCACCAGAGATCCCACTCACCAACTGATCCGCTATTTTTCCGAAGACTTCCGCGAAGCCGTCAGCAAGCTGAACAAGGGGGTCGAGATGCAACAAGCCTGTCTGCGGCTGCTGGAACACCCTGCCGTTTCCCGGTGTTACCTGGTAGATGACAAGGGCGTCCAGATCGAGGACACCCTGGTATCCGAAGCCATGGCCGGCAGCCTTGACCCGCGGTTCCGCCCACTGGAAAGCACCACCAGTGCGGACTGGTATCGTCAACAGTATTTGCGCCAGGCAATTGCGCAACCAGAGTTCCTGCAGGTAACAACGCCTTACCTCTGTATTACCGGCGCTTATATGTGCGTGACCCTGTCACTGGGCTATTACTATCAGGGGGAACTGAGAGTGCTCTGTTGCGACCTGCTCGCCAATTCGATCAACAACGTCAGGCAACAGGACTGATGCCGTAAACCAGGGCAATAACCGCCACGGTCACCAGGCCAATAAAGATGTTCATTGGCAGCCCCACTTTCACGAAATCCATAAAGCGATAGTCGCCGGGACCGAACACCATCATATTGGTCTGATAGCCCAGAGGTGTGGCAAAACTCGCCGACGCGGCCATCATTACGGCAATCACAAACGGTTCAGCGGGGACCCCGAGTGAGCCGGTCATCGACAACACCACCGGAATCACCAGAACCGCTGCCGCATTGTTGGTAATGACTTCGGTCAACACCGACACCGTGAAATACACCAGGAAGATGGTTATCAAGGGATGGCCGTTGCTCACCCCAAGGATACCCTCGGCCATGTATCCCGCCGCTCCGGTCTGCTCCAGCGCCGCACCCAGGGCGAAGGATGCCGCAATGGTCAGTACCACTGGAACGTCCACCGCTTTCTGAGCCTGGCCAACGGAACAGCAACCGCTGAGAATCATCAGCGCCGCCCCCATCAGAGCCGCATTTAACATACTCAACAACCCCAGGGCCGCGGAGCCGACCAACACCAGCAGAATGCCCCAGGACAGCCAGGCGCGGTCATGTCTTGGAGTCTCGGTTTCAAGGTCATTAATCAGCAGGAAGTCCTTGTTGTAGCGCTGCCGGGTCACAAAGGCCGGACGGGCTTCCAGCAACAGGACGTCTCCGGGCTTAAGGCGGATGTTACCCAGATTCCCGGACACCCGCTCGCCGCCTCGGGCAACGGCCAGCACCACCGCACCGTAACGGTCGCGGAAGCGGGCATCACGGATCGTCAACCCCAGCACTTCGGATTGCGGTGACAGCGCCGCTTCCACCAGGCGGCGTTCCGCACGATCCTTGCTAAGACTGGGTTCATCATCGTGTACCGAGGGTACGATGCCATTGATTCGCAGCAGGTCTGAAATCGCCTGGGTATCACCGGCGAATACCAGACGATCACCACCCTGAAGCCGCTCTTCGGACGGTACTGCGGTCACCACGCTGCCATCACGTTCGATCTCGACCAAGTACAACCGTTCCAGTTCCCGCAAACCGGCTTCCCCGACACTTCGGCCCACCAGGGGGCCATCGAAGGCCACCGCCACTTCCAGGGTAAATTCGCGCATCGAACCAAATTTCTGCTCATCCTTGCGGTCCGGCAAAACACGCGGCAACACCAGCAACATGAGCGAAATACCGATGACCGCCACCGGCAACCCCACGGCGGTGATGGAGAAAATCGAGAATCCTTCTTCCCCGGTCAATTCCCGGTACTGACCATTAACCACCAGATTGGTACTGGTACCAATCAGCGTCAGGGTACCACCAAGAATCGCCGAATAACTTAGGGGAATCATTAACTTGGAGGGAGAAATACCGATCTTGCGGGACCAGGCGTGAACCGCCGGAATCATGGTGGCCACAACCGGTGTATTGTTGAGGAAACCACTGAGCAGGGACACCGGCAGCGCAATCCGCGCCTGGGCGGAGCGGACACTCCTGGGCGAACGCAGAAGGTGGTGGACCACAAGGTCAACACCCCCGGAATGATGAATGCCGGCCGCCACCACGAACATGGCGACAACGGTAATAAGACCGCTGTTACTGAACCCCATGAGGGCCTGGTCAGCGGTGACGATACCACCGGCGCTCAGCACGACAAGCACCCCCATCATCACCAGATGAGGGCCAAACCGTCCTACACTCATGAGTATCAGCGCCACGCCTGCCAGGCTCAACGCAAACCAGCCCTGCCAGTCCATACACCCTGCTTCCCGATAGTAAAGGAGGCAGGATAACGGCTATACAGATCACAGAGAAAGAATAAAGGATGCTTTTTAAAGCACCATAAGTAATATCAAACCGCTATGTCCGCCATATTGCCGTAGGTTTCCAGCCAGGACCGGCGATCCGACGCACGCTTCTTGCCCAACAGCATATCCATGCGGCTGTCGGTATCATCGCCCTCAGCAATGGTGAGCATCACCAAGCGGCGGGTGTCTGGCGCCATGGTGGTTTCCCTCAGCTGGAGCGGGTTCATTTCGCCCAACCCCTTGAACCGGGTCACGGAGATCTTGCCACGACGGTTCTCCGCTGCCAGCCGATCCAGAATGCCCTGTTTCTCGTGCTCATCCAGGGCATAGAAGGTCTCCTTGCCCAGATCCACCCGATACAGCGGCGGCATGGCGACAAAGACGTGCCCCGCCGTCACCAGCGGGCGGAAGTGCTTGACGAACAGGGCACACAGCAAGGTCGCGATATGCAGCCCGTCGGAGTCCGCATCCGCGAGAATACAGATCTTGTTATAACGCAGCCCCGCAAGATCCTCCGAGCCGGGATCCACGCCGATCGCCACGGCAATATCATGAACTTCCTGAGAAGCGAGGATTTCACCCGAATCCACTTCCCAGGTGTTGAGAATCTTGCCCCGCAGCGGCATCACCGCCTGGAATTCGCGGTCCCGGGCCTGTTTGGCGGACCCACCGGCGGAGTCACCCTCCACCAGGAACAGTTCGGAACGGTTGGTGTCACTGCCAGAACAGTCGGCCAGCTTGCCAGGAAGCGCCGGGCCGGAAGTCACCTTTTTCCGGGCTACTTTCTTTGAGGCCCGCAGGCGACGCTGGGCGTTGCTGATAAACAGCTCTGCCAGGATTTCCGCCACGTCGGTGTGCTGATTCAGCCAGAGACTGAAGGCATCCTTGACCACCCCGGAAATAAACGCAGCCGCTTCCCGGGACGACAAACGTTCCTTGGTCTGCCCGGAGAACTGCGGCTCCTGCATCTTGAACGACAACACGTATGCGCAACGCTCCCAGATGTCTTCCGGAGACAGTTTGACGCCGCGGGGCAGCAGGCTGCGGAATTCACAGAACTCCCGCATGGCCTCAAGCAGACCGGTACGCAGCCCATTCACGTGGGTACCGCCCTGGGCGGTCGGAATCAGGTTCACATAGCTTTCCATCACCGCCTCGCCGCCTTCCGGCAGCCACTGTATCGCCCAGTCCACCGCTTCCTTGTTACCGGAGAAGCTGCCAGTGAACGGATCCAGCGGAATCGCTTCGATATCCGCCAGGGCCGTACGCAGGTAATCCCGTAGCCCTTCCTCGTAACACCATTCGTCTTTCTCGCCGGTCTTTTCCTGGACGAAGGTCACTGTCAGGCCGGGACACAGGACCGCCTTGGCCCTGAGGTTATGGCGCAGGCGACTGACCGAGAAATTGGGGCTGTCGAAATACTTTGAATCCGGGGTGAACTTCAGGCGGGTACCCGTGTTGCGCTTGCCCACGGTATCGATGACTGCCAGATCAGAGGCCTTCTCACCATCGGCAAAGGTCATGCGGTGTAATTGACCACCACGTTTGATGGTCACCTCCAGGTGGGTCGACAGGGCATTCACAACGGACACCCCGACCCCATGCAGGCCGCCGGAGAAGTTGTAGTTGCCCTGGGAGAACTTGCCACCAGCATGCAGACGCGTCAGGATCAGCTCAACCCCGGGAAGACCCTCCTCCTTGTGCATGTCCACCGGCATGCCACGACCATCGTCTTCAACGCTCAGGGAGCCGTCAGCGTACAACACCACGTCAATCCGGCGGGCGTGGCCAGCCAGCGCTTCGTCGACACTGTTATCAATCACTTCCTGCGCCAGATGGTTGGGGCGACTGGTGTCCGTATACATTCCCGGGCGCTTGCGAACGGGGTCCAGACCACTCAGGACTTCAATAGCGTCGGCGTTATACTGTTGCTGGCTCATAGGCAGGAAGAGACTCCGCGGATTTGTTATCAAACTGGCCCATAGCTTAGGGATTCACGGAGAAAGATCAACGGTTGTTTTGTGCCCCCGTGATGAACCCCGGTGCGGGCGTGGTCGGATAGCATCGTCCGGGCGAGGAAATCTAGCGTTTGCGGGTCATGGGTTCCATTCCGTTACCGGACACCCGTAAACGGTCCCAGGCATCCGGGGTAACAGCGATGACCGCACAGGGCGTGGTCAGCGCCTGGGTCACCATGTTGCCGGCGGAGGGCTGCCTGACATTGACCGCCAGCTCCAGGACACCATCGGTGATGGTGGACGACTCCAGGGTAACCCCGTAACCACCCGTCGGTTTCTGCCCCAATCCGACCAGCACCAGGTGCTCCCGCTCAAAGTCCACTTTCGCCAGCGTGCCCAGCGCCAGGTTCTGGGCAGGCAAGCGGGACAACCGTTCAAGCTGGTTGTATCGCTCCACATAAACCACCCCGGGCGCCGTCAATCCGCAATGGTCGGACTGGGTCACCTGGCGTGCCAGAGGGGCGCCCTGCGACGTCTCGGAACGACTGACCGTGGCAGCACACCCCGCAACCAGCAGGGCACCAACCACCAAACCGACTCTGGCATAACGTAACTTCAACGATTCGTCTCCACTTGACGTACGAGCTCAGCCTCGTCATCGGCGCCGGTTTTCAGGCGATATCCTTCAAAACCATATCTGGGCACGCCCATGGCAGCAATGGTGGGGCGCCTGAAACTGGTGTTGAGTGTGACACCGGAGAGGGGCTCATCGCCAATGACGATTTTTTCAGGCAGGCCGTTGACCGGGTACTCGGCGCAGGCTTCACCGTTTTCGCAGATCAGCCCGTTGTTATCCATGTCTGTGCCGGCCGCCAGGAAATACTCACCGGGCTCCACTTCGTCGAAGGCGAAGCGGTACTGCCCGTCCGAGGCAGTGACGACCGTTTGTGCAATGGTTTCCCGGCTATCATCGGTGCTGACCAGTAATACATAATGTCGGCCGGCATCCAGATCTTCCGGGGAATCACCAAATTGCAGGGTGACCGGAATGGTCAGGGGGCTGGCGGTGTCACCGCCAGCATTATCGCTATATTCAATAACGATATCCGTACTGTATGTCTGGGATTGGTCAAGACCTGACGTATCCACAGAAACAATAACAGGCTCAGACGTATTTATTGCCTCCGCGTCCAGATCAATAAGCCACGGCGCCGAATCGGTGACGCTGGTAATTGAAATATTCGCATTGGAGGGAAACTTGGCGAAGGTGAATTCCTGCTCGTTTATCACCCCATTAAACTGCAGGCTCGATGGGTTGGCCGCCAGGATGGTCGAGGTATTCCCGTCGAGCGCAGCGTCAACCGATTTAAGGGCATCGATTACTCCTGCCCCATATTCCGTCTGGTTGGGTGGAGGGCTGGTTAATTGTCCCCCGGCCAGGAAATTAAAGAAAAGATCCGGCGTCATACCTGAATCTACAGATTTCATCAGTGCGTACACTCCCGAAACGTGGGGAGCCGCCATGGACGTACCCTGCAGTCCCGCGTACCCGGGGACAAAGACGCCGCCGTCATCCGTGCCCCAAGTGCTGATAATGACGTCTGCCACGCCATCCTGATTCGCATCACGGCTGGCATCACCGCCAGGAGCCACCAAGTCCACTGAAGGACCAATGTTAGAGTAGGAGGAGCGCTTACCCGCGCCATCTACCGCCCCGACTCCGACGACATTCTCAAAAGCGGCCGGATAAGTGGCTTCATCTGTGCCCTGGTTACCGGCCGCCGCAACTACCAGTTTACCGGCGTCCGTCGCGCTATTGATCGCGCTCTCCAGGCTCTGACTCGGCCCCAGCCCTCCAAGGCTGAGGTTAATCACATCGATCTCGTTGCGGGTCGCGGCCCAGTTGATGGCATCAATCAGATCCGCCGCGTTACCTTCGCCACCTTCGCCTAGCACCCGAACCGGCAAGATGCGCGACAGGGGGGCTACGCCAATCACACCGTCGGTATTATCGACCGCACCGGCAATCCCGGCCACATGAGTGCCATGAAAGCTGCTGCTCTGGGCCTTGCCGTCACCGGGGTCCGCCGGGTTGGCATCCCGACCATTCTGATCCCCCCACCGACTATCGATATCCAGCTCAGCGGACACGTAATCCATGATCTGGCCCGGGACAAAATCCAGATTGCCGACAATATCCGGATGCCACGTACCAGTGTCCGATGGTGTGTTTCGGAACAATCCGGTATCCATCACCGCAATGCCGACGCCCTGCCCTCCTTCGGGGGCCGCCTGCCAGGCCAGGGGCAACTGGATCAACGGATAGTTCCATTGCCGGGAATACAGCGGATCGTCATCTGGCTTGATCTGTTGGGCCGTGTAGATGTAGTTCGGCTCGGCAACTTCCACATCCGCGCGTGCTCCCAACTGCTGAATCCAGCTCAGGGTTTCTGTCCGCAGGTGCTCAGGCGTTTGAGCCGACAACGCTGTAACTGGTTGCCCCGCGCTCCGGCGCACCCGCCATGAATGACCACCCAGGTGACGCGCCTCGGCTGCTGACATCGCCTGTGCAACGGCGAGACCATCCTGCCCTGCGACAGTTTCGGGCTTGAAGGTAACCACCGCTTCATCAACCAGAAAATCCGGTTCAGCATAGCGGGTATTCATCACACTGGCAGAGCTCTCACTGGCCAGCGTCAGTACATACCGAAAAGGAGCACCGCCAGAGGTGCTCAGTTCAATAAAATAGGCGCCTTCTTCAAAGCCATCCCCCATCACCGCGATTATCGGGAGGGAGCCGGTAGATTCACTAAGAATGAGAACCTCTTGGCCGGTATCCGCATCCACAATCTTCAAGGTTCGCTGTGGAGGCAAAGTTCCTACCGGGAAATACGAGTCAGGTGACTCGAAGACCTGGAAATTGATCCGGTCCCCTTCAGAGAGTTCGGCAGCGTATATATCGACACGGTCAGCAAAATACTCAAAACTATCCGCAGTATTGGTGTTATAGGTGCCACGAGACGAGCTCAGGTAGCCGCCCACCACTGCACTGTTGGGAAGTGCCTGGGAGGTATTTCTGGAATCGTTATCTCCGGCCAGGCCCACCCGGATATCGTCTGCGGTATCCAGATCCACCCTGGTCCGGCTCTCCATGGAAATAGTCCCAGACAGATCCGCTTCCACTTCACCGGAAAGACTGCCACCGCCGCCACCACCACAACCGGATAACAAGCCGGCTATGAGTAAACCACCGAATCCCAATCGCTCTGTCAACACCTGCACCCACCAGACTCCTGTCATTGATACGTGTTTTGTCTTAAAAGGATAGAGCAAAGTGCCCCGGTTATCTGACGATTTCTGTTGTAATTACGTTCCCGAACGATACCCGGATGCAAAAAACCGCCGGCAGGTCAGCCCACCGGCGGTTTCTGGCGTCCTTTTACACCCGGCTTACAGGGCGTAGAACAACATCGGCACGAAGGCTGATATCAGCAGGGTCGGCACCATGACCGCCAAGGGCAGCAACAGACGCTCGTAACGGTGCCAGAAAGAACCGGTACGCTCGGCCGCCAGCACTTCGGTTTCCCCCACGACCTGACGGGTCAGCAGGTGATTCAGCGCCACCGGTGGGCTGAGATAGCCCAGTTCGAATGCCACCAGACAGACGATCCAGAAGTGCAACGGATCGATTCCCAGCTGGATGGCTGGCTGCGCAATGGTTGCCGACACCAGGACGACCGCGCCGAATGGATCCATCACCATGCCGATAACGGTCAGCATGATCACAATCACCAACATGGCGAGCCACGGACTGGTGAGGTCCTCCGGGAACAGTGCGTGGACAATGTCAGACCGCTCCAGAATCCCCCCCAGACAGATGGAGAAACCAATCAGCGCCAACAGCGCCCCGATATGAACGGCCGCATCACTGGCTGCCGCCGTGCTGCGGCTCCAGAACGCCTGGGAGCGGCTTTGACCGTCGTCCCTGCTGTCTTTACTGGCATCCAGATAGACCAGAGCCAGAATCACCAGCGGCATGATCATCGGGGCACTGTACTCATTGAAGCCCAGTCCCAGAATAATCCAGATGGCCAGAACCACACCAACAGCCACCGCCGCATAAGGAGCCAGCGGCCGGAATTCCTTCAATGCTTCCCGGAAAGCACCCGGTGCAGGACGTGGCTTCCAGTTGCCCTGGGTCTTGCACACAATTATGGAGAACAATGTGGCCGACATTATGAACACCCAGAAGCCCCAGCCATACATCTCGGTTGTTGTGACTTCCTTGTTCAGGGCAGCGACCACGACAATCAGCAGGCACGGATTCAGCACCACACCCAGGCTGCCTGACATGGCGGTTGTCGCCAGAGACAGCTGACGCCCCGCACCCGAACGGCGCAGCTCATCGTAGACCACACCACCCACGGCAAGGATGAAGATACCAGAGGCCCCGGTAAACGCTGTGGGGAACGCCGTGGCAAAGATCATCACAGACGCCAGCAGGGGCGCAGGCAGATGGAACGGTTTGATGATGTTCAGCAGCAGTTCCGGAATGCGCGTCTGCTTCAGTGCCATACCCACCAACACGTACAGACCGATGTTGATGAACATGGAGGACAGGTTGGTCATCATCCCGAAGTAAATGGCCAGACCAGAAGAATACCCGTCGACAAAGAAGAAGTAGCTCATCGCGATCAGGCCCATCGCGCAATAAAGCGGCAACACCAGGCCAGAGGACGCTTTCAGGCTGCCTGCTTTCATCCGTTCCGGGATATTGATAAAGCGTACCAGGTTGATCACCATGAACAGCCCGAAAACAGCAGCCCAGGCATTCTGGAGGGTAATATTATCCTCCGATCCTGGTGAGGTCTCCAACTTCCCGACGTAGGACAGCAGGGAAAAAACCATCAACCCGTTGACCGCCAGCTGAACGCCCTGACTCAAACGCCATTCCGCCCGGTTGCGGGGCAGTCTTAACGCAATGTGATCGGCATCCAGCGCGGAAATCGCGGCGGCCATCGCAAACATCGCGATAAACAGAAATTTGGTCAGTTCGATGTTGTCCAGCAGGAACGAGGCAAACCCCTGCTCCACCGTCTTGAAAACCGACAGGGCCGGCGTGGCGTTCTTCTGGTTCTCCGCGTACATCTGGTACTTCTGCTCGCAAAGCGCCAGGTTCCGCTCCAGGGACTCCCTGATGGAAGCTTCGTTCGGCGGGGAGCTGAACAAATCGTCGGGATCGGGCTCGTAGGCATCCATCCGCTTCTGCACCTCGGCCTCGACATCCATCGTTCTGTCGCACGTGGGTTCAGTCGCATCCGGATTAAGCAGATAGTAATTCGGCCAGGTCTGTTCCCCACCCAGAGCATTCTGGAGTGGAGGGAATTCCCCATGCCGAGAAGAAGTGTAAAAATCAGGAGCAGCAAGAGTATGACCCCGTGCAAACGATGCACGGGGTAAAGGGTCTTGGCACCAGCTGTCGATATCGCTTGCCAGTTCATGAGGGATCTGCCCTGAAGTTATTATTCGCGATCGCTTGCAGTGCATTCGGATGCTGAGGGATTGCTCGCGCAGCGGATCTTGCTGAGCAGGCTCATCATCTTCGGATGGTAAACCTTCTCCGCACCGTGGCTACCGTCACGGAGCTGGAGACGGTTTTCACGGAACATCTCCTGATAACCCTCAATATCGCTGTCCGGGATGCGAATCCATTTCTCCTCTGGGATGGCCTCTTCCTGGCTGCTGATCAGGTCCATGGCCTGACCATACATACCCCAGGCTACTTCACGGGATTTCTGAGCCGTTTCATCATCCAGAACACCTTCCCGGGCAATGACCTGGATGGTGAGCTGGGCCAGCGGGTAATCAACGATGCCGCCGTCTTCCCCGATACCCTTGTAAAGTTCCAGCGCCTCGTACGCGAAGGCAGGCGCATATGCGGTATCAACAGAACCGTTGTTGAACTTGCCGGCAAAGTTGGTGATATCAGACGGGACGACAGTGGCTTTCACGTGATTAACCATGTGGATGGCGTCCTTCTGGTAATCCAGGGTCGCCATACGCTTGCCGGCTAATTCACCCGCAGTATCAATACTGCGATCATTCACGAAAAGGTAACCGGCCCCGGCAGGCACAATGCCCAGCACTTCGTAGCCGTTCGACTTCATCAGCGGGGCGGCCTTGGGGGTTGCCAGAGTTGCCAGCACGGTCTTCAAATCATCGTAAGTCGGAATTGCACCAACCGCGCTGAGACTCCCGGTGAACTTGTTGAATGGGCGGGTTCGAAGGTCCGTGGCCGCGACCGCATCACACTGGCCAGAGTTGAAGTCACCCACCGCAACGCCTTCGTCGGTGTATGGCTTGAGTTCGAAATCAACGCCATGAGCTTTCATCTCAAGGGCGTAATCCTTGACCATGTTGAACATGTCACCATTGGCACCGATAACATCAAACACACACATCTTGATTGGTTCGGCTGAAGCAAATGGTGCAGCAGCGACGAGAGACAAGGCAGCAAGGGATTTGCGGATCATAACTGACCTCCGGGTCATTCTTGTGTTTGTAAGGGATTGCGTTGACAGGGGTTGGATGCCTGCTTATAGCAGGTCATCCAGGTCCATGGTTTCAACTTCTTCTTCGCGTTCCGGACTCATCTTGCCGAAATGGCGTCGCGGTGTCCGATAACCGTAATTGGCGGTCCAGTGCTTATCGGAAGAGAACTGGATGACGTCGCGGGCAACTTCATCTAACAACCGATAGTCATCGTTGACCTCGATGGTGTTATCAGCTTCCGCAAAACGTGCAATCAGGTCCTCAAGCACTTCCGGCTTACCAAAGGTTTCCGCAGCCACCGCTTCCAGTGCCATGGATACCCGGAAACCAGCGTCAACAGAGAGCTTCGAGCTGTTTTCAAGAACCTCCCATGGATCCGGAGACAGCGCCGGGCGGGTATCCGGCAACAGCAACCAGACCAGACTGCGCACTGCATTAGGCAATCCGCCCCACTTCTCGTTATCCAGACAGGTTGCGGCACGTTCGGCCTGTGGCGCGATATTGCGGGGAACGCCCGCCATAGCGCCAGAGTTGGCATCATTAACAATCGCCTGCATACCCGTCAGAAGCCCGACCATGAAGGTCAGTTCGTCCTGATCTTCAAACAGGAACGGGCACTCCAGTTCTTCAGCGCCGGGATCGAAATCGTAAGCGGCCATGGCCCGCTGGAAGGCAATATAACGGCGCTTGGCGGTTTCCGCGTTCAGACGTTTCGCCCTCTCACGGGCATCCTTTGCAGCAGGCACATTGCCGGCGTAATCGTGGCGCAGGTACTCCAGCTCGGCCTCCCAGGCACGGTACTCCGAACAGTTACCCGCAAGCAGCATCAACAGAGAACCGGTGCTGTCCGGCGCTGAGGTGACTCGAGAGAAGGAATACAGCAAGGGATCAATGCCCTCACCCAGCGCACAGGCCATTTCAGGGTCAGACATTTGCAATACATAAGGAGTTGCCTCCCCTTCGGAATAGCTGGAGAGCACCACGCCAGTAGTGGAATAAATCGGATTTGCCGAGCAGCCAGCCAGCAAGGCCAGAGCGGCCAGAGTCAGAAGCTTGTTGCGCATGGCGACCATGCAGCCAAGGGGTTTAACCAGAGATGAGATCATAATTCGCCCTGTGTTCTACGTTGTTTTTATATGTCCGGGATGAGGCGACCAGTTTGTTATCAGGTTTTGTCTCCCGCAGAGCGCGAGACGGTGCCATCACCCCATGCACCGTTTGTACCTTTGACGGTACAAAGAATGCGGTGAATCTTGTCAGACAAAAATGGCTCGAATGCCGATTTGGTTATGCCGATCAGGCCAATGGCCCTTAGTGAAAGAAAGAATATGAACTTATCTTGATGAAAAACAAGTGTTTTGAAGGCCAACTAATGTAGGCACGTTTGTACCAAAGAGGTAAGTCCCGGCGAATGGGTTCGCTTTTTTATTCAGCCAGCCCCATCATAGCGATTACCTGATCCGTCAACCCATCCAGACTCAGCCCACCATCCGGTCGATACCAGGTCACCGTCCAGCTCAAAGCGCCGGTCAGCATTCGGCGCACTACGAAAGGCTCCGCCTTCAGCTGTCCCTCGCTTTTCATCGTGGTCAACACATCCAGCCAAAGCTGCTCATAAATATCCCGCAACTCCAGCACCTCCGCCTGGGAGGCTTCAGACAGACTACGCCATTCATAGACCAGCACCGCCATCGCTTCACCAGTCTGGCCATTGATGAATTCCAGTTCGGCACGGATAAGGGCTCGCAGTTTTCCGCGGGGGGTGCTCTCCGCATCCATGGCTGCCTGCATAAGCGCGGTATTCAGGCGAATGGTTTCCACCATCACCGCCTTGAGGATCTCCTCCTTTGTGCGGAAATGGTGAAACAGACTGCCGGACTGGATGCCAACGGCTGCCGCAAGATCCCGGACCGTCGTGCGTTCATAGCCTTTATCACGGAATAGCCGGGCGGCCTCCCGCAGCAGCCGACCACGGGCACCGGCAGGATCGGAAACAAGATTTTCAGCAATGAGGGAATGGAGAATGGCGTCTTGGGTCACGGGGGTTATCCAGCTGCAGAAACAATGTCGCCATTCTACCCGCAATTTGCCTGTTTACAAACCAAGCGCTTGCTTGGTATTGTCGTTTTCATCATTGGAGAACCCCGTCGGGCCAGGCGACCTGAATTCCGACGGCCATAGAGAACAAGGCAAACACCATGGCAGATTCCCCGAAAACCGTTCGCATTGGCTGTTCCGCCGCTTTCTGGGGCGACACCGAGACCGCCGCCGCCCAACTCGTACACAAGGGCAACATCGATTACCTGGTAGCGGACTACCTCGCCGAGATCACCATGTCGATTATGGCGGGCCAGAAAATGAAGGACCCCACCCAGGGCTATGCCCGGGATTTTGTCCAGACCGTCATGGCCCCCTTGTTGGGAGACATCAAGGACAAGGGTATTCGGGTACTGGCCAATGCCGGAGGCGTTAATCCGGCCGCCTGCCGCGATGCGCTGCAGGCCCTGTGTAACAAGGCCGGCGTGGATCTGAAGATTGCCCTCGTACTGGGCGACGACCTGATGGCCAAGAAGAAACCACTCAGCGAAGCGGGCATCACCGAAATGACCACCGGCCAGCCCATGCCGCCAATGATGGTCAGCCTCAACGCCTATCTGGGCGCACCGGGGCTGGTGGCGGCATTGGAGCAGGGAGCCGACATTGTTATCACCGGCCGCGTGGCGGACAGCGCGCTGGTGCTGGCGCCGCTGGTACACGAATTTGGCTGGGACTGGCGCGACTACGACAAACTGGCCCAGGGCAGCCTCGCCGGCCATCTGCTTGAGTGTGGCGCCCAGTCCACCGGCGGCAACTTTACCGACTGGCAGACGGTGGCCGCTGGCTACGCCGACATGGGGTTCCCCATTGCCGAGGTCGGTGCCAATGGCGACTTCGTCATCACCAAGCCTGAAGGTACCGGAGGCATGGTCAGCCGTGGCACGGTTGCTGAACAGCTGGTTTACGAAATTGGCGATCCCCGCGCGTATCTGCTGCCGGATGTAACCTGCGACTTCACCGGTGTGGAGTTATCGGAAACCGGAACGGACCAGGTCACGGTTAGTGGCGCCAGGGGCCTGCCACCGACGGACAGCTACAAGGTATCCGGCACCTGGCCGGACGGATTCAAATGCACGGTGACCTTCCTGCTCGCCGGCATTGACGCAAAAGCCAAGGCACAGACTGTCGCCGATGCCATCCTGGCCAAAACCGCCCGCATGTTCAGCGAACGCGGCCTGCCGGACTACACCGAAACCAGCGTGGAATTGCTGGGTACGGAAGCGACCTACGGCGCCCACGGTCAGCGCCAGGATTGCCGCGAGGTGGTGGTGAAGATAAGCACTGCCCACCCCAAGAAGGAAGCACTGGTGTTATTTTCCCGGGAGATTGCCCAGGCTGCTACCGGTATGGCTCCCGGAATCACCGGCATTGTCGGTGGGCGTCCGACCGTGTGGCCGAAGATTCGTCTCTACTCCTGCCTGGTACCAAAATCCGAAGTAACGGTTTCAGTGGACCTGGCCGACGACCAACACCCGGTGCAGATCGACACCGCCGGCGGCTTCGACCCTGCCCGACTGGCAGAATCCGCTGCACGCCAGGAATTACCGGCGACCGATACTACCGTTCCCCTGATCGATCTGGCCTGGGCCCGCAGCGGTGACAAGGGCGATCACAGCAATATCGGCGTCATCGCCCGCCACCCGGACTTCGTACCCTTCATTGAAGCGGCCCTGACCGAATCCACCGTGGCCGAATGGATGGCCCACACACTGAATCCGGAAACCGGCAAGGTGACCCGCTGGGCCCTGCCCGGTTTTCACGCCTTCAACTTCCTGCTGGAGCACAGCCTCGGCGGGGGCGGCGTCGCCAGCCTGCGCATCGATCCGCAGGGCAAGGCCTTCGCCCAGCAATTACTGGAATTCCCTGTGCCCGTTGCCCGGGCCGTTCTGGAGAAAGGACAACACTGATGAGCTATCAATCCATTTTTCACCCTGACCTGTTCAAGGGCCAGACTTTTATCGTCACCGGTGGTGGCTCTGGCATTGGCCGCTGCACCGCTCACGAACTGGCTTCCCTGGGTGCGCGGGTAGCGCTGGTGGGACGCAAGGCGGAGAAGGTTGAAGCGGTGAAAGCCGAAATTACCGAGGATGGCGGTATCGCCTCTGCCCACGTCTGTGATATCCGTGAGGAAGAATCCGTCAAAGCCACCGTCACCGCCATTCTTGAGGAACACGGCGGACTCAACGGCGTGGTCAACAACGCCGGCGGCCAGTTCCCTTCACCGCTCACCGGCATCAACCAGAAAGGCTGGGAAACCGTGGTGCGCACCAACCTCACCGGCGGTTTCCTGATGGCTCGCGAGGCCTACACCCAGGCGCTATCGAAAACCGGCGGCGCCATCGTCAACATCGTTGCGGACATGTGGGGCGGTATGCCCGGCATGGGCCACTCCGGTGCTGCTCGTGCCGGCATGGTGAACTTCACCCAGACCGCCGCCGTGGAATGGGGTACGTCCGGTGTTCGCGTCAATGCCGTTGCCCCGGGCTGGATTGCCTCCAGCGGCATGGACAACTACCCGGAACACATGAAGCAGTGGATTCGCAGCCTGGGCGACAACGTGCCCCTGAAGCGCATGGGCACGGAAGCGGAAGTCAGCGCCGCCATCTGTTTCCTGCTGAGCCCCGGCGCTGCCTTCGTCAGCGGCGATTGCCTGCGCATCGACGGCGCCGCATCCCAGGGCGGCCGGGTATGGCCCTTCCCGAAAGCAAAGAACAACGAACCGTTTAACGGCTTCCATCGGGCCACCACCCCCAAAGTGCTGGGTGAAGACTAAGGAGACACCAATGCAGGTCATTGAATCCACCATCAGCCCGCAGTCGGACGATTTCCGCGCCAACGCCGAGGCCATGGAAGCCCACATCGCCACCTTCCGGGAGGTGGAGCAGAAGGTTCTGGATCTGGCGGAAGCGGCGCGGGAGAAATTCACCAAACGGGGCAAACTGCTGCCCCGGGACCGTATCAACCGCCTGCTGGACCGTGGCACACCATTCCTGGAGCTGTGCTCCCTGGCCGGCTACAAGATGCATGACGACAAGGACGGCAGCCTGTCCGGCGGCGGCATCATCGCCGGCATCGGCACCGTCAGTGGCATCCGCTGCCTGGTGGTCGCCAGCAACAGCGCCATCAAGGGCGGCACTATCACCCCGGCGGGCCTGGACAAAACCCTGCGCCTGCAGCAGATCGCCATGGAGAACAAGCTACCGGTGGTTTCCCTGTCTGAAAGCGGTGGCGCCAACCTAAACTACGCCACGGATATTTTCGTGCTCGGCGCCCGCGGCTTCGCCAACCAGGCCCGCATGTCCGCCGCCGGTATTCCGCAGGTGACAGTGGTCCACGGCAACGCCACCGCAGGCGGTGCCTATCAGCCGGGTCTGTCCGATTACGTCATCGCGGTGCGCGACCAGGCCAAGATGTTCCTCGCCGGCCCACCGCTGCTCAAAGCGGCAACCGGTGAGGTGGCCACCGATGAAGAACTGGGCGGTGCGGAAATGCACGCCCAGGTCGCCGGCACCGCCGAATACCTGGCCGAAGACGACGCCGACGGCATTCGACAGGCGAGGAATATTCTGGAAGCCCTGCCCTGGAATGAGCAATTACCGCCACAACGGGAGTTGCAGTGGGAAGAACCGCGCTACCCGGCCGAGGAACTGCTGGGCGTGATCCCGGCGGACTCCAAGAAGCCCTACGACGTGCGCGAGGTCCTGGCCCGCATTGCCGACGGCTCAAAGTTCATGGACTTCAAGAACGAATTCGACGACCAGACCGTCTGCGGCACCATCCGCATTGAGGGTCACTCCGTCGGCATTATCGGCAACAACGGCCCGATTACTCCGGCGGGATCCGCCAAGGCCGCCCAGTTTATCCAGCTCTGCGACCAGGCCGGCACGCCGCTGCTGTTCCTGCACAACACCACCGGGTTCATGGTGGGCACCCATTCCGAGCAGAACGGCATCATCAAACACGGTTCGAAAATGATCCAGGCGGTGGCCAATTGCCGGGTGCCAAAGGTCGCAATCGTGATCGGCGGTTCCTATGGTGCAGGTAACTATGCGATGTGCGGGCGCGGTCTGGACCCAAGATTTATCTTCGCCTGGCCCAACAGCCGCACAGCGGTCATGGGCCCGGCCCAGGCCGGCAAGGTGATGCGCATCGTGGCGGAAGACAAGCAGCGCCGGGGCGGCATGGAGCCGGACCCGAAGACCCTGGATTTCCTGGAGCAGGCGACGGCCAAGAAACTGGAGGACGGTTCCACGGCCCTGTTCGGCACAGCCCGGCTGTGGGACGACGGCCTGATCGATCCGCGGGATACGCGGCGGGTGGTGGCCCTTGTTCTGGATGTGTGCCGGGAGGCTGAGGCGCGGCAATTGCGGCCTAATACGTTTGGTGTGGCTCGCCTGTGATGGGGGAGCCCGCCTCGTGGATTGCTTGTTTGGGTGAGGGCACCGTCTGGGAGGGCGTGTCCAAAAACCGCTACAAGCACGTCCGTGTGCGCTTCTCTCCGGCCATCCATGGCCTCCGAAATTTTTGGACACGCCCTCCCAGACGGTTTGACCAAGCTCAGAGTTAACGCCTTTGAAGAGCATGCTTTTCAAAAATCGTAGCAGGACATAACCAACGTAGGTCGGATTAGCCACAGGCGTAATCCGACAACCAAAGCCCAGAAAAATCCGCCAATCTGTCGGATTACGCCTGCGGCTAATCCGACCTACAAGAACACAAAACTGTCACCAGACAGCACCAAATTCGCAGACAAAAGCGGGTGTGGGGGACCGATTCCAGAAAATCTCGGAGGCCATGGATGGCCGGAGCGAAGCGCACAGGGATGTGCTCGTAGCGTTTTTCTGGAATCGGTCCCCCACACCCGCCACCCAAGCTAACGGACCTGCACCAATACATGCAGGCAAGAACTAACACCCGAGGAGAACAAAAACATGAAATTCACTGCCGAACACGAAGCCCTGAGGAAAACCGTCCGTGACTTCGTGGAAAAAGAGATCAACCCCCATTGCGACGAGTGGGAGGAAGCCGGCGAGTTTCCGATTCATGAGATCTTCAAGAAACTCGGTAACCTCGGCCTGCTGGGCATCCAGAAGCCCGAAGAGTATGGAGGCATGGGGCTGGATTACAGCTACAACCTGGTGGCGGCGGAAGAACTGGGGATGGCCCATTGCGGCGGTGTGCCGCTGGCCATCGGGGTGCAGACCGACATGTGTACCCCTGCGATCTCCCGCTTTGGCTCAGATGAACTCAAGCGCGAGTTCCTCACACCGGCCATCGCCGGAGATATGGTCGGCTGTATCGGCGTCAGTGAAGTCGGCGCAGGTTCCGATGTCGCAGGCATGAAGACCACCGCGAAGAAAGATGGCGATGACTACGTCATCAACGGCTCCAAGATGTGGATTACCAACAGCCCCAAGGCTGACTTCATCTGCCTGCTGGCCAACACCTCCGACGACAAGCCCCACAAGAACAAATCCCTGATTGTCGTGCCCATGAACTCACCGGGCATTTCCTTCAGCCCGCACCTGAACAAACTCGGCATGCGTTCGTCGGAAACCGCGCAAATCTTCTTCGACGACGTCCGCGTGCCCCAGCGTAACCGCATCGGCGCCGAAGGCACCGGGTTCATGATGCAGATGCTGCAGTTCCAGGAAGAACGCATGTGGGGCGCCGCCAACGTGATCAAGGCGCTGGAGAACTGCATCAACCAGACCATCGACTACTGTCGCGAGCGAAAGACCTTTGGACAGCCGCTGCTCGACAACCAGGTCATCCATTTTCGCCTGGCTGAGCTGCAAACCGAGGTAGAGGCCCTGCGAGCCCTGACGTATCAGGCCTGCGAGCTACATGTGGAAGGCAAAGACGTGACCCGCCTGGCGTCCATGGCCAAGCTGAAAGCTGGCCGCCTGGGTCGTGAGGTGACGGACAGCTGCCTGCAATACTGGGGTGGCATGGGCTACATGTGGGATAACCCGCTGTCCCGCGCGTTCCGGGATGTGCGGCTGGTGTCCATCGGCGGCGGCGCTGATGAAATCATGCTGGGCATCATCTGCAAAATGATGGGAACCCTGCCCGGCAAGCGTCGCGACTGACATTTGGTGCAAAACCGGCAGCCCGGTATCACTGTCCAGGACACGCCCACAAGTACCTCCCTGTAGGGCTCGATTCGGGCCATCCATGGCCCTCAACGGTCCTGGACAGTGATACCGGGCCACCGGCCCCAGACAACATACGTGGAGTCTTATGATGGATCAGCTACCACATTGCGAAACACTACTACTGGAACAACAGGGCCCCACCCTGCACGTCACCATCAACCGCCCCGACGTGCGCAACGCCATGAGCCTGCAAATGGTGGCGGAACTGTCGACCGTGTTCGCACAGATCGAAACCGACCTCAGCATCCGCGCCGTGGTCATCCGCGGGGCCGGCGGCCACTTCTGCGCCGGCGGTGATATCAAAGACATGGCCGGCGCCCGCAGCCAGGACGCCGCCGATGGCGAAGCCGATCCGTTCTACCGCCTGAACCGCGCATTCGGCCAGATGATCCAGCAGGTGAACGAATCCTCAAAGGTCGTCATCGCCGTCACCGAAGGCGCGGTAATGGGCGGCGGCTTCGGCCTGGCCTGCGTCTCCGATGTCGCCATTGCCGGACCGACCGCCAAATTTGGCATGCCGGAAACCTCCCTCGGCGTTATCCCCGCACAGATCGCACCGTTTGTTGTCGAACGCATCGGCCTGACCCAGGCCCGGCGGCTGGCGTTACTCGGTTTGAGAATTGGTGCGGACGAAGCCTGCACGCTCGGGATTGTTCATCAGGTAGCAACTTCGGACGAGCAGATCGACGAATTGCTCGGCCAGGCCCTCGAACGCGTTCGTCACTGTGCGCCAAAGGCGACGGCGGAAACCAAAGCGTTGCTGCATCGGGTGGGTCACGAATCCATGAGTGGTTTGCTGGATAGCGCCGCCGAGAAGTTCGCGGCGGCTATTCGAAGCGACGAAGGCGCAGAGGGAACTATGGCGTTTATGCAAAAGCGCCCTCCGAAATGGGCAGGTGAGGCTGAATGATTCAGCAAACAGAACAAAAGTGTTCACCAAGCAAGCAAGAACCAAGTTAGCGGGAGCGCCCCTGTCGGGGCAGGTCTCCGGAAAATTTCGGAGGCCATGGATGGCCGGAGAGAAGCGCACAGGGATGTGCTTGTAGCGGTTTTCCGGAGACCTGCCCCGACAGGGGTGCGGACGAGCACCAAACAACGCCAGCGCGCTGAAAATGTAGGTCACAGAGTCATGCTGAAAAAATTATTGATAGCCAACCGAGGCGAAATAGCCGTCCGGGTCATCCGCACCGCCAAAGCTCTGGGGTACCGGACCGTCGCCATCTACTCCGAAGCCGATGCCCGCGCCCTGCATGTACATGAGGCCGACGAAGCCGTGTGCGTTGGTCCCGCGCAGGTGTCTGCATCTTACCTCAACGTCGACGCCATCCTCGAAGCGGCAAAGAAAACCGGCGCCGACTGTATCCACCCCGGCTACGGCTTCCTCTCCGAGAACGCCGGCTTTGCCAACGCCTGCAAAGACGCCGGCCTGATCTTCGTCGGGCCGCCAGCGGGCGCCATCGAACTCATGGGCAGCAAACGCCGCTCCAAAATCGCCATGCAGGAAGCCGGTGTACCCGTGGTCCCCGGCTACGAAGGCCCTGTCAAAGGTAACAACGCCAGCGACGAAGAACTCACCAGCGCCGCAGGCGACATCGGCTACCCGCTGATGATCAAAGCTTCTGCCGGCGGCGGTGGCCGCGGAATGCGCCTGGTACAGAACGAAAACGAACTGGCGGACAACATCAAACGCGCCCGCTCCGAAGCCAAACAGGCCTTCGGCGACGACGAACTGATCCTGGAAAAAGCCGTCATCGAACCACGCCACGTGGAAATCCAGGTCTTCGCCGACCGTCACGGCAACGCCGTTTATCTCGGCGAACGGGACTGCTCCGTGCAGCGCCGCCACCAGAAAGTCGTGGAAGAGGCCCCCTCCCCGTTCGTCACCCCGGAACTGCGACAAGCCATGGGCGAAGCAGCCGTTAAAGCAGCCCTCGCCTGCAGCTATGAGGGCGCCGGCACCGTCGAATTCCTGGTGGACAAAGATCGCAACTTCTACTTCCTGGAAATGAACACCCGCCTGCAAGTGGAGCACCCGGTCACCGAGCTGATCACCGGACAGGATCTGGTGGCCTGGCAGTTGGCCGTGGCGGAGGGGCAGCCTCTGCCCCTGAAGCAAGACGAAATCCAGCTCAACGGCCACGCCATCGAGGTGCGACTGTACGCGGAAGATCCCGCCCACGATTTCACACCACAAACCGGTCCACTGCACGCCTTTGAACCCGCACAGGGAGAAGGCCTGCGTTTCGACACCGGCGTGCGCTCCGGCGACATTATCACGCCACACTATGACCCCATGCTCGCCAAAGTCATCGCCTGGGGCCAGAACCGGGACGAAGCCCGTCGCCGGCTGATTCGAGCGCTGGAGGACACCACCGTGTTCGGGGTTACCACCAACCGCTATTTCCTCAGCCGTATCATCGCCAATGAGTCGTTCGGGGCGGGAGAGGCCACCACCGCCTTCCTGCAACAGGCCTTCCGTGAAGATCCGTCACTGGCACCCTATACGCCAGGCATCCGCGAGCTTGCCCTGGCAGCCTGCATTCTCGACCATGGCATTTCGGGCCAGAGCGCCTGGAGCAACGCGCCGGCCACAATGACGCCAATGAAGCTGGACACTGGCGAGAAAACGGTTGAGCTACTGGTGCGAAAGACCGGAAACACAGTGTCTGTCAGCCATGGCGACAGTCATTATCAGCTCACCCTGGAAAGCTTCGGCGATGGCCTGTTATGCATCATCGACAATGGCGTACGTCAGCGTTGCCAATATCACCGTGAGGGGGATTCCCTATATTTGCAGGCGTTCGGGCAAGCCTGGTCGGTGCGGGACGTGACGCACCAGCCAGCGGCGGGCGCCAACGGTGTCGGCAGCGGCAAAATCCAGGCCTCCATGGATGGCGCCATCATTGATGTGCTGGTAAACCCAGGCCAGACCGTCCAACAGGGCGAGACACTGGTTATACTGGAAGCCATGAAGATGGAACATCCGGTCAAAGCGGATCGGGATGGTGTGGTCGGCGAGGTGCTTGTCAGCAACGGCGACCAGGTCAAGCGCAGCCAGTTGCTGGTGAATATTACCGCTGGCGAGGCGACAGAACAGGAGGCCAACGCATGAACAGCCTGAACAAAAGAACGGTCTTTATCACCGGCGGCAGCCGGGGCATCGGCCGGGCCATCGCCCTGGCCTGCGCGAAACAGGGGGCGAACGTGGTGATTGCGGCCAAGTCCGACACACCACACCCAAAACTCCCGGGCACCATTCACAGCGTCGCCGATGAAATTCGTGCCGCTGGCGGCCAGGCACTGCCCCTGGTGCTGGATGTGCGGGACGAGAAACAGGTGCTCCAGCGGGTCAACGAAGCCGGCGAACACTTTGGCGGCATTGATGTACTGGTGAACAATGCCGGCGCGATCCGGCTGACCGGGGTGGAAAACCTCAAGGCCAGCCGCTATGACCTGATGCATCAGGTCAACGCCCGTGCGGTGTTTGTCTGCAGTCAGGCGGCATTGCCCTGGCTGAAACAGTCGGACAGCGCTCATATCCTGAGCCTGTCGCCGCCATTGAATCTGGACACCAAGTGGTTCGCCCAGTACGGACCCTACACGACAACCAAGTACGCCATGACCATGCTCAGCATGGGGATGGCAGAGGAATTCAAACGCTACGACATCGCCGTCAACTGCCTGTGGCCAAAAACCCTGATCGCCACGGCCGCCATCGAGTTTGAAGTGGGTGGCCCACAGATGATGGCTCAGGGCCGCAAGCCCGAGATCATGGCCGATGCCGCGGTCAGCATCCTGAACCGCCCGGGCACCAGCCTCACCGGTCAGACCCTGATCGACGAAGAAGTGCTGAGGGGCGATGGCGTAACCGATTTCGAACAGTACCGATACGCCGCGGGCGACAAACCGCTGCTACCGGACCTGTTCCTGGATTAGCCCCGGAGGCGGATGGTGTCCCGGGGCGTGAACGATAAAACGACAACTCAAAACCCTTACGGATAACACCATGAGTCAAGATAACGTTTCAGCCCGTGACATCGTCCGCAGCATTCCCCGCATCGTCCGCCGCTTCCCTTCCATTGCCAAGGGTTACTATTACTACTCGGTCAAGAACGAAAAGAAAGAACTGACCCTCGGCACCCTGGTGGAGCGCAACGCGGAAAAATACCCGTCCCGTCCTGCGATTGCCTACGAAGACCGCAGCCTCACCTGGTCCGAATTCAACGCCTGGGCCAACCGTATTGCCAACTTCCTGCTGGCACAGGGACTGGTCAAGGGCGAGTCCATCGCCGTTTTCCTGGAAAACCGCCCGGAACTTCTTGCCGTGGTGGCCGGTGCTGCCAAGATCGGCGTGTCCTGCGCCATGCTCAACACCTCCCAGAAAGGCAAGGTGCTGGAACACAGCGTAAACCTGATCAAACCTCGCATGGTGGTGGTTGGCGAAGAACTGGTGGAACCGTTCGATGCGGTAAAGGCGGATCTGCTGACCCGGCACCGCACGCCGTTCCTGTTCCTGGCCGACACCAATACCCTGAATATCTTCGGCGACGCCCCGGAAGGCTACGTCAACATGGCAGAAAAAGTGAGCGCCCATGGTGGCACCAATCCGGTACTGAGCAATCCGCCGAAAATGGGGGACACGGCCATCTACCTGTTCACCTCCGGCACCACCGGCCTGCCCAAAGCCGCTCCCGGCAGCCATCGCAAGTTTGTGAAAGCCTACGGCGGCTTCGGCCTGATGTCCCTGGCCATGGAGCCGGAGGATGTCCTCTACTGCACCCTGCCGCTGTATCACGGTACGGCTCTGCTGGTGTGCTGGGGTTCAGTCCTGGCTGGCGGCTCCTCCATCGCCCTGCGCCGCAGGTTCTCCGCCAGCGCGTTCTGGGACGATGTGCGCCGCTACAACGCCACCACCTTTGGCTACGTGGGTGAGCTCTGCCGCTACCTGCTGAACCAGCCCGCCAGCGAGCAAGACCGCAACCACAGCCTGACCAAGATGATCGGCAATGGCCTGCGCCCGTCGATCTGGAAGGAGTTCAAGGAGCGTTTCGGCATCGAAACCGTGGCGGAACTTTATGCCTCCAGCGAGGGCAACATCGGTTTCTCCAACTTCTTCAACATGGACAACACGGTGGGCTTCTCCACCGCGCCGTACAAACTGGTGAAATTCCACGAAGGCACCCGGGACCCAATCCGCAATAAGAAAGGCTACATGGAGGAGGTCCGCAAGGGTGAGCCGGGGCTGCTGATCGGTGAGATTACCAAGAAGTGGTCGTTCGAAGGTTATACCCAGAAAGAAGCCACGGAAAAATCCATACTCCGTAACGCGTTCAAGAAAGGCGATGCCTGGTTCAATACCGGCGACGTCCTCAAGCAAATCGGCTGCGGCCACCTGCAGTTCGTGGATCGCATGGGTGATACCTTCCGCTGGAAGGGCGAGAATGTGTCGACCACGGAGGTGGAAAACATCCTCGACGGCTCTGGCATGGTGGAGGAAGCCATCGTCTACGGCGTGGAAATCCCCAAAACCAACGGCAAGGCCGGCATGGTGACTCTGGTGCCCCAGAGCAATGGCAGTGAGTTCGATATCAACAAGCTGTTCGCTTACCTGAAGGAAAACCTGCCTGCCTATGCCATCCCGGTGTTCGTGCGCGTGACCCACGCCATCGAGAAGACCGGCACGTTCAAGTATCGCAAAGTGGATATCCAGAAAGCCGGCTACTCCATCGGCAAGCCCGGCGAGGAGGTCTATGCCTGGCTGCCTCGTACTGAGGGGTATACCAGGCTTGATGAGAAGCTGCTTTCTGAGATTGATGCTGGTGAGATAAGCTTCTGACCATTGGAGGGGCCTGCTTCTATGGGCCCTAGCCTGATGGCTTGGGGGACTGCGCTGGTGGGCGCCCCCTCCCAAAAACCGCTACAAGCACCCCTCCGGGGTCCAGCCAGCAATCACAGATTGCTGTCGTTCGGCTGTCGCATGAAGCTTCGCTTCATAAACGCTCGGCCTCACCCATGTGCGCTTGATCTCCGGCCATCCATGGCCTCCGACATTTTTGGGAGGGGGCGCCCACCAGCGCATTCGGACAGTTCAGTTATATCCGGTCAAAATCAAGAGCGTGGGTACGTAGGTCGGGACATATCTGAGAAGCTTACAAGCCATGTCGGGCAGGCCGTCCCAAAAATCTTGGAGGCCAGGGACGGCCGGAAAGAAGCGCACATGGATGTGCTCGTAGCGGTTTTTGGGACGGCCTGCCCGACATGGCGTCACCACCAAACCCGGCAGGCTGGGATCCCAGACTAAACCAAAACTCAGGAACCGACCTTAAGCACCACCTTCCCGGTAGCCCGCCGCTCGGTCAGGGCACCCAGGGCCTTGGCATAATCCTCGAACTCGAACACTTCGCTGATCTTCGGATCGATCTTGCCCTCGGCGTAGAGCTTCATCAGCTCCATCATGTTCTGGGCGCTGGCCTCCGGCTCGCGCTGGGTGAAGCTGCCCCAGAATACGCCGACCACGGAACAGCCCTTCAGCAGTGTCAGGTTCGCCGGGATCTTCGGAATATCACCAGCGGCAAAACCGATGATCAGGTGGCGGCCGTTCCAGGCCATGGCTCGCAGGGCCTGTTCGGTGAAATCGCCGCCGACCGGGTCGTAGATGACATCCACCCCTTTGCTGTTGGTGAGTTTCTTGACGGTCTCTTTCAGCGGCTCTTCGGTGTAGTTGATCAGCTCATCGGCACCGGCTGCTTTCGCCACCGCAAGCTTCTCGGTGGAACTGGCTGCCGCAATCACACGGGCTCCCATGGCCTTGCCCAGTTCCACCGTGGCCAGACCCACGCCGCCGCTGGCGCCCAATACCAGCAGGGTCTCGCCCGGCTGCAGGTTGGCGCGTTGCTTCAGGGCGTAGTAGGAGGTGCCATAGACCATGGAGAAGGCGGCGGCCTTTTCGTCTGGCATGGCGTCGGGTACTGGAATCAGATTCTGTTCCGGCGCCACGATTTCCTCAGCGAAAGCGCCGTAACCGGTGAGGCCGGCTACCCGGTCACCCGGCTTGAAACGGGTGACTTTCTCGCCCACCGCGATCACTTCACCGGCCATTTCACCGCCAGGTGAAAACGGCAGGGATGGTTTCAGTTGGTACTTGTTCTCAATAATGAGGGTATCGGGAAAGTTCAGGCCCGCGGCCTTGACGCGGATCTTCACGCCGTGGCCTTTCACATCGGGGCTTGCAACGTCTTCGATCACCAGCTTTTCGGCTGGGCCGTATTCTTTACAGAGAATGGCTTTCATTCAGTGACTCCATTGTTATTGGCGAAAGGGAATGCCGTACCTGATTTCCATCAAGCTAAACAGAGTCGCCGCATGAAGCAAATAAAGGTGTCTTATCCAACTTTATTAGTAGCACTTATAACCAGTGCCTGTCGGGGATGAATCCGGTGTCAATTTAGGCTATCCTTCGCGCACTCAAACCGGACCGGTTTGCCGCTGTTTCCTGCCGTTCAGGATCTTTTATGTTCGATATCATCTACGTTCTTGAAATGATCGGGGTCATTGCCTTCGCCATTTCAGGAATGATCGTTGCCCGCTCCAAAAACATGGACCCCGTGGGTGTCTTTACCATTGGTTTCATCACGGCGCTGGGCGGCGGTACCCTGCGGGACCTGATGATGGACAACCACCCGCTGTACTGGATCCAGCACCAGGAGCAGCCGATCCTCATTCTTGCCATGGCGATTATATTCAGCTACTGGCGCCGGGCACACCGAATCCGTGAGTCACGAATCGTGTTTCCGGACGCCATCGGCCTGGGCATTTTCTCCATTCTGGGTGCCCAACTGGCCCTTGATCTCGGCCATTCCTGGTTTATTGCCTCCCTGCTCGGTGTGATGACCGGCACCTTTGGTGGCGCTCTGCGAGACACTTTATGCAATGAGGTACCGTTCATTTTCCGCAAAGACCAGATTTACGCGTCCATCTCATTCGCCGGTTGCTGGCTTTATTTTGTGTGCCAATGGGTCATGGAAAGCGAGACCATGGCGCTGAGTATCGGCCTGTTGTTTATCGTTATTGTACGGATGCTGGCTGTCCGGTTTGATATCAGGCTACAGCGGGACACTAGGGGCAATCCGTAATATTGAATCAGCAATCATCCCTTGGCCTGAAGTCCTCCAGTCGGTAAGATTGCCGTTTTTTCACACAATCCCGTTTTATCGAGTCTTTTCAATCCCGAACCCCTACCCAGCACTCAGTGAGGCAGACCCACGTCATGCTTGAGCGACTATTCCAGTTAAAGGCCCACGGCACCGATGTTCGTAAAGAGGTGGTGGCCGGAGTGACCACCTTCCTGACCATGGCGTATATCATTGTGGTCAATCCCAGCATCCTATCCTCCACCGGCATGGATTTCGGTGCGGTGTTTGTCGCCACCTGCCTGGCGGCAGTGATCGGCACCCTGATTATGGGCCTCTGGGCCAATTATCCCATCGCCCTGGCCCCGGGCATGGGGCTGAACGCGTTCTTTTCATTCACCGTGGTCGGCAGCATGGGCTACAGCTGGCAGGTGGCCCTGGGTGCGGTCTTTCTGTCCGGCTTCCTGTTTTTCGTGCTCAGTATTCTCAGGGTACGGGAGTGGATAATAAACAGTATCCCGATGTCTCTGCGATTCGGCATCTCTGCGGGTATTGGCTTTTTCCTGGCTCTGATTGCGCTGAAGAATGCCGGCATTGTCGTGGACAACCAGGCCACGCTGGTGGGTATGGGGGACGTAAAGGTTCCCGAAGCCCTGCTGTTCTTCGGTGGTTTCCTGCTGATCTGCGCCCTGTCCTTCCGTCAGATCACCGGCGCGGTCATGATCGGCATCATAGCGGTTACCGGCGTCGCCATGGCGTTCGGAATGGTGGAATACAAAGGCTTTATTTCCACACCACCCAGCCTCGCGCCCACTTTTATGCAACTGGATCTCGCCGGCGCCCTCAATGTGGGCATGATCAGCGTGGTGTTTGCATTTCTGTTTGTAGACCTGTTCGATACGTCCGGCACCCTGATCGGCGCTGCCCAGCGCGGCGGCCTGCTGGATAAGGACGGCAAGCTACCACGCCTGGGCCGCGCACTGATGTCTGACTCGATCGCCACCATGTCGGGAGCGGCACTGGGCACTTCCACCACCACCAGCTATATCGAATCCACAGCCGGTATTTCCGCTGGCGGTCGCACCGGTCTTACCGCCGTGGTCGTTGCGGCCCTGTTCCTGGCGTGCCTGCTACTGTCTCCGATTGCCAGCATCATTCCGCCCTACGCAACCGCTCCCGCCCTGCTCTATGTGGCTGTGCTGATGGCCAGCGGCCTGAAACTGATCGACTGGGACGACGTCACGGATGCGGCACCGGCGGTGGTGACGGCACTGATGATGCCACTGACTTTTTCCATCGCGAACGGCATCGCACTCGGCTTTATCACCTACGCTATTCTCAAGGCATTGAGTGGCCGTTGGTCCGACCTTAATGCCAGCGTGGTCATTATTGCCGTTGTCTTTATCCTGAAATTCATTTTCCTGGATGTGGCCTGAGCCGCATCCAGAGCGATCATCGGAACTGTTATGGATTACTTTTCAGAGAGCATCAAAAAAACCATTCGCACGGTACCGGACTGGCCCAAACCCGGTGTTGCGTTCCGTGACATCACTACGGTGCTTCAGGACAAGACGGCGTTTCGAAAGCTGATTGATGCCTTTGTACACCGCTACCACGGCAAGGAAATTGATGCTGTCGCCGCCGTGGATGCCCGTGGTTTTATCATTGGTTCGGCCCTGGCCTACGAACTGAACGCCTCACTGGTGCTGGTACGCAAGAAAGGCAAATTGCCGTTCGACACCCTGGTGGAAGATTACGAACTGGAGTACGGCACGGCCTCGGTGGAACTCCATAAAGATGCCTTCAAACCCGGAGACAGTGTTGTCCTGGTTGATGACCTGATTGCCACCGGCGGCACCATGCTGGCCGCTGCAAGGCTGATTCGTCGGATCGGAGCTGATATTGTGGAAGTGGCGGCGATGATCGACCTGCCGGATCTCGGCGGTTCGAGGAAGCTGCGGGAAGAGGGATTACAGGTTTATACTGTTTGCTCATTCGAAGGCGAATAGCACGAATCATCAGGAGGCGGCCATGCCCGATTATCAACATCACTGGAAGGACGGCACCCCCGTTCATCTGCCTTTGGGGAAGATAGTCTGTATTGGCCGCAACTATGCGGAGCACGCCAGGGAGCTCAATAACCCGGTGCCTGACGAACCGCTGCTGTTTATCAAGCCCTCCACCGCAGCAGTACACATTACTCGCCCCCTGGACTTTCCCCGTGATCGGGGTGATGTTCATTTCGAAACAGAACTGGCCGTTCTGATTGGCCGCCCGCTCACCAATGCCTCACCCAGCGAGGCGGAAGCTGCCATCCTCGGCTACGGCCTGGCACTGGACCTTACGCTCCGGGACGTTCAAACCATGCTGAAAGAAAAACGGCAGCCCTGGGAACGCGCCAAGGCGTTTGATGGTGCCTGTCCGCTGTCGCCTTTCGTGGCCGCAGACAAGCTCAGGAAGGATCACCTCACCTTTACCCTCGACATTGACGGCGAGCGACAGCAAACCGGCGATACCCGCGACATGCTCAACCCGATCATTCCGCTGATCGCCCATATGAGCAGCCAGTTCACCCTGATGCCGGGAGACGTGGTGCTGACGGGCACGCCCAGTGGCGTCGGCGCACTCGCGTCCGGGCAAACCCTGTCCCTGGAGCTGGAAGACGTCCTGTTTGTCGAAACCCGGGTCATTTAGCGTAAGATAGGGTCCAAACCTTTCCGTCGCTCAGGACGTATTCAGTGCATGGCTAAAAAACCGGTGACTTCCCGCAGTGGACGCTTCTTTAAACTTGCAGGCATGACCGCCTCCGTGGCGGGACAGTACGCCGGGCAGAGAGCCCGTCGCCTGTTCGGTACCGAGAACGACGAAGGCGCCCAAAGTGAAAGCTACACTCGCATGGCCGGCCAGATCGCCGATACTCTGGGCGAGCTCAAAGGGGCCGTGATGAAAGTGGGTCAGATTGCGTCCCAGACCCAGGATTTCCTGCCCAAGGAGTTCTCCGACGCCCTCGAACGACTGCAGAAAGAAGCTCCGCCGATGCCGTTCGAGGTTATCGTCGCGCAGGTGGAGGCCGAGCTCGGCAAGCCGGTCCCGGAGCTTTTTGAATACCTTCAGGAAACGCCATACGCCGCCGCCTCCATCGGCCAGGTTCACCGGGCCCGCTTGCACGATGGCACCGATGTGATCGTCAAAGTCCAGTACCCCGGCGTGGACGAATCCTGTGACTCGGATCTGAAACAACTGCGCCTGGCACTGAAACTCGGTGGCCTGCTGAAGATGCCCAAGGAAACCGTTGACCAGTTGTTCGGAGAGATCCGGATACGCCTCAAGGAAGAGCTGGACTACGAAAACGAAGCCCGCAACCTGAAGATGTTCCGGGAGTTCCACGCCAATGATCCCTGGGTCATCATCCCCGCGGTCATCGACAGCCATTCCACCCGGCGGGTGCTCACCCTGGAGCTGGTGGAAGGCGATCACGTCAACCAGGTCACACCGGCCCGCTACGATCAGGACACCATCAACCTGATCGGTCACCGCATCTTCACCACCATGGCCGACCAACTGTTTCGCTTCCAGTGCATCCATGGCGACCCCCATGCCGGCAATTTTGCCTACCGGCCCGATGGCTCGGTGATCCTATACGACTTCGGCTGCGTCAAGAAACTGAAACCGGAGATTGTGGAGGCCTATCGCAAGGTGCTGGTTGCCGCCCTGGACGAGGACTACCAGGCGCTGGATCGTCACCTGATCGATCTGGGCGCGCGAGTGGAAAACCAGCCCGCCGTGGATGAAGCGTACTACGCCATGTGGCGAGATATCCTGATTGTCCCCTTTGACCAGGACGAACCCTACGACTTCGCCGAATCCGAGCTACACAAACACGTTGCCGCCAAGACCAGTACGGTCTTCAAATACCTGGATTACTTCAAGCCGCCGGTGGAGAGCATCTTTATCGACCGGATGATTGCGGGGCATTACTGGATGCTAAAGCGATTGGGGGTGCAGGCGGCGTTTCGCGACGAACTGGAGAAATACCTGGGCCGGATTTGACGGCACGGTTACTGTCCGGTGAACAGGCCTCAAAAATATCCCAGCAGTCGCCCGAGGCCAAGCGCCACTCCCCAGGCCAGCAGTGAAATGGCCGCCGGCAATCTCGCGACGTCGGCTTTCCACGGCCCACTACCCCGTGTACACCAGGCCAACCAGAGTGCGTTGGTGACGGCCAGTAGCACCACCAACATCTTGGCCTGGAACCAGGGGGAGGCCGCGTATTCGGTAGCGCGGGTGGAAAACAGCAGGGTCCCGCAAACCGCCGCAACCACCAGCCCCGTCGCGGACGTTATCCGCAACACCTGCCAAAACGGAGCCAGGGGCAGGTTTCGCCACAAGCCCAGCAGCCGCAGATCCAGTGGCACAATGCCACCAACCAATAGCGCGACCCCCAGGATATGGCCTGCGTTGACCAGTGGATACAGCCACACCGAGTTACGCAGTGCCGTAGCCAACGCGGAGGCTTCCAGGGCAGTCAGCCAGGATTCCATGAGCCAGCGTCAGTGAACCGTCAGGAATCACGCCCCGGGTAGAGGTTGAAATCCTCACCATCGACCACCACCCGCTCTGCCTTCATACGACGCTCCCCCTCCCGGGCGGAACGGTGTCCATGAACAGTGATCTTGCGGCCCTTGCTGAGCTGTTCATCCGTCAACCCCGCCCGCATATTACGCCAGGGCTGCCCAACCTCGATCACCCATTCCTCGCCATCCACCTCAATGGTCACCTCGCCATGAGGATTTCCCAGACGCACTCCGGTAATGGTACCGGTGATTTCAAACTCTTCATCCGTGGCCCAGCCCCAGCCGTGATGGGCCAAGGATGCGGTGGACCACGCCAGCAGGACGCCAATGAGCAGCGCCAGTAATCCGGATTGGTTGCCTATGGTCATCATTATTTCCTCCTGGACAGATGCCGGACTTTTCCATGGGACACTGACAACAGTAGGCTAAGACCGCTGCGGACGGGAAACGTTCAACAAAGCGCGGAGAGGTTCAACGGCGGGTGATTGAGCTTACCCACTCAGCCACGCCCTCGCAGGCTCCCTTCTGAATCACCCGGGCCCGGGACACGCTGGCGGGCTCGCCCGGGTCTATGACGGTGATGGGCACATCCACATCCACTTCATAGACCAGACCGGCGGCGGGATAGACTTGTAGCGAGGTGCCTACAATCAGCAGATGATCGGCCGTGCGCACAACCTCCGCTGCCTTCTCCAGCATCGGCACTTCCTCGCCGAACCAGACGATGTGGGGCCTGAGCTGGGCGCCGTGGTCACAGGTATCACCCGGGGCGATGTCCCGGTAACCGATGTCATACACCAGTTCCGGAAAGCGGGAGCTGCGGGCCTTGGTTAATTCGCCGTGCAGGTGAATCACGTTGGAGGAGCCGCCGCGTTCGTGAAGATCATCCACATTCTGGGTGACCACGGTAACGCGATACTGCTGTTCCAGCTCCGCCAGCATACGGTGGGCCTGATTGGGGCGGGCGGACCGAAGCTGGCGCCGGCGTTCGTTGTAGAACTGCAGCACCAACTCCTGGTTGCGGGCAAAGGCTTCGGGTGTGGCCACATCGTACACACTGTGCTGCTCCCACAGCCCGCCGTTGTCACGGAAGGTGGAGAGTCCGCTTTCGGCGCTGATGCCAGCGCCTGTCAGTACCACGATGTGATCCTGCATCAGTCGAAAATCTTGCCCGGGTTGATGATGCCGTTGGGATCAAAGACCTGCTTGATACCCTTGAGGTAAGCGATCTCCGCCTCACTGCGGGTGTAATGCAGGTAGGGCTTCTTGGTCATGCCAACACCGTGCTCGGCGGAGACACTGCCCTGGTAACGCTCGACAATCTCGAACACCCATTTGTTCACCTGCTGGCACTTCTCGAAGAAGTCCTCTTTCGCCATGTCTTCCGGCTTGAGAATATTCAGGTGCAGGTTGCCATCGCCAATGTGGCCAAACCAGATGATCTCGAAATCCGGGTAATGCTTGTTCACCACAGCATCGATTTCCTGCAGGAAGCCCGGCACCTTGGAGACCACCACGGAAATGTCGTTCTTGTAGGGTGTGCGCGGCGCGATGGATTCGGAGATCCGCTCCCGCAATTGCCAGAGATTGTTAGCCTGGGTTTCGCTCTGGCTGATCACTCCGTCCAGTACCCAGCCGTTCTCGACGCATTGTTCAAACAGGGTCATGGCGTCATCCATCACCTGATCCGACACCGCTTCGAACTCCAGCAGGGCGTAATACGGAGCCTCGGTTTCGAAAGGTGCCTGCACCTGGCCGTGGGCCAGCACGTGTCCCATGGCTTCATGGGAAAAGAACTCGTAGGCGGTCAGGTCGATCTGCTTCTGGAACGTCTGCAGCACGTCCATGGTGTTAGTCAGGTCATTGAGCCCCAACACCAGCACGGTCAGGTTGTCCGGTTTGCGGGACAGCTTCATGGTGGCTTCAGTGATAAAGCCCAGGGTGCCCTCGGCACCGATGAACAGATGGCGCAAGTCGTAACCGGTGTTGTTCTTTTCCAGGTCCTTGTTCAGGTCCAGAATATCGCCCTTGCCAGTCACCACTTTCAGACCGGCAACCCAGTCCCGGCTCATGCCGTAGCGGATCACCTTGATGCCACCGGCATTGGTCGACAGGTTGCCTCCCAGCTGGCTGGAACCGGCGGAGGCGAAATCTACCGGGTAATACAGGCCATTCTCTTCCGCGAACGTCTGCAATTGCTCGGTTATCACTCCTGCCTGACAACGTACGGTGCGGTCACTGGCACTGAAATCCAGAATCTGGTTCATGTTGTCGAACGCCACCACGACTTCGCCGTTGGCGGCAACCGCACCCGCACTCAGACCGGTACGACCACCGGATGGCACCAGTGCGACCTGGTTCTGATTGGCAAATTTCACCAATGCCTGCACCTGCTCCGTTGTTTTTGGCAGCACTATGGCCAACGGCTTCGGCGGATAGATTTTGGTCCAGTCCTTGCCGTAGTTTTCCAGGTCGGCCGGATCGGTCAGTACCTTGCCGGGGGTGTCACCGGTGGCAACCAGTTCTCGGAGCGAAGCGATAATCTGTTCAGAGTTCATGGAGTTCGATGTCTCGTAAGGGTTCGGCGGCCGGTCGTTGTATGCCCGATCCCCTGGCAATCACCAGACAGTTGATTCAGGCAATCCGACGCGCTGTGAAAATCTGCGTTTATGGTATCATACCGCCCCTGTTCTGTGAGCCAGCCCGACGATCCTGGCTCCAGGTCATTTCACGTGACGAAAGGTTCGGAAGCAAGCCCATGTCAAATACGTCTCTCGAAAAGAGCAAAATCCGGATCCTGCTGCTGGAAGGCGTGCATCAATCTGCCATTGATACCCTGAACGCCGCAGGCTACACCAACATCGAGTACCTGACTCACTCGCTGGCCGAGGAAGACCTGATTGAGAAGATTGCCGACGCGCACTTCATCGGGATTCGCTCGCGCACCCAGTTGACCGAGAAAGTATTTGATGCCGCCCAGAAGTTGGTGGCAGTGGGTTGTTTCTGTATTGGTACAAACCAGGTAAACCTGCAGGCAGCTACCCGCCGGGGTATCGCCGTATTCAACGCTCCCTTCTCCAACACCCGCAGCGTGGCTGAGCTGGTCCTGGCACAGGCTATTCTGCTATTACGTGGCATTCCCGAGAAAAGTGCGAAGGCCCATCGCGGTGAATGGCTGAAGTCTGCCAAGAACAGCTACGAGATTCGCGGCAAGAAGCTGGGCATCATCGGTTACGGCAACATCGGCACCCAGTTCAGCGTGCTGGCTGAAGGTCTGGGCATGGACGTTTACTTCTACGACGTAGTCTCCAAACTGCCGATCGGTAACGCCACTCAGGTGGGCACCCTGCAGGAGCTGTTGAACATCTCGGATGTGGTGAGCCTGCACGTACCGGAAACCCCGTCGACCAAGTACATGTTCAAGGCCGAGCAGTTCGCCCAGATGAAGCCGGGTTCCATCCTGATGAACGCGTCCCGCGGTACTGTTGTGGATATTGACGCCCTCGCGGATGCACTGAAGAGCGGCAAGCTGCTGGGTGCGGCCATCGACGTATTCCCCGTTGAGCCCAAGTCCAACGACGAGGAGTTTATTTCTCCGCTACGGGAGTTCGATAACGTCATACTGACCCCGCACGTCGGCGGCTCCACCATCGAGGCCCAGGAGAACATCGGCCGCGAAGTGGCGGAAAAGCTGGCCATGTACAGCGACAACGGCACCTCTGTCTCTTCCGTAAACTTCCCGGAAGTGGCACTGCCGTCGCATCCGAACCAGCACCGTCTGCTGCACATTCACGAGAACGTGCCGGGCGTGATGTCAGAGATCAACCAGGTGTTTTCGGAGAATGGCATCAACATTTGCGGCCAGTACCTGCAAACCAAGGAAGACATTGGCTACGTGGTGATCGATGTTGACAAGGAATACGGTGAGCTGGCGCTGGAGAAGCTGCGCCACGTGAAGGGCACCATTCGCTGTCGCGTTCTGTTCTGATCAGAACGGCGGATGGCCCATAAAAAACGGGAGCCTTGGGCTCCCGTTTTTTATTCCTCCTGCGCCAGTTTCAGTTTCGATAGCGATTACTGAGGTGCGCGCAGCAACAGATTCGGCGAACCCGCCTTGATACCACTCAGCACATTCGCCGTCGCCATCTCCTGAATGGCGGCACTCACCTGATCCGGGCTCAGGCCACCCTGATCCCCCAATAGCAGAGCCGCCACACCGGCGACATGGGGCGAAGCCATTGACGTGCCGCTGATGGTGTTGGTTTCGGTATCGTTCCGGTACCAGGCCGCCGTGATGTCGGATCCGGGCGCAAACAGGTCTACACACTCACCGTGGTTGGAGAAGGATGAGCGCTGATCCTCACGGGTGGTACTACCCACCGTTATCGCAGCCTCCACACGGTTGGGAGAACCCGAGCAGGCGTCGGCATCGCTGTTACCGGCAGCAACAACAAAGGTCACACCTTGCGCAATGGCACCTTTCACCGCAAAGTCCAAGGCGTCTGAATCACCACCTCCGAGGGACATATTGGCAACCGCAGGCGACTGATGGTTTTCAGCAACCCAGTCCACACCGGCAATCACGTCAGCATTCGAACCGGCACCGGAACAGTCCAGCACCCGCACCGCAGCCACGGAGGCTGCCTTGGCAACACCATACTCGGAACCCACGGCTGTGCTGGCCACATGAGTCCCATGACCATTGCAGTCGGTGGTGTCAGCGGGGTCAGTTTCCCCACCAGCGTTCAACAGAGAACCGATCAAAGGCAGACCGCCCAGGCCCAACAGGCCGGTGTCGTTTGCCGCGAAATTGCGCCCTTCAATCACCCGACCGGAAAACTCCACATGACTGTCCCGCAGACCGGTGTCGATAATATAGACGTTGGCCCCCGCCCCGGCTGAGGCCGGATAGCGGTATGACTCGTCCAGAGGCAACACTTGTTGATCAATACGATCCAGGCCCCAGGGTGCACCTTGCTGAACTTCCGAGTTGGCGGCAACCATGCGATCCGGCTCAACAGCCTGCACCCCCGGCAGGGACGACAGCAGCTCAGCCTGGCCATCGGTCAATTCCACAGCAGCACCGGTCATTGCGGTGCTGTACAGGTGGAGAATATCTCCACCGCCAACAGCCAACAGGAGTGATTCAACACCCGCCTGCAAGTCCGGCAACCCGAGCAGATGGGGCAGTTCTGGATCGAGTGTCAGGATATAACGCCCGGGCAGTACGTCGCCTGGCTGCAGATCCTGCTGGGTGGTTTCTTCAGCGGTATTACCGGTAGCCCCCAGCAAGCCGCCATGGACCACTGGGGCGGAAGCGACTAAGGCCACACCGAGGCAAGCGGCGGAAAACATTCTGTTGATCATAGTGCACGTCCTGTTTGGTTATTCTAATCGCTCAAGCGTGACAATCTGTCACAGGCGGCACATCCCAAACATGGCCACGAGGGCCAAAGTGTGATCAGGTTAACGTTATTTAACCACCTTGTTTTCCATTCGCACTTGAGAAACTGCCAATAACGTCCATGGTTAATAGGGAGAATATTTGTTCAAGTCGCACGCATCACCCACAGACAGGAGTGGACTATGTCACTGAAGGATTCGCTGCTGACCAAGCTGGAAACCCAGACTGAACGCTGGAGCAAGCAGATCGACAGTCTCAGGGCAGACGCCGAGCACAAGATGGCGAAAGCCAGGGACGACCAGGCCGAGGCTGAGATTCAGAAAGAGTTTTCCGAGAAGATACAGAAACTGGAAGACCGGATTGAGGACGCCCGAAAAAAACTGGGAGAGGTACGGGATTCCGGCGAAGACCGGCTTCAGGATCTGAAAGACCGCATTGATGAGTGGCTCCCCAGCAATACCAACTAAATGTTAAAAAGCCCCGGTGCCTTGCGACACCGGGGCTTTCCTGTCCAAAACAGATCTTACTGCATCGGCACCAGCGTCAGCTCTACCCGACGGTTCTGCTCCCGTCCGGCAGCCGTGTCATTGGACGCGATCGGGTAACGTGGGCCATAACCCACGGCCCTGGTACGCTTGGGCTCAATGCCCTGATTAAGCAGGAAGTCCCGAACGGAACCGGCACGGCGCTCACTCAACAGCTGGTTGTAGTTCTGGGAACCGGTGCTGTCGGTATGGCCATCAATCTGGATGATGGTCTTGTCGAACTCCTTGAGCACCAGGCCAACGGACTCCAGTGTATTGCTGAAGGAAGGCTTGATCGTGGACTGATCGGTATCGAAAGTGATGTTGCCCGGCATGACCAGCTCAATTTCATCACCGTTACGCACTACCCGCACGCCTGAGCCTTCCAGCTTACGGCGAAGCTCGGCTTCCTGCTTGTCCATGTAGTAGCCGATACCACCGCCAACGGCAGCACCACTGGCAGCGCCAATCAGCGCACCTTTGCCACGGTCACTGCTGCTAGACGTTGCAGCACCCACAGCAGCACCACCAATAGCGCCGATGATGCTTCCCTTGGTGGCATTGGAAGTTTTCTCTTCCCCGGTATACGGGTCGTAGGTCATACAGCCACCCAAACCAACGGTGGCAACCGCAAATGCGAGAACAGTCTTTTTCACAGCATACTCCTGGCTTTTTTATCCCTAGCAGGCCTCTGACAGAGCACCCGCACGGTCGTTTAAGAAGGTATCAATAATGGTATTGAATACCGTCGATTGCAGATCCTGCGCTTCGTTCACCAAATGATGACGACCATCGGGGATACGAAGTTCCTCCACCGAGGAAAATTTATTACGGATGATCCGCAAATTATGCTGCCAATCGACGGTCAGATCTTTTTCGCCCTGAACCACCGTAACCGGAAAATTCACCGGTCTGGCAGACTCAATGTGGGGCACCCAGCTCCTCAGAGCCGATACCCAGTCCACATGAACCGCCCGCGCCTGGAGCGGATCGTGTTCCTTGAGGAATCGCAGGAACCGCGTATTGCCGCTGTTCTCGGCAAACACCCGACGCCATCGTGTCAGGAATGGCCTGGCAAGACTGTGCAGCACCTTCGCACCCAGCCAACCCATGGGCCGGATCAATGGCGCCAACAACACGACCTGCCGAAAATCCGAGGTTTGCTGATCGTGCTGGTTCGACAACAGGTAATCGATCAGGATGGCCCCGCCGGTGCTCTGTCCAACCGCATACCAGGGGCCCCTCACTCGACCTTTCATCCGGGCCATCACCTCCGATAACACCGCCTGGTATTCCAGGAAACTGCCAATCGCCGCTGGCGTGCCACTGGACAGTCCATGGCCTGGCTGATCATAGGACAGCACGTCAAACCCGGCGCCCAGGCAGCGATCGATCAGTTGGCTGTATAATCCCACATGGTCAAAGTACCCATGGAGGATAAATACCGTGCCTTTCGATCCGGCACCCTCCGGTGACCGGAAGTAATGCACCATGACCTGGTGCCGCCCGGCGCTGACATAGCCCTGATGGTAGCTTACCTCGGGATGTTCCACCCAGAGATCCAGGCCATAATAACGGCAGTACGCGACCATCTCTTCCCCCAGTTCCCGGGGGGCAGACGGATCAAACGGCTCAAGCCGGTCCAGCAATGAGCTGCGATCCCAATCCGGAATTTCTATGGTATCTGTTTTCCAGTACACGTAGAGTTACACGCTTGTCATTTAAGGTGATTCAAGATGGCCCACACGCCTCTTGTTCGCTTCAGCTTCCGCCACTAGGTTAGCACACCGCCGTATCATCACGGACAGAACCTGATTAATTCCATGGAGAAACCCATGCTGCAACATCTGCTTGAATCCAGTTTAAGACAAACCATGAACCGCATGGTTCGTCCCCTGCTGCACCCGGCAGTACCGGTTTCCCTCCAGCGCACAATTATTGCCCAGGCCTATCGCAGCTCGATTCCTCCCAGGGGCTGCAAATTCGACGCGGTCACCGTTGGCGGCATCAAGGCACTCCGCACACTCCATGGAGCTTCAACAGAGGGCGTGGTGCTCTACCTCCATGGTGGCGGCTACATTATCGGATCCCCGTCCACCCATCGGGGAATAACCGGCCACCTCGCCAGGGCCAGCGGCCACACCATCATTGCACCGGATTATCGACTGGCGCCGGAACACCCGTTTCCCGCAGCCCTGGATGATGCCGAAGCCGCGTATGAAGGTCTGTTAAAAGACGGTCATGCCCCTGCCTCTATTGCCATTGCCGGTGATTCCGCCGGTGGCGGTCTGACAATCGCTCTGGCCATGCGACTCCGGGACAAGGGCCGCCCACTGCCCGCTTCGCTAACGGTTTTCTCGCCCTGGGTCGACCTGACACACGATCACCTCTATTCGCCGGAGTGCGAGCCCGTCCTGCAGCCACGCTGGATCGAAAAAGCGGCCAGGCTTTACACAGGCAAGGAACCCAGAACCAACCCCCTGATCTCTCCTATCCACGGCGACCTCAGCGGCTTACCTCCATTGCTGATTCAGGTTGGCAGCGAGGAGATCCTGCTCAACGATGCCCAGCGGTTGTCGGACCGGGTCAACCAGCAAGGCGGCGAGGCCACCCTGGAAATCTATAACAGCCTCTGGCATGTGTTCCAGGTCCATGCCGGCCAACTGGACCGAGCAACCGACGCCCTGACCGACGCGGCAGCACACCTCAATCGTCACCGGGCAAAGTAGTGTCCCCCCGAACCAACGCCTCCTTGCGGGCACGGGGCCACTGTTTGAGCTGCCATTCCATCCGGGATGCAGCACTCCGGTCGCGGACCTCGGCGGTGAACACCAGCTCAAGCGGCCCCTTTCCTCGCAGACTTCTTGCCCCTTTCGGACCACCGGCCTGATGTTCTGCGAACCGGCGCTCCACATTCGTGGTGATGCCGGTATACAGCGCCCCCTTTGCCGTCCGCACCATGTATAGGTACCAGCCACTCATCCGCATTCCACCTGTGACACGCGCTCCCTGACCTTGCGTTGCTGCACCCAGAGCCCGGCCACAATCAATACCAGACCAACATAGGTCGATGGCAGAATGACCTCCCCCAGTATCAGGGAAATAAACACCAGGGACAGGAACGGGGAAATAAAGATCAGGTTACTGACCCGTGATGTGTTTTCCGCCTTTTTCATGGCATAGGACCACAGCACGAAAGCAATCCCCATTTCGAAAACCCCCACATATACGGCTGCGGCAAAGGCCGTACCCGGCACCATGTCATAACCGTCGGTGACCCCGCATATCACGGCGATAACCGGCAAGCCGCAGAGGAAGTTCAGGAACAGTCCCACGACCGGGTCACGAGTATCCCGGGTGGCAATGATCCAGTAGGACGCCCAGATCAACGTGCTTGCGATCGCCAGCCCAACACCGAGCGGGTCCGAAAACGTCAGTGACAGGACATCCCCCCTGGTGGCAATGACCACCACCCCGGCATAACAGATCAGGCCCGCAATAATATCCAGGCGACGCAGCCGCTGCCCCAGGAAAGGCACGGACATATACGCCAGCACCAGGGCCCAGGTGTAGTTCAGTGGCTGAGCTTCCTGGGCGGGCAGACGGTCGAAAGCGCCAAACAGGACAAAATAGTAGAGGCATGGGTTGATCAGCCCCAACCCGATGGACTGCAGATACTGCTTGCGGCTCAGCGAGAAAACCAGGTGCCAGCGCCCCTGGAGTACGAGAATCGTCGCCATCACCATCACCGATGCCGCGCAGGCGATGACCAGCATCTGTACGGGGGACAATTCACGCAGGGACAACTTGAATGCGGTCGCCACGGTGGACCAGAGCAACACCGTTGCCAAGCCGTACAACATCGCCTGTTTCTGGTTGGTCACTGTTTTTCTCCCGCACCGGCGTCCAGCCAGCGGTAGAGTGTCCTTCGATTCACCCCCAGAATCTGGGCGGCCCGGCGCTTGTTACCCTCCACGGCACGGATGACGTCGTTGACGTAATTCTGCTGGAGGGTTTCAAGGGTCGGCCAATCTGCCAGATTTTCCGTATTGAGTCGAGCAGGCGCGGCCGGCGATTCGGCCTGACGCTTACGTATCCTGGCAGGCAAGTGTTCCGGCTGGATTACATCACCATCACAAAAGGTCACGGCACGCTCGATGGCGCTGGCCAGCTCCCGCACATTGCCCGGGAACGGATAATCCATCAGGGTCCGGGAAGCCACCTCACCAAGACGCATAAAGCCGCGATTGTGCCTCAGGGCCGCCTCCCGGAGGAAATACATGGCGAGAATATCAACATCGTCACCCCGCTCACGCAACGGCGGAACCACCAGTGCCAGGGTCTCCAGCCGATAGTAAAGGTCCTCCCGGAAAGCACCCTCCTCAACCGCCTTCAGGAGATCCACATGCGTCGCCGCTATAATGCGGACATCCACGGTTTCTTCCTGGTCGGCCCCCACCGGCTTGATGGTGCCCTCCTGCAATACCCGCAACAGCTTGGCTTGCAGCGCCAGGGGCATTTCGCCGATTTCGTCCAGTAACAGGGTGCCGCCATCCGCTTCCGCGAACAGCCCTTTCCGGGACTGTTTTGCACCAGTAAAAGCGCCCGCCTCATGACCGAAAAATTCGCTTTCCATCAGCTCATGGGGAATACCCGCGCAGTTAACCGGAAGAAACGGTTTTGACTGCCGCTCGCTTTCCTGGTGAATGGCCCTTGCCACCAACTCTTTACCGGTGCCACTCTCTCCATTGATCAATACGGCCGCATGACTGCGGGCGACCTGGCGGATTTCCGTACGCAGTCGTCGCATGGCTGCACTCTCACCCACAAGGCCCAGGGATGTATCCTCGCTGCTTCTGGATTTGTACCTGGCCAGCTCACTGGTGATTTCGGCCTGGGCCAACAGCCGCCGGATTTTCAATCGCAGGTGGTCCGTTGATAAGGGTTTTGTCAGGAAGTCATCGGCGCCCGCCTTGAGGGCATCCACCGCCTGGTCAACCGTTCCAAAGGCCGTGATGATGATAAAAGGGACCGAATGTCCCGCGGCCTGAACTTCCCTCAGGATCGACAGCCCGTCCTCATCGGGCAGACGCAGGTCAGAGACAATCAGGCCGGGCATGCTCGACAGCGCCTTGTGCTTCCCTTCCGCTGCGGTCGATGCAGTTTCTACACGGTATCCATCCAGTTCCAGCTCTTCCGCCAGCAACGAACGAAGACTGGCGTCATCCTCAACCAGCAGGATGGAAGGATGTCTGTTACTCATATTCACCTCCCGGCCAGAACAGACTCATACGACAGCCACCGAGGGGGCTCTCACCAACCTGCGCATAGCCACCATGCTCCTTGAGAACACTGCCCACCACTGCCAGCCCCAGGCCGGTGCCCTCTCCCGCCGGACGGGTACTGTAGAAAGGCTCAAAAATACGCTCCCGAACATCGGGGGCAATGCCCTCGCCGTCATCATCAACGCGGATTTCCCATAAGCCGTTGTCGTGCAACAGGGACACCTCGACCCGGTTTCCAGCCGCCTGACAGGCATTACGAACCACGTTGACACAAGCCAGTTCAAGACGGGTCGGTTCGGCCCTGATCCCTGCCTGCTGGTCCAGCCCGCGAGTTACCAACGCTTTCGAAGAACATTTGGGGTCATCGTCAATACGGGCGGTGACCTCACGCAGAATCGCTGCCAGGTCGGTATTTCTTCGCGAGTCCGGCACATGGCGGAAACAGTCCAGCAACTGCTGGATAATCAGTGTCATGCGTTCCACCTGGTGTTCGATGTCGTTCAGATGTCGTTCCTGTCCCTCCGGCAGTCCGGCGCGGCGCAGTATATTTGCCCGCCCCTGGACGACGTTCAGAGGCGCCCCCAGCTCGTGGGCCACGCCGCCGGCAACCCGACCGATCATCGCCACCTTTTCCTGGTACTCAAGCTGTTCCGCCAGTTCCCGCTCCCGGATGACCCGCTCACTGATCTCCTCTTCGGCCGCAGCCATTCGATCACCGATATCCTGAAGGCCCTCGTGAATCTGCCTCAACTCCCGGGGCCCGCCGGGGCGTGAATCAACACGCCAATGCCCGGGCGCCATACCATACATGATTTCCAGTAACCGGCTGACGTGGCGTCCCACGGCACCGTAATGCCCCAGAACCACCACGAGAATGACAATGAGCGACAGCGATGACCAGATGGCGATGGCCCACAGACGGCTTGACGCTACCAGCTCATGGAAGTCACTGCGTTTACGGGTAATCTGCAACAAGCCCTGGATACGACCATCCCCGGCGACCAACGGCGTGAACTGGGAAAACACCGATTCGCCATCGACCCGGCGAAAAGCTCCGCCCAACTCACCACTGGAAATAACCTGCTCGGCGCTTTCACTGCTGGCAACGTCAGTGTCCGCCACACCAAGACTGGCAACCTGTTTGCCATCCTCATCAAACACCGAAGCGCCGTACACCCGGCCAATCCGGAAGATAGACTCCAGGGACTCTCCCATCACAATCTCATCCCCTTCGGACATGGCTCTGGAAAGAGGACCGCTGACAGCCCGGGCCACGAGCTCGAGATCTTCCCTCAGCCGATCGTTCAGATTGCGCTCTACCGTGCTCAACCCCAGGTAAATTGCCAGACCGCTGAACACCATCAGCGGTACCACAAGACTCAGCACCAGTGTCAAACGCAGGGAACGAAACATTTTTCCCGCATTCAGGACAGGCCTTTGCATAAAGGATGCTCCGACAAAATGTCACGCCGTTTTGCCACATGTGACATTTAGCCACAACCGTTATTACCTGAAATTAACCCAGAAAATTTCTACATTATTGTTTTTATTGAATTTAAACAGAAACTAAAAACTGGCACGCACTTTGACTGCCTGAAGGGTACGAACACAAATGCACCGCAACAACCTGGTTTCACATCGGCGGCCGTCTTTGACTTTCGGCGGCCCAAATGAAGAGAAAGGAGTAACGCTATGAACAAACTTCTCACGTCACTGACCATCTCCATGGCACTGCTTGCCGCAGGTCCCGCCCTGGCGCAGCAAAGCCAGCAGCAGAGCCCCGCCCAGACCGGTCAGGATGGCTATAGCAACCCTGCAGCGGCGGGCACACAAGAAACCACCTATAACGACGCGGAGCTGAAGAAATTCGTCGAAGCGCAAAGCGGCATCAATGATATCCGCGACGAATACATGCAGAAGATCGAGAATTCGGACTCTCAGGAAAAAGCCCAGAAGCTGCAGATGGAGGCCAACGATAAGATGGTCACCGTTATCGAAGATGCCGGCCTGGACATTCCGACCTACAACGCGATCGCCACGGCTTACAACAGTGAGCCGAAGGTTCGAAACCGTGTTGATGCTCTGATGTAATCGAATCCCCCTGCGAGTATCGTCAGTTAAAGACCCCGCTACCGGGGTCTTTTTTTTGCCCAAGCAGCCGGAAACGGTATCCTGTGGTACGTTATCAAAGGGAGTTTCAGTCCGAAAACCGCATTGGAGACACAGACATGCCATCAGTTCGCCCCCGGCTCACCCTGTTGTTCGCTGCTGTATTGGCCGCGCTGGCAGGCTGCTCGGAACCACAGCAGGAGAAAGAGCCCGAGGCAAGCGGATCCAATAACGGCCTACCGGACTACCCTGTCACCTGGCGATTTGCTCTGGAAGAAATCGAAGGCAGCGTCCAGCATCTCTATGCCAATGAACTCAAAGAGCGGATCGAAAACATTTCCGATGGCAACATTGAACTGGACATTTTCCCCTATGGCTCCCTGGGCACCTCAGCCCACCTGACAGAACTGACGCAGGACGGCTCCGTTCATCTTGCCTTTGCCTCCCCCGGGCACCTGGCCGACACCATCCCGGAAGTGGGTATGTTTACCCTGCATTATGTGCTGTCCGACCATAATGAGGTTAATCGCAAATTGCTGGCCAGTAACCAGCTTCTGGAACTATTCAGTGAGCCCTATGCCGAGCACAACATGAAGCTCCTGGGCTTTGTGCCGGAAGGCTGGATGGTGTGGACCGCCAATAAACCCCTGCGCAGTCCCGAGGACTTTGACGGGCTAAAGATCCGAACCATGACCGCCGGCATCGCCTCGCAAGCTTACCGGGCCTATGGCGCCGATCCTCAGCCTACCCCCTATTCCCAGGTGTACAGCGACCTCCAGTTGCAGCGGATTGATGGTCAGGCCAATCCGGTCTTTGCGATCGAGGAGATGGGATTCTATGAGGTCCAAAGCACCATGACCTTTGCACGCCCGGCCCAATTCGTGACCTCTGTGGTCTCCAATCGTGAATGGTACGAAACCTTGCCGGATGATCAGCAGCGATGGCTGGATGAGGCCCTCACGGAAGTTGCCCGACTGATTTACCGAAAGCAGACAGCTCTGAACGAGTCCAGGCTGCAAAAAATTACCGAGGACAGCAATATCTCGCTGGTAAAACTGACCGAGGAGGAGCGCGAGCGTTTCCGGGAAGCCAGCCTCAGCGCCCGGGATATCTACGTTGAACAGACCGGCGATCGCGGTGGAGAGATTCTCGACACGGTGTTGGGCATGGTCACCAGCCTGAAACAGGAACTGACAGACTCAAGCAGCGGCAACAGGAACTGACACCATCCGGACCCCCTCCGACGCCAGTGCTTCCGCCCCCCGGGCTGTCAGGTCGGTGATAAACCGGAACTGCTCCCTGGGAGCCAGGGGATACGCCTTGACCTTGTACTGCATGCCATGGGGAGTATTCCGAACCGTCACCGACACTGGCTGCCAGGTTTTCACCAACGGACTGGTGTAAGCAACATCCCGCAGAAGCGACAGTACAGCGCTGACTTCATGGTGGGGCTCGACGTGAAACTCCGCCACGCACATCAGGTTATCAGAGCCATCATTTCCGTTGGCGATCAGCGCCGTCCACAGGGTACTGTGGGGAATGATCACCACGTTGTCGTCCGGAGTGACAATCTCCGCCGAACGGGTACCGATGGACTTCACCTCCCCGTATTGCCCGTTGACCTCAATCCAGTCGCCCGGGCGGTAGGGCATTTCATACAGCGTCACGATGCCGGCAATCAGGCTATTGGCGTAATCCTTGAAGGCAAATCCCAGGGCAAGGCCCAGGGCGCCAAAGATTGCAATCATGTTCTCGAACGACGGTTCCACCAGCACCGGAACCACAAGAATGATGGTGGCCACGATGACCAGCAATCGCACCAGCGGTACCGACGCCAACAGATATAACCGCGGTTTGCCACCCAGCGTTTCCGCCACACGCGGCAACAGCTTCTGCACCAGCATGATCAGGATCGAGGCCAGCACCACCAGCAATAACGCTTCCAGCAGGGCGTTGATCGTGATACCGGAAAATGCGTCACTTATACCAAGATCACCCATACACCGCTCCTGTTAAAAAGTATCAACGGGGAAGCCGTCGCTCTGAAGCTGCCTGCGAATCGCCGGATATCCCAAGGGGGTTACCCGCCATACCTCATCGCTCTCGTGGTATTCGACCAGGTCCGCCCGGCGCAACCGGCTCAGTATGGGATCCACCTCATGGCCGGGCATACCGGTCACCAGCTCGAGACGGTCGCTCCCCAGTCCATCGTGCAGCAGCAGGGCATGGAGCACGACACCAAGTTTCCGGTCGGGAGAGGAAGGCACCACTGGCAGGCTGAGCTTATCCAGTGGTGCAACCCAACACTGAGAGGTCGGCGCATGCTCAGCCGGATCCTGCTGCTCCTCTGGCCGGGACCGCAAGGCCTTCTGCCAGATCATCAGGGCAACCCCGGGAATTCCCCTGGACAGGGCTGCCAGATCACGGAGAAGGTTCGATGACTTTTGACCCTCTTGCAGTAATTCCGGGTCGGAGGGGAGAACCCATAATCCGGTGTCAGCCATTCTCGCGACGACTCCGGACTCATGATGGGCAGACGCCAGGCCACCAAGCCAACGGCCCAGTTTGTCAGCGTCCATGGGCGCAGGCGTCAGTGGCTGGAAACGCGCATCAGGCAGATAACAACTCCAGAACCGCCAGCACCAGCTGGAACAGCCAATCAGCCCTTCACCGGCTTCACCGGCGGCAACCCGCCGCAAGAGCTCCTTCACCAGCGACAGCCCACAACGGTGACGAAGCCAGAAGCTCGCCAGTTCGGGAATAACCCAGGGTTTCGACAAATCGCAGCCATCCCACCAGGCCCTTGCATCACTGTCGGACATCAGCAGGTTACCGGGGGCTGGATCCATTGCCTGTCCCCCATCGATTCGTCCTCTCCCAGAGCCTGAAGCGCTCTCCGAACACCCGAAAATGGCGGTGCCACCAGAAAACTCACGGGGCTGGTGCACCCACTTTCCGCCATGGACACCAGAAAAAGCCTGGCCATGCGGGCATAATCAGGGTCGGGCGCAAAGCGTTCAATCTGGGCTTGCGACAAAGCCGGAAGCTCATCGAGACTCTGGAACGCTTCTTCATCGGGGGAAAGGCCGGCCCTAACCTGTATCCAGGTATTGCGTATGGCGCCCTTGATCGAACGATGAACGGATGTTTCAGGAAGCCGCCACTCCTCCAGTGGAATCAGGCCTCCGGGCAGGTCCGGATTAATGGTTTCCTTTTCGGCGACTTTGGCCAAGCAACACACTCCCTCACAGCAAAAAAGAAGCAACCTACTCCGGCACCAGCCAGTCCAGGGACGCAGTCACCGCCAGGCAATCGTCACCTGAAACACTGGCCAGCATGGCAGCAAGACGTTCGTCAAAGCCCCAGGGTGGATTGACCACCAGCATCCCGGACCCAACCATGCCCCTGTCCGGAGGGCACTTCAGGTGAATTTCGCTACAGAGAACCCGCGACACCGGGCCATCCACTACCGCCTGTTTCAGTGTCTGTTCCAGGCCAGACGTCAATATCGGATACCAGACAAGATAGACGCCGTGACGGCATTTGCGCCAGGCGCTGGCCAGGGTATCCGCCACCGCGCGGTAATCGGATTTGACCTCATAGGAGGGATCAATCAGCACGAACAGGCGCGGCAACCGGGGTGGCAGTTGGCGTAACAGGCCGCGCAGGCCATCCTCGCGAAAGACCCGGACCTTGCCCTGCCCGGCCCAATCTTCCAGGTGCCGCCCCTCGGTCGGGTGAAGCTCGAATGCAGTCAATGAATCCTGGGAGCGCCGGAAGCGCCGGAACCACTCCGGTGAACCGGGATAACGGTCCAGGGTTGGGCGCCCTCTGTTGATATCTGCCAGCGCAGTAATCAACGGCTGCCAATCCTCTGCAAGTGACGATGCCTGCTCACCGGCAAGCTTCCAGAGTTTCTGGACGCCCTGCTCCGCTTCACCTGTTTTCAGTGCACGCTCACTGCGCAGGTCATACAGTGCGCTGCCGGCATGAGTATCAAAACAGGCAATGCCGGATGGCTTGATCTGCAGCATCCGGAGCGCCAGAACCTGGGCCGCGTGTTTCTGGATATCGGCAAAGTTACCGGCGTGAAACCCATGAAGATAGCTGAGCATGAAGCATCCTGTGGCGATCTGTCGTCGTATGTCCGCATTAGGCCCTAAGATCGGAAAGGGAGCAAGCCAACTGGGGCCCTCGCCCCGGCCCTGTTATCATTCCGAACGGACCCCGGTTTCCAGAGGAGACACACTTGTCAACGAAGTCCAGCAATGCTGCGGAACAACTCTACGCCCTGATCGCTAACGAGGAAGACGCCAGGGTCTGCAAGGACATCCCCGATGAAGCCTGCCGCGAAGTTCCCCGCAATTTTTTCCTGATACTGGCCAGTAACGTCCTGACCAAACTCGGCGACTTGCTAATCAGCCCCAAGACTGTCCTGGCCTGGTTGCTCAGCGCGGTAGGCGCCCCTGCCCTGGTGGCCTGGCTGGTGCCGATCCGGGAATCAGGGTCCATGGTGCCGCAGATGGTCATTGCGGCCTGGGTTCGCCGCAAACCCATAAGGAAGTGGTTCTGGACACTGGGCAGCGTTGGTCAGGCAATCAGTGTCGTTGCGATGGCGGCCAGCATCTGGTTCTTCGACGGCTATATCGCCGGCGGTGGAGTCATTGCCGCGCTGGTGTTCTTTTCCCTGGCGCGGGGATTCTGCTCGGTCTCCATGAAGGACGTGCAGGGTAAATGCATCCCCAAGACCCGCCGGGGTCGTTTGTCGGGTCTGGCAACCACCATCGGCGGATCAATCACCGTGGTGCTGACAGTCCTCCTGTTCTGGGATCGCGGTGAACCCGGCCTTACCTTCTATGCCCTGCTCCTGCTACTGGCTGCCACGCTCTGGATGATCGCCGGCTTCCTGTTTGCAAACATACAGGAGCATCACGGTGAAACAGGTGGTGGCGGCAACGCCATGACCGAAGCGGTGAAGAGCCTGTCACTATTACGGGACGACGCGCCTTTTCGTCATTTTGTCATCACCCGTGCACTGCTGCTCTGTTCCGCCCTGGCATCACCGTATTTCGTGGTGCTGGCGCAAAAGCAAGCAGACAATGGCTGGCTTCTGGGGGTATTTCTCCTGGCCAGCAGCCTGGCCAGTTCCGTCAGTGCAAGCGTCTGGGGCTGGATGGCGGATACCTCCAGCCGACGGGTGATGATTCGTGGGGCGGCCATTGCCAGCTCCGCCTGCCTTCTGGTGGGCGCCGTCGCCCTGTTTACCGACGAACAAGCCGGAAGCGTCTGGTTCTACCCCCTTGCGTTTTTTATCCTGAGCATTGCCCATGCCGGCGTCCGCCTGGGTCGGAAGACCTATCTGGTCGATATGGCCGGAGGTAACAAACGTACCGATTATACCGCTGTCAGCAACACCGTTATCGGCTTCCTGCTGTTGGTTACCGGGGGATTCACGGCACTGATCTCGATGATCTCCGATGTGGCGGTTATCCTGACGCTTGGATTAATGGGGATGGCGGGCACCGTCAGCGCACTGCGCCTGAAAGAGGTCACCGACGATTGACCGACAAAACCATGACTTGCGTCACAAAAATCAATGCATTTACATGATCAGATCGTATCATCGAGCCAGCAGCGGTAGGTCTGTACCTTGCGGGGATAAAGACAACATGGATGTGCCGTTTCGTGTAGTAGTTCTGAAGTATATATCCATTGAGGATTGAACATGCGAGACCCAAAAATTCCTTCCAGCCATACCAATCGACTGGTCCACACCGCTTTCGGCTGGTACGCACTGACCCGGGAACAGTCCGATCTGGGCCCATTCCCAAGCAAGCAGGAAGCCTCTGAGGCCTTGAGTCGCCATATCCACGTCTATAAGGGTGTAAACACCCGCAACGACAGTGACGGCAAGCCGCATTCCGGCATTTCACTTCATGACTCCGCACACTGCCACAAAACCAACTGCGCCCTGTGCGCCGAAGCGTATATTCTCCGTCAGGGGATGGTCGCTTCGTGACAACGGATCGACACCGAATTGACGAGGGCGAGCAGGCAATACTTGTCCCTCATCACCGGCGATACAGGGTATTCGTAGCGCTGTTTGCATTCTCCATTGGCCTGACTGCCGCACATTGGGTTAGCAGTCTCTGAATTCTCCCACTCCCCTGCTAGAGCGAGCCCCACCTGCCTGACAACACCACTTGCGGGAACTCACTACTGAACTTCAGGGATCTGAAAACAGAAAAGCCCCGGAAAACTCCGGGGCTTTTCTGTTTCCGAGAGTCGATCAATCCAGCCCTCGAAGATATGCGCCCGAATCCGGGCGTCCTGCTTTACTACAGGATATCTGTCGGGCTGGCACACATTGCGTGAACGTTCAGATCACTAAGTACGTCCGCCAGGGCACCGTTTCGTATCTCGATGCCGTTAAACGTCAGGGACGTCTGGAGAGTCAGGAACGCAACCTCCGTATCTCCCAACTGCCCATTCAGATCAAGCCCCAGAACTGAAAAATCGACATTGGACTCCTGAACCTCACCGTTTAGATAAGTCGCAATCGTGATGCTTTCCAGCAGGTCCACACTAAGCGCGTTCTCAGGATCAGACACCGCAACCCCTACAACGTTGTTAGCCGGATAAATCCTGGAACTATCCACAACCCTGGCCGCAACGTAGCCGGCAACGTTCAATTCCAGCCTAAGAGTTGTTGCATTAGTCAGATCGTCGTCCACCAGGTTTCCGAGGTTGGCAACGCTGCAGATCAGACAGCCACTGGAGGTATCGCTGGCAGAGGACTCAGGCGCCAGCAGCGGCACAAACTGCTCACCGCTCACCGCGCAGGCATATGTTGAATCATCCACCAGGTCACAGGCGTCACCGACGCCATCGCCGTCAGTATCAGCCTGATCGGCATTCGCTGTCTCCGGACAGTTATCCACGTCATTCAGAACGCCATCGCCATCAACATCGGTATCACAGGCATCACCGAAACCATCGCCATCGGTATCCGTCTGATCCGGGTTGAACGTCAATGGGCAGTTATCACCGGTCGCAATGCCATCGCCATCAGGATCGTTGACATCTTCACAGGCATCACCGGTGCCATCACCGTCAGAATCGGCCTGATCCGCATTGGGCTCAAGCGGGCAGTTATCACCACCTTCCGACGAAGAAATGGACGTGAATGTACCATCGCCATTGTCGACCTTATCATCCACACCATCGCCATCGGCATCGGTGTCACACGCATCGCCTGTGCCGTCACCATCACGATCGCCCTGGCCGGGGTTGGAAACCGTCGGACAGTTATCCGCAGAGTTCTCCACAGTGTCACCATCCATGTCAGGATCACATGCATCACCCGTGCCATCATTGTCGATGTCGTTCTGATCCGGGTTGCTCACAGTGGGACAATTATCGAGGGTGTCGTCCACACCATCCCCGTCACCATCGGCATCGGTATCGCACACATCACCGATCCCATCACCGTCCGTATCAGTCTGGCCAGGGTTGCTGGCAAAGGGGCAATTATCCTCAAGATCAACAACACCATCACCATCACCATCCTGTTGAATGACATCACCACCGACATCACCCCCGGAACCATTATCAGATCCGCCATTACTATCCGACTTACAACCAGCCAACGCCAACACCGCCGTGAACAGCAATGCCATATACCAGTTAAATTGATTTATTTTCATTGTGTTACTCCTTTGGCCAACACTTAGCGGGAGAGCACGTTGAATTCAACGCGACGATTCCGCTCTCGTCCTTCTTCTGTGTCGTTGCTGCGAACCGGATCTGATTCACCGTAGCCGGTGGCAATCATCTGATCTGGCGCAACCCCCAGGTCAATCAGGTAGTTTCGAACCGATTCCGCCCGCCTCTGGGAGAGATCACGGTTGTACTCTTCCGAACCGACACTGTCGGTATGGCCGGCCAGTTCCACTTCCAGATCCGGCTGCCCCTTCAGGGCATCGGCGGTACGAACCAGCAGGTCCCGGGCATTGGCGGTCAAACGATCGGAATTGAACTCAAAGGTAACCCCCAGCAGGACCACAGATTGTTCCCGATCGGTATCAACACAGCCCACCGAATTCACTTCCAGCCCTTCCAGAGTGTTCGGGCACTGGTCGACACCGTCAACCACACCATCACCATCGGAATCGGCAAAGTCCTTCTCGACCACCACTTCGCGTTCAACAACCGTTGTCTTCTCGACAATCTGCCTGCGAGTGGCGCCAATCGGGACAGTGAGCCCCAGACTGAACTGGATATCGGACTGGCCATCGTCAAAGGAGTCATAGAAATAACGGGCATCACCGCGGATACGGAGCCCGGATTGTGTCAAGGGAGAAGTCATCAGGCCGAGCCCGACGTTGGCAAAGCCGCCGAACTCGCTTGAGGAATTGTTGGCAACGTCATTTCGGGAAACACCGCCACCAATCAGGCCATAGGGGGTAAATTCCTGGTCACCGAAGAAACGGTAGCTCAGATCTGCACCCAGACCCTGCTGGTAATAGTCAGTGAATCCGGATTCGCCGGTTTCGATGACCCCGGCAAAGCCCTGGGGCTCGAGCCACCAGTGCCTGTCCAGACGAATACCGTAGATCACCCGTACGGCAGAGCCATATTCGTCGGTGCGATCACTATCCGGCTCAATATAGACACCCATGACCGACATCTCGGTGGTGTGCTGAACGCTGTCTGTAGCCTGGGCCACTTCCGACGCCAGCGTCACAAGAATGCTTGCGGCCAGCAACGAAGGTATTTGTATCGGCTTCCTCATTCCAAATGCTCTCCCTTTTTTGTCAGTACGGCAGCCACCGTGTGAGCTGGCTCACACGCTAACTGCCCAGAGTATAGGACAAAATTTGGCAACAATTGGCCCGACTGCCACCTACAAAAGGCCACAAAAGCCATGACACTTTCGGGTGACTACGAAAGAACTGGATGGAAATAAAAAGAATGATCGAGCGTGAGAGAGGTATGACTGACCCCATGCATTTGAAAATTAATGACTTTTTATTAATGTTTCGGGGCGGGATAAGACGGATGTTAACTTCTGGAACACAGTGCGCCAGAAAACTGACCAAATATCAGGTTTTCTAGCGACCACTTTATGGCACAAAATATTCTAAAAAATATGTGATTTTTCTATCCATCATGGGTATAAATCACAGAATTGTTGTTTTTTAGTAACCTATGGCGCTTTTCCGTCATTCAGGGCCAGGGCCCCCTTCACAATCCGGAAAATCAGCCAGATGGAAATCCCCAGCAACACAAACCAGCCAATAATAAGCGGCGTGGTAACGATGCCGATGACCGTCCACAACAACCCGATCCAGAAAGTGCGAATTTGCCAACGAAAATGAGGCTCGATCCAGGTACCTCTGACATCATCCATCTTGACGTAGTTGATAATGACGCCAACCAGTCCGGTGATCCCTCCCAGGAAAAAAGACAGCCCCTGCAGGATATAAACCAACACGGCCAGGTTACGGGCCGGGTCGGACCGACGGGCGACAGGATCTGAATCGGCAGGAATGAATTCGGGGTCGGTCACGGGCAGCTCCAGTCAATTCGATGGCCGAAGTCTACCACATGCCTGCTGGCACGGAAGCCCCGCCGCCTCAGTGATTATCCGGACGATAGCCGACCCGGAAACCACCCCAATGGCGACCATTTACATATACCGGCACCGACAGGTCATGCATGATTTCGCCGGTATCCCGCCGGTACGTCTGTAACAACATATCCTGGGTGTGGTTGCCACATCGTGCCCCGGTGCGGTCATTGAACAGCCGCTTGCTACGGCTTTTCACCAGGTCGACGTCGGGATCCCCCGTCGGGGCATGGGCGAAATCCCGGTTGTGGGTTGGCACGTAGCCATCCGGCGCTGCAGCAATGGCAAACACCACGGCATTATGCGAATCCTTGACGGCCTCCTGAACGGACGGCAGATACTGGTCAGTAAACTGGTCAAATGCACTGGAATACTTCTGTGGCCGGGTGTTGGGAACCGGCTTCCGGGTTTTATCGAACAGCGCTCCCTGGGTGATTTTGCCATCACGAATAGCCTGCTCAAACAGCTGACCGATTCTGTCCGCCCCTTCCCTTGCCTGCTGGTAGAAGAAACGGTGATAGCTGGCATCGCTGTTGAGGGCGAAAGCGGCATTTGCTTTCTCGGCCAGCTCCATCAACGTTGCAGCCTGCTCAGCTAGGGACTTCACACTACCGTCGCTTTCGGAAATCTGGTCACGAACCGTGCCGATAGCCATGAATACCCGCTCAAGGCTCTGCTCGTTATTCTGGTCATTTTCCGCAATGCGGGCCACTTGCTGCTGCAGGTGATCGGACTGATCGCGAATCTGATCCAGCTGCTCACCCACGTTTTCAACTGAGATCAGGCCTTCCTCCACACTTCGGGCCAGGTCCTCAATACGGGTAACAATCAGCGTGGTGTCGTTACGAATATCCTGCAGGGTCTCAGCCACCTCGCCAGTGGCCTGGGCCGTCCGACCGGCCAGTTGCCGCACCTCGTCCGCCACCACGGCAAAACCGCGCCCCTGGTCGCCCGCCCTTGCCGCCTCAATGGCGGCATTCAAGGCCAGCAGATTGGTCTGTTCGGCGATCCCCTGAATGGTGGTTGTGACACCCTGAATCTTGTTGGATTTCTCATTCAGCTCCTGAATCAACCTGAGATTCTCGCCGGACTGCTGATGCACGACCCGCACGCTTTCAATAGCGCCAGTCAAAGCCTGACGGCCCTCGGCACTGATCTGACTTGCCTGTTGAGCCATGGTCGCAGCATCGGTTGCCTGACGGGATGACTCCCGGACGGTTTCAGTGATCTGGCCGGTATAGTCTGCCATTTGGGCGGTTTCTTCCACCTGGCGGTCCAGCCGAAGTTTGAGCTGGTCCGCAGCGTATGACACCTGGGCAGCGGAAATGGCGTTTTTATCGGCACTCCCGGAGAGGGTTTCAACCAGCGCCCGCCCCACCCTGGCATCCGATACCAGACGGCCACACTGATCACTGAGGGGATTCCCCTCAGACAACTGACCAGAGTTAAGTTCTTTCAGCCCCCGCTCAACCGGCTCCAGGACACGCAGGACAAAATAGACGGAAGCGGCCACCAGGCCAACAATGATCCCTATGAGCAGTGAAGGCGCGTCCAGACCGGTCACAGATGCCACCAGTATGCCAGCGCCCCCGATTGCAACCGCCAGGATTGCTCCCATAAAGACCACAGGTCGCGAAAGTAGTGCCATGCCAACCTCGATGATGAGTTGTCTGAATCAGTATTGTTATTGAAGGCCATTCTGAAGCTTACTGAAGTGAGGTGAGTGAAGATCTCATACTTTAGTTGATTTGTTATCGTGTAACGGCAGGGGGAACTGGAACTAAAGCAGCAAAACGAAAGCGGGCCACTCATTATCTGAGCAGCCCGCGTTTGCTGTCTGGCGTGATGGTTAGCCTAGGGGGATATAGACTCAGGCACCAACAACACCACCATCATCCCTGGTCACAATAACCGTTGCATCCCGGGGCCGGGATTCATCGGCATTAGGCCAGTTACCCTGTGGATGCTGGATGTTGACAAACATGGTCTTGCCATCCGGGGTTGTGACAACACCCGTAACCTCACATCCATACGGGCCAACGAAAAACCGGCGAATATCCCGTGTCCGCGGATCGGCGGCCAGCATCATGTTGTTGAGGTACGGCTCACTCCAGCTCCCATCGGTCTGGATCCACAGACGACCGTTGTAATCGAACCAGAGACCATCCGGACTGTTGAACAGGTTGGAATCGTCGAGGGTCACAATGGCTTCGCCGTCCACGACTGTTTCGGTGCCCTGCTCGCCGGCAAACACGAAAATATCCCACTCAAACGCCGTGGCGGCATGGTCATTGCCCGCTTCCATCCAGCGAATGATGTGGCCTGTGCGGTTCTCAACCACCGGATTCGCGGCGTTGACGTCGTCATATCCGTCCTTGCCCCGGTTACTGTTGTTGGTCAGGGTGAAATAGACTTCGCCTGTTCTCGGGTCCACCGCGCCCCACTCCGGACGATCCATTGTGGTTGCACCCGCGATGTCCGCGGCCAGGCGGGTATTGAGCAGAACATCCTGCTGACTGTCGAAGCCATCAAAGGCAATATCCCCGACGTTGGTGCCCACGGCTGCTGCCACCTTCGCGGAGAATTCTTCATCGTCCAGTGAGAGTGGCAACCAATCCCCGGAACCATCTTCGTTGAAGCGCGCCACATACAGCGTGCCTTCGTCCAGCAGGTAACCGCCGGCGGTTGCTGCGTGGTATGGCTGCGCGGAAACAAACTTGTAGATGTATTCGAAACGGGAATCATCACCGGAATAGCAAACCACCGGTTCTCCCTCTTTCGCGGGAGCAAAGATGACGCCTTCATGCCCAAAACGCCCCAGGGCAGTCCGCTTTTGTGGCTTACTCTCCGGCGTGAACGGATCAATCTCCACCATGAAGCCATAGGTATTGGCTTCGTTCCGGTAATCCAGGTCGGCGGATGCCTCCTTTACAGAAACATCAAACCGCAGGTACCGATCCTCTGCACTGTCGGCCAGCTCCCAGTCATAGCGAGAAGCTGAACCCACTCCATGCCGTACCTGCTCGCGGGGCTGGGTGGCGTCGCTGTTGGCGAAGTAGCCGTGCCAGTTCTCTTCAGCCGCCAGGTAGGTTCCCCAGGGAGTGGGGCCCATCGCACAATTGTTAAGTGTGCCCCGGGTTTCAGTGGCCGTTGGACTGTATTTGGTGACCAGCTTTTCATAACCACGCAGTGGCCCGCGGAGATCCATTGGTGTGCCACCGGTGACCCTACGGTTGAACGGACTGCCATGGACCACGTCCCACTCACCATCCGTGGATCGCTTGATATGGATAACGGAGATGCCGTGGGCAGCCACTTCCTTGCGGACCTCATCCGCAGGCCGGGTACCGTCTCCGTTCGTGGTGGCACCGGATGGATGCAGCGCAGACTGGTTGATGTATTCATGGTTCATCACCAGCAGACCTTCCGTAGAGCTGTTGCCGCCAGCTTTCTGGTCGATGGGGAAAAAGTGCATGCCATCGTGGTGCATGCCCACTTGATTTTCCTGGTCAGCCCCGGTGTTGGTTCCATCCGCGCGATAGTCCGGATAATCACCGGTCAAAGGCGTTCCCCAGGGAACAAAAGGCTGTGCGGTATAGCCCTCAGGCACAATTACCTGGTTCGCATCAGAGACGGCAACAGCCTTGAAACCGAGTTCTGTTTCGCTTTGAGCGCCATCAGAACTACCGTTTCCACCATCGACGTTGCCGTTGTCATCACTGTTGTCGTCGGAGCAAGCCACCAGCCCCGCCCCCATAAGACTGGTCAACGCAGCACCCACGGTTCCTTTCATTACGGTACGTCGCTTCAACCGCGACGCCAGAACAGAGGTAAACGGGGTGTTACCCGAGTGATTGACCACGGGCTCGTAATCCGGATCAAGATAATTGGGGTCCAGGTCTTGCTTAGCCATCGGTGCCTCTCTCATCTGGTTATGGGTACATGTTTATGAGAGGACAGTGTCAGGCTATTAAATGACAGACAGCAGTCAAAAAGAAGACAGTACTCTTAACGTTTTTTGACAACCGGCTTCAGACATCCGATCACGAAAAAGCCCGCTCCGTGTGCGCGGAGCGGGCTTTCGGCATTCAGCAATGGCCATTGCTTACTTACTATCGTCAGTGGCTTCCTCGTAGCCCTCTTCCATGGCGTCACCAGCCTCTTCCGCCGCATCGCCCATCTCATCAGCGGCGTTTTCAGCACCCTCCTGCATTTCCTCCATGGCGCTTTCGTCCTGCCCGGTAGCCTCTTCATAGGTTTCTTCCATGGAATCGCCGGCCTCTTCCATCATCTCACCGGCGTTATCCTCAGCCTGCTCGATGTCGGCACCCTCATCTTCCTGACTGCAGGCGGCAAGGCCCAGCGTCATCATCAGAACCAATGCACTCAAAGTTAGCTTGTTCATACCATGTCCTTTCTTTGGCGAATGTAAACAACGAAGGCAAGTGTAGGGCTGCGGATACATGAGAGGCAATTACCGGGGGATTACCCTTCTGTTACCCATAATGGCGGGACAGGGCCCTTATCCGACGAATCAGCCAATGCCGGCGGATATTTCCATGCCATCGACCATCACGACGTGATCAAGCCGAAGCATCTGACCCCGCCCGATCAGCACGAATTCCTGCCCCGCCCTGCTGAACAGATCCCGGATCACATCGTGAATGATCTGGACCTGACCGGCATCGTCCCGATACACAATCTCCAGAATCCGGGAGGAGAACAGGTGTTCCTGCAAAAACTCGTGGATGGACCAATGGACGGGTTGCTGAGGGTTGGAGAGGTTATTCGAGGTCATGGCTGGTTCTTCCCTGTAGGTCGTGACCAATAGGTTCAGTGTGGTTCATAAACCTCCAATCCGCCAGAGCCATCAGAAAGTGCACAGCCGGTGACCCATAATGACCGAAGCCTACTGTTGCATTGCAAGATTGTCCGACATAAAGTTAAGAGACATCCTGATAACTGGAGCCCCACAATGAACACAAAAACCCGCGACAATCTGGATATAACGGAAACCTCCTCCCCGTCCCAGGCAGGCCAGGACTGGAAAGACCCCAAACGTTATCTATGGTTGATGGGACCCGCACTGCCGGGGATCGGACTTGCCGCTCTGGCGGGGTATGCCATTGCACCGAAAAAGCTCCGGGCCCTCGCCTGGACCGGACCGGCACTGGTACATGGCATCATTCCCGGGCTGGACCGGGCCATTGGAGAAGACCAAAGCAATCCTCCCGAATCGGCAGTCAAGACCCTGGAGCAGGACAAATACTACGACCGGATCGTCAAGGCGTTTATCCCCACCCAGTATGCCATGACGTTCATGGGGGCCTGGCTGGCAAGTCGTAAGAAAACACCCCTGGCAGACCGCATCGGACTGACCCTGACAGTGGGCGCCATTAACGGCGTCGGTATCAACACGGCTCACGAACTGGGCCACAAGTCCAACAAGCTGAATAAGCTGATGGCCATGGCGGCCCTCGCCCCAACGGGTTACACCCACTTTGTGGTGGAGCACAACTTTGGTCACCACAAACGGGTGGCAACCCCCGAGGACCCGGCCAGCAGTCGCATGGGGGAAAGCTTCTGGAAGTTCCTGCCACGAACGGTGGTGGGCGGCATCAAGTCAGCCGTAAAGATCGAGAAAGCACGACTGGCCCGCAAGGGCAAGGGATTCTGGAGTCTGGACAACGAGTTGCTACAGGGCTGGGCGATGAGCGCCGGGTTCTTTGGCGCCACCACCCTGGTGTGCGGGCCCCGCGCCATTCCGTTCCTGGCGGCACAGGCGGCCTACGGTGCCAGTTTGCTGGAGACAGTAAACTATGTGGAGCACTATGGCCTGATGCGTCAAAAGGATGCCAAGGGCAAGTACGAGCGTACCAAGCCGTCCCATAGCTGGAACAGCAATCACATTGTGACCAATCTGTTCCTGTATCAGCTGCAGCGCCACTCCGACCACCACGCGCATCCGACCCGCAGCTTCCAGGCTCTGCGTCACTTCGAGGACGCGCCGCAATTGCCGGGTGGTTATGCGTCGATGCTGTTGCCTGCCTATTTGCCGTCCTGGTGGTACGAGATGATGGATAAGCGGGTGATCGACCATTACGAGGGGGATCTGGAAAAGATCAACTGGGACCCTGACCGCAAAGCGGAGCTGATGGCCAAGTACGCGGACTATGCCGCCGCAGTGGCTGCCGAGGCCAAGGCACGCAAAGAGGCTCCCGCTTCGGAGGACGCCGCCTAGAATTCCAACCCTGGTGCATGCGGCCATCAGGGAACGTCTTTCCGAAACACGCCCGCAAGTACGTCCATGTAGGGCTCGGCTGTGGCCATCCCCGGCCACAGACGGTTTCGGAAAGACGTTCCCTGCTGACCGCTCCGGCCTGGGTGCTGGCCCGCCGTCCGCTCAGAGTCCGGGGTTACCTTCCTTTAAAAACCGCGTCCCTTCTTTCAAGAAACGACTGAATGCCCTCTTTTACATCCTCGCTGGCCATGATCGGCCGCAAATCCGGGAACAACCGCTGCTTCGCGGCTTCCTGCCCTTCGCTGACAGCAATTTTTGATGATTTGAGACTGCCCTGTACTCCCAGCGGCGCTGCCCTGGCAATTTTCTCAGCAATGTCCATGGCGACGTTGAACTGCTCACCCGGCTCCACCAGTTCCTGAATCAGCCCCCACTGGAAAGCCTGCTCGGCGGTCCATTCGTCACCGGTGAGCAGGTAACGCTGGGCATTGCCCCAGCCGATTTCACGTTGCAGACGAATGGTCGCACCACCACAGGCAAAGATGCCGCGTTTGACTTCCAACTGTGCGAAGCGGGTGCCTTTGGCCGCAACGCGAACGTCTGTATTGAGCATCATTTCGACGCCGCAGGTAAAACAGATGCCCTGGGCGGCGAAAACAACCGGTTTGGTGAGGCCTTCACCGGTAACGTGGAAGGGGTCGAGCTCGCCTTCCCCCGGTTCAATGCCTGTGCCATTGGCGAACACCTCGGCCCAGTCATCCAGTTGCAGACCGCTAGTGAAGTGGTCGCCTTCGGCGTACATCAGACCGACTCTCAGGTCAGGATCGTTCTCCAGTTGATGATAGGCCGCTGCGATTTCGTGGTACATCGCCCGGTTCATGGCGTTCATTTTGTCCGGGCGGTTCAGCCCGATCAGAAGGATGTGGCTTTTCTCTTCTACGTTAACCAGAGCCATTTCCAACACCCTCAAAGTTCGTTTGTGGTATTCCGCAGGCCGCACCCATGTTTGGGCGCAAGCGGCTGGTACGACCTCCCGGGACCGTCTGTGGCCATGGATGGCCACAGCCGAGCCTGCATGGATGTACTCGTGGCGTGTCCCGGGAGGCCGTACCAGCCGATTGTGCCTACTCCCTGACTAGAACCATTCGGATTTCATGTTCAGACAAGTATCGTCCTGATTCCTCAGCAGGACCAGGTCCTGTGCCACGGTTGGCAGTTCCCAGTGAAAAAAGTACTGGGCGGCCTGGAGCTTGCCCTGGTAGAAATTGCGCTCGTCATCACTGTTGGCGGACGCCAGGGCATTGGCGGCGGCGTTGGCCTGGCGGAGCCACATCCAGGCGACGATGATGTGACCGAACAGGTGCAGGTAGCAGGCGGCATTGGCCAGGGGTTTGTCCACATCGCCTACCATCAGGGATTTGCCCAGGTCCTGGGTGACTTTGACCGCCTGCTGCAGGGTTTCGCTCAGGGACAGCGCCCATTGCTGGCAACGGTCGGTGGTTGCAGCTTCCAGGTCCACCTGCATTTCCTGCATCAGCAGTTGCAGGCCATGGCTCTGGTCCTGCCAGATCTTGCGCCCCAGCAGATCCAGGGCCTGGATGCCGTTGGTACCCTCGTGGATCGGGTTGAGGCGGTTATCACGCCAGCACTGCTCCACCGGGTATTCCCGGGTGTAACCGGCACCGCCGTAGACCTGGATCGCCAGGTCGTTGGCCTTGGGACCGTATTCGGATGGCCAGGCCTTGATCACCGGGGTAAGCAGGTCCAGCAGCTTGCCGGCTTCCAGGCGCTTCTGTTCGTCCGGGTGGGTATGCTGGTCGTCCATCAGCCGGGCCCCGTACAGGCACAAGGCCAGGCCACCCTCGCTGTAGGCTTTTTGGGCCAGCAGCATACGCCGTACATCCGCATGATCAATGATCGGCACCTGTGGCGATTCCGGGCTCTTCTCGCTGGCCTTGCGGCCCTGCAGTCGGTCTTTGGCGTATTCCAGGCTATGCATGTAACCGCGATAACCGACTACCGCAGCACCAAAGCCGACGCCGACCCGGGCTTCGTTCATCATCTGGAACATGTACTTCAGCCCCTGGTGAGGTTCGCCAACCAGGTAACCGTGACAGGGCGCATCATCACCGAAACTCAATGCAGTGGATGTGGTACCCCGGTAGCCGAGCTTGTGGATCAGGCCGGCAAGACTGACGCCGTTACGCTCGGTGGGATTGCCCTCTTCATCTACCAGGAATTTGGGCACTATAAACAGGGAGATGCCTTTCACACCTGCCGGGGCGCCTTTGATTTTCGCCAGTACCATGTGAACGATGTTCTCGGTGATGGACTGTTCGCCACCGGAAATGAAAATTTTGGCGCCTTTGATCAGATAGTGGCCGTCATCGGTGGGCGAGGCCGAGGTACGGATATCCGCCAGGGATGAGCCGGCATGGGGTTCGGTGAGGGCCATAGTGCCGGTAAAGCGACCGCTGAGCATGTGGGGCAAGAAGTTAGCTTTCTGCTGCTCGTTGCCGAACACACGGATCAGGTTGGCGGCGGCGGTGGTCAGGAACGGGTAGCCAGCGGTGCCCGGGTTAGCGGCGGTGAAGAAGCCGTTGCAGGCGGCCATGACCGATTCCGGCAGTTGCATGCCACCCAGGTCGTAATCGTAGCGGCCGGCGATAAAGCCGGCTTCCGCGTAGGCGTCGAAGGCTTCTTTGACCTGGGGGAGCATCTCGACCTGGCCGTTGACGAATCTGGGCTCGTCTTTGTCGGCCGCGCTGTTGTGGGTGGCAAATTTTTCCCGGGCCATTTTGTCGGCGGTTTCGATGACGGCATCAAAGGTGTCGCGGCTGTGTTCGCTGAAGCGCTCGCGGGTGGTGAGGCTGTCGGTATCGAGGACTTCATAAAGCTGGAACGACAGGTCGCGGCGGTCGATCAGGGTGTCAGTCATTCTTGGTCTCCTGTTTGTTGCTGACAGCCTCTCACACCTCTGTTTTTCTGGGAACCGGCATTTATGACATAATCTTGGTGAATATCGCCATTCCGGATTGCCTTTCCTTATCTGCGACTGGCGCTTGCCTCCCGGGCACCAGTGGGGAATACCCCTCCCGGGACACGCTGTGAATACCTCCCTGTAAGCTTGAGTGCAGCATCCCTGCTGCACACAGTCCCGGGAGGGGTATTCCCCACTGGCACCCTGCTTCCGGAGTTTGCATGCAGACTGTCTCGGTCATAGGTTTTGATGGCGCTTTGGCCAGTGCCATTACCGGCGTTATTGATCTGTTTCGGCTTGCCGGCGTGACCTGGGCACGGATAAACGGAGAGCCGCCCGAACCGCAATTTACTACCCGTTTGCTAACGAAGGACGGGGTGCCCTGCCGTTGTATAAACGGCCTGACGATTCTTCCGGATGGGGCATGGAACGACAGGCCGTCTTCTGAGGACGACACCAATCTGGTCATCATTCCAACCATTGGTGGGCCGATTGAGCGGGTGTTGGCAGAGAACCCGGAGCTGATTAAAAGGCTTGCCGGTTTTCAGTCGTCAGACTCGGGGCAGGTGCGGGTAGCCAGCAACTGCACGGGCGCTTTCATGCTGGCGGAGGCCGGTCTGTTGGATGGACGGCAGGCGACGACTCACTGGGGGTTCAGCAATCAGTTTCGTCAGCGATACCCTGCGGTGGATCTGCACCAGGACAAACTGGTGACGGTGGACGGTCATATTGCCTGTGCCGGGGGTGGTATGGCCTGGTGGGACCTGGGGATTTACCTGGTGGAGCGATACGCCGGAGCGCGGGTGGCGCGTGAGCTGGCGAAGGCGTTTGTGATCGATGCCGGGCGGACCAGTCAGGCACCTTATGGTGCTCTGCAGGCCCGGCGGTACCATTCGGATGCGGCCATCCTGAAACTGCAGGACTGGCTGGATGAGCATTATGATCAGCCGGTAACCCTGCAATTCCTTGCCGCACAATGCGGTTTGACGGAACGTTCTCTGATTCGACGGTTCAGGGCAGCGACTGGCGACACCCCTGTCGGCTACCTTCAGATTCTCAGGATTGAGGCGGCACGACAACGTCTGGAAAGTTCCCGAATATCGGTGGAAGAGGTGACCCGCCAGGTAGGCTACGAGGACCTCAGTTCGTTCAGTCGACTATTTCGTAAACACACGGGGTTGTCGCCGGGTGCCTATCGTTCCCGATTCTCCCGATAATCCGCCGGAAACGCCCGGCTGGCCCGGGTTATGCATCGATATTGGATGTGAGCCATTACGTGCCACGGAACGTAAAGAACATTGACAGGTGTAAAAATGGGGAGGTTCGCCATGAACGCACCGATCAGACAAAACCAGGCAGACATTCTGAGCAAGCTTTATGACATGAAACAAAAGCAGATCGCTCAGGCCTCTCAGCAGGGAAACAGCTTGCGTTGTCAGGTACTTGAAGCGGAAGCGGAAGCCATCTTCAATGCCCTGAAATCCATCCGGTAACGGGACAATTCCGCAGACATCAGGAGCTGTATTTTTTCAGGCGTCGGCTCCATCGTTGCTTCGCATAACGGCGAAGGTTGGACACATTATCGGTTTCGTCCACGATCTCGGTGCCCAAAAGTGTCTCCAATATGTCCTCCAGCGTCACTATTCCAAGCCAGGTCCCCAGTTCGTCATAGACCACCGCCAGGTGCTGCCGCTCTCGCAACATATCTGAAAACACCAGTTCGATATTGGTGTTGCCCTTCACCCTCTTGACCGCTCTCATGCTCTTCTGGAGGTCTGCATCATCAGGCAGGGTGATCAGATCCGAGCGGTGCATGTAGCCCAGTGCCTCACCATCCTCGTCGATCACCGGATAGCGGGAAAAGGGCCCCGCCTTCACTTTTTCCCGGAACTGCCCAATGGTGGTGTCCGGCGAGATGAATTTGCACACCGTGCGCGGGGTCATCACGGAGCTGACCTTGATCTCATGGAAGCGCAGCACATTCTGGATCATCCGCCGCTCATCTTCGTCCAGCGCCTGCTGATCCTTACCGATTTCCACCAGGGCGCTGATTTCGGCCCGGACATCTGTCTCGGGTTCACCAGGCGCAATACGACGGGTGACCTGCTTTGACAGCCATATAAACGGCAGAAGCGCCTTGATCATGAAGCCCAGTATGGCGGGAAGGTGCGGCGCAATACCGCGCCAGTATTTTGCACCGATTGTCTTGGGGATGATTTCCGACAGGATCAGGATGGCCAGGGTCATCGCGGCAGAAGCCACACCAAGCCAGGCCTCGCCGAAGACGACGGTAACCTGGGCGCCCACCCCGGTAGCACCCACCGTATGAGCTACGGTGTTAAGGGTCAGTATTGCAGAGAGCGGGTCATCCACGTCATCCTTCAGTTTTCTCAGTCTTGCAAACAAATCGACGTTATTGCTCTTGAGAGAGGCAATGTAGCTCGGCGTAACGGAGAGCAACGCCGCTTCGAGGATGGAACACAAAAAAGAAAAACCAATAGACAGAACTGCAAAAGCAATCAGGAGCGTCATAAAGACCTTGTGACTTGTGAGATAAACAAATTTTACTCAACGGGCAAGGACTTAACCAGATTTTCTCTGTGCGACGGCAAGCGTAGCCCGTCGCACAGCATCATCAGAATCAGATGCCCGCAGCCACTTCGGTCCCCTGACGGATAGCCCGCTTTGCGTCCAGCTCTTCAGCAACGTCGGCACCGCCTATCAAATGGGCTTTCACACCAGCGCCAACCAATTGATCAAATAGTTCACGATAGGATTCCTGACCTGCGCAAATGATCACATTATCGACATTCAGCACTTTGCTTTCCGTCACCCTGCCCTCTTTGTCCCGGATGGTGATGTGCAAGCCTTCATCGTCTATGCGGTCATAGCTGCAACCCCGCATCATTTCCACGCCACGGTGCTTGAGGCTGCTGCGGTGTACCCAGCCCGAGGTTTTACCCAGGCCACCACCAACCTTGCCGGTTTTGCGCTGCATCAGGTAGATCTTGCGTGGCGACGGCGTGGACTTACGCTGCGCCAACCCACCAGGTCCGTCAAATGCGGGGTTCACCCCCCACTCCGCCTGCCAGTCACTCACGCTGATCTGCTCGCCTTCCGGGTGATGACTGAAATCGTGGGTCAGGAATTCGCTGACGTCGAAGCCGATACCGCCGGCACCGATCACCGCAACGCTCTGACCAACCGGTTTATTGTGACGCAGGACATCGAGGTAGCCCAGCACCCTGGGATGGTCGATACCGTCTATTTGCGGTGTCCGCGGCTTGACACCGGTGGCGATGATGACATCGTCAAACCCCTGTTCGGCCAGCTCTGCAGCCTCGACACGGGAGTTGAGCTTCAGGTCGATCTCCAGCAGTTCAATCTGACGCTGGAAATAGCGCAGGGTTTCATAAAACTCCTCCTTGCCGGGGATGCGCTTGGCGTAATTGAACTGACCGCCGATCTTGTCGTCGGCTTCGAACAGCGTGACCTTGTGGCCCCGCTTGGCGGCAGTGGTCGCAGCCGCCAGCCCCGCCGGACCGGCACCCACCACCGCGACACGGCGGACCACCGGTGCGACCGTCAACACCAGTTCGGTTTCGTGACAGGCCCTGGGGTTTACCAGGCAGGAAGCACGCTTGGCCTTGAAGACATGGTCAAGGCAGGCCTGGTTACAGGCGATACAGGTGTTGATCTCGTCGGCACGGCCCTGTTCAGCCTTGCGTACGAACTCGCTGTCCGCCAGCAACGGCCTGGCCATGGAGACCATATCCGCCTTGCCGGCGGCAAGAATTTCTTCCCCTTTCTCCGGGGTATTGATGCGGTTGGTAGTACAGACCGGAATATCCACTTCACCGTAGAACTTGGCCGTTACATCGGCGAAGCCGCCACGGGGTACGGAGGTCACAATGGTCGGCACCCGGGCCTCATGCCAACCAATACCGGTGTTGATAATGGTGGCACCGGCTTTCTCGATAGCCTTGCCCAGAGTCACAACCTGGTCCCAGGTTTGCCCACCTTCCACCAGGTCCAGCATGGACAGTCGGTAAATAATGATGAATTCGCGGCCAACCGCCTCACGCATCCGGCGCACAATCTCCACCGGCAAACGCATACGGTTCTCATAAGGGCCGCCCCACTTGTCGGTGCGCTTATTGGTACGCTCGCACAGAAACTGGTTGATGAAATACCCTTCCGAACCCATCACTTCAACGCCGTCATAGCCGGCCAGTTTCGCCAGTTTCGCGGCATTGACGAAATCGTTAATCTGCCGCTCGACACCTTTGGTGGACAAGGCGCGGGCCTTGAACAGGCTGATTGGCGCCTTGGTGGCGGATGCGGAGACGATCAGTGGCTGATAGCCATAGCGACCGGCGTGCAGCAACTGCAGGCAGATCTTGCCGCCCGCTTCATGGACAGCGCCGGTAACGTGCCGGTGCAACAACGCGGTGGCACGGTTGTTCATGGTTGAAGACAAAGGCGCCAGCTGGCCAGCCAGGTTCGGCGAATACCCCCCGGTGACCATCAGTCCTACGCCCCCTTCAGCCCGCTCGGCAAAATAGCGGGCGAACTTGTGGATGTTCCAGAACCGGTCTTCCAGGCCGGTGTGCATGGAACCCATCAATACCCGGTTCTTGAGCTCGGTAAAACCGAGGTCGAGGGGCTTGAGAAGGGTCGGATAGGGTGCGGTCATAGTGATTCTCTTGGGTACACAATGAAAAATGTCATGGTAGCACAGGCACCTAAGACCAACGTATGACTCAAAACCCGCGATTCAGCCTCACCCCGGTCAAGCGCGGAAAGTAATCCTGTACGACGTTATCGGATTGATTAATCACAAGCCGACTTGACCTGAGAGACCTGCCACGTATCATCGGCATTCGTATCTGACTAACGGAGCACTTATGACCGCAAGGTCCAACGTGTTAAACCAACCTGGGTTCCGCCCGGTCACTGCCGATGCGCAGAGACACCGGGGCAGGTTGCCGTACTTTCCGGACCCACCCCATCTGATCTGATTTTCCCGCTACCTTCCGTCAACGTCGGCGGCTTGCACCGGTTGGTGCAGAATGGCTGGCCGGGGACTAGACTCAGGCACAGACTGCATCTCCATCCATGAAAGAGAAAAACCGATAACGAGGTTGCGATGTCGCTACCGCTGGTCGTTTTACTGCCCTTTTTAGGGGCATTGGCAGCACCGTTGTTTGCACAGGGAGGACGCACGGCAATCGCCATAGCCTCGTCCGTTCCCGCCATTATTGCGCTGGCAGCGCTCTACCCGCACTGGTCAACCCTTGCCAACGGGGGCATTGTCCTGCACAGCTATGAGTGGCTGCCGGCGCTGGGCATTTCCTTCAGTTTCCGGCTGGACGGCCTATCGATGCTGTTCGCCTTGTTGATTCTGGTTATCGGCCTGCTGATCATTCTGTATGCCCGCTACTACCTGAAGGCCAAGGAGAACGTCGGGAAGTTCTACTCACTCCTGCTGTGTTTCATGGGCTCGATGCTGGGTATCGTCATGTCCAGCAACCTCCTGCTGATGCTGGTGTTCTGGGAACTGACCAGCCTGACGTCCTTTCTGCTGATCAGTTTCTGGAACCATAAACAGGATGCCCGTCGCGGTGCCCGCATGGCGCTGGCCGTCACCGGTGGAGGCGGCTTGGCCCTGATGGCGGGCATTCTGATTCTCGGCAACATTGTCGGCAGCTTCGAGCTCGATGATGTACTGGCAGCCGGCGACCTGATCAAGGCCCATAGCCTGTATCCTGTCGCCCTCACCCTTGTGCTGCTGGGCGCTTTCACCAAATCAGCCCAGTTCCCGTTCCATTTCTGGCTGCCCCATGCCATGCAGGCACCCACCCCGGTATCGGCGTACCTGCATTCCGCCACCATGGTAAAAGCCGGCATTTTCCTGATGGCTCGCCTTTACCCGGCACTGGCGGGCACCGAACAGTGGTTCTATATGGTCAGCTTCACCGGCATGGCCACACTGTTGATCGGTGCCTATGTGGCCATGTTCAAACATGACCTGAAGGGTCTGCTGGCACATTCGACGGTCAGTCATTTGGGGTTGATTACCCTGCTGTTTGGCATGGGCACCAAACTGGCCGCCGTCGCCGCCGTTTTCCACGTGATCAATCACGCCACCTTCAAAGCGTCACTGTTTATGGCGGCGGGCATCATTGACCATGAAACCGGCACCCGGGATATGCGGCGGATCAACGGCCTCTGGCAATACATGCCTCATACCGCCACCCTGGCAATGGTTGCCGCGGCCTCTATGGCAGGTGTGCCGTTGCTCAACGGTTTCCTGAGCAAGGAAATGTTCTTTGCCGAAGCCCTGCAACTGAACCTGCCGGGGTTCTGGGCCTGGATACCACCACTGATCGCCACCCTGGCGGGGATCTTTGCCGTCGCCTATTCAGCACGTTTTATCCACGATGTGTTCTTCAACGGCAAACCGGTGGACCTGCCGATTTACCCCCCACATGAACCACCCCGCTATATGAAGATCCCGGTGGAAATCCTGGTGTTTGCCTGCATTATGGTCGGGGTGTTCCCCGCCATCTCCGTTGGTCCGCTGCTTTATGCCGCAGCCACTGCCACCCTTGGGGGCGCCGTGCCGGAGTATCATCTGACCATCGTCCACGGTTTCAACCTGCCACTGGTGATGAGTTTTGCTGCCTTCTTTGGTGGCCTGCTTATGTACAGCCAGCGCCAGCGCTTCTTCGACTTCCACGCCCGCTTCAAGGAAATCGATGAAAAGGCGGTCTTCGAGGCCGTCATTTCCTGGCTGACGACGACGGCTAACCGGCTGACTTCCTATATAGAAAACGGCTCTTTGCAACGCTACGCGGCATTGCTGGTTATCAGTGTGGTCGCCGTCGCGATTGTGCCGTTGACCAGCCTGGGGGTATTCGTCGGCGAGAACGGGCTATCGCCCATCGACTGGCCCACCCTGACGGGCATTGCCGTCCTGATCCTGTGCGCCCTGGCAACAGCCGTGATGCACCGGGAACGCTTCTACGCTCTGATTCTGCTGAGCGTGGTCGGCCTCCTGGTATCCCTGGGCTTTGCCCGTTTCTCCGCACCGGATCTCGCCATGACCCAGCTGTCCGTTGAGGTGGTGACCATCGTGCTACTGATGCTGGCGCTCTTTTACATGCCTTCCTGGACCCCGATGGAAAGCTCAACCGGCCGACGCGTTCGTGACGTAGTAATTGCCCTGGTTGCTGGCACGGGCATGACCCTGGTAACCCTGGCAATGCTCACCCGGCCGTTTACGTCCATTTCCGAGTATTTTCTCGAGAACAGCAAGCCGGGCGGCGGCGGCACCAATGTGGTGAATGTCATCCTCGTTGACTTCCGGGGTTTCGATACCCTTGGTGAAATCACCGTGTTGGCCATTGCCGCTCTGGGCATCTACGCCATGCTCAAGAATACCGTCCTGACACCGCCGCCCGGCGACGGACAGGGACATGCCTGGAACCGTGATGCCTACCCGCTGATGCTGCGTCAGATCGCGCGGCCCATGCTACCCCTGGCACTGATGGTGTCTGTTTATATTTTCCTGCGTGGGCATAACATGCCCGGCGGCGGCTTCATCGCCGGCCTGATTACAGCCGTGGCACTGATCCTCCAGTACATTGCCAGTGGCATGGTCTGGACCCAGCATCGGGTGCCGTTCCGCTATCACAACGTCATTGGTCTCGGGCTGCTGTTCGCGGTGATCGCCGGCGCTGCCAGCTACGCGTTTGGCTACCCGTTCCTGACCAGTACGTTCGACTACATAACGTGGCCGGTTGTCGGCAAATTCGAAGTGGCCTCGGCCCTGGTGTTTGATCTGGGGGTCTATCTCACAGTTATTGGAGCGACACTGCTGGCATTGGTCAGCATCGGTCGCATGTCTCCCCATTCCGCCATTAAAAGCAAGAAGGAGAGCGCATAATGGAGTTGGCATTCGCTCTGGCCATCGGTGCGCTGACTGCCTCCGGTGTGTACCTGCTATTACGCGCCCGGACCTTCCCGGTCGTGATCGGCCTGACGCTGTTGTCCTATGGCGTCAACCTGTTCCTGTTCTCTTCCGGCCGACTGGCTACCGGCGGGCAGCCTATCATCGGCAGCACCAGCCAGTATTCAGATCCACTGCCGCAGGCACTGGTGCTGACCGCCATTGTCATCGGCTTTGCCATGACCGCGTTTGTGGTGGTGCTGGCCCTCAGGAACCTGGCAGACAATGAAGACGATCACGTAGACGGATACCAGTCCGGGCCGAAGCCCGGGAAGAAGACAGAAGACGCGGAGGGATCCGGCAAATGAACCACTGGCTTACCGCGCCTATTCTGATCCCCCTTCTCGGGGGCATCCTCCAGGTCTTCATGGGATATGCCCCCATCAGCCTGCGTCGCACCCTGGCGATGACAACAACGGTCCTCCTCCTGGTGTCCGCCATTGTCCTGTTGGTGCTCGCTGATGACGGCAGCTACCGTGCCTATGCCTTTGGCAACTGGGCACCACCGTTCGGCATTGTTCTGGTTCTCGACCGTCTTGCAGCGTTAATGCTGGTGTTAACCGCCACATTGGCCCTGTTTTGCCACATCTATTCCATCGGCGGGGCAGATGAAGGCAACCGGCAGTTCCACGCCCTGTTCCTGTTTCAGTTGCTGGGGTTGAACATCGCCTTCCTGACCGGTGACCTGTTCAATCTGTTTGTCGCCTTCGAGGTACTGCTGATTGCCTCTTACGGGCTGCTGATGCATGGCACGGGAACCGCACGCACGGTACCGGGATTGCACTACGTGGTCCTGAATCTGGCCGGCTCTTCAGTCTTCCTGATCAGCGTGGGCATGATCTACAGTGTCACCGGCACCCTCAACATGGCGGACCTCGCGCTGCAGGTGCCAAAAGTCAGCGGTGAAAATCTGCTCATCGTCAAAGCCGCCGGTATGATGCTGCTGGTGGTGTTTGGACTTAAGGCCGCGATCCTGCCCCTGTGTTTCTGGCTGCCAAGAGCCTACGCCAAAGCGACCGCGCCCGTTGCTGCGCTCTTCGCAGTGATGACCAAGGTCGGTATCTACGCCATCCTTCGTGTCTACACGCTGATCTTTGGCAATCAGGCGGGCGAGCTCGCCGGCCTGGGTATGGACTGGCTCTTCCCGCTGGCACTGATTACCCTGGCCATGGGCGTTATCGGTGCGCTGGGCTCCGAAAGCCTGAAAACCCTGGTGGCCTGGCAAGTCATTATTTCCGTCGGCACCCTTTTGGCTGCCATGTCCCTGGGGTCCGAAGCGGGCACTTCAGCCGCTCTGTTCTACCTGCTCAACACCACCTGGGTGGTGGGCGGTCTGTTCCTCGTAGCGGACCTGATCAGCCGACAGCGCGGCACTGCCAGGGACCGGATCGTGACGGCGCCCAGAATGCACAATCGCACCTTCCTCAGTACGCTGTTCCTGATCGGCGCCGTCGCCGCGGCAGGGCTGCCACCATTGAGTGGCTTCTTTGCCAAGCTACTGATTCTCCAGGCCGCAGCGCCAGGAACACAAATGGCCTGGCTATGGTCGGTGGTGCTGGGTGGCGGTTTCTTCACGCTCATCGCGTACAGTCGCGCCGGCAGCATCATATTCTGGCGTACCGTCGATGGTCACATTGAGAACCCAGGCAAGCTCAGTGGTACCGTGTCAGTCTCGGCCGGCGCACTGGTCGCACTGAGCGTGGTGATCGTTATCCTTGCCGGCCCTATCACCCGCTACGCCGATGCCACAGCGGCGCAACTGCACAACAGCAGCGACTACATTGAAATACTGAAAACACCCATGGTCGGGGAGGAGGAATAATGTTTGACCGCCTGAATTTCCCCCAGCCATGGCTCAGTCTGACCCTGTTTCTTGTCTGGCAGTTCCTGAGCAACAGTGTTTCCGGTGCCAGCGTGGTGATGGGACTGTTCCTGGCCTGGCTGATCCCTCAGCTGACCCAGGGGTTCTGGCCAGAACGCCCGGTCCTCGTCAGACCCTGGCGTTTGCCCGGCTACCTGTTGCGGGTACTGGTGGATATTGTCATCGCCAGCATCACGGTTGCCCGGCTGATTGTAAGCGGGCGCACCCCGAAACCCGTTTTCGTCAGTTATCCACTGGAACTGGAACAACCGATGGCCATCACGATACTTGCCAGCACCATCTCCCTCACGCCCGGGACGGTGAGTGCGGATGTCAGTGACGACCAGAAAATACTGCTGATTCATACCCTGGATGCGGACAGTGAACAGGAAGTCATTGACGCCATCAAACACCGATATGAGAAACCCTTGATGGAGATGTTTCGATGATTGGCATCGCTCTTAACATGACCATTGCCATGGTCGTACTTGCGGCCTTGCTGAATGTCTATCGCCTGATCAGGGGGCCGGATGCTCCGGATCGGGTCCTGGCGTTGGACACTCTGTATATCAACGCCATCGCCCTGATCATCCTGCTCGGCATTACGCTCGGAACGCGCATGTATCTGGAGGCGGCACTGTTGATTGCCGTCATGGGCTTCGTTGGCACCGTTGCGATGGCGAAATACCTGAAACGGGGCAGTGTCATTGAATAGGTTTCCAAATATCTTGAAGGTAAACAAAGGGGTTCACCCATGAACGCGCTTGCCGAATATGCTATAACGGCCCTGCTACTGACCGGGGGTGCCTTTACTCTGGTCGGAGCCATCGGCCTCGCCCGGCTGCCTGACTTCTATACCCGCCTTCACGGGCCGACCAAGGCTACGACTCTGGGCGTAGGCGCCATCATACTGGCTTCCGTGGTCTACTTCAGTTCCCGGGGAGAAGGTATTGGTATCACCGAGATCCTGATTACTGCCTTCCTGTTCCTGACTGCGCCGATCAGTGCCAACATCCTGGCCAAGGCAGCCATGCATATCCGCGTCGATGTAATGGAAGGCACCCAGGGCAATCCCTGGGATCAGTGAACCGGACAAAAAATGTCATTGGATGGAAAGCAAATTGCCGTATAGTAGGCCCCCACTTTTAATCAAGGAGCCATACCCATGCTGACTGTAAACGAATACTTTGACGGCAAGGCAAAATCCATCTCCTTCCAGACCTCTACTCTGCCGGCCACCGTTGGCGTCATCAGCCCCGGCGAATATGAGTTCGGAACCAGCAAAAAAGAGACCATGACGGTGATCAGCGGCGCCCTGACCGTTCTGCTTCCCGGCATGGAAGAGTGGATGACATACGGCTCCGGCGAGAGTTTCGATGTTGCAGGCCAAGCAAGCTTCAAGGCGAAAACTGATATCGATACCGCCTACCTCTGCACCTACGAATAAACCGTATAAGCGAACCTGAATTGCAGAGCGGAACAGGATTCCTTAAGAGCCTGATTCGTTCTGTAATTTTTCTGCGTTTCAAGGTTCCGGTTTCCGCCAAAGTGTGTCAGATTTACTCCTGTTTCTCGCAATAACATCAACAACCGGGAAAGAGGTATCAAGCAATGGCACAGACCCGCATTCTTCCACCAGCGGACAACGCTCACCAGTATCCCCTCCTGATCAAGCAACTACTGCTGTCCGGCCCCAGATACTCTCCGGACCAGGAAATTGTGTACGCCAACCGCGGCAAGTACACCTATACCGATCTGGTTGAACGCATCCATCGGCTGGCCAACGCCCTCACCGATGCTGGCGTAAAGCCCGGCGACACGGTGGCGGTGATGGACTGGGACACGCCGCGTTACCTCGAATGTTTCTTTGCGATTCCGATGATCGGAGCGGTACTGCACACCATTAATGTGCGCCTCTCGCCTGATCAGATCGTCTACACCATGAATCACGCCGAAGACGATGTGGTGCTGGTGCACGATGACTTCCTGCCCATCATTGAAGGCGTCAGGGATGAGATCAAAACCGTAAAAAACTACATCCAGCTCACCGACGACAACGAAGCAAAATCCACCAGCCTCGACACTCTCGGTGAATACGAAACCCTTCTGGCAGGGGCCGGAACCGAATTCGACTTCCCGGATTTCGACGAGAACAGCGTCGCAACCACTTTCTATACCACTGGCACAACAGGGAATCCCAAGGGCGTTTTCTTCAGCCACCGTCAGTTGGTATTGCACACGCTGGCGATGACCGGGTCGCTATCTGCCTACGACGAGATGCCACTCTTACGCTCCTCATCGGTCTACATGCCGGTCACCCCCATGTTCCACGTCCATGCCTGGGGCGTCCCCTACGCCGCTACCATGATGGGTATCAAGCAGGTCTATCCCGGCCGCTATGAGCCGGAACTGCTGGTGGACCTGCTCAAAGAACACAAGGTGTCCTTCTCCCACTGTGTACCGACCATAATGCAGATGATGATGGGCACCGAGTCGATCAAGACCGCGGACCTCAGCAACTGGCATGTGCTGATCGGCGGTAGCGCGCTGACCAAGGGCCTGTGTGATGCCGGCGCCAAGCTTGGCATTCGCATGTACACCGGTTACGGCATGTCGGAAACCTGCCCGCTGCTGAGTGTTACCCACTTGAAACCGGAAGATCTCGAGCTGCCACTGGAGCAACAGACCGCCAAGCGGGTCAAAACCGGTATTGCCGTCCCCATGGTTGACCTGGAGATCGTGGACCCCTCCGGCAATCCGGTCGCCCATGACGGAGAAGCCAAGGGGGAAGTGGTTGCCCGCGCGCCCTGGCTGACCCAGAGCTACTTCAAGGAACCGGAGAAAGGCGAAGAGCTGTGGGAAGGCGGCTGGCTCCATACCGGGGACGTCGCGTCCATCGAACCGGACAACACCCTAGTGATCAAGGACCGCATCAAGGACGTTATCAAGACCGGCGGCGAATGGCTATCTTCCCTGGATCTGGAAAACCTGATCAGCCAGCATCCGGCCGTTGCTGGCGCTGCCGTTGTCGGTGTTCCCGATGAGAAATGGGGCGAGCGGCCTCACGCTCTGGTCACCCTGAAGCCGGGCGAGGAAGCAACGCTGGCGGATATCCAGAGTCACCTGAAGCAATTCGTCGACACCGGCGAGATCAACAAATGGGCCATTCCCGAACAGATCGACTTCGTGGAAGACATTCCCAAGACCAGTGTTGGCAAGATCAACAAGAAGCTGATTCGGGATCAACTCAAGTAATAACCGCCCAAACGGGCCACTGCCCAAGATGCCGCCTCAACGGGCGGCATCTCAACTTGTTTCTTGTAACTGCCACAAGAGCTCACTACTCTCCAGACCCGGATCTTTAAAGACCGTCGGGCAGAATCAGCTCGTACACCATCCCAAGACCATTGGTAAATCCGCCCAAACCATTCCGCCCTCCCCGATCAGAAGTAAAGTACATACGCTTGCCATCCGGCGAGAACGCAATCCCGGCGATTTCCGAAGCATCCTGACCAACGATCTGAAGCAATGGCTTGAGGGTGCGATCCGGAAGAATCACAACCACCTGCATATCGCCACCATCCTCGGCCACCAGTACATCCCCCTGCGAGGTCACGAACAGGTTATCAACGCCGGAGAGTATGTCATTGGGCGCTTCGGCAGTTGCTCGCTCGTAGATAACCTCAACGGTCTGGGCCGCAACGTCCAGGGCCCATATTCGATCATCGCCCTTGGTTGCAAAATAGACAATACCCTGGAAAAACCAGACGCCCTCCCCACCATCAAAGACCGTGGATTCTTCCAGACGATTCTCATGCTGGGGCTCATGGGGATTCTGCACATCGACCCAGGTCACGGGCTGAGGCGAATGCAGGGCACCTTCCGCCCCTTCGCCTCCAACACTCAACATCTGCAATCGACCTGACTGCAGGGCGGCGCGTTCTGCCCCCTCAGGCCAATCGGAGGGGTCCGGTATCCAGCGGTAAAAACGGCCATCCGGCATATCTTCAGTGAGATAGAGCAGGCGTTGCTGCGGATCAATCGCAATGGCTTCGTGGGAGAAATACCCCAGCGTCGGGCGGGCCAGTCCCTCACCCGGCTGGTACGGGTCGCACTCCCACACCTGACCATTGGGAAACTCCTCGCAGGAGAGCCAGGTATTCCAGGGCGTGACACAACCGGCGCAGTTGAAGGTTGTTCCGGACAGGATGGTGTACGAGTCAACAATTGTGCCATCGGGATCAAAAACCAACGTGCCTACCTGGGCGAGACCCGGAGTCAGTTCTTCCGCGGCATTGGCCAATGTCGCCAAGGCCGGATAGGTAAAACCAATGGTCCCGACTCCAGGCACTTCACTGTTGCTGATATATATCCAACCGCCGTTGTCTCTGGGAACCGCGCCACCCCCATCCGGAAAAATGTGCCAGGGCCTGTTTCCCACCCCACCCGTCTGTGGCGCCAGAGGCGACATGCCCGCAGGTTGAGGCAGTTCTCCGTTGATAGCAACGATCCTCGTCGCGAAGCCCTCTGGAGTGCGCACACCGTGTATATCCGGAATCTCACGCAGCGGGCCAATATTTGCAAAACGACCAACCAGACTCTCCACTGTATCGGGAATGTCTCCGGGTACTGGTTCGACACCCGGCCCGGGAGCAATGGGCGAAGCCGACGATTCCGAGCCGCCACCGCACCCGCTCAGCCAGGAGGCGGATCCAACCGCCCCCGCTGTAAAAAAGATGGTGCGCAGTACATCACGACGGCTCCAGCGCTGGTGGTTGGGGATCATTGGTCCAGACATGAAAGCTTCCTCAACTTACAGCTGTTCGAACAGGCGGATGAAACATGGCTGTGCGCAGAGCCCGCGGCTCGGAAAGCGCCCGATCCTGGTATATGGAGCTGTTTCCATCATCCACGCCAACCACTTTTGTTTTAGCGGCATCGATCTTGCCAACATCATCTTCACTGGTGATATTGCGTACGTAATAGAATTCTGCCTGGGTGCGCTCCAAAGTGACGTCCACCAGCATGAATCCGCGGGATTTCAGCTCAACGTATTTCATGTGTGGATTAGCGACAGGTACAGCCAGTTCCGCAAGCTCCGCCACCCCATCAGGTAATCCGGGCGACGTTACAGAGGGTGTGACGAACTCGGCCGCCAATGGTGTGGACAGGGTATTTTCCAGAAGATTGCCGGAGTCTGCGTAGACCTCATTGGCCCAGGAGGTATGAATGTCGCCGGTAAAGATGACCGTGTTGTCGATCCCGTTTTCTGCCAGAGTTTGCAGAATAACCTCGCGATCCGCCACGTAACCGTCCCACTGATCGACATTCAGGGCCGCCAACTGACCGTTGAATTCAATCTCGTCTTCCAGTCCGAGAGTTTTGGCTACATCGACAGTGCGGGCTATATTGAGCTCCGCAAACATCACCTGCTGGCCGATCATTCGCCACCGGGCTGAAGACTCTGTCAGCCCGGCCACCAACCAGCCTAACTGGTCCTCGCTGATCAGCCTGCGGTCCGCACTGAAACGAGCCGGATCACTGGGCGAGGAAACCTGCTGATCCCGACCCTCCAATCGAGTGTCCATCATGAACAGGTCAATCAGATTGCCAAAGGCGAAATCACGCCAGATCCTTTCCGGGTCGGTCGGGTGCTCGCGAATCGGCAGCCACTCATGGTAGGCCTGTATGGAGACAGCCTTTCGTGTCGACCAGTCGCCCTCGGTGGCTTCATCGTGGTTTTCGGCGCCACCAACATAACTGTCGTTCGCTGATTCGTGATCATCCCAGATGCAAATCATCGGGAACTGCTGGTGAACAGCCTGCAGATTAGGATCGGTCTTGTACTGGGCGTGGCGCAAACGGTAATCCGCCAGCTCAATCATTTCGTGGGCTGGCAACGGCTCTCGCCCCGGGAAATCGCCATACTCACCCGGTCCGTACTCATAGACGTAATCGCCCAGGTGCAACACAAAATCCAGGTCGGCGTGGTCACTCACAGCCTTATAAACCGAGAACAGACCAAACGCATAATTTGAACAGGAGACGACCGCAAACCGCGCCCGTTCAGTGGCGGCGCTGGAGATTGGGAAGGTGCGGGTGCGGCCGATGGAAGAGCGCTGACTTCCAACGGCAAACTGGTAGTAGTACCAGGTGTCCGGTTGCAGACCCACGGCATCAACCTTGACGCAAAAATCCCTGTCCGGGCCGGTAGAGGCATCAAACCGTGCCACGACCTCTTGCATATCCCGGTCCCGCGCGACACTCACCTGCACAGGTATGCGGTCAATGGTTCGGGGCAACACGCCTGTTGGCGTCACCCGGGTCCAGAGAATCACCCGATCAGCCAGGGGATCACCGGACGCCACGCCATGGTTGAAAGCAACTGCCGGCAGGGATGCCTCATCTCCTGAAACAGTTCCCGGGGAGGGCTCCTGGCCGGCACGAGATGACCCTGTCGAACTACCGCCACAGGCGGTCAGGGCCGTGAATGAAGCTGCAGCGAGCCCCTTGACCACGGTACGACGTTGTTTGTTCATAGCTTTCTCCACTAATCACGCCTGAAGACCACCGAGGATTGATCTAGAGGCGGGATACAGCATGTGATAAAGCTCACACAGTGAGTTCAACACATGACGGAGAAATGACAAAGATTATGCATAAAGGGCCAGAATGTACCCTGATGCAGCGTATGGCTCGATTCAGAGCCCCGTAAAACTGAAGTCCACTTGCGGCCGCCGGCCGGAAATAATATCGGCGATTGCTGCCGCGGAACCGCAGGAGTGAGTCCACCCCAGCGTGCCATGCCCTGTGTTCAGGTAGAGATTGCCAAAGTGGCTTTTGCCAATGTAAGGCACATTGGAGGGCGTCGCCGGTCGCAGACCACTCCAGAACTCAGCTTTGTCCCAGTAGGCAGCCTCCGGCATAATTTCCGCCGTACGTCTGACAATGGCCCGGCAGCGGGTATAGTTCAGGGTCCGGCTGTAACCGCTCAGTTCCGCAGTACCGGCAACCCGGATCCTGTCTCCCAGACGGGAATACACCAGCTTGTACTCATCATCGATCAGGCTCACTCTGAAAGCCGCGTCTTCGTTCTTGACCGGGACGGTAATGGAGTACCCCTTGGCCGGATAGATATTCAGGAACAGTCCCAGTTTGCGGGCCAGTAGCGCGCTGAAGCTTCCCAGACTCAAGACATAAGCGTCAGCACGCAACATTTCGTAGTGCCCCTCCCTCAGGGTCTGGACCCCGAGAATCCGGTCACGGGTACGATCGAAACCCAGAACTTCCGTTCCGTAGAGAAACGTCACGCCCGCCTCTTCCGCTTTTCGGGCCAGGCCCTGGGTAAACTTTCTGGCGTCCCCGGATTCATCTGACGCGGTGTAGGTTGCCCCGGCAATCCGGTCGCGAATCGGAGACAGTGCCGGCTCCAGTTCAACGGCTCGGGCAGCATCGACCACTTGACGGTCACACCCGAGGTCACGCATCAGCCGGGACGGCGCCAACGCGCCCTCAAATTCCTTCGGATTGGTATAGAAATGCAATATGCCCTTTTCCAACTGGTCATACTCAATCCCGGTGTCCTGTCGTACTGCCTGTAACTGGGCTCTGCTGTAGAGGCCAAGATTGACGATTTGCCGAATATTATGGGCCGCCCTGGCGGACGTGCATTGCATCAGAAATGACAGTGCCCAGCGCCACTGGGCAGGGTCGAGGCCTGGACGAAACAGCAGGGGGGCATCCGGCTGAGTCAGCCACTTCAATATCTTGAGCGGTGCCGACGGATTGGCCCACGGTTCTGCGTGGGACACGGAAATTTGTCCACCATTGGCATAACTGGTTTCAAGACCGGCTTTGCTCTGGCGATCAACCACGGTGACCTCATGGCCCTGCTTGCGCAAAAACCAGGCAGTGGTGACGCCAACAACACCAGCCCCCAACACCAGTATGTGCATTTCTATCCTCCGGTAAGCCATTGTCCCTTCACGGACAGTTCAAGAGCAGCCTCTATTGTAGCGTCTGGACAGGGGATTGCGTGTTATACCATGGAGGAGTTGTCCGCAGGCCTCTCAGCCCCCGGCACGTTTGACGGTCCAGCCTTTAGCCTGCAGTAACGGGACGAGGGTGTCCCGCTGATCGCCCTGGATTTCCACCACGCCGTCTTTGACCGTGCCGCCGGTACCGCACTTGGCCTTGAGTACCTTGGCGAAGGCCTTGAGTTCCCGGTCATCCATGGGGATACCTGTCACCAGTGTCACACCCTTGCCTTTCCGGCCCTTGGTTTCGCGACTGACGCGCACAACGCCGTCCCCGTGGGGACGGGAAGGTTGGCCACAGGTACAGTCAGCAATCGGGTTGCGACAGTCGGGACACATACGACCCTGCTCGGTTGAAAAGACCAAACCACCCGAGGATTTCGACTTCATGCTTACTCCGTTTCTGTTAGTAGCCGCCAGAGCCCTGATCGAGTCCCGGAGGATACTTGGAAAACATTTCAGCCACCACTTCGTCGATCAACTCACGACGATACTCTGGGGACTGGTCTTCATTGAGGTAGCGACGACTGGCCGCTCGCCAGACCACGCGTTGCGTGTTGGTGTCTGCCAGCTCAATCACCAACTTGCCTTCCTGGATTTCCCTTACCGGCGGTGCGGATGCAAGCCCCCAACCAAATGGGCTATGGCCAAATCCCAAGCCAAATCCCACACCGTAACTTTCGAGTCGCTCTTCTTCCACGATCTTCCAGGCCACCAGCAGGTCCGCTTCGTCCGCGCTCACCTTTTTCATGGCCTTGCGATTCAGCTCACGTTCTACCGCGTTACGAATGCGACTACCATCCAGTGACACCACGGACTGACCCTCGCCAAGCTCATCCGTAAACGCCCATGAGGAATAGTTCCCGAACACGGCAGCGGAATCATAATCTGTCACCACGTTACTGGCGCAGCCTGCCATCGCCAACATTAGAAACGATGCAATCATCACTCGAATAGCCATAGCGAACCTCCTTACGGTTGCCTTTCAGGTAGTATACGGACACTTGACGCTCGGAGATGTAACAACCGTTCCCTACCTGTCAAAACAGTAATCCAACTTCTGGGCACTGCAGAATCCCGCGAATTGCTCACCTCGATCCGACGGCACCAACACCCGGGCGGTTACCGTCGAACCATACTCTATGGACTCCACCGAGGCGTCATTGGTTTCACACCAGTGCCGTAACGGCTGTTCATCCGCGAAGCTCATGGTCACAACAACCGGATCCATGGATCGCTGTACCACTCGATCCACTGCCGAAAGCACACTTTCCGCTGCCCCGGCATAAGCCCTGACCAGCCCGCCGGCACCAAGCTTGATGCCGCCAAAATAGCGAATCACCATGACCAGGACATCCCCCATATCCTTATGCTGAATCACACTCAGGATAGGTTTTCCCGCAGTCCCCGATGGTTCACCGTCATCGTTCATGGCGGCTTCGGCGGCCGAGCCGGGGCGACCTATCTGGTATGCCCAGCATATGTGACGGGCATCGGGATGATCCCGGTGCGCCCGCTCCAGCCACGCTTTCACCTCGTCCCGATCGGCAACCGGTGCGACACGGGCTATAAACCGACTTTTCTTTATCTCCGTTTCCCGCTCCAGATATTCCGCGGGAACAGGGTAATCCTTGCTCATTAGAGAACGTCCGTAAAAATGGGCAGACTGACGGTAACCCTGAGACCGCCCGAAGGACCGTTTTCCGCCCGGATCTCGCCATCATGGGCCGAGACGATGTCTCGGGCGATTGCCAGCCCGAGCCCCCAGCCCTTGCCGCCACGGGACTTATCTGCCCGGTAGAATGGCTCAAACAAGTGAGGCAGCATCTCCTCAGGCACGCCCGCCCCTTCGTCTTCAACCGCGACCACCAGGTTGCCACCCAGCTTGTCTACAGCAATGTGAATGGCATGGCCGGGGCTGGTATGGTCCAGGGCATTCTGGACGATGTTATCGAACGCCCGCTGTAACAACCCCTGATCGCCGAGTACCGACACGTTGCGACATTCCGGGCGAACCATCAGCCGGCAATCCACCCGCTGATGTTCAGCGTAATCGGCAGCATCCTGAAGAACGTTATTGATAATAACCACCGGCTGAACCGCCTCACGGGGGATGTCAGCCCCTTCCTCGGTTACCCGGTAGAGCGTCAGTATCTGTGAGGTCATGGCTTCCAGACGTTGATTCTGCCGCAGGATGCTGGCGATCAGGTCGCCGTCCACGGCACCTTCGCTGGCCAACTCAATGGCAATTCGCTGGCGTGTCAGGGGCGTACGCAGGTCATGGGAAATATCCCGAAGCAGGTGTTTCTGCCGTTCCAGCAAACTGCAAAGCTGTTCGGTCATCGCATTGAATGCCGTCGCCAGTTGACCCACTTCATCCCGCCGTTTCGTGACTCTGTCGCTGACCCTCAACGTGTTATTCCCCCGGGCGATGGCCTGAGCGGTCGTCTCCATGTGCAGAAGTGGCCGTGAAACCCGACGGGCAATCCACCAGCAAGCCAGGGAGATCATCACGAATGCCAGCCCCAGTTCTATGGCACGGAAGAATTTCGGATCCAGCCAGCCGGCACCGTCCATTCGTGGCCACGCTACCAGACGATAACCGTCACCAACATCAAGCACTGCAGGCTTCTGCGGATACCAGCCGGACTTCATACGATCACGAATAAATGAGGGGAGCCTGTCTTCATTGTCATCCTGTTCAATAAGGATCAGGTGCAATTCTATGCGCTCACCCTCCGACCTGAGAAAACGCCAGGCGCCGCCCCGATCACCAGATTCACGAATTTTTATCGCTTCCTCGGCCAGATCCCTGAGCCCTGCCTGACGTTCGATGGCCTCCCGTTCACGATCCAGAAGCATTCGGGTCGCCAGGTTGCTGACCACCACAGTCACCGCCATCGCCAGCCATATCGAAAGAAAGATTCGCCAGAACAGGGGAAATATTGTCCTCCGCTTCATGTGGGCACCCGATAGCTGTACCCCAGCCCGCGTACGGTCTCGATCCTCGGGGGATCGTCATTCCCCAGTTTCTTGCGCAGGTTACTGATATGCATATCGAGGGTCCGGTCGTGGGCTTCCAGGCGTCGCCCCAGGGCCCACTGCATCAGGTCGGTTTTACGCACCACACTGCCAGCGTGGGCCAGCAGCACCTGCAGAACTTCGTACTCGGTGGCGGTCAGTTCCAAAGGCTTGTCATCCTGATAGATGCGCCGATGAGAGGGCTCCACCCTGAGATCACCGTATGTCCTGGCGGCATCCACTTCCACCGACTGATCCCATGCTATCCGGCGCAGCAAGGCCTGCAGGCGGGCGACCAGCTCACGCGGATTGCAGGGTTTGGGGATGTAATCATCGGCACCAACCTCAAACCCGACGATGCGATCGGTCTCGTCTCCCCGGGCAGTGAGCAGGACAACCGGCAAGTGAGTGTCGGCGCGCAGAGCACGCAGCACGTCGAGACCGCTGATGTCCGGCAGCATGATATCCAGCACAACAATGTCGCAGTTCTGACTACGGGCCAGGGACAGACCATCGTTGCCATTTGCCGCTTCACGCACGCTGAAGCCCTGATTGGTCAGATAGCGCGCCAGTAACTGCCGCAATTCATCGTCATCTTCAACCAGTAATACCCTGTTCTGCATGGATACCCTCCCGATTAACGGCATTCAGTCTAACACGCTGGCCGGTGGTGTCTTTTTGCGCGCCTTTTCCTTTGCATAACCTTTACATCAGACGGTCAACAGTGATCACAAACCGGATTCTGGCGTATGGTATCGGGGTGACACCAAGGAGTATTCCCGACCATGCCCGAATCCGGCTCCCCATTTCCACACATTCGCGTCTGCTCATCCATCCATGAGGTCCCCGCGGCTGTCTGGAACGCTCTGTGCCCCGGCACCTACCCGTTTCTCAAACATGGCTTTCTGAAAGCACTGGAGGATTCCGGCTGCACCACATCATCAACCGGCTGGACACCATCACACCTGACTTTCTGGCTGGAGGACCGGCTGGTTGGTGTCGCCCCGGCGTGGCTGAAAACCCACTCCATGGGGGAGTATGTGTTTGACTGGGCCTGGGCCGATGCCTATCGGCGCTACGGAGAATCCTATTACCCCAAGCTGTTGATGGCCGTTCCCTTCACGCCCTGCCAGGGGCCCCGACTATTGTTGGATGACACCTTCAGGGCAAGCCTGTCACCCGCTGTGATTCACCAGTTGCTGGACAGCGTTTGTGACTCCGTAGGCGCTCACTCATGGCACCTGCTGTTTCCCAATGCCGACGACCAGCGCCTGCTGAATCAACCCGGAAGCCTTCACCGCCTGGGCTGCCAGTTCCACTGGCACAACAGGAATTACCACTCGTTCGACGGATTCCTGGGCGAGCTCACCTCTCGCAAGCGCAAGTCCATCCGCAAGGAACGCCGCCAGATTGCGGAATCCGGTGTGTCGTTCCGCCACTTTTCCGGAGCAGATCTCCCCGACCATGTGCTGTCGGTGTTCTACACATTTTATCAGGCCACCTATTTCAAGCGCGGCCAGCGGCCATACCTGAACCAACAGTTTTTTCAGCAACTGTGCGCAACCATGCCCGACCAGTGTCACATCATTATGGCGGTGAAGGATGACACCATGATCGCCGGCGCCCTGTTTCTCAGTGGTGACGACACTCTGTTTGGCCGCTATTGGGGCTGCCTGGAAGAATACGACTTCCTGCACTTCGAAACCTGCTACTACCAGGGCATCGACCTGGCCATTGACCTTGGTCTGTCCACGTTCGATGCTGGCGCCCAGGGGGAACACAAACTGATACGGGGCTTCGAGCCGGTGATCACCCATTCCTGGCATGGCATCCGCCATTCAGGCTTCCGCGACGCCATCCGTCGTTTCACTCTGGAGGAAGCGGACCACGTCCGACAATACTTTGACGATGCCACCGATGCACTCCCCTTCAGGCAACAGGGGTGCGGTTAACTATACTGTCGTGTAATAACTCTGACCGCGAATTCCTGATACTTTCGGGACTATCAGTTTCAGGAATCGAACCGAGGCACTACCAATGGATACGGATCAGTTGCTCAGCCTCATCAACCACGACGGTGCCGCAGTCGCACTTTCTGCCACCGCTCTCATCGTGGCAGTAGTGACATTGCTCTATGTTGCCAGCAGCAGACGCCGGCAGGATTTTCTGGACAATCAGCTCAAACAACGGACGGAAACCCTGTGGCGGGATATGGACGAGCTGCGCATCCATCAATTCAACGACACCGTAACGCCCACACCGGGTCCTCACGGTCGCGATTCGGACTCGGACCAGTTCGCTACCGAGAAAGCCGCCTACGAGACGATCTGGCCACTGGTCTGGCAACTCCACGATCGCCTGGGTATGTTCCTGCGCGCCGTTGAGTCCGGAGAACCGGCCGGGGAACTGCGCCTGGAAGCCCGTAACGCTGCTCTCGAGGCACGCAGCGCACTTAATCGAAACCGGCCGTTCTGCCACGAGGAGGTGGACGAGCTGGTCACCAGGATCATCGATACCGATATCAAGGCGCACCTGGCAGCCTGCCAGTACATGGATCTGCTGAAGGAATCCGCCACCTCCAACACCACCCACGACAGGAACATCCAGCGTGAGAAGTTTCACCTGCTGTACGACGGGGAGGCAAGAGAGATGATCAACCAACTCGTATCGGTTATACGGAATCGAACCCTCAGGAAAGGTTAACCCCGGACCCGCTTCAGTGCATCGGCCTGCAACGCCCGGAGATACCGGCTGATGACGACGGGAAACGGTTCAGCGGGTTCGATTTTGAGGTATGACGGCGGCAATGACCGGATCGCGGCGGCGGCATGCTCTGCCTGCTGCTCCAGGGAATCGATGGCGTTCAGCAACACTACTCCGTGTTTCATGAGCGGCCTCAGCAAGGGATCGCCATCGAACACCTCTTCCCGGCCACTGATCACATCCCCCTTCATCCGGCCATCCCGGTCATACTGGCGGAAAACCTGCTTGCCGCCGGGAAAGGACTGCTTGCCTGACGAGTTCTTCATCCTTGGCAGGCCACCATACTCCGTCAACTTGTAAGCCAGTTCCAGGGCGGGGGCGTCATTCGAAGCGCCAATGGCCGTGCCCACACCAAAGCCGTCAATAGGGGCGCCGGCGGCGACCAGCCGGGAAATCCTGTACTCATCCAGACCGCCGCTTGCCATGATGCGGACATCCTGGAGGCCGGCTTCGTCCAGTATCGCCCGACAGTCACGCGCTTCGGCCTCAAGATCCCCGGAATCCAGCCTGATGGCACTGACCCGGGCATCGGGGTCCCGTTTCAGCCAATCGGCGATGCGCCGGACAGCCCGCCGAGTGTCGTACGTGTCGACCAGTAACGTGGTGCCGGGATACAGCCGTGCATACACCTTGAAGGCATCCATCTCGTCGGGATAGGCCTGGACAAAACTGTGAGCCATGGTGCCGCTGACGGTCAGGCCGTAATCAAGGCCTGCCAGTACATTGCTGGTCCCGGCCAGGCCGGCGAGGCGAAACGCCCGCACACTCCGGTGGGCTGCATCGACGCCATGCATTCGCCGCATTCCGAAATCAATCACCGGGCGCTCACCCGCGGCAAGCCTGACCCGTACCGCCTTGGACGCCAGCACAGTTTCCAGGTGCACATAGTTCATCACCAGGCTTTCCAGGATCTGGGCTTCGGCAATGGGCGCCTCAATTTCCAGTAGTGGTTCCTGGGGGAACAGCGGGGTTCCTTCGGGGACCGCCCTGATATGTCCGCTAAACCGGAACCTGCCGAGCCATTCGAGAAACGCGGGCTGGAAACGGTCAAGGCTTTCCAGGCGTTTGATGTGTTCGGGGGAAAACTTCAGGGTCTCAATGACCGTAGCAACCTGCTGCTGGCCGCAGGCGAGGATGAAATTCCGGTTTTTCGGCAGGTCCCGGAAAAACAGGCTGAAAACCGCTGTATCGTGCATGCCTTCGGCCCAGTAAGCCTGGGCCATGGCAAGCTCGTAAAGATCCACCAGCAGTGCAAGATCTTTCTCATGCACCATGTTGTCAGACTCCTGCATCCTGTCAGTATTGCAGCGACACACCCAGCCCAGCCAGTTCGTCCAGCACTTCTGGCGCACTGTCGCTGTCTACAGCGTAGGTACCGTTGACAATCAGGTTGACACCGAACCCCAACTGTACAGCATCGATAACCGAAGCCCGCACACACACATCAAGTGCCAGGCCGGCGACATACAGGGACCCAATACCGTGACGCCGTAAGTAACTGTCAAGCTGGGTGCCATCGAACGCCGAATAGGCATCCGTATCAAACGCCGTTCCCTTGCTCACCCGCACGGCATCAGTCGGCAGGTCCATCGCCGGATGAAACTCCGCTCCCCGGGTGTCCTGCACACAATGCACGGGCCATGGGCCGTCACGTTGAACAAAACTGACATGATCAACAGGATGCCAGTCGCGACTGGCAATAATCTCCCAGCCCTCTTGCCGGGCCTTGCTGATCCATTCATTCACGACCGGAAAGATCGCATCGCTCTGAGGTACCGCCAGGCTGCCGCCTTCACAGAAGTCGTTCTGTATATCAACGAGCAGCAGGGCGCATTTATCGGAAGACATAATGCCACCCCCTCTCTACCGGATCCGGACTCCCGGACGCGGCAGGCGTTAACTGTCCGCGATGCGGAAGCCCACTTTCATTACCACCTGATAATGCCCCACCTTGCCATCCGTAATATGACCGCGGGTTTCGAGAACCTCGAACCATTCCATGTTACGGACGCTCTTTCCACACTCAGACAGCGCATTTTCGATGGCATCTTCAATGCTCTTTTTCGACGAACCAACAATTTCCACTTTCTTATAAACGTGATGGTCTGACATACCGCCTCCGATTGCATACACTAACCGTTACTTCTGAGCCTAGAAGACGCAACAGAAGCGGGCAAACCCAGTACGGTATTATTATAACTCTCCTCACTCCGGACACATGACATGAAACGACCTTTCCGCTATACCGCCTGGTTTGTCGCCGGACTCTTTATCCTGCTGACGGGCCCGTTATTTCTGGCGACCAGCGGTTCCCTGCAAAGCGCGGAAAGCTGGCAAACCGCATCCAGGGACAGTGCCGGTATCGCTCCCCGGCCCGGAGAAACCGAAGAGGCCATTATTCAGGTATACGGAGCCAGGGCCTGGAGCTGGCGTGGATACTTTGCGGTACACACCTGGATCAGTACCAAGGAAACCGGTGCGGATCACTACCGGGTCCATGAGGTGACCGGGTGGCGCCGCTATGTGGTCAGTTCCAGCCCTGGTGATCCCGACCGACACTGGTATGGCGCCAGGCCAACGCTATACGCGGACATTCGCGGAGAGGAAGCGGAACAACTGATCCCCGCCATTTACGATGCGGTCGCATCCTATCCCTTCCCGGAAGAGTATGAAGCCTGGCCAGGCCCTAACAGCAACACGTTCGTGGCCTGGGTGATCCGGGAGGTCCCCGGACTGGACGTGGCCCTGCCAAACCACGCTATCGGTAAGGACTACCTGGGTGACCGGGTGATTGCCGAGGTTCCGGGCGGTACCGGCTATCAGTTCTCACTGGGCGGCTACTTCGGTGTTCTGGCGGGGATCCGGGAAGGACTTGAGTTGAACGTCATGGGCCTGTCACTGGGGGTAAACCCTCTGGGCCTGGGCATCAAGTTACCTGGCATTGGTGAGCTGGCCCTGCGCAGCACCAACCCAATGCCAGCCAATACCCCCTGACAGCGCAGCAGGAGAAGAATTGGGGCTACGCCATATAGCGAACCAGTCCCGCCGCTGCAATACCGGCCGCAATGGCCGGCAGTGGCTTGCGAAAGGCCAGCATGAGCGCTGCGGTCACGGCCAGTGCGGCCAGCGCACCGGTGTCACCACTGAACGCCATGGGCACGATGATGGCAATCAGTACCGAACTGGCCATGGTGTTGATAAAGCTCTCAATGCGGGGGCTGATCCGCACGAAGGACATGATGAACACGCCTCCGAAGCGGGTGGCGAGAGTGACCACCGTCATAATGGCAATCAGCGCCAGGATACCGGCAGTGGTGGTTTCAATAGTCATTGGGTGGCTCCCTCCGCTGCCTCGGAGGACTCTCCGGATGTCTCCTGGCGCTCAAGCCAGAAGAACCCGATGGCACCACCAGCCAGCGCCCCCACCACTACATGGGTGTTGGGAGGCAACCATCGCCAGGCGGCCAATGATGCCAGCCCGGCAACCGTCCAGGCGACCAGCACCCTTGGAGATTTCTTGCCACCCAGGGCCATGGCCAGCAGGAAACAGCCGAGCACCATATCCAGCCCCAGGCTCTTGGGATCCTGCAGCAACCCGCCAAAATAAACACCCAGCCAGGTTCCCACGATCCAGGCCAGCCAAAGAACCAGGCCGCCCCCCAGGATCACTTCCAGGTTGCGCTTGCCATTCTGGTAATCCTGGGCAGACACGGCCCAGTTGGCATCGGTCAGCAACAAAAGCAGACCATAACGCCTGCCCGGGGAGACATCCCTCAACATCGGGTACAGGGAGGCACCCATCAACAGATGACGGGAATTGATTGCAAAGACCACCGCCACTAACGGCAGCACCGACACTTCGCTGCCCCACATATCAATCGCCGCAAACTGAGAGGCACCGGCGAACACCGTAGTGCTCATCAGTATCGCATCCAGTGGCGGCAGACCCTTCTGTGTGGCGGCCAAACCAAAGGCAGCACCAAACGCCACCACGAACAAGGAGATGGGAAGCAGACGGAAGAACTCCAGTCGCACCTTGCGCGGCTGGAGTTTATAAGAATAGGAAGCGACGGACATCCGAGGAAACTAAGGCAGATTCCCCATCATGCGTATAGGTAAATGCCGAAGCACGCTTTTGATGCTCTGGTTAATGCACCACGTGAATCTTGCCGTCACCCCCGGCCAGCGGGTTGTTAACACTGCTGCCTTCGCCCTGCAGTTCCGCTTCCGGATGATTCAGCGCCATCAACTCTTTCATTTGTGACACGTGTTTCTTCGGCACATCCACCATGACCAGATAGCGGCCCGCTTCGATATCACCGTGGAACTTCCGAATCCGGTAATTCTCGGTACTGATACCACCGAAGCCGCCCAGCCAGCCACCGGCGATAATCGCAAATGCCCCCATGGCAACGTAGGCTGCCGTCGGCCACCCAAGACCGCCCCAAAGCGCGAGGGGAACCACAAAAAACAGGGCGAACAAGGCGCCAATCAGCATGCCACGCTCGACAAACCTCGGCAGGTCGGTCTTGTCCAGCACACTGGCGGAGTGCAGACGATGGGTATAAAGACCTGCTTCGTCCTTACTGAGGATGTGAAATCGCCAATCGCTAATCCCTCGCTGGTGAAGATCATCGGAAATGCTTTGGACACTGTCGATGGAATCCACCAGATAAAATAGCCGTTTCATAATTCCCCCTTCACTCATCAACAGGTGGAGCGAAACTATGACTTGATTATAAAACAACCAACTCTGCTTCCTGCGGTTCGTTCAAATCGATTCAGGATAAGCAGACGCCTGATATGGCATTTTTTTCTAACGGCTGTTTTTCCCCTCAACACAAAACCTTGTGAAGGTTCTTTCGTGACCTGTCGCGCAGACACAAAAATAGAAGTTGACGTTTACGTTAAAAGAAACTAGCTTTGTTTTCGTCCGGCCTCAAAAGGGCCCTTCCCTGTCGGGAAACATGGACACTTGAAATCAAACCGCCGGCCACAAGCCGGACGACAAGAACAAGACATCCACTCATGCCGCGATCCGGCCAGGTGGAAGAGGATTTCAACATGCACCATTCTGCACCCTCCACGGGCGGACTCCGCCACGTCAGTCTCAACGATGTCTGGGAAAAAAATTCCGGCCCCGTCTATATGAACGGCAGCCAGGCCCTGGCCCGCTTACCCCTGCTGCAAGCCCAGCTTGATCAGGCCAACGGCCTCAATACCGCCGGCTTTATTTCCGGCTACCGCGGCTCTCCCCTGGGTGGTTTCGACAAGGTTCTGTGGAAAGCCCGTGACTACCTGAAACAACAGAACATTCACTTTCTGCCAGGCATTAACGAAGACCTCGGCGCGACGGCCGTATGGGGCTCCCAGCAGGTCAATATTTTCGAAGGCGCCAAATACGATGGCGTGTTCAGCCTCTGGTACGGTAAAGGGCCCGGTGTGGATCGCACCGGCGATGTATTCAAGCACGCCAATGCCGCCGGCACCTCACGCTTCGGCGGGGTGCTCGCCGTGGCCGGTGATGACCATGCCTGTAAATCGTCCACCCTGCCCCACCAGAGTGACTACGGATTCATGGATGCCTCCATGCCAGTCCTGAACCCGGCAGGTATCCAGGACATTCTGGACATGGGCCTTTATGGCTGGGCCATGTCCCGTTTCAGCGGCTGCTGGATCGGCTTCAAGGCGCTGGCGGAAAACATGGATTCCTCGATCTCCGCCAACCTGGACCTGAGCCGGATCAACATCCGCATTCCCAAGGATTTTCATCTGCCAGAAGGCGGCCTGAACTCACGCTGGCCGGACAAGCCCATGGAGCAGGAAGAACGCCTGCACCGCTACAAGCTGGAAGCTGCCAAGGCATTCTGCCGCGCCAACCGGCTGGACCATACGGTCCTGGCGGCCAGCCATCCGAAGCTGGGCATCGTCACCACCGGCAAGGCCTACCTGGATGTAATCCAGGCTCTGGCAGACCTGGGGTTGGGTAAAGAAGAGCGAGAAGCCATCGGGCTATGTGTCTATAAGGTCGCCATGCCCTGGCCGTTGGAGCCGGAAGGCATCTTCGAGTTCGCGTCCGGCCTGGAAGAAATCCTGGTGGTGGAGGAAAAACGCGGCCTGATTGAGGAGCAGATCAAGGCCCAGCTATACAGCTGGCAGGATCGGCTGCGTCCGACAGTCATCGGCAAACGCAATGACAAGGGTGAGGAATTACTGCCCTCCATTGCGGAGCTTACGCCAGCCATGGTGGCGCGGGCGATCGCCTCCCGCCTGGATGGCCGCCACTGCAGCGACACCCTGCGCAAGCGCCTGGATTTTCTCACGGAAAAGGAAAACAGCCTGGCACAACCGCGCGACCGCCTGGAGCGTACACCGCACTTTTGCTCCGGCTGCCCTCACAACACCTCCACCCAGGTGCCCGAAGGCAGCCGCGCCCTGGGCGGGATTGGCTGCCACTACATGGCCACCTGGATGGAACGGGGAACCGACACCTTCACCCAGATGGGTGGTGAAGGCGTCACCTGGCTTGGTCAGGCGCCGTTTACCAATCAGAAACACGTATTTCAAAACCTGGGGGACGGCACCTATTTCCACTCCGGTGTGCTGGCCATTCGGGCCGCCATCGCCTCCGGCGCCAATATCACTTACAAAATTCTCTACAACGACGCGGTCGCCATGACCGGTGGCCAGCCGGTGGATGGAACCCTGACCGTTCAACAGATCAGTCATCAGCTCTACGGTGAAGGCGTTCGACGCATTGCGGTCGTCAGCGACGACATCGACAAATACCCGTCGCGGGCGGATTTCGCCGACCGCACCACCTTCCATGATCGCGATGATCTGGACGCCGTGCAGCGGGAACTGCGTGAAATCGAAGGCTGCTCCGTCATCATCTACGACCAGACCTGTGCCGCCGAGAAACGCCGCCGGCGCAAACGCGGCACCATGGCGGACCCTGAGCAGCGGGTGATGATCCATTCCGACGTCTGTGAAGGCTGTGGCGACTGTGGAATCCAGTCCAACTGCCTGTCAATCCTGCCCAAGGAAACTGACGCCGGCCGCAAACGCACCATCGATCAGTCCGCCTGTAACAAGGATTTCTCCTGCGTACGCGGTTTCTGCCCGAGCTTTGTCACCGTCAAGGGTGGCAAGCTGAAGAAGCCCGCGGGCGTCAGCGCCAACGTAGACTTCCCCGAACTGCCCGAGCCGACACCCGTTTCCGGCAGCGATCCCTATGGCATCCTGCTCACGGGTGTGGGCGGCACTGGCGTGGTCACCGTCAGTGCGCTGCTGGGCATGGCCGCGCATATCGAGGGCAAAGGCGTGTCGGTGCTGGACCAGACCGGCCTGGCGCAGAAGTTCGGTGCCGTGGTGAGTCATATCCGCATCAGTGACCATCAGGACAACATTCACGCCGTGCGCATTCCGGCCGGTGAAGCGGACCTGATGCTAGCCTTCGACCTGATGGTGGCAGCCACCGACGACGCCCTGGCGAAACTGGACAACCGCTTTTCCCGCGCAGTGGTCAACGCCGAACCGGCCATGCCGGCGGCCTTCACCCGCGACCCCGATATACAGTTCCCGGGCGAGTCCATGGAACAGAGTGTACGTGATGCCTGCCGTCCCGAAGGTAGCTGGTTCCTGGATGCCGGTGGTCTCGCCAAGGCACTGATGGCGGATGGCATGGCAGTGAACCTGTTTACCGTGGGCTTCGCCTACCAACAGGGGCTTCTGCCGCTGAAGGCCGAGTCAATTGAACGGGCCATCGAACTCAACAATGTGGCCATCGAGAAGAATAAACAGGCGTTCCTCTGGGGCCGTCGGGCAGCCCATGATCTCGAGCGGGTGAAGACGCTGGCATTTCCCGAGCCGAAGGGGGCCGGCGTACAGACCGTCCAGATCATGGAAACCACCGACCAACTTATCGAACGTAACAAAGCGCACCTGACCGACTATCAGAACACCGCCCTGGCGAAGCGCTATGAGAAGCTGGTGCGCGACGCTGAAACGGTGATCTCCCAGAAACTGGGCCGCGACCCGGTATTGTTCCGCGCCATTGCCGAGAACTACGCCAGGGTCCTGGCCTATAAGGACGAGTACGAAGTGGCCCGCCTGTTCAGCAACGGCAGTCTGCGCAAGCAGCTCGAAGAAGAATTCGAGGGCGAGGTGGAACTGGAGTTCAACCTGGCGCCGCCACTGCTCAGCCGTGCCAGAAACGGTGAGCGGCCGAAGAAGCTCAAGTTCGGCCCCTGGATGGAAACCCTGTTCGCGTTACTGGCCAAGGCACGCGGCCTGCGTGGTACCCCCCTGGACCCGTTCGGCTACACCGCAGACCGCCGCCTGGAGCGCAAACTGATTCGCGAGTACGAGGCAGACATCGCCTTCCTGCTCAAGCACCTGAACAGTGATCTCGCGGACGAAGCCCGCAGGCTTGCCAGCCTGCCCTCCAGGATCCGTGGCTATGGCCCGGTAAAGGAAGGTGCCTACGAAGCAACCCGGAAAGAACGCTCACAATTACGAGCAGCTCTGAACCCGAATGCATCTGAGCATCAACAAATTGCCAGTGCTGCTGTCTAACCCATAACAAAACCGGTTGCCGCAGGCCCCAAAAGGGTAGCGGCGGCCTTCAAAGAGAGGTGAAACGCCATGAACGTATTCAGCCATCCCGAGTTCGATAACCACGAACACCTGTCCTTCTTCTGCGATCCGGAAACAGGACTCAAGGCCATAGTTGCCATTCACAACACCTCCCGGGGCCCCGCCCTTGGTGGTTGCCGCATGTTCCCCTATGCCAGCGACGAGGAAGCCGTGTGGGATGTTCTGCGCCTGTCGAAGGGGATGACCTACAAGTCCGCCCTGGCCAACCTGGATCTGGGGGGTGGCAAGTCCGTCATCATCGGCGACCCGCGCAAAGACAAAACCGAAGCGATGCTGGAGGCTATGGGCCGCCACCTGGAAAGCCTGGGCGGTCGCTACATCGCGGCCGAGGATTCCGGCACCAGCGTGCCCGACCTGAAAGTCATGGGCAGGCACACCCGACATGTGGCCGGGATCTCACAGCACATTGGCTTCGACGGCAAGCCCAGCAACGGTGATCCGTCACCGGCCACCGCCTACGGCACCTTCATCGGCCTGAAAGCAGCCGTCAGGCATAAGCTTGGTCGTTCCGACCTCGCTGGCCTGAAGGTCGCTATCCAGGGCATCGGAAACGTCGGCTTTCGCCTCGCGCGGCACCTGAAGGAGGCTGGCGCCGAACTGTGGGTCTACGACATCCACGCGGACAACATGCAACGCGCCATTGATGAACTGGGGGCCAAGCCGGCCACCGCGGAAGACATCCTGTTCCTGCCGGTGGATGTCATCGCCCCCTGTGCCATGGGTGCGGTTCTGAACGATGAAAGCATTCCGCAAATCAAGGCTACCGTGGTCGCTGGCGCAGCCAACAACCTGTTGGAACGCCCGGACCACGACCAGGCACTGATGGACCGCGGCATTCTCTATGCCCCGGATTTCGCCATCAATGCCGGCGGCATAATTGATGTGTCCTACGAGCGAACCGGCGCTGCCCCCGAGAAAGTCTGCGCCCACGTAGAGACCATCGGCGACACACTGAACGAGATCTTTACCCGCTCCGACCACAGCGGCAAGCCCACCGGGGCGATTGCCAACGAACTGGCGGAAGAGCGGTTCCGCAAGCACACCGCCCGCGTCGATGCGATGCAGGAACGGATGGCCCATGCCGGGTAGTACACCGGGGCCATGTCTTTGAGGCCGCGAACCATTCGCGGCCTCTGCTTCCCCAACAAAAACAAGTACCAAGCAGGAGACAGCTATGTCTGTATCACAATCAGGTTCTGCCACCTATTCCGGTGAGCTGGAAGGCTCCAACGCCAAGCGCGGCCTCTGGTCATCGCGCCTCGCCTTTATCCTCGCAGCCACCGGTTCCGCCGTTGGCCTCGGCAATATCTGGAAATTCCCCTATGTAACGGGTGAGAATGGCGGCGGCGCCTTTGTTCTCGTGTACCTTCTCTGTATCGCTATCGTGGGCATCCCCATCATGATGGCGGAAGTCATGATCGGCCGGCGCGGCGGCCACAGCCCGGTTAACAGTCTGCGCGCGATTACCCAACGGGATGGCCTCAAACCCGCCTGGAAACTGGTAGGCGCCGTGGGTGTTCTGGCAGGCTTCCTGATTCTGTCGTTCTATTCTGTTATTGGCGGCTGGGCCATTTCCTACGTCGGCACCACTGCCAGCGGCCAGCTCGCCGGACAATCCGCCGATGCGGTCGGCGCCATCTTCTCAGGGTTACTCAGTAATCCGGTAACTCTGCTGGCGTGGCACACCCTGTTCATGGCACTGGTGATGTTTGTGGTTGCACGGGGCGTACGCTCCGGGCTGGAGCGGGCCGTCAGTATCCTGATGCCCGCACTGTTCGTGTTGTTGCTGATTGTGGTGGGCTACGCCATGACCACCGGGCACTTCGGCCAGGCCGCCGCGTTCCTGTTCCAGCCGGACTTCTCCAAACTGACCACGTCCGGCATCCTGGTGGCCCTCGGACACGCGTTCTTCACCCTGAGCCTGGGTATGGCAGTGATGATGGCCTACGGCTCCTATCTGCCCAAGAAAATCTCCATCGCCAAGACCTCCATCACCGTATCGGTGATCGACACTGGCGTGGCCCTGCTTGCCGGCCTGGCGATTTTCCCGATCGTCTTCGCCAACGGCCTTGAACCGGGCGCTGGCCCCGGTCTGATCTTCCAGACACTGCCGCTGGCGTTTGGCCAGATGCCCATGGGCAGCCTGTTCGGCACCCTGTTCTTCGTGCTGCTGATTTTTGCCGCCTGGACATCCGGCATCTCCCTGCTGGAGCCCATCGTGGAATGGCTGGAAGAGCAGAAAGGCATGAACCGGATGATCAGCACCCTGGGCGCAGGTTTTGTCTGCTGGGCACTGGGCATTGCTTCGATCCTGTCCCTGAACCTGTGGGCCGACTTCGCTCCCCTTGGCTTTATACCGATGCTGGAAGGCAAGACCATCTTCGACCTGCTGGACTTCTTCACCGCCAACATCCTGCTGCCGCTGGGCGGCCTGCTGGTTGCCCTGTTCGCCGGCTGGGTGATGTCGCGCCAGGCCATGGAGAACGAACTGTCGTTGTCAGAACCGATGTTCCGCCTGTGGTTCTTCACCATTCGCTTCGTAACACCGGTGGCCGTGGCCGTTGTGTTCCTCTACAACCTGACCTGATCCCACAGAGGGGGTGGCAACCGTCACCCCCTCTTTCTCTCCCGATCTCTCCCGATTAGTTTCCTTATACCAAAGTATGACTTACCAACAGGTGACCGGATTCTGTCCCTTTATAACCGGACGGATAAGGGGTCGTCCCAGTATCGTTGGCACTGTAGGACAATAAATCAGAGAGGTCACACCATGACTGCAGTAACCGCATCGTTTCCCGTACGTCGCCAGGACTTCGGTTTTGAGGAAGTGCCACGGCACTGGGTCGACAGTGACCCGTTCATGACGCACCTGTTCAACGCCCTATCCGCCCTGTTTCCGGATGGCGAGCGCTTCTTCGTGGACAGTGTTCGTGCGGTACGTGACCAGATCAATGATCCGCAGCTACAGAAAGACATCGGCGCTTTCATCGGCCAGGAAGCCATGCACGCCAAAGAGCACGGTCACTTCAACGAAGGTGCGATTGAACAGGGCTTTGACATCAAGAAGCTGGAACGCTGGACCCGCGGATTCCTGTCAGTGAAGAATCTGCCGGGGCTGAACAACAAGCGGGTTCACCTCGCCGCGACCGTCGCTCTGGAACACTTCACCGGCATCCTGTCCGCCCAGCTACTCAAGCGCGAAGACATGGTCAATGCCATCGATCCGTCCATGCGCACCCTGTGGGCCTGGCACTGTATCGAAGAGAACGAGCATAAGGCCGTCGCCTTCGACACCTACGAGACGCTGTATGACAAAAGCGTGGTGGACTACGCTATCCGCATGGGCACCATGGCACTGATCACCACCCTGATCATGGTGGCGATCCACTCCTTCATCGTGGAACTGATGCGCGAAGACAAGCAGTTGCTGAACCTGCGCTCCTGGGCCAAAGGCCTGAACCGCGTCTGGGGCCCGAAGGGCATGTTTACCGCGATCATTCCCGAGTACCTGGACTACTTCAAGCCAAGCTTCCACCCCTGGCAGCATGACACCAACTTCCTGCTGCGGAAGTGGCGCAAGCAGCTCGGTTACGACTGAAGCCCGCCAGTTAAAGCCGGTCGAGCGAGGCCCTCAGGGTCTCGCCGATTCCGGCATCCAGCTTCAACGCCACCATCTCATCTGCGCGGGTACGACCTCGTGTCAACGCCGCGATAGGCTTTCCCCACTCCCTGGCATAACGGCAGAAGCGAAACCCGGAATACACCATCAGGGACGAACCAATCACCAACAGACCGTCACTGGCCCTGAGCGTATCCAACGCCGTCGTTACCCGCTCTTTCGGCACAAAATCCCCGAAGAACACCACATCCGGCTTGAGAATCCCGTCGCAGCGGGGGCAATCCGCCAGCCGAAACTCCGCAAAATCCACCTCCAGATCCGCATCCCCGTCCGGAGCCGTCTCTGCAGCAAAGTGACGAAACCCCGGATTCAGATCCGCGCAACGATCGTGCACCTCATCCCGGTCACACCGATACCCGCAGTCCATACAGACCACCTGATCCGCGCGACCATGCAGGTCATTAACCGCCCGCGTGCCCGCCCGCTGATGCAAACGATCCACGTTCTGGGTCACCACCAGGGTGCTGTGATTGAGTAATTCAAGATCGGAAATGAAATGATGAGCGGGGTTCGGACGGGCATTACGAATCACCGGCCAGCCAATCAGACTGCGCCCCCAATATCGACGACGCACCTCCGGACTGGTCATAAACGCCTGATGCTGAACCGGCTGCCTGCGCTTCCAGGCACCCTCGTGGTCACGATAATCGGGAATCCCCGAATCCGTACTGACCCCCGCCCCGGTTAGAATCATCAGGCGGGGATAGCGATGGATAAACTCAGCCAGCTGCCGACCCGCCACCTCCGGATTCTCCATCACAATCCTCCTCACCGAAACAGGCGGCCAGCAAAGACCGCATCTTCTCGACACCCAGCTCTTCTACCCGCTGGATATTACGCTCCGGAATCCCCTCCGGATCGGGATACCCCGCAATCGCCCGCTCCAGACTCTCCTCCCGCAGCAGATGCAACATCGGAAACGGCGACCGATTGGTGTAATTCTCCGCATCATCCGGCCGGGTACCACCAAACTGATACTGCGGATGGAAACTGGCCACCTGGTAAACCCCTTCCAGCTCCAGATACACCAACAGCCCATCCGCCGCGTCCAGGAATTCATTGTAAAGCGCAAAATCCTGCAACACACCCGGATGGATCAGCAGCGTGGTTTCAACATCCGGTTCGTCCTCCAGACGCTGAAGCTCCGCATGCAGCGCCTGCAGAAGTTCCTCCTCTGTCTGCGCATCCGACACCACAAACCGCACCCGGTCCCTGACCAGCTCACGTTTGGCAAACGGGCACAGATTAAGGCCGACAACCACATCTTCGACCCATTTTCGAGTCGCACTAATAATCCCGGCCTCATCCATACAATTTCTCTTTCAAGTTCGAAGACCACTCAATAGCATGAGCGGGCAGGTGGGCGTGTCTTTTCAAAACTGTGCGGAGCCATGGATGGCGGAGCCCAAGCGCCCCATGGATGGGCTTGAGCGTGTTTTGAAAAGACACGCCCACCTGCCCGCCGACTCCAAGACCCGAAGACGATCAGAGGTAACCCTGACTCCGCAGGTAATCATCATAAGATCCGCTGAAGTCCGTAATACCATCGGCCTTAAGCTCAATAATCCGGGTCGCCAAAGAGGAAACAAACTCCCGATCATGACTGACAAACACCAACGTCCCCGGATAATTCTCCAGCGCCAGATTCAACGCCTCAATGGACTCCATGTCCAGATGGTTCGTCGGCTCATCCATCAACATCACATTCGGCTTCTGCAGAATCAGCTTGCCGAACAGCATACGCCCCTGCTCACCACCGGAAATCACACTCACCATCTTGCCAATATCATCACCTGAAAACAGCATCCGCCCCAACGTACCGCGAACCAGTTGCTCGCCACCCGTCGTCCACTGGGCCATCCAGTCGGTCAGATTCATGTCCTCAGCGAAATCAGCAGAGTGATCCTGAGCGTAATAGCCCACCTGGGCGCTGTCGGTCCACTTCACATCGCCACTATCCGGCGCCAGGGCACCGGCCATGCACTGCATCAGCGTCGTCTTCCCGATGCCATTGGGGCCGATGATCGCCACCCGCTCACCCGCCTCGATCTGCAGGTTAAGCTTGTTAAACAGCGGCCCGGTATCAAAACCCTTGGTCAGATCCTTCAGGGTCACTGCCTGGCGATGCAACTTCTTGGTCTGCTCAAACCGGATAAACGGACTGACCCTGCTGGAAGGCTTTACTTCCTCCAACTGAATCTTGTCTATCTGACGGGCGCGAGAGGTGGCCTGCTTCGCCTTGGACGCATTGGCGGAAAAGCGGCTGACAAACTGCTGCAGCTCGGCAATCTGCGCCTTCTTCTTGGCGTTGTCGGCCATCATGCGCTCGCGGGCCTGGGTCGCGGCGGTCATGTATTCGTCGTAGTTACCCGGGAACAGCCGCAGCTCGCCATAGTCCAGGTCCGCCATGTGGGTGCAGACACTGTTCAGGAAGTGACGGTCGTGAGAAATAATCACCATGGTGCTGTTACGGGCCACCAGGATATTTTCCAGCCAGCGGATGGTGTTGATATCCAGATGGTTGGTCGGCTCGTCCAGCAACAATACGTCGGGGTCGGAGAACAGCGCCTGGGCCAGCAGCACCCGCAGCTTCCAGCCCGGTGCCAGGGCGCTCATCGGTCCGTTATGCTGGTCCAGTGGAATCTCCAGACCCAGCAACAGCTCGCCGGCGCGGGATTCGGCCGTGTAGCCATCCATTTCAGCGAACTGCACCTCCAGATCCGCCACGGCCATACCGTCTTCCTCGCTCATTTCCGGCAGCGAATAAATGCGGTCACGCTCCTTCTTGACGTTCCACAGCTCCTCGTGCCCCATGATCACCGTGTCCATCACCGAACAGTTTTCATAGGCGAATTGGTCCTGGCGCAGCTTGCCCAGACGGATGTTGGGCTCCCGCATGACCTGCCCCGCAGAGGGCTCCAGATCGCCACCCAGAATTTTCATGAACGTGGACTTGCCACAGCCATTGGCGCCGATCAGTCCGTAGCGGTTGCCATTACCGAACTTGACGGATACGTTTTCAAACAGGGGCTTGGCCCCGAATTGCATGGTGATATTAGCGGTGGAAATCAAGAAACAGACCTGTCTATGTGAGGGCCGGGCAAGCCGGCAAAGAAAACCCGGCATTGTACAGGTTTGGCAAGCCAACCGTGAGACAGAAGAAACACGGATAAAAAGCACTTGCCTCCGGCGCGCCGGGCGGGCAGCATTCCTACCCTGTAGTGCACATTCATTGAAACCAACAGGACAACACCCATGACACAGGCAACCGCACGCCACATCCTGGTAGACAGCGAAGCGAAATGCGAAGAACTGAAGAAAGCCATCGAAGGTGGTCAGGATTTCGCCGAAGTCGCGAAACAGCACTCTTCCTGCCCTTCCGGCCGCAACGGTGGCGATCTGGGCTCCTTCGGCCCGGGCCAGATGGTTCCCGAGTTCGACAAAGCGGTATTCAGCAGTGACCTGAACACCGTTATTGGTCCCATCAAGACCCAGTTCGGCTACCATCTACTGGAAGTGACCAGCCGGAGCTGATGGGTTTCGATACCGTATACCGGATCGCCCACAAAGGCCCGCAAATCAGAATCCTGGCCTTTGCGGGCGTTCTGATTAGCGCACCACTGTTTTTCATCGGTGGCCCCGACTGGACCTCTGGCCCGCTGCACAAGTCCGTCTGGAACCTGGGCCATATTCTGTACTTTGGGCTTCTGACCTACGCCATCCAACCCTGGCGCTGGCTCAGTGGTCGGCGGCTGTGGCTGACAACAACCGCGCTTGTGCTGGCACTCGGCCTCGTTATCGAGTTTCTGCAATCGGGGCTGGGGCGACAAGACGACTGGCATGACGTATGGAGGAACCTGGTGGGCACCTGGCTGGCTCTCGCCTGCCGCCCCATTCTTACCTCTGACACGCACCGCAACACGCGCCAGCGACTACTGGCCGCCTTAGCAGTTGTGCTGGTCGTTTTCGAGTTGGGTTTAACCGGAAGCGTCGCTGTGCGGCAGTTTCAGATCAACCAACAGCTGCCGGCACTTTATGATTTCAGCCGCAACGATCCTGCCACCTTCTGGCGGGGAAAACTTGAACCATCAGACGCCCACAGCGACATCAACGGACAAAGCCTGAAAATCTCCCTGAGCACCCGGCTGTATTCCGGTGTCACCCTGGACAACCTGCCTGTCGACTGGCGCGACTATGACCAACTGACTGTCACCCTGTTCAATCCGGACGATGCAGATCTTACGCTGACCCTGAGAATCAACGATGTTGAGCATGAGCGTGGTAGCAATGTCTATAGCGACCGGTTCAATACCCAACTGCCACTGAAGCCAGGACTCAATACCTTTACACTGGGGCTGGAGGACATTGAGAATGCGCCGCGCAACCGCGCCATGAACATGGACAACATCCGGAGACTGGGAATTTTTACGACCCGGTTACCCGCACCAAGAACGATTTACTTGCTGGACTTACGGCTGAAGTGACAACCTCCAGGGATTGCAGGTCAGACATTCCGTACCCTTGTCCGTCACTACAATCGTTTCACTGCAACCAATGCCCCACTGCCCGGGAACCCTCAGACATATGGGCAAATGAAATACCATGCCTGGCTGGAACGCAGACGACTGGCCCCGGGCAATAAATCCGGAGCCTTCGACCCAGGAAGGCGGAAACTGCGCCCCGACCGTGTAGCCAAATACCCCGGAAAAAAAGACCTCCCTGGCCAGTGGCGCCAGCGCCTTTTCAGCTGCCTGCGCGGCAAAGTCAAAGGTCACTCCGGGCCGGATGTTCGCCTGCAGGGCGTCGACCACCCGCCGGCAACCATCAAAAACCTTTTGCATCCGGCGGTTGGGCTCTCCAACCACCACGGTTTGCATCATAGGTGCGGTATAACGTTGCCAGGCAGCACCGAATTCCAGAAACACAACATCTCCGGTGCCAATCGGGCACCGCTTGTGGTTGGCGTGAATGACCCCGCTTCGGGGGCCCACGGTGACGATGGGCTGCATGCTCATGAATTCACTGCCGGCGGATAACAGGGCTTCCGCCCCGATCGCGGCGATGTCATTGTCAGTCATTCCGGGCTGAATCGCGGATACAGCCGCGTCCAGTCCAATTACCGTGATTCGGGCACTCTGTCGCAGGTATTCCAGCTCGGCGGCAGACTTCACCTTACGGACCTTTTTCAGCAGTGCGCCGCTGTCCACGAAGCGGACATCCGGCAGACGGGCCCGAATCCCCTCAATGACACCATGGCGCAGGGAACCGTGCCAAAAATCAACGCCAACCTGGTCCTCAAAACCGGTCAGCGCATCGACCAGCGGTATCAGGACCTCACCGATACCCTCCCAACGATAGCCGACCACCCGCGTTACCCTGGTGGTCACCATAGCAGGCCCCATCTCGATGGACGGCACCTGGAGCAACAGATCGGAAGGAGTAACCACCAGCGCCACATGCACCGACACTTCAAAGGTGCTATAACCGGTGAGATAGAAAATATCGGCGGGATCCGTTATCAGCAGCGCGCTGATATCTTCTTCCGACATGCGGGAGCGTACCCGGACCAGCCGTCGTTCAAATTCTTCAGGTGGGAACGGGCACTCTTCCCCTCTTGCGGTACCGGACAACTCTTTCTGGTACGCATTAAAATCCATCTGGGCGCTCCTCAAGCACAGCCCTTTACCTTGAGGGTGGACCCAAATGGTGAGTTATTCAAATATCTGCAAGCGATCAGTTGGAGGGGCGGATCATTCTCACCATTTGACTGCCGATCGATTCGATGGGGTCAGTAATCGCCTGTTGGATACTGTCGGTCACCACCTGTGAAAACTGCGAGCCAGCATGACTTTCCAGAAACCGGATGTACAAATCCAGTTCGGCGGCACTGATATCCTGATAGGTGAACAGATAGCTGTCATAGACCTGCTGGCCCACCATGCCCTCGAGCATGCCACGCTGGCCTTCAATCTGACGCTGGATCTGATCAAAAGAAGCCCCCTTGTCACCCTTGAATGCAGCCAACGCCGACGCCAGTCCCAACTGAACGGCGATGGAAGTATCCACCGCACTCTCGGTCGCCCGGGATGCCTTGTCAAAGCGATCAAACATACCGGCCCGCTCACTGCCCCGGAAGCGGCGATTCAGCTCCGGAGCCCGGGCCTGAATCTCCGCCCAGGCTTCCGGCCGGGAGGCCGCCACTTCCGCTTCTGCAATTTTTTTCGCCACGGGGGTTTGGTACCAATCCATCACCGACTGCAACTGCTGATCGCTAAGAGATGCCTCCAGGCCGGAGACAATCCGCGCCTGAATCTCCGCCGCACTGTAACTGCTGCTGACCACATGACCGATGGAATCGGCGGCAAAGGGTGGTAGCCGACCGCTTTGCTTCAGGCCCTGCCGTATGCCCTGGCTCATCATCGCTGGGTACTGGGCGACAATATCGTCAATGGGAGAAGCCTGCAGCACGGTTTCTGCGGAAGGGGCTGCGTGGGCACTGCCCCACAGCAAGGCGATGGATACTAAAACGGGTTTAATTTGGGAAAACGCTTTCATGGCCTATCATCCGGAAAGATTGATGGGCGGTTTATGCCATGACCAACTTGCCGCCTGCAAGCTGTATAGGGAGGAGTTTGATGACAAATTGGTATGGTGACAGGAGGTCGTGGTTCCCCAGCCCATGAGTAAGCGCAAAAAACGTCTTAATGTCTGGAAGTCGAGATTCAAGTGGTTTGGAATGCCAACCCTCGGACTGCTGGTCGCCACCTGGGCCACCCTGCAATTCAGTTTGCTGGCCCCCGACCCGCCACTGCGGCAGGACAATGTCTGCGAGATCTTCCGTGAACATCCGGTCTGGTACGATTATGCCAAAGCCTCGCAAGAGAAATGGGGCACGCCCATCGCAACCCAGATGGCATTCGTGTACTACGAGTCATCATTCCGCAGCCACGCCAGACCGCCACGAACCAGGCTCTGGGGATTCATTCCCTGGAGCCGGCCCACGACCGCCTACGGCTATGCCCAGGCACTGGATCCCGCGTGGGGCGAGTACCTGGAAGACACCGGCGACGGTCTGTTTGTCGTGCGAACCCATATGGAACACGCCCTCGACTTTGTCGGCTGGTACAACCACCTGACCAACCGCAAGCTGGGCGTTTCTTTCTACAGTCCGCAAAAGCTGTATCTGGCCTATCACGAGGGCAGAACCGGCTATGCACGCCGGAGTTACGATGCCAAGCCTGAAGTGATCGACCTTGCCTCCCGGGTGCAAACCCGCGCATTCCGCTACGACCACCAGCTCAACACCTGTGAGCAGGAATTCCAGTGCTGGCGCTGGTACCAGTTCTGGCCATTCTGTGGCTAGTCATTTGTCGGGTTAGCGAAGCGTAACCCGACAAACAGGCAAGCTGCTGTTATAGCCCCCTAAAACGTGCTGCTAATCTCAATCACCGACTCCAGGGACTGGAGGCGGTCCACCAGGTATTCCATCACGATACGAACCCGGGCCATTTGCTGGGTGTCCTGATTGACGTGAAGCCACAGGTCCACGCTTTCCCCTTCCAGAGGATCGGACAGGCGCCGCAGCTCCCGCGTGCTTTCCCCCAGGTAGCAGGGCAACACCGCAAGACCGGCGCCCGCCCTGGCCAGGGCATGCATGGACTGCAGACTGTTGCAGCGTATAACCGATGACACATGCTTCAGATGCTTGCGATACCAGCGACCGGTCGCCAGATGGCTGAAGGTCTCATCGGGGATAATCCAGACACACCCTTCCGGGCGATTTTCAACGTCCATATCACGATTGCGGCGGCAGTATTGTGCCGAGCCATAGACGGCCGACTCAACGGCGGCAATGCGTTCGCCTTCAAGCGTTGCCTGGGGTTTGTTCTCCGGGCGCAGGGTCAGGTCCGCTTCCCGGTGACTCAGATTGGCCACATCGTTATCCGTCAGGACTTCCAGCTCAATATCCGGGAACTCCCGCACCAGTTCCGCCAGTATCGGGCTGAGTAGCTCGTTCATCATCGGGTCTTCAGCAGCCAGACGTACCTTTCCCACCGGAGCCGAGTCCTGCCCGACAAGTTTGCGTTCGAGATTCTCCATCTCGGTGGACAGGCGTGCAGCTTCCCGAAACGCAGTCTCCCCAACCGGCGTAAGTTGCAAACCGTCCCTGTTGCGTTCAAAAAACTGCACACCCAACGACTCCTCCATCTGATCAAGTCGTCTTAAAACAGTGGTTTGGTGTACACCCAGTATTTCTCCGGCTTTGGCGAGTGTTCCGCCTATTGCCAGCGCATGTATGTATCGAAGATAATCCCAGTCCATAATTACTGCATATTTGCAACGTGAGTACGGAGTTTAACGTATTCAAACTGCAAAAAAGAATCCTTAGAATTGAATATAAATTAAAGATAGATCGCTAATTAATCCACCAGAGTAAAAGGAGGAAGGCGCTATGACTCAAAAGCATATCGCAACCGTTCAACCGCTGCCGTCCAGTATCCTCCACAACAGTGTTGAGGTCAGGCGCCAGTATACCCGTGCTGCAGCAAAGCAGGCGGTTCAGTTGATTAGCAAGAAAATGCGCATTATGGGCAGGAAAGCCAAGACTGCAACTCCGGACATGCCGCAGATGGTTCAAGGCGGCCACTAACACGGCAACACGACCGGCACTGGCCAGTGAGTTCGAAGTAAAGTGGAAAGAATGCGGGAAAAGGAATTTGAAAACACCGGTAGCCACGCAAACGCGTGCCACCGGTGTTTTACGTTTCGGGCTCAGAACTCCCAGACTACTTTGGCCTTCTGGCCGAACCACTCGTCCATTTTCCGGGTGTAGTAGTTCTCGATCACGTTGCGTTTAATCTTCATGGTCGGTGTGAGCATGCCATTCTCCATGGTCCACGGCTCTTTCACCACGACAACAAACGCCAGCTTTTCATGCCCTTCGCACAGCGCATTCACCGCATCCAGTTCATGTGCCAATTCCTGTTCAAGTTCGGCACGACTGCCGCCGGCTTCCAGCTCTTCCCTCGCCTCGTCTGACAGCAACACCATCAGACACGGCTGTGGCTGGTTGGCGCCCGCGACACACACCACTTCCGCCTTCGGGTGATTGAAACGGTTCTCGATCGGCACAGGCACCACATACTTGCCCTTCGACGTCTTGAACAGGTCTTTCACCCGACCGGTAATGCGCAGGCAACCGTCACTATCGATCTCCCCCATGTCACCGGTTTTCAGGAAACCATCATCGGTAACGTCTTCCCGGGTTTTCTCTTCGTTCCTGTAATACCCCAGCATCTGCCCCGGGCTCTTGACCTCGACTTCACCACCTTCCCCCAAACGGTGTTCCACACCAGGGTTGGCCATGCCAACAGTACCGACTTTCGCCTGGCCAGGCCGGTTGGCATGGGAGTAGCCGAAGTTCTCCGACATGCCGTAGACCTCCAGCAATTCCAGGCCAAGACCGCGATACCAGTCAATAATCTCCGCTGACAGGGGAGCCGCGCCGGTCAATGCGGCACGACAGTGATCCAGCCCAAGCTGCCTGAGCACCTTTTTCTTCACCAGGCCGTTAAGAATCGGAATATTGAACAGCAGCTTCTGCTTCTTGGGAGGCAGTTTGGCGTTAACACCCAGGTAGAACTTCATCCATAAACGTGGCACCGAGAAAAACAACGTCGGGCGGGCCCTCTGCAGATCTTCCTGGAAGGTATCCAGCGAGTTGGCGAAATACAGATGGAAACCATAGTAAAGCGACTGGGTTTCCACCGCCGCCCGTTCCGCGACATGGGCCAGCGGCAGGTAGGACAGCATGCGTTCATCGGAATTCACCGGAAACAGCTGCTGAAGACCATCAGCCACTGAAATCATGGTGCGAAAACTGTGCATAACGCCCTTCGGGCGCCCGGTACTGCCAGAAGTGTAAACAATGGTGGCGAGATCGTCCGGGGCTGGCAAATCCGGCTCTGCCGGCTCACATTGGGCAATGATATCCAGCCACTTCGGCGTGTCATCCCGCGGGGAGAGTGGCAGGGAGATGATCGGCAAATCTTCCGGGAGGTGTCCCTTGATATCGTTCCAGCCGTCGGCCGTGCCATCGAGTTTGCCAAGGAACAACAGCTTCGCCTCACTATGCTCCAGGACATAGGCAGCGGTGTCACCGTTCAGGGTCGGATAAAGGGGCACGGAGACATGGCCTGCCCCCCAGATAGCCAGGTCGGACAGAATCCAGTGGGCGCTGTTCTTCCCCAGGATGGCGATATTGCTACGCTCGGGCAGGCCAAGACTGTTCAGATGGGAGACCATGCGCGACACCTGGTCGGCCGCCTGTTTCCAGGTGATGTCCTCAACCTGGCCATCGGGAAACGGTTGAGTCAGGTATACACTGTCCGGGGTTTGTCTGGCCCAGTAGTACAGGCAATGGAGTGATGTCTGCTTCTCGCGGTCTACAGCCATGTATGGCTCCTTGTTGTTATTGTATAAGTACAGGTTCTTTTTCTGTTTCCACTGCATACTACCGGTATTTCAGCTTTCCTCAATAGCCGGATGTGCCTCGGTAACTGACTGGTTCTCACTTTGTTCCGCCATCCTCAAATAGTCGTGACACTCCGTCAGAATGGTCTACATTGAAATGCGGTGCGTAGTACAAAGGTCACTGCAGGAGATGCCCATGAGAACAACCACTCGCTCATCCCTTATCTTTCCGGCCTGGGCCCTCATTCTGGTAGGCTCTGCTGCTTTCATTTACTGCGCTTCCACGGGATTACTGACAACCTGATGCAAGAACTTGTCCTCTACCATTACGCCATGTCTCCGTTCTCGGAGAAAACCCGGGCCATGCTCGGCTACGCAGATCTTGACTGGCAATCAGTCACTGTCAGGGAAATGCCTCCACGACCCACACTTGAAGCCATCGCCGGCGGCTACCGCAAGATTCCGGTGGCCCAGAACGGGGCCGACATATTCTGCGATAGCCGGAGCATCGCCGTTGAAATCGCCCGTCTGAGTGGCCGCAATGAACTGATTCTTGAGCAACAATCCGCCGATGTTCAGGCCTTTGTCAGGGAAGCGGACCTCAGCCTGTTTCTGGCTTGTGTCATCGCCGCCAGTGATGGCCGTATGCTGAAAAAACTGATCAAAGAGACCTCCCTGCTGAATGCCTTCCGCTTCCTGAAGGACCGCATCAATATGGGCCGAAAGGCGCGGGTGAAAGCGGTCAGAGGGCCGGAAGCCAAGGCATTGGTTCTCGACCACATGGCAAACATGGAATCCATGCTGGAGCAGGACTTCCTGTTTGGCGACTCGCCCTGCATTGCCGATTTTTCCGCCTATCACGGCCTCTGGTTTGTGTGCGACCTGGCCGGCAAGCCCTGGCTCAGGGACTACCCCCGCGTCCGGGACTGGATGACTCGCATGAAGGCGTTCGGTCATGGCCGCCCCTCTGACATTACTGAGGATCAGGCCCTGGACATGGCCAGAAATTCGATCCCCCGGGATCTTGACAACGACTCCCCACACCCCCTGATCGGGCAGACCGTTGTCGTAGCACCCGACGACTATGGCCGGGAACCGGTGCAGGGCGTGCTGGTTTTCGGAGATGATAACGCCATCATCCTGGCGCGCGAGCACCCACGAACGGGTGTGCTTCATGTTCACTTCCCCACACAGGGCTTTACCATGTCCCCTGCGTGACTCAGCACCCACCACCCAGACCAAACACTGTATACATATACAGCGACAGTATTGTACACTCTTCCCATACGTAACAATCACCCCACACCCGATTCCGGGGTGTGGGGGCCCAATGGAGAGATTCATGGCTGTACAAGCACTGTATTACTCGGAAAGGGATGGACTGGAGATGGCGCTGAAACACCCGGATACCCTGCTGTTCTCATCCAAGGCGGACGCCGATGCCAGAGACAAGGTTCTCGAACTGGCGGAGGAAATCACCCAGTTCCTGCAGGCGCGGGTTGAAGGCCTGGATGAACACCTGGCGGAGAAAGCGGCGCTGGCCATCGCCGAAGAAAAGGACCTGTTTGGCAAAGCCCTGAAGAAGCCGTCACTGCTGAACCAGAGTACCCTTCCAGAATAGAGAGCAGCCTTCCAGAATAGAACGCATCCTGTCGGAATAAAGCCAGATGCGCGGCTCAGGGACGAGCCTACGCCAACGACTAGCGCCGAAACCGGGTTTCCAGCACCACCGCCGAGTTGGTTCGCTCAACCCCTTCCAGATTGCCAATGTCATCCAGCACCTTGCTCAACTCCTCCAGCGATTGAGCCTGCACGATCGCAATCAGATCGTACTCCCCGCTTACTGAAAAAAGCTGCGATACCTGGCTGATACTTTCCAGCGAAGCGTTGGTTCTGGCTGTCAGCTTTTGATAGACCTTGATCGACACGTGGGCTTCAACCTGATTGGCAGCATAGGCATCCCCCAACTGCACGGAATAGCCCTTGATCACCCCACTGCTCTCCAGACGCCCGAGACGGTTCTGGACCGTTGACCGCGATAAATGGAGCGCACGCGCCAGGTCGGAAATGCTCGTTCGTGCGTTCTGCCGCAGTAACAGCAACAACTTCTGATCCTGCTTTCCTATCATATTGCCAACTCACGCCAACGTTTTGATAAATCTTTCCACTAATTCGGTCATTTTACCACTACATTTTACCGCCCTCCGCTTACATACTGACTCACAAGAGGCAATGACAACAGGCACATCATCCACACGCGGGGACTGACCATGATTATTCGCCCAATCGAGTACCAGGATCTGCCAGCACTGCGCGCGATTGCACGTGAATCCGGCCCCGGTTTCACGTCTCTGGTTGATGATCCGGAGTATCTGGACAGCAAGCTTCGGCACACCATCGACAGTTTCCAACGGAAGCTTTACCAGCCTGGCGATGAACACTACCTTTTTGTCCTGGAAGATGAGACAACGGGCGATATTATGGGCACAACCGGTATTGAAGCTTCCGCAGGGCATGACAGGCCACTCTGCCACTTCAGGAGGGAAACCGACCCCGCCTCTCTCTCAGGGAGTGAACGGCTCACCCGTTGTTCCCATTACACCGGCTGTACAGAAATCTGCAGCCTCTACCTGCGCCCCCGATATCGCCGGGCCAACGCCGGCAAGCTGCTGTCGAAAGTACGGTTCCTGTTCATGGCCCAGAATCCGCATCGATTTTCCGCCACCATCATTGCCGAGATGCGGGGTGTCTCCGATGCCAATGGCCAGTCTCCTTTCTGGAACTGGCTGAAAACCCGGGCAGGCAACCTGGACTTTGCCACCGTCACCCGACTTGCAGGCACCGCCACGCCCGAGCTTTTGGACACCCTGCTGCCGGACGGACCGCTGCCCATGGCGGCGATGCCTCCGGCAGCGCGCCAGGTGATAGGCCAGGTTCACGAGCAGACAAGGCCCGCACTGAAGATGCTGATAGCAGAGGGTTTCCGGCACACCGGTTTCGTCGACCTGTTTGATGCAGGCCCCACGGTGGAGGCACAACTGCACGAGATCACCAGTATCAGACGCTCCAGTCTGTGCCGGGTTCAGGTGGTTGATGACTCCATGCCCGCGATTACCCGCAATCAAACGGGCAACCGTGATAATGCCATGTTGATTGCCAACACCGCTGTTTCGGATTTCCGCGCCACGATCACCCACGCAGCGGCCTGGCTGCCCCATCACAATCTGCTCTCAGTGCCGGCATCCCTGGCCCGGAAACTGGGGCTGTCGGACGGCAGCATGACCCGCTTTTTGTCACTGGCCGCCATTGGCAAAGCCGAAACCACTATCCACCCCAACTCACCGGAGGTCCTGTATGCACACTGACCGGAACACACTGTTTCAACATCTGTGGGACACCTACCGCCAGGTAACACCCTCGGCTGAGGAAATACACAGGATCCTTGGCGCGGCGGAAGGTCAGACCATCGTCAATGACCACATAGCCCTGCGTACCTTCAACCTGTCACCCGTTGGCCTGGATGCACTGGCGGAACACTTCACGTCTCTCGGTTACTACCAGGGCGGGGAATACCATTTCGAGGCGAAAAAACTCTACGCCCGACATTATGAACACCCGGACCCGTTAGCCCCGAAAGTCTTCATCTCGGAACTCCTGACCGAGCAGTGCTCAAATGAGTTACAGGTTATTGCCAATGAACTGGTGTCACAAGTCAACCCTGACGACGTTCAGGCGGACAACTTCCTGTACTCGGGACGACACTGGAACGTGGACTACGCCACCTATGAGACCCTGCTGCAGGAAAGCGAGTACGCAGCATGGCTGGCCGCCTGGGGCTTCCGTGCCAACCACTTTACCGTCAGCATCAACCAGCTCAGCCAGTACCAGACGGTGGCCGAGATCAATCAGTTGCTGAAAGACAACGGCTATCGGGTTAACCGTTCCGGCGGAGAGATCAAAGGCTCACCGCAAGACCTTCTGGAGCAGTCCTCTACCATGGCGGACAGGGTGCCGGTCCGTTTTTCCGACCGCACTGAAGCCATTCCGAGCTGCTTCTATGAATTTGCACTGCGTTATCCCGATGCCAGTGGCAAACTGTATCCGGGCTTTGTAGCCGCCTCTGCGGACAAGATCTTTGAGAGCACCAATGCAACGGGCTAAAGGGCTAGCCAAATTCTTCCGGCCAGCCCTGTGCTCCGAGAAGGGGGACGAATCGTACCCCACCCAGGCTTTCGCTCTCGTATTCGGATGCTGACACCCGGGTGATACGAACAAGATCCTGACTGATGTGCTCGCCGCCAACAGGCATGACCAAGCGTCCACCGATGGTCAGTTGGTCTTTCAATGCCTGCGGGACCGACGGGCCGCCGGCGGCAACGACAATGCCATCAAAAGGCGCCACCTCCGGCATCCCGAGGGTGCCATCACCGCAATAAACATGAACGTTGCTGAACCCCTCTGCGCGCAATACATCGCGGGCACGTGCAGCAAGGGTCGGCAGTCGCTCGACGCCGAAAACCTCACCGGCGATACAGCCCAGCACCGCCGCCCCATAGCCAGACCCCGTGCCCACATCGAGCACTTTTTCTCCCCCCTGAAGATTGAGAGCATCAATCATCAAAGCCACCACATAGGGCTGGGAAATGGTCTGCCCCTCCCCAATCCCCAGCGGGCCGTCCTCATAAGCCAACAGTTGCATATCTTCTGGTACAAACCGCTCCCGCCGGACACGACGCATAGCCTCAGTCACCAGGGTTGAGGTAATCCCCCTGCCCTGGACCTGATATTCCACCATCGCCATCCTGCGCGCAGTAAAATCGGGCTCGTTCATGATAATCCCCTGATTCCGTTCGGCGATGCCAAGCGTCAAGGCGACAGCCCCTGCCTTACTTTAAGTAACAAAACACCTACGCTTTACTATGGACGATTGTGCTCTTCCTGACTACTTTTCAACCATGGTCCGTGATACCGAAAACGGGCTTACCAATAAAAACAACAAGGCAGCCAGTGGCTGCCGTTTGTCCATGAGGAGATCCGGAATGTCCGCACCAGTGAATCATCTGGAGGAACGAGCACAGGATGCCAATGAACTTCTCGGAAAGATGATGCCGTCCGCGATTACGCTGGCGATGATGCTTCGCCACCGCAAAATGGCAACGTGGCTACGCACTGAGTTCGAAGGCTACAGTGACAGTACACTGGCACCACCCTATCGTCGGGACCTGCCTGGCCACATCGTTGCCCGCTCTCCCCAATATGGCTGGATTCCTGCGCCAGTGGACGACAAACAGAAAGCGGATCACGGCCACCTGGATCTGAATGACGGCATCAAGGAACTGGAAAAAATCTGTTTGAACTGCAAAAAAGGTACGGGCAACAGGGTTGTTCTGCCCCCTGAGGCAATGGCGCAACTGCAATCCAGGATCAACCTGAGTGCCGAGTTGGCCATCAATGTCAGCCGAGACACCTACTCCGGCATCCTGAAAACGGTTCGGGCCGCGATCTACCTGTGGACGCGAGAGCTCATTGCGCTGGGCATCGGCGGCGAACACAACTCCTTCACCTCCGAGGAGCGAAACAAAGTTGTTGCGCTGGATAACCCGGAGCATTTCTGGCGGCGTGCTATTGCAGAAATGGACAACCTCCCCATTCCCGACACCAGAGAGGCGGGCTTCTTCGAACGTGTATTCGGTCGGGCTGGCTGAATAACAGGACCCCGCCCATTGATTAGCCGGGGTCCTGCCCTCCTAATAAGTGACGCGGTGCCGGTCGAAGATTTCCCTGATTTCCCGCTCTTCCTCCGAGGGAATCATCACTCTGATTACCTGGTTTTCCTTGTCCACAAAAACCGATTCCCGCGGCAACCCCGTTGCGAGCAAATCCTCTTCGGTATTTCTTGCCTGATCGAAATCCTCGTAATGTCCGTTCAATGTCTTGTTCATCGGGCACACCTCCTTTTTAACCGCCCAATAAAAGTCTAGGATTAATAACAGGGCGGTTCAATTTTTACCCGCCCGGGAGAGAAGGATGTTCCCAGGATTGACGGCTGTGCGAGTTCTGCTGTGCTTGTTAGTGTGCCTGTGGTCCCTGGTCAGCGTGGCGAACGACGCTATCCGTGAACGCATGGAAGCAGTGCACCAGGGGTTCACAATCAGCGCACTCGGGGAACCCTTGTTGGCGCTGAACGCCCTGCCGGAATTCTACAGTCACAGGGAGTACGCCCTGGCCTGGAACCGGGACGAAGATCGCGAAGTGTTACTGGACACGATCCGGGAAGCAGGACGTCACGGCCTGAAGCCGTCGGACTATCATTACAACGTGCTGGCAACGTTTGCGGCGCGCTCCCCTGAGGACCTGGTCCCCGAGGCAAGGGCGGATCTGGATTTGTTACTCAGTGACAGCCTGCTCCTGCTCACCTCGCACCTACTTCATGGCAAGGTAAACAAAGACTCCATGGAGGCGGAATGGACAGCGAGCCGCCAAGCTGAAAACGTGGCTAAAATCGTAACCCAGGCTCTGGAGCATCAACAGATCCATACCCTGATCGATCGCCTGACTCCCTCTTCCAGCGATTACCGGCAGTTACTGACAGCCCGCGAATTCCTGCAATCCCTGCTCGCCATCCCCTGGGAGCCAATTGCCGGCGGCCCCACCATCCGCCCCGGCATGACCGATGATCGGCTACCGCTTATCCGCCAGCGTCTGATTGCCCTGGGCGACCTGATGCCCACAATATCGCTGGAAGAACAGATAATCGAGAGCCACTATAGTGACAGGCTGGAGGCGGCTGTCACCCGATTCCAGGCTCGCCACGGGCTGGCCACCGACGGTTTGATCGGGCGACGCACCCTCGCCAGCCTCAACATCACCCCACGGGAAAAGCTGGTCCAACTTGACGCCAACCTTGAACGCTGGCGATGGCTGCCCGAAGATCTCGGCGACACCTACATCATCGTGAACATTGCCGGGTTCGAACTGCGCATGGTGAAAGAAGGCAAAGAGGTTCTGAAAACACGGGTGATTGTCGGTCGCCCGTACCGGCAGACACCGGTATTCAGCGATCGAATTCGCTATCTGGTCTTCAATCCGACCTGGACGGTTCCCCGTTCCATCATGATCGAAGACCAGTTACCCACCATACGGCGAGATCCAGACTATCTTCAGACAATGGACTTCACAGTGTATCGGGGGTGGGGTGCGGATCGTGAAAGGGTCGATCCGGAAACCATCGACTGGTGGCTACTGTCCAAAAACAACTTTCCGTTTCAACTGGTTCAGGAGCCCGGACCACGCAACGCACTTGGCCGGGTCAAATTCATGTTCCCGAACAAATTTGATATCTACCTGCATGACACGCCCGCCCGCAGCCTGTTCTCCCACAGCAAACGGACCTTCAGTTCCGGCTGTATTCGTGTCGAGGAGCCGTTCCGGCTGGCCAGCCTGTTGCTGGAGGGGCAGGATGGCTGGTCAAGGGAACGCATTGAGCGTGTGGTCAATTCCCGCGAGCTGACCACCGTATACCTGAAAGAGCCGGTGCCGGTACATCTGGAATACTGGACCACCTGGGTGGACGGCGACGGCACCCTGCACTTCCGTAATGACATCTACGAACGTAACCCGCGCCTCATCGCACGGCTGACAGAATCCCCCCGAACACTGACTCCCGATCAAGCCCGCAGCGACTAGTACTCAGCCCCACGTAACATTGCCTGCATCAACTCGTGGGCATCAAATTTGGTCAGAGCCTCGTTGGCGCCAACCTGATTGGCATAGCTCAGGCTCATTTCGCTGTTAAGAGAGGTGTGAAGAATGATATAGGGCTGCTTGAGTGAGCCATGATCACGGAGCTTGAATGTCAGTTCGTAGCCATCCAGCCCTGGCATTTCAATGTCACTCACCAGGATATCCACGGGTTCACCGATGGATGCCGCCTGCAGCATGATATCCATTGCGCTCTGACCATTACTGGTCACCTCATAGGGAATGCCCTTGCTATCGAGCACATCGGAGAGCTGCTTGCGGGCAACCTGAGAGTCATCCACAAGAAGAATGCGCTGAGCCCTGAGGGTCTCGCTTTCCACATCCGTCAGGGCCGCCATGTCGACATTGACGGCGGAAGGATAGACTTTCGACAACAGTAACTCTACGTCCAGTAACTGGATCAGCTCGCCTTCCAGATCAAGCAGTCCAGTCACAAAAGCCTGGTCCCCAAGCGCCGCCGGCGGCGATTGAACCTGCTTCCAGTCCGCCTCTATGATCTTGCTGACGCTACGCACCACAAAACCGATTTCCCGGCGCTGGATATCCGTCACGATGATGGAACCGGCTTTCTGCTCGTCGATGGTCAGGGAGCGCCCACCCACAGCGGCTGCCATATCAATAACCGGCACGGCGGCGCCGCGAAACGACATGGTACCGAGCACGGCGGAGTGACTGTGGGGCAATCGGGTCAGCCGGGTGTAAGGCAGAATTTCGCGGATTTTCAGCGTTCCGAGCGCGAATTGCTTTCGTCCGGTCAGACTGAACAGCAACAACTTCTGGGAATGGGTGGTTTGTCTGGACATATCAGGCGCAGATCCTGTAGCGAGATAACGACGACAATACTCTAACAGAGCCGCCACAGACGGGGTATCTGAAAGAGTGTATTGATTTCGTTACGTCCGCCCTGATCCCGATCACCAGGCGTTCGAATCACAGTCCCTGAATGTATCCCGGCCCCGCCAGTTGTCGCATCTGCCGTTGCACCCAGGCGGCACGTTCCCACACATACCGGGAGGGGTTATCCGCACTCAACACTTTCGGGTTGGGCAACACGGCTGCCAGCCTCGAAGCCTGGGACGGCGAGAGGTAGCGTGAACTGGTGCCGAAATAGGCCTGACTGGCCGCCTCCACGCCGTATATTCCCGGCCCGAATTCCGCGACGTTAAGGTACACCTCAAGAATCCGCTGTTTTGGCCACAGAGTTTCAAGTCCCAGCGCCAGGGCCGCCTCCAGCGCCTTGCGCACAAAGCTTCGACCGTTCCAGAGAAACAGGTTCTTGGCGGTTTGCTGGGTGATGGTGCTGGCTCCCCGGAGCCCCCTGCCCGCCTCGTATTCGGCCAACGCTTTGCGGATAGCGGCAAAATCCACGCCCCAATGATCGGGAAAGCGCTGGTCCTCACTGGCGACCACCGCCAGGGGCATCCATGGGGATATATCGGCGTAGTCCACCCACTGATTCCGGATGTTGTCATCCGGGTGGCTGAGGCTGTGAGCGACGATGAACGCGGTGGTGGGCGGATTGATAAACCGCAACACCAACAGGACAGCAATCAGCAGCCCCAGCAAACTGGCAACACCCCAGAACAGGGACCGGACAATACCTCGCGGAAAAGTTTTTTTCGCCAAATGGAAACTCCGATGTACTAGCAGCTATGCTGAAAGCAGACAGTATGTCGCGGTTTCCGTCCCTTTTGAATTACGGCTCTGTCAGGGTGCGGCAACCTGTCGGCATCAACCGCCCTGGGGTATCAGCGGTCAAATCCGTTGCGGGATAAGGGCCATGGTAGAACACCTCGAATGCAATGAAGGTCTCAGGTTGTTACTAACCCCCAACCGGTCACTCAGCTGGCGGGGCAACGTTCAGGTCTGGCTGGCCCTGTTTACTGTATCACTGGTAATCGCCACCGGCATGGCAGTGGCCGGCGCCTGGGTTGTGATGCCCTTTGCGGGACTGGAACTCATCGCACTGGCAGCCGGCATTTATTACACGGCACAGGCTTGCCAGACGCGTGAGGTATTGTCCATATACACTGACAGTCTCACCCTGGAGAAAGGCAGACGTGTCAAACAGGCCGAATGGACACTTCCACGTCGTTACGCCCGGGTCCGCGTTCATATGCCACGACACCCCTTTACGCCCGCCAAGCTGTTTCTCACCTACCGGGAGCAGGACATCTCCCTGGGGGCGTTCCTCAATGTGGAAGACACCCAGATATTGCTACGCATCCTGGAAGGCAAAGGGGTGAGTATTGATCGCAGGGCACCAGAATCAGACATTCCGTTCTGGCACTGACACCAGAGCCCAACGAACTCATTGGCTGGACAGAATGGACTGGAGCTTCTGAGTCAATTCCACCGCCTCACTGCCGAGACTGGTCAGATAACCACCGTCCTGCTGGGTGATCAAGCCCTTTTGGTGCAACCGTTCAGCCGCTTTCACGGTTTCCTCCGACGCAGAGTGCTGGTGCACCTTGATACCTTCCTGGGTTGAAGAAGACCCAAACTGCGTCAGCAAATTCAGTTCAGCAAGATACTCAGGGGAAAAAGCCATGGACGATCCTCGTAAGAGTTTGTAGCTACCCTACCAGTTCTATACGAGGATCGACGAATCTACAAAACATTTCTGAACAAATTGCGCAACGCCCGGTGTCCTGCGGCCTTGCCGGCGCAGCTCAACTCATGGCTGGTACTGACGGATCAGGTGATCAAGTTCTCCCGCCTCACGCGCCTGGTCCAGGGCCTTCTGCAGGGCCGCCACTATTGCAGGTGAAGTCTCGTTACTCAGCGCCAGATACATGGGCGTTTCACGGAACACCAGGACGGGGTTCAGGCCACTGATACCATGTTCCTCTTGCGCAACCAGCGGACCGACCAGTCCATCGGTGACCCACAGGTCGGCCTCTCCCAACTCGAGCCGGCGGGGGTTAACATCCCCTGAGATGCTCATGACCACGTCAAATCCCTGGCTCACCAGATAATCAGACATCACATCCCCCTTGTACCCGGCGATGCGGTGTTTCCTGGCATCCTCCAGGGAGTCCAGCGTGATATCCGATCCCGGAGCAGCAAACAGTGTCCACTTGATCGGAGCCAACGGTCCTACCCATTGGAACTGACCTTCACGCTCATCGGTGCGGGCAGTACAGAACAGGCCATGATTCTCCCGCCCCTGGACCCAATCATAGGCATAACTCCAGTCCCGCATTTTCATCACGTAGTCGTAATCCACGCGGGCCAGCATCGCCTTCACCATTTCGCTGCAAATACCGGTAATCCCGTCCTCGCTGTGGGCGTAGCCTTTGCCGGATACCGCCTCGTTGTACGGCGGATAGTTTTCCGTGAAGATGTACAGACGCTCGGAGGCATTGGTGCCGCTACTAAGGATGACAGTACTCAGCACAACAAAACCCGGTACGGTGCCTTTCAGTAACCTTGCGATGAACGAGGTCATCAGGGTAGACATGATCGTGTCCTTATCGACAATTCTGCTTATGTTAGTGTTGGGCGATGCCTATGGTTACCGTTCAGAAAAGAAAAGTCAGTGACAAAACGTATCTGTGCAAAACCAACCTAACCCCTTGCAAACAGTGTGGAGAGCCATGACCAATCGAGTTGATATTCACTACTGCACCGGCTGCCGCTGGCTGATGCGGTCGGCCTGGATGGCCCAGGAACTGCTGACCACCTTTGAAGGTGAACTGGATGAGCTGACACTGCACCCGGGTACCGGCGGTATTTTCGAAGTCTGGGTCAACGGTACACAAATCTGGTCACGCAAGGAACAGGGAGGCTTCCCGGAGATCATGCAACTCAAGCAGTTGGTCCGCGATGAAATCAATCCACAGCGGGATTTGGGTCATTCCGACAGACCGGCCTGAGGAATTAGTCTAAGCCAGGGTGTAATTGGCCGCGATATACGCTACAAAACCAATGGCCACTACAACAAAAACACCCTGGTTAATCGGCATGAACGACAGCACAAATTCTGTTCCAGAATACTTCGATTACATCATTGTGGGTGCCGGCACCGCCGGGTGCCTGCTTGCCAATCGTCTCAGCGCCAATCCGGACCACCGTGTACTGCTGCTTGAAGCCGGCGGTCGGGACAACTACCACTGGATTCACATCCCCGTGGGTTATCTCTACTGCATTGATAACCCCCGTACGGACTGGCGCTTCCGGACCGAACCGTCGCCCGGTCTCAACGGTCGCTCACTGATCTATCCGCGTGGCAAGACCCTGGGCGGCTGTTCCAGCATCAACGGCATGCTCTATATCCGTGGCCAGCGCCGCGACTACGATCACTGGGCGGAGGTAACCGGCGACGACGCCTGGCGCTGGGACAACTGCCTGCCGGACTTCATGCGCCACGAAGATCACTACCGGCTCGATGCCGGCGGAGATGCCGACGCTCACCACGCACAGTTCCACGGTCACGGCGGCGAATGGCGGGTGGAACACCAGCGGCTGAAATGGCAGGTGCTGGAGGATTTCGCCGAGGCTGCGGTGCAGGCTGGCATTCCCCGTACCCGGGATTTCAACCGGGGCGACAACGAGGGCGTGGATTATTTCGAGGTGAACCAGCGCGCTGGATGGCGCTGGAATACCTCCAAGGCCTTCCTGCGCAGCGCCGCCAAACGCCCCAACCTGACCGTCCGGCATTCCACCCGGGTACTGGGGCTCGAAATGGAATCCGGGACGGACAGTCAGCCCCGCTGTATTGGTGTCCGCATCACCGGTTCCGGGCACCGCGAAAGCCTCGCACTGGCATCACGGGAAGTCATCCTGTCAGCCGGCTCCATCGGCTCACCACAATTGCTCCAGCTTTCCGGCATCGGCCCGGCGGACCTGCTCAGACAACACAATATTCAGCTGATCCGGGATCTACCCGGTGTCGGTGAAAACCTTCAGGACCACTTGCAGATTCGCTCGGTCTACAAGGTCCACGGGGCAAATACCCTTAACACCATGGCTCACTCCCTGATCGGCAAGGCGAAGATCGGCCTCGAGTACCTATTTAAACGCTCAGGCCCCATGAGCATGGCACCGTCCCAGCTGTGCGCCTTCACCCGCAGCTCCGATGACTACGATTACGCCAACATCCAGTACCACGTGCAGCCACTGAGCCTGGAAGCCTTCGGCCAGCCGCTGCATGATTTCCCCGCCATCACCGCCAGCGTGTGCAACCTCAATCCCACCAGCCGGGGTACGGTGCGCATCCGCAGCCGCGATCCCGGTGAAGCGCCGGCCATCGCCCCCAACTACCTGAGCACGCCGGAAGACCTTAAAGTGGCGGCGGATTCATTGCGAGTTACCCGCCGCATCGCAGCACAACCGGCCTTTGCGAAGTACCAGCCGGAAGAATACAAACCCGGCGTGCAGTTCCAGACCGACGACGAACTGGCCCGCCTGGCCGGAGACATCGGCACCACCATTTTCCACCCCGTGGGCACCACTCGCATGGGGCGGGCCGATGATGAGATGGCGGTGGTGGATTCCCACCTGAGGGTTCGCGGGGTCGACGGTTTGCGGGTCGTGGATGCCGGCGTCATGCCCACCATTACCAGCGGTAACACCAATTCACCGACACTGATGATCGCCGAAAAGGCGGCAGGCTGGATACTGGCTGGCGAATAAGCCTGCCGGGAAGCAAAAAGTTTTCGGGGAGGGGTTTACCTTGCCAGGGCCACGATGTCCGGATACTCGTGAATCCGGACCAGGCCTTCGCCATCGGTGGCCGATGTCAGCCCACAGACCTCGTTCACCATGGCGCGGGCAACAGTCTCAGCGTCAATACCACGGAACCTTTCCAGCGGCCCGATCAGCGCCCGGTTGACCAGGGGCATGGCCTTCATGCCCAGAGCCTCGGCCGTTCGGTGTTCCCGACGGTCCCCCAGTAACAGGCTGGGACGATAGATCGACAGGAAAGGATAGCCCAGACCACCAATACTGTCTTCCAACTCCCCCTTCACACGGTTATAGAACACGGTTGACGAAGACGAAGACGCAATCGCGGACATCAGCACAAATGCCCGCGTACCCCGGGATCGCCCAAGTTCCGCCGCCTTCAGGGGATAGTCGTAATCCACGTGTCGAAACGCCTGCTGGGAACCGGCTTTGCGGATGGTCGTGCCGAGACAACACACAATGACGTCAGCCTGAAACAGATCTGCGTGGTCATCCAGCCGGTCAAAGTCCACCTCCCGCTGTATCAGTTTCGGGTGCTGCCTGTCGGTTGCCCGACGTACGGGGGTCACCACCGACGCCACCTCATCCCTCGCCAGCAGACCTTTCACCACCGCGGCGCCGGTAAGACCCGTTGCACCCAGAACCGTAACCGTCATTGCCGTCATTTACCTTAGTCCTCGCATCCATCTTTGCAGAAGGCTAACATTCTAACTCACTTCACACTCAGGAATTTACGAGGATCAACCTGACATGCCCAACGGGGAAACCACCAGCGACCAAGCCGAACTGAGAACCCGGCAGCAGGCAACACTTGCCCGCCTTGACAGGTTTTCGCGGGTAACCGACACCGCCATCCGGATTCCCTTTACCCGGATCCGTCTTGGCCTGGACCCCATCATCGGGTTACTGCCCGTGGTGGGAGACCTGATCGGCCTGGTGCTGTCCCTGTATGTCCTGCTGGAAGCCCAGCGGGCCGGCGCCAGCAAGCGCATCAAGGCCCACATGATCAAGAACATGCTGATTGAAACCTTCGGTGGCATGGTGCCGGTGGTGGGAGATGCCTTCGATATTGTCTACAAGGCAAACACCCGCAATACACGGCTGTTGCGGGAGTATCTGGAGGAGGAACTGAAGACTGAACCACAACCGCGCTTTCCATGGACGCAAGTGGTGTTCCTGGCCATTCTGCTTGCCATCCTCACCAGTGTGGTCATGATCGCCTGGTAACGACCAGCGCTACCCCGGTGATGGAAATCGCGCCACCGACCATGGCCAGAACACCCAGCCGCTCATCAAATAACAGGAAGGCTTCCAGGGCGGTCACCGGCGGGACCAGATAAAACAGACTGGCCACCTGCGACGCGGCCCCCTGGCGGATCAGCCACATCAACAGCAGGATAGCGCCGATGGACACACCAAACACCAGCCAGGCCATGGAGAGCTGCAGCTGAAGCGCCCATTCCACTTCCCGGCTTTCCAGTGTGAAAGCGCCGATGGCAAAAAACACCGCCGCGGCGGTGTACTGGATAAGCGTGCCCGCCACCAGGTCTACCTGGGTGCCATGTCGTTTCTGGTACACCGTTCCCAGAGATATTCCCGCCAGGGAGAACCCGGCCCAGACCAGCGTCCACAGGGGAAAGTCAGAAGTATGGCCATCACCTCCGACAAACTTTTCCAGCAACACCAGTGTGACTCCCACCAGCCCCAGAGTCAGCCCCAGCCACTGCCGCCCCGAGACACCTTCCTTCAACACAATAACCGCAGCGGCCGACGTGACCAGCGGTTGCAGACCAACAATCAGCGACACAATACCCGACGGCATACCGCCCTGGATGGCGTAATACACACCACCGAGGTAACAGCCGTGGACCAGCAGGCCGGTAACCGCCAGATGCCCCGCACCCCGCCATCCCGGCCACCGCGTTTTCATCAGCCAGGCCAGCACCGCCAACAACACCAGGGTCAGCAACATGCGGATCAGCAACAGCGTGAACGGCTCCGCATACGGCAGCCCGTACTTGGCGCCGATGAATCCAGTGCTCCACAACCACACAAACAGCGCGGGTACCAGAAAAGTATAGAAAACTGAACGCATGACGATTCAACCAGGCAAAAGGATTCCAGAATACAACCACTTTAAAAGTTAGCAGGCAAACAATACAGATACAGACAACGGCCTTTACCACCATCACAGATGCCTTGTGGTAACCCTGTGCGGAGCCAGACCAACCCGTTATCATTCACGCCATGAAACTTTCGCGAATCCTCAGCAACCAGAACGGTGTCAGCCGCAAACAGGCCAATGCGCTGATCGCGGCCGGGCGGGTCACGATCAACGGTAAGGTGTGTACACAGGCGTCCGTGGATGTTGACCGGTTTGCCACCGTCGCGGTTGATGACAGCATCATCCAACAGGGCACCGAGGCCCGCTACCTGATGCTGCACAAGCCTGCCGGCTACCTCAGCGCCACCGAGGATGACCTCCACCCCACAGTACTGGACCTGATTGCCCCGGACCTGAGACCAGGCCTACATATCGCGGGACGCCTGGACCGGGCCACCACCGGGCTGCTGATACTGACCAACGACGGCACCTGGTCCCGTGGTCTGACCGAACCCCGAATCCGGATTCCCAAGGTCTACCGGGTAACCACGGCACACCCCATATCGCCGGACACCGCCGAACGCTTTGCCGAAGGCATCTGGTTTGAATACGAACAATTGACAACGTCACCGGCACAGATTGAACAGATTGACGCCAGCAACGCTCTGCTGACCATTTACGAGGGGCGCTACCACCAGGTCAAAAGAATGTTCCATGCCGTAGGTAATCGAGTGGTCTCCCTGCATCGGGAGCAGATGGGCAACATAGCCCTGGACCAGAACCTGCAACCGGGAGAATACCGGGCACTGAATCATCAGGAAACCCGGTCCGTCCCCTGCGGATAGGGTCAACCGTCCCGGCCCATCTTCTGCTTCAACAGACGGTCCATCTGCCGAAAGGCCGGCTGCGTCAGCCGGGTCACCGGCCCCGGCAGTGCTGCCAGTGCCAGGCTCCCCAAAGTGCCCACCGGACTTCCCACCCGCGCCGGGCGTTTGTTCACCGCCTTCACAATCCACCCGGCGGCCTTGTCCACGTTCATCATTGGCATATGCCGGTAGATACTGGTTCTCGAGGACATCGGCGTCCGCACCATCGGGAAATACACCACCGTGACGTCGATCCCCTTGTGGCCAAGCTCTGCCAGCAGGGAACGGGAAAAGGACTCCAGCGCCGATTTACTGGCCAGGTAGGCCGAAAACAGGGGGATCGGGACCTGGGATGACAGGGTCGAGATGTTCACCACCTGCCCCTCCCCCTGCTCAAGCATGCGGGGCAGCAGCTTTAGGGTCAGCCCCACCGCCGCGATGTAATTGATGTTCATCGTACGCTGGTAATCGTGCAGGCGGTCCAGCGCCTCGGTGATCGGGCGCCGAATGGAGTGGGCGGCGTTATTCACCAACACATCTACCCGTTGATGCTCATCCAGAATCCGTTCGGCACACTGGTTGAGCGACGCTTCATCGGTCAGATCCGCCGGGTAGATCCATGCCTGCCCGCCGCCGCTGATGATCTCACCCTGAACACGGGCCAGTTCTTCCTCCCGTCGCGCCACCAGGCACACCCTGGCCCCCTGCTTCGCTAACTGTTTCGCCGCAACCGCGCCAATGCCACTGGAAGAGCCGGTGATTATCACCGTCTTACCCGCTACGTTCATGATCGTGAATCCCGTGTTTATTGTTGATGCAAAAGCCTAGGGTCAAACCCGTTACAAATACAATGACTGGAGACGCCATCACATTTGCGGATATTGACACTGACCGTTACGTTTCTTCCGTACCACAACAACGTATACTGACGATTATCAGACAAGTGTCCGTTCAGGTTTCTCACGAGTGCGCAATGACAAGCGGTAATCTTCTCTCCACACCATTACTGGCAACCCTGGTGTTGGCATTACTGTCCCAACCGGTTGCCGGCGACAGTGTAAAACGTATTGTCCATCCCGATGGCACGGTGGAATACACCAATGTCAAAAGCAGCGAACAGCGGCACGCTTCAAGCAAGAGTGAGGTGGTCTATCGCTATCGGGACCAAAATGGCGTGGTCGCCTACAGCGGCAACCGGCCATCAGGGGCAGACTTTGATGTCATCCGCTTCCACTGCTACGCCTGCGATCCGAACTCCAAAGTGGACTGGCGGACCACGCCGCTTTACCGCGAGCCCTACCGTGACGAAATCCAGGCGGCTGCCCGACAGTTCCAGATAGATCCAGCCCTGGTTCGCGCGGTCATCCATGCGGAATCCGCGTTCAATGCTGGCGCCATTTCCCCCAAGGGGGCGCAGGGGCTGATGCAGTTGATGCCGACAACGGCAAGGGAGCTGGCCGTCAGCAACGCTATGAACGCCGCCGAAAATATCCGCGGTGGGGTCAATTACCTGGCACAAATGCTGAGACGTTTCGGTGGTGACACCAGGCTGGCCACCGCGGCCTATAACGCCGGCCCCGGCGCGGTCGGTCGCCATGGTGGCATCCCGCCATACGCGGAAACCCGTGCCTATGTTGAGCGGGTGGGTATTCTCCATGAACGTTACGCGCGCAACTAAAGTTCTCGCCAGCCTTACCTTACTGCTGACCATCAATCCCGCGATGGCCTCTTTCCGCTGTGGCAGCGCTCTGGTGAGCCAGGGTGACTGGCCGCTGGAAGTGGAAGAGCGTTGTGGTCAGCCAGACTACGTTGCGACCTATCCCCAGGCCGTCATACCGGGACTGGGCGTGGTACAAACCGAGGAGCACTGGTACTACAACCGAGGCCCTCAGAGCTTTATTCGTCGATTGGTTTTCCGTAACGGCAAGCTGCACCGGGAAGACAGCCTGGGCTACGGCTTTTACCCGGATAACGCAGGCCCCTGCACGACCGGCGCCCTGCAGGAAGGCATCAGCGAATTCGAAGTCGTCGCCCGCTGTGGCAAGCCTCTGTCAAAGCAGGTGACCTGGCAGGTAGTCACGCCCAACCGCACCGGGCTGACCACCCAAAGCTATCCGGTTCCCGTCGAAGAATGGCTGTATGAACTGAGCAACACCCAGTTTCGCCGGGTGATCACCCTTCGCAATGGCCGGGTGGTGGATGTGGAGTCCACCAAAAAGCCCTACTGACCCGTCCGGCCGGACAGTTTTTCCCGGGTCTGCAAACGCCCTTTCCGTCGAATTTCTGCGTTGTCGAACCGACGTTTCTGTTCGTCAGTCTCCGGAACCGCTTCAGGCACATCTACCGGTTTACCCTCTTCATCCAACGCTACAAATGTGAAGAAAGCTGACAGGATATGCCGCACCTCGCCGGTGTAGCTGTTTTCAGCCTCGACCCGGGCACCGATTTCCATGGAGGATCCCCAGCTTCGGTTCAGTGACAGGCTGAACAGCAGGGTATCGTTGCCTTTCGCAGGCGCCCGAAAGTGAATGGAATCCACTGCGGCTGTCACGCAGACGTGGGCGGAGTGACGCTCGGCTACCACCAGTGCCAGGCGATCGCACTTGGCCATGATCATTCCACCGAACACCGTGTTATGGGAGTTCATGTCATTGGGAAACACTTTATAGACATGCTTCTCGATGGCAGAGACGGAAACGGGTTTGGTGTCGGTACTGGGCATGCCTCCCTCCTGAATAGACCAGGTTGCCAAGCGTACTGAATCCCTCTGAGAGATAACAGTAGAAATCGACATTGAGTAGCCAGCTATCAGCACTTTAGACGTATTTACATGAACCGGATCTCTCTGGGATATTAACTTGAACCCCATTGATCACAGAGAGTATGGGAACATTCCGTATTCAGGCATCTGAGGGAGAACATCATGAGCCAGCATCAAGGAAGTTGTTTCTGCGGTGAAGTGACATTTCAGGTCAGTGGTGAGCCTGCGGCCATGGGCTACTGCCACTGCGATTCCTGCCGGCGATGGTCGGCGAGCCCCGTGAACGCGTTTTCGCTATGGCCACCCGAGAGTTTCAAAGTTCTGGCCGGCGAAGACCAGATCGGCACTTTCCACCTGACAGAACAAAGCTATCGCAAGTGGTGCAAAAAATGCGGAGGGCACGTCTTTACCGACCACCCGAAGATGGGACTGGTGGACGTGTACGTAGCCAACCTGCCCGACCTGGAGTTCAAGCCGGCACTGCATGTGCACTACCAGGAATCCGTATTACCTATCCATGATGGCCTGCCCAAGATGAAGGACGTGCCAGCGGAGATGGGAGGCTCGGGCGAGACTCTGCCCGAGTAATCACCGTCCCGGACTAGTCCAGCCCCCTGGTCCGGGGTATTCATGTCCGACGAACGCGGAACTCAGGACAGACACCATCAGTTACTGGCTGGTGCTGAGGCGTTTGGCCACCCACCGGTGATACAGCCAAGCAAGAGCGGGCCGGATCAGCGGCAGGCCAATCAGCCAGGCAAGGGGTTTCAGTACAGGTACGCGGGACATCAACAGGATATAGGCATCCATTTCCCGGTGCACCCTGCCTTCATTGTCTTTGACGTGCAACTCCCTGAGGGCCTTGTCGGGATCAATCCCCTCTCTCCGCAACTCATCGTCACGCCCGGTAATATCCAGCCACTCAACGGATTCCCCGGTTTTGCCCGCCAGCTTTTCATACCACCGGCGGTCCTTGATGCAGGCAGGACAGGAGCCATCGTAGAAAACCACCAGTTTGCCGGCTGCGGTTGCCATAGTCGCCTCCTTCAGGGATATTGGCGCCACATCCATTATCGAATCCGGATGGCGGCTCTTTCAATGCCCTTCGATTCCAGTACCGTCAGGCTCGCCCGAGGAACCGGCGTTCCTCCACGTTCACCTTGATCCGGTCGCCGGTTGAAATATGCTCGGGCACCTGGATCACCAATCCGGTCGACAAGGTTGCCGGCTTGGTCCGCGCCGTGGCCGAACCGCCCTTGATGGAGGGGTCGGTTTCCAAGATCTCCAGGTCCACCGTCGGCGGCAGAGCCAGTGCAACCGGTGCATCACTCACCAGAATCACCATCAGGCCCTCGGTGTCCTCGCTGATAAACAGCAGTTCTTCTGCGATGGACTCCCGGTTCAGGCTGTATTGCGTGAAGTCCTCGCTGTCCATGAAGACGTATTCATCGCCGTCGGAATAGGAAAAGGTCGCCGGTCGGCGAACCAGGTCGGCCAGGTTCAGCATGTCCGAGTCTTTGAAGGTCTCGTCGATCTTGTTACCCGTGACCACGTCATACATCCGCATGCGGTACAGGCTGCCGCCGGCGCGGCCTTGTGGCACGGAGCGTTCGATGTCCTTGACGAAGTAGGCCCGTCCTTCATATTCAACCGCTGAGTTTTTCTTGATTTCACCTGCTTTTGGCATTGTTTCTGGTTCCGGAATAAAGAATAGGACAAAGGAGTTGCTGATATACCATGAAGTTGGACTACAAAGCGATAGGTGGATAGGTGCTTTCGGTGGGCGCAACCGCCCAATACGTAGCCCATCACAAACCGCCCCCGGGCTCCATGCTATCCTCCCCGTGTTAATGGCCGATAGAAACCAGTTTCAGGGAAGTAACTGACCATGACCACCCAACATTTTCGGTACTCTCCCAGCATCCTGCGCACCACTCACATGACTGCCCTGCTCAGCTTGCTCCTGCTGCCTATGTTGGGAGTATTCGTGGTGTTGGCTTGGCTAGGGGTCAGTGAAACCGGGGATCTGTCAAAACTGATCCATACGGACGATGGCTCCCTGAGCTACGAGAGCATTCTGGTTTTGGCCCTATTGGCACTGCTGCCGTTCATCGTTATCAGTAATCGGAAAGTCCGGGTTGAGCTGAATTCGTCCACGTTCAACATCCAAATCCCCCGGCTGACGGGCATGGGTCTGATGGGCCGGAACACCGCCTGGGACGGGGCGTCCCGATGGCGGAACGCCTTGGCGTCACGGCTCTGGTCACCGTTGCCGCCACCTACCCTGGCCTGCAACGCTATAGCCTGCTCGCGTCACCGCAAGCGATCGCGGTACCTTACCAATCAACCGCCACAGCGCTATTCGAGCATCCCGCCCATCCGGTCATCGACCAACGGAGCAGCAAGATCCCGGAATACTGGGAAACGGTGCCGGCGGGCGGTGAATATGTGTTTTACCTGCAGGGGCCAGTGATGGGATTCTCAATGGTCGACATGGGACCGGTGTATGAGAAGAGCCGGCAGTTCTACCAGGGAACGGAATGATGTCGACCTGCTCCACTAATCCTACACAGCCAGCCAATAACTGAATGGCACAGCCGACGCATACAGTCCCAACCCGAAGACGGTATGGGTCACCAGACTTTTCAGCCGGGCCTGTGAAGGCCTGGGGGTGTTCGCCGCCGCAACGCCCAAGCCAAACGCAGGCTGCATGACAAAAAAGGGTATCACCACTGTACCAATGCCAACCAACAACGCAGGCCAGAGGGATGGGTTTTCAAGCCAAGTCCCTGCCGTGAGAATAACCAGAACAAAGGCAAACGCAATGCCGATCAGGTAGTGAGCGGCCCAGCCAATCGTGCATTCCGCCTTTTTCTCGGGAGCCTTGGCAATGTGCGGATGCCTGAATGTTCCATCCGGCATGTGCAGTAGCCAGCGGCCAACCAGGCAAAAGTTCAGCGAAGCCACATTAAAGGCCCGGCGCAATAGCAGGGCCCAGGCATCCATGATCAGCGTGGCGCCAATTCCAACGACCAACGCACCCAACAGGTAAGACGTTTCCAACACCATGTCCTCGCTCCGTTAAAAGTTCCATCACCACCAACCCGGACTCTAGTGTTCCTCTCCCTGAACGACCGTCAGGGCAACCAGTTTTCTCACCAGGGGTGTCACTGCAATGATGGTGGGGAGGGCGACTGCAAAAGCGAACATCCAGGCCTTCAGCCAGATGATTACAATGTCGTCCACCAGGCCAACGTTAAACACGGAAATGACGAATGACATGATCCCTGACATCAGCAGGGACATAAAAAACGAAAACACATAGGGCGCATATTTCACCGGAACCATAGTGACACTCCATTCGCTTAACCAGGCAACCATGATAGTCTGAATTCCACATACAGAAATACAGACAACTTTTAAAACTTAAATTTCATATATGAAATCATGATGAATGACATAGCCCTATTTGTTCACATTGTTCAGCAGGGTGATCTTTCCAGTGCCGGGCGCTACCTCGGATTGCCATTAGCCACCGTGACACGCCGGCTTCAGAAGTTGGAGCAGCACCTCGGTTGTCGCTTGCTTCATCGCTCGGCAAGGCAATGTGTGCTGACTCAGGAAGGGGAAGTCTATTATCAGGCTTACGCCAACCTGGTTGAGCAATTCGAACAGACCCAGCGGCGGCTGAGCGAAGACATGACAGAGCTGCGCGGCCGCCTGAAAGTGTTGGCGCCCACCAACATTTCCCACGGTTTCTTCCGGCCAATGTGGCTGGGCTTTACCCGAACCTATCCGGACATCCAACTGGAACTGCTGTTGGGAAACCAGTTACAGGACCTGGTGAAGAGCCAGGCGGATATGGCAATACGCATCGGCCCCCAGCAGGATTCGCTGCTCTATCAACAGAAATTGGGGCAGATCGACAAAGTGCTGGTAGCTTCCCCACATTACCTTAAGCAATACGGCGAGCCTTACACACCATCTGATATCAAGGGACACCGCATCATCGGAACCACCATGGCATCAAAATGGAAACTGAGCCATCGTGAAACCGGCACCTGCCAGGAAATCTACCCCCGGTATAGCGGTACCTTTAATGATACCAGCCTGGCGAAATACCTGGCCTGCGATGCGCAGGGCATCGCCCTACTCCCCCTCACCGAGGTACAGCCGGAGCTCGAGTCCGGTGAACTGGTACAGGTACTGCCGCAATGGCTGGGAGAGCCAAGGGAGATATATCTGGTTTGGCCCAGCGGGCAATTGATGAACGCAAAGGCCAAATGCCTTCGCAACTATCTGAAGGAATATATACAGCGGCACCTGCCGAGGGCTTATGCCGCAACGGCCTGACACCACCGGCCAGTAAAATATGGCAAGCCATCAGCGGCCCCGGCCGCTGATGGCGTTTGTTCGCCGATCGTTACTCAGACGCAGCAATCAGACTGGCGTTACCACCGGCCGCGGTGGTATCCACGCACAGGTGGCGCTCAATCACGAACCGTTGATCGAGGGTATGTTCCGTGATCAACGGCAGCAACGCCCCCTCACGCTTGGCCAATGCCAGACGGTATTCCCGCAGCAGCGATGGCTCAGCACAGCTCACCACGGCCTGGAAGCCACGGGCCATTGCCAGGGCCTCGGGCTCCAGCAGTCCTTCGACACCAACAATCGGCAGCCCCGCCTTGGCGCCCTGGTTCACGATGTCGTCCACTCCCGGTGCAATCACCACTACTTTATTGCCCTGGGACAGAGCCATCGCGGCCTGCTCCAATGCGGTTTGCTTGTCCGGGCCGAGACAGAGAACAACGCCACGGGCGTGGTTGGACAGTCGGTTCAGCTCGCCGGTCGGACCTGGCAACTCTTCGGAATGGGCATCCAGCGGTTCTGGCACTTCCCCGAAGACCGGTTTCATCGCCTCGATTCTGGCCTCCGGTGCCGGCGCTTTCATGTCGCGCAGCTTGCCAATCAGCCCCTCAAGCTTCTTGATATCAATCGGCTTGGCACCGGAGTCCGCCGGGCGCTCAACCGTTGCCCCTTTCAGGAAGCGGCGAACGTACTGCGGACCTCCGGCCTTGGGACCGGTCCCGGACAGGCCCTCACCACCAAACGGCTGGGAGCCTACGATGGCACCAATCTGGTTGCGGTTAACGTAGGTATTACCGACCTTGATCCGGCTTGAGATCCGTTCAACCCGGCGGTCGACCCGGCTGTGAATACCGAACGTCAGGCCATAACCCTTGGCGTTGATGTCATCCACCACCTTGTCGATATCTTTCGCGGCAAAGGTCGCCACATGCAGCACCGGACCAAAGATTTCTTCTTCCATTTCCTCGATGCCAGTGACCTTGAGCACCGCCGGAGAGACGAACAGCCCCTGGTCAGGGACCGGGAGTTTCTTGAGCAGGCGACCATCGCGCTCAAATTTGTCGCAGTGATCGACGATTTTCTTGCGGGCATTTTCATCGATGACCGGGCCCACATCCGTGGACAGCAACCAGGGATCGCCAATACCCAGTTCCTCCATGGCGCCGTACAGCATCTCCAGCAGGTTGTCGGCGATGTCTTTCTGCACGTAGAGCATGCGCAGCGCCGAGCAGCGCTGCCCAGCGCTCTGGAAGGAGGATGCCAGCACATCCCGCACCACCTGCTCCGGCAGTGCAGTGGAATCCACGATCATGGCGTTGAGGCCACCGGTCTCGGCAACCAGGGGCGCATCCGGGGCCATACTTTCAGTCATCATCTTGTTGATGCTTTGGGCCGTTGCCGTGGAGCCGGTAAAGCACACGCCGGCCACCCGCGAATCAGCGGTCAATGCAGCCCCCACCGTGGCGCCTGTGCCGGGCAACAACTGAATGACATCGCGGGGTATGCCAGCTTCATGCATCAGTTCCACCGCCCGTGCCGCCAGCAAGGACGTCTGCTCGGCGGGTTTGGCAACCACGGTGTTACCAGCCGCCAGGTTAGCCAGGATCTGGCCGGTAAAGATAGCCAACGGGAAGTTCCACGGCGAGATACAACACATCACGCCACGGGCATCGCCGCTGTTTTTATAGCGGATGGCCTCATTGGCGTAATACTGGGCGAAATCCACCGCTTCACGGATCTCGGCAACCGCATCCAGCAGCGACTTGCCTGCCTCGCGGGTGGTCAGCGCGAACAGCTCGTAGGCATGCTCCTCGTATAGGTCGCCCACCTTGCGCACCAACGCAGCCCGGTCCTCAACAGGTGTTTCGGACCAGCGGCTAAAGCCCGCTGCAGCGGCAGTAATAGCGGTATCCACGTCCGCATTGGAAGCCTGGGTCACGTGTCCGACAAGGTCGTCCAGGTTGGCAGGATTACGCACGACCTGAACCTCGGTACCGACCACTTCGCCCGCAATCATCGGGCCGCCCTTCCAGCGGTGATCCCGGTAGGCATCGCGACCTTCGTCAATTTCTTTCACCGTGACCGGGTCGGTGATGTCCCAGCCCTTGGAGTTACGGCGGTTTTCCCCGAACAGCTTGAACGGATGCACAATCGCCTTGCTGGAAATGTTGCTGCCCATTTCCTCCACACTGAGGATCGGATCCTTGGCGATCTCTTCCGGGGTAATACGAGTGTCGACAATCTGATTCACGAACGAGCTGTTGGCGCCGTTCTCAAGCAGGCGGCGGACCAGATACGCCAGCAAGTCCTTGTGGGGGCCGACCGGCGCATAGATGCGGCATGGAACGCCGCTCACTTTCAATACCTCGTCATGCAGGGATTCACCCATACCATGCAGGCGCTGGAATTCGTAGCTGTCCACGCCCTTGACCTTTGCCAGTTCCAGTATCGAGGAAACCGAGTGGGCGTTATGGGTGGCGAACTGCGGATAGATCCGGTCGGCCATATTCAGCAGCTTGGTCGCACAGGAGACAAACGACACATCACTGCACGCCTTGCGGGTGAACACCGGGAAGCCATTAAGACCCATCACCTGGGCACGCTTGATCTCGGCATCCCAGTATGCGCCCTTGACCAGACGAACCATAAGGCGGCGATCGTATTTCTCGGCCAGCCCGTAGAGCCAGTCCAGCGTAAACGAGGCGCGCTTGCCATAGGCCTGGACCACCACGCCAAAACCGTCCCAGCCGGCCAGCTCGGGATCGGATACCAGGGCTTCGATCACATCCAGGGACAGATCCAGGCGATCCTGTTCCTCTGCGTCGATGTTGAAGCCCATGTTGGCCGCCGCAGCCTTCCTCACCAGGGTACGGGCGCGGGGCAGTAGCTCGTTCATCACCCGCTCCTTGTTGCCGTACTCGTAACGGGCCAGCAACGCGGAGAGCTTGACGGAAATTCCCGGATTCTTGCGCACATCACCTTCGCAGGCTTTGGCGATGCTGTCGATAGCGTTGGAGTAGGCATCGAAATAACGCTTGGCATCGTCATCGGTGCGGGCGGCCTCACCAAGCATGTCGTAGGAATAGGTGTAGCCCTTGGCCACGTATTCTTTGGCTTCGTCCTGCGCTTCGTCGATGTCACGACCCAGCACGAACTGGCGGCCCATTTCCTTCATTGCCTGACCGGCTACGGTGCGAATCACAGGCTCACCGAAACGCTTGAGCAGCTTGCGCAAGGTATCGCCCACGGTGTGGCGCTCCGAATCCCTGAGCAGGTTGCTGGTCATCAGCAGGGCGACCGTGGCGGTATTGATCAACGGCGAAGAGGCCTTGCCAACATGGGCTCCCCAAGCACCGGAGGTGATTTTGTCTTCAATAAGCTCGTGGATGGTCGTGTTGTCCGGCACACGCAGCAGTGCCTCCGCCAGGCACATCAGCGCAACGCCCTCTTTGGTGGTGAGGCCGTATTCCGCCAGGAACTTTTCCATGATGGTGGACTTGGCGTTCTTGCGGACGCTGCGCACCAGGTCGGCCGCGCGGGCAGAGATGGCCTCCCGCTCCGGCTGGGACAACTGAGCGCCAGCAATCAACTCACGAATCACTTGGTATTCGTCAGCCAGGTAATAATCACGAATGGCCTGCCGGCTATCGACAAGTGCGGGAGTCACTGACTGCTGCGGTCTCATAGTTGTACCCTCTTAGTTGTTTATCTGTCTCGCATTCTACCGAGATCAACAAAGACTGTTTCTCTATTAAAACCGTACTTGCATACCATTTTGTCTTTTTTGTTATTTAAACTTTTCTTAATTCTCTATCGAACAACGAATTATTAGACATTTCCACTACAAGAACCCCATCACTCGCTTTTCGAGGCCAGCTCCCGCAGCACGCCATGAGCCACCGAGAAAACCGCACAATCAACCTCACTGGCCGTCTGCATATCTCCCAGCATCTGTTTCCAGCGCCCCAGCAACGGCTGCTTGTCCTCGCGCCAGACCTCCAGCAACTGCTCCGGGGAACGCTCCCCGGGAGGAGCTTCAGAAGCCGCCAAAAACACACTGGACGTGAGATCCCGCAGTTTCTGATCAAGTTCATCCCGGTAGTGTATTGTTGCCAGCACCTGCCAATGTCCCCGAGCCCGGAATACTCGCATCTGCCTGTCCAGCCACGTCAGGCTCAGACTTTCTCCCAGCCGGAAATACACCCACGCCACGGACTCAAGGGGTTGGTCCAGCTGGCGGGATATTTCAATCATATCCATGAGCCAATAACGACTCTCGGCCGAAGCACAATAAATCGCAAGATGCTCCGGCACCTTCTCTTTATGGTACTCCTCATAACGCTCCTGCCAACGACTTTCCGGGATCACCGTGGCCAACCGTTCCGTTGACGCCAATACTTCGGCCAGGGGTTCCTGATAGCGCCCCACGCAGTTGTCCGGATCGAGACCGTGCCAGCGGTTCTGCAATAACCAGCGGGTACTGCGAGTCACCAGGCGAATGACATCCCCGAACATCTCGGCCTGGATCTGCGCGCTGACCTTGCCGTCCAGCGCTTCAATATCGGCCCATTTGGCATCTACGCCATGGACGCGCAGGGAGATCAGGTAGGCAGCCGCCAGGCGACCACAGTCGACACCGGTGGCATTGCGAATCCTGTCTACCCAGGCAATCCCCATGCGGTTAACGATATCGTTGGCGATCTGGGTCGCGGAGATCTCGGCACGCAGGGGATGCGCCGCTATGGCATCGGGAAAAGCCTCCAATAACGACGCCGGAAAGGCGGAATGGAGCGCCTGGGCAAAGCGATGATCGAGAACAATGGGCGCGGTGAGCAGTGCCTGCTTGAGCTCAATCTTGGCATAGGAGACCAGCACCGAGAGCTCCGGACGGGTAAAGCCAGCCGCACGCTCACGCCGGGCCTGAAGCTCCTCATCGTCGGGCAGGAATTCAAGCGCCCGATCCAGCTTGCCTTCGACCTCCAGGCGCCGCATCAGACGCTCATATTCATCTGTCGAGGCAACCACGCCACTCTGGGCCAGGCTCAACGCCATGGCCTGCCGATAATTGTTTGTCAGCACCAGGTCAGCCACTTCGGGCGTCATCGCCCGCAGCATCCGGTTACGTTCGTCCAGCGTCAGCCGACCCTGCTGGACCAGGTCGTTGAGCAGGATCTTGATGTTGACCTCATGGTCCGAGCAATCAACGCCTCCGGCATTATCGATAAAGTCGCTGTTGGCTGCTCCGCCAGTGCGGGCAAACCCGATGCGGCCAAGTTGGGTGATCCCAAGGTTGCCACCTTCACCCAGCACCTTGCAGCGTAACTGGTCGCAGTTGATCCGTAATCCGTCATTGGATTTATCGCCTACATCTTCATGGGACTCGTCCCTGGCCTTTACGTAGGTGCCAATCCCGCCATTCCACAACATATCCACCGGAGCCCTGAGCAAGGCACTGATCAACTCATTGGGCGACAATTGCCCGGCCTCCACATTGAGCACAGCACGCATCTGTGGTGACAACGGGATCGATTTCATGGAACGGGGAAACACACCGCCGCCGTCACTGATCAGCCGGGTGTCGTAATCGGCCCAGCTTGAGCCGGGCATCCGGAACAGGCGCTGGCGTTCGGCAAAGGAAGCCCTGGTATCCGGCTGCGGATCGATAAAAATGTGCTGGTGGTTGAACGCACCCACCAGGCGAATACGGTCAGACAACAGCATGCCGTTACCAAAAACGTCGCCGGCCATATCCCCGATGCCAACCACGGTAAACTCGTCTTTCTGGGTATCCAGTCCTTTTTCCAGGAAATGGCGTTTCACCGATTCCCACGCACCGCGGGCGGTAATCCCCATCTTCTTGTGGTCATAACCCTCACTGCCACCGGAGGCAAACGCATCACCCAGCCAGAAACCGTATTCCTCCGACAGCCGGTTGGCGATGTCGGAAAAGGTCGCGGTTCCCTTATCAGCAGCGACCACCAGGTAGGTGTCATCGTCATCATGGCGAACCACATCGGCTGGTGGGACAACGTCGCCATCTTCCAGGTTGTCCGTCAGATCCAGCAACCCCCGGATAAAGGTCTGGTAGCAGGCAATGCCTTCCGCTCTCAGGTCCTCCCGCGAGCCGCCCCGGGGTGGCTGTTTGACGATAAAACCGCCTTTGGCCCCCACCGGTACGATCACTGAATTCTTGACCTGCTGAGCCTTGACCAGACCAAGGATCTCGGTGCGGTAATCCTCCACGCGATCAGACCAGCGCAGACCGCCCCGGGCAACCGGCCCCGCGCGGAGGTGAACACCTTCCACACGCGGCGAATACACAAATACCTCAAAGCGCGGGCAGGGTTTGGGGATATCGGGAATAGCAGCGGGATCAAGCTTGAATGACAGGTAGCCCTTGACCTGGCCACCGTGCTGGCGCTGGTAGTAATTGGTTCTCAACGTTGCCTTGATCAGCACATAGAAACGCCTGAGGATACGGTCATCGTCCAGGCTTTCCACCGCTTCCAGGGCGCCGAGAATATCGCTCTCAATCCGCCCGGCCATCACTTCCCGGGTCTCCGCCGGGATTTCCGGATCAAAACGCGCGTTGAAGTAGACCACCAGCATCGACGTAATGTTCAGGTGACGCGCCAGCGTGTCGGCAATAAACGGTTGGCTGAAGCCGAAACGTATCTGCTTGATGTACCGGGAATATGCCCTCAACAGTGCCACTTCGCGCCAGCCCAGCCCTGCCGCCATGATAAGCTGGTTGAAGTCGTCATTTTCCGCAAAGCCATTCCAGATTTCACGAAACGCCTCCTGCAACAGAGGTTTGGCTTTTTCCAGATCGGCGTCGCGGCAATGGGAATGGCACTCCACGGTAAAATCACTGACGCCGAAATGTACTCCATCCCGCCGCTGGACCCGATACGGATGCTCGCCCAGCACCCGCATTCCCAGGTTCTCCAGGATCGGTATGACGTCCGAGAGAATGACCGGGTTGCCCTGGCTGTAGAGCTTGAAGTGGATCTCCCTTTCGGACGATGGCCGTTTATCAGCTGATGGCTCCGCAAGCTGGTAAAAACGCATGGGGACGTCGGAGCTGACGGCGATGGACTGGATCTGGTGAATGTCGCCAATGGCCTCCGCCACCGGGAACCGTGCCCGGTATGCTGAGGGAAAACCGCCACTGAACATCTGCGCGCACAGACCACCGGACGCCTCACCGAGAGATTCGACCAACTGTGCATGCAGGTCGTCGTCCCAGGACTGGGACTCGGTCATCATCTTCGCGACGATTTCCCGCAGGTTCCTCGCGCCGTGGGGATCCGACTCCTGATCCTGGAGGGCGTCAGAGAGTTGTTCCAGCAAGGTTTGTTGTTGTGAAGGGCGGGACTGTGGCATGGAGCGGCTCCGGGTACATTCAACTGGGTATATGGAATGGACGAGGTTCCAGTATACTCAAGTCCCGAAAGTCTCTTTGACCATATAGTTTCAAAATACAGGTATTTTGATTATATTTGGCTCTTGATATAGCCGTTCATCCAGCCAGGAAACATAGTTATGGTCGAATTGGACAGAATCGATCACGCCATTATTCGCGAACTTCAGAAACACGCCCGGATCACTGTCACCGAGCTTGCCTCACGCGTGGGGTTGTCAAAGACCCCCTGCCAGGTTCGCATGCGTCGGCTCGAGGAACAGGGCTACATCACCGGCTACACCGCACTGGTGAACCAGACCAAACTCGGGCAGAGCCATATCGCCTTCGCTCAGGTCACCCTGCACGACACCAGCAGCCAGTCCCTGACAGCCTTCAACCAAGCCGTGAAGCAGATTTCCGCCGTCGAGCAATGCCATATGATCGCAGGCAACTTTGACTACCTGCTTAAGGTCAGGACCCGCAACATGGCAGAGTATCGACAGGTGCTGGGGGAACAGATCTCGGCCCTGCCCCATGTGTTGCAGACCAGCACGTTTGTGGTCATGGAGAGCGTCAAGGATGCGGGGCTGTAAGCGAAATCAACAGCCCCTGATCACCTATCGATAAACGCCGCTCGGTCCAATATCCAGATGGGACAGATGGCAGTGGCTGGCATCCAGTTCCAGGGGGATTCCCGCATGGGCACTCGTGCGTCCACGGGCCACTTCCGCCACCGCATATTCAAAACCACCAGGCAAGTCGATACGAGCCTGATGCTCCTCACCTGAAATCGGATTGATGATGGGCTCTCCGGACGCATTAATCATATCGGCCACCCGGACACTGGCACGACGCCGCTCAACATCGCAGTCCACCTGAATCGAACAGAACAGCGGGTCGTGCATTTTTGTCAATGTACTGGCAAACACGTTAAAGAAAGTGGCCCCGGGTTCGGATGTCTCGCCGGACAGGATCGACATCAGAGCCTCACGCTGCTCAGGTGTCGCCCGTTCGTCGACAAAGGCCTGACCCTGCCCATTACCCTCGTGAATGGCTCCGGGCCATTGCAGCGTCATGGCAAACGACAAACCGTCCAGACGGGTATCGCCAAAAAATCCCTCTTCAATCCTCACCGCAGCAAACGCCTTGCAGTCACCATGGGTCGGTCGGCCCATGAACTGGCAAGGGCAACCCACCTCACAGTTACAGTTTACGAACTCAGATCCCTTGATGCGCCAATCAACCTTATTCATCTCCGTCACTCCCGTAAGCAACGCAGTGTGTGTGGGTAGTAAGGGTAGCTCAGATCAGGGGATGGCATTAGACGATTACGAACCCAGAATCAGCCGGATATAATTGTCAGCATTATCCGGCGCATTCTGCTTCATGCGCGATTTCAGGACAGCGCAATTTTGTGCAATACCTGTGGCCGCAGCCCCGTCACACTCCTTGCAGACCATCCACAAGTAAGGAGCTGCCCGTGACCCTGTCCCTGATTCTGCCCATGTCCGCCTTTGCCCTGGCCGCCTCCATATCGCCAGGACCGGTCAATCTTGTCTGTTTGAGCAGCGGCACCCGCTATCACCTGTACAAGGGATTGTGGTTCGTTACCGGCGCTACGCTGGGATTCATCGCGCTCTTTCTGGCCATCGGACTGGGACTGCATTCCACACTTGCCTGGATTCCGGGATTTGAACGCCTGCTGACCTGGGCCGGTATCGCGTTTCTGCTTTACCTGAGCTACCGACTGGCCATCGATGACGGAACCATCACCAGCGACACCCCCGCCAAAGCCCCCGGATTCTGGACCGGCGCACTCATGCAGTGGCTCAACCCCAAGGCGTGGCTGGCCTCGGCCTCTGGAATTGGGGCATACACGTCCGGTGGCGACCTGGTTCAACTGACGATCTTTGCCACCCTGTATCTACCGATCTGTTGGCTGTCGCTGTCTACCTGGGTGCTGACCGGGCGCTTCCTCCGCCAGCAAATCCAGCGCCCCCGACTGCTGCAAACCGTCAATCGCAGCCTCGCCGTCCTGCTTGCGGCCAGTTGCCTGTACCTGATCCTCGATTAACGGCCGGCCGTATTGTCCCGGCGTGGCAGCCACCAAACGCTTGAAAACCCGCTGGAAGTGGGGTTGATCATAGAACCCGGCCGCCAGGGCGGCGTCGGCAATCGGCGCTCCCTGCTTCAGCGCGCGCTGCCCAAGCTGGATGCGGCGATTGATTTGGTAGGCATGAGGCGTCATCCCGAAGTGTTTGCGGAACACCCGTACCAGATGAGAGGGAGACAGCGCCACCCGCTCCGCCATCCACTCAAGGGATAACTCATCCGCACAATGGTTATCCAGGTACCGGGCAAGCGCCCGAACCGGATCTGGCGCAGGTGGAAATGGCCGGTCAGCCTGCGCGGATGGCGCAGCAACCGTCACCATCACCTCGGACAGAAACCCTTCCGCCCTGGCCCGTTTCTGCGATATCGGTACCTGTTCATCCAACAGGCAGTCCGCGAGAGCCCGGAACCCCAAAAACAGCGGCTCCGACCGAGTGACATCGCAATCCAGATCCTGCCAAACCGGCTCGTCAATCAAGCCCAGACGGTACCTGAGCCTGGTTAGCCAATCGGCATCCACATACAGCATCAGGTAGGCCCAGGGCTGATTCGCAATGGGATTGCAATTGTGCACCCATTCCGGGTTCATGAAGACCAACGCCCCGGCACTGACACGGTACTGCCGATCCACGTAGAAGAACGTACTCTGCCCGGCCGTAATGGCGCCCATCGACCACTGGGTGTGGGTATGGGGCGCGTAACACACCTTACGGCCATCCTCGACGACCCGAAGCTCGACATGGGGCAGCCGGCTGTCCCGCCAGAATACCGGTTGGGATGTGGATGATCTGCTCATACCGTAACTCACCTCCGACTTGTGGGCGTTGGTTTGCGGAGGAATTTCCTACCGCACAGTGCTAGAGTTTACATGGAATGCCCATCTGCATAAGGGAGGTCTTCATGAAACGTCCCGTCAGAATTGCAATCACTGGTGCCGCCGGTAGCGTCGGCTATTCCCTGCTGTTCAAGATCGCCACCGGCGACATGATCGACCGGAATCAACCCGTTATTCTGCAGCTCATCGAAGTGCCCGAGGCCATGGGGACGTTGCGCGGCGTAGCCATGGAACTGGAAGACTGTGCTTTCCCGTTACTACACAGCATCAGCCTGCACGACAAGTTTGAAGAAGGTGTTGTCGGCGCCCACTATGTGTTGCTACTAGGCGCCAAGCCCCGTGGACCGGGTATGGAGCGTAGCGAACTGATTGCCGTGAACGCACCGGCCTTTGCCAGCCAGGGTCGTGCCATCAATCAATTCGCCAACCGGGACGTGAAAGTGCTGGTCGTGGGCAATCCCGCGAACACCAACGCGCTGTGCGCCAGCCGCAACGCCCCGGACCTGTCACCGGCGCAGTTCACCGCCCTCACCCGGCTGGATCACAACCGTGCGAGGGGCATTCTGGCCAACCACACCGGCGCCAACCCCAAGGACATTCGGCGCATCACAATCTGGGGCAACCACTCCAACACCCAGTTCCCCGACCTGAGCCACGCCACCATCTACGGTGAGCCGGCGATGTCACAGGTGGATGAACGCTGGTATCGCGATCATTTTATCCAGAAGATCCAGAAGCGTGGAGCGGCCGTTATTGAAGCCCGCGGGCGTTCCAGTGCGGCCTCGGCCGCCCAGGCCGTCATCAACCACATGCACGACTGGATCAATGGCACCGACGAGAATGACTGGGTCAGTATGGCCATCGTCAGCGACGGCAGCTACGGTGTCGCGAAGGGGATAGTCTATTCCTTCCCGGTGCGCTGTGACTATGGCCGCTACCAGATCGTGCAGGGACTGGAGATCAGTGACTTTGCGCGGGAAAAAATGACGGCAACCGAACAGGAGTTACTCACCGAAATGAAGACCGTCGCCGACCTGCTCCCCAAGGAAACGGAAGCGTCGCACCTGAATCTCTCGGTGGGCCTGCGGTCGGGGCAGTACCTGCGGACCGACCGGGTGCGTTAATCGTTACCCGACCGGCTGGCAGCCACGGACGGCAAGTGCGATGTTGGCGCTGGCCTTGATCTGCTCGTAGTAACTCTCCGCAGAGCTCACGCCCTTTTGCGCCATGGAGCCAGCGGTCGGGTTCACCAAGGCAGCCAGTTGCTGCAATGACTGGGCGGACTGCTTGTCCTGCTGGTAAGTATCAAAGGCCTGATAGATTTCACCGCAGGTCACACCGTCGCCGTCGGTGGCGGCGGACGTCATGTAGCCGGATGTCTGGCAACCGGCCAAAGCGGTTGTCAGGAAAAGTGGAAACAAATAAACCTTCTTCAACGGATACTCCTCCAGATAATCGAAAGCGGGGTGGCGTTTTACCCCAACTCCATCCCTCAGGCAACATCAATACACGCCAAAGTCAGGGCCCAGGTTCCCATCTGAGGTGAGTTTTCCGTAGAACAGCCAGTCACCACAGATCATTGTGAATCGTCAGAAAGTGCCTCGTCGTTTCGCTCCAGCCATTCCCGGAACCATTGCTCCCGCAGCCGGACTGTTTGGGAGTACCAACGGTGGTCGCGAATGACGGCGTTGGCCATATGCTCCGGCGCCGTTGGCATGTGGGGGCGCATCGGCACGCGGGTCTCCACATGGAGACCAATACGTTGGCGCGCCGAGCGACGGGTGGGACCGTAGCTGATCCGGTTTGCCTGGGCGGCCATATGCTCAGTGCGGGTGGCAAACCCGATAAACTGCTCCGCCATGGCGGCCTGATCCGTGCCCCTGGGAATCGCCCAGCTGTTAAAGCCAATCAGTTGCCCATCCCAGATCACCGAAATCGGCACCCCCTCTTTTACCTGGGCATCGAAAAACCGCCCATTATACCCCGTTGCCATAGTCACCTTGCCGCTGGTGAGCAACTCGACCGACTCGTCACCGCCGGTCCACCAGACAATCTCGTCGCGAATTTCATCCAGGCGTCGAAACGCCAGCTCCAGCCCACGTCGAGTGCTGAGCAAATCATAGAGCTGCTCTCTCGGTACCGACAACGACAGTAATGCCCACTCGAGCATGCCCACCGGCGCCCGTCGCAATGCCCGCTTGCCGGGAAAGGTTTCCAGGTCAAAGAAATCTGCCACGTTGCGAGGCTTGATGCCGGGAAAGGCGCGATCGTCATAGGCAATCACGGTAGAAAAAACGATCTGGGTGATATAGCAGGGGTTAATGGCGCCGCCCATGAAATCCTCTTCCGGCGGTGTGCCGTCAGGGGCCGGTGCCAGAATTGACGGGGAGATAGTCTCCAGGAGTCCCTCCTCGCAGGCCGCGCTGGCATCCGACTGGATCATGTCGATTACGTCCCATTCCACGTTTCCGGACGCCAGATGGTCGCGAAGCACCTGCAAGCCACCGTTATAGAGGACCGTGCGCACTTCAATACCCGTCTGCTCGGTAAACGGCTGAAAATAGGCCTCCCTCTGGCTCGCCTCGTAGGCTCCGCCCCAGGTGGCCACCGTCAGCACCCGCTCTTCAGCTGACAACAGGCCCGGAAGGACCAGCACAGCGCCCATCAGCATCGTCCAGCTGCTAAGCCGCTTCATTTTCTTCCTCACGCAGATCATGAACGATTTCCAGGTAGGCCCGGATCACCGCCTCTTCCGGCACCACGCCAATCAGTCGGCCATCACCACCGACCAGTGGCACGGCCTCCCCCAGAAATCCCCGCAGCATTTCCATGGATTGCCAAACCGTGGTGTCGGCATCAAACCGTGTCGCGTCGGCCACCATTACGGTCTCCAACGGTGCATCAGCCCGACCATTGACCAGTTTCTGCAGCCGCACCACCCCCCGGAACAGCCCCTCACGGGTCAGCACCATGGCCTCGGCCCGGTCATCCTCCACCAGTCGCTGGCGCACGGCTCCGACGGTTTCATCCACGTAGGCCGTAGTGTAGGTCTGGATGCAATAGTCGCGGACCGGATGGGTCTCCAGAATCGCCTTGTCCCGCCCCAGGGAGAGATCAAACCCGCGGGCCCGGAGTTGAAGGTCAAACAGCGAACGCCCGATCACCCGGTAGGAAATGAGATTCGAGAACACCACGGCAACCATGGCGGCAATGGTCAGGTCATAACTGCGGGTCAGTTCGAATACGATCAGGATCGTGGTCAGCGGTGCGCCGATAACGGAGCTGGCCAGCGCCATCATGCCGCAGATGGCATACACCTCGAGCCCGGAGTATGGCAGCGGCAGCAGGTAAGGCAGGACCAGGCCGTAGAAGGCGCCGAACAAGATCCCCACCAACAGGGCCGGGCTGAAAACGCCACCCACAAAACCAAAGCCGATACACAGTGCCGTCAGCACCAGCTTGGCGACGATAATCAGCGCCAGCTCGCCAATGCCGAAGGCCCCCTCAATGGTGGCGAACCGCAGGGTTTCCTGGCCGATCCCCAGCACTTCGGGAATCCACAGTGCAACCAGCCCCAGCACCAACCCTGCCGACGCTGGCTTCAACCACTGCGGCACCGGAAACCGACCGGCAGCGGCGGTACTGGCTCGCAGCAGCCACATAAAACCACAGGCCAGCCCGGCGCTCAGAACTCCTTCCAGGGCGAAGAACAAAAACTCGTAGCTGTGTTCCACATGATCGAAACTCACCAGGAACAGCGCGGGCCGGTCGAAGATCACGTTGGCGATGATATAGCCGGTCGCGGAGGCCACGGTGACCGGCGCAAACGCCCGCAGGGAATAGTGACGCAGGATCACTTCGTGAGCGAATACCAGCCCGGCGATAGGCGCATTGAATGCGGTGGCAATAGCGGCTGCCACTCCACAGGCGATGGCGATGGAGCGCTGGTGCCGAAGATTGAGCCTGAGGTGGCCGGCGAGATTGCCGAACATGGCACCCAGGTAAACCAGTGGACCGTACTGCCCCACCGAGGCCCCGCTGCCAAGGGAGACCAGAGCCGCCAGGGTGGACGCCAGGCCGCTGCGAAAACCGGGCCCGGCGCGTTGGGTCTGCGCTGCCAGGATGGCATCGGGAGGGGCCAGGGCGCGCCGTTCCTGCACAAACCAGCGAACAATCAACCCGACCATCAGTCCGCCGCACGCCGGCACCGCGATGGTTGCAGCCACCACCAACAGGTGCCGGTCCTCCGCCTGGATACGGGCGTAAGGCGACACCAGCAGATAATCATTCAGTAGCAGAACCGCCTCAACAAAGGCAATGGCCGCCAGTGACGCTATGGCACCCACGATGACAGCCACCACCGTCACCATGATGACTTGATACACCGTCTGCCGAACGTCCAGTCTGTCCATGATGCCAGTGCCGTTTTTGGACTGAAGTATGTCGTATTTAATGTAGCAACCTCCCGGAATCGGGGCCACATTGAAACAAAGCCGTGTCCGGAATGACTGGCAGCAGTCTTGATATTCCTGGTTGAATATTTCTGGTGGAAGGGGTTATCGCTATGGCACAACTACCGAAAAGCGCAAAAGTCGTGATTATCGGGCAAGGGGGAATTGTTGGCTCATCGGTGGCCCACCACCTGATCGAACGCGGATGGGACAACATCGTTGGGCTGGAGAAGTCCGCCATTCCCACGGACATTGGCTCCACCTCCCACGCCTCGGATTTCTGTTTCACCACCTCCCAAGACAAGCTCAACGTCTACACCACCAAGTACAGCCAGGCATTTTACGAAAAACGCGGAAACTACGAGAAATGCGGTGGCATGGAGGTCGCCCGCATCGATGATGATGAGCGCATGGACGAGCTTCGCCGAAAAGTCGGCTCCGGCAAGGCTTTTGGCACCAATGTCAGCATGATTTCACCCCAAGAGGCCAAGGAACTGTTCCCGCTGCTGAATGAGAATTGCATCCAGGGTGCCATGTGGGACCCGGATGCCGGGCTGGTGGTGCCCCGGTCCCAGAAAGTGGCCGGCGACTTGGTGGAAGAAGCCGTTGCCACCGGCAAACTGCAGGCGTTCCCCTACACACCGGCGATCCGAATTGATGTCCAGGACGGCCAGGTGCGCGGTGTGGAAACCCATAAGGGCTACATCGAGACGGAATACGTGGTGCTCTCCATGGGTATCTGGGGGCCGTTGATGGCCAGTACCGCTTCGTCCCCCCTGCCACTGATGCCGCTGGAACATCCGCTGCTGTTCTTCGGTCCCTACGAGGCACTGAACGGTACCGGCAAGCAGATCGTCTATCCACTGTTCCGCGACCAGGGCAACTCCGCCTATGTGCGGGACACCGGCGACCCGACCACCACCGAAGGCGGTCACATCGAGTGGGGCTACTACGAAGCGGAAGACCCGCGCCTGGTGTACCCCAGTGCCATCGCCGAACCCAAAGACGCACGGATGTCTCCGTCCATGCGGGACCTGTCGCTGGAGCAGGTCATGGATGCCTATGAAAAGGCCATCGAAATGACCCCGATCCTGGGCGAACTGGGCTGGGAAGAGAAACATTCCTTTAACGGACTGTTGTCCGTCACGCCGGATGGCGGCTCACTGATGGGGGAATCTCCGGAAGTGCGCAACCTGTGGTTCTGCGAAGCGGTCTGGGTCAAGGACGGTCCCGGGGCCGGCAAGGTTCTGGCGGACTGGATGACCGACGGTAGGCCGGAACTGGACCCGCACAGCATCGATATCGCCCGCCACTACCCGCTGCAGAAAACACCGGATTACGTCTACAACCGCTGCTACGAAACCGCGAAAAAAATCTACAATCCGGCGGTTCATCCCCGGGAGCCCTACCTGACCGGGCGCCAGATGCGGACCAGCCCCTTCTACCTGCGGGAGGTGGAACTGGGGGGCTATTTCATGGAAGCCGCCGGCTGGGAGCGGGCCCATGGTTACGCCGCCAACGAAGCAACGCTGCTGGAGAAGTACCGGGACCGGATACCGGTGCGGGAACACGAATGGGACGCCCGGCATTTCTGGGAAGTCTCCAATGCCGAACAACTGGAGATGAGTGAATCCGTGGGCATGATCAACCTGTCCCACTTCGCTATCTTCGATATCTCCGGCGATGATGCCGAAGCCCTGCTGGAGTACCTTTCCGTTGCCAAGGTGGGCGGCACCACGCCCCATGGCAAAGGGGTATACACGCATTTCCTCGACGACCGGGGAGGTGTCCGCTCCGACCTGACCATCATCCGCCGGGGCGATAACGACTACCGGGTGATCTGTGGTGGTGACACCGGCCACCGGGACTATTGCTGGATCACGCGGATGGCCCGGGCAAAAGGTCTGGACAAGGTTCGCGTACAGGACCGCACCGATGAGCTTGCCACCCTGGGGCTGTGGGGACCCAAAGCACGGGAGACCCTGTCATCGCTGGTCAGCAATCCGGACGAACTGTCCCACGAGAACTTCCCCTTTGCCACCGCCCGGGAACTGAATATCCAGGGCGTACCGGTCTGGGCCTTCCGCATTTCCTATGTGGGGGAGCAGGGCTGGGAACTCTACTTCCCGTTCAGCTACGGCCTGCGGATCTGGGACCTGCTCTACGACGCGGGTGTCACCCCCGTTGGCATCGAAACCTACGCCAACACCCGCCGGCTGGAGAAGAGTTTGCGCCTGCAGAACGTGGATCTGGAGGTGGAATACAACCTGTACGAGGCCGGACTGGCCCGCCCCAAGGTCAAGGAAGCGGACTTCCATGGCAAGGCCGCCTACCTGGAGCAGCGGGCACTGCCACAGCAGGCCGCCTACCTGTGCACCATGACCATGCTGGAGCACCGTGATGCCAGCGGCGTATTGCGCTACCCGGTGGGCCAGTGGCCGATCCTGGACCCGCAAACCGGCGAGGTGCTGGTGGACAGCCAGGGGCGTCGATCCTACAACACCAGTGCCGTCTGGGGGCCGTCGGTGGGCAAGATCATCCTGCTGGGGTACATCCCGGCCGATTATGCCCAGGAAGGGCGGGAACTGACCCTGGAATACTTCCAGGAGCACTACCCGATCCGGATTGAGGCGGTTGGTTACCGGGCACTGTTTGATCCTGATAACGAGCGGGTGAAATCCTGACGGCCAATCTCTCGCCAATGCCGGCGGTCAGCATTCAATGATGTTGACCGCCAGCCCGCCCCTGGCGGTTTCCTTGTACTTGTCGAGCATGTCGCGACCGGTTTCCCTCATGGTGTGAAGCACCTTGTCGAGAGAGACATAGTGTTTGCCATCCCCCCGCAGGGCCATGATCGCTGCATCAATGGCTTTTACCGATGCCATGGCATTGCGCTCGATACAGGGGATCTGCACCAGCCCGCCAATCGGATCACAGGTCATGCCCAGGTGATGCTCCATGCCAATTTCCGCAGCATTCTCCACCTGCTCCGGTGAGCCACCGGTGGCGGCAGCAAGTCCGGCAGCCGCCATGGCACAAGCGGAGCCGACTTCTCCCTGACAACCTACCTCGGCGCCGGAAATGGAGGCATTTTCCTTGAACAGCACACCGATGGCCGCTGCCGTCAGCATGAACCGGACGACACCGTCGTCATTTGCCCGCGGACAGAACTCCACGAAGTAGTGCAGCACCGCCGGGATAATGCCGGCGGCACCGTTGGTGGGCGCCGTCACAATCCGGCCACCGGCGGCGTTCTCCTCATTCACCGCCAGGGCATAAAGGTTCACCCAGTCCAGGGCGCTGAGGGAGGGGGAAATCAGATCCACCCGCTGCTTGTCCATCAGCGACCGGTGCAGCGCCGCCGCCCGCCGACGAACCTTCAGGCCGCCCGGCAACTCGCCCTCATGGCGAATACCGTTCCGGACGCATTCACGCATCACCTGCCAAAGCCCGAGGATACCGTCACGGATCTGCTGCGGTGTACGCCAGACCTGTTCGTTGGCAAACATGATATCGGCAATGGCCATATCGTGTTCGCTACACAGTGCCAGTAACTCTCGACCACTGCCGAACGGATACGGCAGCCGGGTGGTATCCTCCCGGATCGTCAGTTGACCACCCGCTTGAGCATCCACCACAAAGCCGCCACCCACCGAGTAGTAGGTTTTCTCGAGCAGGCACCGACCGTCCCCGTCAAAGGCCAGACACATCATGCCATTGGGATGTTCGGGAAGGGATTTGCGGCGAAAATAGACCAGGTCCGTCTTTTCCCGGAACCGTACGGGCCACCGCCCACCCAGGGACAGGCTCCCGTCGTGGCGGATACGCTCGATGCGGTCTGGCATGGTATCCGGATCGATCCCGTCCGGACGCTCGCCTTCCAGGCCCATCAATACAGCGGGGCCTGTACCATGCCCCTTGCCAGTAGCGCCCAGCGAACCATACAGGGAGACTTTCAGCCGCCGGACCGAAGGTGCCAGCTGTTCGGTTTCCAGAGCACTGGCAAACCGACGCGCCGCCTCCATGGGCCCGACCGTATGGGAACTGGAGGGGCCAATACCAATCTTGAACAGCTCGAACAGACTGATAGCCAATGGACTGCTCCTGCCGCTGTACGTTCCTTAACGGTAACGCGGCCCGACCTCCGCCACGTGCTTGCAGGCGACACTCGCAGCATGATTTACGACACATCGCAAGCCCGGGCCAAATGCATCAGGAACGTCGCTTTTGGAACATTCGGGAAGGGGCGATGTCGGTTGTGGACCATTCGTCACCACTGCTCCATCTTAGAATGGAATGTAGCCGGAACTGATCATTAATTGCACAATCCAATTGCAACAGCTAGTGTTCAGATTGAGGCGGGGAGATAACACAGTGGCCACCGATACAGACTCGCACACAGCGCACGCAGGCAACCCTGCCAGTACACCCTATCGGGTGGGCTTTCTGCTGATCGACAACTTTACCCTGATCGCATTAGCCACGGCTGTTGAGCCCCTGAGAATGGCCAACCAGCTGGCCGGTGCCGAACTTTATTCATGGAAACTGCTGACAGCGGAAGGCGAAGCTGCCCGCGCCAGTGACGGCATTACCATGCTGCCGGATGCCTCAATTCGCGACGAACATGAATTTGACCTGATCATCGTGGTCGCCGGCATCGATGTCACCCGCAGTTTTTCGCCGAATGAAGTCAACTGGCTGAAACAAATGTCCCGCCGGCATGTGTTACTGGGGGCTGTATGCACGGGGGCCTACGTCCTCGCCAGTGCGGGCCTGCTCGACGGCTATTCCTGCAGTGCCCACTGGGAGTGCCTGGAAGCCATACAGGAGCGTTTCCCCCGGGTACAGACCAACAACCACCTGTTTACCGTGCAGCGTGAACGGATGACCTGCACCGGCGGCACCGTTCCCATGCATATGATGCTCAGCTTCCTGGCACGCCGACATGGCCAGGAACTCAGCAATGCCGTATCCCATATGTTCGTCTGTGACAGGGTGCGCGAAGAGCGGGAGCAACAACCCATGCCGATGCTTCCCAAGCTGGCCTGCGCACAGCCCAAACTTGCAGAAGCTGCCCAGTTGATGGAAGCCAACATCGAAGAACCCATAGAGCTTCAGGAACTGGCCACCCTGGCAGGAATCTCCCGCCGCCAGCTCGAACGTCTTTTTCTGAAACACATGGGCTGCACGCCCTCACGCTACTACCTGAGGATACGACTCAACCGGGCCCGCCGACTGCTGAAACAGACCTCGTGCTCCATTGTTGAAATTGCTTCCATGTGTGGGTTTGTCTCCGCGACCCATTTCAGCCGCTGCTACCGTAAATTCATGGGCAGGGCTCCGAAGCATGAACGAATGGAGGTTTTTACTCCGGACATCACCGGTGATGTCATCACTGACACCATGCAGAGCCTGCCATCGTCATCGATGATGGCGCTGCGCCGCGCCCGGGTCGAGCCGACTTACGGCATTTTCGGTCCGGAGAATCCACCGCCGAGGTCATCCGGGACCGTGAACTGACCGTTCCCATGATCGCTGCCCAGGCAGCGGGAGGCGTCGAATGCAGGAACCGAACTTTAACGATCAGGATAATCGGATAACGCAACTGATCGAGCAGCACCAGCACCTGCCAGGCGCGCTTTTGCCACTACTGCATGCCGTGCAACAAGCCTTCGGTTACATCCCTCCTACCACCGTGCCCGCCATTGCCGAAGCCCTGGCCCTGAGCCGGGCCGAGGTGCACGGGGTCATCAGTTTTTACCACGGTTTCCGCTCCCAGCCCTGCGGTCGTAATGTCCTGCAGATCTGCTGTGCGGAAGCCTGCCAGGCCCGGGGCAGCCGGCAGCTGGCCGCGCATACCCGGCAACAGCTGGGGGTGGATTTTCACCAGACCACGGCGGATGGCGAGATCACCCTGGAGCCGGTGTATTGTCTGGGCAACTGCGCCACCGGCCCAAGCGTCCGCATTGGCGACCGGGTCCTGGGCCGGGTCGACGCGGCAACCATGGACCGCTTGCTGGACGAGTTGACACGGGTCCCCCTCCGCTTCCAGTCCGAGCCAATGGCCTCCGAAACCGGTGACACAACGCGGGGTAGCCAATGATCAACGTCTATGTCCCCCGGGACACCACCGCCCTGTCACTGGGTGCCGACGCTGTAGCGGATCGCCTCACACGGGAAATCCAACAGCGCAGCGTGTCCGCCCGAGTGGTGCGCAACGGCTCCCGTGGTCTGTTCTGGCTGGAACCGCTGGTTGAGGTGGACACGCCCCGGGGGCGGATGGCCTATGGCCCGGTGACACCGGACGACATCACCGCCCTGCTGGACCATGGAATGCTCGAGGGCAGCGAAAGCCATCCGCTGTGCCAGGGCGTTACGGAGACCATTCCCTACCTCCGGAACCAGCAACGCCTGACGTTCTCCCGTGTGGGCATTATCGACCCACTATCGATTGCCGACTACCGCAACCATGGCGGGTTCCGCGGACTGGAACGGGCACTGACGCTGGAAGCAGACCAGATTGTCGACGAGGTGGAGCTTTCGGGATTACGCGGCCGGGGCGGCGCGGCTTTTCCCGCCGGGCGCAAGTGGCGCACGGTTCTGGAGGCCGACCCGAAACGGCCGGGGCAACCCTGGAGCGGCCACAAGTTTATCGTCTGCAACGCCGACGAGGGCGATTCCGGCACCTTTGCCGACCGACTGCTGATGGAAGGCGATCCCTATGTGCTGATTGAAGGCATGGTGATTGCCGGACTGGCCGTGGGCGCCGACACCGGGTTTATCTACCTGCGCTCGGAATACCCCAACGCCCACCGGATACTCACCGAAGCCATCACCCGGGCAGAAACCGAAGGCTATCTTGGCACCAACCTGCGGGGCAGTGGCCGGACCTTTAACCTGTACATCCGCCTGGGTGCCGAGGCCTACATCTGTGGCGAAGAGACCGCCATGCTCGACAGCCTCGAAGGCAAGCGGGGCATGGTACGCGCCAAACCGCCACTGCCAGCCCATCACGGGGCCTTCGGCCAACCCACGATGGTCAACAACGTACTGACCCTGGCCGCCGTGCCCTACATACTGGCCGAAGGCGGCCAGACCTATGCCGATTACGGCATGGGCCGTTCACGGGGAACCCAGCCCTTCCAACTGGCGGGCAACCTGGCCCGGGGCGGACTGGTGGAACTGGCGTTTGGCGTCACCCTGCGCAGCCTGCTGTACGATTTTGGCGGCGGCACCGAATCGGGTCGCCCGTTAAGGGCGGTACAGGTCGGCGGGCCACTCGGCGCCTACCTGCCGGAGAGTCACTGGGATACGCCGATGGACTACGAAGCAATGGCCGACGTCGGCGGCATGGTTGGCCACGGCGGCATCGTTGCCTTTGATGACAGCGTGGACATGGCGCAGCAGGCCCGCTTCGCCATGGAGTTCTGCCGCGTGGAATCCTGCGGCAAATGCACGCCCTGCCGCATCGGCGCGGTGCGCGGGGTGGAAGTGATCGACCGCATCATCGCCAACCAGGACCGTACCGATAACCTCGCCCTGCTGCAGGATCTCTGTGACACCATGGAAATGGGCTCGCTCTGCGCCATGGGTGGCATGACACCCAATCCGGTGCGGAGCGCACTGCAATTTTTCCCCGACGATTTCGCCCGGCCAGCGGGCAATGTGGGAGGCTGACCATGCTGCAATATTACGATCCTGCGCAAGCAGCCGAGATTGATTTGGGTACCCCACCCGTGGCCTCGGAGACCGAGGTGCAACTGACCATCGACGGCGTAGCGGTCACCGTGCCCGCCGGCACATCGGTCATGCGGGCAGCAGCACTGACCGGACACCGGATACCCAAACTCTGCGCCAGCGACAACCTGGAGGCCTTCGGCTCCTGCCGCCTGTGCCTGGTGGCCATCGAGGGCCGGCGTGGCTATCCCGCCGCCTGTACCACACCGGTGGAAGACGGTATGAAGGTCCAGACCCAGACCCAGGAACTGGCCCGGTTGCGCCGCAACGTGATGGAACTGTATATCTCCGATCACCCCCTGGACTGTCTGACCTGCTCTGCCAACGGCAACTGCGAGCTGCAGGATATGGCCGGCGCAGTGGGGCTGCGGGAGGTGCGATACGGCTACGACGGCGACAACCACCTGGACGCACAACCGGATACCTCCAATCCCTATTTCAGTTTTGATCCCGGCAAGTGCATTGTCTGTTCCCGCTGTGTCCGGGCCTGCGAGGAAGTCCAGGGCACCTTTGCCCTGACCATCCAGGGACGAGGATTCGACTCCACCGTGGCCGCCAGCCAGGACGATCCTTTTGTCGATTCCGAATGCGTCTCCTGTGGCGCCTGCGTCCAGGCTTGCCCCACCGCAACCCTGATGGAAAACAGTGTGATCGAAATGGGCCAGCCTGATCGCAGCGTGGTGACCACTTGCGCGTACTGCGGTGTGGGTTGTTCGTTCCGCGCCGAGATGAAAGGCAATGAACTGGTGCGCATGGTGCCCCACAAGGATGGCCACGCCAATCACGGCCATTCCTGCGTCAAGGGTCGCTTCGCTTTTGGCTACGCCACCCACCCGGACCGCATTACCACCCCTATGATTCGCGACAGCATCCACGAGCCCTGGCGCCGCGTGGAGTGGGACGAGGCCATCGGTTTCGCCGCCCGGCGCCTGCGGGACATCCAGTCCCGCCATGGCCGCGACAGCATAGGTGGTATCACCTCGTCCCGTTGCACCAACGAGGAAACCTATCTGGTACAAAAACTGGTGCGCACGGCGTTCGGCAACAACAACACCGACACCTGTGCCCGCGTCTGCCACTCCCCCACCGGTTATGGTCTGAAGATGACTCTGGGCGAGTCCGCCGGCACCCAGACCTTCGACTCGGTGATGCACGCCGATGTGATCCTGGTGATCGGCGCCAACCCCACCGACGCCCATCCGGTGTTTGCCTCCCAGTTGCGCCGCCGCCTGCGCCAGGGTGCCCGGCTGATCGTTGCCGATCCCCGCTCCATCGATCTGTTGCGAACGGTCCATGCCGACGAGGGACTTCACCTGCCGCTTCGGCCCGGCACCAATGTGGCACTGATCAACGCCCTCGCCCACGTGGTGGTCACCGAGGGGCTGGAAGATCAGGACTTCATCAGTCGACGCTGCGAGCCCGATACCTACGCTGCATGGCGAACCTTCATCACCGATCCGCGACACGCCCCGGAAGCAACCGAAGCAGTCACCGGTGTACCCGCCGAGCAGGTGCGGGAAGCGGCGCGGCTGTTCGGCAAAGCCCGTAATGCCGCCATCTACTACGGCCTGGGGGTCTCCGAACACAGCCAGGGGTCCACCATGGTCATGGGCATTGCCAACCTGGCCATGGCCACCGGCAACCTTGGCCGGGAAGGCGTTGGCGTGAACCCCCTGCGGGGCCAGAACAACGTACAGGGTTCCTGTGACATGGGCTCCTTCCCCCACGAACTGCCTGGCTATCAACACGTCGCGGTGGACGAGCTGCGCAAGCCCTTTGAACAGGCCTGGGGCGTGACCATCGGTCGCGAAGCCGGTCTGCGTATTCCCAACATGCTGGATGCGGCAGTGGATGGCAGTTTCAAGGGACTGTATGTGCAGGGTGAGGACATCGCCCAGTCCGACCCCAATACCCGCCACGTGGAGCAGGCCCTGGAATCACTGGAATGCCTTATCGTCCAGGACCTGTTCCTGAACGAGACCGCCAAGTTCGCGCATGTGTTGCTGCCGGGTTCCTCCTTCCTGGAAAAGGATGGCACCTTCACCAACGCCGAACGACGGATCAACCGGGTACGTCAGGTTATACCGCCACTGGCCGGCAAGGCCGACTGGGAGGTCACTCAGGACCTGTCCAACGCGCTCGGCTATCCGATGAACTACAGCCACCCCAGTGAAATCATGGACGAGATCGCCCGGCTTACGCCGACGTTCCGGAGTGTCAGCTTCGAGAAGATCGACCGCCTCGGCAGCATCCAGTGGCCCTGCAACGAAGCCTTCCCCGAAGGTACCCCGATCATGCATGTGGCGGAGTTTCCCATTGGCCTGGGGCGGTTCATGCAGACCGAATACGTGCCCACGGACGAGAAGTCCAACAGCCGCTACCCGTTGCTGCTGACCACCGGTCGTATTCTCAGCCAGTACAATGTGGGCGCCCAGACCCGGCGCACCAGGAACAGTTTCTGGCACCAGGAGGATGTTCTGGATATACACCCGCAGGACGCGGAGGATCGGGGCATCGCCGACGGCGACTGGACCGGCATCACCAGCCGCGCCGGCAACACCGTGCTTCGGGCACGGATCAGCACCAGGGTTCAGCCCGGCGTGGTCTACACCACCTTCCATCACCCGGTCAGTGGCGCCAACGTCATCACCACGGACAATTCCGACTGGGCCACCAACTGCCCGGAATACAAGGTGACCGCCGTTCAGGTCGAGAAAGTGCACCAGCCTTCCAACTGGCAGAAACGCCATCAGGCCGATGACCGGGAACAGCGGGGCTATCTGACCGGGGCCACACCGGCCCGGGAGTCATGATGACGGCACCAAAGCGGGACGAATTGGCCGGCAATGGCTATCAGCCAGTCACCGTCCAGGTACGGGAGCGCCACGATGGCCGTTGGGTACAACGCACCCTCCACGACTCGGTGTCCGAGGAATGCCCGGTGGCGCTGGTGTACAACGGTATCTCCCATGCAGTCATGATGGCCACCCCCACCGACCTGGAAGATTTCGCCCTGGGTTTCAGCCTGTCCGAGCGTATTGTCACTGAACCGGAGCAGATATTTGAGACCGAGATTATCGATCACGGCGAACAGGGTGTTGAACTGCAGATGCATATCCACGGCGCCTGCGCCAACGCCCTCAAGCTGGCGCAACGCAACCTGGTCGGCCCCACCGGCTGCGGCCTGTGTGGCAAGGCCACCCTGGAGCAGATCCGCCAGCCGTTACCGACACGCCAGCGCAAACCGCTACCGGCGCCCGAGCCGATCCAGACCGCCCTTACCGGCCTCGACCAGCATCAGCGCCTGCAGCAGGTAACCGGCACCATGCACGCCGCCTGCTGGTGCGACAGCGAGGGACGAATCCAATTGTTGCGGGAGGATGTCGGTCGGCACAACGCCCTGGACAAGCTGATCGGCGCGCTGCGACGCGCCGGACATAACCGGAGTAATGGATTCGCACTGGTGTCCAGCCGCGGCAGCTATGAGATGGTGGCCAAGGCCGCAGAGGCCGATCTGGGCACCCTGGTAACCGTGTCCGGTGTGACCGCCATGGCCATCCGCGATGCCCGTCAGGCCGGGCTCAACCTTATCGGCTTTGCCCGCCGTGGCCGGCAGGTAGTCTACACCTCGGGAGACCCTGCGCATGACTAAGGAATCCACCGCCCACCTGGTGAAGATGATCAACCAGATCGCTGCCAATTGCCCCTGTCAGGACGATCCGGCGGCGGTCACCCAGGCAACCACCAACCATATCCACAAATTCTGGGCCCATTCCATGAAGGAGGACATTGTTGCCTATCTGGAGTCCGGTGGCGAAGGCCTGAGCCCTGCGGCCGTGGAGGCCATCAGGGCCCTGGAATCCAGCCTCAAGCACATTCTTTAGTGGGGTTGGGGCTCCATGGTCTTCGAACCAGCATCCGGGAGGATTATTCACAGTCTCAAGCTCGCAGTGCACCGCCTGGATTCGATCTCGTACAAAGCATCTTCCATGGCGGCAACATATCCTGTGCGGTGTTGGCAAAGGCCGTACTATCGCTGAATTTTGGGAGCTTACTCAGAATCTCAAATCAAGCTCCTGCCACTGCACCCAAAAAGCAATCCATTGCAGCTTCATCTATCAACATTACGACTCAAGTCTGCTAAAAACTTTTTTACATTCCAAACGACATATACCAGTAAAAAATTAAGGAATAAAAGAACACTTATCCAGACAAATAATGTGGTAGCAATTTTTTGATAACCAGCCCTTATGAAGGCCAGAACATCACTTGAAACAGCTTGTTCAAGACTCAATGAAATGCTAGGCAAATAATACTGATTAAATACAACGAACAGCAAAACACTAACGACTAAAACCAAGACAACCAATCCCAAAACTGGCCAAAATAGAAGTTTGTCAAGCCGCTTATAATAAGCGTTTCCACGAATGTCCATTTCACCCATTAAACACCTCAACAATTCACATCAAATTTTTAAACCCTAGCATTACTCGCAAGATTCACCATTAAAATCTTTCAGTTTCTGAATGCTATCTTCAACTTTATCCATTTCTTCACTGTTTTTAATTTTATCGATCTGCTCTATAGGAGTAGTAGCCCAATCCCAAATCGAAAGCGCTCCTGCAATACCAGCAAGCCCGAGCCCTACTCCACCAACAACGGGATTTCCGGTAACAACACCTGCAGTAACTAACCCTCCGCCTACAGTACCTACAACGGCTGCTGTAGGCCCAACCCAACCAGGAGCCAATCCAGTTGGGTCAATGAAGTTTATAGGATCAGTTAACACATACCCATAGAGATTAGTATCCCCACCCTCAAACCGAATCGGGTCCTTGCTCGTCCAACGCCCCGTCTCCGGATCATAGTCCCGCGCGCCGAAGCGCACCAGACCAGTGTGCTGGTCATAAAGCCCCCCGGCAAAACCAAATGGCTGGAAACCGGGGTTGGTGTCTTCGATGACGTTGCCGAAGGCGTCGTAGGCCATCCGCTGCGCCACGGTGCCGTCGGCGGTGTTCACCGCCAGGCGGGGGCTGCCCAGGTGGTCGGTGAGGATGCGGTAGGTTTCGCCATCCTTGATCATGTAGGCAGGGACGTGGGGTTTGTCCGCGTACACGAAGCGGGCCGTGACATTACCGGCGCCATCCAGTTCGGCTACTGGGTTCAACTGGTCTTGATACAGAAATCCCTGCACCAATTCGCCATTCACCTTTTTGCCGATGCGGCGGTTTTGGCCGTCAATCACATAGCCGATGGTGAGGTCACCGGGAAGTTGTACTTGGCGCAGGTTGCCCAGGACGTCATAGTCGTAGGCCCTGGTTGCGCCGCTCTCCGTCCTGGAAGTCAGTTCACCATTTTTGGTGTAGGTGTAGCTGGCCCCGCCGTATGTCAGCAGCCGGTCCTGGGCATCGTAGGTGCCGGTCTTGCCGTTGTGGCTGAGGCGGTTGCCGTTGACGTCGTAGGTGTAGGTGTCGCTGACGTCGCCATTCTGGGTAACCTGGACGAGTCGGCCGGCGATGTCGTAGCTATAGCCATAGACGGTGGTGACACCTTCCAGGATTTCCTGCTTCTCGGTGATCCGGCCCAGGATGTCGCGCTGGTAGTCCACCGCATAGGAAACATCGCCGCTGTACTGCGCCTGTTCGCTGACAGGCTCGCCAAAGGTGTTGTAGGCCATGGTTGTGGTGACGTTGCCCAGGGTGGTGCCCGCCAGCAGGCCGTTGTCAGCCTGGCGTTCCAGGGCCATGGCGCCAGCTTCGGTCAGCAGGCCGTCGGCGTCGTAGTCCAGGGCTATGGCACTCCCGTTGACGGTGAGCTGCCTAACCCGGAAGTTGTTGTCGTAAGTGCGGCTTACGGTGCCGGACACCTCTCCGGTCCAGCTTTCAGTCAGGGGCAGGAAGCCGTCGTAGGTATAGGACAATGTATCGCCACTCGGTGACGTCAGGGTCTGCAATTGCCCTGTAGTTGTCTGGTAGTTATAGCTATAGATGCCTATTGGAATCTCCAGGGAACTTAAACGGCCACCGGAATCGTAAGCAAACCGCACCGTTTTCCCATCGGGTCGTTCGATCCGGGTGAGTTGCTTATCCAGGTTGTAGGAATACGCCGTAATGGTCTCCGCACCCTCCGGGCTAGGCGGGCTGTAGCCCGCTTCCAGGTCGGCCTCATTGTAGGCAAACACGTGTGCGTCGCGTCCCGGTGGCAGGATGGCCACCAGGTTGCCGACAGGATCGTAGCTGTATTCGATTTCCCGGCCGTCAGGCAGGGTTTGACGGGTCACACGGCCGGCCAGGTCGTAGTCGAATTGGGTTGTACGCTGCAGGTCGTCGATGATGCTTGCGAGGTTGCCAAGGGCATCGTAACTAAACTCGGTGGTACGCTGTTCGGTGCCTTCGCCGGCGCTGAGGGTGCTCAGGCGGCCTCTGGCATCGTAACCGTAACTGGCGGCAGCGAGGCTTCCGAATTGACTCAGGGTTGGCCGGCCCTGCGCATTCAGTTGAACGGTGCCGATACGGCCTGCCGCACTGGTCGTACTCCAGGTACGGGTGGCGACGTCATAGGCTGCGTTTTGTGTGCGGCCATTCACGGTGACCGTCTCCGTCAACGCTGTATGGCTCAGCGGATCAAGTGGGTGATCCAGAGAGGCGGTGCGTTGGGTTGTCTGTCGCAACGCCAGGCCGTTTGGTGTGTCGATGCGCCGCTCTTTCGTAAAGGGTGCCAACATTCCGAAGCGGGGATCGGGAGCCTCTTCGCTTACAACCCGGGTGCCGTCGGGGCGAGTGACCGTATTCACGCTATCGGTGTAGGTGCGCTCCGTCACTGTGCCGTCGGGCGCCTGGTCCAGATAGGTCCGCTGGTCCGTGGCATCACGGCGCACGGTGAAGCGGGAGACTCGCCCCTCGCCGCTAGTCATGTCGGTGCGGTAGCCATCGTCCAGGGCGGTGCGGCCGATGTTCCAGCCACCGCCGTTAGGGGCTTCGTCGCGGATCAGCCGGCCGTTGCCGTCGTAGCTGAAGGCGTTGGCATGGCCGTTGGGGTCTTCGAAACGGGTGAGCAAGCCGTCAGCGGTATAGCCCATGGACCAGCGCTCTCCGGCGGGATTTTTCGCCGCAACGAGATGGCCGTTACCGTCGACGGTCAACTCGGTGCGCTGGCCATCCGGGGCGATGATCGCGGTGGCTTGGCCGGAGGCGTTGCGTTCGAAGGTTGTCACATTGCCATCACCGTCAGTGACCGTGCTCAGGAGACCATCCGTGTCGTAGTCGAAGGTGGAGAGGGTGGCGCCAGTAACGGCATCCGAGGTGCGATGGTGGCGGCCGGTCGCGTCGAAGTGGTAGAGCTGAGTGCCGTCTGCGGATGGCACAACGACTGCATCGTCCCTGGCTCCAGATTGAAGAGAATAGCCTGCCACCCGGCGGATGCGGTGATTATAATAGTCTGCGATGTACAGGTTGCCTGCGGGATCCACCGCCACACCCTGCGGATAGACCACCCGGGCGGCTGTAGCTGGACCGCCATCGCCGGAAGAACCCCATTTCCCGATGCCGGCCACGGTACTTATGATCCCGTCCGGGCTCACTCGACGAATGCGGTGATTACCAGTGTCTGAGATGTACAGGTTGCCCGCTGCACCTACCGCAACACCATCCGGAGAGTTCAGCTCGGCGGCTGTGGCCGGACCACCATCACCGGAAAAGCCTCCGAAGGCCCCTGTAACCCCTGTATCAGACCCGGCCACAGTGCTAATGGTTCCATCCGGGCTCACCCGGCGAATGCGGTGATTGCCAGCGTCTGCGATGTACAGGTTACCTGCGGCATCTACCGCCACGCCCTGCGGATAGACCAGCCGGGCGGCGGTGGCCGGACCGCCATCGCCGGAAAAGCCCCATTTCCCGTTGCCGGCCACGGTACTGATGGTCCCGTCTGGGCTCACCCGACGGATGCGGTGATTACGAGTGTCCGCGATGTACAGGTTGCCGGCGGCATCCAGCGTTACGCCACGCGGATCGTTCAGCAGGGCGGCGGTAGCCGCGCCGCCATCACCGGAAAAGCCCTCGTCACCGGTCCCGGCCACGGTGGTGATGGTCCCGTCCGGGCTTATCCGGCGAATGCGGCTATTATAAGCGTCTGCGATGTACAGGTTGCCTTCAGCATCCACCGCCACACCACTCGGATAATTCAGCCGGGCGTCGGTGGCCGGACCGCCATCACCGGAAAAACCCGCGTCCCCGGTCCCGGCCACGGTGTTGATGGTCCCTTCCGGGCTCATCCGGCGAATACGGTGATTACGAAAGTCTGCGAAGTACAGGTTGCCTTCAGCATCCACCGCCACATCACTCGGATAATTCAGCCGGGCGGCGGTGGCCGGACCACCATCGCCGGCAAAGCCACGCCTCCCGTTGCCTGCAACCGTATCGATTATGGGGGTGGCTAGAGCGCGTCGTCCGCCGCTTCCGAGATGAAGACTGTTAACATTCGCATCAAAAGCGTGATGGATGTTCAGGGACCAGGCGCCGGCGCTATCAGGCCTTACCTTGTGTGGAGAGGTCATAGACACAACCTTTATCTGGCTTAAGGCCATGGAACGGCAGTTGTCGCGTGTGCCGATCGCACGCCCCGTGTTGTCAACCTGCGCCCAAGCGCGATCAAACTCTGTGCTTGATGCATAGTAAACACAAGGGTACAGGTAACTGATTGCAACCTCCGCCTCCCGTGCACCATGGACCTTGCGGCCATAACCATCCATGCCATCCCACTCGAAGGTGTATTGCTGATTGGGCGCAGCACTGAACGTCCGGGAGAGGCGCTGGCCAGCAACCTTGATATCAAGCCGGATGCTTGCCAGGCTGGCGGACACATTCTCACCACTTAGGTCAATCCGCGCGACATTCCCCTTGTAACCCTGGGTTCGGTCACTGCGATAAACCAACTCAAACGGGGTTCCGGTTACAGGAATGTTCTCACCCAGGGTCTGGCGCTGTGCACTGATAACACACCCCTTTTTCTCGCACTCCTCACCCGAGCTCTTCGGCTCATCTTTATCTGCTTTCTCCGGTTCATCCACGTCGGGCTGCTCCGCATCTTCCGGCGGCCCATACGGCCAGTTGAAGTCCCACGGAGTGAAATGGGAAATCGGAGTGCGCCATAGGCTCTTTCCAGCGGGGTACAAACCCGCGAGTTGTTGCAGTTCGGCCTCGTCAATGCCGAGGGTATCGAGTTCGGCCTGAGTAGCCGCTTCGCCATTCCCCATGACATCGAGTACTGCCCGACCACCTTCAATGCGCAGGATCTCGATGACCCGGCCATTGTCGCCCGCCTTCCAGACTGCAGCGTTGCGATCGTAGTAGCCAGCGGGGACGATCTCGCCAGTGGGGAAGTCGAGGAAGTTGTCGACATAAGTCGAGATAGGCTGATTGAAGTCTATTCGTTCAGCACCGACTGCCACGGCCTCGTCAACACTGAGTTCCACCGCATAGGTGTATGCGGTGCTGGGGGGCAGCTCGCCCGGCATCGCCTCGAAGCCGTTCTCGCCAACAGTGTATTCGGTGGCTCGGACAGTGCCCGAGGTCAACGGCGTACGACTGCCGTCGGGAAGGACGATGTCGGCGGTTATGTCGGGAGGAAACAGCAGGGTGGCCTGACGTTGCCCGGCCTCGTCGTCCGAGACGCTGCCACGAGCCACCTGATAGGTGTTGGAGCCGCCGAAGCTGACGTCAGTGGAGTTGGTATCCAAGGTAATCATCACCACATCATCCGCCCAGGCGTACTTCTGCCAAGGGGCTTGAATCTTGCGCTGTACCGGAAGGTAACCTTCCTTTTCATAGGTCACAGTGACGTAGCCACCACCATTCACCGCCATGTCAAACATGCCATTATCACGGGTGAAGGTCTCTCCGTATTCGTCGTGATGGTTAACGGTAATGCGTACGCCGTCCAGTGGCTGGTTACTGCGGTCCAGCACCTTACCACGCAGTACGGCTACCCTTCGGGGCTCGATCGTATCTGGTTCCACACCCTTTTGTACCGGGTTACTGCCGGTATAGAGAAATTCCGTTGCCGCGTGGAGCGGGGTTGCGACCGCCGGGTCAAGCTCCGGTGCGTTTTGCTCCGGGTCGTTGGAGCCACCATCCGCCTTTACGTTGGTAGTGTCACTGGTATTTCCAGCGGCATCAATGACCTGAATTTCGAATGCATCCCCAGCCTGGCCCGGGACCATGACCGAGAAGCTGCCATCTGCGTTCACCCGCGCCGTGACAGTCTCACCCGTGCGCAAGTTGGTAATGCGGACTGTTGCTCCCGGCTCGGCGCTACCGGGCTCTGCCGAGAGTTCAATCTGGTCGTTGTTGGACTGGCCGATATTGATGGCACCGACACCCACCGCTTCGGGCGCCACCGTGTCCAGTATGAGATTAACGCTTACCTGACCGATATTGCCTGCCCAATCACGGGCAATCAGGGTGAAGGTGTTGGTTCCTTCCAGCAGGCTGACGCTCTCTTCGAACCCGTTGCCGACATCGAGCGTCACATCCAGATCATTTAGAGTCAGGGTACTCGGCTCGCTAACCACGCCACGTATAGTTGCCTCGGCCACGTTGGTGTGGGTGCCATCGGCGGGGTTGATAACCTCGATTTCCGGCGGAATGGTATCAACCGTAAAGGTAACTTCGTCCGGTTCAGAGACGTTACCGGCAAAGTCCTCTATGGTGGCTTTAATACTAACGGGGCCTTCATCGAGGGCCTGCCCGGGGGTGCACACCGCCACTCCATCCGAGGTTTCACAGCTGGCATCCAGCTCTCGTCCGTATCCTTCTATCACCAGGGTTGCGGGATCAACCCCAATTCCAACGTCACTGTAACTGAACTCCAGGCCGGGACGGCTTGCGCCTAAGTAGGCGCCTTCTTCAGGAGCCTCGATCATCAATTCCGGTGGAATCGTATCCCGGTACAGAGCAATGGCGCGAACAGGCGACCAATGACCAGCCCCTGTGTATTCGCGCTCCACCAGGCCATCGTTGCCAATATGGAACGTGGTATCTTTACCAGCAACCCAAGCCGAACCATCCGCTGGATCCGCAGCCAGGTCCACGATAGTGCCACGGCGATGAAATGGAGTTAGCTCGAACAACACGGAGCCGGAGACATCCATCCGATAGAGTTTTCTTGGCCCCGCCAGCCAGGCGCCGCCCTGCCCGTCTGGCGCCAGCATACGAATATTAGGCTGTATTGACACCTCAAACGTCTTTTTGCCCTGGGGGGTATAGCGTTGAACGCTTTGGCGATTGGCTACCCAGATTTCACCAGTATGACTTTCGTAAGCGATATCCGTAAGGCTCGTCCCGCGCCCGGAAAGCACTTCCATAGTTTGATTACCCGAAGGGTCATAAACCTTCAGAGCATTATGGGTAGCGACCCAGAGAAGCTGGTTGTCGGTATCCATAGCAAGCGACCGTACTGGCCTTGCCAACTGTACGGCCTGCTCAATGTTGCCGTTTTCAGTAATACGTAGCAGGCATTTGCCCACACCCAACCAGACCGCGCCATCTACCGGATCTATTGCCAACTCGGCCTCGGCCGTAGAGCAACCAAGTAACCATGTGTCGCTTCCCTTTCTAGTAATTCCCGGCAGCAGTTTCTCCAGGTGCAGGAAGGACAGGTAGTTAAGAACTGACTTGCTCACCTCGACGCTGCGCAGCAATTGCCCGTCAAATCCATACGCCCGGAGTTCCCCGCGAACGTATCCCCAAAGAACGCCACGGTGCGGGTCCACGGCATGCGCTTGCATGTGGTGGCTATCGGGAAGCTGGAAAAGCACCTCGCCGTCCTCGATCGCCACCTTGGTAACGTGATGAGACTCTGCCAACCAAAGGGCGTCAAGGAAATCAATATTGGGACTTTCGTTAGGTTGGGCCCCATGGGTTACGAGGCTGAAAAGAGAGGTTACGGCAAAAACGGCACAAATGGCCCACGCGGTACTACGGCGCCCCATCGGGAATCTCCTTATTCGTTACTACTCGTCCAATCACACCAGCGGATGGTGGTAGCGCCGCCACTGCATATAGACGCACCGATAAGGACCTTAACAACTTGTAATATTGCTTTCAACTAGCGGGGTTAATAGCACTCCTTCTATGTTTAACACTTAAATGATAGGCAATCGGGTCACCGGGAAGGCTCGAGCCTCAACGCCGTTTGCTCATGACATGCCTCAGGCCAGCCCGGTAACCTGGCCGTTTTCATCCAGCGCGATATCCAGCGCCGCCGGACGACGCGGCAAACCAGGCATGGTCATGATGTCGCCGCAGACCGCCACCACGAAACCGGCGCCGGCGGAGAGGCGCACTTCCCTCACCGGCAGCACATGACCACTTGGGGCGCCCCGTAACGACGGGTCCGCCGAGAAGCTGTACTGGGTCTTGGCAATGCACACCGGCAGATGGCCAAAGCCCAGTTGCTCGTACTCTTCAAGCTGGCGTTTCGCCGCCGGTGCGAAATCCACGCTGGCCGCATCGTAGATCCGTGTCGCGATGGTCTCGATCTTGTCTGCCAGAGGAATGTCGTCTTCGTAGAGCAGTTGGATCTCCGGTGTGCCTTCGTCCATCTGGTCCAACACCGCCTGGGCCAGATCCGTTGCGCCCTCGCCACCCATGGCCCAATGATCAGCCGGCACCCCACGCACGCCCCAATCGGCACAGATGGACTGGATCAGCGCCAGTTCTTCGTCACTGTCCGTCGGGAAACGGTTAATGCAGACCACCGGCACCAGCCCGAACTGCCGCAGGTTGCGGATGTGTCGTTCCAGATTCACTGCGCCGGCTTTCAGCGCCTGCAGATCCGGAGTCGCGAGATCCTTGCGAGCCACACCACCCTGCATCTTCAGGGCGCGCACAGTGCAAACCAGTACCGCCGCGTCCGGGCGCAGGCCGGTCTGGCGACACTTGATATCAATGAATTTTTCCGCCCCCAGGTCGGCGCCAAAACCCGCCTCGGTCACCACCACATCGTTCAGCGCCAGGGCCGCGCGGGTGGCGGTCACCGAGTTGCAGCCATGGGCGATGTTGGCGAACGGCCCGCCGTGGATGAACACCGGATTGTGTTCCAGGCTCTGCACCAGGTTGGGCAGCAACGCCTCTTTCAGCAATACCGTCAGCGCCCCTTCCACACCCAGATCGCGCGCTGTGACCGGCGACATATCCGTGCGCCGGCCAACGATGATACTGCCCAGACGCTGGCGCAGGTCGGGCAGGCCATCCGCCAGGCAGAGTATCGCCATGATTTCCGAAGCCACAGTGATATCGAACCCGGTTTCCCGCGGGGTGCCATGGGCCATGCCACCCAGACCGCTCACCATGTAGCGCAGGGACCGGTCGGTCAGGTCCATCACCCGCCGCCAGTATACGTGCCGTGGGTCCAGACCGACCTCGTTGCCCCAGTGCATGTGGTTATCCAGAATCGACGCCAGCAGGTTATGGGCGGTGGTGATGGCGTGAAAGTCACCGTTGAAATGCAGGTTGATGTCCTCCATCGGGATCACCTGGGCGCGGCCGCCACCCGCTGCGCCGCCTTTCATGCCAAAGCAGGGGCCCAGGGAGGGCTCCCGCAGGCATACTGAAGACCGCACCCCCAGACAGTTGAGGCCATCGTTCAGTCCCACACTGGTCGTGGTCTTGCCTTCACCGGCGGGAGTTGGCGTGATGGCAGTCACCATCACCAGCTTGCCCCGGGACGCCCGTGCGGAGGTATCCACATGGGCCATGTCCAGCTTGGCCTTGTAGTGGCCAAAAGGAATCAGACTGTCCCCCGGCAGGCCAAATCGTTGCTGGGCCAGTAACAGGATGGACTGGGGCTGGACGGAGCGGGCAATCTCGATATCGGGGGTGCCGGGCGGCAGCCTCTCCGGAATCGGAGCGGTTTCGTTGTACTCGGTGTATTGAAGACTCACGTTTCTCTTCCCCCTATTGGCTGAAGCTCTTCCCCTCAAGCCGCTATCCAGATGTCACACACTATCGGACACGGGGTCAGACAGGTTGCCCCGGACCTCATCGGGTTCATCGGGCTCGCCACACTGGCGTATCCACCGGGCAGACCGTTGCAGGCCACCAAACGGGAACAGGTGTATGCCCGCAAGCAGGGTGTCCGGGAAATCCTGTCGGTGACGCGCCAGGGCGTGCACCAGGCCATCGGGGGTCCAGGACCGCAACAGCCGCGCACTGCCAGGTTTACGCCACATCGTCCGCGCTGATACACCCACGCCGCATTGCGCAGCATAAGCAATCAATGTCTTCAGGTTGGTGGGGCCGGCCACCCCCATATAGACCGGTACTTCCGGCAGGATATCTCCCACGGCCTGAAGCCAGCCGGTATAGCGCTCTGCCTCGAAGGCGAACTGGGTCACCACCCACAACCGCGTGCCGGTGACCCTGGCATAATCGCGCTTGAGCGACAGGGCCCGGGCCAGACTATCCGGCCCGGCGACAGGGTGTCCGTCCGGGTGACCCGCAACCCCGATGTGCAGGAATTGCTGTTGCTCTAACAGGCCGGATTCCAGCAAAGCCAGGGTGTCGGGGAAAGGGCCGGCGACCGAGTCGCTGTCACCGGCAATCAACATCAGGCGATCAACGCCGATTTCTCTCAGTTGCCCCAGCCAGTCCCGTAGCTGGTCGTGACTTTCGACCAACCGCGCGGGAAGGTGGGGCACCGGCAACATTCCCTCGTCGATCAGCCGCTGACAGGCCGGCAATGTCTCACTGAACTGACCGTGGGGCAGGAAGGGAACGTAGACCCAGGTGCCGGCCGGAAACAGCTCTGTCAGGGAGTCGATTTCCAGTATCTGACGGGGCGTCGCCTCGATCGTGGCGTTGCAGACCAGCTCCTGCACGAGCGCAATGGTCCGCGGATCTTCCGCATTTCCAGTCTGCCGTTGGTATGCCAGCTTCATGATTCTCTCACCTCATTCAAGCGATGCCCGTGAACGGTTAATCCGCGAAGTCGATCCCCTTGGCCCTGGCACGCTCCCGGGCATTGGGGTTGACTGAAGGCCGGAACGGCACTTCCACCACTTCCGCTTCCACCTCGGTTGAACCGTCCGCTGCGGCATACTCCACGGGCAGGTGCACAGTCAGCCGGGTGCCGATGGCGCGCAGGTCAAACGGCACGTAGGCCAGTGCGATGTTGGTTTCCAGTTCCGGGGAATACCAGGGCGAGGTCACATACCCCAGCGGCTCCCCGCCCTCCTGCCCGCTGATCAGCCAGAAGTCGTTGGCGTAGTCAGTCACCTTGCCACCGCCGAAGCGGATACCCACCATGATGTGACTGAAGGGAGGACGACCGGCATCAAGCTGCTCGCGAACCTTTTCAAGCTTCTGCTTGCCGATGTAGTCCGCGTCCTTGTTGCGCGGTACCTGGTACGCCAGGTTGCACTGGAACGGCAGGGTTTCCTGATCGACATCCTGACCCCAGGAAAGAATGCCCGCGGCAATCCGGCGATGGTGTGCCGGAGCAATAACCCGCAAGTTATGGGGTTCGCCAGCGGACAACACGGTATACCAGAGATCTTCCGCGTATTTGGTGGCGTCCTTGAGGTAGATCTCGTAGCCCTTTTCGCCAGTGAAACCGGTCTGGGAAACGATCACGTCGTGGCCGGCCACCTGGCCCTCCATCAGCCCGTAGTAGGGAATGTCCTTCACCCCTTCGCCGAACAAATCGGCCATCAGCGCCTCGGACTTGGGCCCCTGGATCTGGACGGGTGCCACATCGATTTCCGCAATACTGACATCGAAGCCCATGCCGATGTTGACGCCACGTAGCCAGAACTCCAGGTCGCTGTCGGAGAGGGAGAACCAGAACTCATCCTCGGCCACCCGCAGCAACACCGGATCATTCAGGATGCCGCCGTCCTCGTTGCAGAGGATGACGTACTTGCCCCGCATGGGCTTTATTTTGGTGGCGTCCCGGGTGATGACGTAGTTGACGAAACGCTCCGCATCCGGGCCCTTGACCTGGATCTGGCGCTCGACCGCCACGTTCCACATGGTGACGTCATGGATCAGGGATTCATACTCCACCATGGCGCCGCCGTCTTCCGGGCGGACATAGCCACGTGGATGATACATACGGTTATACACAGTGGCCCGCCAGCAACCGGCTTCATATGCCAGATGCCAATACGGGGACTTGCGGACCCGGGTGGAAATCAGCATTTCCACCGGCGTCGGGCCAGACTGGCGCAAGTTGATCGGCACCTTGCGGTCCGACTGGTCGACACTTCCGGGCTGACGTGCAGCGCCAGCTCGTTGCTGTGGATGATCCAACAAGGCCTTCTCAAAATTAACCGCCATGGCTATCTCCCCTTTTCTCGGGTTTTCGATAGTTTTAATGTGACGGTGTTTGGTGGGCGGAGGATGGACCAATACGACACTGAAAAGTCCAAAAGCGGCAAACCATTGCACCAGGTCCGATCATCCCGGGCTCCGAACGTATTCCGACAGCGATCCGATCACGTGCTAAACTGGTAAATGTAAACGTCATGGAACTTTCACTGAGGTGAAGGAGGGTAATGCCATGATTAACCAGAAACTTCGGGAATTTCTCGACAGCAATGCAGTGAGCTACCGGACGGAAGCCCATGAACCTACCGTTGACGCTTCACGAACCGCCCAGGCCGCCCATGTACGGGGCCGCGAGTTCGCCAAGACGGTGATTGTCAAAGCAGACGGCCGCCTGTTCATGACGGTCCTGCCATCCACAGACCGCGTTCACGTAGACCAGCTGAAACAGGCGCTGGGTGCCAAGGAGCTGGAACTGGCGGATGAAGACGATATCAATGCCGCATTCCCCGATTGTGAGATCGGTGCCATGCCGCCGTTCGGCAACCTGTACAACATGGACGTGTTCGTCAGTGAGCATCTGCGGGAGGACGAGCACATCGTCTTCAACGCCGGTAGCCACAGCGAGGTCATGCGGATGAGCTACCAGGATTACGACCGCCTGGTTCACCCGCAAGTGCTTCACTTCTAGAGAGTACAGGGCCGGTGCGATAACCCGTGCCGGTCCTGTGGACGACACCCACAAGGTATTGGAAGTGGGTACCGGTTCGGGGTATCAGGCGGCCATTCTCGCACAACTGACGGACCAGGTTTATACCATCGAAATCATCGAGCCGATGACTCGACCTTGCCCGGGCGCTCGGGATGCCCTCGCGTAACTCCTGCCAATAATCAGAGGTTACAATTGGCCCACAGATTCGTCTACAACGACCATCTATACTTGGGCCTGCCAGGAGCCTGTCTGACTTAAGGCTGATCTGCGGCGCCAATCGCTTAAGTCAGGCAGGCTTCTGGAAGCGACTCCGTTCACATCAATTAATGGTTACCGAACAAGAGGGGTGGTACATCCATATCTTGGCTAGACGTTGTCCCTTCCAGATCGGGTTGATGCTCTTTTTTATACTGGTTGTGCCGAGGCCGCTCCAGGGAGCGCCGCTATCCGATGCCCAGGAGTGGATGCTGTATACTGAAATCGAAATCCTGGAAGACCCCGGAGGCAAGCTTGCTCTGGGTGATGTTCGGAATCATGGTAGCTGGCAGGCCAACGGTACCAGCGTCTTCAGTAAGGGCTTCAGCAATTCCGCCTGGTGGCTGCGTTTTACCGTAACCAATGAGAACAACCGGGCGGTGCAACGGTTACTCTCCCTGTCCTTTCCTCAACTTGATAACGTTCTGGTCCATGTGTTGCCTGATAGCGGAACGCCTCTGCGTTACCAATTGGGTCGTCATTTTCCCTACCAGCAGCGACCGATCGATCACCCCTTTTACGTGCTACCCCTGGAATGGGCACCTGGAGAGACAACCACGGTTTACTTGCGCATCCTCTCCACCAGTGCGGTACAGGCCCCGCTGACCCTCTGGCAGCCGGAAGCTTTTTACAGCCACGACATGACCCGGAATATCATGCACGGCATATATTTCGGCGCCTTGCTGGCGATTTCGATCTACAACCTGCTGCTGTTCTTTTCACTGGGAGAACGAAATTACCTCTATTACGTAGCGTTCGTAATCTGTCTGGTATTGTTTATGGTGGCATTCACCGGCTACGGCTTCCGATATCTTTGGCCTACCGCTTCCGGATGGAATGATCAGGCCATACTGGTGTTTCTGTCGGGGGCGTTAGGGTTCGGCGCACTGTTTTCCAGGCGCTTTTTGTGCCTTCGGGAGATCTCACCACGTCTGGATAACGGCGTTAAAGCGGTGGTCGTGTTCAGTGTGATCTGTGTAGTGCTGTCCTTTGTGATCTCTTACCAATTCATGATCGGCCTGCTGGCACTAATAACGGTGTTGGCCAGCGTATATGGACTCTATGTGGGCATCTACGCCTGGTATCGGGGGCAGGTGACGGCTCGTTTCTATGTTATCGCCTGGTCGTTCCCTCTGCTGGGGGGAATCGTACTGGTCCTGAACAAGGTTGGAATATTGCCGCCTAATTCCCTGACGAACTATTCCGCCCAAATCGGCAACCTGTTCGAAGTCGTGTTGTTGTCATTTGCCCTTGCGCAGCGCATCAATGTAGAGCGCAGGTTGCGTTTTAAAGCTCAGTCCGAAACGCTGGCCATCTCACACAAACTGAATCTGGAACTGGAAGAACGGGTGCGGGAACGGACCCGGGAGCTGGAATCGCTGAATAAGGAGCTCAACGAACTCAGCGTGACAGACGGCCTGACCGGGCTAAAAAACCGCCGCTACCTGGATCGCCTCCTGGGGCAGGAGCTGGCACGTGCCAAGCGCTCTGGCCGGCCATTGGCAGTCGTGCTGCTGGATATCGACCACTTCAAGCCGATCAATGACCGCCATGGTCACCATGTGGGGGATGAGTGCATCAAAGTGATGGCTGGAATGATACAGGACGGGTTGAATCGGCCCGCTGACATCGCCTTCCGCTACGGCGGCGAAGAGTTCGTGCTAATGCTCCCGGACACGGATATGCAGGGTGCGCTCGGTGTGGCTGACCGTATTCGCGAGCGTATTCTGGCGGCGCGGATTGAGGTGGCGGGCCTGACGCTGTCAATGACGGTAAGCGCCGGGGTCTGTGCACCCAAGCCCCATGCAGAACTCACGCCGCAAGACCTGCTGAAAGGGGCAGACACTGCACTGTACGAGGCCAAGGAACAGGGCCGCAATCGGACCCGGCTATATCACCTCGTTGCTACTGCATAATTGGAGAAAATTGGGCGGCCATACTCTTACAATAACCGGTTGATAGATGCCCACAGCGATCAGCACAAAGCTCGCCAGCATTCCCATGAATCCCCTCTTAGGTGCGTTTTGTCCCATCCTTTGTCCGCCCTGATGTCAGGTTCCTTTACAGGTTTGTCTACGCCAACGACCTCTTCGACCACTTCGAACTGGACCAGGCGATCCTCGGTGGTATTTCCACCGGTACGCACCGCACTGCGGGATTCCGTGGCCTACATCTTCCACTACACCCTAAACCGGCCCTGGACCCGGCTGGGGATCATGGCCGGCGCCCGGCTGGCGGAAGGGCTGCTCACCCAGGTGCTCATGCCCGTCGAGCGCTGGTCCGCGTACCTGCTGGTCATGCGGGCGTTCATGGCGGGGCGGAATACCTGGCACGCGCTGAAGCATATCGACGTCCCCACCACCTTGATGATAGGCCGTCACTCCCGCTACTTTACCCTGGAGGCGCAATAGGCCATGCAAGGCCTGATCCCCCAGTCCCGGCTGGTGATATTCGAGAATTCAGGCCACATACCCATGCTGGACGAACCCCTGCGATTCCAGCAGGAATTCACCCGTTTCCTGCTCGAGTCCGCCACCGAGGAACCGGCCGGCCCGTAGCCTCTTCCCTTTGGCCTGCCCTGCCGGAACACGCACGATTTCGTGACGCGGGAATACTGCTACCGGCAGGGTCGGGTTGGCGTGCTAGACTGGTAAGGAAGATGTCATGGAACTTTCACTACGGTGAGGGGGGGGGGTAATGCCATGATCAGCCAGAAACTCCGAGAATTTCTCGACAGCAATGCGGTGAGCTACCAGGATTACGACCGATTGGTTCACCCGCAGGTGCTTCACTTCTAGGGAGCATCGAGCCGGTGCGGCCATCCGTGCCTGCTCTTGCCTGTAATGAGCCGAAGCGTCTACGCATTGATCCTGATGTGGTTGGGCGCCTGTGTGGCCCTAAGCCAGGCACCTCTGGCCCTGGCCGACCCGGACCGACAGGCGGAACGGCAAGCGCTGGTTCAGTCCCTGCGCGGTGTCGCGCCCGACCTGATGATCGACGACCCGAACGTCCGCGCGGCCATGCTGCGCGTACCGCGGCACCGTTTTGTTCCAGACGGGCTCCAGGACGAGGCCTACCTGGACAAACCCGTACCCATTGGTCATGGCCAGACCATCTCACAACCGACGGTTGTTGCCCTGATGACACAACTGGCCGATGTGGACGCCACCCACAAGGTATTGGAAGTGGGTACCGGCTCGGGGTATCAGGCGGCCATTCTCGCGCAACTGACGGACCAGGTTTATACCATCGAAATCATCGAGCCCCTGGCCCGGGATGCCCAGCAGCGCTTGGCCAACCTGGGCTATAACCGCATCCGGACACGACAAGGTGACGGCTATTATGGCTGGCCAGAGCAGGCCCCGTTTGACCGCATCCTGGTGACTGCGGCCGCAGCGCATATTCCACCGCCACTGCTGCAACAGCTCAAGCCCGATGGACGGATGGTCATTCCCGTTGGCCCCCGCTGGGGGGCGCAGACCCTGATGCTGGTAACCAAAGACCAGACCGGCGAAACCACCACCGAGAGCCTGTTACCGGTCCGGTTTGTACCTCTGACCAGCAACTCCCTACGCTGACCCATGCAACCCGCCGACGCCCCACCCCATCGAACCCTGCTCCTGTCGCTGGGCCTGGTGGCCGCCGGAATCGTCGGCTTTGAGGTAGCGCTCACCCGCATCATCGCGATACAGCACCTGCATCACCTCGCATCAGTGATCATCGCTCTGGGCCTGCTCGGTTTCGGAGCCGCTGGCGCCTTTGCGAGCCTGTTCGCCGACACCATCCGGCGCCACGGCGCAGCCTGGCTCACGGTATCCGCCGCCGGCTTCACCCTGGCCCTGCCGATCAGCGTGGTCGTGTCCGGACGCATCGACATGACGCTGCCGGCACTGGCCTGGCGTCCGGAGGAACTGGTGGGGTTTGGCCTCTACGTTGCCTGTTTCCTGCCCGCTTTCTTCCTGGGCGCGCTGTTTGTCACTACGTGCTTCATTTGTTGGTCGGCACGCATTGGCCAACTTTACGCCGCCGACCTGATCGGCAGTGCCGCTGGCGCCCTGAGCGTACCGCTTGCCCTGCACGTGATGGCCCTGGAAAACCTGTTGATCCTGTTATCCCTGGCGGCGGCGATAGCCGTGGTCCTGGCCCGGGCGTCTGCCCTGAACAGGGCCATCGGCGTCGGTCTGGTGGGCATTCTGGCGGCTATTTACAACCTCAACGTCTTGCTCGTTCAACCCGCTGAGTACAAGGAGCTGTCCGTCCAGTTGAACACCCGCGATGCGCAGATTCTCTGGGAACGGGACACCCCCGACACCCGCCTGACGGTGCTGGAGGCCCCCGGTCTTCACGGCGCGCCGGGGCTAAGTATCGCTTCAACCGCGAACGCCCCGCCCCAGGCGCGGCTGTTTTCTGACGGCGACGGTGGCACGCCCTTGCTGGACGTGGCAACGCCGCCACCGTTGATGCAATCGGTCATCTCCAGCGCTGCCTTTCACCTGGCACCACCACAGCCCACGGTGCTGCTGCATTCACTGGGTGGCGGCTGGCAGGCCTGGGTTGCCACATCCCATGACCCGGAACGCATCCAGGCCAGCGAGGAAAACGCCGCCCTGCGCCGTCTGCTCACCGGTGCCGCCGCCACAGTCCTGGCACGCCCCTACCTGCCTGTCGGCGTTGAACTGGTACCGATGACCGCGCGGCGGTTCCATGCTGCTCATTCAGGCAAATTCGATGTCGTCATGTTGACCCTCTCCGCGCCGGAAGCCGGGCTTGCAGCGGGTACCGTAAGCTACGACACCACGGTGGAAGCCTTCCGGGAAGTACTGGCCGATGTGAGCGAGACCGGTGTCTATGCCATCGTGACCGACATCAAGGCCATGCCCCAACACAGCCTGCGGCTGGCCGCGACCGCAACACGCGCGTTACGCGAGCTGGGCAAGCCCCCCTCCGGGCACATTGCGGCGATTCGGGACTGGCGCAACCTCGTGTTGCTCGTCACCCAGGCCCCCATCAACGAGAACCGGCAACGGGCGCTGCGTGCCTTCGCCGAGCGTTGGCGGTTCGACCTGGTGGCACTGCCAGGGCTCCAGGAGACGGACACGAATCGCTTTCATCATCGGCGAAACGGCGGTCTCTATGCCCCTTTCAAGGCGCTCCTTGAGGGCGAAGCAACGACCTTTCAGGAGAACTATGCCTTCGACGTCCGGCCCACCACCGACGACAGTCCGTTCTTCGACAAATTTTTCCGCCACCAGGGCCTGGCCACGTTACGCGAGAGCTTCGGGCCAACCTGGCGAGCCCACTTGAGCTGGGGCTACCTGCTGCACTGGGCCGCACTGTTGATCGGCACCGGGCTGGCCCTGACGGCCGTTATTGCTCCCCTGGCCTTTATCCGCCGGGACACCATGCACGTGAACCGGGCACGAAGACTCCCCACCGGCCTTTATTTCAGTGCCCTGGGCCTGGGCTTCATGTTTGTTGAGATCGGCCTGCTGCAAAAGAGCACCTTGCTGCTTGATGCTACCAGTAGTGCATTCAGCATTGTGGTCGCCGCCATGCTTGTTGGTGCCGGTATGGGCAGCTATTGGCTGGGCCGGCGGCGGCTGACCAACCGTGCACTAGTCGGCTGGCTGCTCCTGCCTGCCGGCCTCGCGCCCCTGTTTATGGGCCTGTTCGCCCATGGTTTCCAGATTGCCGCGGACTGGCCGTTCGCGGCCCGCGCCGGCTTTATCTCTGCCGCGGTCTTCGCCATCGCCTTTCCCATGGGCTGCGCCCTGCCCCAGGGTATGCTTCGCGTTCGCGCCGCCGGCGAGTCCACCATCGCCTGGGCCTGGGGCATCAACGGCTTTACCAGCGTCATCGGGTCACTGGCGGCGGTGCTGATCGCCATGCACTGGGGATTCACGGTGTTGATGGGGTGTGCAAGCATCTGCTACCTGGCCGCTGCCATTCTGGGAAGCCGGCTTGCAGACCCACCTGGAAGAACCGCCGCTGTATGAAGCTCATCCGCTATGGCGACAGGCTTTCGAACCATTGCGCCAAACCCTCCATGTACACCGGACGGCTGAGGATAAAACCGGAATTGTGGTCGCCCTGAATTTGCAGGAATTGCTTTGGCTCCGGTGCCGCCTGGTAAACCGCCTCTCCGTGGTGGAAGGGAATGAGCTCATCCTCTTCGCTGTGGATGACCAACACGGGCGCCCTGACCTGCGTGACCCATTCGGCCGTAGGGTAGTGAATACGGGCCAGCAGCCGAATAGGGAAGATTGAGTAGAGCTCCGCTCCACGATCCGGTACCGACGTGAAGGCGGATTCGAGGATCAGGCCGCCCAACGGTCGCTCAGCCGCTAAATGTGCGGCCACTGCGGCGCCCAGGGAGCGGCCGAAAACGATCACCCGCTGCGGCGGGATCTTGCGGTCCTCCACCAGGTAGTGCCAGGCCGCGTCCGCATCACGATACAGGCCGGCTTCCGACGGCTTGCCCTCACTGCGGCCATAACCACGGTAGTCAATAATCAGTGTCGCCAGGCCCAGTTCGTGAAAGATCTCCAGGCTTTCGAGACGATGGCTGATATTGCCGGCGTTGCCATGGAGGAACAACACAGTACGATCAACAGTGCGGTGCTCGGCCTGCGGCGCCGGCAGGTACCAGCCATGTAGCTTGACACCATCGGCGGCACTCAGTGTTACCTCCTCCCAGTTAAGGCCGATTGCTGCAGGAGTGGCATCCAGAGACCGCCCCGGCACGCCAGGAAGATGAAGGAGACGTGACTGCATCAGGAAAAGCAACAACAATAGCGCCAGATAGACCCCCACTGCTATCAGCACAACGCTCGCCAGCATTCCCATGAATCCCCTCCGGGGTTCGTTTTGTCCCATCCTTTGCCTGCCCTGATGCCCCATTCATACGACAACAAGAGAAGATGACTGCGAGACGCTCATTGCTGTTCAATGAACAGCAAATCAAGAGGAAAGCTGCGTTTCCAGGGCCTCGACTACCGCCTCGCACACCTCATCCTGATCCCGCCCGACACCGGAAACAGTGATATCCGCATAACGGCTATAAAGTTCAAAGCGTTCCTCAAACAGCTCTTCCAGGGACTGATCCGGCCGGCGTGAGATGCCACGCAGGCTGAAATCCCCCAGGCGCTTGGTGACCAGATCCAGCGGAATATCCAGGAACACCACCACGCCATTCTTCTTGAGATGTTCCATTGCCTTCGCGCTATAGACGGCACTGCCCCCCGTGGAAACGACGTGCTGTTCCACATCCAGCTTGAGCAGGACGTCTTCCTCGACGGCCCTCAATGCCTGGTAGCCCTGGTTGTCCACGATGTCCTGCAGCGTGCAACCGGCGTGTTGCTGGATCAGCAGGTCGGTGTCGACGAAGCCAAGCCCGAGTCGTTTGGCCAGCAAAACACCTACGGTACTTTTACCGCTGCCCGGCATGCCGGTCATGATGATATTGCTGGTGGGTATACTGCTACTCATTATTGTCCTCCTGAAACTTCCAAACCGCCCCGGGGTCAATAGCGCTAGAGACACCCGAGGCAGCCAGGCAAATGCTCAAACTCCGTAGGCCGCACCAGGCGTTCAACTGCAACCTCCTGACCCTGATGGTGATGGCGTGGCTACTTGGCGGCTGTGCCGGCCAACCAGCCACACCACCGGTGATGCCCCTGACCAGCGAAGCCTGCACCATAGCCTGGCAGGATGTTGAGCGGCAACTGCAACAGGTCGGCATTGAGGATGCCCAGGGAAATCCGGTTCCCGGCTACCCTTACCTGCGAGTTGATCGGACGCTGGCCGATTTTGACCTGCCTGCCCTCACGCCCCCGGAACGCCATGACTGGTTACACCATGCACTATACAACGGGGAGCGGGCGTTGCGTGTCCGACTCGCCCGGCTAAAAAAACGTCATATGTTTGACCCCGGCTGGTTGATGCACTGCGCCAGACAACAGCTGGCTGCGCTGGCGACCGATTCGCGCCAGTGGGCGGACCTTGTATCCAACGTGCAGGTGCCGGATGCCTATCTGGACTGGCGCCGCACCATTGGCGCCTATCCCCTGATGCGGCCCATACTGGCTCATCAGGTCCGCGGACTCCAGGCGTCACAGGTGAAACAGTTTGGCGCTCAGGCTGACAACTCCGGTGCCCGTCAGTTCGCACCAGAGTTACCGGCACCGGATCCTGCACAAGTAGCGCCCATTTTACGCCATGAGCAGTCCCGGGACCGTCTTGGGTTGCCGGTGTTTCCACAGGAAGATGCCGAAAAACTGCTGGCCTATCACGCTCCTCACCTGATCATGGCAAGCGACAAATCCTATGACCGGCCGGGAACCCCCCGGTGGCAAGACAGCCAGTGGGTGGTAGAACCACCCGCCCGAGCGTATACGCTGGTCACTCAGGTTCGCTGGCAGAACCAATGGCTGCCGCAGTTGGTCTATGTGTTCTGGTTCGATGAACGTCCCAAGCCCCACCCCCTGGATATTTACGGCGGTCGGCTGGATGGACTGATGTGGCGCATCACCCTGGACGAAAATGGTGAGGTCCTGATGTATGACAGCGTCCACCCTTGTGGCTGCTATCACCAATGGTATCCGCTGTCGGACCGCCTCCGGCTCAAACCCGGCGCAGTGGGGGACGAGATCATGACAGTATTGCCTCTTGAACCGCCGGCCAGCCACAGGGATATGTCCCGCCCCGTGGTGCAACTGGCCAGTGGTACTCACTACGTCACCAATGTGAAGTTTGGAACTCCTCCGGATCTGACAAAAGAGACAACACCTTACCAACTTATCCACTATGACCGGCTCAGGGCGATACCGGACAATACCGGCAGATACCGCAGCCTGTTCCTGCCCAACGGCCTGGTGGCCGGCACACAACGCCTGGAGCGATTCCTGCTCTGGAACACCGGCGTAGTCTCACCCGGGGCCATGCGCCAATGGGGCCACCACGCCACCGCGTTTATCGGCAAGCGCCATTTCGACGATCCGGACTTGCTCGAACGCTACTTCGAGCCAGTCAGGGAATAAGTTGCCCACAGAATCTGTGGATAACTGTGTTAGCAACGTAAGGAAAGGTACTCCCAAGGGCCATAAAACGGGCGTTTCAGGAATATGACCGTTAATTGACCGCCTGCCGCTGCCGGGCTACCTAACCACGCTCCGGAGCCCCCTGAGCTTTTCGGTAGAGCCACGCCAATCCCAACAGTGCAAGTCCCAATCCCATAAAGGCGGCCACCCGCCACAGGCCTTGCAGACCGGCCATATCAATCAGGAAGATCTTGCCTATAACCAGCCCCAACAAGGCCATACCGGCTTTGTACAACACCGTATTACTGCGTCCGGTGGCATAGATGATTGCGGCAATGGCGTACAGCATGCCCACAACGGAGTAACTGTAAAGTTCACCCTCGCTGATCCCGAACGACAGCCCCATTTCGCTGCCCTGCCAGAGCTGTCTAATCTCCAGCACTGTGAACAACAAAAAACTCGCAGCCGCCACGCACAGTGACCAGAATCTCGGAGCCAGCGACGGGAACCGACTGGCAATCAGTGCCAGCAGCACCGGTCCGCCGTAGGCAGGCAACAGGATATTGAAGATCGCCGTATCGCCAATGGCACTGCCACCCCACCAGGGGTTGTGCACCGTCACCAGCGTGAGATAACTCAGGCAGGAAAGACCGAGCAGAATCCATGCAAACAGCCGGTAGAGCCAGACCAGGGATTCACTGGCCTTGGCGCGAACCGTATAGGTAACGCTGAGTCCACCCCAGAGCAGTGTGTTGATCGTTGCCTCGGTGAAGCTGTACTCATGGGCGAAGATGTTGCCATCGTAGAGCCAGTAGCGCATCTCCGACCCCAGGAATAACACCAGAAGGTGCAGCGTCGCCCCTTCCAGCCAGGGGCGGATGCTGTGATTCCGGTTTGCGATCCAGGTGGCCACCGCCGCACACAGGGTCGCGCCACCGTAGGTCCACAGTGACCAGTGCACACTGGCATCGTAGCTTTGCAACCATGGATTGAAGGTCAGCCGCGCCACCACCAGCGCCAGCGCGATTTTAAGCAGAAGATACAGTTCCGGCATCTCATAGCGGCGCGCCAGCCAGGTAAGACTGATGAACTGAACGGACAACGCCAGCGTGAGTGAGGCTTCGCGGAACACCATTACCGCCGCCAGCGAGTAACTGACATGCGCGGCCAGGATGGCCCAGACCACCCCCATACGATAGCGCTCACGGCCTTCCATCAGCCAGGCCAGGGCACCGTACAAACCGCCAAGCAACAATGTGCCAACCGCCCACATGGAGGACGTACCGTAGCCGTGCAGCAACAACCAGCCCAGGGTCAGCCACACCACCGGTGAGAGCAGCGTGAGCGATGCCCAGCGACGGCGATCCGGGTCACGCACCCAGTGCCACAGACCGAGCCCAAGGGTCAGGATCGCGGCGGCAATCAGGTAGGAGAGGAAACCGCCCTGATGCGCCACCGGCATCTGCTCCAGATACACACGATCTGCCACGTCACGAACCAGATAAGCCAGCCAACCGGCGGCACTGGCCGCCACCGCCGCCCAGGGCAGGTACCAGAATACCCCACGGCTTTGTGGCACCAGTGCGGCTACCGGCAGGATAAGCAACCAACTCCAGAACAACGGACTGTCAGCGGGCTGGTCAGCGATCGACAAGCCCCAGAGGGCCGACAGCGCGAGCAGCGTTTCCCGCAGGCGTGGCGCTCCTGCCTGCCGGTTACCCTGCAGATTCGCGAAGGCCACAAACAGTCCCGCAATATACCAGGCCGTCGCAGCCCCAACCGGGGCCGAGGACAGGGTAACCAGCCACCACAACAGCGCGCCGGCCAGGGTGGCAAACCACAGCCAGTCACGAAAAACATAGCGCATTAACAACAACGAACTGAGGGTAATCAGGAAGCTGTACGACAGCACAAAGGCCACACTGCCGTCCTCCCCCCCGATCAGCAGGGGCACCAGATAGGCGCCACTCAGCCCCATGATGGCCAGCAACGGGCCATGAACCAGAGCCAGCACCATGGTGCCCAGCGAGACCGCCGCAAGCCCCACCAGGCCGGTCAGCGGGCTGATCAGCTCATAATGGTGAACACCGGCAAGTAACGCCGCATACAGGGTAATGCTTCCACCGCCCGCCAACGCGGCAAATACCTGCTCCGCCCCTCGATTGCGACGACGAAGGAACTCTGCGCCAGCATGCAGGGCAAGCCCCGTGAACAGAGCGAGCAACAGTTGCTGGACCGGTCCGATATGCCCGGCACTGATGGAATGGCTGACCATGAAAATGCCGGCCAGGCACACGCTCAGGCCACCAAGCCAGACCATCCAGTTTTCTTTCAGGGCGGCGGTAAGGCGGGAAACACGGTCCGGCTCCGATCGTTTACTGTGCACCACCGGCGGCGCCTGCTCGATCCAATCAGTTGATCTGGAGTCGGCTGCTCCGACGTCTTGCGGTACTGGCGCCTGTTCAACAGGGGCAGGCTCTACAGGTTCTTCATGTTGCGACGCTGGCACATCCCCCTCTGGCGTCATCTGACGTCTCAGGTGGCCAACCTCCTCCCGCAACTCCGATATCTCCCGCGCCAGCGATTCGATGCGGGCGGATTGCGCACTACGTTGCCGAAAGGCGAGAAGTCCAAGGACGGAACCGACGGGAACAAATAAAACAATGCCGGCAACCAGAACGATGAGTAATGCTTCCAAGTCCTTCTCCCTGTCTCTCCACCATCAACAATCCTCAAGCCGCTACTATCTCAGTCGTTTGTCCCTTCGCCTGTCGCTGGCTTTCTTCAAGCCGGTTCTCATCGAGGCGCCGGAATGCCTTGGGCAACACTCGCCGGGCGACACGATTTACCGGTCGTTCCAGCCAGCCTGGCAGGTTCATACCCAAAGGATTCGACTCAGCGATCTCAGGATCCCCAATAATACGCGTTCCCATAATGTAGTCGAACCAGGGGCGGGTGACGCACCAATTGGCATTCTGATTGGAATTCATGTGATGGTCGTAATGCCACGGCAGGTTCTGCTTTGCCCACTCGGGATCCAGGTGCGCCTTACTGTGTTTGGACCAATACTGCCAGGCACTGTAATAAGCACCCAGGGTAAAGAACGGTGCTACGGGCAATACCGTGGTCGATACTACACACAGGCCTATCAGGGCAGTTTTCTCGTTGAACATCTCCTGATCCCGCCACATGGACTCGCGATAGCTCTCATCCTCAAACTGGTTCAGTCGTGCCCGCTTGTGGTGGCGGATGTGGGTGAAAAACGGTGCATTACGATGCTTTGACGGGTACTCATGCAGCCAGACCTTGTGTGCGTACCACTCAAAGGCGTTGGCGCCCAGAATCGCAATTGGAAAACCCAGCATGATCAATCCTCACTCGTTGCTTCGTTGGATCTATCATGCCGCAGGTTGCCCCAGCCTCTTTGATCCTGCGTAGCCGGCGAAGCGTCACCTCGATCAAATGTCGGGATTCTGTTGCTGCTTGCGAGATCGGTAAGCCGTTGGAGTTTCGCCAGTCCAGCGCTTGAACGCCCGGGAGAAGGCAGCGGGTTCGGAAAACCCGGTCAGGTAAATAATCTGGTCAATCGGTTCTTGTGTTCGAGCCAACAACCGCCGGGCAAGCTTCTCCCGGAAGCCCGCCAGCACCTCCTTGTAACTGGTGCCCGCTTTACTGAGCTCCGAACGCAGGCTCCTGGGGGACATGCCCATCTGCATCGCGAGTGTGTCCAGGGACACGGTGCCCTGCTCCAGCAAGCTGCCGAGCTCGTTCTCAATCCGGTAGAAGAAATCCCTGCGGCAAAGGTCCGCCATTTTGGCGTTCGCCAGATCCTCATGGATCGCCAGCAATTCCGGTTCGGCCGTCAGGGAACTCCTGGACAGCACGTCGGGCTCAAAGCGAATCACGCCTTCTGGCATGCCGAGCCGCACCGGACACTGGTAAACCCGCTCGTAGGTTTCCGCCGCAGCGCCATCCTGATGGGTGAACCAGATTTCCCGGGGCTGAAAATGCCCCTCGGACACATGCCGCAGGAAGCGAAGAATCACGCTGGTGGCGCACTCCAGATAGTGACGCACCGGGTGTTCCAGGCCGGCGAGTACGGCCACATCTTCTTCCACCCGCAGGCTGAACTGCAAGGCATCTGTCAGCAAACGGTGATAGCGAATGCAACGTTCAAGTCCATCGCCAAAGGTAGGGCTACTCAGAAACAGGTATTCAATCACCTGGCCTCGGAATGGCGGCATCAGGTCGCCAATACGCAAACCGATGTCCGGGTCACCACTGACCTTCTCCGCGGCGGACCAGAACTGATGCTGGGGCGAGTTCTTCCGTCGCAACTGCTGGTCAGGTGGCTCGTCGGGCATGCCAACGCTGGCGAAAATAGCGGCACAATCCAGCCCGGCCCGGCTCATCGCCTGGTAGGTCATCAGGAGAAAAATGCCGTTATCGCTTTTCTCAGCCATCAGAAACTCGACAATTCATCCTGCAGGTCACGCTTCAGTTCTTCCGGCTCCGTTATCCACAGGGTTTTATCCCGGCCGGGAAACACCCCGATATCCAGGCCATCCTTTGTTAAACCCGGCACCCATTTCCTGAAGAAATCCGGCAGGGAAATGCTTTTCGGAGTGAGATCACTGGAATCTTTACCATACTCTGCCGCGAAGGCCTTGCTGGGCCAGACCGGCAGGTGCTCCACTTCGCCATCGTCAGACACAATTTTCAGAAAGCGATTCTCTGCATTCACCAGAATCCAGATCTCACGCTCTTCAAGCACCTGGCTCAGGAAGTAGTCGTAGCGTTCTTCGCCGTCTGATTCGAGAACTCTCTTTAGCTCGTCATTGTTCATAGGGTCACTCAACTTTTTCCGTTCCGCATCTTGATAATCCGGAACAGCGCATTCGGTGAAATCCGCTTGATCCAGAGTGCAGCCATTTCTTTGCCCTTGCCGACCGGGATTTCCCGCTTCTTCGCTGTGAGCCCCTTGAAAATCACATCGGCGCATTTGTTTACATCCATGCCACCGGCGATATCGTCATCCTCCTGACCGAAGGCCCTGCCGTCACCGGCCAGGGCATTGCGGGAGATATCCGTCCGGATAAAGCCCGGGGTGATCGTTGAAACGTGAATACCCTGATCTTCCACTTCCGCGCGCAAGGCGTCAAAGAAGCCCATGACGGCGTGCTTGGCGGCGCAATACCCCGTGCGCTGAGGCACGCCCACCTTGCCTGCCACACTGGCGGTCACTGCAAGGTGGCCACTACCACGCTCCAGCATGTGCGGCAGTACCGCTTTGGTAAGCGCAATCTGTCCCATCACGTCCACATCCATCAATGTCTGATAGACCGACATATCGGTATCCTTGCACAACGAACGCTGGGACACGCCGGCATTATTGACCAGAAGGTCAATGCCCCCAAAGGTATCGAGCACGCGTCGCACCGTACCCGGCAATCCTTCCCAGTCCGTCACATCCAGCGGTAACACCAGGACCTGGTCTTGCTCAAGACCCGCCTCCCGGCATCGCGCGGCCACCCGCTCCAGTTCACTTTCCCGCCGGGCAGAGAGCACCAGGCGGGCACCGTCCCGGGCGAAGCGGACGGCCAACGCCTCGCCAATGCCCGAGGATGCTCCGGTAATCCAGATGGTTTGAGTCGGCATACACATTCCTCTTTTATTGTTATTGCTGAGGGTCGATGAGTCCGGAACGCGGCACCAGACAATTCATCATGGTGATCGACACATCCCGAAACACCGAATCAGAGGCGATAACACCCGGGAACGCGTCGTAGATCTTGCGCCGACATGTAGACGTTCGGGATTCACCACGCTCAACGCATTCAGAATAGGTCGCGCGCCCCTCTCCCCCACCAGAGGCCTCTTCACAAAGCACGGGGATTTGGGTGACCACCCAGTCAACCACTTCGCTACGCTCTGCCGGGTTGGCGGCCAGATTCTTGAACCGGGCAGAATTAACGGGATCCGGCTGGTCGCGGAATTGTTCCCATACGACGAAAATCAGCGCTGCTGAAACCAGTATGACGGTCGCTTTGGGGAACTTCATAGACGGGTTTCCAGTTTGATGACGTGAGTCCCGGATCATAAAGGTCTTCTACCCCCGAGCCAAGCCAGCAGTCCCGGGACTCACTCATTCCCTGTCAGGGGCGTTGAGTACCTGCCTCCACCGGTTGACGGCTGAAGATGCCCACGATGGGGGTGCCATGGGCGCGCAGTATGGGTTCGATATCCCGGTGCAGGGCGTGATACCGGTAAAACGGCACGCGCGGGAACAGATGATGGATGGAATGCAGGTTCTGGCCGAGCCAGAACCACTCCAGCGGCTTCATCCACGTCGGCATGATCAGACTGTTCGTGTTGCGGTAGCGTTTTGGGTCCTGATAGGGAATGTGTGGGCGATAGGCAAACCAGTAAGCGGTGAAGAAACCGCCCAGCAGGTAGCCCAACAGGATAACGCTGAGAGTCCCGGGCTGATCGACCGCCACCACAAACGCCACTCGCCACCCCACAGACACCAGCACCTCCAGGCAATAGATGGCGCGATCCTTCAATGACGCCGTCCCCCAGTGCTGCTTGACGAAAAAACTGTTCTGAACCCAGAGGAATTTGATCACCGTGACCACAGCGGGAATCACCCCCTTGCCCATCCCGCTGACGATATAATCCGGGTCCTTGTCCGGCTGATTGGTGTAACGGTGATGAGTAAAGTGTTCCACCCGGTGTGATGCGTAGGGTATCGCGATCATGGGCGCCACCAGGTAACCGCAGAGGTCGTTCAGCCACTTCAACGACTCCTGCCCGCCATGGATATTACCATGTACAGCTTCATGCAACGGCGTATAGGACATGTAGGTCAGGGCCCCGAGGACTGGCAAAGCCACCCAGGCTGGTATCACCCCACGAGCGAACAGCGCCAGGTTCAGCACAAATCCGACAACCACGGCGGCTACCAGAACGACGGTGGGCCAGGACACATGCCCCATATAGCGTTTGGCGGATGCAATCGCCTGTTTATTGAGTACAGCAAGATCCTGTGACATTGACAATCTCCGGATTGAACGTGGGTACGAATGCCAGTCTATTCAGCGCCAGGACCGCCAGACAGGACCGCAGTGGCCATTCGGCAGGCATTTATGGCCAGGGCGCGGGATGACTGTCCAAGATGACGGTGCCGGAGTAGACTTCCCACCATGCCGAACGTTGAAAACACATTGCATCCGGTTGCGATCAGTCAGGTCATGATCAACTTTGCCGCCAGCCAGGGGGTGGATCGGGATACCTGCCTGTTAGGCACCGGTATTAGCGACCGGGACTTGCTGGATGGGGAGGCGCTGATTAGCCGCGATCAGGAAATGCGGCTGATCGAAAACCTGATCCTCGCCCTGCCTGACACCCCGGCGCTAGGCTTCCAGCTTGGCCTCCAATACAGCCTTGCCACCTTCGGGATCTGGGGTTTTGCCCTGCGCACCAGCCGGACCCTGCGGGAGGCGATCGCCAGGGCCATGCGATACCTTCCGCTAAGTACTGCCTATTGCACAATATCCAGAATCGATGAAGCCAACTGCTTCGGCGTCGCAATGGATGCGCAACCGATTCCCCATCATCTGCGCCAGTTTCTTCTGGAGCGGGACCTGGCCACGGGGTTCAATCTCCTGAAGGAACTCAGCCTGGCCAGTATCGATATCGTTGCTCTGGAATTTCAGGGGGCACCTCCCGAGCATGCTCAGCGCATCGGGCAGTTGTGTGGCATCACGCCGACATACCACTGTGCAAGAAACGCCATTGTGGTCCACAGCGACGCCGCCGATCAGCCACTGTCCACTTACGACGCGCACCTTGTCCGCATGCTGGATGACCAGTGTCGGCGGCGTCTGGAGCGTTTACAGACCAGCGGCCTGGCGGGTCAGGTGCGTCAAAAGCTGCATGGTCCGCTGGGTCTGGTCGCCTCACTGGACGAAATAGCCCAGGCACTGGCCCTGTCACCACGCAGCCTGCGCCGTAAGCTGGACCAGGAAGGCACCAGTTTCCGAACCCTGGTGGAAGAAGAGCGCCGGCAAATTGCCCTGCAGTTTCTCGATGGCAGCGACATGAAACTGGAGGAACTTGCCATCCATCTCGGATACACCGATACCGCCAGTTTTACCCGTGCGTTCCGGCGCTGGATGGGCTGCTCTCCGGGAGAGTATCGCCAGAACCAACGCCTTGATAGACTCTGAAACCTCTGGAAAGACTCATACACATCCATCGATCAGGCCATGACACAACCTTATTTTCTCGGCTGTCCGCAGTGGCAACACCCTGCCTGGAACTCACAACTGCCACCCGGTCAGAGCCCGCTTGAGCGCTACAGCAAGGTGTTCAGCTGTGTCGAGGGCAACACTACCTTCTACGCCACCCCCACCCAGGAGCAGTGCCGACAGTGGCGATCTCAGGTTCCAGATAACTTTCGCTTCCTGTTCAAGTTTCCACGCCGGATCACCCACGATCGTCTACTCGCAGGGCCTGGTTCTGAAATACGGGACTTTCTGGACATCCTGGCCCCGCTGAACGATGTACTTGGCCCCCTACTCGTTCAGCTTCCCGCGGCATTTGGCCCCGAACACCTGAATAATCTCTGGCGGTTTGTCGATGCCTTACCAGCTCCCCTGACCAGCACAATCGAGGTCCGTCACAATGCGTTCTTCAGCAAAGGCGAAGCAGAAAAAGCCTTGAACCGCGGCCTGCGCGAGCGAAATCTGGCACGAGTATGCTTTGACAGCCGGGCACTGTTTGCAGCGCCCCCGGATAGTGAATCAATCCGTGACGCCCAGCGCAAAAAGCCACGAGTCCCGGTGCATCTGCTTCCTTCCGAAGCGCCCCCGGTGATCCGCTACATTGGCCATCCCGACCTTCAGACCAACCGCCGTTTTCTGGCTCCGTGGGTCGAACGCGTTGGTGACTGGATAGAAGAAGGGAAGCGGCCATTTGTTTTTATGCACATGCCGGACAATGGCAATGCCCTGCCCTTGGCGGCGCTCTGGAATGAGCTATTGAGTGAACGGACACCAGAAGTGAACGCCCTGCACCTGAACGATGAACTGCCCCAGATGGGGCTGTTCTAGACAGGGTTGATATCGCAGCCACTTAAGCGGGAAATTGTAGAGTTTCCCCGTCCATCGGGATCCGCAACCGATCCCCCAGACCTTTTTGTTCCCGCAGTCCCCTGAGCTCCTCCCGGGTGACCGGACAGTGATCCAAAGCTTCCAGATGGTTGGCCACCACTACACCGCTGGTCAGACGAGTGACTTTTTCCAGGTCTTCCACACCCATGATGATTTCCTCACCAAGATCGAACCGGGCTCCGCCGGCGGGCACTACCGAGACGTCAGGCTGACTGCTGACCAGGCACCGCCGAACGTCGTCACTAAGCACCGTATCCCCCGCAATATAGACTGAGGGCTCCTCTGGAAACTCTATATGGTAACCGTAGCCATGCGCCATGAAGCGGCCCACGAATCCGATTCCATGAATGCAGGGAATCGGAGTGATCAATCCATCAAGGAAAGGCTGCGTTTTACCGGCTTCCAGTTCTGTCACCATTAGCCCCTTTTTCCGCAGAAACCCGGCATCGCCCTGCATGCAGAATACCGGTACCTTGCCACTGCGAAGCCATTTGGCGCCGGCACGATCCAGATGATCAAAATGGCCCTTCTGACAGTGGGTGATCAGACAATGGGTAACAGTTTCCAGCAACGCATCAGTGTTCTCCGGCAACTTAACCAGCGGGTTACGTCTGCGATGTCGTGTTGCGTATTTCAGCGGCGGGATAGCGCCCATCGGGGCCAGCATCGGGTCCACCAGAATCCGGTATTCCCCAAGAGCGATGATGATCGTGGCGTTTCTCAACTGAGTAATCTGCATGACAACCTCCGAGATGAAAGACTCCATTGTGATTCCATCAAGGCGGTTGCTACTATGGCACTTAAAGACATTAATATTGCACAAGTTGCCACATGCGAATTGGACTTCTTCTTTACCCTGACTGCCTGCCGGCTGGCCTTTTCGGATTTTCTGATCTGCTGTTGGCAGCCAGCCTGCGCAATGGCCGGAAAACCTTCGAGTTCGACTGGGTCAGTGAACAGGGAGGCACCATTCGGACCGCCAATGGCATATCTCTTGAAACGAAACCGCTTGGTGAGCAGCCACTCGACGCTCTGGTGATTCCCGGAGCCTGGCGCGATACCGACACTGTCCTCACCCCCCAAGACGCCAAGATTGTCGCCGCCATCAGGTGCCTGCCGACAACGACCCGCCTGTGGAGCTACTGCACAGGTGTCTGCCTGGCCGCCCAGACCCACAGGCTGGACGGATTACCAGCTACCACCACCTGGTGGCTCCGCGACCGCGCCGGCAGCAATTTCCCCGACATTCACTGGAAGCCCGGTCAAACCCTGGTATACACGGACACCCACGCAACGGCATCTGGCGTGCACGGCTATCTGCCCCTGGCACTTGCGGTACTAGAGGAATACCTGGGCACCACCATGGTGGAAGAGGTGCGAAGGTATATGGTGCTACCTCGCCCTGCCACCAGCCATACACCCTTTCAGGAACTGCCACTTTTGATCCAGCGCGGGGGTTGGTTAAGGAAGGTGATCCAGTGGATTGAACACACACCTGCCAGCCGGCAGAAGATTGCCGCACTGGCAAATGCCATGAAAACCTCCCCACGCACGTTACAGCGTCGAGTGCTACGGGAAAGCGGGTATCGCTGTGGTGAATTGATGAGACTGGTCAAGCTTAACCAGGTCGGTGACCGGCTGATCAGCTCGGAACAACCGCTCAGCGTAATCGCCAACACCCTGGGTTTCGCTGACGACGCCAGCCTGAGGCGTAGCTTTAGGCAGGTTTCCGGCATGACACCACGGGAATACCGTCAGCAATTTGGGCAAACAGGATGGTAAGTAGCGCCCAGGCTACTCGTACGTTTTATGCAGCTCATTGTCCTGCTCCGCCAGAACAGAAGCCATACTGATGATTGCCCTGGCCATACCGCGAACAAGGTTTAACAGAATAACGCCAAAGGCGTCCGGTTCCTGCCGCTGCAGCTCAAGGAACTGGCCACAACTGATCTCAAGGACCACTGAGTCGACTTCAGCTTCTGTACTGGCAGGCCGGTCCTGGAGAGCGATCATCGGCACAAACCCCATATCGTCGCCCGGCTCATGGCAACGTGCGAGCGTCCAACCACCGTCGTGCCGCGGCATATAAGTATTAACTTTACCGCTGAGGATAATATAGAAAGCGTCACTGCGCTCGCCAACGGTGTATAGCACGTCCCCCGCGTTAAGCGTGATCACCCGCCCATTTTGCAGTAGGCGCTGTATCACCTCGTCCGGAAGAGCGCCAAAAGTAGAAAGTTCGCGAAAGTAATCGGCAGCCTGCGCCTGCCAGAATTCCTGAGCATTAATCTCACGCATACATCTGTTACTTCGTGGTTCCTGCTGTATTGAGTATAGACCCGGCCCGCACTGGTCTCCACCAACCACAATACGCTCTGCTCCAGCAATATTAACCTGTAACAAATCCCGCCCCTCGTTGTCCTACTCAATAGATTCAACACGGAGGACGAGTATGATCAAGATTCTGATTCTCATGACTATAAGCCTGTTCTCAGCAAGCCATGCGCTGGCGGATGAAGATCCGGTTTACACGGGCCTGCTGAGCAATACCGGCGCCGGCGGTTACGACACCGTTAGCTACTTCAAAACAGGGGAGCCAACCAAAGGCTCCACGGAATACACCACGGAATACATGGGCGCCACCTGGCGTTTCTCAACTGCGGAAAACCTGGCTCTTTTCGAGGCAACCCCCGAACGCTACGCTCCGGCTTATGGCGGCTATTGTGCCTGGGCGGTCAGTCAGGGGTATCTGGCAAAAGGCGACCCACAACACTGGGCCATCAGGGACGGGCGCCTGTTCCTTAACTACGACGAATCCGTGCAGAACCGCTGGCTGAAAGACACCGAAGCCTTTATCCGTCAGGCGGATAAGAACTGGCCACAGGTGCTGGAGTAAATACCAACTGGATCACGGGGCGGGCACTCCGTTCAGCCGAAGTAGTCCTGCATCCAGTCAAACAGCGTATCTACATCCACATCGGATAATGGCATCTGTTTAAAATCGTTACCCACTTCATCATCCATGGTCACGAACTGGTAGAGCACCATGCCCGGATGCCCATCATGCAGAATGAGCGTGATGCGGCGGCGGGTACGCAGACAATCAATGGTCATCACGTCGGCGGGAATACCGGAATCGCGCATGCCGCGGCGCACTTCCACCACCGGGTTAATGTGCTGATGGGCCGCCTGGATTCGGGCATGGGCGTCACTGGCCATGTCGGACAGGGTTTTCAGGGGATCTTCTGACATTGGCCGTGAGTCTCCTTTAGATGACAGGCTTGCAACAGGAAACGGATATTCTGCTAGAAGCGAGCCCTGCCCCGCAACAGCACCTGCATGTCATCGATGCTGTCATCGCCATCCAGCGGGAACGCAAAATCCAGGTGCAACATCCGCTGGACCTCAATACGGCTTGATGCCAGTCTCAGTCCGAAACCTACATCCTTCAGCACACCGTCATCCGGGCCATTGTTCCGGCCGTCATTGAACCAGGCTCTCCCAACGTCCGTGAACAGCACGCCGCCGAGTCGGAACAGCTTAAAGGGGTGCCAGTCGGGGAAATAGCGGCGTTCCAGTTTCCAAAGTGCCCACCGGTTGCCCTGCTGGTACTCGCTTGGATACCCCCGCAAGCCATTGTCACCGCCAATCAGTAGCTGCTGATCCAGGGTCAGGTTGTGGGCCGCCGTGAAGGACAGGCTGGTATACCAGCTATTCCAACGCACCGAACCACCATGGAAATACTCCACGCTAAGCGTTCCCAACAGATTCTCGACACGGTTCTCATCGAACCGCCAGGTTCCACTCTGGCTGAACCTGTAGCTGGCGTAATTATTCTCAGTGGCCAGAAGAGCGTCCGTAAAGTCCATATTCAACACAGCGCGGTCCTCGGTAGCGCCAAGTCCGGGGGAGGAAAAACCCAGTTCCGTTCGCCATACAAACCCATCCCGTACGTCTTCCACCCGCTGCAGTTGGGTCAGGTTTGTCATCTCCCGGAACCGGTTCTCACGGTAATCAAAGCCAATCCAGGGGTAACTCAGGGTTCGATCTGCCGGTAACACGTCCAGGGAAGGTTCGTCAGACAGGCGCTCAAAATCCATGGCATCGTAGCGGTAGCCAGCCAACAACCGCAGTTGGCGATCATTGCGCTCCGCCAGCCGCCACCCTACGTCGACGCTGGCGAATTCACGGCTGCGGCGGTAATCGGCGATAGCCTCCGCACCGACAAAGCGGGACTCCTCGCGCACATCGTCCACGCCGCTCAGCCCAAAACGCCAGTCCGCCTGCTCGCTGTAAAACGGGCGCTCCAGATAGGCGCTGCGTCCCTGGCCGTCACTACGCCTATCGACGGAGAAGCCACTTTGCCAATGGGTACCAAGGACATTCGGATCATCATAATACACGCTGGTTTCGGTGCGGTCGGGATCTCTCGAGTAGGACACGCCCACACTCTTGCCCGACCCCAGAAAATTCGGGTCCGACAGCCCGGTATTGGTGGTGTTCTCACCACCTGTCCTGGAAGCACCAACGGTGGGCAGCAACGTCCAGGTATCCCGGGCCAGAACGCTCACCTCTACCTCGCCTCCACAGACATGGGTTACGCCGACCCAGGCTGCGGTCAGATATTCGCGCTGACGGAGGATACGTTCAGACTCGGAGATCAGTCCCGGCTTGTACTCATCCCCTTCTTCGAACACCAACTGGGCACGCAGAGCCGATTCCCAAGTGGGGATATTGAGTGTGTTCAGCGTCCGGTACAGAAAGTTGTCCTGCTCCGGGTCGCTGATATCAAAGATAGGCCGGCGAATGATGCGAATCCTGCCAATACGGGCCCCCTCCGGAATCACCAGATCACTCTGGCGCGCCAGCTGGTCCCGAGGCTTATCGAGGTCAATCGCCTCCGGCTGAACCTCACTCGCGACACAGTCTTCGGTGTGCGGCTGTGACCAGACATTCGCGCTGAAAAGGGCTGCCTCAGATAGCAGTAGGAAGGACAGCAACGTTCGATATGTTTTAAGCATCATCCAAATATAGCGCCTGCTTGATCATACGTCAGTGAAGAGAAATGAGAACAGATTCGGAAATCAAAGTCTTGGCGTATCGGTCCCGCTTTTTATCAAGTTTTACTATCAGAGCCATCACTCTTTTTATTCCATATAAATCTATGCTTAGAACTGTTTTTGATTTAGTATTTCCCAAAGTGACTAATACTCCAGTTGGAGGAACGACTATGCAGCAACCAGTAGTCAAACATTTCTTTGATGAACCGACTAACACCTTCAGTTACGTCGTAAAAGATCCCGAAAGCAATGCCTGCGCAATCGTCGATTCGGTTCTGGATTTCGATTATGCGGCCGGACGGACGGATGTTCGTTCGGCGAATGAGATCATCCGTTACATTGAAGACGGCGGTTTGACAGTTGAATGGATACTTGAAACCCACGTGCATGCTGACCATCTGTCCGCAGCGCCTTACCTGCATGAGAGGCTGGGCGGCAAGACCGGCATTGGTAAAAGGATCGTGGACGTGCAGGAGATCTTTGGCAAAGTCTTCAACGCCGGTACCGACTTTGCCCGTGATGGCAGCCAGTTCGATCAGCTGTTTGAGGAAGGTGATACGTTTCGGATCGGTAATCTGGAAGGACACATCCTGCACACACCCGGACACACCCCGGCCTGCCTGACTTACGTCATTGGTGATGCAGCCTTTGTGGGTGACACCCTGTTTGCCCCGGACGCTGGTACCGCTCGCTGTGACTTTCCCGGCGGTGATGCGCATACCCTTTACCGCTCCGCTCAGAAAGTGCTGGCACTGCCTGAAGAGACCCGGATTTTCCTGTGCCACGATTACAAAGCGCCCGGACGGGACGAGTACCAGCACGAGACCACGGTAGCCGAGCAGCGTGCCCACAATATCCATGTTCATGACGGTATGTCCGAAGACGATTTCGTCAAGCTCAGAACCGAGCGCGATGCGACACTCGACATGCCGCGGCTGATCCTGCCTTCGGTACAAGTGAACATGAGGGCCGGTGAGATGCCCCCGGCCGAAGACAACGGGCAGGTGTACCTGAAAGTCCCCATTAACCGCTTCTGACAGGGGAAATGAGAGGTATGACAAGTCGACTACTGCGGTTTCTGCCCATCTTGAACTGGTTGAAGGACTACAGGGGCGAAACATTTATCAGCGATGCCCTGGCGGCAGTTATTGTTACCCTGATGCTGGTCCCCCAGGCCCTGGCCTACGCGTTGCTCGCAGGCTTGCCGCCGGAAGTTGGCCTTTACGCCAGCATGATACCGCTTGTGGCCTACGCAATGTTTGGAACCAGTGCCACACTGGCGGTGGGGCCCGTGGCCGTGGCATCGCTGATGACGGCCTCCGCACTGGGCGGAATTGCAGAAACAGGCACACCGGAATACGTCGGTGCCGCCCTGGTGCTGGCCACGTTGTCGGGCCTGGTACTCTTTGCCATGGGCCTTTTACGCCTGGGTTTTCTCGCCAACTTCCTCAGCCACCCCGTCATCTCCGGGTTTGTCACGGCATCCGGTATCCTTATTGCCGGAAGCCAGCTTGGGCATATTCTGGGCATCCAGGGTGGCGGTCATAACCTGCTGGAGATGATTCACGAGCTCTGGCATCAATTGAGTGAATTTAATCCGGTCACCTTGCAGATTGGTGCTGGCGCCCTGCTGTTTCTCTATATTTGTCGCAGGTTTCTCAAGCGTGGATTGGTCATTGTGGGGCTTTCGGAACGGTTGGCAGACCTTACCACCCGGGCCGCACCGGTGACTGCAGTGGTCGTCACCACTGCAATAGCCTGGTATTTCGACCTCGGTGCTCTAGGCGTCAAGCTGGTGGGTGAGGTCCCCAGCGGCCTTCCCGATATCAGCCTTCCTTCGATGGATCCGGACATCTGGGGCACTCTGCTACCTGCAGCCATCCTGATCAGTCTGGTGGGCTTTGTGGAATCCGTTTCTGTGGCACAAACCCTTGCTGCAAAAAGGCGCCAGAGAATTGAGCCGGATTCCGAATTGATAGCTCTCGGCCTCGCCAACATGGCGTCAGGTGTCAGCGGCGGCTCCCCGGTATCCGGTGGCTTTTCAAGATCTGTAGTCAACTTCGAGGCCGGAGCACAGACGCCCATTGCCGGTATCCTGACAGCCGTAGGCATCGCCGTTGCTACTTTGACCCTGACCGGCCTTCTGGCCTTCCTGCCCAAAGCCACCCTGGCAGCCACAATTATTATCGCCGTCAGCACCCTGATTGACCTGCCAGCGATCCGAAGGACCCTGGCCTACTCGCAAGCAGACGGGGTAGCCATGCTGGCAACGATCATCCTGACACTGGTACACGGCGTTGAAGCAGGCATTATGGCGGGCGTCGCACTCTCGATCGGACTGTACCTCTATCGCACGAGTCGCCCGCACAGCGCCATTGTCGGCCGAATCCCGGGCACCGAGCACTTCCGCAACGTGCAGCGTCATCAGGTGGAGACTGACGAAGAGACCATCATAATCAGGGTTGACGAAAGCTTATACTTCGCCAACGCCCGATACCTTGAAGACACTGTTTTGGCGGTGGTCTCCGAGCATCCGAAGATGAAAAATCTGGTGCTGGCCTGCCAGGCAACCAATGACATTGATGCCTCCGCGCTGGAAAGCCTCGAAGCCATCAACAGCCGACTGGAAGATGCTGGTATTCGCCTGCATCTGACTGAAGTGAAGGGGCCAGTCATGGATCGCCTGAAACGGACTCATTTTTGTGATGAGCTGACCGGACAAGTTTTTCTCAGCACCTATGATGCCTGGACTGCCCTGACGGAGCGACCGGCACAGCCTCTGAAGGCCAGCCAGGCGCCCCCTGGCCAGAATCACCTATCGCCTGTCAGCTCGCCCTGCAGTACCGGCAGCTGCACCAGGCCCTCCAGATTGACGTAGGGCACCAGCGCATCCCGGGACCAGCTTGCGGGGTACTGAGGATGGAATCCGTAGACCAGCAAAGCAAGCTCATCGCCAGGGGCCAGAGCTTCAGCAACTCCCACCAGTTCAATGACCTCCTGATCCTTCAAACCGCGCACCGGCATGACCTGATCGTCGATCAACTGCCAGCGGCTTTCACCCTCAGCGCGTTTGCCGAGCCCGACAAACACAATGGGGTCACAGCCGGCGGAGTATGGATCCAGCTCCACCTCACAGGATGAGCGACCTGCCAGATCTGAAACCGTCAGTCTGGCAGTCGGAATACCACCCAATATCACGCCGCTCTCCCCGGCCTGTCCCAGTAGCAGTGCCGCAGGCGACTGAGTGGCGGTTGCCACGGCCTCATAGCCGGAGGCTACCGGCAGCTCGGTGGTCACGGAGCGTTCGACCACAGATGCCCCCTGAAGCACCCCACCCTCAAGGTCCGGTGCAGGAAACGAATCCATGGGCACCGAGATGGATTGACCATCATCCAGCGACAGACAGACCTCCGAGTCGGTGCCATCAAAGAAGCCGGCCAGCGGTTTACCCTGCAAATGGTGCTGCAGCCAGTTCAACGTTGTGTCAGAAATCGAGATATCGCCACAGGCAAACTTGCCAGCCGCGCCCTGAAACCCCGGTATCTCCAGCAATCCTGCGGTCGGGTCCACGTATTCAGCTGGTTGCGCCTCGTCTGGCGCCTCCACCGGCAGGATGTGACCGGTCTGATGGGTTAGCAGCCGAACATCACCACCAAGGGACTGCAGGCATTCAAAGTTACGCCAGGCCTCATTGAAGTTGAACAGGGTGTCCTTCATGCCCTGAGTCAGCAGCACATCCACCTTCGGATAGGGTGTTGGTTCAACATCGTAGGCCGGCGGATTGATCTGGTAGTTGAGCAAATCAGGGGAGTCAGATACCGATACCGGCTCTCCGGTGCAGCGATAGGCCGGGCTATGATAGTAAAAGAAATCAAGACCGGCCTCGGGGAAGCGATTCAGTGTTGCCCCCTGAGCGAGGATCTCGCGGATGATCGGATCCAGGCCATCGTTACCATTGCTGAGGGAGCCTGCTTCGCCCCCTGCCACCAACACAAGATCCCAGCCGGTCTTGATGACATTACCCGGGTTCAGGCTATAACGCAGGTCATACCAGGTTATATCCGGAACAAGGGCGTCGAGCCGCTGGCGTGGATCCAGACCATGCAACAAGAGCTGGAAACCTCCCCCATAACTGCCACCGATCGCACCAACCACCGGGTTGGGATTCAATGCCTCCGGCAGATCGGGCTCATGGCGGCGCTGCAGATAGTCCAGATTGTCTTCGGCCCAGTCCAGAATCTGTACCAGGTCCTGGCCTTCGAACTCGGGGTCCATCACCCGGACAGTACCGGTACTTTCACCAAAGCCCCTCTGGTCGATGGAGATAACGACAAAACCGGCTTCACGGTAGCTCTCGAAACCGTCGGTATTACGTGACCCGCCAAAACCATGGCCATGCAGCACCAATGGGTGGCCCACTTCGCAGTCGATGCCACCTATAGGCTCAAGTACCTGAAAGGCAATCGTTTCACCACTGGCTGAATCCAGTGTGACCGGATAGCTGCGCCCGCCCTCGGTCGGCGTGTCGTCAGCGCAGGAAACCGGGACCACGGCCGGCATGTCGCATTGCGGGGCAGCGCCTTTCCCCGGGTTGCTGCAGGTCTGTTGATCGGAGTCTCCCGCAACTGCAGAAGATTGCCCGGATTCGCCATCATCGGATCCACCACCAACGCACCCGGCGACGGTCAGGGTCAATAACAATGACATCAGGTGCGGACGGCGCACCCAGCGGTGTAAGGAATAAGACATGATTGGTTGTCCTTGTTTTTGTTGTTCGGGAACTCACCGGGAATAACGACAAAACATCACATTATGTTCCGTTTTTCCTCAAGAAAGGCCCGAAAGGACAATAAGTGAAGTGATCATGAAGTGCGCGGCGCCCGGCTCCCAAAAAACAAGTCAAGGAGCCTGTTATCGTGATTGCCCCGGGAGCAGGCTCCCGGGGTCTTGCTTACGGCTTATCGAACAATCATGTTGGTTGCTGTCGCATGGGCATACAACTTACCTGCTCCATCACGGAGGTAGCCCTCCGAGATCACCAGCGAGCGACCGGCATTGATGACTTTTCCCTCAGCAATCATGTTGGTGTTGAAAGGAATTGGCCGGCACATCTTGATATTCAGGTCCGTTGTCCCGTAGCCCTCCCCTGCTTTCAGCACTGTGTGGGCTGCACAACCGGTTACAGAGTCCAGCACCGTTGCGGCAAAACCACCGTGTACCCCGCCCAACGGATTGGTGTGGCTGGCATCCGCAATGGCAGTAAACACGACGCGACCATGCTCCACTTCGGCAGGCTTCATCGGGATGGTCTTGGCGATGCCGGGTGTCGGAAATAATCCTCTGGCAAATGCCTGCATGATTTCGAGCCCGGTCATTTCTTTTGGATCAATCATCTTTCGATACTCTCTCAATCAGTTACGTTCAATGGTCAGGATCAGTGAGCCGCTTTGGCAGTGGCACCGCCCAAGCCAATCGTTTCCCTGGTTCGCGCAACCAGATCGGATTCATCCACATCGTTCGGGTGAAAATCGGTCCGGTAGTAATCCAGAAACTGGGGGATGAATATTTTGTAGTGCTGCTGGGCAAATGCCGCAAACCTACGCCAGGTTTTAAGGTTGAACAGCTGTCCGTCACGCTTCATCAGCACGATGTGATACACCGTTGAGAGGGTCGTGATCAGTACAAGGCTCAGCGTAAAAATGGCGACCCGTGGTAGATAGGCAGTAAGCCCTTCACCATAAAGATACTGATACAGATCGAAGGCAACCGCCTTATGTTCAGTTTCTTCGATACTGTGCCACAACCACAGGTTACGAATTGTTTCGTCGTTCATAAGGGTGTGGGTGCTTCTCATCATGGTAGTCACCAGTACAGCGGTGTAATGCTCAAGGCCTACCGTGACCAACAGGTTCCATTTTTCAGGGAACAGAGACTCTATCCCTTTCAGGATGGTACCGGTGACGCGCTCCAGCGACTCCGGATCCAGGTCATACTGCTGAGCACTGACATGAAACGCATGATGCTCCTTGGAGTGCATCGCCTCCTGGCCTATAAAAGCGCCAATATCCCGATCCAGTTGTTGATTGGCTTTCGCCAAGGGCCTCAGAGCGCGTACTGAGCGCACAAAGTAGGACTCTCCCTCGGGAAAGAGCGTGGATAGCCCGGTGAAATAGTGGGTAAAGGATGGCTCGTTATCGCACCAGTATTTCGGCATGTCGTCGAACTCATAATCCATGCGTCGCACCGGGAACGAGGTAGAAGCCTGGTTGTTGGCAGTAGTCATAACGTATTTCCTCTTTGCATTCCAAAATGGAACTTACCGTCATAAACCTATCCCGTGCTACTATTTCAATCCATACCTTTTTGGAACTTGCATAACAGTTGTCCCATTCTGAACGACGCCAACACCGACGAGGCTGCCGCGGGACAACAAGGGGAAATCGGCATGAAATGGCATGAACTTGGAGAAGCAAATTGCCCGGTTGCGCGCAGCCTGTCTATTCTGGGCGACCGCTGGACCTTACTGATTATCCGCAATGCATTTCTACGGACTTGTCGATTCGAGGACTTCCAGAAACAGCTTGGCATCAGCCGCCATCGGCTTTCGGATCGTCTCAATCGACTCGTAGAAAGTAAGGTCTTTGTGAAGGTTCTGTATCAGGAAGCGCCCAAACGCTATGAGTACAGACTCACCGAAGCTGGACTGGCACTTTACCCAGTCATTCTGGTACTCACCAACTGGGGGAACACCTGGATGAACGAAGACGGCAGCCATCCCCCGCTGGAGTTTGTCCACAAACCTTGTGGTCATAAAACCAGTCCACAGCTGCAATGCACAGAGTGTGGCGAGGAAATCCATCCCAGAGACATGATGCCGATGTTGAATGGACTTCAAGATTATGCGGGTCTTCCTCTGGATTCTCAGGATGGCAGAGGTCGATAGCAGAGAAGTTACTGAGCAAACACTGAGCAAAACCCTGGAGAAATATCCACCGTCGCCAGTCTCTCTCCGTGACGACCAACCGTGGCGTAACGCACTGTCGCACCGTCGCGAATCAAGGCCGCAACCTCCGCAGTCCCACATGCATTCTGAACACCAATCTGCTTTAGAATTGCTTCCGCTTTATCCTGAGACACCTCGCTCGCTGCTACAGTATGAAGACGCTGGTTATAAATCAGGGCTGAACCAACCACTTCTACACTCTCGAGGCGTGTGTCAGCATCAAGATCCAGCGGCAAATGCGGGCGCATCGTCTCTCGAACTTCCGACAACGATTCCGCAAGCTCTTTTGAAGGCTCGCATCGCGATAGAGAAACAGTTTCCGAATACTCTTCAACGATCACCCACTGGTCACCCTCGCGCTCTACATCCAGATAATAGTCAGAGTCATCCACACACTTGATGGCGGATGACCGCAGTGCACTTACGCGAAAGCCCTCACCGTGAGCATTCATCTGGACATTACTGTAGCTTGAGGTATCACCTCGACGTTCAGCCACTGGCATCATTTTCCTGATCATCTCCCTCCACTGGGATCCAGTGACCTCAATTCTGTCAGTGCCATCACGAAGCGTCATTATCCGCGCATCAGGGCTGTACAGCTCCGCGACTTCCGCATCAAAGCTCTTACCGAGCTCCACAAACTCCTCAAAAAATGCCCGGACCTCCGAGACTTCGTCAGCGGCCGCGAATGGACTAAACACAAGAAATAGAAAAGCGATAAAGCGCATTTGGTTCTCCCTGGAATTATTGTTGGTTGCATGGCGGAGTCACGCTTTCCCAGCCAACAGCAGATATAGCCCTTAGACTGTAGCTGACTCAGTGCCTCTTCCAACTGACGCATAGCTAATCCACATGGATCCATGGATACTAGGCGGGCTTGCGCGAGAGAGTTTGGGAGTGCATCGCCGTAGTATAAAGACGCATGAATCCTGCAGCGAGAGAAGCCGGATGGAACGAACAATGAAACCGGTATTTGTAGTGGGTGGTGCGTCCCTCGACACCATCGTACATGTCGATGCGTTTCCCGGTGCTTATGCCCAGACCGTCTGGCCAAACCGGAGTTACCGGGCCGTTGGCAGCACCGGCGTTGGTAAGGCCCTGAACCTCCGGGCACTGGAAGTCCCGGTTGTCCTTCATGCGGTGGTAGGGAATGACCAGGAGGGACGGATGATTCGTCAGACCCTGGAACAGGCGGGGGTTGAGGCGCTGATAAGCGAAACCCCGGAGCCCACCGAGCAGCATGTCAATCTCATGACACCTGCGGGTGAACGTCTCTCTATCTTCGTTCAGCCGCCGGCTCGGGAGGTCACACTGGAATGGTCATCCATCCGGCGTACCCTGAGGGGGTGCGGTATTGCCGTGATCAATATTCTGGACTATACCCGGCCTATACTGGAGGAAGCCGTCAGCCTCGGCGTACCGATCTGGACGGATCTGCACGACTATGATGGCAGCAATGATCACCACCAGGCCTTTATTGATGCCGCTGACGTGGTGTTCCTGGCCAGTGACAACTTGCCGAACTATCGCCAGGTTATGGAACGATTGCTGCAGCAGGGGAAGCGGTTGGTGGTCTGTACCCATGGAGCCGCTGGCGCCACCCTGGCCAATGCTGAAGGCGAATGGCTGGAGCAGCCGGCTTATCCGGTCGACCGGATTGAGGACAGCAATGGCGCCGGTGATGCCTTTTTCAGTGGTTTCCTGTATGGCTACCTCAGGGGCTTGCCAGAGCGTGATTGCCTGCAGCTCGCTGCTGCGAGTGGTGCCCTGTGCGTAACATCCAGTGGTCTTGCCTCGGAACATGCCTCCAGGAGCGCGCTTCAGGACATTGTCTCGGCAAAATGAAACAGCCTCATTTGTCCGGAGGCCAGCTTCTGCCAGAATGTCCAAAGACCATTCTATGATTGAGGGTGGACGACAAGGAGCGACACATGAGCCATACATCACCTCCAGCCAGACTCGGGTTTCTTTATCCAGGCTACGCGGCCGAGGATGACTACCCTCTGATGGGCACCATGGTGGAGCCACCTGCTCAGGTCACCCTGATCCACACCGAATTTCTCGAAGACGCTCACACCGTTGAAGCACTCAGTGAAATGGGCAGCATCGGACGACTGTCAAAAGGCGCGGAGGCCCTGGCCGGTTCACAGATTGAATCGGTTCTGTGGACCTCCACCAGCGCCAGCTTCGTGCTGGGTCTGGATGGGATCAGCAAACAGATCGACGCCCTGGAAAAAATACTCTGTGTACCCGCCTCTACAACCGCGATGGCATTTGCCCGGGCGATCAAAGCCATTGATGCAGAAACGGTGGCTATTGCCGCCACCTATCCGGAAGACGTCGCCCAGCGATTCCGCCAGTTCCTCAATCACTTCGATATCGGCGTGGTACACCATGCAAGCCGTGGCATTGTAACGGCGGCCGAAGTTGGCACCCTGGGAAAAGAAGACGTGATTAACTTTGCACTGGAAAACACCCGTCAGGACGCTGATGTGTTGCTCATTCCTGACACCGCTCTGCACTCTGCCGCCTGGCTGACCGACCTGGAGAAAGCTACCGGCAAGCCGGTGCTCACAGCAAACCAGGTCAGCTTCTGGGAAGCCCTGCGTTTATGTGGAAAACTGACATCCCAGTCCGGACTGGGCAGACTGTTTGAGGAAGTTCCCTGAGCAACCGAGCCTTGCGCAATAAGCGAAAAGATGGCTAGCCGTCTGCCGAACCATTCACCGGCATTATGCCCAGCCATCACCATAATAAAGTTCAGCTCGAAAAAAACCCGCCTTACTATCCTGCTACACCATTCCAACAATAAAACCAGGCGAGTTTCAAGCAAACTCCAGAGCCTGTTCAACGGGTCTACAGCCATGATCGACGAAACAATCGTCACATTTATCAACGTCACCGCTATTCCGTTATCCCTATTCCTGATCATGCTCGGTATGGGCCTGACTCTGACAATCAAGGATTTCAAACGGGTAGCACTGTATCCGAAGGCAGTTGCCATTGGCCTGACCAATCAGCTCCTTGTACTGCCCATTGTCGGCTTCGTAGTGGCCTCCACCATGCCCTTGTCGCCGGAACTGGCCGTGGGGCTGATGCTGGTTGTCGTTTGCCCAGGCGGCACCACTTCCAATCTGTTCACACACCTGGCCCGCGGTGACGTCGCCCTTTCAATCACGCTGACGGCTATTGCCAGTGTGGTAACCGTTTTTTCCATTCCGTTTATTATCAACGGCGCCCTGGAGTTTTTCATGGGATCTGACACTACGCTGTCATTACCCGTCTTATCGACAATCCGAAATCTGGTTCTGATTACCTTGCTGCCGATATCGCTGGGTATGATCGCCAGACATGTCTGGCCTCAATTCGCCACAACGGGGGCGCAACTGGCCACCCGGTTTGCCGTTGTCTTTCTGGTCGCACTGATCTGCTATTCGGTTTACCAGCAAAGGGACATTCTCGCCAGCGCCCTGATGGCCGCCGGCCCGGCTGTTATATTGCTGAACGCTTCCACCATGGCCATCGGCTATATCTCTGCCCGGGCCCTCAAGCTACCTCGCCCTCAACAGGTTTCCGTCACTCTTGAAGTCGGTCTGCAAAACAGCGCTTTGGCGATGATGATGGCCCTGGGTCTGCTGTCCAACTACCAGATGTCCCTGACGCCCGGCGTATATTCACTGGTGATGTTCTTCACTGCCGGTCTGGTAGTGCGTTTGGGGCGACGCAGGCCATGTCCTCAAAGTAGTCCATCAACATCGACACCCGCTGTGTCATAATAACGTGACCGGAAGCATGACAAGTCAGCACCAGAATGAATGTCAGCAAAATTGATCTCAATCTGTTCGTCGTATTCGACGCCGTTTATACGACTCGCAACCTGACCCGCGCCAGCGAGATCCTCTGTATTACCCAACCCGCCGTGAGTAACGCTCTGGCCCGGCTGCGGGACATGTTCAATGACCCGCTGTTTGTCCGCACCGGCAACACCATGACCCCCACGCCTGTGGCCAAAAATGCCATAGGGCCGGCAAGGGAAGCGCTCCGGCTGTTGCAAACGAGTGTCAATGCCAACCAATACTTTGACCCCGCCACCGCTGAGATTACCTTCTCCTTCAGCATGGGGGATCTTTACGAGGCAGCCATCTATCCCCGCCTCTATCCTTTATTAGCGGGCAAAGCGCCCAATGTGCGATTGAACAATTTCAAGGTGCCCCGTGAGGAGGTGCCATCAGCGCTGGCCAGTGGCCAACTGGATTTCAGTTTTGACGGACCCGCCTTTCATAATGAGCCTGATATCTGCCGGTACCTGGTTGCTCAGGACCGCTATGTTCTGGCCGCTCGCAGAAACCACCCCGATGTCCCGGATTCCATTGCCCTGGAGGAGTTCCTGGCATTGCAGCACGTAAGCCTGCTGCAAGACAAAGAACAGCCTGATCAGGTCGAAATCGCCATGGAACGCCTCGGTCTGCGCCGCAACATGATGATCCAATGCAACTACCTGATGGCCATCCCGGTGTTATTGATGAAATCCGACCTGGTAGCCTGCGTGCCCTACCATTTCTGCAAGCATTTTGATCTCCATTGGTGCGAACTGCCTTTTGAGCCCCCCGCCTTGAGTACACCCTCTACTGGCACCTGAGTGCCGATCAGGATCCCGGCCACCGCTGGATGCGTGAGCAACTCACCGAGGCTGTCCAGAACATGCGTGCAGCGGTTGATCTCGCCCGCTAGGCTCCAGCTCCCCGCCCCGACAAAACCCATTCATCAGAGTTATTACTGACTATCACGCGAATAAAGTTCTGCGACAGACACCTCCTTCCTACACTGCGATCTTGAGATTTCCGGTTCCCTCGGCGGATCCCGGGCCTCATTACTCCGACAAAACAACAACAGGAGATGTCATGACCACAAAACGATTGTTCGTGCGACAGCCGCTTGGCAGTGCCATTCTGGCCTGCTCTCTGGTCGCAGTACCGCTAAGCTCTCAGGCCGCCCGCTTCCAGTTCGGCGAGTTACAGGGCAGCTTCGACTCCACAATCTCCGTCGGGGCCGGTTGGCGAGCCAGCGACATTGACGAAGAGCTCGTGGCCCCGGTAACTTCCCGGGCGGCGAGGCCCAATCGAGCACCAATGACGACGGCAACCTGAACTTCAAGCGGGACAAGACCTACTCAAAAATCATCAAGGGCGTTCATGATCTGAGTTTGAACTACCAGAACATCGGTGCCTTCACCCGCTTCAAGTACTGGTACGACAAAGAGCTGGCCGACGAATCCCGCCCCCATGGCCACGGCCCCAACCTTTATCAACCCGATGCCAGACTCGATGACGACGATCTCAGCGACAACGCCAAATTTTCCGGCTTCGAGGTTCTGGATGCTTTCGTCTACGGCGATTTTTACCTGGGCAACGTACCCACCAATATACGGCTGGGCAAACAGGTGGTCAGCTGGGGTGAAAGCGTCTTTATCAGAAATAGCATCAATGCCGTGAACCCCGTCGATGTTGCCGCCTTTCGGCGTCCCGGCGCGGAAATCAAGGAAGGCCTCCTGCCAGTCAACATGGCTTATTTCAACACTGGACTGACCGAGAACCTGAGCCTGGAGGGGTTCTACCAGTTTGAATGGGAGAAAACGGAAATAGATGCCTGCGGTACCTATTTCTCCACCTCAGACGTCGCCGCTGAAGGCTGCAACTTCCTGACACTGTCACCCGATTTACCCGACCGGGTACTTGTTGCCGCGCCTGGTGGCGCACTGACCCGCTCCGGCAACGTCGAACCCAAGGATGATGGCCAGTTCGGCCTCGCCATGCGCTATTACGCACAGGCCCTGAACGATACCGAATTTGGCCTTTACTACATGAACTTTCACAGCCGCCTGCCCTTCGTTGGCGTCTCCACCGAGGGTGGTGTCCCCACTTACTTTGTGGAGTATCCAGAAGACATCCAACTGGTCGGCCTCAGCTTTAACACCAATGTGGGCACCTTGGCCTGGTCAGGGGAGATCAGTCACCGTAAAGATTCACCCGTCCAGATCAATGGCACCGAGGTCATCGGCGGCCTGTTCGGTGCACTGGGACTGGCCCCCGCCAATACCTATGCATCAGACATCCAGCTTGGCGAACGCACACCCGGCTACGACCGGTTTGATATCACTCAGGTCCAATCGAGCCTGTTGGGCATCTATAACCAGGTGCTCGGTGCCTCCCGCCTGATCGTCATTGGTGAAGCGGGCTTTACCCACATTCACGACAGCCTTGATGATCACCCGTACGGCCGTTCATCCAACTACGGAGCTGGCTCACCGGGCGACGACGGCTTTGTCACCAATAATTCGGCCGGCTACCGGTTACGCGGAGTTTTGGAGTACAACAATGTGTTTGCCAACATAAACCTGTCTCCAAACCTGTCCTGGTCTCATGACGTTTATGGATTCTCGCCCACCGGCGGGTCTTTCAACGAAGGCAACAAAGCCATCAGCGTCGGCGTGGATGCAGCGTACAACAACACCTACAAGGCCAGCCTGTCCTACACGAATTTCTTCGGCGGCGACTTCAACACGATCAACGACCGCGACTTTATTGCGGCCAGCGCCAGCGTCACGTTCTGAGCGGCTGTTGCCAAAAAATGGAGAACAGATTATGAAAACAACAAATGCACTGGCTGCCCTCAGCCTCTCCCTGCTCATCAGCGTCCCACTGGCCGCTGCGGTTTCCCCGGAGGAAGCCAGACAACTGGGTACGACCCTGACCCCGCTGGGGGCAGAACGGTCAGGCAATGCTGAAGGCACCATTCCGGCATGGGACGGTGGGCTTACGAAGCCGCCAGCCAATTACAACAGTGGAGAGCACATGGTGAGTCCGTTCCCGGAGGACAAGACCATCGCTACCATCTCCATCGACAATCTGGATCAGTACAGGGATAAGCTAACGCCCGGCCAACTGGCCATGTTTGAGAAATATCCGGACAGCTACCGCATGAACGTCTACAAAAGCCGCCGGACCTCAGCGCTACCGGAAGACGTGTACGACAAGATCTACCAGAACGCGCTCAACGCCAGCCTGGACGATGGCGGTAATGGCGTCACCGGGTTCCAGGAAGTGATCCCTTTTCCTATACCGCAGAATGGTCTGGAAGCCATATGGAATCACCTGATCCGCTACCGCGGCCGCAGTCTCAACCGAGATATTGTCCAGGCGGTGGTAAAGGAGTCCGGGGATTACACCCTCATCCATTTTGCGGACGAAGCGATCTACCCGGTTAACATGAAGGGTCATGATCCAGAGGAAGACAGCAATGTACTGGTGTATTTCAAACAGACAACGACTGCCCCGGCACGACTGACTGGCAATCGTATCCTGGTACATGACACCATCAATCAGGTCACGGAACCACGTCGGGCATGGATCTACAATGCTGGCCAACGCCGTGTCCGGCGCGCGCCTCAGGTGGCTTACGACGGCCCCGGCACTTCCTCGGACGGGTTGCGCACGGTCGACAACTTTGACCTGTTCAGCGGTGCACCCGACAAGTACAACTGGGAACTCAAGGGCAAGCGGGAGATCTACATCCCCTACAATAATTACACCCTGGCCTCTGACACACTGTACTACGACGACATCATCCAACCCGGCCACATGAATCCGGATGTGCTCAGATATGAACTCCATCGGGTCTGGGAAGTGGAAGCCACATTGAAGGAAGGCGAGCGTAACGTCTATGGCCGCCGAATGTTCTACATTGACGAGGACAGCTGGCAGATTGCAGCAGCCGATTATTACGACACCCGAGGCGACCTCTGGCGCGTAGCCGAAGGGTTTCACGTCCAGTACTACTATGCGGACACACCGTATTACACGGCAGAGGCCGTCTACGATCTTCTGGCTTCCCGCTATCTTGTACTCGGGCTCTTCAACGAGTCGGATGGCCCCATCGAGTTCGGCTTCACCGCAAACAAGATGGATTACACACCGGCAGCGTTAAGAAGGTCTGGCTTCCGTTAAACCCCCTTGGCGGACGGGACACGCCATTCGTTCCGTCCGCCCTTTTAGCTCTTTTAGTGATCAAGAATTGGCTTACCCCGCCCGTGCCTGTAACGTTGTATCCTGGTATCCAACAATCACAACAAGGCACAGGTTATGGATTTCGTCAGAACCCCGGAAGCGCGCTTCGATCGACTGCTCGACTACCCATTTGACCCGCATTATGTAGACCTGAACGGACTGCGAATGCATTACGTGGATGAAGGACCGAGCGATGCCAACCCCGTTCTCATGATGCATGGGGAACCTTCCTGGTCCTATCTCTATCGCCACATGATTCCCGTCTGTGCCGCGGCTGGCCATCGGGTGATTGCGCCGGACCTGATCGGCTTCGGCAAGTCCGACAAGCCCACCTCCATCGATGATTACAGCTATCAAAGGCATATGGACTGGATGCAGCTGTTCATTGATAAGCTCGGACTGAACAACATCACGCTGGTGTGCCAGGATTGGGGGTCGCTGTTGGGCTTGCGGCTCGCCGCCGAAAACCCTGACCGTTTCCGCGCGATTGTGGTTGGCAACGGGATGCTGCCCACGGGAGACCAGAAAACGCCGCCGGCGTTCAACCTCTGGAAAAACTTCGCACTGCACAGCCCATGGTTTCCGATTGGCCGAATCATCAACGTCGGTTCATTCCGGAAATTGAGCCCCGATGAATTACGGGCGTATGACGCGCCCTTCCCCAGCAAGAAATACAAAGCAGGCGCACGGGCATTTCCGCGTCTGGTTCCGGTACGCCCGGATGACCCGGCAAGCGAAGCCAACCGCAAAGCGTGGAAGGTTCTCGAACGCTGGGAGAAACCCTTTCTCACCACCTTCAGCAACGGCGACCCGATTACCCGAGGAGGGGATGCGTACATGCAAAAACGGATTCCGGGCGCCAAAGATCAGCCCCATGTCACCCTCAAAGGCGGTCACTTCCTGCAGGAAGATTCACCGGTACCCTTTGCCCGGGCGATTAACGATCTGCTTGCGACGCTAGCCTGAAATCACGATCAATTTTCATTAACCGGTCGTGCCCTCAGGCGCGGCAGCTTAGCGGGATAGTGTTCCTGGAAAAACGGAACTGTTTCTGGACCAAATCTGGAACAGATTCTCAATCCTCCTTGAGCCCACTAGTTTTCTAACCCGAAAACATGTCTGCAAACTGGCTGCCAAATCGCTCAATCCATTCTCTCGCCGCGGCTTCGCTGTCCAGTTCACAACCATCACGGCGAAGTTCCCGCCGGAAGTGCTCTATCTGACAAACCTGCTCTACCATTTTGCTTTTAAATGCCTCGGTTTCGTCGCTGAACTGGATCCCGATTCTGTATCCCTTTCCATAGTGCCTACATCTCACGACCAGGCCCGAGATCCGGTAACCCTGTTGAAGTGAAGGAATCCCCAAGGCTACAGATTCACCGAGTCGGAGCTTTCTCTGAAGACTGCAGGCCAGACCACCCTGGCTGATGTCACACAAGCTGGCCTCGTCGCCATGGGAGCTGTCCTTAGAGAACACAAGGATCGGGAAATCCGTGGGGTGACGTATAAAACGCCGCATACTCTTTCCCCCTTGCCGCTATTTTCCCACAGCGAGCGAAAGCCCGGGACAGGTTTATGGTCCTACCACGGTCACTGGTCCAGTGGCATGCCTGACAATCTTCTCACTGACGCTGCCAAGCGTCAGGCTGCGCACCGCCGAATAACCGCGTCGACCCAGCACCAAGTGAATACCCGGATGGGCGTGCATGTACTCGATAATTTCATGTGCCGGATCTCCGCTGAGGAGAATCTCTTCCGAAGAGTCAGCCCGACCACCCAGGGCCTCCTTCGTGGCATCGAACACTTTGCGACCGTATTGTTCCCTGGCAGCATCAACCTTGGTCTGCTCGTAGCCGGCAATCACCAGTGCCTCGGTCTGGGAATAAGGCGACACCGCTAACAGTTTGAGTGGGTGACCAGTGGCTTCAGCCAAATCAGCGGCCAGTTTGGCCGCGACTAGTGATTGAGCCGAACCATCACAGGCAACAACAATGCATTGCGAACCTTTGTCCATGACGACACCTCTTTCCTATGCATGTGTTATCAGGGTAGCACTGATCTGGCATCCGCATGATTGATAGGAGTCAACGGGAAGACAACGGCACGAATCGGTTCGGTCTGCCGTACAGATAGCCCTGCATCTGGTCGCAGCGCAACAAACGCAATAGCCGGGCCTGCTCCTTGGTCTCCACTCCTTCAGCAATCACCATAAGATTCATTGAGTGGGCAAGGGAGATAATACTGGTGACGATGGCCAGATCATTCGGCCCCCTGGTCATGTTGAAGACAAAAGACTGGTCGATCTTCAACGCAGTAACGGGCATTCGGCTCAAATAACTCAGTGACGAGTACCCTGTACCAAAGTCATCGATCGCCACTTGAGCACCGAGCTCGCGGAGGATACCGAGGGTCTTGATGCTGCCCTCGGTATCCTCCATCAGGACACTCTCGGTAATTTCCAGCTCCAAGTGGCCTTCCCCAACCGCATCCACGGCGTGACCAATATGATCAACAAAATGCTTTTGCTGTAATTGTCTGGGAGACACATTGACTGCCACCATGGGGATACGGAGCCCCCGTTTCCGCCAGCCCCGGTAATCTGCCACGGCCCTGCCGATCACCCAGTTGCCCACGTCAACAATCAAGCCGGTTTCTTCCAGCAGCGGAATGAACTCGCCGGGCGATATCAGCCCCCGCTCCGGATCCTCCCAACGCAACAGGGCTTCCACTCCGGTCAGCTCTCCGGTTTTTGACGCCACCTTCGGCTGGTAAAACAGCACGAATTGATTTTTTTCCAGGGCAATGCGCAGTCGGTTTTCCAGATTGAGCTTCTGACTCATGCGCTGGTGAATTTCCCGGGAATAGAACGCATAGTGTTCCCGTAAGTCGCGGCACTTGATCAGGGCCGCTTCGGCGTTGTGCAACAGGATATCGGACTCCACCCCATCCCCCGGTGCCACCGCTATCCCGACACGAACCGACAACCGCATTTCCTTGTCGTGCAGTTTGAACGGCTCCGACAACGGATCCAGAATACTGGTCTCGATAGCATGCCCCAGCGCGGCCCCCGCGATCTGCCCGGGAAACATCACCGCAAAGACACCGGCCCCGAAATGCGCAAGCACTTTGCGCGTACCCAGAGTATCTTCCAACCGCTTGGCAATCGACCGGCAGAGGTCATCGACCACGGATTGCCCAAAGGTCTCGATCATATTCGACAGCTGATCAAACCCGACCACCGCTACCGCAGATGCCGACTTCTGGGTTGCCACCTGCATCGCCTGCTCCAGGCGTTCGCCGCACAGGCGCCGGTTGGGGAGCCCGGTAACGGGGTCGTAATAGGCCAGGTAGTCAAGCCGACCGGCCTTGTCGATATAGTCCAGGGCAAAGGCGAGGTCGGCCGCCACCTCAACCAGCATCGACAGCTCTTCTTTATCCAGATCGCGATCGGCGCTCAGGCCAAGGACTCCCACCCAATTGTCCTGGTGTTCCATCGGCAGCACGGCAACGGCGCGGCCCTCCGCTGCCTCGTGATCGTTGCGGAACACCGGTCGCCCCCGGTCCAGCGCCAGCGCTGCCAGCCGGACAAGGGGCAGCGGAGGCGTGACACCGGATGCATCACTGCCCTCCGGGTCGGTCCAGTGCAGGTCAGCTCCCGAGGAATCGCACAAGCCGATCCACACATGCTCGAACTCACCACGGGTACGCACGATCTCACAGCCCTGGGCCAGCAACTGATGACGATCACGCACCCGGACAATCGTGGCATTAATACCACTGAGCACGGCGCGAATACGGTTCATCCGTAAGATGGCCTGTTCAGCCCGTTTTTTCTCCACCCGCTGCTGGTGTGCATCGAGCGCCTGATCGACGGCCACACCCAGGCGAGCCAGCCGATCCTTCAACAGATAGTCAGCGGCACCTTCCTTGATCAGCCGTACCGCCATCTCTTCCCCAATGGTGCCGGACACTATGATAACCGGCACGTCCAGGTTTCGTTCCCGCACCCGGCGCAAGGCCTCCAGACCGTTAAACTGAGGCAGTTTGAAATCCGCGATGATCAGGTCGAGGTCCGGTTCCAGACGCTGGACGAACGTCTGCTCCGTATCCACTCGCACCCAGTCCGGCTCAAAGCCCGCTCGCTCCAGCTCGTGAATCGCCAGCTCAGCGTCACTGGGGTTGTCTTCCAGTACCAATAACCGAATTGGGCGAGTCATAGGCCCCCAGTCCTCCTGAAAGGAATCATTCCTTAAACGGGTTGGTTCAATAGCAACCAGTACATGCCGAGTTGTCTGACGGTTTCGCAAAACTGCTCGAAATCCACCGGCTTGACGATATAACTGTTGGCGCCCAGGCGATAGGCCTGATCTATGTCCGGCCCTTCTCTGGACGAGGTCAGTACCACCACCGGGATGGTTCGCGTACGCGCATCGCCCTTAATCCGCTCAAGCACCTCCAGCCCATCCACCTTGGGCAGTTTCAGATCCAACAGGATCAATTGGGGGAGTTCTGGTGGCACCGCCTGCCCCTCCTTGCCGAACAGCTGTTCCAGCGCCTCGGCTCCGTCTCGGGCCACCACCACGGGATTGCTGAGTTTGCTGGCGCTGAGGGCGTGCATGGTCAGTTCCAGGTCGTTCGGGTTATCTTCCACCAACAGAATACGTAAGGGCTGCGAGCTCATTGCGACCTCCCCAATGTGAAGAAAAAGGTAGCGCCCTCATCAGGCTTTGCTTCGGCCCAGATCCGGCCGCCATGCCGGTCGACAATACGGTGAACGATAGCCAGCCCCACTCCGGTTCCGGGGAAATCCTCCGCGCGATGAAGTCGCTGGAATACCCCGAAAAGCTTGTGCGCATAAGTCATATCAAAGCCCACGCCATTGTCCATGACATAGTAAATAACCTCGTCGCCCTGAGTCTCACAGCCGATGGTAATCTTCGGTTGCTCACTCTTGCGGCTGTATTTGAGCGCGTTGCTGATCAGGTTACTGAATACCTGCCTCAACAGGCTGGCATCGGCACGACACGCATCCAGGTCCTGGCGCTGGATCTCACTGTTTCGATCCTCTTCAGTGACGATCTCCTCAAGCACCTCGCTGACAATGGGGTTAGGGTCCACCGACTGAATCTTAAGGCTATGGCGACCAAGACGGGAAAAGGCCAGCAGGTCATCCACCAGCTGCCCCATCTGGACGGCATTCTCACGTACCAGACCAATATAGCGACGAGCTTTCTCGGGCAATTCTTCACGGTATTCTTCGGCAAGAATCCGCGAGAAACCATTCATGGCCCGCAAGGGGGATCTCAGGTCATGGGAGACCGAATAGGTAAATGACTCCAGTTCCTGGTTGGCGGCATGGAGCCTCTCTGCATAGTCATTGACCGCCTCATTCCTTCCCTCCAATGAACGCTGGTATTGCATGAGGGTGCGCAACCAGAAATAGCCCATGACTCCCATGATCAACAGCGCCAGCAGGGCAAAACCGACGATATGCCAAGCCAAATCCCGGGCGGTGCCAAAGACCGCGTTCCATGGCCGGCTGACCACCACCGCCCAGCCAAAAGGCTCCACTGGCCCATAACTGATCAGGCTTTCCTCACCGCTCTGCGGGTCCATGCCATGTCCGGTCCCGGTGTTGCCAGCCAATGCGCGGCGGGCCAGCTCATGGTCTGCCCAAAGGTCAGCGGGTTTGTCGGCCTGGATCTGCGCCGCCGTACCCTGTCGATCAATCATCCGGATGGCACCAGGTTGCGGGCTGTATCGGGAAATCCAGGCTGCCAGCCCCTGGACGGTCCGCTGGTAGACGAGATAGCCAAGAATCTCGCCGTCGCTACGAATGGGCGTCGCCAGCGCCACCACGTAGGGCGCGTCCAGGGCGGCACGTTGATAGATCAACGACAGGTAGGGGCGTTGGTCTTCAGACACTCCCCGGTACCAGTCCCGATATGAGAAATCCTGCCCCAGGACGCTGGCATCCACCGGGTAGTCATAGCGCAACACACCGCCAGCATCGGCAATGAATGCCCGGCTGTTGTCGGGATGACTTGCTACCAGGGCCCGCAGGTGTGCACGTACCCGCTCCACATCGCGTTCACGGACGGCATCAATCAGGTCCGGACGCTGCGACACCAGTCTCCCCATGTCTGCAAACGAGGAAAAGTACTCACCGACCACTTGCTGGACCAGCCCCACCATTGAGGCATTATTCCTGGTCAGTTCCTGTTCTATGGACCGATGGGCAAAGGTAATAATCAAGAAAATCAGCAGCGCGAACAACAGCGCAGCAAACACCAGTACACCCAGAGTGACCCTGCGTGCAACATCGGACAGCACCGCTTCAGCGGTGCCTCCACCTGACGTCGAACTGGCAAAGAATAATCGGCGGGCGAGCGCAACAAATCGGTGTAAACCGGACGTCTCTGACTCCATGGCTGAGCAATCTCCCTTGCGTGCCTAGGCCCTAGGGTAGACTGCTCAGGGAGAATCCGCCAATTCCTGGATATTTTCCAGTCAATTACGTAGCTTTTCCATCCACATCTCAAGCGCGGATTCTTGCCATCTCCCGATCAAGCTTTAACAAAATAAGTAACCCCTGGTTATTTACACCAACGCGAAGACTGCCGTATATTAAGTAACCATCGTTCACTTAATGGGACAGGAACCATGAACTACATACTGATCACCGGCGCCAGCGCCGGCATTGGCGAAGTGTTCGCCCGCGCACTCGCCGCGGAGAAACAGAACCTGATTCTCGCGGCTCGACGTGAAGATCGCCTGATCGCTCTGGCCAGTGAGTTGTCTGAACAGCATGGAGTGTCCGTGGAAGTTCTGGCCGCAGACCTGGCTGCGGCGGACGGTGCCGAACAGGTTGCCGCGGCGGTCGCATCCTCCGGCTGGAAGCTTGGCGGCCTGGTTAACAACGCAGGTTTTGGCGACCGGGGTGCCTTTACCGAGCTTTCCCTGGAGCGTCAGCTCAACATGATCCAGGTGAATGTGGCTTCGCTGGTATCACTCACCTGGAAGCTCTTGCCCAACCTGCAGGAGCAACAGGGCAGTTTCATTATCAATGTCGCGTCCACCGCCGCGTTCCAGGCAGGCCCCAATATGGCCATCTACTACGCCACCAAGGCTTTTGTACTTTCCTTCTCCGAAGCTCTGCACGAGGAGTTGCTGGATTCAGGCGTGGCCGTCAGTGCCCTGTGCCCCGGCGCAACCGCATCGGAATTTGCGGCTGAAGCCAACATGACCGACACCAAGCTTTTCAAGGCCGGCACAATGTCAGCAGAAGACGTCGTGAAAAGAGCTCTGACAAAAAGGCGCAGCGCCATTGTCATACCAGGACTGCGTAACCGGTTAATGATATGGTTGGGCAAAATTTCTCCCCGACTCATTAACCGGCGCATTGCAGGATGGCTACAGGCATAAAGACACGATGAAGAGCAGGCTTTGCGGTGGCAAAAAACGGGCACGCACAGAAGCGGAAAAGATCACGCGGGAGCAGCAAATTCTTGATGCGGCGGCAGAGCTGTTCGTCAGCCGCCGCTACGATAAGCTGACGCTGGCGGACGTCGCCGCCGCCAGCGGTTTGACCAAGGCTGCGCTGTACCGGTATTTCAGAAGCAAGGAGCTGCTGTTCATCGCCGTATACCAGCGTGCGTTCGAGGCTCTGGTGCAGGAAGCGCAGTCCAGGGATTCCATCGACCTGCCGGACGACCTGGCGGATCTGTTGATCGCTAACCCACTCTTCTGCAGCCTGAACGCCATTCTGCACATCGCACTGGAAACCGGGCTGACCGAACAGGAGGCCCGTGATTTCAAGCTGTTCCTGCTGGAACAGCTACGGCAACTGGCAGAACCGATCAAAGCCGCCAGCGGCCGCGACGATGCCGCCTGCTTTCAGTTCCTGATGCAGTGTCAGCAGGCGCTGATCGGGTGCTGGCATATGACCCATCCACCGGAAGCCGCGCGCAAGGCCATGGAACAACCACCGTTGACGGTCTTCAAAATGGCCTTCGAGCCAACGCTGCGGAGCCACCTGCAGGCGCTGAACGACACCTTTCAAAAGGGATAATTAACAGCCGGGCAACCAGCCACCCGGCAACCGTGCCAAGGCTCTCAGCCGTTCAACCCCAGGTTCTCGGCGTCCTAACAGATACGGGGCAGCTGTTCGCCAGAGAGTCTATCGATGACGCGGCTGGCACCAATCATGCTGGATGCCGTTACCAATCCGGCAGGTCCTTGCACGAAATGGCCGATCTCAACGGCCCCCTGGCTCACCGGATACTGCCTGAGAATGTCCGTTGCCCGAGCCACATCCTGCTCGGCCACGATAGTGATAAAGCGGCCCTCGTTGGCCACATGCAGGGGATCCAGCCCCAGCAGCTCGCAAAACGCCGATACGTCCTCCCGCACCGGAATATCCACTTCCCGGATCTCGGCCGCCAGACCGGCACTTTCCGATACTTCCACCAGTGCACTGGCGAGGCCTCCGCGAGTAAGGTCACGGAGGCAGCGCACGTCTATCCCCTCTTCGAGCAATGCCAGCACCGGCTGCACGACCGACGCGCAATCACTCTCAATCGCTGATTCCAGCTCCAGTTTCTCCCGCGCGGTCATCACCGCGACGCCGTGACGTCCAAGATCGCCACTTAGCAGAATCCGGTCACCGGCCTGCACCCGGGCAGGCTCCACAGGTTTTGGCGCCACCACCTTTCCGACCCCAGCGGTGTTGATGTACACACCATCCGCCTTGCCTCGTTCCACCACCTTGAGGTCGCCAGTCACTATCTGCACGCCAGCTTCGACGGCTGCGGCAGCCATGGAATCCACAACCCGGCACAATGTGGCCAGCGGCAGACCTTCCTCGAGAATAAAACCGGCACTCAGGTATTGCGGCCTGGCCCCGCACATGGCGAGGTCGTTGACTGTGCCATGCACCGCCATGGTTCCAATGTCAGAGCCCGGAAAGAACAGCGGCCGCACCACGTAAGAGTCTGTCGTGAACGCCATGGCTCCGGGCATATCCACCACCGCGCCGTCGTGTTGCTGTGCCAGCCAGGCATTATCAAATGCCGGGCGGAAGATATCGTCAAGCAACTGCGCCATCGCCCGACCGCCACCACCGTGGGCCATCTTCACCACATCGTGATCATCGTTTAACGGTGGACAATGATTGTCGCAGCTGTCACTCACAGGCTTAACCTCCGGCGGGTCGGCGATAACGGTAATAGGCGGCACAGGCACCCTCCTCGGACACCATCGTCACTCCCAGCGGACGTTCCGGAGTACAGCGGGTGCCGAAGGCGGGGCACTGATCAGGGCGGATTTCGCCCCGCAACACGGCCCCACTGAGGCATTCTCCCTGCGTCTCAGCCTCACCGTTCACGGTGCCGAAACGGGCTTCTGCGTCGAAGGATCTGTAGGCCAGCGACACCCCCAGCCCACTGGCCGGGATGTCCCCCATGCCCCGCCATTGCCTGGGCACCATCTGGAAGACCGCCTGCATCACATGCTGGGCCATGGCATTACCCGGGCGGCGGACAGCCCGGCTGTACTGGTTCTCAACACAACTTTCGCCCTTCTCCAACTGACGAACGCAGCGGTAAACCCCCTCCAGAATGTCCAGCGGTTCAAAGCCTGTCACCACAATGGGAACACCGTGTTCACGGGCAATGGGCTCATAGGCTTCATATCCGGTGATCGTGCAGACATGGCCGGCAGCCAGGAAACCCTGAACCTGATTGCCCGGGCGATCCAGCAGGGCGCGAATCGCCGGTGGCACCAGCACCTGGGAGACCAGCACCGAGAAATTCTCAAGCCCTGCCCGCTCGGCCTGATACACCGCCATCGCATTCGCCGGGGCCGTGGTTTCAAAGCCGACCGCAAAGAAAACCACTTCATCGCCAGGGTTCTCTCTGGCCACCGTCAGTGCTTCCAGCGGCGAATACACCACCCGGATATCCGCCCCCCGCGCTCGGGCAGCGGACAGGTCCGAATGCGTCCCCGGCACCCTGAGCATATCGCCAAAGGTGCAGAGGATAACCCCGGGGAGCCCGGCAATTTCGAGAGCCTTGTCAATGTAGGCGATGGGGGTCACACACACCGGACACCCAGGGCCATGGATCAGGGAAATCGTCTCCGGCAGCAGTTGGTCGATCCCGAAACGGACGATAGCGTGGGTCTGTCCCCCACAGACTTCCATGAGGGTCCAGGGTCTGGTGGTGATGCGGGCGATGGTATCCGCATAACCGCGGGCGGCATCAGGGGTGCGGTATTCATCACGATACTTCATTGCGGCTCGTCCGCCTCCTGTTCCAGGGTGCGGAGGTACTCGAAAACACGCTCGGCCTCACGCGGGTCAACGACGGTAATGGCAAATCCCACATGCACCAGCACATAGTCCTGCTCTTGCACCTCCGGCACGTACGCCAGATTGACCGACTTGACGACACCGCCAAAATCGACGCGCCCTTGACGGGTAAGCGGATCGTCGCCGTCAATACTGATCAAGCGTCCCGGTACGGCCAGACACATGCCCCCTCCCTGCCCTGAAGAACTCCGGTTGCCCAGGCCAACTGGCCCAGCGCCAGGCCGCCATCGTTGGGCGGTATCCGGCACGGCCAGAACACCTGAAATCCAGCGCTCTCAAGAGCTGTTATGGTCGATTCAAGCAGGCAGGCATTCTGGAAGCACCCGCCAGCCAGCACCACTCTCGACAGTTTAGCCTGTCTGGCCACCGCCACAATGACGTTGACCAGCCCCTGGTGAAAGGCTGCCGATATCCCGGACACAGATCGCCCGCGCCGGACATCTTCCAACAGCGCATCAATCGCCGGCGCCCAATCTATCTCCCAGGGGCGGTCTGCCTCCGGTGCCGATAGCTCGAATGGATAGGGCGATGCCCTGTTATCGCGACCACAGGCCGCCTCCAACTCGCCCGCCGCCTGCCCCTCGTAACTCGCCTGCTGGCAGATGCCAGCCAAGGCCGCCACCGCGTCAAACAGTCGCCCCACACTTGAGGTTTCCGGCGCGTTCAGGCCAGCTCTGAGCGACTGGATCAAGAGCTTTCTTTCGGCCCGGGTAAAACTGCGTAGCGGGGCCAGAGCCTCGCACTCCATGACCTGATCACCCAGTAACGCGTATAACAGCCCCAGGGCCGAACGCCGGGGTTCTCCCATGGCCGCCTCGCCACCTGGCAGGCGGAACCGCCGCAGATGAGCCACGCGCTCGTATCCCTGTGAATCCAGGCGCAGGAACTCCCCGCCCCACAGGGTGTTATCGTCACCAAGGCCACTACCGTCCCACGCTACCCCAAGCACCGGCTCACTGATCCCGTGCTCGGCCAACACCGCCGCAATGTGCGCAACATGGTGCTGGACCGCACACGGAGCATCACTACGGGCCTGTGCGTAGCGCGTTGTGAAGTAGTCCGGATGGCCATCGTGAACCCAGCGCTGCGGCACAGTCGTAAACAGCCTCTGTAGTTCATCCAACGTGCGGACAAAACCTTCACGCGCCAGAGCACTGTCCATATCGCCAAGATGCTGACTCAGCAAGATGCCGGTGCCGGTACTCAGGGCCACGGTGGTTTTCAGGTGACTGCCGGTCGCCGCCCACCCGGTTGGCACAGGCCGGGGCAGGGGCAGATTCGGCGAATAACCGCGGGCCCGCCGGAGTAACTGGGGCCGCCCGGCCACCACGCGAGCCACGGAATCATCCAGCGGTCGCAGAATGGGGCGGTCGTGTACCAGAAATCCGTCGGCAATCGCGCCCAGGCGGGCATAGGCTTCCTGGTTGTCGATGGCAATCGGTTCGCCACTCAGGTTGCCACTGGTGGCGACCACGGGAAACCCCAGATCGCCGAGCAGTAGCTCGTGTAACGGCGTGCAGGGCAGCATCACACCGAGGTCCGCCCTGCCTGGCGCCAGGTTGGCGGCCAGATCATGGTCAGGCGCATGAATCAGTACTATGGGCCGCTCCGAACCGGTGAGCAGCTGACGTTCCGACGCAGAGACCGGGCATACCTGCTGCAACGACGCCAGCGAATCGAACATGACCGCCAGGGGCTTTCGTGGCCGCCGCTTTCGTTCGCGCAGGACCTGCACTGCGCGAGCGCTACGGGCATCGGCCAACAGCTGGAACCCGCCCACACCCTTGAGCGCGATGATGTCACCGGCCGCCAGACGGCGGACCGCTTCGGACACGGCGGCCTCGTCGTTCGCCAGCACTGTGCCATCACGCTGGCAAAAGGCGACACCTGGACCGCAGTCCGGACAGGCATTGGGCTCGGCATGAAAGCGCCGGCTGGCCGGATCGTGGTACTCCGCCAGGCAATGGGGGCACATATGAAAATGCCTCATCGCTGTGCGAGCACGGTCATAAGGCACCCCCTCGATCAGGCTGTAGCGGGGACCGCAATCCGTGCAATTGATAAAGGGGTATCGGTAACGCCGGTTGCCGGGATCATGCAGTTCCTCGATACACTGACGACAGGGAGCAAGATCCGCAGGTAACCGTGTGGCAGCAGCACCCTGCTCCTGACTCTCACACACGCGGAATTCTCTATCCGATTCATTTCCCGTAGACCGGGCTATCGGTTCCGCGCACACTGCCTCCACGCTAGCATTGACCGGGGCGTGCTGTTTCAGCCCGGACACCAGATTCTGCAATGCTTCCAGGTGCCCCTCAGCCTCTACAACCACGCCCTCTGGGGTGTTGCCAACCCACCCGGACAGGCCCAGCCCGGTCGCCAGTCGATAGACAAACGGTCGAAACCCCACGCCCTGCACCAGGCCATAAACATGGATACGCCAACGCACTGGCGCGGCTTCGACCCGGCAGCCTTCAGTCATGGCCCGGCCTCATCCTCCGTCTCCAGCTCCAGACTCTGCAACAGAACATCCTGGGCCTGGGGATGGTTGATATCGTCAGACGTCTCAATCCTTAGTTGGGCCTGCTCAGCGCAGGTGCCGGCAGCCTCCTGACGGAAGTGATCGGTGAAATGCTCCGGGGACATATGACACAGTGCGCCCAGCCATACCGCCACTTCCACTACCCGTTCGGCGTTCTCGTCCGCGCACAGCGTCTCGACCCTGTGAATCAGATTTTTGACCAGCGCCGTTTCATGCATGACCACTCTCCTGTCTTAAGCTATCGATTACTGCCTGAGCCACCCGGGGCAGGGTGTCCCCTAACGGATGTGACAGCCCTTCACCGGCTTCGAAGCTGGCCGCCTCCACCGCAAACACCCGGCATACTGAAGGCAGCGCATCAAGTGCGCGGGCCAACTCAATCGCTTCAGACAATCCCAGCGCATGGGACGAAAACGCTCCTCCCAACGCCGGCAAAGGCGAAGTGCTGGCATCGAACTCCCGAAAACTGCCCGGCTCAAGCCCCATGACGGCGGCGTCGACCAGGTATACCGCTTTAGCATCACTGATCAGGTCCACGAGCCCGGCCACCTCTCCACTGTGTTCAACCGCGCTGACGGTTGCCGGCAATCGATCACGAAGAGCGTCTACCACCAGCGGTCCGAGAGCATCGTCCCCCCGGTCCCGGTTGCCGATACCGATGACCCTGATGGGACCGGAGACATCACTCATGGCGGACATCCAGCTTGAGAAAATGCGTTGCACAGGAAATGCAGGGGTCGTAGTTGCGAATGGTCTGCTCACACCGTTCGCGGAGGGTATCGGCCGGCAAATCGAGCCAGCCCCCCACCAGGTCTTTCAGGTCTGCCTCGATGCTCGGCTGGTTCTGCGCCGTGGGCGGCACAATCTGCGCCTCAAGGATGCCGCCACTAGCGTCCAGCCGGTAACGATGAAACAACAGCCCACGCGGAGCTTCGGTGCAACCAAAGCCCTCCGACGCCTTCGGCTCGGCCAGCTCGAACGGCCGTTCCGGTTCCCGGTATTCGTCGATGATGCGCAGGGCCTCATCGCAGGCATACACGACCTCGACACTGCGCACCACAATGCTCTGGAACGGGTTGGTGCAGGTAACACCCAGACCGGCTTCTTTGGCGGTTTCCCGGGCCAGGGATGAGAGTTGGCCGTGATTAAGGCTGTAGCGCGCCAGGGGCCCGACCAGATAGCAATCGTGTTCCCGCAGGTGGGAATGCAGCGCCGTGGAGCGTTGCACGTGTGACTCCACAAAATGACGGTTGTAGTCCGCTACGGCAATATCCAAACCACGATTGGAAACAATACGTCCGACATTCATGGCGTATTCGCCCGGATGATGCAGTGCCACCAGATGGTAGTCCCGCTCGGCTTCCGGCATCTCCAGCCCAGCGGTCCAGCGCACAGTTGCCAGGGCGTTCTCACGGGCCTGTTTCAGGGTTTCAGCCAGCGGTTCCAGCTCCTTGCGAGTCGGCGTTCGGTAGAATCCCCCCACCCGCACATTGATGGGATGGATTTCGCGACCGCCTAACAGGGCCATGATGGCATTACCCGCTTTTTTCAGGGACAGTCCCCGTTTAACGATGTCGGGATAATCCCTGGCCATATCCACTGCCCCGGCGTACCCCAGGAAGTCGGGGGCATGCAGCATGTATATGTGAAGGGCATGGCTTTCAATCCATTCGCCACAGTACAACAATCGCCGCAATGCCCGCAGTTGGCCTTCCACCTCAATGCCGAGCGCGTTCTCCATCGCATGCACAGCGCTCATCTGGTAGGCCACCGGACAGATACCGCAGATGCGGGCAGTCACATCGGGTGCTTCCGCATAGTCGCGCCCACGCAGGAACGCCTCAAAAAAGCGCGGTGGCTCAAAAATACGCAATTCCGCCTTGCTGACCTGGCCGTCCCGGATCGTCACATTCAAGGCACCCTCACCCTCGACCCGCGCCAGGTAATCCACCTTGATGGTTTTACGGCCCATGACGTTCACTCTCCTCACGGAACGGCCCGGCCCAGGCATTGAACGTGCGATAAAAGCGCAACCGTTCCGCCCGGCCCATACCCAGTTGATCCAGGCGCTCACTCAGCGCAGGCGCATTGGGGTTTTCCTTGGGCCCATAGCAACCGTAACACCCCCGATTATAGGACGGACACAGAGCATTGCAGCCGCTGTGGGTCATCGGCCCCAGGCAGGGCGTTCCATGAGCCACCATAACGCAGACGTTGCCCCGGAGCTTGCAATCCAGGCAGACGCTATGGGCCGGCGTGACCGGTCGCCGCCCGCACAGGTATGCCGACACAACCTCCAGTAGCTGCTGCTTGCTGATGGGGCAGCCACGCAATTCAAAATCCACCGGCACATGGTCGGCGATGGGGGTCGACGTAGACAGCGTTTCGATGTACTCCGGGTGCGCGTAGACAGCCGCCATAAAATCATCAATATCGGCGAAATTACGCAACGCCTGAATGCCGCCGGCGGTGGCACAGGCCCCGATGGTCACCAGGGTTCGCGAACGCCGACGCACATCCTGTATGCGCTCGGCATCGTGGAGTGTGGTGATGGAACCTTCCACCAGAGACAGATCGTAGGTGCCACGGCCACTGCCACGGGCGGCCTCCGGAAAATAGGCAATGTCGACGGCCCCGGCGACCTGCAACAGTTCATCCTCACAATCCAGCAAAGTCAGCTGGCAGCCATCGCACGAAGCAAACTTCCAGACACCGAGGCGTGGCTTGTGATCCGAGCGCGCCATATCAGAACTCCTTGAGGCTCAGTAATCCGCGGACCCGGTCGAACGACAGCACCGGACCGTCCTTACAGACGAACGTCGATCCGAACTGGCAATGACCACAATGTCCGAGCGCGCATTTCATGTTTCGTTCCATAGACAAGTAAATGGACTCGTCCTCAACACCGGCATCCCGTAGCGCATTGACCGTAAAACGCATCATGATTTCCGGCCCGCACACCATGGCTACGGTGTCTTCAGGGTCAAAACCCAACGTCGGCACCAGCGAAGGAACCACGCCAATCTTGCCCAGCCAGTCATCACCGGCATGGTCCACCGTAATATGAACTTCAACGTCCGGACGTTTGTTCCATTCCTCCAGTTGCCCGGCATAGAGGATATCGTCGGGGCTGCGTGTGCCGTAAAGCAGAATCACCCGGCCATACCTTTCCCGATGGCGCAACACGTGATAGATCGCCGGTCGCAAGGGGGCCAGTCCTAACCCTCCAGCCACGATCAGCAAATCCGCGCCCTCGCCTGCCGCCATCGGCCAGCCGACACCAAACGGACCGCGCAGACCAACCGTATCCATCGGTTTCAAAGCTGCCAGCTTATTGGAAACCGGTCCCACTGCCCGCACCGTATGAATCAGAGTCTCCGATTGTCCGGCATCACCGCTCAGACTGATGGGCACCTCCCCCACCCCAAAGATATAGAGCATGTTGAACTGCCCTGGCAGAAAAGACCGGCGGCCGGCCCGGCCCGACTCCAGCTCCAACGTCCAGGTGGTCGCCAGTTCCTGCTGTCGGCGCAGGACCCGGACCGGCTCAGGTACCATCAGGTCGTCTGACATCACTCAAGCTGCTCCGGAGCACCATAAACATCGAGAATCTGCAATTGTGTCGCGTGCAGCCGGCTGGTCAGAATCGGCAACAGGCGTTTCAGCACGTCGTAGCCCAGAACCGGGTCTTCATCACACTTCTTCCGCAGACAATGGGCATCCATGGCAATGGCACGGGTCAGCGTGATGGCACGTGCATCGTAGGCCCAATGATAGGGTGGCAGAATCCAGGATACCCCCACCAGATCACCGTCATGGAGGGTTTGAAAACGAACCGGCGGTTTTCCCGGCACCGCGATTTCCAGCGCCACCTGGCCATAGCGGATCAGATAGAGGTAATCGGCGTCTCCGCCTTCGTGGAACAGGTAGTCCCCCTGGTTAAACCGGACATTGCGAGCGCAGCCGCAGACCAGGTCACAGAACTCACCGTCCAGACCCTGAAAGAACGGGTGCTCGCAGACGATCCGGGCAATGCTTTTCATTCCTTGCCTCCCGATGAAACATCATCGTGAATGGCACGAACCTCCTCCGTGATATCGATACCCACCGGGCACCAAGTTATGCAGCGACCACAACCTACACAGCCAGAAGTACCGAACTGATCCACCCAGGTGGCCAGTTTATGGGTCATCCACTGACGATAGCGGGAGCGGGTCGAATTACGCACACTACCGCCATGAATATAGGAAAAGTCCGACGTAAAGCAGGAGTCCCAGCGCCGGCTATGCTCCGCAGTGACACCGTCCAGGTCCGAGGTATCTTCCACAGTGGTGCAGAAGCAGGTGGGACAAACCATAGTGCAGTTAGAGCAGCTCAGACACCGGTCGGCAACCTCATCCCAGCGCGGATGCTCCAGGTTATCCATCAGCAAGGCAGGAATGGCGATTTGCGGCATGCTCCGGCCCATCTGGCTGCGGGTTTTCTCCACCACGGCAGTGGCCGCTGTCTGATGGGTCTCTGTCGCAGGTTCCCGGGGCAATTCGGCCAGGATTTCCGCCCCCGCCTCCGAGCCTGACCGAATCAGGAACAGGTGGTTGTCGTCACCCAGTAATTCAGTGAGGACAAGATCGTAGCCTTCTTTGACGTCAGGCCCGGTATCCATGGAATCGCAAAAACAGGTGCCGCCCGCCTCGGAGCAGTTGAGCGCCACCAGGAAAGCCTGCTCACGACGTGAGCGATAATGGGGGTCGGCATACTCGTCCCCCATCAGCACGCGATCCTGAATTCCGATGGCCGCCAGCTCGCAGGCACGAACCCCGATGAAGGCGTATCGGGGCGGTTCATCCCGGGCGGGAACAAAACGCAGTTGATCTTCGTGGCGCGTCGCCTGCCACAGGGACACTTTGGGGGGATGAAGGAAACGTTTCCAGCTATGCGGACCCACAGCATAGCCAAACAATGCCTCGTCCGAACGCCGTTTCAGTCGGTAATGGCCGCCATCCTGTTCATCCGTCCAGCCCGCAGGGAGCTCTTCGGTACGGGCCAGCTCTTCATACACAATGGCCTGATCCCGAACGGTCGGCCCTACAACCGTATACCCGCGCTCCGCCAACACATCCAGCAAACACTGCAAGCCTTCCCGCGTGATAACAGAGCTATCGTCAACGTTGTCCATGAGGAGACCTTCCATGATTGGCAATCAGACAATCACGAACCCGCTAATTGCCCTCTACAAGCTTTGGCAAGGCGGGGGGTTTTGTCAAAGATAGGGAGGGTGACAGGCGCCATTCAGACGCCCGCAAAGAGATCAGGCGGGCTGAAACGCCTGCCCAAGCGTCCTGACACAGACCACCGGCTGATCGATCAACGGCACATGGCCGCTGTTCTCGAGCGTGACCAGCCGTACGTTTGGAATCATGTCCGCCATAACCGCCTGCCCGGCCCAGGGGTACATTTCTGAGCGGCGGCCGGCCATAACGGTGGTGGGCACCAGCAACTCCGGCAGGAAGGAGCGGAAATCGTATTCCCGTTCGGCGTAGGCCCGCATGTGCTGGTACAGGGTGTACCAGTTGTCGACCGGCACCAGCTGTTGGGCAACACCTGGGATACGCATCAACCGCCCCGCCGCCCACTTCATCCAGCGACGGCTGAGGGCAATTTCCATAAAGTCGGCCAGATCCCCATGGAATTGCTGGCGCAGGTCCTGAGGCAGTGCCGCAAAGGGCGTTTCCGGATCAATCCGCTCAAGCTGCTCCAGCAAGGGCCACCAGCCGCGAATTCGCTGCGGCCCCTGCTCACCAAAAATGCCCCAGGGCCAACCCGGACCGTGAGCGACGCGAGGTGCCTGGTCAATGTGGACGTAGTGACGAACAGCACGCGAGCCGAACAACTGCATGTAACGCAGTGACGTACTCGCCCCCATGGAAATGCCACCCAACCCGACGGGCTCCCCACAACTGTATTCACGGATCACCGCGTCAAGATCCCGGGCATGGCTGGTCAGCACACAGGGGTCACTGCAGGTCAGACGGGAAGACCCACCAAACCCTCGCAGGTCGGGAAGCACGAAACGGAACCGGTGGGCCAGCGGCAAGATGATTGGCAACCAGTGGCGGCTGTCCATGCCAAAACCGTGAAGCAGGATAACCACCGGGCCGCGCCCGATTTCCCGCACCTTCAGCCTGGCGCCATCGTGTGCTGTTACTCGTGCCATGTCTGTGTGGACTCCGCCTGAATGAGGGCGCCATTGTCCACATCGGATGGTTCGTCGCCATGGGTTACAGGGCCAGAATCCTGATCAACAGGGGGCAGGTGAATCCTGTTACCCGGCCGGGCCGGGCACTTCCTGGCTCAGCCATTGCCGCAGGCTTTCACCAAGATGGAACTGGGGAAAGGACCAGCTCTCCTCTTCCATGTCGATGTCTTCTTCCCAGGCTCTGATCTGCTGACTGACCTGCTCGAACATGGTGTCGGGGTCGGTGAGTGACAGGCCCACGCTTTGATACACCGCCCTGGTGAACCAGGTCATTTCCGAGTCATCGCCACAGCCGAAGGAGGTACGATCATCCCGAGCGGAAGTCATGATCAGCGTGTCGCTGTCTTTGAGTTGGTTGAGCCATTGCCCGGAGTAGCACGCCGAGACCACCAGCAGTTTTCGGCGGGCATCCAGTGGCTCCAGCATCTGTTCAAAGTCCCGGGGCGTCAGGTCCGGCAGTTCCATTCCGGGTTGTTGCAACAGCAGGTCCCCATCTTTGCTGCCATGACTGACCAGGTGGATCACCAGCAGGTCCTCCTCCGGGTTCATCTGCTCATCCAGGGCCTCCAGGGCGGTTGCGATGGAAGGCCGGGTGGCCAGGGGGAAGATTTCGTAATCCCGGTGGTTGAGCAGCATGATCGCGCGGTTTTCAACATCGAACTGCGCTTGCAGGCCGGTTCTGGCAACCTGGATGTCGCGCATGAAAACCGACTCAGTGCCGTCACCGCCCACAGCGAGGAAATAGGCATCTACCTCACCCGGTCGTTCAGGCTCCAGATTGGTGATCTGGTCGTCCAGGCGCCGATGGTCCTCCGCAAGGATTTTTTCAGTGAGGGGCACCGGCGGTTCTTCCGGGACATATTCTTCCCGATCTACAAACTCACCGTACTCCCAGGTGCCCGAGAAACTGCCCATTTCCTTCGATTCGAAAGTGTAGGAGCCCTCACCGTGGTAATACCAGTCACGGAACTCTCCCTCATAGGCGCCATAATCAGTAACGTGTTTCCCCTTGACGGGACTCCCCTCGACAAACTCGGCGATATAGACACCGCTACTGTCTTCGTAACGTCCCGCTCCATGGAACTCATTGTTCTGGAATTCCCCCTCGTACCGACTGTCTTCATCTTCCAGCACGCCCTGCCCGGCCATCAGCCCTTGCCGGAATTCGCCGAGGTATCGCCACCCCGCCGGGGATTCAAGTTCACCATAACCATGCCAGTATCCTTCCTGAAACTCACCGCTGTAGACGGTACCACTGGCGAATTCCTGAACGCCCTTGCCATGGAAGAGTCCGTCCCGGGTATCGCCGGAATAGGTGCTGCCATCCGGCAGGCGAAAATCCGGCGGGAGCAGCTCCGGCCCTTCGCACGCGGTAAGCAAGAGCGCGACAATCAGAGGCAGGGCGAGCCGCAGCGGGCATGGTAAAGCAGTCTTCATGGTTCAAGTCCTTGAAAGCGTCTGGATAATCAACACGACAGGGTCCATTATTCAGCAAAACCCGTTTCCCTGACACACCCGACCAAGAAACAAGGCACAATGGAATTCACTTTCCTGGGCACATCCGCCGCAACACCGACACGGGCACGCAACGTGACCGGCCTGGCCCTGTGCCACACTGGCCCCAAACCCTGGTACCTGGTGGACTGTGGCGAGGGCACACAGCATCAGTTGCTGCGCACCCGCTACTCGGTCATGCAGTTACGGGCCATCTTCATCACCCATATCCACGGCGACCACACCTTCGGCCTGCCAGGGCTGCTCACCAGCGCCTCCATGCTTGGCCGCACAGAACCGCTGGATGTCATCGCGCCCGTGCAGGTACAACGATTCATCACTGCAGTGATTGAAAACAGCGACTCCAGCCTCAGCTACCCCCTGAACTTCATCGACTCCGAAGCCCCGGACTTCCACTGGCAGGATGAACACTTCGGGGTAACCAACGTGGCGCTGTCCCATCGCGTGCCCTGCCGCGCCTACGTATTCACTGAGAGGAATCTGGAACGACAGCTGCTGCAAGACAAACTGCGGGCGGACGGCGTGGAACCGGGACCCAGCTGGGGCGAGTTGCAGAAGGGACAGGACGTGCTGCTCGACAACGGCCGCGTGCTCCGGAGTGAAGAATACACACACATTCCCCGCACGGCCCGCCGACTCATCGTCGCCGGTGACAACGACACCCCGGAGCTGCTGACCAATGCCTGCAACGGCAGCCATGCGCTGATCCACGAGGCTACCTACACTCAAGACGTGGCCGACCGGGTCGGCCCCTGGCCACAACACAGTTCCGCCGAACAGGTCGCCCGGTTTGCGCAACAGGTCCGGTTACCCAACCTGGTGCTGACCCATTTCAGTTCCCGCTACCAGTCAGGAGCGGAAGGCACACCCAATATTAACCAACTGGCGGCCGAAGCCATGCAGCACTACCGGGGCCAGCTGTTTTTGGCCAGGGATTTCGATACCTACCGGTTGGAGAAAGATTTGTCACTGAGCCGCCTGACGACAAGAGAACCTTGATGATACACCCGGACGGGATCGCTGTTTTCTCACGCAAGTAGAGCCTGTTTCAGTCGGACCCTGCGACAATCTCCCGAAACGCCTGGACCAGGGTTTCCGGCTCCTGCGCACCGGAGATGAGATACTTGCCGTTAATAATGAACGCCGGTACAGCCGAGACGCCGGCCTGCCGGTAGGTGGCTTCGTCTTCCCGTACCTCACGTCCATACTGATCCGAATCCAGCACGTCTCTGGCTGTGCCCGGATCAAGCCCAAGCGTTTCAGCGCATCTGACAAGGACATCGTGGTCGGAGACATCGTCTGCCCTGCCGAAATAGGCATCAAACAGAGCTTGTTTCATCCCGGTCTGCCGCCCCTGCTCGCCGGCCCATTTCACCAACCGGTGGGCGTCGAAGGTATTGCAGGTGCGTCGCTCCTGCATTTTCTCGAAGTTGAGCCCCAGGTCTTTGGCGATCACCATCATCTGGTTCTGGGTGGACCGCATCTCGTCCTCGCTCCGCCCGTACTTTCGAGCCAGGGCCGGCAGGATCGGCTCACCGTCGCCACTGTGATCCGGGTTCAGTTCAAACGCATGCCATTGAACGGTGAACTCATACTCCGACGCCACCTGTTTCATGGCCCGTTCCAGGCGAGCATAGCCGATAGCACACCATGGACAGGCGATGTCGGAAACAATGTCGATGTGCATCTTGTTCATAGCGGCTCCATCTCAGTTGACAGGGTTGGAATAACCATCGCCTTTTACACCCAGGCGGTCGAGGTATACATGCAGTTCGGCCTCGCTCATGTCAACGTACTCAAGCACTCGGCCATAGAGCATGGCCGTGGGTACGTTGCGCCCGTTCAGCTCGCGCTGGGTCTCATGCAGAACGTAGAGCACCAAGCGTTCCGTGCGGGTCAAACCATCACGAACATCGGGGATAGTCTCCAAAAATTTGGACATTTTTCGCGAAAACAACGGATCGTCCATTACTACTCCCCTGCTACGTTTCAGGTCGGGCTGCTCCGGCAATTCCCTGGCGACTTAACGTTAAACAATCAACCCAGCAGGTACTCTTTGGCCTCATTGATACGAGCAGCCAGATAGTTACTTCCACCATGGTCCGGATGCACTTTCTGCATCATCCGGCGGTGAGCCTGGATGATCTCTTCCCGGCTGGCACCGGGCTCCAGCCCGAGGATATCCAGGGCTTCGCTTTCGGTCAGGGGAGCGCCGGCGTTGCTGGCATTGCCACCATCGCCGGATTCCCCGCTGTCTGCGCCAGCCGGGTCATCAGCGCGCCAGGAGTCGCCGAACCGACGGTCAAGGTAGGTTTCCAGCAGCCGGGCGGAGTCTTCGTCATGCGCCCGACAATATTTTAACAGCTCGAGAAATTCGCTCTCGCCCAGATCTGCCAGTTCCCGGCCGGCCATGGGGCCCTTCAGGATCTTGCCGCTCATGGTTCCGGAGTCATGGTCCAGGCTCATCTCGAGAATATCGCTGGACACATGGGACTGGTTGCCCGGCCTGGCCTTTGCTTGCGCATTTCCCGCCCCCATCAACAGAGATGGCAGCACCCGACGCAGCAGCGGGTATAGAAACGCCAACAACGCAAACACAAAGTGCAGCCGGCCGGTAGCCGCCAGCAAAAGCACCACCCCGATAGCGGCAATCAACGCCAGCTTGAGAAGGGCCGGCTTGCGTTGGCTGGGCGGCTGGTTGCGCAGCCAAATCCACGCGACAACCGACAATACGATAACCAGCAGCGTTACTAGTGGCACTCAGACACCCCGGGCTCGCCGGCCCATCGTTGGATTAAAGATGAATTAGAACAAGCGCTATCTGATCTGCCGGGTCAGGCGCCTGACCTCCGGAGAGCTGCGGCTGGAAAAGTCCTGCAGGGCCTTGGCTCCCCCGGAAGCATAGACCGCAACAGCGGCCATAAGATCCTTGAGAACCTGCGGGCTGTTACGATCAAAGGGTGCGTAGGCGCCTCCGGACAGCTTGCTCACCTGCTGGAACACCGCCCTGGCATGAGCATCGGCGCCCTCATGGAACATGAACACCGGGGTTCGCAGCATGCCCAACTCCCCCGCCGTGTGGCAGAGATCGTCCACCGGCTCCTCGCAACAATCCCCGATAAACACCACGGCCTTGACGGGTTCTGCGCGGGTTTCTTTCACGGCGTGAGCCAACACCCGGCTGATCTGGGTACGGCCACCCAAACAGGAAACACCGTTCATCAGATTCAGCAGCTGACCGGTTTCGGTAACAAACTTCGTGGCCTTGAACTCACCGAAGCCCCGATAATAACAAAGCTGAATGGCCAGACCGCCCAAATCCCGGGTCGCGAGGAACAGCTCGCTCTGCAAGTGGCAAGCCTGATCCCAGGTCGCCTCCCGGCTCGCAGTGGCGTCCAGCGCAAAAATCAGCCGCCCCTGCGCTTTACCTTGATCAGGCATCGTACGGACCTGGTGGATAAACTCGTCGATGGACTGTTTATCGGATTTAGTGCGTAGTTCTTTATCGGACATAAGCTTCTGAAAACCGCCTGGGCTGGCCAAACTATTACTACAATCGTAGGGCAAAGCCATCGCAATTCACAGACCCGAATAAAGGGGGCAGCACTGTGTGCAAGGGACATAGTTTGCAAGCCGCAGCTCGTGCAACACCTTGGTTTTTCCCTTTGGTGGTTGTCCTGCTTGCCACCCTCACCCTGCCGCGCGCTGTTCAGGCCTCAAGCGATGTCTACCTGCTATACCGTCAGTGGCAGTCTTACAACTGGCCGGAAGAGGTGGCGTCAGCCGCGGAGGTGAGCCGTTCTCAGCGTGGGCTGGGCTGGCTCCACCAGAGCGCTACGGGTACGTTCGGCGTGGCTTACGATTATCAGCCTCTGCGCATACGCACCGGTGAACCGGCGCACAACGGCCACCTGCACCGGTTGACCTTCGGGGGCGATTGGCATTACCGGCTTTACCGCGTGGAAGCGCGGGTCGGCGTTACCGGCACCTCCAACATGTTCAAGCATCAAAGCTTTCATAGCGAGGTGGTGAATGGCCGTGTGGCGATATTTCGGGCAGTCCGTGAGGACTCCCCCCTGAGCCTCGGTGTCGGCGGCGATCATCGCTTCGGTTCTTTCCGCTGGCTTCCCCGAGTACGTTGGCAGCACGCCGATGAAGGTGGCCACTGGCTGATCGATCTGCCTGTCATGTTGCGATGGCAAAGCCCCGGCGAACGCTGGGAGTTTCGACTGGAACGCAAGGGGGATCGTTGGGCCACACTGGATAAGGCCCGGGAGGTGGAAAGCGCGCTTTATCTGCGCGAGTGGCGAACGGAGCTGACTTATCGGATCGGTTCGGGTGAAGGGTTATGGCCAGCGGTGATTCTGGGAATTGGCGCGAGTGTGGATACCCGCGTCCGGTATCAGGACCTGGAGACGGGAACACTGGATCTACGTTTGGACGATACTCTCTTGGGGAGCATCAGGCTCAGCTGGTAAACATCAGGTTCGCAAGGTCAGGCAGCGGTTTCGGGAGAAGTCGGAGCAGTTAACCGGATACTGGCTTATTGCATATATTCATTGTAGAGCTGGGCGTACCTTCCTGTGACTTTAAGATAGTTCAGCCCTTCTTCGAAATCCCTTGCCAATTCTTCATTCTTGAAAGCTGCCTGATAATAAGTCTTTCCTGAAAAGAGGTCATGGAAGGTCACTTCAGGAGTTGTGTCAATTTCTTCACTCAGTTGTTGGCGGTACCACCCAAATATGGTCTTATCAATCACAATGACTTCAGCCCGCGCTCCCCAGAACATCAGATTTTGACTTTTCTGGCTAACATGTTCTACATATAGGCTCTTATACTCTTCAGGTGGAGCAGGCTGAAAAATGCTCTCGAATTCCGGCCCAAGATCACGATAGGCGTTCTGCCAGGTGACAACACTTAGACCTATGAGGTCCGATACTTCGTTAATTTCCAGATTGTCTTCAACTTTGGATATTGCGTAATTATCAAAGTATATAAAGTCATCCACATAAAAAAGTCCGTCACCCGAAACCTGACGTACCGTTGCCACTGCATCAAGAGCCTGTTTATCAAGTAATGCAATTTGGAGCCTCTTGTTAGGCATATGATGCACCTCCATGCTATGCCCCTTATAGGCCAGGGCCTCCCGGAAAATATCAATCTCCAGCCCGGCTTTGGTCCGTCCAATTACAAAAGGAGGTTTATCCTGACCAAAGCCAACCCTTAACTCATAGGCCCAACCTTTAGCAGGAAAAATAAAAAACAGACTGAACAATGCAAACAATACGTTCACATTCTTCAGTCTATTTTTCTTAAGGTTTCGCTTTTCCATCCTATCGTCTATCCCAAGGTATCAGGCGCGTGGTGCCCCGTATTCGAGCATTCCGTAAGAGTAAAGGCGGCTCGCCACCCTGCACATCAACTCACCTTCAACAAACCAGGCCATGTCTTACGGTAGCTGTAGAGCCGGCATTCGGCTCAGGCATCCGCCGTCTTAAACCAACTATAAACCCACATCGGAGGAATGTTCCGTAGCTCCAGCGTGCAGCTGGCAGGCGCCCCCATGATCGGTCCTGTAATCGAAGCCACATCCCGGCGGAACTGATAGGCGATGAAACGCCCGTCCTCGGCCAGGCTGTTCTTCACCGCCTGCGCCACGACAGTACCAACGGCTTCCGGCATTTTCGAGAAGGGAATGCCGGAGATGATCACATCCGGTTGCCCCATACCGTGCAACGCCAGAATCTCTGCGAGGTTCTCAGCGCTGCCCAGGTGATTGGTGAAGCGTGGGTCTGCAATCTCACCAAGCAGTTCATGGAAGTAAGGACTTAATTCGATCGAGAGCAGGTGCGCATCCTGAGCAAGGTGCTTCAGGAACGTTCGCGTGGTGCCGCCGGTACCGGGCCCCAGCTCAACCACCCGCCTGGCGGCAGACAGGTTCGACGCCTCGACGATCCGTTGTTCCAGGAATCGAGAACTGGGGATAACAGAGCCCACCTGGCGCGGTTCCCGCAAGAATCCAAGGAAGAAAGCCGCAGGGCTTGTCCTCCGGTTTGAATCGAATTTCGGGTCGCCACTTTCCCCACCCATAGCGTTCTCTCAACCTGGCCGCTTGGCTTTTAAAACGATTATAGCAGTGGGATCTGTACTGAATACCGAAACAGGCTTCTTTTCGGCCGCCGCCTAGCCCGCCAGCGCCGCCCGCACCTTCTTGCTCAGATGGCCCATATCGACCCGACCCAGCGCCTGAGGGCGCAGATCGTTCATCACACGCCCCATGTCCTGCATACCGTGAGCACCGGTTGAGCGGATTGCCATACGGATCAAGCCATCCAGGTCATCCTCGGTCAGGGCGGCGGGCATGAATTCCTCGATAATCACCATTTCCGCACGTTCCTTATCGCCCAGCTCCTCACGACCGGCCTCATCGTATTGACTGGCGGCATCGCGGCGTTGCTTGAGCATTTTGTCCAGCACCTTCAGAACGTCCTCGTCAGACAGGTCTCGGCGCTCATCAATCTCGATCTGCTTGACCGCCGCCTGAGCCATGCGCAGGGTGACAAGCCGCGTCTTGTCCTTCTCCCGCATCGCGTTTTTTACTGCGGTGTTCAATTGTTCCTTGAGTGATGATTCCGCCATTGCCGGCCTCCTGTTCTGTGGGTTGTTGTATGGTTTATGGGGGCGGACTTTTAAGAATACAAAGGGGGATCATCAGGGTAAATCTCAGCACCACGGACATTCAGATGAGTTTTCCGTTGGAAGCCTCGGATGCCACTCCTTATATTCATTATGCCTCGTAGACGTCGCGCAGTGTCAGCATGCTGAAATCCGGAACCACGCCCAGCCCGGGGCGATCACTCAGCGTCATTCGGCCACCGGACACTTCGGGGGCACCGGTGGCCAGCGGAACCGTATTGTAATTGTGAAGATCCGTTGTATTCAGCAAAGCCCTGGCCGGAGTACTCGCCGCCAGATGGGCATAGGCTGCCGTGGCTATGCCACTGCCCCACGCATCTTCGATTGTCATGGGTATTCCGGCATCCACGCACACATCCCTTATGATTCGGGAGGGGGTCAGGCCACCGAACTTGCTGACCTTCAGGGCCATCGCATCCATGGCATCGTCGCAGATGGCCCGCTGTACATCGGCCAAAGAGTTGAGGCTCTCATCCAGCTTGACTGGATGCCTTATCCGACGCCGGACCGACAGGCATTCCTCATAGCCCCGGCAGGGCTGCTCCAGATATAGGTCCACCCCGCCGATCGCCTGAGCAAAGCGCACAGCCTGATCCCGTCGCCAGGCTCCGTTAATGTCTCCAACCCACAGCTCATCGGGGTGTTTGAACTTGCTGAGAGCCCGGATGAGGTCGATGTCCTCGTCAACCCGATGCCCCAGTTTGATCTGAACGTGCCGGACCCCTTCAGAACGATAGCGTTGCAAAGACGCTTCCATCTCTTCCGGCTCGCCCAGAGAAACAATCCTGTGCAAGGGCATAGCGGGCACCTGGAGTCCACCCAGTAAAGTGTAGACGGGCAATCCGGCCGCTTTTCCCAGTATGTCCCAGCAGGCGATATCAATGGCAGCCTTGGCAACAGCGTGTCCGGTCAGCGCCTGATCCATGCGCTCATGGATAAAAGAGGTCTGGCGTGGATCTTCTCCAATAACAACGGGTGCCAGCAATGACAGGCAAGAGGGTAGCCCCTCGGCAAAAGCGGCCATGTAGTTGGGGCCGCAGGGACAAACCTCGCCATAGCCGGCAACCCCCATATCCGTGGTCAGCACGACCACGGTACTGGTAAACCTTTTATGTGAACGCCCTCCCGCAAAGGCATACGCCTTGCCGGCGTATTCCAGGCCTGCGGTATACACTTCCACACTCGTGATACGCATGATACGCCTCCCGGTCCAGGCCGATTCTGATCCAAGGCACGTCTCCCTCGAACAAAGACCCCGACTTCTGGAATAATGCGGCTAAACCCTTCACAAGAGCAACTCCATGCCCTATCAGTTTGAAGATCTCAAAAAGAGCTGCCCGACCGAATGGCGTGACTACATCGAGCACCGCTTTGTTCGGCAACTGGGCGATGCCTCACTAGCTGCGGAGGCATTCCAGCATTACCTTAAACAGGACTACCTGTTCCTGATCCAGTTTGCCCGCGCCTTTGCCCTGGCCGCTTATAAAAGCCCGACCCTGGCGGACTTGCGGCAGGCCAAAGACGGTTTGCAGGCCATTCTGGACACCGAGCTGGATCTGCACATCCAATACTGCAACGAGTGGGGGATTTCAGAGGACGAACTGGCCAACCTGCCGGAAGCCCGCGCTACCCTCGCCTACACCCGATACGTGCTCGACACCGGCAGCCGCGGCGACCTGCTGGACCTGCACGTAGCCCTGTCCCCCTGCATGGTGGGCTATGGCGAGATTGCCAACTGGCTGAACCGCCGCGCGGAAACCATTCGGGGCGACGCCAACCCCTACGATGCCTGGATCGCCATGTACGAAAGCGACGAGTTCCAGGACGCCATGCAGGCGGAGATTCACTGGCTGGATGAACGACTGGCCGACGTGTCCCCTGCCCGGTTCGAACAACTGACCCGAATCTTCCGGGACGCCACCCGGCTGGAGATCGACTTCTGGGACATGGGATTGAACCTGAGCGACTGAACCGCCTATACCACAGCCCAATCGCATCTACCTCGCCGGTCCCGAAGTGTTCTTCCCGGCCGGGGAACACCTGGCTATCGTGGCCGAGCGTGTCACTACTGTGCGGTGTTTAACCTCTGATAGTATTGCTCATGGGTTGGGCTATAAGGCCCCGGTGGCAGCCCATTCACGCCGTAGAATGCAGCCGCATTCGCCTGTCGCGTTAGTGGGAGATAATTCGGTGCCGCCCTCTCAGCAGCTGCCGTGACCGCCATGGCGAGAAGATCAACCAACGGGTTACCCGTGCTGTTGTTGTCAGGGGTGTACGTCATTCTTTGACGGGCGCTCCAGAGTTCAGCTCCGTCCGCATTGACAATCCGATACTCGAAATCAACTTCCGTTGTCGTCGCCAATAACATGTACTTGGACGTCCACTCGTGAATAGTCACATACAGAATCGAATCTGCTTTGAACAGATTTGCCAACTGTTCAGGCGGGGCGGCGTGGGTTTCGGCGGGTTCGTAATAACCCTCGTATTCCAGCAAAGTTTTTACTGTGTTCACGGGAAAAACGTAATAGCCCTTCTCGGCAAGATAGTAAGGTAACGTTGCCAATAGCGAGGTTGTGCCCTGCACATCGGTCGACATATTAACGGGAGGCACCACCAGAATCGACTTGGGAGCCGCATTGTGGAATGCATCAAGACGGTTTGTATTGCCTGTCGTGGCGCAGCCAGTAGCTAACGCAACGATGAAAAACACGAGGCACAGTTTCAAAGTTTTCATTGCCGGGCCTCCAGGTTCTTGATGAGCATGCTCAGCATCGGCCGGCTCTCAGGCCACGCATCGTATTCCAGCTTGTAGAATTTGATTGCGGAATCCACATCACCCTGCTCCAGCATGAAGGTGCCCGCCTCTGCAAAAAGGCCCGGTGCAATGGGGTGTTCAGGCGTACCTCCGGTTTCGACAAACTCCATGTAATTTTTCAGAGCTTCCTCTTTCAACGCTGGCTCCTGATAAACGACAAACAGCGTTTCCTGGTACTGCCCCCACTCGTACAACCCCTGATTACTGGCGCATCCGGCCAACAAAACAAACATCGACAATGCCAGAAGAAAACGTTTAGTCATGCGGCCCTACCTTAAGAATCCTGTTAACCCCGGCACCGAGATAAATCTCCTCGTGATAAACCACCTCACCATCGGACAGAAGTTCAACCTGATGGGTACCATCAATAATCTTCAGCAGATTCTCACCGGCCTGGTATTGACCAACATAACCATAGGACACCCCATCAATCCGGAGCTTGTAGTACTCCGAAGCCACTGATGGCAACTCGAATGCAATACCCGGGCGATCATCAACAACCTCGGTATTTCGGGTGGGCGTCTGGACACAAGCCGTCAGGGTGAAACTGATGAGTAACGCGAGCAGAATCTTCATTACTTCTTCTCCTTGACGCGCAGTTCGCTCAGATCATGGCCTTGCAAAGAACCTTCAGAGATTTCACCAATTGCCCCCTGATCCAGAGGATCGTCGCCAAACAGTCCGACGACTGTCAGCTCGGCAACTTCCTTACCTGGCAGGGAGATCACCGTACCCGTTGTTTGAGATTTCACTTTCTTGCCTCGTGTCTCGACGGCAAAAACCATCCCTTCGCGGACACCCTGGCTTTTCCCTCCGCTGATATAAACGAGGCCGTCTTCCTGGGCAAGAACATCGGCAGTCCATGGTTTCTCAAGGAACAGCCCTGTCATCTTGTCCACGGCCGCTGTAACAGCCGCGGCAATCGCCTGATCATTTAGACTACCGTCGTATCCTGCCGCAGAGCCAAACCCCATGGTGCGGGCCTGTTCAGTCGATGAAGAACCGGACCCTGTGACTGAGGAAAATACCCGACCGGTCGTCACGTCCACCAACCGAAGATCCACTGTCGCCGTGGCTTCTTGCTTCTTCGAGGAGGACAAAAAGCCGCGCTCACCTGTCGTAGCGCGACCAAACTGGGTCAGCGAACCAATGACAAGGGTGTCGACACCGGTGATCGAAATTTCCTGACCGGACAGTTCCGCCTCCTTGCTTAACAGCTCAATATCCGGTCGCTCAAAAACCAGATAACTTTGGCTGTTGGCCAACGCCTGTAAGAACATGTCGGTTACCTTTGAACCCAACTGATCTTGAGCATTGGACCTAAGCAGACTGCGACCATAATTCGTTTCATTGGAAATTCGACCAACCGCAATTTTTCTCTTGAGACTTAGCCGCTTGGGCTTCGCTGCTTCCAATGAGGCTTGCTGCGCAGCTCGCTGCTGCTCAGCTGAGACGGCCGGTTCGACTTCCTTCATTTGAGGCGTTTGTGTCGCACAGCCTGAAAGAACCCCTAACATCAGCCAGGGAAGGGTTTTCTTCATCAATTGGGCTCCTTAACCTGCCAGGAACAAAGGTTTAACGAACAACGGATTACAGTGATGAGACAGCCGGAAGGGAATGCGCACCAAGACGCAGGGATGGTTCCTCTCTGAACCTGATGTCATCCCTTACATGTTGTCATGGGCAGATACTCTACAGCATGGATGAACCGAATAAATACACCCGTATCAAAAAGCTATATATCTTTACAATATTTTTGATTCTGACCGCCTACTGGGCCCGATCCACACTTATCGGCGTAGCATTAAATCCAGACAGGTGTGAACATTGCGTCCCGTCCTGGCAGGTGACATTCTACCAACTACCCTCATCAAAACGATCGCCAATGCCTGAACCAACCCCTCTGCAAACGTTACTCGACACCCTTCCCCAGCGCGGCCGGGTGGAATGGATCGGTATCCGCCCGGGCCGTGGTGAGGCCATGCAATTCCTCGAGAGCGTGACTGTCACCCCGGGGCAAGGGCCTGGAACGCGATCGATTCAACGGCCGCGAGACCAGCAAACGGCAGGTCACCCTGATCCAGAAAGAGCACCTGCATACCATCGCTTCCTGCCTGGGGCGGGAGGCGATTGGTCCCGAGGAGTTCCGACGCAACATCGTGGTTTCCGGCCTGAACCTGCTCGCACTGAAGGGCAAAACCTTCCAGATTGGTGGTGTGGTTCTGGAATACACGGGCCTGTGTCACCCCTGCAGCAAGATGGAGACCGTGCTGGGGCCGGGCGGCTACAACGCCATGCGCGGGCATGGGGGGATTACGACGCGGGTGGTTGAAGGGGGCGAGGTGGCGCTCGGTGACAACGTTCAGGTCTGCCCCTGAGTTGGTGAAAACCGGGACAGTTTCTACTACCAGGCGCTGAACTCATTAGCTGCTTTTCAGGTCAATCTGCTTTGAACCTGTGGAGGCATATTGTCCACTTTTACCCTTGCCCACATACTCAACCGTCCCGCCGGACTTTAAAAAAGCAGCCGTCTGCTCCTCAATCATGGCGGTCGTTAACGTAGCCTTTACGGGTTTCTTGCTCATCATATTCCCCAGGTTAAATTTGGCTTGTTCGCCAACATCAAATGACCATCGTATCCGAAACAGGAAAATATTGTTGGAGTGATTGAACGAATAAGATCTTCACTACCCAGGGGACGCATCAAAATACTTGGAACTGATTGAGGGGGCGGTTAAAGTTTGAACAGAGCAGACCGCCAATAACCCTGCAAATTAGGGAGACAACAGTTTGCAGCAAAAACAGCTTGTACATCTGCCCCGAAAACGTCCGCGACAGGACAGGGCCAAGTTCACGGTTCAGGCTATTTATGATGGCTTTGTGCGGATCTGGTGCAGGCAGGGACCCAAGGCGGTCACCACACGGGCCATTGCCGAGGAAACAGGCTTCGCCGTGGGCACCATCTATTTGTACTTCCCGAACACCACGGCGCTATTGTCGGGCTATGTCCGGCACTGTATCGAGTGGGACATTCAGCGGGTCAAGGCCAAAGACCAGATGCTCTGCGATGCTGCCTGGCCAGAGCGATTGTTTGAGCTTGTGAAGATAGCATCAGGGGCCGACCCAGAGGCTCCATACCTGGATCGCACCATGCTCCTGCAGGAAGGGCAAATAGCACTGAAAACACATCATCGCCGGGCTTTCGAAAAACTGTCGGACACCTGGATCGAGATCGTGTCTGGCTGGCCTGATCTGGACAACCCGCCCACCCCTGAAGCCATTCGGACCCTGTTCACCATGGTATGGGGCGCCCGCCGCTATCGCCTGCTGGCCCAGGTAGACAGCCGGGAGCTCGGCGACTGGCTCGACACAACGTATTCCATGTGCCTGAGCCTGGTCGGCGCCCCGTCCGGTCAGGGCAAGAGCACGATGTGACCCTCATCAGGCCCAACCCTGTTATGGCATAAACGCTCGATGACCTGCGCCGCCTCTTCAAAACCTTCGCTGAAGCACAGGCTGACCCAGGGGGCGTCCGGATTGCTCAAAGCCTGAATAAACTCCGCCTGCCTGGCGTCCATGGCAGTCAGTACAGCACTTCCGCCCAGTTCCCTGACCCGCTTTCGGTAGTGAGGGGCTGCGAAGAAGAAACGGGTCTTGCTGTTGCTATCGTCAATGCTCTCGTAATTGAATTCCAGGTTGGACGACGATCCTGCATAACAGTCGTGCACCAGATTGTTGCCAAAGTGCTGGTGAATACGCTCTCGCAATTGAGTGTCACCTGAGAAATCGATGTAAAGAGTGGGACTGTTACGATCAATCGATGGGAGTTCATCATAGGTCGCAACCGACTGGTAGCATTCCAGCCTTTCTACAAACGCCCGGTTTCTGCCCGAGGTCAGTCCGATAATTCTGGCTTCGGTATTCCCGTGAATACAGAACGCCGAGCCGAATGCGGTTTTGCTGGAGGCGCTGGAAACGACGATCTGGCGAGCACCGAAAAAGCCATTGTCGATCAGATAGTCTGAAAGCATATACGAGGTGAGGAACAGGGGGCGCAACAGAATCCGATAATCGCTTTCCGGTGAGTTGGCGTCGGTACCAGCATAATTGGTGTAGTAGTTGTAGGCAGCCGGCAAGCCCTGGCGGTGATCTGATGCCTCGACAAAGCCGCGCGGGGTCACCTGATCGATGGTCAGTTTCAGGTGCGTGGCCATCGGATAGTATCCAAAGTATCGCTCTCCCACCTGAACGCCATCAGCCGCTGAAGCGATGACGCGGCCAACACCCCACACAGGCATGTGTCCCCACTCCTCCTGGCCGGTGGGGAAAAATTTCCAATACTCCATGGCATCCCCGAAAGCCGCATAAGTGATGTTGTTAGTGGTCAGGCCAAATCGTTCAAGTCTGATGATGACCTCACCGTCACTCAGTTTTGCCTCCATTTGGCAGTCCTCGAGTCGGCTCTCATGTAGTTGATCCTTGCGGGTGAGCAACCGATGAATGGTCATTGGTTCTGATGGATTCTGGAAAGTCATATCGCGGGTTCTCTTCATCGTTGGACGAAGCAATATCGTAGCAACAGGCGCCGGCGAGATGGTTCAGGTTTGCAGGTCCTTGAGTGGTGCGGCCGGGTGACCGATTCTTCGGGCACACCGAGGGACATGTTCAGGTTTAGTTAACGCAAGAAAATGGCTCGCCGGTCCTCAGCTCACAGTCAGCGCCGAACCGGTGGCCCGGTTTGCTCAATTGCGGTTTAATGTGCCAGACACTCACCTGCCTGCAGAGTCGCCTGTCACTATGCCCATTGCCACATCGCCCGAACAACACGTCTCCGAAGTTGAGATAGAGCAGGCAATCCACACAGGCATCGAGCGTTACTTTGACGACTGCCGGGCGCGGGTACCGGCGTTTATTGACCATCATTTCCATTACCCCGGCGCCATTGCGACCAACCGGATGGCAATGGGATGGGACATGCTGCGGGCGCCCCTCAATCTACTGTGGGCGCCGGTGTACGCCCTGGCCTGTCTGTTGAAAATCCTGGTTCCCAAACGCACAGGCCTGCTGTGGCTGCACGGTTTGGCAAATCGCGTACCCGCCGGTTTTACCACCCGGGTACAACAGCACATCTCGCACCTGATCCTGGTGGACCTGCTGAACAACGGCCAGGAAGGCCCTCTGCTGGAGCGCTATCTGATTGAGGCGCTGGAGGCAGTCTATGACCGCCATACCTGTGAGCCGGTCGATCACCAGCGATTTAGCAGGCTGATTGAACCGCTGGTCGCGGACGCCCTCAGCCAGTACCGGGTCACCCGTACGGCCTCCGCCGATATCACCAACAGTATTTCCTGCACGGTGTTGGGCGCGTTTGCCTTCCAGAAGTTTACCCCGGGTGGTATCGGGCTCGGGGTGGTGCTCGCGTCCATGCTCGCCAAGACCCTGGCCGCCAGGGACTTTATCCTGGGTGAAACCATCGGCGGGTGGTACTACAGCGTATTTCCACCGGAGCCCTCGCTGGCAACGACGGCCGGCGTTATGGTCGCAGTGATGGCCACATTGGCGGCATTTGCGGCCTTGTCCGGTGTTATCTTCGATCCCGTTCAGGCGGCGGTCGGTTTACATCGCCGGCGCCTGCACAAGTTACTGGATCACCTGCAGAGGGACGTATCCCTCAGCACCCAGAGCAGCTTCCGCCCGAAAGACCAGTTTGTGGCGCGGATTCTGGATACGTTCGATATGATCCGATCGGGGTTCCTGTAGCCGGATTACACAAATCATTCGAGCGGAAAACAAATCTGACCCGCTGCCCCTGATCAGTCCTCCTCGAGGGCCTGACCGACACTCTTCTCTGCGTTTTGCCAGGCCTCAGAAAGCTTGTCGAAGGCATCGTTGAAGCCTTCTTTCATGGACTCCCAGGTAAAATCGGCGCTGTCCTGCATACGCTGGTGCCATTCCGTTACGCGTGCCCGCTCCCGGTGCAGGGACGCCAGAGCAGTCTGCGCCTGGGCCCGGGCTATCTTGTCGGCATCACCCCAGCCCTCCTCCAGGCGATTCTCCAGGGTTGCGACACGAGCATCAATGGCGCCGAGCACGTCCTCGATGTCCGCCATCAATTGATCCCGCCGCTCGGCAGTGAAATCCGACAGCTCCTGGTTGAGGCTCTGCACGTCCTGCCGCAATGACTCTACGGTCGCATCGCTGTCATCCTCCGCGGCCTGCGCCAGTGGCATCACCATGGCCAGCAGCAAGGCGCTGGCCTGTAATCGCAATGGGAATCGCACTATCTGCTACCTCTTCTGAATTAAATTTGAAAACCCCAGTCCTCCTGATTCAGCCAATACCTTTCGATTGCAGCCACTGGCTGATCTGCCCCTGATTCATGGCACCACTCTGGCGGGCCACTTCCCGGCCATTCTGAAACAGGATCAGCGTGGGTATGCTGCGAATACCAAACTGACCGGCCGGCCCGGGGGATTGTTCGGTGTTCAGCTTGGCAAAGCGCACTTTACCACGCCAGGCTTTCGCTGCCTGCTCGAACTGGGGCGCCATCATCTTGCAGGGGCCGCACCAACTGGCCCAGAAATCCACCAGTACCGGCACATCACTGCGCCCTGTATGGGCCGCAAAGCTCTGGTCCCCCAGCTCCAGAACCTGATCCGGCCACAATGGCTGTTTGCAGGCGCCACAATTGCCGCCGAATGACAGCTTATCCGCGGGTACGCGATTCACTTTGTGGCAATGGGGGCACACGAGGTGTCGAATGTCGGTCATGATTGATCTGTCTCTGATTTGCTGGTTCTGTGAATAATCAGGGCAAGTGCAGGGAAATCAAGCGACGAGCCAGACTCATAAAGCGATTCCCGAACGAGAAATGTGTGTGATGAGCATATGTTTCTTCCCGCCTCAGAACCAGTGTGACACCACCGCGGCGATATCGTCGAAAACGCCGGCGCCGAGCTCCCTGGCCCGGTCGCGGTCGGACGCACGATACTTGCCGGTTTTCACCAGTGCCGCCTCAAGCCCGGCCTTGCGGGCGCCGCCAATATCGGCCTCCACATCGTCGCCGATCATCAGGCAATCACCCGGCACCAGCCCCATGCTGTCACAGGCCTCATGGAACATGGCCTCGCCAGGCTTGCCAATGATGGTGGCCTCCACCCCGGCCGCATACTCCAGGGCGCGAATGAAGGGGCCGGCATCCAGGTGCAGACCGTCGGATTGCTTGAAGTAACGATTCATGCCCACCGCCAGCAGGGGCGCGCCCGCCATCAACAGAGCGAAAGCCTGATCCAGCCGGCGATAATTGAAGCGTTCACCCGCGTCACAGACCACGACCGCATCGGCATCCGGGAACGAAGCCGGTTCGAACTCCTCCTCGATGTCGGGATGTACCAGCAGCCAGGGCTTCAGATTCCGGGCCTTCAGGTGGCGTGCGACAGCGGACGGCGCCGTAAGCACCTCCTCCTCAGCGACATCGAACCCCAGCTCCCGGAGCTGTTCCAGCACAGCCCGGGAGGGCTTGCGGGACGTGTTGGTGAGAAAACGGCAGGGCACGCCGGCCTTGCGGACCCGGGCAATGGCATCCTGCGCGCCGGGTACGGTTTCACCGTCTACGTGGAGCACACCGGAAATGTCGATACAGAGTCCCCGAGGCTGTGGCATGGTGTTCCGATCTCCTCCGATTGGCTGAGATATGTACTTTCTGTCAGTCTAGCACTGACGTGAGATACAACCTGTTGGAAGGCCCGAAACATGACTGGAGGTGAATTATGGATAAGCCTGAACACTGGTCACAGAAGGTAACCGATTCCAGCGATGCCCTGGACCTTGAGCGGGGTGTGTTTGCCCTTGAAGATCCCCGGGAAATCGCTCGCTCCCTGAAGAAATCCGCCGAACAGAGCAAACGTCGAAAGTCGGATCCTTACCGGTCTGCCATGTCGATGCTGACGTTTTACATCAACCGGGCAGGTAAACAGCTCCCCCCGGAGCAAAGAGACCGTCTTGAGGCCGCAAAGGATGAATTGCGGGTGCTTTTCGGCAAGTCTCGAAGAAATCAGTAACGACAAACGAGGGCCTCATCCAGCCAATGGCAATGTGCCCCCCAACCCGCGCGCAATCGCTCAAGCACTCATACAACCCAGGCACCCTCACCCGGAGCCGCCGGGCTCGGGCGTCTCCTCATCAAGCCAGGTACCGCAGTATTTACAATAGTTGGCGTCGATTTCATGCCGATGTTTACCGCACCCCGGACAGGCTTCATCGGAGTAACGCTCCGCACGCAGGGTGCGAATCACTTCCGCGGAAAAAACGCCTACGGGAAGCGCAATAATCGAATAGCCCGTCAGCATAATCATCATGGAAATAAACTGCCCCAAGGGAGTAACCGGCGTTATATCGCCATAGCCGACTGTCGTCAGTGTCACGACTCCCCAGTAGATGGATACGGGAATACTGGTAAAGCCCGCTTCGGCCGGCTCAATGAGATAGAGTAAAGAGGAAAAGATGGTCACGAGCATCAGCACTGTGAACAGAAACAGCAGGATCTGGTGCCGGCTGCGAATCAGTGCGTCCATCAGCAGGCGGCCCTCACCCACTACCGTCATCATTTCCAGTACCCGGAACAGGCGCAAGGTACGCAGCAAGCGCAATACGACAAGGGTCTGCGCCCCCGGGAACAAAAGTGCCAGCCATGTCGGCATGACCGCCAAAACGTCAATAACCCCGTAAAAACTTTTCAGGTAGAGCTTCGGCTTCTCCAGGCAATAAATACGCAGGCCGAGTTCAAGCGTGAACAGCAGCGTTACACCCCATTCCAGCGCATAAAAGAGCCCACCGAAGCGGGCATGGTATTCCGGAACACTGTCCAGGAGAATAATCCCGACGCTGAGGAATATCAGCAACGCCAAAACAATATCAAAGCCCTTGCCCAGGCGGGTATCTGATTCGAAAATGACCTGAAACAGACGCATTTTGAGTCCAAGGCCACCCGGTTTTTCTGTCGCCATCTAAGCCGCCTCTTAACTGTCATTCAACATTCCGGGATTCCGCTGGGCTTACAGATACCGGCCGCCGGCACCGACTGCCACCACGATCAGCCCAAGAATCAGGTTGGTGCCCACCAGCTTACGGATCTGTCCCACCTGGCGCCCGCCTTCCTGGGGATCCTGGCTGGCAACGGCCTGCTTCAGCCGTCGGAAGGGAGCAAAGTAGACGTGGAAATAGATCAGCATCATCACGATCCCCAGCCCCTGCATGACATGGATATGCCAGCCGGCACCCGCCATGCCACCGAACACGCTGAAGATCATCCAGTAACCGGTCACCAGCAGCAGGATCACGGCCGCCCATACCCACCGGAAAAACCGGGACAAGGTGTGACACCAGAGCACGCCCCGCTGCGACGCATCGATCACCTCGACCACCGCCGGGCGCATGGCCATGTAGGCGAAAAACATACCGCCAACCCAGATCACGGCAGAAAGAACATGCAGTGCAACAGCCAGACTCATAAAGCGATTCCCGAATGAAAAGTGTGTGTGAAGAGCATAAGCTTCATCCCGCCTCAGAACCAGTGTGACACCCCGACGACTCCAACTGGCTAATGGGTGTCCCGGTTTTCCCATGACGCCGATGTGCATGCTTCACCCTAACCAATAAGCCTTACTGTACTCATCCATCGGAAAGAAATGCTCGATCCGCAAATTCTGAGCGGTGACATCCAGGGGCGTGCCGATGGTTGCGATGGTGGAAAAGATTCTGAGCTGCTGATCCCCCAGATTCAGGGTGAAAGGAATCGCCGGGTAATCCAGGTGTTCCACCACATGGCTTTTCCAGTTTTGCGGGACGCCGGGCACCTTCAGGGCTTGTTCCAACAATCGATTGGGCTGATCCCGAAAGGGGCCGGCAAGATGCTCATGGTAGACTCGCTGCAGCATGTGGCAGGCGATATTCTCCCAATCGCCCACGAAGGATTTCATGCCGTGGTCATCCAGCAGCGACAGCAGAAAGTTTGGCCGGGCCGGAAACTGAGCGCCCAGTTCCACCATTCTTACCATCATCTCCTGCATGGCCTGGTTGGCCATCACCAGATAATACTCATGGTCGAACACCACCGCCGGGTATGGCAGGTGCCCCTTCAACAAGTGGTCAAGCGCCTCCCTGATCATGGCCATGCCGGGCGCACTCAAATCCTGGTCGGAGTAGACCTGGCTGTAACCCGCCGCCGACAGCAGCCGGTTGGTTCCGGCGAGGTCCGCTTGCAGCATCTGCGCTAAATGCAGAACCATGCCCTTGCTGGGCTTGCTGCGGCCGGTTTCCAGAAAGCTGATGTGTTTTGCCGACACCTCGCACGCAAGGGCGAAATCCATCTGGCTCAGGCGCTTACCCTGTCGCATTTCTCTGAACAGCGTACCGAAGGCGCTCATCGTATTTCCTGTGAATGTCCGAGTGTTAAGCGATTATCGTCCTCAAGGGTAGTTTGCACCATTACCTCACAGGTAATTGAGTCTATCCCCGCCCGGGTAGAAGCTTTGTAGCGTAGTCAAACACATTGCGAAACCCGATTGAGGTGATCCCATGAAAAACCTAGTCCGTCGATTCAGTGTGAAACAAATCATCCTGAGCGATGTATTCCTCTCCACGCCCCTGGCGTTGGCTCTGATCCTGGCCGCTGAGCCGATTGCCCAGTGGGCGGGAGGCCCCGGCGCGACCTTTTACCTGGTGGTCGGCATTGTAATGTTGCTGTGGTGCGTGGATATGGTCGCCATGGCATTCAATGGAAGGTGGCAGGCGAGATACTTCAATCTGATGATTGTTGTCGATGTGACCTGGGCCCTGCTGGCCCTTGCCCTGATGGTGTGGTTCGCAGCCAGCCTGCACCCCCTGGGCTGGGTGCTGTTCACCCTGAACGTGCTGGTTCCGCTGGACATGGCGTGGATGAAGCGGGTTGCTGGAAATAAAGCTTTTGAGCCTGAGTTCAGCTAATCACCGAAGCAACGGGTAGCGGCAGCTCATGTCGCTACCCGAGAGAGCTGTCCCGGTTTTTTCCGCCACATTGCGGAGAAGCGGGATCCCTGATTTTGATGTGTAGTAATTCAAAAAAACAGCACCGGAGAAACGCCAAACCGCTTACAAAGGGCTTCAATATGTTTGCGTGTCAGCTTTTTACCATCAGCGCCGTTGAGAATTTTGCTAACGTTGCCCTTTGAACCCAGCTCTGGCAGATCAGCAACCCCAAGTCCATGTTGAGCCATCAGGGTTTTAAGCACAGCAATACCCCGATCTGTTCCAGCAACCGCCGCATTAAAATCGGAGAACTCTTCAGCGTGGTCCTCCCAGCGCTCAATGCTGACGGCCAGAATCTCAATTAGCGGTTTATTGGAGTCATAGTCGTCCACCAACTGATCCATTAACTCCAGCGCTCGCTCATAGTCATCTGGCGTCTCTATATGAGCCAGGAAAGGCAATTGGGCCAACGCATCTCTGATTTGGACAACAGCAGGCGATACCATAGGCCTTACTCCCGATTGCGACGGTATTTCTCAGTCAGCCGATCGTACTCGGCATGGCTGCATATATGTTTCACGTACATACGATTGTCACGGAATTCGATGAAGGCAATCAGCCGTATGTTGTTCCCACCAATATCGATAACCCACCATTTGTCTCTGTACTTGAAATTGTCCAGGGATGGGAACACGTGGCGTAGCTCTTCCGGCGTATCGAACTGGCCATTCCGCAGCGTTATGTAAGTATTGACCAACGCCTCTCTGTCGTTGGGAAACTTTCTGGCTGCATCGTTGAACGGTCTCCTTGAAATTACGTGCACAAAACATCCTTGTTTCTTTTTTGGAAATCATAACACAGGGTTTCCAAAATGGAAACCACACTAACTCCAGTCATCCTCGCCGGCAGTTCAATGAGTTAACCTACACAGGGTCTTCGCTCATCTAAAGTCGACCGACCGTGATCGGCAGAATGAATTGTCGAGGCCAGCATAATAACCCTTCAGCTAGTCCAACACCCCGAGAAACCACGCCGCCAGAACTGACACGACAATCGAAATAAAAAACCGATCCTGGCAGAACCACCCAAAGTTTGAGGCCTCTCGGAAGCGCTTCCCTCTCATCTCCCATTCTGGATTCGATGCGATGACCTACCCGCGGAAGGTTCCTGAAGACGAAAAAGAGGAATACATGGACCACGCGCATCCACCGCCCGATCGGGCCATTCCCCCAGATTCTACGGATTCCATCCAACTGCTTACCTGGTGTTGCTATTCGCCGTTCCACTTCCACAGTTTTTTGGAAAAACAGCGTGACCATCAAAATGAGTAAAACGAGACCAACGCCCATAGAGCCAACACCTACAATCAACGCTAAATCTGTCAATTGCTCCTCACTCATGAACTTCCATGCTCAAGATTTCGCCCGCGCACTCGCCGACCACTCCCAATTAATGTCAAAAATGCTTCACAAAAACAGACCTGCTATTAAGAGTACGGCAAAGCATCCGTACAAAAGCAATGGAGGCAGCACCGCCCATAAGGTCAGTCGAACAGGCAATTGAGCTGATATATCACCTATCTGTGCCGCTGATCGATTAAGCCGGTTTGAGGGGGCGGACCGAAGCACAAGAAACGTAAACACGTAGCTGCTTCTCATCAATCGGCCCAAGGGATCGTTACCCCAGATTTTTCTGTGTTCCAGTGCAGAGGTGCCAGGGCGTGAAATTTTCTCCTCGATTATCGTCACTCGTGAAAACGCCAACGTAAGAATTACGAACAGTGAAACCAATCCCAAACCAATAGCACCCGCACCAACGAATGCCGCAGCGATCTGAAGGGAGTCATTCATCATTCGTTACCTCGTAGAGTACTTCACCGATACCTTCACCAATCCCTCCAACGGCTGACCCTCCTGCAAAACCGCCAACCCCAGCCATTATTATCCCGCAAGCAACTCCGCCCAAGCCTCCTGTACCAAGGCCGATCACCCCGCACACAAATGGTCCAGCGAAAGCACCCGCGCCACCCCCTATGGCAGAGCCAGACAGGCGCCCACCTTCAATGTATTTCACTCGTCTGCATTCGCGGGCCCGGCCGTTTGTGCAAGCCGCATGAATTTCCATTCCCGAGGCAGCAACGTCCAGCCCAACCGAGAGATAACCAACGCTCTTTGCGTACTTGGCACCGGAAGCAATCCGCTCGTAGTACGTGGCATACCCCGGTATGCCACCGACCCCAGCCGTCTTCCAATGATGCACAATACTCTTCGATGACATCCCCAGCGCTCGTTTCAATTTCGCATCATCATCCAGTGACATGCCCTTGCGTGCCAAACTCCCCAAAGCAAAATCCAGCTTCTTGAAATATGCCCGCCGTTTCTCGAAAAAACCCGGATGGTTGAGATGGCCATGCTTCGAGGCCGGTTAGTGAGTATCACCAATCACAACGCTGCCACTGCCAATAGTGACACCACCGCAGGAAATCGCTCCTCCGGTCACGGCGGCGGGAATACCATTGATCAACACCGTTGAAGATCCGGCGGCTATGGCGCGCGGATGGGGAGGATGCTTGGGTTTGGCGTGTGGTGCGAGAGGATCACCAACGCGGGCAACGGGTTTGCCGTCAATCAGTACATCGGGGGAGCCGGCAATCACCGGCGTGGGCGGGAACCCCTGATGATCTGTTCCCAAATCACCCAACAGCACAACTTTCTTGCTCATTCCTTTGTTCCTTCTGTCCTTGAAGAATCATCCGTATTGTCGAGGGGCGCCGTCACTGGCACCGGGCCCAATGGTAAACAAAACTGCCTCAATACCCAAGTTACAGCGTATTCGCCTTACGATAGTACCCCTGATAATCGAAAATCCGCTCCTGCACCTGCCAATGGTGCTTCTGCTTGCGCGCAATCACAAAATCCGGTGCAGGCAACAGGGCCTGACTCTCAACCACCTCATCCGCCCGACTGAACGCTTTCGGAGTCTGGCCATTCGCCAAACGACGCCCAAACAACCTGTTAAAAACGGCGCGCTGAGCCGGCCTGTTGAAATCAAACGACTCACTGAGTTCCTCCCCATCTTCACCGTGATAGGTGATCCTCAATTTGCTGCCGGTTTTGGAAGCATGGGCACCTAAGGTGATCCCGGCGCAGCGGATCACCATGGCGTCCTTGAGTTTCAGCGCATCTCTCAGCTGATCATCCGGGTCGATAATGGCTTTTTGACACTGGTGACAGTTGCGGGCCGCAATATCATTCTCGCCACCGCAGTGTGGGCACTCCTTGAACCGAAAACGGTAATCGCACTGTTGCGGGCGACCGTTCCGCACGGCAGGTTTATCGGCTTCCGAAGGCTCCAGCAGCCCCTGACAACGGCGCCCGTAATGCTCGACCACACCACCTTCACTGTCGGTTTTTCCCCAGAAGATATTGGCAAAGCCACAGCCCGGGCAGAACACCTGCACCGGCTCGCTGTCAGGGTTCGGTTTCGGCTCCCCCACCTCGGGGTGATGCAGATTCACACTGTTGCCCGCGTAATCAATCACCAGGCAATCCTGTTTGCCTTCGTCCAGACGAAGACCGCGACCCACGATCTGCTGGTACAGGCTGACCGACTGGGTGGGACGCAGAATGGCGATAAAGTCCACATGGGGCGCATCAAAGCCCGTGGTGAGCACGGACACATTCACCAGATACTTCAACTGCCGCTGCTTGAAGCGCTGAATCAGCAGGTCCCGATCCTTCAGATCGGTTGCGCCAGTCACCAGGGCGGTATGATGTTCCGGCAAATAGCCGGTGATCTCCCGCGCATGCTCCACCGTGGCCGCAAAGATCATCACGCCTTTGCGGTCGGCGGCCTGCGCCATCACCTGCTCGATGATGGCGCGGGTCACACGCTTATGTTTGCTCAGCAGCTGGTTGACGTCCTTCTCGGCGTATTCGCCAAAGCGGTCCCGAGGCAGCGCGGAAAAATCGTACTGCGCCACCGCCGCATTCACCAATTCAGGCCGGGTGAGATACCCCCGATTGATCATGTAGCTCAACGGCAGTTCGTAAATGCAGTGCTCAAAGGGCTTACCCTCTTCACTACGGACAAAGCCCCGGTAGTGATAGCGATAGATCCAGCCCATGGCCAGACGATAAGGGGTGGCGGTGAGCCCGAGCACTTTGAGGGAATCGTTCTGTTGTCGCAGCAGCTCGATGATCCGTTGATACTGACTGGTTTCATCACCGCTAACCCGATGGCACTCATCAATGATGACCAACGAGTATTCATCCCGGAACTGATCCAGATTCGCCGATACCGACTGCACACTGGCAAAGGTCACCTGATGCCGGCTTTCCTTGCGCTTCAGCCCGGCGGAAAAGATGCCGCCCGTTAACCCATAGCTCTGGTATTTGGCGTGGTTCTGCTCCACCAACTCCTTTACGTGGGTCAGCACCAGAATCCTGCGCCGGGCAAGACGGGCCAGCTCGGCAATGACCAGACTTTTACCGGCACCGGTTGGCAGTACGATGACGGCAGATTCATCGGATTTCCGGAAATGGTCCAGCGTGGCCTCGACGGCTTCCTTCTGGTAGGGCCGCAGTTTGAAGGGAGCATTCATTTTGCAGTGCTTAATCGTTTTCAGGATAAGAAGGCGGCCATATTAACAGATGGTGTTGCCTTTACCTTTCCGCCAAAAAATAAATCTGTCCGGATATTCGGGAATAACCGGGGCAAAGTTATTTTCCCAATATCCGAAACTTTGCTATGCAGGGCCTCTTAATTAGCGTACTGTCAATTCCGTTGGAAAGATTTAGCAAAGCATTTCACGAATAAGACCTCTAGTGTTGCCACACCTTTAGTCCTGTTTTTGATCCTGCACGTTTTTTTGTTTCCCGCATATCGCTGATCAAAGATCACAACGATCATTTGACGGCACCTTATTGATTAATTTCAGGATAGCTATTTATGTCTACAATTACCGGCAACGTTAAGTTCTTCAACGAAGCAAAAGGTTTCGGTTTTATCACTCGTGAAGGCGGCGCAGACGTCTTTGTTCACTACAGCTCTATTCAGGGTAGCGGTTTCAAAACTCTGGCCGAAGGCCAGGAAGTTGAGTTCTCCGTGACCGAAGGCCAGAAAGGCCCGCAGGCAGAGAACGTTATTGGCCTGTAAATAACAGCCAATACGTGATGAAAAAAGGCAGCCCCAGGGCTGCCTTTTTTATTGGAGAATCGATAAGTCTCCTTCTGAGCACACGTTTTGCACCGTTAAATCCTGATAAGTATGACCGGTTCAATCCCCAAGTCCGGACGCCACCAGCATTGAAGTAAAGCATGAAGATAAACCTTCAATGATGCCTACCCGGCCCATGGGCGTGGCCGTGCGCTATTTCTTCCGCATCGGCATCCCGTACTTCAATGATTTCGATATCAAAGGTCAGGGTTTTACCGGCCATCGGATGGTTGGTGTCGACATCGGCAAACTTGTGGCCGACCTTGGCGACGACCACATGGCGCGGGCCCTGTTCGGTTTGCACCTGAGCGATCATGCCCGGTTTCCAGCGTTTGGCACCCATCAAATGCTTGATCGGCACGCGCTGAACAGCATCGGCCTTGCGTGGACCGTAGGCTTTTTCCGGAGTGACGGTGACACTGAACGTATCGCCAGCGTCGCGACCTTCCAGGGCCTCTTCCAGGCCTCGGATAATGCCACCGTGGCCGTGCAGGTAGGCATTCGGCTCGCCGCCATGGGAGTCTTCAACGACGTTGCCTTGTTCATCACGGACGCTGTAGTGAAACAAGACCACCTGATTCTTTTCGATTGGCATAAGGTTCTCTGCAATGGTTGAGGGTACGCCATTATAACCAGTGGTGGCGTTGACTCCAGTTGCCCCCATCCGGGCAAAGCAACACGGGGGAGTGTGGTCACGACACTGATTGAACGCGGAGATAAGAACGTTTTTTACATAAAAAGCCCCGAGAAACAGGCCTGCCCCGGAAACACTGAATGCTATCCTGCAGTTTTATCAGCTCCAAGAGGCCCCCATGCCAAACCCCAAACGCATCTACCTCGCTGGCCCGGAAGTATTCTTCCCCGCCACGGAACACCAGGCCATCGTAGCCGAGAAAAAACGCCTGCTCCGGGAATACGGATTTGAGGGTGTGGATCCACTCGACACGGAGCTGGCATTTTCAGACGATGAAGCAAAACCCGAGCGCGGGCTGCGGATCTACCAGGCCAACCGCGAACTGATGGACAGCTGTGATGCCATCATCGCCAACCTGACCCCCTTTCGCGGCATCAGCGCGGACCCGGGTACCGTCTTTGAGGTGGGCTACATGATCGGACAGGGCAAGCCCGCCTTCGGATTCACCCTGGACAGCCGACGCTACCGGGAACGAGCAGGCTCAACCGAGCTGGACGAACTGAGCCACACCATTGAGGACTTTGCGATGAGTGACAACCTGATGATCGAGGGCGGAATCAGCGAATCCGGTGGTCAGCTATTCGCGGCAGACCAACCAGGCGAACACCGGTTCTTCTCGGCGGAACTCTTCCGCCGCTGCGTGCGAGCGCTGGCCGATGCCTGAACAAACCCCACTGCAGACCCTGCTCGACACCCTCCCCCAAACCGGCCGGGTGGAATGGATCGGCATCCGCCCTGCTCGTGGTGAAGCCATGGAAGCGCTCGACAGCGTAGCGGTCACACCAGGCAACGGTCTGGAAGGCGACCGATTCAAGGGCCGCGAGACCAGCAAGCGGCAGGTCACCCTGATTCAGAAAGAGCACCTGCATGCCATCGCCTCCTGCCTGCACCGGGAGGCCATCGCACCTGAGGTTTTCCGGCGCAACATCGTGGTGTCTGGCCTGAACCTGCTGGCCCTGAAAGGCAAACGATTCCGCATCGGAACTGTGGTGCTGGAATATACAGGCCTATGCCACCCCTGCAGCAAAATGGAAACGGTGCTGGGGCCCGGCGGTTACAACGCCATGCGCGGGCATGGGGGTATCACGGCGAGCGTTGTTGAGGGAGGTGAGTTGGCAGTGGGTGATGAGGTGCAAGCCTGGCTTTGAACGAATTAACGGAAAGCTGGAACTGATCTATTTTTCTCCATCAACTACCAGACAAGCGGCCGCAAAGACTTCGACAAATCAAAGCCCAATTGCTGCCGCAAACTCATCGCCTCCGGAGCCACAAGCAACCAACCCAGGGCGCCAACCTTTGCCGCTCCGGCATACTGGAACCGCCCTGCCCTTAGCCGGCCCTGAGCGTCGTTCCATACGGTGAGTAACCCTTTCTGATTCAATGCACTTCTCCCTTGGAACGGTAAATGTCATGGGCCAAGAAGCGCTGATGGGGGCCACCGAAGATCCAGCCTTTCATGTTTTTCGTAACACCCTACCCGCAGAGAAGCGCAGCGGTAGCTGTAGTGGCGATCAAAAACATCAGCTCTGGTTTTCCTGATTTTGTTACAAATCCCTTGTAACTTTTACTCGCTTTGAGTTTCTAACTGTTGGTTGTCGCTCGTCAGGGTCTGCGCCTCGGAGGTGGTAGGCTCGATCAAAAATAACAGGCCTATCGCCTTGCAAACGTTCCGATGCAAGCCATCGGTCAAACTATAGGAGGGCAAGCCATGAAACACACGTTCATTTATTCCGCCTCCCTGACACTACTGCTGGCCGTTTCTCCGTCATACGGCGATCAGTGGGAACGGCAACTGAACTACGAGGGGGTAGCGCAGAACATATCGGGCACCGCCAGCACCGTCAGCTATGACTGGTCAGAAGTGGAAGCCGACCGTCGGATGGAACTGGAGCGAGGTGCCTATCAGGAAACAGGCATTGATATCATCGAAAGCCTGCCACCTACAGCCGCCGGACCGCAGGAAAGCCGCGGCATGGGTGTTGATTGGTTCGAGGTCGAGATGAACCGTCGCGAGCAACTGGAACGCGGCACATTTTAAGGCGCGACTTTTATTCCCGTAGGGGCGGATCGCCAGGGCCCCGGTCCTGGCGAACGCATTAGATTGTTTGCGGGGTTAATGGCTGAGTACGGGGTCACCCGACTCGAATCGTTCCCGCAGCCATGCCCTGATGTCATCAGACTCGTACAGCCATCGCTCACTGCCATCATCCTGACGAATCTTCAGGCAAGGCACCTTGATCTGACCGCCGCCAGCTTCCAGCGCGGCACGATGCTGCTGGTCATGCTGAGCATCGCGGGTTTCAATGTTCAGACCCAGCCGGGCGATTTCCTTGCGTACCTTGATGCAGAATGGGCAGGCTGTGAACTGGTACAGGGCGAGATCCTTGCTGGCCTCGTCGACCAGGGCCTGCTGTTCAGCACTGCGGGTGATGCCTTTGGGCGTGCTGAGCTTTTCGCTGAGCAGCATGAACGGCGTCAGGACAAGGCGCAGGGCGCGGAAAAAATAACGAATAATGATTCTCATGGGTAACACTCAAATTCTGGCTTGAAGGTAACCTAACGGGTGCCGGTACCTTGGCTTGATTTGCGTACTTCACAGTCGGGGGTGAGGATACCATTTCCCCCGGTTGACCCGGTACCTCCCAGCAGTAGCCTGGGGATTCTCCCCATCAGGATATCAGCATGTCAGATAAATTTTTCTTCAAGGGTCGGCAGGACGCACGCCAGCACCACACCGCTTACGGCGGCTTTCAGACCAACGCCAGCCAGAAGAATGGCAGCAGGAAGTATCCGCTAACGTTGGTGGTTACCAGTGAAGCGCGCAAGCAGGAGGTTGAGGCACAGGTGGCCAGGGCAAAACTGCACGCGAATATATCGGTTGATACCCGCGAGGACGCCGTTGAATCCATCAACGAGCTCACCGCTCTCCTGAATAAAGGTGGGACGGTCACCACGGTAAAATCGCCCTCCCGCAACGACGTCTGCACCTGCGGTAGTGGAATCAAATTCAAGAAGTGCTGTGGCTGAGGCTAGCCTGGGCATAGAGGACAATGGCTATGATTGTTTGTGGAGTTGAGTTGACGGTGCTGCCCCGGTTTTCATTTGAATAACCCCCACTTCAGTAGGTGGTTCAGGGTCGAAAAAAAGCCTTCCCGTTGGAGAAAGGCTTTTTGGAGCGCACAGATCAAATTGCAGGCTTGTCGCGTCTCAGCAGTTGCCCTTTTTCGCCTGGCCCGGTGGGCAGAAATGGCCACCAAACTTCCGGTAAGACCGGCGATCGTCGTAGTCATGACGACGGCGATCATGGTCGCGATAGTCTTCTCTATGATCTTTGGTGGCAATGGCTGTTCCGGTTGCCGCACCGACGGCACCGCCGAGAATAGCACCATCTCTGCCACCTACCTCGTTGCCGATGGCAGCCCCAATTGCTCCGCCAATACCGCCACCTAGCGCGGCGTCGGCTGTATCATCCGCAACGGCCCCCAATGAGGTGGCACTCAGAGATAAAAAAACGAGCAGTGATTTCATTTTCATTGATGTAAATCCCATTGTTCAGGTGGTCTGACCTGCCCAATATGACGGAAAGGAGACCATTTTCTCCATCGCCCCACCAGGCACGTGTCAATTTTGTGAACCATTCGAGAATATCAGAAATACACGTGAAGCCACCCATTACCTTTTATTTATCTTTCAATAGGTTACAAAAGATTAAGGGATGCGCATTCCTTTCGAATTGGACCCGAACAAGACGCTCGCACTCTACCTCCGACTCAGCGGTTATCCGGATCATCCGGGACCTGAGAGCCCGGGGCACCTGAAAACCGACCAAAAGCATGGTGCTACACTGACTTCCAACCCGACAATGCTCTCCCGGAATCAAACATGCGATTCTTTGCTCTGCTGACAGCACTCCTGCTAACAGGCTGCACTTCGACCCGCCATGTACCTTCCTCCGGTACTGACTTCGCCCTTGATGGCTGCACGCCCTTCCTGAACTGTGTGTCCAGCACCTCATCAGTGGGCCTCTACCACGTGAAACCCATTCAGCTGTCGGCGCCCCTGGATCAGCCGACATGGGATACCGTGAAAGCGGTAGCCACTGAAATGCCGGGCGCCAGACTCAATGACTCGCGCTTTGGCTATCTGGACATGACCTTTCATAGCGACCTGCTCCGCTTTCCCGACTACTTCGAGGTGCTGGTGAGCCCGGACCGACGCAGCCTGGATGTCCGATCCCAGTCGCTGGTCGGATTTTATGATCTGGGCGTTAACCGGCGACGCGTGGAGCGGTTCCGACACAGTCTGGTTGAGTATGGTGTTGCCAGTGGCAACAGCCAGGCTCTAAAAAGCGCTGACTGAGGGAAATCGAAACCAGATTCCATTCCTCCAGCCTGCAGCAAGATGTCTCATATTCCCTCGGCACGGTGCCTCCACAAGCTTTCTCAGCTAGGATGATAGTCAAACTCAAAAATCAGGATGATCAGTTTGCGAGCTGCCCCCTTTCTCATCGACTCAGAAGCAAATACCCAACCGCTGTCCCGGCTCACCTTCAACGAGGGCTTCTCCGAGAGGTGGTTACAGGAGCAACTATTTCAGAATCCAGCGAGCCTGCCATTCGGAGAGATAAACCCTGGATACAGTGATGTCATTCCTCTTTGCATGGAAATGAACACCAGTGCCGGCCCCATCGATATTGTTTACACAACACCGCAAGGCAAACTGGTCATTGTTGAAACCAAGCTGTGGCGAAACCCAGAAGCCCGTAGAAAGGTTATTGGCCAGATCCTCGATTACGCCAAAGAGCTACAAACCTGGAGCTATTCAGATCTTCAACGTGAGGTCTCGCGCAGAACAGGCGAGAAAGGAAATATTCCCTACCAATTGGTCCAACGTGCTTTCCCAAACACGGATGAAAGTGAATTCGTGGATGGTATAAGCAATTCATTAGCTCAGGGCGATTTCATGCTCGTTATCGCAGGTGACGGTATTCGCAGCGACATCGAGGCAATGATCCAGTATCTGGAACGAACCGCCAACATGAAATTTACATTGGCGATGATCGAGACAGCGGTCTATCAGACAGCCAAGAAGGACCTGACGTTCATACAGCCAAGAACGCTTTTCAAAACCAAAGAAATCCAGCGAACGGTATACGTAACCGACTTTGCAGATGCCCCGCCTGTAAATCAGGAATCAGATGCGGCTACGCCCAATCCTTTGAACACTCAATACGAAGAGTTCTGGAAGCGTTTTTTAGCAGAGTTAAGACTGGACGACCCGGAGCAACCAATAGCCAACCCTGTTGCGAAAGGCAATATCGCGTTCCCGATGCCACCGGGCTCGGGAACGGCCTGGATAACTCTGTACTTCTATAAAGCTTCATCCGAGATTGGGTGCTTTCTTCGTATTAGGGGTTCAGACAACGGTGAATTTCTTTATGACGGTCTGAAAGATGACGCTGAGGCTATTCGTTCCGAGATTCCACTACCGATAGAGTGGGATGAAAAGAATCGACGAATCATCACAAGCAAGCGTATTGAGGGCCCGTGGCCGCCGGTTGATTCCCCAGAAGTGACTGCTTATTTTGCGGAGGCAGTGAATGCCTTTGTGAATGCTTTCAAGCCACGGTTGGAGAGATTGTCTGAAAATTAATGACACTGCCAACAATAATGCGCTGAACTTGTGAAAATAAACCTGCCCTGATTTTTGACAGGTTGCGCTCAAAAGGGAGTGCCCGTATATTCCGGTCAAGTCACTGAGAAGGAACCAACTATGAAAAGGATCTTCATCGTTCCTCTGCTCGCCTTGTGCCTGTTTGTAACAGGTTGCATGGCAGGCGATCTCGTTTTGTCACAAGACCTCGCATTGGATTATCCCGACCCTGAACTAATCTCCCATACCAGCACGACCCTCATCTTGAAGTACGAGGACTGGGCTATGTCTCACGAGATAGTCGATGCCGAAGCCTTCTATCCTGGCATCGACCTGTCCGGCAATACTGAACAATTCATTCGTGCGCTCTTCATTGAAGATATTCGGCCATCGCTATCCCCCGAACTTCGGGATATGGCGGTCAAGCAACGTGAAGCCTTTGATATACCCGACGACGCAGTTTACAAAGATTCACTCGGCTCGTTCGACATCCTAGGAGGTTACAGCGAAACCCATGGTCTTGGGCATATCTACATTTTCGACCGAGCGGCTATTCATCACATTGTCGTCAAAGGAAAAGACGCACGCTACAAAGAGGTGGCGAAAAGTATCAGGGAGAGATAAATGGATATATACGATCGAGAGCACCTGAAAGAATTTCTGATAGCCCTTTACGGCAAGCAAGCCAATAACTGGCACCCGAACGAAGAACTGTTCAATCTCACTTACAAGCTCATTGCCGAATCAGGCGAGTGTAGTGAGGCAATGCGCTACGTCCCCGAGCCGATGGCCATCGGTAAAGCATCTTTCAAATGGTTGAAGAAAGAAGCGCGCTCCAAGTTCCTGAAAACGCTTCATGAAAATAAAGAGCAATACGTCATCTGTTTACGTGGAGCTGCCTACAACATGGCCCTTGAGTTCAAAATGGCCGCGCAAGGCGTATGACGTCTCAAAGGCCTGCAACGAGATGTATTTGAGTCGGACATTTTCCACTCAAACACTGGCCGAATTCATCCCGGAAGACGCCGGCCTGGCACCGGCAAAGCAAGCCAACGATCAAGAACTTGCAAAGAGCTTCGCAACCATTGCTGGACGGACGTCGGAGGACCCACTGGAAGGAACCATTCTCGAAGCCTGTGTACGGCATGGCAACCAGTACCTTCTATTTCTGACCGACGATACCCCGTTCGAAGACTCGCTCCATAGGAAGTTATATCTGCCTATATCACCGTATCCGCAAGCGTGCTAAAAGACTCCTCCCAGCAAGAGCCTGGGCATTCTCCCCATCAGGATATCAGCATGTCAGATAAATTTTTCTTCAAGGGTCGGCAGGACGCACGCCAGCACCACACCGCTTACGGCGGCTTTCAGACCAACGCCAGCCAGAAGAATGGCAGCAGGAAGTATCCGCTAACGTTGGTGGTTACCAGTGAAGCGCGCAAGCAGGAGGTTGAGGCACAGGTGGCCAGGGCAAAACTGCACGCGAATATATCGGTTGATACCCGCGAGGACGCCGTTGAATCCATCAACGAGCTCACCGCTCTCCTGAATAAAGGTGGGACGGTCACCACGGTAAAATCGCCCTCCCGCAACGACGTCTGCACCTGCGGTAGTGGAATCAAATTCAAGAAGTGCTGTGGCTGAGGCTAGCCTGGGCATAGAGGACAATGGCTATGATTGTTTGTGGAGTTGAGCTGACTGGCAGCGATGCGGTGGTGTGTTTGCTGAATATGGACAGGGGGCAGTTCAACCTGCCGGAGTGCAAGGTGCGCAAACTGTCACTGCCGAAAAACCATAGCCGTGAAGATCTGCAGCGGTTCCAGGCGGCCTTTGCGGCGTTAATGGCCGAATACGGGGTCGCACGTGTCGCGATCAAAGAGCGGATGCCAAAAGGCAAATTTGCCGGTGGTGCCATCAGCTTTAAAATGGAAGCGGCCATTCAACTGATTACCGGTACTGAGTTGGCGGTGACCCTGCTGCCCCCGGCGCTGATCAAGTCCACCCTGGCATCCAACCCGCTGCCCATTGCTTTTGCCGATACCGGTTTGAAGGCCTTTCAGGAAGCAGCCTTTACCGCCGCCTATGTAGGACAGCTGCAAGGGAAGCATGGATCCTGAAGCTCACCTCCGACCGCTGGTTCCCCGCAGATTAAATAGGTCTGTCCCGGTTTCCACATACTTCACAGTCGGAGGTGAGGATTACATTTTCGTACCGATTGGATAGGCCGCTGACGCGGGGCTCATATCGCTTTTCTCCTTCGGTCAATCACTCGCGCGCACCTCATTTCCGCTACTATCAAGGTAAGTCGGTGTTAGAGACACAGCCGCTATGGGACTGTCGATAAAACAATCGGAATTTACAACGGAAGAATTTGACCGTTTTGCGGCCAAGGTGCGAACGGATCTTACCGCACTCACCCGCCTTCTGGACCGGCCCGGCTTTGGTGAGGGGGAATCTTCGATTGGTGCCGAGGTCGAGTTCTACATCGTCAACCCGGAGCTGCGCGTCCAGCCGATCAACACAGAAATAGCCGCCAGCGTTCAGGATCCACAACTGGCGGTTGAGCTCAACCGCTTCAATCTTGAATACAACCTCAGCCCCAAGGCTTTCAAGGGAGCCCCCTTTGCCAGAACCGAGCAGGAACTGCTCGAGGCCATGCAGCGAATCAACCAGCATGCCGCACCATTGAATGGCGAACTGGTCCCCATCGGCATTCTACCCACCTTACGCCAGTCCGATATGGGCGCGAAGGTGATGACAGACGAACCCCGCTACCATGCGCTCTCCAACGCATTGATCCAGCAACGGGGCGAGCCATTCAGCATCCATATCGGTGGCAATGACGTCATCGACCTGGAAGCGGACGACGTCACCATGGAAGGGGCGAACACCTCGTTCCAACTGCACTGGCGTGTTCCTGCCCAACGCTTTGCAGACTATTTCAACGCAGTGCAGCTAGTGACACCCATTGCGCTGGCTCTGGCCAGCAATTCGCCCAGCCTGTTCGGCCACCACCTCTGGGACGAAACCCGTATCGCCCTGTTCAAACAAGCCGTCGACAGCCGGTCGCCCAACCACAGAACCTGGAAACACCCGCCACGGGTCTATTACGGCAACGGCTGGGCACGCAGCGCCTGGGAGCTGTTTGCAGCTTCTGCTTCGTTGTATCCCCCTATCCTTCCATTGATGTCGGAAGAAGATCCGATGGCGGTTATTGATCGGGGAGACGTACCGGAACTGACCGAACTGCGACTGCACCATGGGACTACGTGGCCCTGGAACCGGGCCATCTTTGATCACAAAGAAGGCGGCCATTTGCGCATCGAGATTCGTTCCATGCCGGCCGGACCAACGGCCGTGGATATGTGCGCGAACGGGCTGTTCGTCATCGGAGCGGCGTTGGCGGTACTCGAGGATATCCGTCACCTGACGTCGATACTTCCCTTTCATTACACCGAACACAATTTCTATCGTGCCGCCAAATACGGCATTGGAGCAGACATTATCTGGCCGCACAAAGACCAGGTACAGTTACAGGATACACCCCTGTTGAACGTAGCCCGTGACCTGCTGCCGCGCGCCCGGGAAGCCTTGCAACGAACCGCGGTGGACGAGGCGGAGATCCACCGCCTGCTGGGGATCATCGAAGGCCGCATTCAAACCGGGATGACGGGCGCGCGATGGCAGCGCCAGATCACAGACTCTTTTTTCAGGTCCCAGACTACCGACGACGCGTTCAAGAGTATGCTGGCTCTTTACATGGGCAATCAGAAGACAAACACACCCGTGCACGAATGGACCTTGTCACCATGAGCCGCTCGAACACCCTGGATTATCTCAACAACCCGTCACCCCAGACCCTGGGCCGCTCGCCCCTGGAGTGGCTGAACCGGCTGCAACGGCCCACGGTGGTTCGCGTTGCCGGCCGCGATCCTTCCAGGACCCGGGCCATGGCAACGCTGCTTCACGGCAACGAACCCTCAGGGCTGTTCGCGATTCACCGATGGCTACTGGAGCAGCACACCCCGGAGGTCAACCTGCTGTTCCTTCTGGGCGGCGTCCGTCCCGCGAAAATCCCGCCGATACTTTCGCTGCGCCAACGGCCGGGCGGACGTGATCTGAACCGGTGCTTCAAAGAACCGTTTGAAGGAGAGGAAGGCGCCATAGCCGAGGCCATGCTGGCCGAGCTTCAGACAGCCAACCCGGAGTGCCTGCTGGACGTGCACAACACCTCAGGCACGGGCCCTGCCTTCGCTGTGACCATCACCAACGACGCTGCCCATCAAGCGCTGGCGTCGCTCTTTACTGACCGGCTGATCATGACGGATCTTCGCCTGGGCGCACTGATGGAATATTCCGAGCAGGAGGTTCCCACCGTGACCATTGAGTGTGGCGGGTCTCAGGATGATCACGCGCACCAACTGGCGTACGAAGGGCTTGTTCGGTATGCCTCACAGCCAGACGTGCTATCGCTGGAAAAAACGGAATGGAACGTTGCTGTACTGCGCAATCCGATTCGGGTGGAGCTGGCGCCCGATGCGACTATCGAGTACAGGTTAACGCCCAGTGGGCAGGCGGACCTCACGTTTCCGCCCGACATCGAACACCGCAATTTCGGGATTGTGTCGCCGGATGAGCCTCTCGGATGGGTTGGACAAAAAGGCCTGGACGTTCTCACGGCGATCAGCCACAACCGGGCCGAGAACATGGAACAGGTGCTTCAAATCAAGGATGGGCGAATCTACCCTGCCCAGGCCCTCAAGGCCTTCATGATCACCACCAACCCGGTGATTGCGAAGAGCGATTGCCTGTTCTATGCGGTCAAAGCAACTGGCGATCCCATTTTTTAAACCATCACCAGCGGCTTTTAATCGTAGATTGCCCGCTCTCTCGCATCTCGTTTCCGATCAGGGTCTTCCTGGCTTCGCGTGGCTAAAATGGCATCAAGGTAATCAGCGGAAACCCCTGTTTCTTTCGCACCAACGATGACGTGATTCAAATACCAGGAGTGAGGCAACAAAGATGGATCCGTTGACGTTGCACAGTAGGTAAAAGCATCAAGGGAATTCCCGAGAGCATCCGTAACCGTGACCCGCTTTTCATCGTAACCGAAGCCCAAACCCTCAGCCCTGTCCAGCGGGCCTTTCTCGTCGCGAGGTATCTCAAACAGTGCGCCAATGACGAAGTCCTCCGGATTTCCGGTAAACAGTGCGTCGCATTTTGCGGATTTGTCTTTCCTGCTCCACTTATGAAACCGAAGGGAATGCTCCACGAGCGTGAACATACCGATTCGCTCCGCGCTAGGAACCCTGGCTCTTAATCTGAGGAGTGACATATTCGATCCGTAAGCAAAATACTTCATGCTGCCTCCGTCTCTGCACTATTCACTCTAGCAAAACCGGGACAGGTCTATTTTTCCAATTTGGAAAATAAATCTGTCCCGGTTTTCTCTATCCTGACAGCGCATAGTCGATCGCCGCACACACCGCGGCAACCTGCACGGCGTTGCATTGCTCCGGGGTCACCCGGTCGCTGTCCGGGTAGACCTCGGTGGTGGTCCTGTAGCGGGCGTTGGTCATGCTGGTGCAAAGGCCAAGCTGCGCCAGCGGATACTGAATAACGCCCCGGGCGGCCGCCGGTGAGCCGAGGATCTCGCCGTTGGCATCCGCCGGCGCGATATGGGTGATCTTTTCCACCGCCTTGATCAACGCCTGCTGGAATTCCGGGTGCGGGCTCTCGGTGTCATCCACCAGGTAGAAGCCGTCCGGAATGTCCCCCGGCTCAAACGGTTTGCCATCACGGGCCGCAAGCGCCGGGCGGAACTCGGTTTCGTCGGTATCGGTGGTCTCGTGCAGGTCGATGTGCAGCAGTATTGGCTCATCGATTGATGCCACCAGTTGCATGAGCGCCGCTGACTCCCCGGCCTGGCCGTCATCACAAAACGAGCGATTGGGATCAATCGCGTTCGCGTTCCAGCGATGGATGCGTTCGTAAGCCCAGGGGCTGACGCAAGGCGCGACCAGCAGGTTTACACGACCAACATAATCCAGTGTATATTGTTCAACGAACTGCAGCGCCCCATGAACACCGCTTGTTTCATAGCCGTGTACCCCGCCGGTAATCAACACCACCGGCCGATCGGCACGCCAGTCGCGGCTGCGGATTGCCATCAGCGGATAAACGTCCGGGCCATATTCCAGACGGCCATACTCTTGCACGTCGAAGCGCGAGCGCAGCCGCTCGACCACGCTCAACACGTCGGACTCGTAACTGCGTTGACGGGTTTGCCGTGACAGCCACTCAGCACGTTCCGCGTCGCCCCAGGGAGTGCCGGGCGTACCGATTGGATAGGCCGCTGAAGCGGAGTTCATATCGTGGAAATACCGTCGATCTCGGTCACCGTTTTGGCATCCGCCCGCTCAATAATTTTCACGAGGGTGGATTGAATCGTTTCATCTTCCCGGGCGTCACCGTCACTTACAAACGTTTGCTTCTGAGGATCGGCACCTTCTTCCTCAGTATATGAGACAACGACTTCGGTGGCTGAATCCGGCGCTTTACCAAAGTTCGCTTTACCAAAGTACTCCAGCGAAACCAACGGATAGCCATGAAAGCCCTTCTTAACCTGCTTTGCAATGCGCTTTTTTGCTTTATCCAAATGCATAATAAGGCCTGTCGCTGCGCTTGTGATCTGGGTGCCACATGAACATCCAGTTGATACCGTTCGCCAATTCTATGCCGTTCAATCCATCAAAAATAGATCTGTCCCGGTTTCCCCAGTCCCGGTTTCCCGACTAGAGGAGAGAACCGAACCACAATCAGGTCTCGATTCTTGCGCAAGACCCTAACGGTGCTTTCAGTCAGCCTCTCTGCGACTCGCTTGATGGCCTGCTGCTTGTTCTGTGAGCTACAAATCGAATTGGCAAGGCTTACAGTGATGATTGGCATTCGTTAACTCCTTTTATATCCAGTAAGTCGGCCAATTTTTCTGTTGGCCAGTGTTATTAATAAGCAAAGCGATTAGAACGAGGATGACGGATCCGGCGAGAACCGGCGTCAATACGAAGCCCCAGTCCTGAATTCCTGCTGCAAGTACAACAATTGGGTTTGCACCTGCTGGTGGGTGAATGGCTCGACAAACCTGCATTAACGCGATCGCAAGCCCTACGCCTGCTGCCATCTGCCAGGGACCACTTCCAGCAATATTCATAACCGCCAACCCGACTAGCGTTGCGATGAGGTGACCACCAATGACGTTTCTTGGCTGTGCTAACGGAGCGCCCGGCGCCGCAAACAGCAACACACACGTAGCACCAAAGGGCGCCATCAATAGCGGTACGCCCGCGAGTTGTGTCAGGTAGGCTATCGCACCTATCCCTGCGATACCTCCAATCAAACCGATAAAAATCTGTGCTGGAGAAGGCCGGGCAGGAGCCGTTCCTGCTCCTCTTAGTTTGTGCAACATAGGTGAACCTCTGTATAATAGTGGACAGACAGGTCTGTACAGTATGATGTTTAAAATAAGCGGTCAAGCTCTGCCCAAACTACTGCAACCGACATTTCTATAGGAATTACCTATGAGCAAGCGAGACGATATTCTTACGACCGCGCTTCGCCTTTTCAACGAGCACGGCTATCAAGCGGTTGGTGTGGATACAATCCGGGACGAAGCAAATGTTTCCAAAATGACGCTCTATAACCATTTTAGAAACAAGGACAAGCTGGTCGAAGAAGTCTTAAAGCTTCGTCACCAGCGATTCAAGGACTCGCTCGAAGCGTCACTCGATTCAATCACCGGCGCAAAAGAGAAGCTGCGAGAAGTGTTCAATTGGCACACGCGCTGGTTCTTTTCTCCGGACTTTTTTGGCTGCATGTTTATCCGCGCTACGGGGGAATACCACAATGCTGAAGGCATGGTCTTGATTTCTCAGGACCACAAACAATGGATTGCCTGCCTGCTTGAAGACATCTTTCATGAGATCGAGGTGGACGACCCGGCGAGCGTCGCCCGATTCTTCCAAACGACACTCGACGGCATGATCATCAATGCCAGCATCTTTCACACTTTCGACAGGATAAACGAGGTGTGGCAAATGCTATGTCGTTACGTTGGTCTACCGTACGAACCCCTACAGCCTCCTCGATAGCCAACTCAACTCCTTAAAGAGCGAAACCGGGACAGATCTATTTTTCAGAAACACTGACTCGTCGAGGAGACCGCTTGGGCGGGCTATACAGATTGGGATCACTGGGAGTTGACAATTGATTGAGGCGCGCTCAGGTGATCGCAATCAAAGTGTTGGTGGACTAACCAGGTGACGGGCTGAGCTCAGGCAGCCTCGTGATCAGACTTTCGAGGCTTGATGAGCTTCTTGATTTGATCGGATTTCTCCGCACGGACACGACGCAGATCATAATCGGTCTGCAGATTGAGCCAAAACTGCTCAGTAGTCCCAAAGTAACGAGCCAAACGCATGGCCGTATCCGCGGTCACACCACGACGCTCGCGAACAATCTCGTTCAGGCGCTGTGCAGGAACATAAAGTTCTTTTGAAAGCGCATTCACACTCATGCCAAGAGGCTCAAGGTAATCCTCAAGTAAAATCTCTCCTGGATGGATAGGGCGCATACCTACAGTAACCATTGCGCGACCTCCTTAGTGGTAATCAACAATCTCCACGTCTTCCGCCCCTTCATCTGTCCAGCGGAAACACAATCGCCACTGGTCATTGATCCGGATGCTGTGTTGCCCCTCTCTGTCTCCAGAAAGCGGCTCAAGTCTATTCCCGGGCGGAGACTTTAAATCTTTAAGAGCTTCAGCGCTTAGCATCTGCTGTAACTTACGCTCGGCCGTTCGCTGGATTGCATTGAAACGCCGAGTCTTACCTGTTTTTACAAGCTCCTCTGTGTGCTTGCACTTAAAGCTCTTGATCATGATTACCCACCTTATAACGTTGCACGTTAAACGTGAAATACGATTTAGTTATAATAACATGTTTTTTTATAACAAACGGAATCGAGAAAACACTTGGCGGGAGTGCAGCAGTTTACCACGAAAACGCATCATCCGGTCGCACTCATGCACAACCGGGACAGATCTATTTTTTAGATACAGGCCTCCCCGGCTTACGAGTTTCAACTCTGATACCGATACGGTTTTCAATTTCATCCACGAACTTGTTGCCGCCGGTCAGTTTATTGCTATTGATCGCAGTACGAATCAATTCATCTGACGACGAAGCATCTTCCTGCTCAACAAACTGCCGATAGGCTTCAATCCTCATCTGGTGACTGCCTGCCAGTGCCCGAAAGGTGTCGGGCTCATCCAGCCATTGGCAATGTGACACCCCGACCCGTGCACAATAGCTCGACCACTCATACAACTCAGGTTTATCCACCATCCCTGCTTTAACAGGGTTGAGCTCCACATAGCGACAACAAGCCAACAGGTAGGCATCAGTATCAATTGGGCTAATCTTGTAGCGCCCCTCCCAGAGAGAACCACTGCGTTTTTCGAGGGCATTTACAAAGCGTGTTTGACGCCCAGCCATACGCTTCATCAATTGAGGGATTGCGGTCAGATTGTCGTTTGCCTGAACGACCAGATGAACATGGTTCGTCATCAGGCAATAGCTGAACACCTCCAGCTCATAGACCTGTTTCCATTCCTGAAGGTTTGCGAGGTAGTACTCAAAGTCGCGGCGCTCGACGAACACAGGTTGGCGGTTATGGCCGCGCTGGACAATATGGTGGGGAAAACCGGGCACAATCACCCTAGCCCGCCTTGGCATACGCACCTCCTTGCTTTTAAACCACAGAATCCGTTCTGTGGGCCGGCAACCTCAAAGAAGCCGTGAAAATAAATCTGTCCCGGTTTTCGTCCAGGACATTCCAACCACTCAGATGATCGAGTTTGGCCGGTTTCTGCCAGCGCCGGGAGACGAAGCTGAGTGGGAGCGGGAAATGACTCCAGAAAAGCGGGCCGGGTTACCCAGATAACCGGACGCTGGCATTCGACGACAAGATCCTGGCTTGCCTATGAACCCAAATAATAGATCAATCCCGGATTTCACAGAATATATTTGTTCCGGTCTTCCCCAAGGATTTTCCGTTTAATTATGGTTCCCGTTGGCCAATATAGCGCCAACGATGCTCTTGATGTGTTGCAGAGAGTTGAATCGGCGTTTTTGCCGAAGAAACCCGTAAGGGAATCGGATCTGACAATAACCAACTTGTAACGTTGGTCTCCCCTCCTCGAGGCTGAAGTCGATGATCGTGTCAGGAAAATCTGAGCGCAAATCATCAGCAACCCGATCAATATGGGTCTGAATGGCTTGCCGACGTCGTTTATCAATGATTCGACGTCGGGCATCAGTTTCCTTCAGAAAGAGCTTATGGGACTCGTACCATTCGACGCCGAACCGAGCCTTCAATATCTTGAAAAATTTCTGCCGTGAAAGCACCCCTTTTTCCGTGTTCAGGTGGCTCTGGCAGAGCACTATGTTTCCCGGCCATGAACTGCCCCCCTCCTTGACTGGCACAAGATGGTCAATTGCGAAATCTCTCGGTGACCACTTTAGATTGGCGCCGCTGTAGTAACACCGGCCATCCTGAGCGAGAAACAACTCCTCGATATCCTCTTGTTCATAAACGCCTTCGGACTCTATTAGTAACCTCTGAGCCCGCTTCTTTGCTTTGTCTCTTGAGCGTAGCTTGTCGGTTAGACGTCTTACGGTTATTGCAAAAGTTTCTCCTTCGGGGACCAAAAATACAGGAATCCGCCTTTTTCTCCCTCAATGTGAACCGTATTCAGAAACTCCTCTTGAACAGAGGCTGGCCATGACTCGAATTCGGATTTATGGATGGAGCCTCTTGCGAGATCGTTGGAAATATGAAAAGAAATCATGAATTAATAATTGCGTCGCGTTGATTGCCAGTAGAAAGAAATAAATCTGTCCCGGATTCATAATTCCATAAATCCGTCCCAACCTTACAGATTTTCATTTTTAGAAGAGCCGCCTCTGCTTATTCGCGATCTCAGCTTTCTCAACAAAGGCGATACCGGGACAGATCTATTTTTTCACTGTTTTCTCTGAACTACAGGTAACATCAAGCAATTCCCCAAATAGACTTGAGCCGGTTCACGGTGTGCTTCCACTTCTCCGCTCTCGGTCTGGCTACAGAGTTCTGATTACCAAATAAACCTACTTCATTCACCGCTTCAGATTCCGGTACAGCTTTAATCCAGCGCAGACCAACGCAGTAGTCCGCATCATCTTCTCCGTACTCTGCGGCGGTATGATAATGGCCTTCTAACTGCTTGCCATCTTTGATGAATTCATCGATGACAATGGCAGGTGATGTGACCTCACCTACCCCGGCATATCCAACTTTCGGGACCAGCACCCAAACACGATCACCGGGTTTCAGCATAAATAGCGTTTTGCTGTACCAGCGACCACCACCTGCGGCGATGAACCCATACTTGAGGGCATCATTCCAGCTCCTGCCATTGTAGGTTGCACCAAAGGAGCCGTAGAACTCGCCATTCCAGTCTCCTTTTTGACCAATATTGATTGCGCGCTCCTCGGTTTCTCCGGGGTCGATCATCCAGGCACGGCTCAAGTACTGGTTGGCACCATCCTGAAACACGCTGAAAAAGACGGCGTTAACGGCTACGTTGGCCTTGTCATTGAGGTAGTTAATGATGCGTTCGGTACTTGCATCTAGCTCAGCTGCAACCACCACCATTTGATGAGAGCTGTTGATTTCATCTTCCGCCGGGGCGGTGCGAAACTTGTCGATGAAAGCTTGATTGAAGTTGGTAATAGGCAACTGAAACTTTTGAGCGAATGCTTCATAAATCTGCACCACGCGGTCAGAGGTCAGAGTCTCCACCCATGAGGCATAGTCAATCGTCTGAGCCACCACATCTCGGGGTGTCTTGTGTTTCTTTAACTCAATCACGATCAGCGAGCCGGTAATATCGATGGCCAAAAGATCCAGCGGCTTGCCGAAATCGGTGTAGACCTGACGAGCGATTAACAGCCAGTTGCCGTTGAGAATGGAAATATCCTTGAATATCAGGTCTTCAAGTACTTCCTCTGACGCCATGGTAGTGTTGGTCAGGACCTGCGGATGATCGCCGATTTTCCAGATTCCGTGTTGGATAGGCATCGTTATTCCTTTGCGGTACTGCTTATTTGTTTTGCTACGGGGTAAAGCTGATTAATAAACTCGGAAACCAGCTCGAAGCTATAAAGAACACGGTTATGCAGCATTGCGCTGCCATGCGCATAGATATTACGGATCTTGTTTGTGTGATCGATTAAATGCTGAATATGATCATAATTCTCGTCCGGCGGAAGGTCAGAAAATGCATTGGTATCGATAGTAACACTCTCTTCGCCCGTTTCAGGATTGCTGCGGGAGAAAAAGGTGTTTCGGATATCGGGTTCCAGTAATTGCGCCAGTGGTTTGAATCCATCCCTGTCCGCCATCAGACACTCCCGTTGTGCCACATCGATTGATACAGAAACATTTTTTCCGGTTATGCCCGCTGGATCAACCTCTAAAACAGCTTCCTCTGGTTATTCTCTATGTCCGCTTTCTCCACAAAGGTAAATTCGTAACTTTCCTCCCCGAGCTCAACGGTAAACTCGTAATAAGATTCCGGCCGTTGATCAAACATCGTCATTTCTGATTGAAACCGCCCCATGTATGCCTGGCCGGGAAACACCGTAGTTTTCTGTAGATACCCCTCGAGAGAATTGAGGTTCTGCTGCAGGTCAGATCGAATATTCGCGATACCTGACTGGGCGCTGTTCTGAATTTGGGCCTGAGCCGCAGCACTAGCCGCTGGATCTCGCGAATACGTGGTTGAAGTACCGTAGTAATTTACAGTACCGCCGGATCCGTAGGCGGTGCCCGAACCATAAGATGATGTCGTGGCCGGCTGGGAAGCGTTCAGGCTCTGGGCCAACGCGCCCAGAGCTACAGCCGTGCGGCGGGACTGCGCCTGCCCGATATACTGCTGCTCCAGCTCCTTGTACGATCTCAATGCAATCCGGCGTTCGTCCTGGTGAAAGGTTATGTCATTGATGCCGACGGTCACAGGATCATCAGACATATTTTCAACGTGCAGAACTGCAATAACATCTTCCCATGGCTGCTTACCTTCACGCACCGCAAGCTCAACGAGGTAATCGGTATCTTTATGGCTTTGAACTATCCACCCGCTGGCGTAGTAGGACTGAACGCCGGCCTTCTCAAGAGCAACAAATTCAGTATGAATGCTCTGGCTCGCACAACCAGACAACACGGCGGCAAAAAAGGTGATACCTAAGCACTTTTTCATTTTACCCTCACAGTTAAAACTCCCTGCCCCTAGGTTAGGACATACAAATCAGGGTCGCATACACGATCAGTTTAAAGTGCCAAGAAACGGCCCCACGACCGGCATAAATGCGATCTTCTTTTTCAACTTCTTACAAAGAAACAATCGAATCCCCGGCGCCCCCAAGAATTACTGCTAGTATTCAGTAGGAAACTAAATCCAATAAAAGCATGGAGCTACCCATGGCGTCCCGTCCCGAGTTTCTCTCCGGTGGAGAGCCCGCACGCCTTATCCCGATAGCAACAGACAGCGCCCGGGAACAAAAATCCGTATCCATTATTCTCGCTGGCCTTCGCTCCGTGCTTGAGTTACGCCAGTCGTTACTGAAATCTCTGAGCGTCCGCGTCGGAATCAGCGCCACCTTGGAAGCCTGGACAGAAGTGGTTTTCGAGAACGAGGACAAAAAGGCTGCCAAACAAAATGATCGCCCGGATGGATTGCTGATCCTTCGCACGGGCCGGCGTGAATGGCGGGCATTGATAGAAGCTAAAGTCGGCAACGACACTATTGGTGAAGAACAGGTATCACGCTATTTGCAGCAAGCAAAAACCCACAAACTCGATGCTGTGATCACCATCACCAACCAGTTTGCCGCGCTGCCAACGCATCACCCGGTAAAACTCCCGAAGAATGCCACCAAATCCGTCGCCCTCTTTCACTGGTCATGGGCGTTCATCCGAACCCAATGCCAGCTCCTGCTCAAAAACGATGGTGTTGAAGACGAGGACCAAGTTTTCATCCTCAGCGAAATACTGCGATACCTTGAAAGCGACCGCTCCGGCATCAGCCATTTCGACCAAATGAACGCCGAGTGGAAGGACGTAGTCAACAAAGTAAAAAGCAATGCCCCGCTCGCCAAAACCAGCGATGAGGTTCAGAACACCATCGCTGCATGGCACCAGGAACAAAGAGACATTTGCCTGATCATGTCTCGCCTTACCGGCAGCGACGTTTCACTGAAACTGAAAAACGACCACCGACTGGACCCTGCAAAACGCCTGAAGGACGATGCCGAAGCATTCTGCAAAACTCCTGCACTTCACTGTGCACTTAACATTATTAACGCAGCAGCGGACCTAGAAGTAACAGCAGACCTTCAGCGGCGAATGATTTACTGCTCAATGCGCCTTACGGCACCTAAAGACAAGCAAAGCACCAAAGCTAGGGTTAACTGGCTCCTGCGTCAACTGAAGAAGACCGAACCAGCCGGATTCTTCATTCGCGCCACTCGACCAGGCAAAGCAGAGACGACCTATCAGCCACTGAAAGATTTACGGGATTCGCCGGAGTTGCTGGAATCGGATACATCCAACACGGCTGCGACGACGCTGGAAGTTGTTTACGAGGTTGATCTTGCCGGTAAGTTCAGCGGTCGGAAAGTGTTTGTCGAGGAGCTGGAAAAGGCAGTTCCGCATTTTTATCAGGAAGCTGGGCAGTTGCTCAAGGCCTGGACGCCACCACCGCCTAAAATCTCTAAAGCTGACAGTGAGCTGAGAGCCACAGATGAGGAAACGGTACTAGAAAAATAGACATATCCCAACTTTCTAAGCTGGTTACTTCCAACGCGAACTCAGGAAAACGAAAAGTCTTTTTCCGGTCATCAGACATCTCGTTTATGATGGCGATACTACTTGTCCGGAATCATTGGAATACTACATAGAGAGCTCTAATATCAAGCTTATTCACACAACTCCACAACTTAACTCATTGATTTTTAATGTGTTGGTGTAAGCCGTAATGGTATAGGGAGAAAATTGCTGGTAAATTATTTCACAATAATCAATTATGCCTCTCTATCAAAACCGCGCTCTCGATAGCTTTTTAGCTTTCGATTATATGCTAATTTCAATGTGATGCTTTCTCTGGGGAGTTAAAAATGAAAAAATCAAAAAGGAACGTGAAAAATAGTAATCAACTGGAATTGCAAGTCTTTTCAGATGTTTCATTTGGCGAAAAGAAGGAAAAAGAAAAAAACTTATTTTTTTCCGATGTCGATAGAAAAAACATTCGAGAGATGAGCAAAAACTCCTCCAATTATAGCTGGTAGGGATATGTCAGTACCAAAAATAAAAAAAGAAGTTGCGCCAGATAAAGACACTTTATCGCCTCCTGAAAAGTTTTTAAATAGAATCGAAAAATTTAAGTCCAATGAGTTAATAATTGGGCTTGCCTTTCCTCTGGGAACAACAACCACTGGCATCAGTGACTCAATACGCAATTATTTCAAGCTGCAAGATTATTCGATAAAAGAATTCAAAGTTAGTCAATTAATTCTTGAAACAATGGATAACCTTGTTCCTGCAGAAAAAAGAAGGATGTTTCTTGAATCCATTGACCGGAAGCCAGAGGACCTATTATTTGATAAATACAATGAATTCCAAAGAATAAATAATCTACAGCTAGCAGGTAATTTTATAAGAGAACAATACGAGCCAGCAACGCTAGCCCAGCTGGCTATCAGGAAAATTGCCTCCGATCGGATGGAACGAGCCCGTCCGCAATATGAAGAGTATACAACGAGCAACCCCGACGAAAATATTGCATTGTCGCAATTCAGTGTTTCATCAAAGTATATACCTGATAAAACTGTTTATATACTAAATTCATTAAAAAATCCGGCCGAAGCTGAGATCCTCAAAGCAGTTTATGGCGATATATTTTATTTGATTGGAGCCATCCAAAGTCGTAATGAGCGGGTAGCCAATTTGAAAGGGAGGATAATTCTTCCAAACAAGACGCCAGATGAAATAAAAATTCTAGCAGAGGAGTTGGAAGAGCGGGACCGAAAACAAAGTGATGATCATGAGCAACAACTTGACAAGACGCTTAATGCATGCGACTTCTTTTTGTCTGTCAAGAAGGGACAAGACCCAGCTTATGTAGATAAAGAAATCAAACGGTTCCTAGATTTAGTTCATGGTGTTGGAGTGTTCACTCCAACAAAAGATGAATACGGCATGTATATCGCCTATAGTGCCGGCCTCGGCTCCGCTTGTATGTCTCGTCAGGTTGGCGCAAGCATTTCAGATGAAAAGGGAAATATCATTTCTACTGGATGCAACGATGTTCCAAAATTTAAGGGTGGATTGTATATTGCTTCAGATGAAGATGATCAGCGTTGCTTTAAGGATGGCGCCTTTTGTAGAAACGATAATGAGAAAAGGCGAATAAAAAGCAATATAGAGGCTGCTCTTGGGGCGTCCTCAGTTCTTTATGACGAGCTTGTTGATAAAATATTCAAGGATGCAAGAATAAAAGATTTGATTGAATTTTCTAGAGCTGTTCATGCTGAAATGGAAGCTATAGTGAGTTTAAGTCGGAGAGGTGATGGTGCTTGTCAAGGGGCAACTTTATACACAACGACCTTTCCCTGCCATAATTGCGCCCGCCACATTGTTGCTGCAGGAATAGGTCGGGTTATATTTATTGAACCCTACGATAAAAGCTTAGCTTTAGAATTACATGAGGATTCCATCACGAGAGATGGTGAGGCAAACAAACTTCCGTTTGATCACTTTACAGGCGTTTCGCCCGTAAAATATGCAGATCTTTTTAAAGCCACAGATGCTAGAAAAGATAGTGATGGGAAATTTACCGGATTTTCTCGGAAATCTTCAGAGAGATCTATGACGTATCTTGAGTCATATAGAGATCTAGAGCAAAGGACAAATATTCACTTAAACGAAAGTGGATTATCTTTGGATCATTGATAGTCGAATATTCATTTTCTCTAGATATTTTCCCTTTTTACGAAACATCAGAGCTGAGGTCTACTTTTGAACCCCGCTAAAAATGGGGGGATTACCATTCACTTGTTATGCGTGATCTCGCTCTACCTGTGAGGCGCCGGCAATCTTCACGATAAAGCCTCGCTGCGAAAGGTTTTCATAGACCCGTGTAAGATTCACCTTGCTGAAAAATGGCAAGTTTTCTTTAAGACTTTGTCCGTCGGCACCCAAGATCAGGAAGATAACTTCGTATTCAGAACTTCTAAGTGAGTTTAATGGCACAAGATCTTTTGCTCGGGGATCGACGCGCCGGAGTACCGTTCTTGCTTTTTTTCGAAACCCCTTGTCCCCCAACATCACCTCAGCTGACACACTACCTTGCGCAAAAAGATGGCTTAACCCTGCGGATCCTCCTTTTCGATGCTTGACGTGAACAAGCTGCTTATCTTGAGTCAGTAAATCACACAATTCGATTGGTGAGGTCGTCTTTGTACACTTAACCAGCTTTTTATCTAAAAGGAAGAACCCTTGTGCCGCTGCGGCTCTTTCATTGTAGTCACCCTCGGTCTCGATCTTGGTTTTTCCATCTTCTTCCCAAACGTAGACTCCGGGAAACTCTAGATCACTTAAGGCGACCATAGCCAGAGTTGAGTCGATCCCACTCATAAAGGACTTATCTATCTCATACCAAGTACCGCCAAATATAACCTTTTTTGTATCTCCAGAATCTAGCTCCAAATACAAACAAGAGTATACTGAGTGGCCGAACTCATTGTCATGGACATCGGTTACAAATAGTTTGTCTCTTCGAATCGATTCAATTGATACAGAAGCTGCGTCCACGTTATTTAAATATTGGTCGGCATCAATAATCGGAGTCAGATCTTTCTTGGCTCGGGTAAAGCTAAAGCCTAGAACCTTGTCCCATTCAATGACCTCCGGTAGTGTGATTATCAATCCTGGGTCCTTGTTCTTTACCGCATCTAACAACAATTCCTCCAGGGCTGAGATAGTGTCACCATCCTTAATGCGGCGAATGTTGTCCACCCAACCAAACGAATTTTTATACAACTCAAGTTGGTAAAAGGAAATTAGCTGTGAGGCCACACCAGGTATTTCATCGACTAACATTTCCTGGCTAAAGGAGTAAATCGCATCACCACCCGAGATGTTCTTGAATCCCACGCCGGAACGCGGTGAACCAGTGACTGCCCGGAGAACATCGCGAAAGATATCAATACCGAAAACACTTGCTTCAGACCCCCGAGCAGTTTGAGATCTTTTCTGGATAGGCTGATCTTCGAGTGTATGTAGGTCAACACTTCGAAGGCTTTGATGGTTAAGGGTATTTAGAGCTGTCTTTAGACCGAAATCCTGCTGAAAGCACCCTAAATTGAGAAGGAAACGCCCATAGCCGAATGTGAAGGCGAGGACTTTTCCATCTACACGAATAAGAAACACAGCGGAGCTCGATCTATTTGAAAGTTGATCAACTTCCGTGCCAACCAGTGTGTCAATCAACTGAGCCCAACGAGGTCTCTTTTCCTCTGGGTTCTTCACATATATAACGCCATCGAAGTCGTGACCTTCCTCTATTTCTAGTTCGGATACTGTTGCATCGGGACTAAGGAGGTCGCGGTACTCGGTACCTGAGAACTCGTCCTTCGCCAAAAGCACGTTCAGGCGTCTGTATGGCTTTTTCTCAGGCATATTTTTTCTCCTGTAACGTATATCGCTGAGCACAGCGGCGACCCTGGAATGGCGACGAAGGAGCCGTGGAAAGGGCGTCCGGCAACCCTCGGCTGTGGTATTCCCCCAAAAAATAGACACGCCCCATTAGTTAGCTCCCTCGAACTCTAACGGAGTCCGGTAACCAAGGCTACTGTGGAGCCGTTCGGTGTTATAAAAGCGCTCAATATAGTGTTTTATATGGTGTCTCAATTGGCGGAGCGTGATGTAGCTGGTGGCGTGTAGCAATTCTCCCTTCAGGCTTTTGAAGAATGATTCCACTTCGGCGTTGTCCGTGCAGTATCCAGGACGGCTCATACTGTGACGCACCTGATGGCGGGCCAGCATGTCACGCATTTTCAGGGCTCTGAACTCGGTTCCGCGGTCGGTATGCAGCAGAAGCCCAGGCGACGGGGAACGATCAGCCATAGCCTGCCTGAGAGCCCCACGAGACAAGTCACTATTCAGGTTGGCTTCCAGTTTCCACCCGACAATGCGGCGGGAGTAAAGGTCCAGAACCACCGCAAGAAATACGTTCTTCCGGCCCATCTTGATGTACGTAACGTCGCTGCTCCATTGCCGATTTACCGCTACTGGTTTGTCCAGGGTCAGGCGATGGTTCGGCCAGGCCTTTAGGACCGCTCGTCGGGTAAGTAGCCTGCGATAGATTCTGTGAGTTCGGGCCTTCATGCCCCAGACCTGCATCAGGCGGGCAACGCGATTCTCACCCACACGGAGACCTTGCCGTTTGAGGGCGCGATACACTTTCGGGCTGCCGTAGCGACCTTCGCTCTCATTGAATATCCGCCGGATTTTAAGCAGCAGTTCTGCATTCTCGGAGGCCCGCTTCCCGGGCTTGCGATTTACCCAGGCGTAGTAGCCGGAGCGAGAGATATTCAGGTGACGGCACAAGGCCTTTACTCCGTGTTCTCGCCGGTGTTTCCAGGCGAACCGGAACGCTTCTGTCGTTCCTCGGCCTGAAAACGTTGAAACTTTTTTAGGACGTCGTTCTCCTCTTGAAGCTCGGCTATTTGTCGCTTCAATCGGTTAATCTCGTCCTGTTCACTGATCTTCTTTTTGGCTTCAGCCGGCGCTCGCTTAACCCGTTTCATGGCGAATTTCCCCTCACGGTGCTCCTTACGCCAGCGTGACAGCATCATGGGATGAATATCCAGTGCTTCAGCAACGCTCTTCACACTCCGGTGAGCCTGGTGACTCCACTCAACAGCTTTGACTTTGAACTCGGTGGTGTACTTTTCGGTTTTCTTGCCAGTCTTGATCGCAGGCATCGGTTTTCTCCCTTTGCGGAGTTATCGATGCGTGTCTATTGAAGTGGGGGAAGTGCACTGCTTACTGCCGCGACTTGTTAAAAATTTAGACTTTGAGACTCTGTTGAGGATCACCGCAGTCCAGAACATGAAAGCCTATAGCCTCGTTATTGAGGCGCTTGTGATCGACCACTGGTCGAACCGTAAATACCACACCCTCGATATCGGCAATCTTCTGCATTTTCTTACGTATTTGGTCGTCCCATGTGACATTGAAACGCTCGCCGTCTGAAACAATCGATCCACGATGTGAAGTGAATGCTACCATGTCCAATCGGCCCAATATCTTCAAAGTGGTTGGAAGCTCTTCTTTGCTTTTCCCAACGATATGCCTCTGATCAGGGTCGAAACGGAAGGTGTCTTCTTTGCTGTCAACGTCGATGAATTCAACAGCTTTGCCATCTACATGAGACAATAAACCGTTTACAGGGGACCGTGTCGTTTGGGCTGCCCAAAGGATTTTGGGATCTCGAATGTAAATGTCTCCGTTGTCACCACCGAAAACATTTCCATTGTTCACGCTAGAGCCAATATTGAAGCTGTTGGCAATATTGATGTTCAGTGTCAGCCCCTTTTCAATAACCTGCGATGCTTTTTCCCGAAGATTAATTGCATCACGCAGCAGAGTAACGATCGCCTTGGATAAAGCTGCCCCGCCATCTGCTGAAAAAACAGCAATATACTCTCGATGTTCAAGTACGAAATTGATCAAAAGCTCAATCGAGCCAGACTGGATCTTAACATCGTAATCGAGTTGGCTTTTCAGCTCAGGACTTACTTGGCGCTTACCTAGCTGAACCGCTATGAGACGGTCGAAAATCTTGCGATAGTTGGTGATCAGGCTCTCAAGAGTTCTTAGATCATATACTCCATCACAGAACGCCAATCCCTTTGCATACACTCGAAGATCTTGTTCCATAACCCTTATCAATCCTTATTATTCAACGAGGCTAAGTGGCGCCCTGAAAAATGCGCCCGGTGGACTGCCGGAAACCAGAAAAAACTTCACCGACTGGTTAGAGCTTTTGCTGGTCACGACTCTTTTCCCAGCCAATCCCTGCAAGCAAACCCGCAACGACTGCTCCCACATGCGAAAGAATTGCCAGCCCCCCAGAGACGTTGTTTTTCCAGAAAATTAACCCTGAGGCGATGGAAAAAACCGCAACAGTACATGCTGCTAATAAAAGGAAACGACGCTTCTGAAGATGCCATGCACGCTCAGAATTGCGCTCACTTACCTCAATGCGTTTCTCGTTTAGACGAGCATTTTCTTCGATGCTGCGGCTCTGGTTCTCTAAAAACCGTTCCGCCAAAGGGATCAAAGGCGCCAGATCCGTTGACTGCTCTTCTTGGTGGGACATGTCTTTTGCGTTTTTTATTACTTCATTCACAGGTAATTCCTTACGCTAGCATCAATAATTCATTCGAAAATTTCCGAGCATATTGACCATCCCGATAATGGTATTGCTACTTGGGTAAATGCTCTGCTTGAAAAAGCACAAGAAGCAGTGTAGTCGTAGAGATCGGGATCATTTTCTAGTTGATATCCATGAATATAGTGACATCTTGGGTAGCAATTAATCGCCTCCAACGCACCGCTCTGCGTTAATTCTGTCCGACAGCAGAATTTTTATAAGCCTCTATGCTGTATCTATTGCCCATTTAATTAGCCATCGATCTAATTCTTCAGGAGTATTTTTCTCAATATTTTTCAGCCAATTATCACGTTCATCTTTTGGCAATATTTTTGTCGCCCTCAAGATTGCCCGCTTTCCCTTTTCTCCAACGTAGAAAACCCGATTTTTGTTATCTCTAACCCAAGAGACATTTTTGGATGTTAGAGCAGCATATGCTTGATTTTCTATAAACTCGCTCTGACTTATAAACCTCTTAATATTCACGTTCTTCAGTAGAAGCTCATCCGTAGCAAAAAACCATTCAACCCAATATCGAACTAGACTCTGCGTTATTGCGGGACTAGATAGAATACAAAGAAATTTTTCGCGATTTTCTCTAACCCATTTTCCACGTGACAGTGCCTTAAAGTACAGAATAACGTCATTTATAACCGGAGAGAAGAATTCAAAATTTTCAAAAATTATCTCAGCAACGAAATCTATACGATTAGCTTTTGCTTTTCTTATAAGAGCTCTAGCAAGACCAAGATCAAGCGTATCCCTTTTTAAGAGCTGATCTGCTATATGATTAAGGTGCCCCTCTAAATCTGTCCTTTCCTCCACTACAACCTCTTCGTATTCGACCTCACCAGAATAAGGATTAAATATTTCTAGTGTTTCGAAGATTTCTACCTTCTCCATCTCATACTGATTATGGAGAACGCCTTCGACATATTTTTCGGTATTTTCTATGTACGTTTTGTCAGATGCCAAAGTAAGCCGATGATTCTCATGCAGATACAACGTCAGCTTTTCTAGTACCTTTTCCAGCTCCTCTTTATAATCAGAAAAGATCCTAATATCATCAACATATCGAGTATGCTCTACACCAAAATTTGAAATGTATTCATCTATATCCACTAGAACTGCCTCAGACATGATAATACTGGCTGCAGGACCAACAGGAACTCCTTGAGATGCTTTATCATTTATTGAAGAAATAAAGCTCTCAATATCGTTTGCAATATTTTTTAACGCCGGATCAGCTCGTTCAATTGCATTATTTAAACGATGCAAGTAGATTTGATTGTAAAAATCAGTAATGTCGGTGACTAGTATATATTTATATGAATCGGAATGATTTTCTATCATATCAGTAAATATTTTGAAACCGGAGTTCTTCTCAAAAAAACCACCGTCTTCTATTGAAAACCTATAAGAGCACGCAACCCCCTCATCAGCTCGCACACTCTCTATTTCTTCCACGATCAAATAGGCCAAAGCTGTATATATTATTGTATCCAAGGGCTCTAATTGGTGAACAATTCGATAGCTCCCGGAAGGCTTTTTGGAGGCCATCGTCAAAGGGTGTTTTGTCCTCAGTTTTCCGATATTGCTGCCTAATAAATATCTTTTGACGTCCTCCCAGCAGTGCCAGATAGCCTCAAACTCAAAACCTTTTGGGAAGAAGTCTGAGTCGTAGTAGCTCTCTATATGCTTTTTTGCAAACTCTACGGATTCTTCTGTTAGCTTGCTCATAACATTCGACTGCCCATAATAGTGGTAAAATAGAGCGTTTCGTCATTGCTATCATTTGGCCGTCAAAACGCTCGGATATCCAACCCGAGAATCTGGCATTAATCCCAGAAAATCAATTCACTATGAAAATTTAAAGCACCAGCAACCCCACGACACTTAGGAAACGCCTTACACCCAGTAAACTCCTTCCCGGCATTCTCCCCGAGTTTCACCGTGCGCCTAACCATCTCCCCCCGACACTTCAGGCAACGAGGCTCACTCTCCTTCTTTGCCACAGCTTGCTCAACATGCGCCACATGTTGCCGGTGGCTCTTGAAGGTTGCGGCCAACCGGCCAGACTGGATGGTTTCAATTATGGAATGTACTTCGGCCTCGGAGAGCTGTTCTTCGTCGTGGGCTTTGATAAACCGAATGTAGCCACCGCCGTAGGTCACACTCTTTGGCATGGGCGTTTTGAAAGTCGAATCGCCAACAAACACCACCAATGAATAAACCTGTTCATCGCCCAGGCCTAACAGGCTCTGTAGCGTTTTTACGTGTTTGTAATTCTGGTGCAGCGGGTTCTGGAATTTCTGGGAGTGCTTGAAGATTTTCTGAGTCCAGTAGCGTTGCTTTTCGCCGCCGAAGATCCAGCCCTTCATGTTCTTAGTTTCCACCACAAACACCCCGTATCGGGAAACAATGATGTGGTCGATCTGGGTGGAGCCGTCTTCCGTTGGCAGGGTGACGTTCTTGATGAGGTGGTAGCGGGTCCTATCGAGAAAGAGTTTGGCGGAAAGATTAACCACTGCTTCCCCGGCTTTGCCTTTGAACCAAGGGGATTGGATGACTGCCGCAAGAATGGCCAGCGGGACCAGGTACCACAGGGTGCTGAAGAGGGGTTGTATAACCTGAGCGTAGTCCATCCGTCATCCTTAACAGGGCATCAATCTGTTTCTTATAACTACACACTAACCTAATCTTCAGCACACTTCCCATAATGCCAACGTAAAATTTGGTAAATACAGTGCATAAAAAGCCGCGCGGTTTCCCGGGCGGCTTTTGAAATCTTTGATAGGTATTCGCTTTAGACGGTCAGGTGCTTTTTGATAAGGGCATCCGTCAGGCCCGCAATCTCGTCTTCCGCAACCCTTCTCCCCCGATCCAAAATCGCAAACCGATCCGCATACTTTCGAGCAAACGGCAACTTCTGCTCAACCAGAAGAACGGTCAGCCCATCCTCTTCAATCAACCTACGAATAACCTCCCCAATCTGCGCCACAATATTCGGCTGAATCCCCTCCCCCGGCTCATCCAGAATCAGCAGCCTGGGCTCAATCACCAGCGCCCGTCCAATGGCCAGTTGCTGTTGCTGCCCTCCCGAAAGGTCGCCGCCTCTGCGGTGTTTCATTTCCTTCAGCACCGGAAACAGCTCATACACCCGCTCCGGTATCTTCTTGCTGCCGTCTTTACGCACAGCTAGGCCGGTGCGCAGGTTTTCTTCCACGGTCAGCAGCGGGAAGATCTGCCGCCCCTGGGGTACGTAGCCGATGCCCAGTCTTGAGCGATCTTCGATTTTCTTCTTGGTCAGCTCCACGTCCCCGGCGAATTCGATGCTGCCGCTTTTGGTGGTTTCTTCGCCCATGATGCATTTCATCAGCGTGGTTTTGCCCACGCCGTTGCGGCCCATGACGCAGGTGCACTGGCCCTGGGGTACGTCCAGGTCGAGATCCCAGAGGGTGTGGCTTTCGCCGTAGTATTGGTTGAGCTGTTGGATCTTGAGCATTACGCCTCCTCCCCGAGGTAAACTTTGATCACTTCCGGGTCGTTGGAGACCTGGTCCATGGTGCCTTCGGCCAGCACGCTGCCCTGGTGCAGCACGGTGACCTGGCGGGCGATGGAGCGCACGAAGCCCATGTCGTGCTCCACCACCACAACGGACTGTTTACCGGCGAGGCTGGTGAGCAGTTCGGCGGTGCGTTCCATTTCCTGTTCGGTCATGCCGGCGACCGGCTCGTCCACCAGCAGCAGCCGGGGTTTCTGCATCAGCAGCATGCCAATTTCCAGCCACTGTTTCTGGCCGTGGGAGAGAATGCCGGCGGGTTTGTCCCGCAGCTGTTTCAGGCCGATCATTTCCAGCACTTCGTCGATGCGGTCGCGGAATTCCGGTTTCATGATGGCGGTCAGCGTGGGCAGGATGCGCTTGTCGGTGGCCATGGCCAGTTCCAGGTTTTCGAACACGGTGAGCGCTTCGAACACCGTGGGTTTCTGGAACTTGCGGCCGATACCGAGGCTGGCGATGTCCGGCTCGTTCTTGGTGAGCAGGTTGTGGCGGCTGCCGAACCAGACGGAGCCGGTGTCCGGGCGGGTTTTGCCGGTGATGATGTCCATCATGGTGGTTTTGCCCGCGCCGTTGGGGCCAATGATGCAGCGCAGCTCGCCGTCGTCGATGGTGAGGTTGAGGTTGTTGATGGCCTTGAAGCCGTCAAAGCTCACGTTGACGTCTTCCATGTACAGGATCGGGCCGTGGCGCACGTCCACCGGTGAGGCTTCGGGCGCGAGGAATTCAAACACGCGCTCGCGGTTGGTCAGTTGCTCGAACATGCTCATGCGCTGGCCTCCTGTGTTTGGGGTGTGGTGCTGTCGTCTTCCGGTTTCTGGCGTTTCTGCAGCAGGCCGGCAATGCCCTTGGGCAGGAACACGGTGACCAGTACAAACAGGCCACCCAGGGCGAACAGCCAGGCGTCCGGCATTACGCCGGTGAACACGGTTTTGGCGTAGTTCACCAGGATGGCGCCGATCACTGCGCCGTAGAGGGTGGCGCGGCCTCCCAGGGCGACCCACACCACAATCTCGATGGAGAACAGTGGCGAGAATTCGCTGGGGTTGATGATGCCCACCTGGGGCACGTACAGCGCCCCGGCCACGCCCGCCAGCATGGCGGACACCACGAACACGAACAGCTGCACCCGTTCCACCCGGTAGCCCAGGAAGCGGGTGCGGGCTTCGGCGTCGCGGCAGGCGACGCTGACCCGGCCCAGCTTGCTGGTGACAATGCCGCGGCAGATCACGTAGCCAATGGCCAGGGCGATGCCGGTGGCGATGAACAGCCCCAGCCGTGTGGCGTCGGTGCGCAGGTTGAAGCCGAGGATGTCGCGGAAATCGGTCAGGCCGTTGTTGCCGCCAAAGCCCATTTCGTTGCGGAAGAACGCCAGCATCAGGGCAAAGGTCAGCGCCTGGGTGATGATGGACAGGTACACCCCGGTCACCCGCGAGCGGAACGCCAGGAAGCCAAACACCAGCGCCAGCAGGCCCGGGGCCAGCAGCACCATGATGAAGGCGAACCAGGCCATGTCGAAGCCCTGCCAGTACCAGGGCAGCTCCTGCCAGTTCAGGAACACCATGAAGTCCGGCAGGATCGGGTCGCCGTAGGTGCCGCGATCACCAATCTGGCGCATCAGGTACATGCCCATGGCGTAGCCGCCGAGGGCAAAGAAGGCGCCGTGGCCCAGGCTGAGAATGCCCAGGTAACCCCACACCAGATCCACCGCCACTGCCAGCAACGCGTAGCACAGGTATTTACCCAGCAGGGTGACGGTGTAGGCGCTCACGTGCAGCGCATGGCCTTCCGGCATGATCAGGTGCAGCAGGGTGACTAGCGCCACCGCGGCAAACAGTACCCCGAGGAAAATCTGTGTGGAACGCTCCTGTAATGGCCGGAGCAGCCAGGTTTGTGATGTCGGCATAGCTCAGCCCTCCGCGGCCCGGCCCTTCTGGGGAAAGAGTCCCTTGGGGCGTTTTTGAATGAACAGGATGATCAGCACCAGCACCATGATCTTGGCCAGTACCGAGCCGGCCCAGGGTTCCAGGATCTGGTTGATGGTGCCCAGTGACAGACCCGCCAGCAGGGTGCCCCAGAGGTTACCCACGCCACCGAACACCACCACCATGAAGGAGTCGATGATGTAGTTCTGGCCCAGGTTGGGGCCGACGTTGGTGATCTGTGACAGCGCCACGCCCGCCAGTCCGGCCACGCCGGAACCCAGGCCGAAGGTGAGAATGTCCACGCGGGTGGCGCGAATGCCCATGGACCGGGCCATGGCGCGGTTCTGGGTCACCGCCCGCACTTCCAGGCCGAGGCGGGTCTTGCGCATGATCAGCATCAGCCCGGCAAACACCACCAGGGCGAAGCCGATGACGTACATGCGGTTCAGGGTGAGTGACAGGGCGTCATTGATCACCAGCGAGCCGCTCATCCATTCCGGTGTGGTCACCGAACGGTTGAGGGGGGAAATCACCGTGCGTACCAGTTGCTGCAGGATCAGGCTGACCCCGAAGGTGGCCAGCAGGGTTTCCAGCGGGCGGCCTTTGAGGTGCTGGATCACGCTGCGCTCGATGGCAATGCCCGCCAGCGCCGCCACCAGGAACCCGGCGGGGATGGACAGGATCAGCGCCAGCCCGGGCTGGCCGGGTAACAGTTGCTGCATGCCCCAGGTGGTGTAGGCGCCCAGCATGATCAGTTCGCCATGGGCCATGTTGATCACGCCCATCACGCCAAAGGTGATGGCCAGGCCGATGGCCGCCAGCACCAGTACCGATCCGAGGGACAACCCGAAATACAGGGTTTCAGCGGCGCGGTTCATTTTCAGTTTCTGTTCGATGGAGACCAGCGCTTCCTTGGCGCGGGCCGCCAGGGCGGGATCGTCCCCGGCGGCCGCGTTGTTGAGGGCAGCGCGGGCGTTGCTGTGCAGGCTGCCGGTCAGAACGGTGATGGCCTGGGCCTGAGCTTCGGCATCGCCCTGCTCCAACTGGTAGATGGCAACGGATTCTTCAATGCGATTGCGAACCGGACCCGGCAGGTCCCGTTCCAGTAATTTGGTCAGTGGCTTCACCACACTGGCGTTCACTTTGCCCATCATGGCTTCGGCGGCGGTTTCCTGCACTTCGGGGTCCTCCGAGTACAGGTCCAGCATGGCCAGCACGCCTTCCAGCTTGCCGCGGATGGCGTTGTTGATGTTGACCCGGTCCAGCTCCCGGCGGGAAATCTCGCCCAGGTTTTCACCGGTGAGCGGGTCGGCGATGGTCCAGTTGCGGCCCACGTTGCGGAGCACTTCCACCACCTGCCCGGTTTCCTCGACGCGGCTCAGGCGGTTGTTGCCAAAGGCGTTCAGCCAGTCTCTGGCCCGGGGATCACCGCTGTCTACGATGGCTTCAATGGCGGCGTCCATCTCTCTGGATGAGGCGTCGGCCAGGTTGGTGAGCAGCGCCTGCCCCGGATCGGCTTCGGTCTGGCTGTGAGCCGGCAGGCTCAGCACCAGCAGCAAGACAAGGCCCAAGGGTTTGAAATAGAGGGCTTTGAGACAAAGAGGCGTGAGCCATCGGAAGATGCCCATGTGTCCGTCCTGTTGTTGGAATTAAAAGGTTGGCAATGAATCGTTGGTTCCGGGGTCCGGAACACCCGGGGCGATCACGCCGCCCCGGGGTTCTCTTTACAGGTCTTGCCGCGTGGTTATTCCGCGTCGGCCAGGGCCTGCTCGCCGGCGGAGGCGCCGCAGGTACCGGATTTGACGTTGAAGTTGCCGCACTTCAGCGGGGCGCGCCAATCGGAAATCAGGTCACGGGAACCCGGCAGGAAGTCAGACCAGGCATCGCCGGCCACGGTGGAGGAGGTTTCCCACACCACGGAGAACTGGCCGTTGTCCTGGATCTCACCGATCAGCACTGGCTTGGTGATGTGGTGGTTGGGCATCATGGTGGCGTAGCCGCCGGTGAGGTTCGGCACGCTCACACCGATGATGGCGTCTTTCACTGCGTCCACGTCGGTGGTGCCGGCTTTCTCGACCGCTTCCACGTACATGTTGAAGCCGATGTAGTGGGCTTCCATCGGGTCGTTGGTGACGGCTTTCTCGTCGCCCTTGTACTCAATCCAGGCGTCGATGAAGTCGTAGTTGGCGTCGCTGTCCACGCTCATGAAGTAGTTCCAGGCCGCCAGGTGACCGACCAGAGGGCCGGTGTCGATGCCGGCCAGTTCCTGCTCGCCCACGGAGAAGGCCACCACAGGGATATCGGAGGAGGAAATGCCCTGGTTACCCAGCTCGCGGTAGAACGGTACGTTGGCGTCGCCGTTGATGGTGGAGACCACGGCAGTCTTCTTGCCGGCGCTGCCGAACTTCTTGATGTCGGATACGATGGACTGCCAGTCGGAGTGACCGAAAGGCGTGTAGTTGATCATGATGTCGCCTTCGGCCACACCCATGTCTTTCAGGTAGGTTTCCAGGATCTTGTTGGTGGTGCGCGGATACACGTAATCGGTGCCCGCCAGAACCCAGCGCTCAACGCCCAGTTCGTTCTTCAGGTAATCCACCGCCGGAATGGCCTGCTGGTTGGGGGCGGCGCCGGTATAGAACACATTCTCGGAAGACTCTTCGCCTTCATACTGTACCGGGTAGAACAACAGGCCGTTGAGCTCTTCCACCACCGGCAGAACCGACTTGCGGGAGACCGAGGTCCAGTTGCCGAAGATCACGTCTACTTTCTCTTTTTCCAGCAGCTCACGGGCTTTTTCTGCGAACAGCGGCCAGTTGGAGGCGGGGTCCACCACCACGGCTTCCAGCTGACGGCCGTTGATGCCGCCTTTTTCGTTCTGCTGTTCGATCAGCATTTCCATGGTGTCTTTCAGGGCGGTTTCACTGATCGCCATGGTGCCGGACAGGGAATGCAGGATACCGACCTTGATGGGATCTTCCGCCGCCAGGGCGTGGAAGGATACCGACAGCGCCAGTGCAGAGAGGCCCAGCTTCACGTGTTTTTTGATGCTCATGTTGTGAGTCCTTTTATCTTCGTTGGGTTTTGCCTGTTGGAGAGTGTCGTTACGTCGTAAACGCACTTCGCTCTTTCCCTATGTGCATCTGCTGTTCCACATTACCTGCATATTCAGTTAAAACAGCCAGTTATCTAGTATACAAGCCATCCACCCTATCTCTGACCATGGCCAACCCGCCCTCAAACCCCTGTTTTACGGTTCAGTTTTGGTGCGATCGCACCGCCTTTGGGCATTCCCTTTCGCACCGAGTTTGCGCACAAAAATATTAACCAGCTGTTTTATAAATACTTTCAAGAAAATTCGCCAAATGGCACGGGCATTGCCAATCAGGATGTATACAAGATGACAACCTGCACGAGGACAACCAATGCCTTCAACACGTGGATGGACACTTCAGGACTGGCGCGCCGCCTATGATCAGGGCCAGTCGCCGGAGACACTGCTGGGCGATTTGCTCGCCAGCCTGGATACTTCCGACAAAAAGGACGTTGCCTGGATCTCGCTGATCGATCAGGCCGGTTTAAAGAAAGCCCTGGCCGAGCTGGACCAGCGTCGGGAACAGGCCGGCGGCGATCGGGCAGCGCTGCCTTTATACGGTGTGCCATTCGCGGTGAAGGACAACATTGATGCCGTGGGCTTTGAGACCACCGCCGCCTGCCCCGCCTACGCCTATGCACCAGAGCAGGACGCCGCCACCGTCGCCCGCCTGAAAGCCGCTGGCGCGGTGCTGATTGGCAAAACCAACCTGGATCAGTTCGCCACCGGGCTGGTGGGTACCCGCTCGCCTTATGGTGCGGTGCCCAATACCTTCAAGCCGGAGGTCGTCAGTGGTGGTTCCAGTTCCGGCTCCGCGTCTGTGGTCGCCCGCGGGCTGGTGCCTTTTGCCCTGGGTACCGACACCGCCGGCTCCGGCCGGGTGCCGGCAGGGCTGAATAATCTGGTGGGGCTGAAACCCACCAAGGGCCTGTTCAGCATTGAAGGCGTGGTGCCGGCGTGCAGATCCCTGGATTGCGTGTCCATTTTTGCGCTGACGGTGGGCGATGCCGGTGCGCTGCAGGAGGTCATGGCCGGTTATCAGCCCAGCGATGCATTTTCCCGCAAGGCGCCGGCTAACCTGCCCAGCGATGGCCCCGCCATTCGCCGTGGCGGCCCCATCAAGCGCCTGGCGATTCCGGAGCATCCGCAGTGGTTTGGTGACCAGCAGGCGGAAGCGGCCTGGAACACCGCCGTCAGCAACTGGCGTCAGCAGGATGTGGAACTGGTGCCGATGGATTTTGCGCCCATGCTGGAGCTGGCCGCGCTGTTGTACGAAGGCCCCTGGGTGGCCGAACGCCATGCCGCGGTGGAAGCGTTTCTGGCGGATCACGGCGCTGAGATGAACCCGGTGGTCAAAGGCATTATTGAGAAAGCGGGCCACTTCAGCGCCACCGACACTTTCAAGGCCCAGTACCGCAAGGAAGAACTGGTGCGCGCCATTGATGAGCAGTTGCAGGCTATCGACGCTCTGCTGGTGCCCACCGCACCAACTGCGCCGACTATTGAGGCGATGAACGCGAACCCGGTGACGCTCAATAGCCAGCTCGGCACCTACACCAATTTCGTCAACCTGGCGGATTTCTGCGCCCTGGCGGTGCCGGCGGGTTTCCGGGATGACGGCCTGCCCTTTGGCGTTACCCTGATCAGCGGCGCCTGGAAAGATGCCGAGCTGCAGAAGCTGGCCTGCCAGTGGCTGAATGCACATCCCACACCGCTGGGCGCAACTGACCGGGCCCGTCCGCTGGAAGAACCGGCCGCAGCGGTCATTGCTGACGCCATCACTGTGGCCGTGGTGGGCGCCCACCTCACCGGCATGCCCCTGAACACCCAGCTCACCGAACGCAACGCGGTGCTGCTGGAACAGACCACCACCTCTGCCAACTACCGGCTCTACGCCCTGCCCAACACCACGCCCCCGAAACCCGGCCTCAAGCGCGTCGGCCCGGAGGACGGCTGCGAGATGATCGTGGAGGTGTGGCAAATGGCCAGCTCCGAGTTCGGCTCCTTTGTCGACCTGATCCCCGCCCCGTTGGGCATCGGCAATGTCGAGCTGGCCGATGGCCGCTGGGTCAACGGCTTTATCTGCGAAGGCTACGGCCTGGAAGGGGCCCGCGACGTGACCGAGTTCGGTGGCTGGCGCGCCTACATATCCGCCCTCAAATCCGCCAAGGCTTAAGGAGATCTGCCCCATGTTTAACAAAGTTCTGATCGCCAACCGTGGCGAAATCGCCGTGCGCACCATTCGTACCCTCAAGGCCATGGGCGTGGGCAGCGTCGCGGTCTACTCCCACCAGGACCGCCACAGCCTGCACGTCACCCTAGCGGACGAGGCCGTGGCCCTGAGCGGTAACGGCGCCAGCGAAACCTACCTCGACAAGGCGCAGATTCTGGCCGCCGCCAAAACAACAGGCGCGACCGCCATCATTCCCGGCTACGGCTTCCTGTCGGAGAATGCGGAATTCGCCGAAGCCTGCGAAGCCGAAGGCATTGCCTTCATCGGCCCCACCCCCACCCAGATGCGGGAATTCGGCCTGAAGCATCGGGCGCGGGAACTGGCGGAAGCCGCCGGTGTGCCCCTGGCCCCGGGCAGCGGTCTGCTGAACAGTCTGGACGAAGCTTTGAGTGTGGCGAACCAGCTGGGCTACCCGGTAATGCTGAAAAGCACGGCCGGCGGTGGCGGCATCGGCCTGACCCGCTGCAACAGCGAACACGAACTGCGGGAAGCCTTTGAAACCGTGCGCCGCCAGGGCCAGAGCTTCTTTAATGACAGCGGCGTGTTCCTGGAACGCTTCATCGCCCGCGCCCGCCATGTGGAAGTTCAGATGTTCGGTGACGGCGAAGGCAATGTCGTCGCCCTTGGCGAGCGGGACTGTTCCCTGCAGCGGCGCAACCAGAAAGTGGTGGAGGAAACCCCGGCCCCGAAACTGCCGGCGGCCACCCGCCAGAAGATGCTGGACGCCGCCGTCTCCCTCGGCCAGTCGGTGAACTACCGTTCCGCCGGCACCGTGGAATACATCTACGACGAAGAACGGGACGAATTCTACTTCCTGGAAGTAAATACTCGCTTACAGGTAGAGCACCCAGTGACCGAGTCTGTCACCGGCCTGGACCTGATCGAGTGGATGCTGAAGATCGCCGCCGGCGAAAGCCCGGACCTGGCCAGCTTCCAGCCGAATCTGAACGGCGCCTCCATGGAAGTGCGCATCTACGCCGAAGACCCGCTGAAGGATTTCCAGCCTTCCCCCGGCGAACTGACCGACGTGCACTGGCCGGAAGACGGCGTACGTGTGGACACCTGGGTGGAAAACGGCAGTGAGGTGTCCGCCCACTACGACCCGATGATCGCCAAGCTGATCGTGCACGGCAAAGACCGCGACGACGCCCTGGCAAAACTCAAAGCCGCCCTCGCCGAAACCCGGCTGATGGGCATTGCCACCAACCTGGATTACCTGCGCCAGGTGGTGGCCCAGCAGAGCTTTGCCGATGGTATTGTCTCTACCCGCGCGCTGGAAAGCTTCGAATTCAAACCCTCGGTAGCCGAGGTCGTGAAACCCGGTACCTACACCACCGTGCAGGACTACCCCGGCCGCGTCGGCTACTGGAACATCGGCGTGCCGCCCAGTGGTCCGATGGACGACTACGCCTTCCGCATTGCCAACCGCATCGTCGGCAACCACCACGAAGCAGCGGGACTGGAAGCCACACTGATCGGCCCCAGCCTGAAGTTCCACAAGGATTCCATGGTGGCGCTGACCGGTGCGCTGACCGAAGCCACGCTGGATGACAAGCCGGTGGAATTCTGGAAACCCATCACCGTGAAAGCCGGCCAGGTGCTGGCGGTGGGCAAAGCCATCAAAGGTTGCCGCACCTATCTGGCGGTGCGCGGCGGGTTCGATGTGCCGGTCTATCTGGGCAGCCGTTCCACCTTCGCCCTCGGCCAGTTCGGCGGCCACGGCGGCCGGCCTTTGCGCCCCGGTGACATGCTGGGTATCAGCCAGATCGACCTGCCCGCCTGCACCACCACCGCGCCAACCCACGACCCGGCCCCGGCGGACCCGGACCTGATCCCCGACTATCCGGACCACTGGGAAATCGGCGTGCTCTATGGCCCCCACGGCGCCCCGGATTTCTTCACCGAACAGTCCATCGAGAAATTCTTCGAGCAAGACTGGGAAGTGCACTACAACTCCAACCGCCTGGGTATCCGCCTCAACGGCCCGAAACCCGAATTCACCCGGGAAGACGGCGGCGAAGCCGGCCTGCACCCGTCCAACATTCACGATTGCGAATACGCCATCGGCTCCATCAACTTCACCGGCGACATGCCCGTGATCCTCACCAAGGACGGCCCCAGCCTCGGTGGCTTCGTGTGCCCGGTGACCATCGCCAAGGCCGAGCTGTGGAAAGTCGGCCAGGTGAAACCCGGCGACACCATCCGTTTTGTCGCCATCGACAACGACACCGCCGTAAAACTGTCCGAACGCCAGGAACTGGCCATCAACAGTTTAATGGCCCCGCCAGCGGTGGACCTGATCGCCCCGGACCTGGAGCCGCTGAACGACCTGTCCGCCACCATCCTGGCGTACCTGCCGGAAAAAGAAGGCCGCCCGGAAGTCACCTACCGCCAGGCCGGCGACCAGTACATCCTGCTGGAATACGGCCCCAACGTCATGGACCTGGGCGTGCGCATGCGCATCCACGCCCTGATGGAAGCCATCGCCGACGTGCAACCCTCCGGATTGCTGGAGTTGTCCCCGGGCGTGCGCTCCCTGCAGCTACGATACGACGCACGGATTCTCCCCCAGCAGGCCCTGATGGAATACCTGCTGGACCTGGAAGGCACCCTGCCGCCCACCGACGAACTCAAAGTCCGCAGCCGCGTCATCCACCTGCCCATGGCCTTCGAAGACAGCGCGACTCTCGAAGCGGTCGACAAATACCGCCAGTCCGTGAGAGACACCGCGCCCTGGCTGCCCAACAACGTCGACTTCATGCAGCGCATTAACGGCCTGCCTACCCGGGAGGAAGTCCGTGACGTGCTGTTCTCGGCCCGCTATCTGGTACTGGGTCTGGGCGATGTGTATCTGGGCGCACCTTGCGCGGTTCCGCTGGACCCAAGGCACCGATTGCTAACCTCCAAATACAACCCGGCCCGCACCTACACCGCCGAAGGCACCGTCGGCATCGGCGGCGTCTACATGTGCATCTACGGCATGGACTCCCCGGGCGGTTACCAGCTGGTAGGCCGCACCCTGCCGATCTGGAACAAATACCTGAAGAACCCCCAGTTCGCCGAAGGCGCCCCCTGGCTGCTAAGGTTCTTCGATCAGGTGTGCTACTACCCGGTCAACGAAGCCGAACTGGACGAAATGCGGGACCAGTTCCGCGCCGGCCAGTTGGAAGTAAAGATTGAAGAAGAAACGTTTGATCTCAAGTCCCATCAGGCGTTTCTGGATGCCAATGCTGACTCCATCGCTGACTTCCGCAAAATGCAGCAAGCGGCGTATGCGAAAGAAGTCGCCCTCTGGAAGGATAGCGAGGCTGAAGAGCTTGATAAGCTGGCGAAGGCACCGCCAAAGCCGGACGCATCCGATCTGGAGAAATTCGGAGAACTGGTCAGCGCGGAGATTGCCGGTAATATATGGAAATGTCTGGTTAAGCCGGGCGATACGGTAAGTGAGGGTGATCCATTAGTCATCGTAGAAGCAATGAAAATGGAGTTCGAAATAAACGCAACTCTGTCTGGTGAGATCAGCGCATTACATACGTCACCGGGCAAAGCCGTCACCCCAGGAGAACCTATACTAAGCATCAAAATCTAAGGGACTCCAGCACCAGAGTAAGTAGCGGTGGTGGGGGGAGTCTTTTTTAAAAACGTCGCCTGTCTGAGCAAAGCGAGTTTAAGCGACGTTTTTAAAAAAGACTCCCCCCATCGCCGCCGCCCCCAAAGCTCAGTAAGACAGTCATCAGAAGAGCACCGTCATGACCAGGAAACCCGCAGTGAAACGCAAAGAAAGCATGGCCGACCGGGTATACGAAGCCCTGAAGGATGACATCTTTGAGTTTCGATTGATCCCCGGAGACAAGTTCAGCGAAGGCGATGTCGGAACCAGACTGAGCGCAAGCCGAACGCCCGTGAGAGAGGCGCTCTATCGATTGCAGCGGGAAGGCTATGTCGAAGTCCTGTTCCGTAGTGGTTGGCAGGTCAAGCCGTTTGATTTTCAGCAGGTCGAAGAACTCTACGATCTGAGGATTACACTCGAACGAGCAGCCATGCACAAAATCTGTGCTCTGGATGAGCCTCCCCAGGCCTTGCGAACACTGACTGCTATCTGGAATCCGGATCATCCCTCAGAGCGAGCAGTAGGAAGCACTGTTCGGGCACTGGACGAAAGCTTCCACTGCGACCTGGTTGCTGCCGCCGGTAACCGAGAGATGACCCGTATTCATCGGGAAATTACCGACCGACTGCGGATTATCCGCCGGCTGGATTTCACCCGGGATGATCGGGTGGATGCCACTTATGAAGAACACTCGGAGATTTTAGCTGCCCTTCGAGCAGGTGATGCAACCGACGCAGCGGACAAACTCACCCGCCACATTCGCATCTCCCAAAAAGCTGTTCGGGAGATCACCATGGAGCGAATCCGGGAGGCGGCAGAAGCCCATCGGGGCGGACGGAAAATTGCTCCGGAGAGCGCGTAAATACTGAACTCCGGTTCATTTTCACCCTTGCTTCATCGGCTCACAGATCTGTAGGAGATATCGCACATCATCGGGAGCGAATCTCCGATTTGTACAACGTCCGCCCCCTGTAGAATGACAACTGTCAGGGATGACAAGCCAGCAGGGAAGTTGGTACAGGGACGATAACTCCACGGATCAGGGGTTGCCCAGGGAAACGGGCTGACAGGGACGACCACCACGGATGAAGCGCACAGGACGTGTGCAGCCTGAAGGATCAGGCGGGGGTCAGACACGGACCTGGGACCACATGGAATGTGGTCCTGTTCCGTGCACTTATTATACCTTCCAGTTTTTCCTCACCTGCGACAATCGTCCGCCTCGCGAACTTCCCGCTGACTGCGTTCTGGCACCTAACCATAACGATAGTATTCAGACTCAGGAGTTCGAATCCATGAAACGCACCCCGATGATTGCCACACTGGTTCTGCTGTTCAGCCTGCTCACAGGCTTTGCCCACGCCGAACCCGCCGCAATCAACATCAACACTGCCGATATCGAAACACTGGCCAACCTCAATGGTATTGGCCAAAGCAAGGCAGAAGCCATCGTCGCTTACCGCGAGGCCAACGGTCCTTTCCAGTCCGCTGAAGAGCTCGACAACGTCAAGGGCATTGGTACAGTTACTGTTGAGAAAAACGCCGACCGTCTGACGGTCGAATAAGCCTGCCGGGCAGTGGCATCCCACCGCTGCCCTGTTCCTGCCATCAGTGGCGTGCCCGGAACAGGTACTCGTCCGGCGTCATGTCGTTGCGCACAGCCTCACGAATGGAAGCTTCAATCTGAATGCTGTCCAGGTCATGTAAACCGCAATTGGCGAGCGCCTTCCGCACCACCACGCTCTGCCCGAGATACTCATAGAGCACCCTGGCGCAGCAGGGCATCCGCTCGCTGTTGTCGGACACCCCGATCTTGAGCCCGGTCAACCGGGTAATCCGGTTACGGAAACTGGGAAAGAGGATGGTCTGGGTGATTTCGTGACGGTTGAGGGTTTCGTAGTCCACCAGAAAAAGCCGGTCCGTCAGCAAATAGGCAATGCCCTGATAGCGATTGTGGCAGGGCGGCTCGTTGCGGCTGGCCCGCATGCGTTCGGTGCGCTGGAACACCACGCGGCGGCCCCGGCGCTCAAGGCACACCAGGTTCTGCAGCACTTTTCCCGGCGCCGACATGGACTGGTAGTACTCGTAGTAGTACCCCAGGTAGTTGTCGATGTCGCTGCGGGCATCGTGATCCAGCCGCTCCAGATGTTTCTGGATGGAGTCGGCTTCCCGGTCCGCATGCGCTTCGGGCCGGGGACGCACATCCACCACCCGCTGGAATTGTCCGTGCGGAAGCAGGATTTCCTGTTCCTCCACCCCGAAGAATTCGCAAAGACGACGCAAGGTATTCGCCGACGGTTTGTGCTGGCCGCTCAGGTAGCGGTTGAATTGCGGGCGATTGATACCAAGACGGCGGCAGACCTCGGCAATCGACTTGTAGTAGCTGCAGAGCAGCCGGAGATTCTGAGCCAGATCCTGGTGCATGGGGTATCGCCCGTTGTTTCGTCAAAAGGCCGGGGCGTCAGGTCGCGATAGCGCGATCTGACGCTTTAAGTGCAACACTTTGCGCCACATAAGCAACGATGGTCAAATTCTAGCAAGGGTGACAGGTTGTTTAAATGCGAACTTCACACAACAACAATCATCACCGGAGTTGCTTATGTTGGACATTCTGAACGATCTCCTGTGGGGCAAGGTCCTGATCGCCCTGCTGCTCACCGTCGGAATCGGGTTTACCGTCGCATCCCGTTTTGTACAGTTCCGCTATTTCGGGCGCATGTTCCGGATTCTGAGCGCCAGCCAGGCCTTCCAGAAGGACAAGCACGGCCACTTGAGTTCCTTCCAGGCCCTGCTGCTCTCGGTCGCCGGTCGCGTCGGCGGCGGCAATATTGCCGGGGTAGCGGTTGCCATTACGCTCGGCGGGCCTGGCGCCGTATTCTGGATGTGGATTGTCGGTCTGATGGGCATGGCAACCAGTTTCCTGGAATGCTCCCTGGCGCAAACCTACAAAGTGGCCGAACCCGACGGCACCTATTGCGGGGGCCCGGCCCATTACATTGCCCGCGGTCTTGGCGCCCGCTGGAAATGGATGGCTGGCGTTTACTCCGTTTTGTTGCTGCTGACCTTCGGCTTCGGCTTTACCGCCCTGCAGTCCTATGCCGTGGCGACGTCGGTTGACGATGCCTTTGGCGTGCCCGTGTTCTACAGCGGCATCGCGCTGGCGATGGTGGTTGGCCTTATCATTTTCGGCGGGGTTCGCCGTATCGCCCGCGTTGCCGAGTTCCTGGTTCCAATCATGGCAGGCAGCTATCTGCTGATCACCGCCATCGTGCTTGCAATGAACATCGGGCAGATTCCGGATGCCTTCATGCTCATCGTCAACAGCGCCTTCGGTCTCGAACCCGCAGTCGGTGGCGGCATTGGTGCGGCGATCATGATGGGCGTGAAACGGGGCCTGTTTTCCAACGAAGCGGGTCTGGGCAGCGCCCCCAACGTGGCAGCCGTTGCCTATGTGCCCCACCCTGCCAATCAGGGCGTGGTCCAGGCGTTTTCCGTGTTCATCGACACCCTGATCATCTGCTCGTCCACGGCGTTCATCATCCTGTTGAGCGGTGTCTATGATCCGGCGATGACCAGCGATGTCGGCGGCGTCGCCCTGACGCAATCCTCCCTGGCCGATCACGTCGGTGACTGGGGGCGCAGCTTTGTCAGCGTGGCCCTGATGCTCTTTGGCTTCAGCACCATCCTGTACAACTATTACCTCGGCGAGAACAGCATCAATTTCTTCAGTACCCAGAACCAGAACTTCTTCAATACTTTCCGCGTCGCCATCATCGGCCTGGTCTGCTGGGGTGCGACCACCGACCTGGGCACCGTCTTCGGCTTTGCCGATGTCACCATGGGTCTGCTGGCGCTGGTGAACCTGATTGCCCTGATCGCCCTGTTCAAACCTGGCCTGCGCATCCTCCGGGATTTCGACGACCAGATCGCCGCGGGTATCGAGCAACCGGTATTCGACGCAAAACGTTTTCAGGATATGAACGTTGACGCCGCAGCCTGGGAAATCGAGCCCGAGGACGTAGCACGCGTTCAGTCTCGCACCAACCACCTCAAGGAAAAATCCCACGCATGAACACTCGGGTAGAACACGATCTCCTCGGGGATCTCGCCGTACCGGCTGACGCCTGGTACGGCATCCAGACCCAACGGGCCCTGGACAACTTCTCGATCACCGGCGTTCCCATCAGCCACTTCCCGGACTTTGTCCGGGCGCTGGTGATGGTGAAAAAAGCCGCCGCACTGGCCAACCGGGACCTGGGAGCCCTTGCGCCACATAAAGCGGAGGCGATTATCGCGGCATGTGACGACATTATCGCCGGCAAGCTGCACGACCAGTTCGTGGTGGACCTGATTCAGGGCGGCGCTGGCACCTCCACCAACATGAACGCCAACGAGGTGATCGCCAATCTCGCGCTGGAAAAGCTTGGTCACGGCAAGGGCGAGTATCATCGCCTGCACCCGAACGATGACGTTAACCGCTCGCAGTCCACCAACGACGCCTACCCGACGGCGGTTTGCCTGGCCGTGCAGTTTGCGGCGGAACCTTTGGAGAAAGCCATCATCCAGCTCAAGGAGAGTCTGGAACGCAAAGGTCGGGAATTCGCGGATGTGGTCAAAATGGGACGCACCCAGCTTCAGGACGCGGTACCCATGACTCTCGGCCAGGAATTCGAGGCGTTCGCCGTGAACCTTGGCGAGGATATCGACCGCCTGCACGAGGCCAGCCACCTGCTCTGCGAAGTGAACCTGGGTGGCACTGCGATTGGCACCGGGATCAACACCCACCCCCGTTACCAGGCCCTGGCGGTCGGTTATCTGGCCGAGATTTCCGGAAAGCCGATTGTGTCGGCCAGCAACCTGGTGGAAGCCTCCTCAGACATGGGCGCGTTTGTGCTGTTTTCCGGCATCCTGAAACGTTTTGCAGTGAAGCTGGGCAAGATGTGTAACGACCTGCGCCTGCTGTCGTCCGGCCCCCGTACGGGATTGGGGGAAATCCTGCTGCCGCCCATGCAGCCAGGCTCGTCCATCATGCCGGGCAAAGTCAACCCGGTGATCCCCGAAGCGGTGAACCAGACCGCCTATCAGGTCATCGCCAGCGACCTGGCTGTTACCCTCGCCGCCGAGGCCGGGCAGCTCCAGCTCAATGCCATGGAACCGCTGATCGTTTACAATCTGCTCAACTCCATGAAAATGCTGGGGGCCTCCTGCACTATGCTCGACGAACGGTGTATTCGGGGAATCCGTGCCAACGCGGAGCAATGCGCCCGGCACCTGGATAACAGCATCGGCATTATCACGGCACTGGTGCCCAGGCTCGGATACGGCAACGCCACCCGGATCGCAGCCCGGGCGTTGAACTCCGGCTCCACGGTACGCGAACTGGTGCTGGAGGAAAGCCTGCTGGACGCTGACGAGCTGGACCGCCTGCTCAGCCCGCGAGCCATGCTGGCGCCTCTGGGGGACGAACCGTGAGCCGTCGGGTACTGGTGCTGTACACCGGCGGAACCGTGGGCATGGTCGCCTCTGGCGGAACCTATGTGCCGGGCGCCGACTTTGGTCCGCGCCTGGCCCGCCACCTCACGGAGAGGCGGGATGGACTGCCACAATTTGATGTGATCGAGCTGGATCAACTCATCGACAGTGCCAACCTGACGCCGGCGAACTGGGCAACGATGGCCCGGATGCTCATCGACAACTGGGACCGCTATGATGGTTTTGTGGTGCTCCATGGCACGGATACCATGGCCTATACTGCGGCGGCACTGTCCTACATGTTGCAGGGCTGCAACAAGCCGGTGATCCTCACCGGGTCGCAGATTCCGCTACAGCGCTCGCGCACCGATGCCCTCGACAACGTGATCACCTCGCTGGCTCTGGCCGCCACGCCGGAGATTCAGGAAGTCTGCCTGTACTTCAGCGGCAAGCTGCTCCGCGGCACTCGGGCCCGGAAGCTCAAAACCAGCGATCTGGATGCCTTCGACTCCCCCAACGCCCCCGCGCTGGGTCGATGCGGCATCACCCTGGACCTGCGCCATGACTTGCTGCTGCCGTCGGGGCAGCCGGATTTTCAGGTGCCCACGTTTAACCCGGAATCGGTGGCCGTACTCACGCTGTATCCGGGTATACCGGCCGCCCTGGTGGAGGCCGCGCTGGCGCTGCCCGGGCTGAAAGGGCTGATCATCCACACCTACGGGGCCGGCAATGCACCCGATGCCGACGAGGCTCTGGTGGAGGCGCTGGCCCGGGGCATTAAACGCGGCATAGCGGTGCTGAACATCAGCCAGTGCATTCGCGGCCGGGTGGCGCAGAAGGCCTATGCCTCCGGCGCTGCGCTGGAGCGAATCGGCGTCATTGCCGGCGGCGACCTGACTCCGGAAGCAGCCTTCGCCAAGCTGCATTTCCTGCTCGCCACCGGACACTCTGGCGCATCTCTGAGTAGGGCACTGCAAACGCCGCTGCGCGGAGACGCGAGCGAACCGCTGGCATGCCGGCCGACGCCCTGTTAACCTCCGGGCCATCGAAGGCCGCGGACATCAGGCAACCCCAGACGCACGATGCCCCGGTCCCAAGGCACCCATCGCACTGGTTATTGCATGATTCAAGGCGCACTGTTGATCGCCCTGGCCGCCCTGCTGTGGGCGACCACGGGCATTGTGGCGAAATTCCTGTTCACTGGAAGCGAGCTTCAGGCGGTCACCCTGGGTTTCCTCCGCCTGGCGGTGGCCCTGCCCTTCTTCTTCCTGCTGATGGTTCGGGAACTGCGCGCCCTCGCCCGTCGATCCACACCCTTTCCGAAACTGACCCGCAAGGCGCTGTTGCCGCTGATCGCCCTGGGTTTCTTCCAGGCTTTGTATCAGGGCAGTTACCTGCTGGCAGTGGATATGACCGGCGCGGGCATCGCCACACTGATCGCCCTGTGCCTGGCGCCGGTACTGGTGGCTATCATGGCGGCGCCGCTGCTTGGCGAAAAACCTGGCCTGGTCACCATCCTGGCACTGGCGGCCGCCATCGCCGGTACCGCCATGCTGGTCATCAGCGACATGGACAGCGCCGGCAGGCTGAGGCTGGGCGGCATTTTGGTGGCGGTTCTTGCGGCCATGGTCTATGCCGGGTTCACGCTGACCAGCCGCCATACCTCAACGGGCACCCCAGTGTTCACCACGGCCTTTATCTGCTTCCTGACAGCAGCACTGATCCTGTTGCCCGTGGTGGCGGCCAGCGGCGGTTTCGCAGGGCTACAAAGCCTGGGGGTCGCGCAGTGGTTGATGGTGGCCTACATCGGCATCGTGCCGACCTGCCTGGGGTATGTGTGCTTCTTCAGCGGAATGAAGACAACACCGGCCACGCTTTCCAGCATCATCGTTACCCTGGAGCCTCTGTTCGTGGTGCTGCTGGCGTGGGTTTTCCTCGGGGAACAACTCGGGGTGATCGGCATCGCGGGGGCGCTGATTCTGACAGCGGCAGTGATCGTCGCGTCCCAGAGCAGCGCCAGGAAACACCCCGACGCAGCCTGATACGGACCGTTAGCGAATCTTCGTCGCCAACTCGTCTTACTCCTTAGCCTCCCGGCGCTGCTTTTCGAGCATGTTGGGCTGCAGGATCTCGATCCAGTAGCCGTCCGGGTCCTTGATAAAGGCCAGCCCTTTCATCTTGCCGTCGTCGGGCTTTTTCACAAACTCCACACCCAGCTGTTCAAAGCGATCACAAGCAGCGTAGACGTCCGGCACCGCGATACCAATATGGCCAAAGCCCTGGGGCTCGTCGTTGCCGTTGTGGTAGGCAAAACCTTCATCATCTTCGGTACCCCAGTTGTGGGTCAGCTCGAGCATGGCTTCGCGGCCGAAGGTGAAGGTGGTTCTGTGAGCATCGTCGGTGGGTACGGTGTTGGCCTGGCGGTCATCCAGGTAGCCCAGGAAATACAGGGTGAATTTCATCTCCGGGAAATCGAGTTTCCGGACCAGGCGCATGCCCATGACGCGAGTGTAAAAGTCCATGGAGCGCTGGGGGTCTTTGATGCGCATCATGGTCTGGTTGAAGACGTAGCCTTCGGTTTCCGGGACCGGTTCTTCGTGCAGGCCTGGGGCTTGTTCGAAGTGTTTGGGCATGGTTGTTTCCCTTTTGATTGGCAGGATTCAAACTATATACCTGTGTGCGTTTCCGTTGTATTTCAAGGGGGCCGGCTTTGGTGCATGGGTCGGGGTGCGGGGTACTTTATTCGGCCAACGCTTAATCTTTTACTTTTCGAGCCTTCTACCGTGGTTTGTGGGCAGGGGGTGGGTATCTTTTTTCAAAACGTCGCCTGTCTGAGCGCAGCGAGTTTAAGCGACGTTTTTCAAAAAGATACCCACCCCCTGCCCTATCCCCCAAAGCCAAAAAAAGCCAAACTCCCCACCGACAAGCCTGTGGTAAACTCCCGAACACAAACTTCAGGAAGTGGTTTACTACCCTTATGGATTTCCAGGTTCCCAATACCCTTGCCGAGCAAATAGCCAATTATCTCGCCGAACGTATCATGACCGGCCAAATCCGGCCCGGTGAGCGGATTCATGAAGCCACCACCGCGACGGAACTGAACGTCAGCCGGGCCTCGGTCAAGGAAGCGCTGTATACCCTGGAGCGCTGGCATCTGGTTGATATCACACCGCGCAAGGGGGCGTCGGCGACGCGTCTGGATGCAGAGCATGCGTCGGAGTTGTATGACGTCTACATGCACCTGTTATTAATGCTGGCAGCCAAGGTGTGTGAACGATGGCGGGAAGAAGACAAGCCACGGATGCTGGAGGTCGTCGGGAAGGTCATTGAGCAGATGAAAAAGCCATCGGTCGATATTACGTCGGTGGTGGAAGCCAGCTTTGAGGTGATGGAAGTCTGCTGCGAGGTGGCTGGGAACCCCTACCTCACTGAAGCGCTCTCGAACTTCAAGCCGGCGGTGAGTCGTGCCTACTACTTGAGCGCAGAACGCTACCGTCAGGGGTTGGCGCAGACCAGCGAGTTCTTTACACAACTGCCACAGGCGGTGCTGGCGCGGGACGCCGACAAGGCGCAGGCGCTGATCCGGGAGTTTGCCGAACACCAGAAAGCCCTGATCCAGCAGGCACTGGCCTCCTGAGCCAGCAATCGAGCAGGCGCCCGATGACCGATGCAACCGATATCAGCTACTCGAAACGCTCTTCCTGGCGAAGGCTGACCGCCTTCAGCCTGACGTTTATCGTACTGACGGCTATCGGCCTGTATGTCGTCTACGATGTGTTTGCCGAACGCAGCTTCAGTTTCGATTCCGACCTGTTGTCCCCGCAGATGCTGGGCGCTGTTGCCGGCCTGCTGTTCATCTATTTTCTGTCCGACGGCTTGCGGTTGTACTTTACCCTGAAGGCACTTGGACATCAGATGCCCCTGGGCACAATGTTCCGCCTGGTGTTCCTCAACCTGTTCTTTTCCAATGTCACGCCCATGGCCACCGGGGGCGGCTTCGCACAGATCTGGTACCTGCATCATCATGGCGTACCCGTCGGGCGGGCAACCGCTGCCACCACCATCCGCACCGTTCTGGCGGTGTTTTTTATATTCTCCCTGACACCGGTTTTCCTGGTTACTCTGGATGCCCTGGATGGCAACACCCTTGCCGGCGATGTGGGTATGGCGCTCGCGGTTTTTGTGATCATCTACCTGAGCTTTTTCACCGTTCTGCTGACTCGTACCCATTGGCTGATCCGGCCACTCAGTCATTTGCTGACAAGACTCCATCACTTCCATCTTCTCAGCGACGCCCGGCACCGGCGCTGGCAATTCAAGGCCCGCCGGGAAATGCTGAGGTTCTCACACAGTTTCCGTGACTACCTCGGCGGCCGCCCGCTGTTTATTGGTCTGTCGATTCTGTTCACCGCGATCTTCCTCCTCAGCCTGTTCAGCTTCCCTGCCCTGTTGATCCACGGGCTCGGCTACGACGTGGACTACCTGATCTCCCTGGGGCTGCTGGTGGTGACCACATTCATCATGTATTTCGCGCCAACTCCGGGAGCATCCGGCATTTCCGAGGGTGTCTTTGGCACCTTCTTCCGGGATATCCTGTCAGGCAATCACCTGATTCTGGTGATCGTGAGCTGGCGCCTGCTGACCATCTATCTGGGGATGCTTATAGGCCTGCTGGTTCTCCAAAGGGAGCTTGTCAGAAACCGCAGGACATCCGGATGATTTTCCGAAACCCGCTGAAATGGCTGTTTTACCTTTGCCTGGGGATCGTACTCCTGCTGGTTGGGTATAAAGTCTACCTGAACCTGTTTCTGAAAGATTTTGACGGCATACATACCGAACAGGTGGAACGGATTCAGCGGACAGTCGGGGAGGACCGCCCCTTCAGCTTCGCTGTGGTTGGCAACATCAACAATTCCGTGGGCATCTTCGAGGACCGGATCATTCCGGAGCTCAATCGCTCGGGCATTGATTTCCTGGTGTCTGCCGGCAACGCCGTCAGCGGCGGCGGCGAGGACAAGTATCGGGCGCTGTACGGGTCCCTGAGCCATCTTACGATCCCCTACCTGCTCACCTTTGGCGCTCATGAGTACGAAGAGTTTGGCAGTTTCCGGTTCTACGATCACTTTGGCCCACACTTCTACAGCCTTCAGGCGGGCAACAGCCGGCTGATTTTCCTGGACAGCACCGGGAAAACCTCCTGGCAATGGCAGATCCGGTGGCTTAACGACCTGCTGAGTCGGGACACTTCCGCCGCAAGGATCCTGTTTATCGGCCACCCACCTGTAGAGCCGGAAGCCGATGCGCCATTTGATCAACAGGACGACTACCTGGCCCCGGATGCCTTTCGGGACGCGCTGTTGCAAGCCATTGAACAACACAGTATTGACCTGGTGTTCTCCGCCAACCTGTCCCTGTATTCGGATCGTCAGGTGGGCGATACCCGGTTCATTACCACCGGAGGCGCCGGGGGACTCATTCTCAACAACGACACCAGTTTTTACCATTTCGTGCGGGTAGGCGTGAGTCCGTCCGGCGAGATCAGCCACTCCCTCCAGAGACTGGAGGTGGGGCAGCACCCCATTTTCAAGCGCCTGGAAAGCCTCTGGTTTTTTATCTACTCACTGCTTTATACCGGCTACGTCAACTTTATTCTGATCGTCACGGTATTTTTGGCCATCGCCATCAAGCTCTACATCGCCATTTTTGTCGGCAAGGATTACTACCCGGACTACGATCTGGACCCGACGCCCTGGCGGGAAAGGCCCCTGAGAGTGGCCATGTTCACCAACAACTACCTGCCGTTTATTGGCGGCGTTCCGCTCTCGATCGAGCGGCTGCGGCGGGGCCTGGAGCACCTGGGCGACAGGTTGCTGGTGGTGGCCCCCAGTTACAAGGGGCAACCCGATACGGAAGAACAGGTACTGCGTGTGCCGTCATTACTCGCCATGGGGCAGAAACGGGAATTCCGGCTGGCGAATATTTTCCTGGCCCGCATCCGCAAGCGCGTCCGGGCCTTCAAACCTGACATTATCCACCTGCACCATCCTTTCTGGCTGGGATCCCTGGGACTCTTCATGGCGCGGCGGCTTAGAGTGCCCGCTGTCTACACCTACCATACGCGCCTGGAGCACTACGCCCATTTCGTGCCCCTACCCGGCATGCTGTTTCGTAACCTGATCTCCCACGCACTGATCAAGCATTTTGCCAACAAGTGCGATGGGGTCATCGTGCCGACCTACTCCACGGAAGAGTACCTGCGGATGATCGGGGTGAAGGCACCGGTCTTTGTGCAGCCAACCGGCATCGAGTATCAGCGCTTCCAGCAGGTTAACCCGGACGACATTGACCAGCTGCGCCAGTCGCTGGACCTGAAGGACGAAAAGGTATTGGTCAGCGTGTCCAGGCTCTCCAACGAGAAAAACATCGACTTCATGATCGAGGCGATAGATTCATTACGGCAGCAGACGGACGTGCCTTTCCGCTTCCTGATGATTGGGGACGGCCACCAGCGCGACCGTTTGCAGGCGAAGATCCGCGATCTCGGCCTGGAACAGCACGCCACTCTGGTGGGCCCCGTTCCACCGGAGGATATGGCAACCTGGTACCGGCTCGGGGACGCGTTTCTGTTTGCCTCCAAATCCGAGACCCAGGGCATGGTGATCCTGGAAGCCATGGCGGCCGGCCTGCCGGTGGTCGCGGTGCGCTCCAGTGGCATTGAAGACGTGGTCCGCGATGGGTTAAATGGCTTCAAGACCCCGGAGCGACAGGACCAGTGGTGTGCACAGGTGAAGCGCCTGCTGGAGGACGATGAGCTGAGACAGGAAATGTCGGAACGGGCACTCGCCTTTGCCAGTGACTTTTCAGTGGAACAGTTTGCCCGGGATGTCCACGACATCTACGCAACCACTCTGGCGCTGACGGAGAAGAAGCGACGCCGTTCATCGGTTACCTCCGGTGGTGCGTAGAAATACGTTTCCATGGAGCCCGCTGATCGATTTACACTGCAATCACGTATTTCCTGTGACCATTCACCACCGGAGGCATCACGTGAGCGGCATACCTGTTGGGATCAGCACCTGTCTGCTGGGCAAGGAAGTTCGCCACGATGGCGGACATAAGCATTCCCGTTACTGCACTCAGGTGCTCTCGAAGCATTTTGAGTTCCGTTCCATCTGCCCGGAACTGGAAGCCGGCCTGGGCGTACCACGCCCGGCCATTCACCTGCGGGAATATCCGGAGGGGTTACGACTGATTGAAACCAAAGGCACGGCGGACCACACCGATGCCATGCAGTCCTTCATTGACGAGGTAATCCCCTCGCTGGCCAACCTTCGTGGTTACATCCTGATGGCGAAATCCCCAAGCTGTGGCATGGAGCGCATCAAGGTCCATAACGAGGAAGGCCGGGTGGTGCATCGTGACGGGCGCGGTATGTTTGCCGAGGCGCTGATCAACGCTTATCCGCTGATGCCCGTCGAGGAAGAAGGCCGGCTGAACGATGATATGCTGCGGGAAAACTTCATTGAGCGGGTTTTCGCCTACGACGACTGGATGCAGAATGTGGCGGGCGACAAGCTCTCACCCCAGGCGCTGATCGAATTCCATACCCGCCACAAGTTCCAGTTGCTGGCCCATTCGGAACGCATCTACCGCCAGCTTGGCCCGATGCTGGGCGACCTGAAGTCCGAACCGCTGCCCCAGCTGGCCGATCGCTATATCCACCTGTTCATGGAGGCCATGAGCCAGAAAGTCAGCCGCGGTTCCCATGTGAACGCCATGCAGCATCTGATGGGCTACCTGAGGGATTCTATGGCGGATGAGGACCGCAAGGTGCTGATGGAGCAGATAGAAGCTTATCACCGTGGGGAAATCCCCCTGGTAGTGCCGATGACACTGCTGCGCATGGCACAACGACGGGAACCGGTGGATTACCTCCACACCCAGCAATATCTCACGCCTTATCCCGATGAGCTGGGCTTACGCAACAAGGTATAGCCGCCAACAAAAAAACGGGCCCCGCGAGGCCCGTTTTTTAATTCCCGGCTTTCAGAAACCGTACAGCAGAGACAGGGACGTCTCAGTATCGGTTTTATCCGAATCGGGGGGCGCATCGGAGACGTGCTTGACCCGGTAAGCCACTTTCAGGGACAGATTGCCCACGACACTGGCCTGCAACGACGTCTCCGATTCGGTGATGACGTTGTTCTCGTCCAGACCGATTTCAGAGCTCAGCTTCTGGCGAAACAGGGAGGTCTCGGACAGGGCGTAGTCAAACTGCGCCGCCAGACGGGCAATCGCCTCTTCCTCATCCCGGTTGCCGTCTTCGTCCGGCTCCTCCAGCTTGTTGAATCGATAACCAGCACCCACCGACAGGTCAAGGAACGACTCATCGCCCCAACGCAGGATGCGATTACCGTAACCGGTGGTCGCGGACGACTGGAAGTCATAACCGGAGAACCGATCGTCCTCGTAACCACCACGCAGGAACCAGTACTGGTTCTCATCAAACTTGTAGTTGGTTTCCAGGTCCGCCCGGTAGCGTTCGGCGGTGGTTTCGTCTTCAGCCTCGGAATAGGCTGAACGGAAGTCACCGATGTTGCGCCAATCGATAACCTCGTGCACCAGGCCCAGGCGACCATTGGTGTTGGTTTCCTCGGTATTGCCCGTGGTTTTGAGGACACCCAGTTCCGCCTCACCTTTCCAGTCTTTCGACTCGGCTATCGCCAGGGGCGACATCAGAATCGCGGTGATGGCCGTTACCTGTTTCAGTCCCATGAAATCTCCTTTTACGCCTTCGCGGATTTCCCGGCCTGCTCGCCCTCCAGACTCCTGCGGGCCTGACGCTCGCGCTCCGCCTTCTTGCGGGCCTTGCGTTCGGCGATGATACGGGCCGCCTCGCCACCTACATGGGCCTCGCCACGCTCTTCCGCCAGCCGCATCTGCCGCTCGCGCTCTGCAAACCGTGCTTTCTGTTCTTCCGTCAGTGACTCGATGCACTGATGGCAACTCACACCCTGCTCATACTCCGGGCGCTGCTTGTCTTGCTCGGTGATCGGACGCCGGCAGGCGTGGCACTGGTCGTATTCGCCGCGCTCGAGCTTGTGGTTGACCGTGACGCGATCATCGAAGACAAAGCACTCACCCTGCCACAGGCTTTGCTCCTCCGGGACTTCCTCCAGATACTTCAGGATGCCGCCCTGCAGGTGGTAAACCTCTTCGAATCCCTGCTCTTTCAGAAACGCCGTGGATTTTTCACAACGGATTCCACCGGTGCAGAACATGGCAACCTTTTTGTGTCTGGACGGGTCCAGATTGCGCTGCACATACTCGGGAAATTCACGGAAGGTTTCAGTGGCCGGATTGACGGCATTTTTGAACGTTCCGATCTCCACCTCGTACTGGTTGCGGGTGTCCACCAGAACGACGTCCGGATCGGAAATCAGATCATTCCAGTCCTTTGGCTGCACATAGGTACCGACGATGCGCTTCGGATCAACGCCATCGACCCCCATGGTGACGATCTCTTTCTTGAGCTTCACCTTGGTGCGCTTGAACGGCTGGATATCCACGAAGGATTCCTTGTAATCGATGCCGTCAAAACGCTCATCGCTGGCAAGCCATCCCTTGATGGCATCAATGCCCTCGCGGCTGCCGGCAATGGTGCCGTTGATGCCTTCCCGTGCCAGCAGCAGGGTGCCGTGCACGTCTTTCTCCAGCATCAGGTCCAGCAACGGCTGGCGAAGGGTCTTGTAATCATTCAGCACTGCGAACTTGTATAGCGCGCAGACAACGACGGTGTTGCTCATGGTTTTCTCCTGCGGGCCGGATCGTAAATCCGGAGCATGTGTTTGCGTCAGCCTCCCGCAAAATCAGGATTGCGGGAGGGCGCAGATTTTAACCAACTGAGCGGTCCGATCAAGTTAATCCTGGCGGCTGTCCGCCAGCTCCCGCTCGACCACAGCGGATAACTGCCCCCAGCCCGGTCGGGTCAGGCGGATGTTGTCGACCAGTACCGTCGGCGTGCTGGTTACCTTCAGCTGCATGGCCACTCGCCGACTCTGTTCCACGGCTTCCCGGTGCAGTTCCGTGTCCATACAGCGGCGAAAGCGGCGCTCTTCCAGGCCCAGCTCGCTGGCGTAGCGGGTAAAGGTTGCCACCGGGTCGCCCGAGCCGCTCCACTCTGTCTGCTGGTCAAACAGCTGATCGTGCATGGCCCAGTAATTACCCTGATCACCCGCACACCGCGCCGCCAGGGCCGCAGGCATGGCATTCTGGTGTTGCTGCAATGGCAAATCGAAATAGACAAACCGTACCTGCCCGGAGTCAACGTACGTCTCTTTCAACTGTTGGCTGGCATCGGAGAACCTGCCACAGGCGGGACACTGGTAGTCCGCAAACTCCCGGACAACCACCGGGGCCTCGGGATCACCGACTGACGTGCCGTAACGGTCCAGCTCTGCCGGAAACGCGTCGGCATTCGGGGCAGCCACCGGCAATTCATCGGACGTCGGGTCCGGGGTCGCGGTGAGGAAAAACAGGCCGATGACGGCCAGCACAATCACCAGGACCGACGCACCTATAATCAGGGGCTTGCGATTATTGCCCTTCCTCGGGGGAGGGGCACCGGTTTCCTTGCGTCGTTTGGCTTCACCCATAAGAACTCCTTTTTATTCGTTGATGTGTTATTGATTCTCAAAGTCAGTGTTCAGGGATTGGTGAGCACGCTAAGATCCTTTATACCCTACAAAAGTTCCGACAAAAATGAAGGAATGCTCATGGCACTACTCGAATCTGTCAGGAATACCCCGCTGGCAGGCCGTAAACCAGATTCACGATGTGCTGTCGGTGGAGGCGCTGGTAGCCCGGTTAAGCGACGAGTATCACTCGGCCAGATCCGCCCTGTGCGGTTAACCCCGAACAATTCGGGTGAACTTTTGGGCCTGAGAAGCGTAAGCTTCCAGAACATTGAGAGAAACAGGCCGATACCATGCTGGGATTTCTGAAAGGTGATCCGAAAAAGAAACTGCAAAAAGCGTACGAAGACAAACTCGCCAAGGCGCTCCACGCGCAGCGCAATGGTGATCTGCGCACCCATGGCACGCTGATGGAAGAAGCGGAGAAGATTTACGCGGAAATTCAGGCTTTGGAAAAGCAGGAATAACGCAAGGGGAGCTACCACTCCCCCATCAACTGTCTCAACTGCTGATTGAGGCGATCCACTTCGCGGCGCATTTCCTGAATCTCATCCAGCAACTCCAGGGACATGGCCAACCCGGGAAGATTCATCTTGAGATCCCGTTGCAGTCGTTGCGCCTTCCGCAACCTCGCCAGGGCGGCCACGTCAAAGCGCCAGTGACGCACTTCCGGCACATCCTCTACCGGGGCGATAATGCCGTAGCTCACCAGCTTGATGACAAACTCGGCGGGGCACTCTCCCCGCTCGCAAATGTCCCGCAAGGTCAGCACCATTTGAGGCTCAACCACCTCCACGGTAAGAATCGAGTCTTTCCTGGTCATTCCGTGATCTCCCGCTTAGACATGAAGCTTGCTACGTGGGTTGAAGTGCTTTTCCGCCTTTGCCAGTTGCTGATACAACCGCTCAGCGTCGTCAGAATGTTGCTCTGGCATCACGATCTGCAACACCACAATCTGATCACCGGGGTGTTTACCGGGCAGCCCCTTGCCCTTGAGACGAAGCTTGCGGCCACTGGATGAGCCCTTGGGCACTTTGACATTTACTTTCGAGCCCACTGTCGGCACGGTCACGGACGCCCCCAGGGCGGCTTCCCACGGAGTGATGGGAACGGTGACGATGACATCGCGGCCTTCCACACTGAACAACGGATGCGGAGCCAGTTCCACTTCAATCAGCAGATCGCCCGGCTCACCGCCGCCGATACCCGGCGAGCCCTGACCTTTCAGGCGCAGATGCTGCCCTTCCCGCATACCGGCGGGAATCTTGACCTTCAGGTTCTTCTGGCGGGCGACAATCCGGCCACGGTCGTCAGCTTCATGAACCGTGAACGACACCTGTTTCTCGCAGCCGTGGAAGACTTCTTCCAGAAACAGTGCCAGCCTGGCATGCACATCCTCGCCACGCATGCGGGCACCCTGGCGAAAACCACCGCCGCCGAATCCATGACTGGAAAACCCGCCACGACCACCACCGAAGATCTCCTCGAAGAAGTCACTGAACTGCCGGGCGTCGGCCTCCGTATAGCCGCCACGCCCGAATCCGGACGCGCTCTGCCATCCGGGTGGTGGCTCAAACGAGCCATCCGGACGGGCTCCGTATTTGCGCAGTTCATCGTACTCAGCCCGTTTCTCCGGATCTTTCAGGACCTCATAGGCTTCGCCCAGGTCCTGGAACTTGGAGGCAGCGTTGTCTTCCTTGCTGACGTCCGGATGATACTTGCGCGCCAGCTTGCGATAGGCCTTTTTAATCTCCTCGGGAGAGGCAGACTCACTCACACCGAGAACGGCGTAATAGTCTTTAAAATCCATGGATCTCCTCACAGCTGACCAAAGGTGGATCTCTAAGTACTTATAGTTGACGCTGGCTGCAAAAATACAAGGTGGAATCATTGGCGAGTTGCCGTGAGTCAAGCTCTCCGGCTCATCACGGTCATTATCAATCCCCCGGAATAGCCATTAGAATAGGCGCCCATGACGCAAACCAACCCTCGACATACCGGTCACTCCCGGTCAAGGCTGTTACGACTGGCAGCGCCTTCGGGCGGTGCCATCCCTGACGACACCCTACCGTGTTTTGCCGAACGCCTCGGCCGGTTGTTCGGGCTTGGGAATACCATGAGTCTGGATGCCGCGCTGTCCTTCCGTGGTGGCCAGCCTACCGTGACCCAGAGTGCAGTGGTCGAGCGACTGTCGCGGGAACTGGCCACCACCCGCCAGGCTCTGATTGGCCGGATTCACGGCTACGGGGATGATATTGAGCGGGAAGATCCGGTTGCGTTCGAGACTTACCTGAACAGTTGGCTCACACTGCAACGTAAAATCGCTGCTACCACCCGCCAGTTGCGGGATAAGGTGCGCAAGGATATGAAAAATCAGGGCCAGGCTCTGGCCCGGCTGGCAGAGCTGGACTCGGTGTTTGATCACACCATGGCCGGTTACACCAGCCAGTGTTTTTCTCAAATTTCAAAGGTACTGGAGCAGCGGTTCCAGGCCCTGATGACATCCTCTGGGCAACACCGGGAACCGGACACTCAGTCTGGTGACCCGCTCCACCGTTACTGTGAGGAAGCACAGAACCTTCTAATTGCTGAGCTGGACGTTCGGCTGGAGCCGGTACTGGGGTTGCTGGAGGCATGCTACAACGAGGTTAGCGATTCTCTATGAGCAGACTTTTCTTCTTCCTGGTGTTTACCATCGGCCTGGCCGTGGTGGTGTGGATTGGCCGGGGCTTTTTCGGTTCTGACCTGCTGGCCCTGACCGTGACCGCCATTATTGCCGCGGTGTACGGCCTGGGGTTCGCCGAACTGATCGGATTTCGGCGTGCCACTCACCAGCTTGCCGAACGGCTCAATATTGCCCCGAATAGCCGCGAACAGGTCGACAGCTGGCTGTCAGGCCTGCCGGAATCGGTCCAGTTTGCGGTGCAGAAGCGCCTGGACAGCCACTATGCCGCTCTGCCAGGCCCGCAGCTAACCCCCTATCTTTCCGGCTTGCTGGTCATGCTGGGCTTGCTGGGCACCTTTGCAGGTATGATTGTGACCCTTAACGGTGCGGCCTCAGCGCTCGATGGCAGCACCGAGCTGAGCGTGATTCGCAGTGCCCTCGCCGCGCCAATTGCCGGACTCAGCCTGGCGTTCGGAACTTCCATTGCCGGTGTGGCCGCTTCGGCCATGCTGGGACTCGCCTCCACCCTCAGCCGGCGCGAACGGTTGCTGGTCTCCCGCCAGTTGGACAAGACCCTGCGCCAGCAGCTGCATCATCTGTCGGCCGACCATCAGCGCCAGCAGGCGTTCCAGGCTTTGGAAACCCAGGCCAGGGCCCTGCCAGAGCTGGCTTCCGCGATGGAAGCCATGACCGCCCGCATGGAACGGCTCGGCCAGACCCTCGAGCAATCCCTGACTCGCAATCAGCAGGAATTCCACAGCACGGTCGGGAACCATTACCAGACACTGGCGGATTCCGTGGCACAGTCTCTGGAGTCGGCGCTGGACGCTAGTACCCGCCTTGCCGCAGAGCGCGTAGAACCGATTGTAGAGAAGGCGATGACCCGCCTGCGCGAAGATGCCGGGGAACTGCACCAGAGCTGGTCCGATGCCACCAAACAGCAACTGACCGACATAGCGGAAGCCTTCCAGAAAACCACGATTGAGGCCGGAGAACGCTGGCAGCAGAACCTCGTGACCCAGCAGGAAGCTTCAGAACAGAGCGCTCTGCGCTGGCAAACGAGCCTGGAACAACAGCAGCAGAGCGCAGGATCCTTCATGGCCGATCTGCGTGACCAGCTTCAGCAGTATCAGTCCCTCTTCCGCGAGGAAAACCGCCAGATGGCGAGCAACCAGCAGCAAGGCCTGGATACGCTGATCGGCCGAGTTAGCGAACAGCTCGCCGCACTCCGGGACCAGGAAGCCGCCAGAGGCGAGGCAGCCACTGAGCGACTGGCGCAACTGGAAGCGACGGTAGAAAACCACCTGTCCCGCCTGGGCACGAGTCTGGAAGCGCCGATGACCCGACTGATTGAAACGGCTTCGGAAACCCCGAAAGCCGCCGCCGAAGTGATCAACCAGCTGCAGCGTGAAATGGCCCGCAACAGCGAACGGGAAAACGCGTTGTTGGAGGAGCGCCAAAGACTGGTTGAGGAACTGGGCCGTCTGCTGGAATCCCAGCGCAGCAATGCCGATAGCCAGCGCCAGGCAGTGGATTCCCTGATCAGCGGTGCCGGTGACACCCTCACCGGGATCAGCGAGCGTTTCAACGCCCTGATTGAGGAACAAAGCCAGCAGCTTGGCAAACTGGGCGACGACATCACCGGCAGCAGCCAGGAAGTGGGCGCCCTCAGCGAAGCCTTCCACCAGGCGGTAGAGTTATTCAGCAGCTCCAATAGCAGCCTGCAGGAAAGCCTGGCGAACATTCAGAAGGCGATGGACAACGCCAGCAGCCGACACGATGAACAACTGGCCTACTATGTGGCGCAGGCCCGCGAGGTCATTGATCTGTCTGTCAGCTCCCAGAAAGACGTCATCGATGCCGTCACCGCCCTGCGCAGGGGACAGCCAGAGACTGCCGGAGCCAACTGATGGAGCACCTGGAAGGCGGCGAACAGCAGTCCACACCGATCTGGGCGATTTTCTCCGATCTGATGGCGGCGCTGGTAGGCATCCTGGTGCTGATTCTGGTGTGGGTAATTGGCGTTCAGCTGGAGCTCAGCCAGTCCCTGGCGGAGGAGAGAGAACGCCGGGTGGCCGAGGAAGAGCGCCGCATGGCGCTGGAGCAGGCACTGGAAGATCCCCTCACCAAAGGCCTGGTAACGTTCCGGGATGGCCGTATCGGCATCAGCGGTAACGTGTTGTTCGAGCTGAACTCGGACCAGTTGCAGGCGGATGGCGTGGCCGTGCTGCAATCCCTGATTGCGCCCCTGCAGACCTACCTGACCCAACACGATGAGCTGCTGATGGTCAGCGGCTTCACCGATGATCTGCCCATGCACCGTGGCAACCGGTATCAGGATAACTGGGGGCTGTCTGCCCAACGGGCGTTGACGGTCACCCGCACCCTGATGGAACTGGGCCTGCCCGAAGACCGGGTCTTTGCCGCGGCCTTTGGGCCCCACCACCCGGCGGTGCCCAATGTGGATGCGGAATCCCGGGCGCAGAACCGCAGGGTGGAGATCAGCACGGTGCCACGGGCTCCGGCTTCGGCCGCCGAAACCGATAACGGAGCCGGGAACTGATGTCTGCTGCTGCGGAAGCGACCTCCCTGGAGCAACAGCTGACTGATCTCAAGGGCTCTGGTGCGGATCGACTGGATCCGGTCCGATTCCGCTATCTGGAAGCTCTGGAGCACAGGCTGCGGTCGAAAGGACTGCAAGGCACCCGCCATTGGCAGACGCTGGCGCAGGCTGTGGCGGAATATCAGGCCAGGGTCGAACAGCAAGCCCATGCCGAACAGCCCGCACAACCCACTGAGACCAAGCAGCCCTCACCATTGCAGCTGCTGCTGGATACCCTGAATCAGGCGCCCGAAGCACAGGCACACGCCTCGCCCTCACCCATCGAAAGACTTATTTTCGGTGAAGAGGATAGAAAGCCGACACAGCCTACGGCAACGGACAGCTCGTCACGCTCACTCAAGGCGATGGCCAGAGTGCAGGCGGATCATGGCATTCAGGCCCGTCAGGAGCGCATCCGCCGCGCCATCGAACAGATCCCGGAAAACGCCGGCCCGATGAACGCCCACCGCCTGGTCAGCCGCGCGGTTGCGGCCATGGAGAAGCTGTCGCCAGAGTATCTGAACCGTTTTGTGAACTACGCGGATACGCTTTTGGCGCTGGAACGGCTGGGTAAAAAGGGATAACGGAGTAAACTACGCTCGAAGCATGCACTACCGCATCAGCAACCGGGCGACAGGCCCTCCCCCCCCTGATTTATGCTAAAGTCCCAGTTTAGGCAGGGAGGAATCAGCGCAACGGAGAGCGACGATGAACGCAGCACTAATCGCAGGTAACACATTGCCGACAAACATGCTGGGTGTGGGCCTCTACACGGCGGGTGAGGCAGCTCGATACACAGGAATACCAGCCCGGGATATAACCCGCTGGCTCTTCGGATACAGTGCTGGAAAAAAGCACTACGACGGCCTTTGGCGTTCACAACTAGCCGATCATGACCTCCGAGCTCTTGGCTTTCACGACCTGCTCGAGGTCCGGTTTGTCCATGCATTTCGCCAGCACGGAGTGAGCCTACAAGCTATTCGCCTCGCATCCAATCATGCGAGGGCTATGTACAACCAACCTTATCCGTTTACTTGCACCCGATTCCAGACCGATGGCCGAAGCATTTTCGCAACGGTTCTGGATGAAATCGGGGATGAATCTTTGCTGGACCTGGTCAGAAAGCAATACACCTTTCGGGAAGTAATCAAACCTTCGCTGTATGCCGGCATTGAGTACTCAAATGATGGAAGGGCCGAGCGGTGGTTCCCGCAGAAACGAAATCGAAAAGTCGTACTGGATCCTGGTCTAAACTTTGGCAAACCAGCACTGACTGACTACGGTATCGATACCAGCATCTTGAAACAGGCTTGGGAAACCGAAGGGGAAAATGCGCGATTCGTCGCCGCGATTTACCAAATTCCCGTCGCAGCAGTGGAGGCTGCGATTCAATTTGAACAAAGGATTGTCGCTTGAAGTTTTTGTTAGATAACAACTTACCTGCGCCGCTAGCACGAGCCCTGAACGAACTCTCCCTACCTCACGATCACACAGTGATTCATCTCACGGAAAAGTTCGCTCAAAACACGAGTGATATCACCTGGATTCAGGCTCTTCATCAAGAAGGAGGCTGGGTTGTCATATCTCAAGACAAATTCAATAAGGGAGACCTTGAGAAACGGGCCATTCGTGAGGCTGGGCTATTGGTATTTTGCTTGGCCAAACACTGGAATAGAGAGAGCTATTGGAACAAGGCACACAATTTGGTTCGATGGTGGCCCAAAATCATTCAACAATCAGAATTGATCTCCGGCAGCGGTGCCTTTCGAGTGCCTTGGAAGTATGGGCATGCTCCAAAGTTCGAGCCGGTTCAGTTTTGAAAAACACTGACTTGGTGATTTGAAACGGTACCAATACTGAAGGATATATCGTGAGGTAGGACGAAATTGGGGCGGAGGCCCTGTTCAAAACTGTCTGTGGCCACGGATGGCCACAGCCAAGCCCTACATGGACGTACTTGTGGGCGTGTTTTGAACAGGGCCTCCGCCCCAATTAAACTCCGCAACTATCAAGGCTACGGAGATAGCGAACTCCAAAGATCACTTAACCTTCGGGTCAAGCTCACCAGCCGCATAACGCTCGAACATGCGCTCGAGGTTGATCGGTTTGATCTTGCTGGCGTTACCGGCACAACCGAAGGCCTCGTAGCGTGCGATGCACACCTCGGTCATGGCCTTCATGGTTTCCTTGAGGAATTTCCGCGGGTCGAACTCGGCCGGGTTTTCGGCCAGGAAGCGGCGGACCGCGCCGGTGCTGGCCAGGCGCAGGTCGGTATCGATGTTGACCTTGCGCACACCGTGCTTGATACCCTCGACGATTTCCTCAACCGGTACACCGTAGGTTTCCGGGATCGCGCCACCGTACTGGTTGATGATTTCCAGCCAGTCCTGGGGCACGGAGCTGGAGCCGTGCATGACCAGGTGGGTGTCCGGGATGCGGGCGTGGATGGCTTTGATCTGGTCGATGGCCAGGATGTCACCGGTCGGCGGACGGGTGAACTTGTAGGCGCCGTGGCTGGTGCCGATAGCAATGGCCAGTGCGTCCACGTGGGTTTTCTTGACGAAGTCGGCGGCTTCTTCCGGGTCGGTCAGCATCTGGCTGTGGTCCAGGGTGCCTTCGGCGCCGATGCCGTCTTCTTCACCGGCCTGGCCGGTTTCCAGGGAGCCGAGGCAGCCCAGCTCGCCTTCTACGGAGACGCCACAGGCATGGGCCATTTCGACGGTGCGGCGGGTGACGTCGACGTTGTATTCGTAGTCGGTCGGGGTTTTGCCATCTTCACCCAGGGAGCCGTCCATCATGACGGAGCTGAAGCCAAGCTGGATGGAGCGCTGGCATACGGCCGGGCTGGTGCCGTGGTCCTGGTGCATGACGACCGGGATGTGGGGGAATTCTTCGATGGCCGCGAGGATCAGGTGGCGCAGGAAGGGGGCGCCAGCGTATTTGCGGGCACCGGCGGAGGCCTGGACAATCACCGGGGAGTCGGTTTTGTCGGCGGCTTCCATGATGGCGCGCATCTGTTCCAGGTTGTTGACGTTAAAGGCTGGCACACCGTAACCATGCTCGGCGGCGTGATCCAGCATTTGCCGCATCGAAATCAGGGCCATGGGTCGTCTCCTTCGTTGGACGTTTGGTAGTTGAAATCTATTTCAGACTTGGGAGTCTGCTACGGATGGAGGGGGAACTGGGTTCGCGGAACCGCTACGAGCACATCCATGTGCGCTTCTCTCAGGCCATCCTTGGCCTTCGAAATTCCGCGAACCCAGTTCCCCCTCCATCCTTGCGATTCTGGCTTCGTTCTTAGTGTCTAACTGTAAAGTAAAAAAGCTTATTCGCCGCGTTCTTCCAGTACGGCTACTGCCGGCAGGGTTTTGCCTTCCACGAATTCGAGGAACGCGCCGCCGCCGGTGGAGATGTAGGAGATTTTGTCAGCCACACCGTACTTGTCAACGGCCGCCACGGTATCACCACCGCCGGCCAGGGAGAAGGCGTCGCTTTCGGCGATGGCCTGAGCCAGTGCTTTGGTGCCGTTGCCGAACTGGTCGAATTCGAAGACGCCGACCGGGCCGTTCCAGAGGATGGTCTTGGCGTTTTTCAGTACGTCGGCGAACTTGCCGGCGGTTTCGGGGCCGACGTCGAGGATCATGTCGTTGTCGGTGACGTCGGCGATGTTTTTGGTGGTGGCGGTGGCGGTTTCGGCGAATTCGCTGGCCACAACCACGTCTACCGGCAGCGGAATTTCCACGCGGGAGGCGATTTCTTTGGCGGTGTCGATCAGGTCGTGCTCACACAGGGATTTGCCGACCGGGTGACCGGCAGCGGCCAGGAAGGTGTTGGCGATGCCGCCGCCGACGATGATCTGGTCGCAGACTTTTTCCAGGGCGTTGAGGACGTCCAGTTTGGTGGAGACTTTGGAGCCGCCGACGATGGCAACGACCGGTTTGGCCGGGTTGTCGAGGGCTTTGCCGAGGGCGTCCAGCTCAGCGGCCAGCAGCGGGCCGGCGCAGGCTTCGGGGGCGAATTTGGCGACACCGTGGGTGGAGGCTTGGGCGCGGTGGGCTGTGCCGAAGGCGTCCATGACGTAGACATCGCACAGGGCGGCGTACTGTTTCGCCAGGTCTTCGTTGTCTTTCTTTTCGCCTTTGTTGAAGCGGACGTTTTCGAACAGGACGACTTCGCCATCGGCGACTTCAACGCCATCCAGGTAGTCTTTGATCAGGCGTACTTCCTGGCCCAGTACTTTGCTCAGGTAGTCGGCGACGGGCTTCATGGAGGAGGCTTCGTCGTATACGCCTTCTTCCGGGCGACTCAGGTGTGACATCAGCATGACCTTGGCACCGGCGTCTTTGGCGGCCTTGATGGTGGGCAGTGACGCGCGGATGCGGGCATCGCTGGAGACCTGGCCGTCTTTTACCGGCACGTTGAGGTCTTCGCGGATCAGGACCCGCTTGCCGGCGAGGTCCAGGTCGGTCATTTTTTTGATGGCCATTGTCGGAGTTCCCTTGTTTCAGGTTGTCGGCAAATAGTTTTGGAGTGGGGAACTTTCCCCCTCTCCCCAACCCCTCTCCCACCAGGGGAGAGGGGCTTACACAAAGTTCTCGGTCATCCATCCCCTCTCCCCTCACGGGAGAAAGGCTTACACAATTCCCCAGTCATTCATCCCCTCTCCCCTCGCGGGAGAGGGCCAGGGAGAGGGGGGCGAAATCACCCCACCCGTCCCAGCCATATCCTGCTGACATCCAGCATTCGGTTGGCGAAGCCCCATTCGTTATCGAACCAGCACAGCACTTTCACCATGGTTCCTCCGGTCACCCGGGTCTGGCCGCCATCCACCACGCCGGAATGGGCGTCGTGGTTGAAATCGGAGCTGGCCAGCAGTTCGTCGGTGTAGCCGAGGATGTTTTTTAGCGGTCCTTTCGCAGCATTTGCCAGCAAGTCGTTCACGGCGTTGATCGTGGTTGGCTTGCGGACGTTCACCACCATGTCGATCGCGGATACGTTCATGGTCGGTACCCGCATGGCAACGGAGCTGAATCTGCCTTCCATATGGGGCAACAACCGTTCGATGCCCCTGGCCAGTCCGGTGTCTACCGGCACGATGTTATGCAGCGCACTGCGGGTACGACGCAGGTCCTGGTGATGATAGGCGTCGATCACCGGCTGGTCGTTCATCGCGGCGTGGATGGTGGTCGTGCTGCCCTGCTCCACGCCCAACGCATCGTCCAGTACCTTGATGACCGGCACCAGGCAGTTGGTGGTGCATGAGGCGGCCGCGACGATGACGTCTTCGTTGGTCAGTTCGCCTTCATTGATTCCAAAAACCACGGTCCGGTCCACATCCGGTTCCCCCGGTTGGGAGAACAGCAGGCGCTGGGCACCAGCACTGACATGCTTTTCCGCGGTGGCCCGGTCGGAATAGGCGCCGGAGCACTCCAGCACCAGATCCACATCCAGCAAACGCCAAGGCAGGTCTGCCGGGTCCGGGTGTCGCAGGACGCGGATGGCGTCGCCGTTCACCACCAGGTTGTCACCTTCCACCGCGATTTCACCCTGGAAGCGACCATGGGTGGAATCGTATCGGGTCAGGTGGGCGATGGTGTCAATGTCGGACAACTCGTTGATCGCGACCACCTGGAGGTGATCGCGATAGCCATTTTCATACAGCGCGCGCAACACGCACTGGCCTATCCGGCCATATCCATTGATCGCGATGCGAAAAGGCTTTGCGTTGCTCATCAGGCGTCCAGCAGTTCCGCAGCCACTTCCAGGATGTTGTCGACGGTAAAGCCGAATTCCTTGAACAGCTCGCCGGCCGGGGCCGACTCACCGAAGGTGGTCATGCCAACCACGCGGCCGTCGAGGCCCACGTACTTGTACCAGTAATCGGCAATAGCGGCTTCGATGGCAATGCGGTTGGTGACTTCCAGCGGCAGTACCTGCTGCTTGTACTCGGCGCTCTGGGCATCGAACACGTCGGTAGATGGCATGGAGACCACACGAACCTGCTTGCCCTGTTCCCGCAGTTTGGCAGCCGTGTCCTGGGCCAGGGCTACTTCGGAGCCGGTGGCGATCAGGATCAGGTCCGGTGTGCCTTCGCTGTCGGACAGGATGTAGCCACCCTTGGCGACATCCGCCAGCTGCTGGGCATCACGGTCCTGGTGGGGCAGTCCCTGACGGGAGAAGACCATGGCAGTCGGGCCGTCTTTGCGCTCGAGGGCCGCTTTCCAGGCCACCGCCGATTCCACGGTGTCAGCCGGACGCCAGGTGCTCATGTTCGGCGTGGTGCGCAGGCTGGCCAGCTGTTCGATGGGCTGGTGCGTGGGGCCGTCTTCACCGAGGCCGATGGAGTCGTGGGTGAACACGAAGATCGAACGCTGCTTCATCAGCGCCGCCATGCGCACGGCGTTACGGCAGTATTCCATGAAAATCAGGAAGGTGGCGCCGTAGGGGACGTAACCGCCGTGCAGGGCGATGCCGTTCATGATGGCAGCCATACCGAACTCACGCACACCGTAATAGATGTAGTTACCGCTGGCGTCTTCTTTGGTCACGCCCTTGGAACCGCCCCAGATGGTGAGGTTGGAGCCAGCCAGGTCGGCGGAGCCACCCAGCAGTTCCGGCAGCAGCGGACCGTAGGCATTCAGGGTGTTCTGGGAAGCCTTGCGGCTGGCGACGGTTTCGCCCTTGTCCTGACACTCCTGGATGTACGCCTGGGCCTTCTCGGCAAAATCAACCGGCAGGTCGCCGGCCATGCGGCGCTTGAATTCAGCCGCCAGTTCCGGCTCGGCCTTTTCGTAGGCGGCGAACTTGTCTTCCCATGCCTGCTGGGCGGCAGCGCCCTTCTCTTTGGCGTTCCACTGGGCATAAATTTCTGACGGCACTTCGAACGAGCCGTGTGCCCAGCCCAGTTGCTCGCGGGTCAGCGCGATTTCGTCATCACCCAATGGCGCGCCGTGGCAGTCTTCCTTGCCCTGCTTGTTGGGAGAGCCGAAGCCAATGATGGTCTTGCAGCAGATCATCGTGGGCTGATCAGCGTTGGCGCGCGCAGCTTCAATAGCCGCACGGACGGCGTCGGCATCGTGACCGTCTACCGCCGGGATCACCTGCCAGCCGTAGGCCTCGAAACGCTTCGGGGTGTCATCGGTGAACCAGCCTTCCACCTCACCGTCAATGGAAATGCCGTTGTCGTCGTAGAAGCAGATCAGTTTGCCCAGTCCCAGGGTGCCGGCGAGGGAGGCCACTTCGTGGGAGATGCCTTCCATCAGGCAGCCATCGCCCAGGAAGGTGTAGGTGTAATGATCCACGATCTCATGGCCGGGACGGTTGAACTGAGCCGCCAGCGCCTTTTCCGCCAGGGCAAAACCCACGGAGTTGGCGAAGCCCTGCCCCAGGGGACCGGTGGTGGTCTCAACGCCCGGCGTGTATCCATATTCCGGGTGACCCGGGGTTTTCGAGTGCAGCTGACGGAAGTTCTTCAGGTCGTCAATGGAAACGTCGTACCCGCTCAAGTGCAGCAGGGAATACTGCAGCATGGAGCCGTGACCGTTGGACAGCACGAAGCGGTCGCGGTTGGCCCATTGCGGGTTGGCCGGGTTGTGGCTCAGGTAATCATTCCACAGTACCTCGGCGATATCCGCCATACCCATGGGCGCACCCGGGTGGCCGGACTTGGCTTTCTGAACCGCATCCATGCTCAGCGCGCGAATGGCGTTGGCGAGATCTTTACGAGACGGCATTGACGTTTCTCCAGTGTTTTACAGGGCAGAATTCGGACTGTTCAAAAATAAGGCGCGTATTTTCGCCGATTAGTGTGTGCCGGGGCAAATCGGGATTGCCGAAACCGACCGAAATCACCGAACCTGAAATCTATATCAATTTTTTTTGATATGCCTATTGATTGACCAACCGAACACCCCTAAACTTGCCAACCATGACTTCCATGAATACACACGCCGCCGATCTGTCCTCCGTGGACGCCCTGGCCCCGATCTACAAAGCGAGCGGGGATCCGTTGCGCCTGGAGATTCTGCGCGTGTTGCGCCGTGATACGTTCGGCGTACTGGAACTGAGCCAGCTGTTCGGCATGCGTCAATCCGGCATGAGCCACCATTTAAAGGTGATGCACAAGGCCGGGCTGCTGGAGCCCCAGCGGGAAGGCAACGCGATTTTCTATCGCCGCCCGCTGAGCCTGGACAGCGACAAACTCACGGACCAGACCATCCGCCAGGTATTCGAGACAGTGGATCAGTTTCCCCTGCCTTCGCACCTGGAGGAAAAAATTGAAGCGATCCGTACCCAGCGGGCAAACCAGTCACAGGCTTTTTTCTCGCGGCACGCCGAACAGTTCCGCGAGCAACAGGAACTGATCGCCGCTTTCGAGCTGTACGCAGAGCCCGTGGCTGAACTGATCCAGAAGCGGGCAGGTAAACACCCGTGGCAGACGGCTCTGGAAATCGGCCCTGGCGAAGGGGCATTTCTGCCAACGCTGGCCAGGCTTTGCGAGCACGTGGTGGCCCTGGACAACAGCCGCGACATGCTGGCCAAGGCCACGCGGACCTGTATAGATGAACGGCTGAACAACGTTGACCTGATTGAGGGGGTCACCGACACCCTGCTGGCCCGGGGTGACGCGTTTGACCTGGTGGTCGCCAATATGGTGCTGCACCACGTTCCCAGCCCGGCCGATATATTCCTGGACGCCGCCGCCCTGATGAATGGCGGAGGCTGTTTTGTGATCAGTGACCTGTGCAGCCACGACCAGGACTGGGCCAAGGACAACTGCGGTGACCTGTGGCTGGGTTTCGAGCCCGAGGAACTGACCACCTGGGCAGCAGACGCCGGGCTGACCGCCGGCGAGCAACTGTTTATAGGCTTGCGCAACGGCTTTCAGGTACAGGTGCGCGAATTCTGGAAAACCACTACCCCCGGCTGAACCGGATAAACGCAATATCAACATATTTTGATATACAGATACGTAGTTTTACGTATCCTTACAGAAACCAACAAACCCGGTAACCGGAATGTGTCACGACAGTCACTTGCCGGTACGAATTTGAAACGCTCACAGAGGAGCAAACGCTATGTCTGACTACAGCATCTTTACTTCCGAATCGGTCTCTGAAGGCCACCCGGACAAACTGGCCGACCAGATCTCGGACGCCGTATTGGATGCCATCCTGACTGAAGATCCCCACGCCCGTGTTGCCTGCGAAACCATGGTCAAAACTGGTGTCGCCATCGTTGGCGGTGAGATCACTACCAGTGCCTGGGTCGACCTGGAAGACCTGGTGCGCGGTGTCATCAAAGACATCGGTTACACCTCCTCTACCGTAGGCTACGACGGCGACACCTGCGGCGTGATTAACATCATCGGCAAGCAGTCCGTCGACATCGCCCAGGGCGTTGACCGCCAGAAGCCGGAAGACCAGGGCGCCGGCGACCAGGGCCTGATGTTCGGCTACGCCAGCAACGAAACCGACGTGCTGATGCCGGCGCCGATCACCTTTTCGCACCGACTGGTCCAGCGCCAGGCCGAAGCCCGCAAGAGCGGCCTGCTGCCATGGCTGCGCCCCGATGCGAAAAGCCAGGTCACCTGCCGCTACGAAAACGGCAAGGTTTCCGGCATCGACGCCGTGGTTCTGTCCACCCAGCACGATGAAGACGTGTCCCAGGAAGACCTGAAAGAAGCGGTGATGGAACTGATCGTCAAACACGCGCTGCCGGCGGAACTGTTGCATAAAGACACCCAGTTCCACATTAACCCGACCGGCAAGTTCGTGATTGGCGGCCCGGTCGGTGACTGCGGCCTGACCGGTCGTAAAATCATCGTAGACACCTACGGCGGCATGGCACGCCACGGTGGCGGCGCCTTCTCTGGCAAAGACCCGTCCAAGGTCGACCGTTCCGCCGCCTACGCCGGCCGTTACGTCGCCAAGAACATCGTCGCCGCCGGCCTGGCCGACCAGTGCGAGATCCAGGTGTCCTACGCCATCGGCGTGGCACAACCGACATCCATCTCTGTGAATACCTTCGGCACCGGCAAGATCGGTGACGACAAGATCATCGAACTGATCCGTCAGAACTTCGACCTGCGTCCGTACGCGATCACCAACATGCTCGACCTGCTGCACCCGATGTACCGGGCCACGGCTGCCTACGGCCACTTTGGTCGCGAGCCGTATGAGATGACCGTTGGCGGCAAGACGTTCACCGCCTTCCCATGGGAGAAGACGGACCGTGCTGCGCTTCTTAAGGACGCTGCCGGTATCTGAGTTGTTATCCAGCCCGTCACTTTCGGGGGCGGCGGCGCTGAGGTACAGCCTTCGGGGACACGCTCAAGCCATCCCTGGGCGCTTAGCTTCGGCCATCCATGGCCGAAGATAGTCCCCGAAGGCTGTACCTCACCACCGCTTTGAACAGTTGGCGAAGGCTGGTCAAGTAAAGAAATCCGGAAAGTCCGGAAGGTGGTGGGGGAAGGTCTTTTTTAAAAACATCGCCTGTCTGAGCAAAGCGAGTTTAAGCGAAGTTTTTAAAAAAGACCTTCCCCCACCGCCCAACCACCAAATTCAAAGGCCAAGGGCCCATACCCCGAGGCTAAAAAGAGCTGACAGGAGAACACCATGAGCACTCCGGCAGAACAACTGAACAGTTTCAACGACTACAAAGTCCGTGATATCTCCCTGGCCGACTGGGGCCGTAAAGAGATCAAGATTGCCGAAGGCGAAATGCCCGCGCTGATGAAGCTCCGCGAGAAGTATAAAGCCGAGCAGCCGCTGAAAGGCGCCAACATCATGGGCTGCATTCACATGACCATCCAGACCGCCGTATTGATCGAAACGCTGGTCGAGCTGGGCGCCAACGTGCGCTGGTCATCGTGCAACATCTTCTCCACCCAGGACCAGGCCGCGGCCGCCATCGCGGCGCAGGGTATTCCCGTGTTTGCGTGGAAAGGCGAGACCGACGAAGAATACGACTGGTGCCTTGAGCGCACTGTTGGCGCCGAGGTGGACGGTTGGGAACCCAACATGATCCTGGACGACGGCGGCGACCTCACCGCCCTGCTCCATGAAAAGTACCCGGAAGTCCTGGCCAACTGCCACGGTGTTACCGAAGAAACGACTACTGGCGTTCACCGCCTGCAGGAAATGCTGCGCGAAGGCACTCTGAAAGTGCCGGCCATCAACGTCAATGATGCCGTCACCAAGTCCAAGAACGACAACAAGTACGGTTGCCGTCACAGCCTCAATGACGCCATCAAGCGCGCCACCGACCACCTGCTGGCCGGCAAGAAGGCACTGGTGATCGGCTACGGCGACGTGGGCAAGGGCTCTGCCGCTTCCCTGCGCCAGGAAGGCATGATCGTGAAAGTCACCGAGGCCGACCCGATCTGCGCCATGCAGGCCTGCATGGACGGTTTCGAGGTGGTGTCTCCGTACATTAACGGCGTCAACACCGGTACCGAGGCTGGCATTGACCGGGACCTGCTGGGCAACACCGACCTGCTGGTCACCACCACCGGCAATATGAACGTGTGTGATGCGCACATGCTCAAGGCTCTGAAGAGCGGCGCCGTGGTGTGCAACATCGGCCACTTCGACAACGAAATCGACACTGCCTACATGCGCAAGAACTGGGAGTGGGACGAGGTCAAACCGCAGGTACACGTGGTATACCGCGACAAGACCGTCAATGACCACCTGATCCTGTTGTCCGAAGGCCGCCTGGTAAACCTGGGCAACGCCACCGGTCACCCGTCACGGATCATGGATGGCTCTTTCGCCAACCAGGTGCTGGCGCAGATGTACCTGTTCGAGCGCAAGTTCGCCGACCTGCCGGAAGACGCCCGCGCCAAGGGTGTGTACGTTCAGGTACTGCCCAAGCAGCTGGACGAAGAAGTCGCCCGCGCCATGGTGGAAGGTTTTGGTGGCGTGATCACCAAAATGACCCCGGAACAGGCCAAATACATCGGTGTACCGGTCGAGGGCCCGTACAAGCCGGAAAGCTACAAGTACTGATCGGATATCAAGATGGAATCCCAGAAACAGTTCAAACGCCGTTTCAGCTTTGAATTTTTCCCGCCCAAGACCGACCAGGGCAAGGAAAAGCTGCAGAACGTGCGAAACCAGCTCGCCGAGGAGAACCCGGATTTCTTCTCGGTCACCTTTGGAGCCGGCGGTTCCACAAGGGACCGCACCATTGAAACCGTACTGAACCTGCACAAGCAGGGCATTTCCACGGCTCCGCACCTGTCCTGCGTGGGTGGCACCCGCAAGGATATTGCCGAGTTACTGGATTTGTACAAAGAGAACGGGATCAACCGGATTGTCGCCCTCCGGGGTGACATGCCTTCCGGCATGGGCGCCGCGGGTGAGCTTCGTTACGCCAACGAGCTGGTGGAGTTTATCCGTGAGCACAGTGGCGACCACTTCAACCTGGAAGTGGCGGCCTACCCGGAGTTTCATCCCCAGGCCCGCAGTGCCGAGGAAGACCTGAAGAACTTTGCCCGCAAGGTGGAAGCCGGCGCCAACAGCGCCATCACCCAGTACTTTTTCAATGCGGACAGCTACTTCTACTTCATTGACCGCCTGGAGAAGATGGGCATTACCATACCGGTGGTGCCGGGCATCATGCCCATCGTCAATTTCTCCAACCTGGTGCGCTTCTCCGACATGTGTGGCGCGGAAATTCCCCGCTGGATCCGAAAACAGCTCGAAGCCTACGGTGACGACAGCGATTCGATCCGCAAGTTCGGCGAGGAAGTGGTGACCAAGATGTGTGAAAAGCTGCTCCGGGCCGGTGCGCCCGGGTTGCATTTCTATACCCTGAACCAGGCTCAGCCCAGCATCCGTATCTGGGAGAACCTGGGGATTGGTGAGCGGGAGAAAATTGCTTTCTGATTTCCTTTGCCCCCTCTCCCCAACCCCTCTCCCGCGGGGGGAGAGGGGCTTACACACATAACTCCACCGCCAAGCCCTCTACAGAGCCAGCAAACACCTCCCTCTCTTGCCAGGGGAGGCTTACCCCCCCCCAAGCGCCGGCAACGTCCCCCTCTCCCCTCGCGGGAGAGGGCCGGGGAGAGGGGGAGCAACCTCTAACCACCTGATTTCCTGCATTTCTCCCGTTCATGGTCTAAAGTGTATTTGATGCAGTTCCACTAACGCTCCCCGAAAGGCACTGTCACCAACCGTGCCTTTTGGCTTGCCTTACCGGGCAATCGGAGCTCCATAAGAAGACAAGGAGAAAGCATGAGCACGAAATGGCTGAAAACCCTCGGCGCCACACTGGCGATGACCGTGGCCGCGGGGACCGTGAGCGCTGAAACGCTGAAAGTCGTAACCGATCCCAGCTTTGTACCCTTCGAGATGATGGATCAGGAAACCGGTGAAATGATCGGTTTCGATATGGAAATCATCCGTGAGGTGGCTGACCGTGCCGGGTTCGAGATTGATCTGAATACCATGGATTTCAATGGCATCATTCCTGCCCTTCAAACCGGCAACGTGGACATTGCCATTGCAGGCATAACGATTACTGAAGAGCGCCAGCAGATCGTTGACTTCTCCGATCCGTACTACGATTCCGGTTTACGTATTCTGGTGCGCGAAGACAACGATTCAGTGAAAACCATGGAAGACCTGAACGGCCAGAAAATCGGCACCAAGATCGGTAGCACCAGTTATGACTACCTGACCAGGACACTGGATCAAAACGATGGAGTGACCCCTTACCCGGGCAGCTCCGACATGTACATGGCACTGATGTCCCGTGCGGTGGACGCGGTTTTCTATGATGCGCCCAACGTCGGTTATTTCGCCAGCACCAAGGGCCAAGGCAAAGTCAAAACCGTTGGTCCGCTGTACGAAGGCCAGCAGTATGGCATCGCCCTGAAGAAGGGCAGCGAATGGCTTGACGAGGTCAACGAAGCACTGGCTTCTATCAAAGAGGACGGTACCTACAAGGAAATCTACGAGAAGTGGTTCGGCCCGATGCCGGAAGACATGTAACCCTCTGGGACCATAGCCGGGGCGCCTGGCGCTCCGGCAGGTAACTCCCCATCCAACGGAGACAACCACTGTGGAATTCCAGTTTCAGTTTGACTGGCAAGCGGCCATCAACTCCATCCCCTACCTGCTAAAAGGGGTTCCCTACACTCTGCTGATATCGTTTGGCGGTCTGGCCATCGGCTTTGTGCTGGGCATTATTTTCGGCCTGCTGAGCATTAACAAAAATTGGTTCCTGCGCTGGCCGGCAACCGCCTACATCGAAATATTCCGCGGCACCCCCATCCTGGTACAGGTGCTGTTTATCTTCTACGGTCTGCCTGACCTTATTGGCAGACCGATTAATCCACTGACCGCCGGCATCGCCGCCATTGCGCTTAACTCTGGCGCTTATATTTCGGAAGTTGTCAGGGGCGGCGTTCAGTCAATCGACAAGGGCCAGACCGAGGCAGGCCTGTCATTGGGTCTTTCCCGAACCCAGACATTCTGGTCCATCATCTGGCCCCAGGCTTTCCGCCGCATGATCCCGCCGCTTGGCAACCAGGGGATTGTCAGTATCAAGGATACCTCCCTATTCTCAGTCATCGGTGTCGGTGAACTGGTCCGCCAGGGACAGGTTTATATTGCCAACACCTTTACAGCCTTTGAGGTCTACTTTGTGGTGGCCTGCCTCTATCTGGTGATCACCCTCTCCCTCTCACTACTGCTACGACTCCTCGAGCGTCGCGGGCTGGCTTCTGTCTGAAGGAAAGGTACCCATGACACAAATTGTGCAAATGAAGGACATGAACAAGTACTTTGGCAAACTTCATGTCCTGAAAAACATCAATCTGACTGTGGAAGCCGGCGAGGTTGTCGTCATTATCGGAGCCAGCGGCTCCGGCAAGTCCACGTTGATTCGCTGCGTGAATGGCCTGGAGGAGTACGAGTCCGGAAAGCTCGTAGTCGATGGCAATGAGCTGGCGCCGAAAGGTGGCAATCAGAAATCCCTGTCGGAAATCCGTAAGGAAGTCGGCATGGTGTTCCAACAGTTCAACCTGTTTCCTCACCTGACAGTGAGGAGAAACATCATGCTGGCGCCGATGAAGGTGAAAAGCGCCTCCCAGGTAATCGCCAATGCGACGGCCGAGCGCCTGCTTAACCGCGTGGGTATCGGCAATCAGGCGGATAAGTACCCCAGCCAGCTGTCCGGTGGCCAGCAACAGCGGGTTGCCATCGCCCGGGCGCTGGCCATGGAGCCACGACTGATGTTGTTCGATGAGCCTACGTCAGCACTCGACCCCGAAATGATCGGCGAGGTGCTGGACGTGATGCGCGAGCTGGCCAAAGAAGGCATGACCATGATGGTGGTGACCCATGAAATGGGCTTCGCCCGGGAAGTGGCGGATCGGGTCATTTACATTCACGAAGGCCAGATTGTCGAGGAAGGCAAACCCGTCGATGTCTTCGACAACCCGCAGAACGAGCGAACCCAGGCGTTCCTGTCCCGGGTGTTGGCGCACTAGGACCGGGGTTACAGCAACTGGCGGAGAACTTCGTATTCCTGCTCAATTTTGACGCGGGAGTCTTCCGCCAGGAAGCTGGCCACTTTTTTCCCCAGCAGGGGCACATCGCACCGCACATTCAGGCTGACGTGGTTGGTGCAACTCTCGGACGATCCTCTCAGCTTCATGATGCCGTGAATCTTCGCGGGCACATTCTCAATGCGCACCCGGAATTCACAGTGCCACTCGGAATCGTCCTTGCGGAACCAGTGTTCCTCCTGGCGCACCTGGTTCCACTCGCGGTGAAAGCTGGCCAGGATGCCCGGCACTTCTGCGGACGTCATCATTTCGCGCTCTATCACAAGTTTTGCCGACAAATCGTCGCGTTTCAGCTCCACAACACGCACATTCCGGGAACCCAGCTTGCGGTTTTTCTCGATGATGCGGCTCTCGTCGAAAAAGGCGCCCAGCACATGCTCAAGGCCTGCCTCGTAAGGGTGTTTCAGCTCCAGTTCCATAACGGCCTCCGTAAATTATAAGGAGATTGTTACGGGGGAGGTGCCTGCAAACATTGGCCGTCAGGTCATGTCCTGATGGCTGCGTAGCCAGAGTGATTCCGTTCACACCCTAGCCGACTTCACTTCGGCCAAGTATCATGGTGAACCTTTTGATTTATCAACTACCCAACCCCTTACCGGGCCGAGAGGAGACTTACAGATGCGCAACGCCGATCTCGTCGCACGGGACCTCAAATCCGTCTGGCATCCCTGTACCCAGATGAAAGACCATGAAACCCTGCCGCTGATTCCCGTGAAACGGGGTGAAGGGGTCTGGCTGGAAGATTTCGAGAACAACCGCTACATCGATGCCGTCAGCTCCTGGTGGGTCAACCTGTTCGGCCACGCCAACCCGCGCATCAACGCGGCCATCCAGGAACAGATCGGCAAGCTCGAGCATGTGATCCTGGCCGGATTCAGCCATGAACCGGTGGTCAACCTGTCAGAGCGCCTGATTGAGGTTACCCCTCCGGGCCTCAATAAATGTTTTTATGCCGATAACGGTTCATCCGCCATCGAAGCCGCGCTGAAGATGAGCTACCACTACTGGAAGAACCAGGGCAAACCCGGCAAGAAGAACTTCGTCAACCTCGGCAACAGCTACCACGGTGAAACCCTGGGCGCGCTGGCGCTTGGTGATGTCGCACTGTACAAGGACACCTACCAGCCGCTGCTGATGGAAGTGCTTACAGCGCCATCACCGGATGCCTGGAACAAGGAAGCCGGTGAAACCGACGAGGAATACGCCCTGCGCCAGTTCGAGGCCATGGAAAAGCTGCTGGCCGAGAAACACGAGGAAATCTGTGCCGTTGTGGTGGAGCCGCTTATTCAGTGCGCCGGGGGCATGCGCATGCACCATCCGGTGTATCACACCAAATTGCGGGAAGCCTGCAATCGTTACGGCGTGCATCTGATCGCTGACGAAATTGCCGTTGGTTTTGGCCGCACCGGCACTATGTTTGCCTGCGAGCAGTCAGGCATTACCCCGGATTTCATGTGCCTGTCGAAAGGACTGACCGCCGGTTACCTGCCATTGTCCGTCGTGTTGACCACCGATGACGTTTACCAGGCGTTCTACGACGATTACGAGACCCTGCGGGCGTTTCTCCATTCCCACAGCTACACCGGCAACCCCATTGGGTGTGCCGTCGCCCTGGCCACCCTGGACATCTTCCGGGATGACAACGTCATCGAGAACAACAAACGCCTGTCCGCCTGCATGGCCGACTCGGTGGCCCACCTGGCGGATCATCCGAACGTTGGCGGTATCCGCCAGCACGGCATGACCCTGGCCGTGGAAATGGTCAAGAACAAAGCCGACAAAACCCCGTTCCCCTGGCAGGAACGGCGTGGCATCAAGGTCTATCAGCACGCCCTGACCCGTCAGGCCCTGCTTCGCCCACTGGGCAACGTCGTGTATTTCATGCCGCCGTACATCATCACCGAGGAGCAGATTCGTCACCTTGGCCAAGTGGCGACCGAAGGCATTGAGATTGCCGTCAGGGACTGAGCATGCGCGTTCCGAGAATCTACACCCGCTCTCCGCTGACTGAGGGCGGCACAACCGCGCTGGACGAAAACGCAGCCCAGCACGTCGGCCGGGTATTGCGCATGCAGCCCGGCCAGGAGCTGCGGCTTTTCAACGGTGATGGCCACGACTACCCCGCCACTATCACCAGCGCCACCAAAAAACAGGTCGACGTCCAGGTGGGTGCTCCGGTCGCGAACGACACCGAATCTCCCCTGGACATCGTCCTTGGCCAGACCCTCTCCAAAGGCGACCGCATGGACTACGCTGTGCAGAAAGCCGTGGAAATGGGGGTGACCCGTATTGTCCCGCTCACCACCGAACGCTGCGATGTAAAGCTCAAAGGTGACCGAGAGGACAAGCGCCTGCGCCACTGGCAATCCGTCGCCATCAGCGCCGCCGAACAATGCGGCCGCGCCCACGTGCCCGAGATCCTCCCGGTCATGACCCTGGCGCAATGGTTCGAACACACCGGGGACTGCGACCTGAGACTGGTACTGCACCACCGCACGGAACAGTCCCTCGACTCCATGAACACACCGACCCGCGTCGCCCTGATGATCGGCCCGGAAGGCGGCCTCAGCCCCGAGGAAATCGCCGCAGCTGAAAACAGTGGTTTCCTCCCGGTAGCTCTCGGACCAAGAGTACTCCGGACAGAAACCGCCCCGATCGCCGCTATGGCGTTGTGCCAATGGCTCTGGGGTGATATCGGCAATTGACGAAACCGACTGTGCCGCCGCTTTTGTGTGGCGTATCAGTCATTGACAGGACACAGGCTGGCAAACATTATCGCTGTCGAGCAGAAGAACTGTTGAGGACAACTCCGTGATTTGAGCTGCGTTACGGGGAGGATTCTCCAAAACTGTGCGGAGCCATGGATGGCGGAGCCCAAGCGCTACATGGACGTACTTGAGCGTGTTTTGGAGAATCCTCCCCGTAACGTAGCGGGAACCAAAACACCAACAACGAACAAACGCGAGTACCGGATGACAAGTCTGTTTACCAATCCCGAATTCTGGCAATACCTAAGCATCCCAGTCATTGCCGCGCTGATCGGCTGGAGCACCAACTGGCTTGCCATCAAGATGACCTTCTACCCCCTGGAATTTATCGGCAAACCGCCATTGCTCGGCTGGCAGGGCATCATCCCGTCCAAGGCCCGGAAAATGGCCGCCATCAGCGTGGATGCAACCATCTCCAAAATCGGCACCGTCGACGAAATCTTCCAGCAAATCGACCCCAAGGTACTGGCGGCGCATATCGTGCATTCCGCTGATCCCAGAATTGAAGAATACGTCGACGAAATGATGCTGCGGGAATACCCGACCTTCTGGGAAAACCTGCCCTCCTCTGCCCGCAACATGGTCTACGACCGGGTTCGCAAGGCCACCCCCCAACTGGTCGATAACCTGGTCGACGATATTTCCCACAACATCGAAGACCTGCTGGACATCAAGGGCATGGTCATCGACCGCCTTGCCAAGGACAAGCAGCTGCTGAACCGCATCTTCCTGGAATGTGGCGATGCCGAGTTTCGATTCATCGTCAATTCAGGCCTCTACTTCGGGTTCCTGTTCGGCCTGGTGCAGATGGTGGTGTGGTATTTCTACCAAAGCTGGTGGGTGCTACCGTTTTTCGGTTTGCTGGTCGGTTACGCCACCAACTGGATCGCGCTGAACGTGATTTTCCGCCCTCTGTACGAGAAGAAAATCGGACCGATACGATTACAAGGGCTGTTCCTCAAGCGTCAGAACGAAGTGGCGGAGTCCTTCTGCCACATCGTGACCCACGAAATCCTGACCGTCGGCAACATCATCAACGCCATTATCGAGGGTCCCAAGGGAGACCGTGCCCGCAATATGGTGAAGAAACACATCAAACCACTGGTGGATGAAACCGCCGGCATGGGCAAGGCGCTGACCCAGATGGCGTTTGGCCCCACCGGATTCGCTACCCTGAAAAACAAGGTGGGACTGAAAGCCATCGAAATCTCCCAGTCTTCTTTCAATAACCCCATGTTCGAAAAAGACCGGGCCCGGGCCGTTAAATCCATCATGGTTGAGCGGATGATTGCCCTGTCATCGGAGGAATTCCAGGACCTGCTTCGCCCCTGCTTCCAGGAGGACGAGATCAAACTCATTCTGGTGGGTGCGTTCCTGGGGATGGTTGCGGGCGTCGGTCAATTGATCTTCGTATTTGGCGGCACCCTGGGATAACCGGGGCCGTTTTTCTGGGCACAATCCAATGGCGCCTCTATACTGGCAGGTAGCGAGTACGTAACATTTGACGACCTACCGATCTACCGACCTGGAGGCATTGGATGCCAGGCATTTTATCCTGGATATCAGGTTTGTTTTCGGACACCCGGCCTGAGCCCCGGCCCCGGTCCCCCGAACCAAGGCTGTTCAATCCGGTAATTGGCGACACCTCCACCACTGAGCAGGATGCCCTTCTGGTGCAAAACCTGGAGGGCCACCTTTTCTGCTGGTTGCTGGACTCACCACCTTCTGCACTCAATACCGGCACAGACGAAATCAATCCGGTACTGAAACAGCTTGAACAACGCCTGCACGACCAGAGCATCGAAGAATTACCGCGTCGGCCGCTGACACTCCCCATGCTGATGCAGGCCCTGTCGGACGAGACATCAGACCGCCACCAGGTGACCGGAATCATACTCAGTGATCCGGCACTCACCGACCAGCTCCTGCAAATTGCCAACAGCCCCTATTTCAGGCCCGGTGACCAAACCATCGAGTCGGTGGACCACGCAGTCTTTGTACTGGGGCTTGATGGCATCCGAAGTGTTATATCAGCCGCAGTTTTACGGCCGATGATGGCGGCGCGCAACAGCCGCGAGGCCCTGTTTGCCCAACGGGTCTGGCGATGGGGGCTGACCTGTGCCCGCGCGGCGGAACTGATCGCCAAAATACAGGGGCAGGACACCAGTGCGCACTTTATGGTGGGCCTCCTGCCGGCCCTGTCCTATATTACATTGCGAAGGGAAATCCACCGTATCTACCTTGCCAACGGCTACAGGCAGGAGCCCGGCCCGGCAGTCATCCGGTATGCCCTGGCGCGTTACCACTGGGCGACCACCCAACTGCTGGCCAATGAGTGGAATCTACCTCCAAAATACCACGCCTACCTGCTTGCAGCTGAACGCCCCGCGCCCGAACAGCAACACACGCCCCTGAACGACGGCATGATCATGGGAACCCGAGAAGCACTTCGTCACGCCCACCAGCGTAATATGGCGGAGGAGAAACTGCTCAGTCTGGTTCGTCTGAATGAGGAGCAGTTTGCATTTGTACGCAAAGCGCTTCTCAGAATGCTGGAAGACTGATACAGACGCCCCGCCTGGCTAAGGTCCCGGGCAGATCAGGCAGGAGGCTTCCCCGGTTCCTCACTCAACAGCTCGGCAAAGGTGACCGACTCATCGGCGGCGGAACGTATTCGCAACCCCTCCGGAATCACCGGAGGCAGGCGATCCACTACCCGATCCTCATCATGGCGGACAGCCTCCAGTACGTTGCCCACAGTGATCAGGTTGAGTGCCCGCCCCGGCACCAATCGGTCTCCCTGACTACCCGCCAGCATCAGGAAGCCCGCCCGGATCAACTTGTCACTCACACCACGGGTAACTTCGCCGGGCACACGCAGCTGATGCTCCAACCACTCCTGCTGGGGTGCCGATTTACCTTCGCTGAAGGGTTTCGCAACCATCCACATCAGCGCCAGAGCCACCTTTTCCTGCAGCTCGGGAGACAATTGAACCTGGCGGCGCTTCGCTACCGACCCCGGATTCTGCAGGTAAAACGACAAACTGGCGCCGAGCAGCAGAATCATCCAGTTGAGATACGTCCAGATCAGCAGAATGATACCTATGGCAAAGCTGGAATAGATCGCCTCGTATTTGGCGGAACCTGCCACAAAAGAGGCAAACAGCATACCCGCAGTCTGCCAGGACACCCCCGCCACCAGGCCGCCGATAAAAGCGTAACGCAGTTTGACCCGGGTGTTGGGGATAAACACATAAACGAAGGTGAAGGCTCCCACCACCAGAAAGAAAGGTGTAAAACGACTGACGGCAATGATCAACGAACCAAAAGGCTCTATTTCGACCAACGTCTGCACGAACTTGGAGGAGAAAATGGTAGCGGTCGCGCCGATGGCGGACACCATCAACAGGGGCCCGACCATGATCACGCTCAGGTAATTGCTGAACCTTTGCGCCATGGATCGCATGTCCGGTACGCGCCAGATCATGTTGAAGGAACGCTCGATTTTCTGGACCAGCGAAATGACCGTATACACCAGCAACGCCAGGCCCACCGAGCCCAGTACCCCGACTTTCATGTTGTCGACAAAGCTCAGGATCTGCTCGGCTATCTGCACCCCCTGCGGTCCCATGGGTTCAAAGAACTGGAACAGGAACGGCTCCATCCGCTGGTGCACCCCCAGAGCCTTGAGTACCGAGAAACTCAACGCCAGCAACGGCACTATACTGAGCAGCGTGGTGTACACCAGACTCATGGAGTGCAGAGTCAGGTTGCCACTGATCACATCGCGGATCAGCGCATACAGGCTGCGCCCGGTTTTATAGAGCCAGGTCCACGGCCAGTGCTGGGGGGGATTGGGATTGGCGAGAATCCAGTTTTCCGCAGCCTGAAGCCGGTCTTTCAGTTGAAAAGAAGCCACTTAACGTCCTGTTGTCTGAATAAAGATCATGACTGGAGATATAGATATACGTCAGCTCCAGTTCAGTATGGCTTAAATTATTCCCACGGTGAATCAAGGGCATGCCGACGACATCTAACCAACAGACTCCAGGTTGTGGGCCGTTATGCCAACAATTCTCTGCCTTGCCTCCCGACTCGCCCAGGCGGAATGCGGGGTCACAATCAGGTTGGGAATGTCATCCGCCAGCAGTGGATTGCCATGGCGCGGAGGCTCTTCTGTCAGCACATCAAAACCGGCCCCGCCAATCGTGCCAGCCCGCAGGGCATCGGCCAACGCCTGCTCGTCTACCAGGCCGCCCCGGCTGGTGTTGATCAGCAGTGCTTCCCTTTTCATCGTCGCCAGTTCCCGGGCGCCGATCATGTTCCGGGTATCGTCCGTCAGCAGGCAATGCAGTGACAGCACATCCACCTGCGGCAGCAACTCGTCCAGGGGTATCCGGGGATAACCGTCCACTTCACCCCGCTCCTGCCCGGGACGTGCGCCCAGCAGAATCTTCATACCAAAGGCCCGGGCACGTTCCGCGACACCCTGCCCGAGATCGCCATAACCAACGATGCCCAGGGTTCGGCCTTCCAGCTCCATAATCGGGTGGTCCATCAGGCAGAACATCGAGCTACGCCCCCAACGCCCGGCCCGTACATCGCGGTTGTAATCCAGCAATCGCGTCGCCAGCGCCAGCATCAATGCCATGGTGTGCTGCGCCACGGTGGAGCGGCCATAGTGGGTGACATTCATCACCCGGATGCCGTGGTCTTTGGCTGCAGCCTGATCAATGTTATTGAGTCCGGTCGCCACCACGGCTATGGTTTTAAGTTCCGGGCAGGCCTCGAAATGTTCGCGGTTGAGCACGACCTTGTTCACGACGACGGTATCGAAGCCACGAATCCGTTCAAGCACCTGTTCAGGAGCCGTCCGTTCATGCTTTACCAGGCCCCCGGTAACGGTTTCAATGGGCGTCAGGTCAACGTCGTTTCCGAGGGTATCAGCATCGAGGAAAACCGCTTTCATTCGTTTCTCCTTAACCAAGAAAAGCACAGATTAGGATAGACTGAGAAAAACCTCCAATTGTAAGGATGGGTAGACGATGGAACACGAATTCTGGCACGAGCGCTGGGCAAAGAAGGAAATAGGCTTTCACGAAGGGACCATCAACAGCTATCTTCACGACCACTGGCCTGAGCTGGCGGGCGAAGGCGCACCCGCGGTGCTCGTTCCGCTCTGTGGCAAGGCCCACGATATGTGGTGGCTGCATGATCGCGGCCATCCGATCATTGGTGTGGAGTTGAGTGACATTGCCTGCAAGGACTTCTTCGAGGAGGCCGGCGAGAAGGCGATGGTTCGACCGGGCGAGCCGTTCACCCGGTTCAAGCACGACAATCTGGAGCTCTGGTGCGGCGATTTTTTCCAGCTGGTCCCGGATGACCTGAAACACATCCGCCTGGTCTACGACCGCGCCGCACTGATCGCCCTGCCCCCGAAAATGCGCAAGGAATATGTCGAGCACCTGACGGCGGTCATCCCTGACGGCACCCGAATTCTGCTGATCACCCTGGACTACGACACCGAGATCAAGGGGCCGCCGTTCAACGTCAGCGACGAGGAGGTTTGGGAGCTGTATTCCGACGACTACGACATCGAACACATCCTGACCAACACGCTGGCCAAGGACCATCCGTTTACCAAGCGCAAGGGGCTGGCTGGGGCTACTGAGAGTGTGTTTCGGCTTGTCAAAAAGTAGCCTTCTGGTATCGGGGATCGGCGGCTACGGGGGGTACCCTTTTTTAAAATGGCCGCTTGAACTCGCTTCGCTCAGACAGGCGGTCATTTGAAAAAGGGTACCCCCCATATCCGCCTCGTTTTACTGATTACGTTTACCCGGTGTTACTGACTATTTATAACTGTGTTAACAAGGAGCTGCCCCCAACACTTGCAGCAACTCCAACCCCCATCTTTTTTTCTTCTTCCGGTCTACCTCTTGAGTTCGTGGGAGTGTGGGGGAGGCCTTTTTTTCAAAACACCGCCTGTCTGAGCGAAGCGAGTTCAAGCGGAGTTTTGAAAAAAAGGCCTCCCCCATGCTCCCACCCCCCCAAACCCAAAACAAAAACCAAAAGCAACACAAATTAATGAACCGAAACCTTAAATAGGCTGTCCAAGTTTCGGAGCGTGAACTAAGCTCAAGGTAACCAAACCGAAATCGGCCGCGAACCGTAGATCGGTTTGTAGTATCCATTTCTTCCACTAATAACCAGACACACCGCCCAGTTTGGCGGAGCCAACTGCAACGGGGACATTGCGTGAACTGAAAGCTGAAGAACAGCGAGCGAGGGGCCATATATGACTATACTGCAGCACTTCAAAGACCGGTATGAAGCAACTCAGGAGGAGGAATACTCCCTTGAGGAATACCTGGAGATCTGCAAAAAGGACCCAACGGCATACGCCACTGCCGCGGAGAGGATGTTACTGGCCATTGGCGAGCCAGAGCTAGTCGACACGTCCCGTGACTCCCGGCTGTCACGCATTTTTTCCAACAAGGTTATCAAACGTTACCCCGAATTCTCCGACTTCTACGGTATGGAAGATGCCGTGGAGAACATTGTGTCCTTCTTCCGGCATGCCGCTCAGGGGCTGGAGGAGAAGAAACAGATTCTCTATCTGCTGGGTCCGGTCGGTGGCGGTAAATCTTCACTGGCGGAGAAGCTCAAGTTTCTGATGCAGAAAGTGCCCTTCTATGCCATCAAGGGCTCGCCGGTAAACGAATCCCCACTGGGCTTGTTTGATCCCGATGAAGATGGACCGATTCTGGAGGAAGAGTACGGCATTCCCCTGCGGTACCTGCAAAACATCATGTCACCGTGGGCTGTGAAGCGCCTGCACGAATACGGCGGTGATATCAGCCAGTTCAAGGTGGTGAAGAAATACCCGTCGGTGCTTGACCAGATTGGTGTTTCCAAGACAGAGCCCGGTGACGACAACAACCAGGATATTTCCGCGCTGGTGGGCAAGGTGAATATCCGCATGCTGGAGGATTACTCCCAGGACGATCCGGACGCCTACAGCTTCAGTGGCGGCCTGTGCCGGGCCAACCAGGGGCTGCTGGAGTTTGTGGAGATGTTCAAGGCGCCCATCAAGGTACTTCACCCCCTGCTGACGGCCACTCAGGAAGGCAACTACAACACCACCGAGGGTATGGGGTCAGTGCCATTTGACGGCATTATCCTGGCCCACTCCAACGAATCCGAATGGCAGACCTTCCGCAATAACAAACACAATGAGGCGTTCCTTGACCGGGTTTACATCGTCAAAGTGCCCTATTGCGTGCGGGTAACGGAAGAGATCGAGATCTACAAGAAACTGCTCAAGAACAGCTCACTCGCCGGTGCCCCCTGCGCCCCGGATACTCTGGACATGCTAGCCCAGTTCTCGGTGCTGTCGCGGATCAAGGAGCCGGAAAACTCCAGCATCTTCTCCAAGATGCGAGTTTACGACGGCCAGAACATCAAGGACACCGACCCGAAAGCGAAATCCATCCAGGAATACCGGGATTCCGCAGGGGTCAACGAAGGCATGGATGGTCTGTCCACCCGCTTTGCCTTCAAGATTTTGTCCAAGGTGTTCAACTTTGACACCACGGAAGTGGCGGCCAACCCGGTCCACCTGTTGTATGTCCTGGAGAAACAGATTGAGCAGGAGCAGTTCCAGTCGGAAATCCAGGAGCGTTATCTGCGCTTCATCAAGGAATTCCTGGCCCCGCACTATGTTCAGTTCATCGGCAAGGAAATTCAGACCGCGTATCTGGAAAGCTACAGCGAATACGGTCAGAACCTGTTCGATCGCTATGTAACCTATGCCGACTTCTGGATTCAGGACCAGGAATACCGGGATCCGGAAACTGGCGAAATTCTCGACCGCTCTGCCATCAACGACGAGCTGGAGAAAATCGAGAAACCGGCCGGTATCAGCAACCCGAAGGACTTCCGCAACGAGGTGGTCAACTTCGTATTGCGGGCACGGGCAAACAATCAGGGCCGCAACCCTTCCTGGCTCAGCTATGAGAAGCTGCGTAGCGTGATTGAGAAGAAGATGTTCTCCAATACCGAGGATCTCCTGCCGGTTATTTCGTTCAACCCGAAAGCCAGCCAGGAAGATCAGAAGAAGCACAAGCAGTTCGTCGAGCGTATGGTCGATCGAGGCTACACGGAGAAACAGGTACGGCTACTGGCCGAATGGTATCTGCGCGTCCGTAAGTCTCACTAATTCAGTGAACGTTCACTGAACTGGAGTAAAACTATGGGTATGACCCACATAGTCGACCGCCGCCTGAACGGTAAAAACAAGAGCGCAGTGAACCGGGAACGGTTTCTGCGTCGCTACCGGCACCACATCAAAAAAGCGGTGGCCGATGCGGTACAGCGCCGCTCCATTACGGACATTGAGCGCGGCGAAAAAGTCAGCATTCCCTCCCGGGATATTGAAGAGCCTATTTTCCACCACGGCCAGGGTGGCAAACGGGAGATTGTTCACCCCGGCAACAAGGAGTTCGTTGCCGGCGACACCCTGCCCAAGCCGCAGGGTGGCGGACAGGGCCAGGGTGGCGGGCAGGCCAGCCCCGATGGCGAGGGGATGGACGAGTTCGCCTTCCAGATCACCCAGGAGGAGTTCCTGGATTTCCTGTTTGACGACCTGGAGCTGCCCAACCTCGCCCGCAAGAAGCTCAAAGACACCGAGGCATTCAAGTATGTCCGCTCGGGCTTTACCACCCAGGGCATACCCGCCAAGCTGGATGTGGTGCGCTCCCTGCGGGGTGCGCATGCCCGTCGCCTCGGTTTGGGCGGTGCCCGCAAGAAGAAAATTCGTGACCTGGAAGAACAGCTCGCCGCCTTGAAGGCCGCCCCGGACGATCTGGATGCGGCATTCAGCCACGATGATCAGATTCAGGCGCTTGAGGAGGAAATTGCGCGACTCAAAGCCAATGTAAGGCGCATTCCCTTCATTGATGAGATCGACCTGCGCTACCGGCAACACGTCAAGCAACCCAAGCCGGCCACCAGTGCGGTCATGTTTTGCCTGATGGATGTGTCCGGCTCGATGACCCAGATGCACAAGGACATCGCCAAGCGTTTCTTCATTCTCCTGTACCTGTTTCTCAAGAAGAACTACAAGAAAATTGAAGTGGTCTTCATACGCCATCACACCAGTGCCAAGGAGGTGGATGAAGAGGAATTCTTCTACTCCCGGGAAACCGGTGGCACCATTGTGTCCAGTGCACTGAAGCTGATGCACAAAATTATCGAATCCCGCTATTCTCCGAGTGAGTGGAACATTTACGCCGCGCAGGCGTCGGACGGGGATAACTGGAACGACGACTCGCCCGTGTGCAGCAAGATCCTGTCGCAAAGCCTGCTGCCGCTGGTGCAATACTTTGCCTATGTGGAAATTACTCCGCAGGACCACCAGATGCTCTGGTACGAGTACGAGAAAATCCAGGAGAAGTTCCCCCAGAGTTTTGCGCTGCAACAAATCGCTGATCCCGGCGAGATCTATCCGGTGTTCCGCCAGCTGTTCGAGAGGAAAGCCGCATGAGTGACATCATCGACCGCCCGAACATCCCGGACAATGAGGAGCCGAAGGCCAGGGAACCGATCTCCAACAGCTCAGAATGGACCTTCGATCTGATCCGGCAATACAATGAGGAAATCGCCATATGCGCTGAAGAATTCGGCCTGGACACCTACCCCAACCAGATTGAAGTGATCAGCGCCGAACAGATGATGGACGCATACAGTTCCGTGGGCATGCCCGTGGGCTATCATCACTGGTCTTTCGGCAAACAGTTCCTGAGCACGTCCAAGAGTTACCAGCGCGGCCAGATGGGACTGGCCTACGAGATTGTGATCAATTCCAACCCCTGCATCGCCTATCTGATGGAGGAAAACACCCTGCCCATGCAGGCACTGGTGATTGCCCACGCCTCCTATGGACATAACTCCTTTTTCAAGGGCAATTACCTGTTCCGCACCTGGACCGACGCCAGCGCGATTATCGATTACCTGGTGTTTGCCCGTCATTATGTCGCCGAGTGCGAAGAGCGCTATGGACTGGATGCTGTGGAGGAGATCCTCGACTCCTGCCATGCACTGATGAATTATGGCGTCGATCGTTATAAACGGCCGGCGCCGATCTCGGCCGCAGAAGAGGCAAGACGACAGAAGGAACGGGAGGAGTACCAGCAGCGCCGTATCAATGACCTGTGGCGCACCATTCCCAAAATGGACGATGACGACGACCCGGTCCGGCGAAAAAAGCGCTTCCCGGAGGATCCGCAGGAAAACATTCTCTATTTCATCGAGAAAAACGCGCCCCTGCTGGAAACCTGGCAACGGGAAATCATTCGCATTGTGCGCAAGCTGGCCCAGTACTTCTATCCCCAGCGCCAGACCCAGGTGATGAACGAAGGCTGGGCGTCTTTCTGGCATTACACGCTGCTGCACCGCCTGTATGAAAAAGGCCTGGTCAATGACGGCTTCATGCTGGAGTTCCTGCAAAGCCATACGGCGGTGGTCTATCAGCCACCCTTTGACAGCCCGTGGTATTCAGGCATCAATCCCTACACCCTGGGATTCTCCATCTATTCGGACCTGAGACGAATCTGTGAAAATCCCACCGAGGAAGACCGTCAGTGGTTCCCGGATATCGCCGGCAGCGACTGGGTCGAAACCTTGCACTTCGCCATGAAGAACTTCAAGGACGAAAGCTTCATCCAGCAGTTCCTGTCACCGAAGGTCATGCGGGACCTCAAACTGTTCGCGATCCAGAACGACGATCAGGAAGACGTGTACCGCATCACCGCCATTCATGACGAGACCGGTTACCGCGCCCTCAGGGAAAAGCTGGCACGCCAGTACAACCTCAGTTACCGGGAACCGAACATCCAGGTATGGAACGTGGACGTCAGGGGCGATCGTTCACTGACACTGCGGCATATCCCGGTCGACCGGGTTCCGCTCGGCAAGGAAACCGAGGAAGTGCTGAGGCATACCCATCGCCTGTGGGGATTTGATGTTCACCTGGAAAGTGTCGACGAAGGTACGGTGGTGGAGGACTATCACTGCCCGCCGAGGGATCAGGACGAAGACGACTGACTGATCAGGAATTGCATGAGATCCACCAGCCAGGGCACCAGCAACGCGGTGGCAAAGGCGGATAATGCCATCGCCAGCCCCGAGAAAGCGCCCATCTGCGGGCTGACCTGAAAGGCCCGTGCCGTTCCGATGCCATGGGCAGCAACCCCCATGGCAATCCCCTTGGCGGTATCGTCTGTCACCCGAAGCCATTCAAACAGTTTGGTCCCAAGCACCGCCCCGGTGATACCGGTGATCACCACCAACACCGCAGTCAGGGACGGCAGACCGCCGATTTTTTCAGAAATGCCCATGGCCACCGGAGCCGTCGCCGATTTGGGAGCCAGGGACATCTGTATCTCAGTGGATCCCCCAAGGAGCCAGGCCAGGCCAATGGAACTGCCAGCCGCAATCGTTACGCCGCACACCAGTGAAATAGTCACCGGCAACCATAACTGTCGCAGTCTGGAAAACTGCTGGTATAGCGGTACGGCAAGGGCGACGGTGGCCGGTCCCAGCAAAAAGTGTACGAACTGCCCACCCTCAAAATAATCATCATAGGAAGTCCCCGTCAGCACCAGCACCCCGATCAGCATTCCGACCGAGGTGACTACGGGGTTCGCCAGCGGGTTGGACCGTGTCCGCAGGTACAGGCGGTAGGCAAGACCGTAGGCCACCAGGGTCATGGTCAGGCCCAGCAACGGCGATGCTGAAAGATAAACCCAGATATCCTTGAGACCAGGATCAGTCACCGTCCGGCTCCTTACCCTGATGCGACCCGACCAGCCAGCGGGTGGTCAACTGCATGATCAAGGCGGTAGCGACCATGGTGACGATGGTGCTCAGTAACAGGGCCAGGGTGATCGGGACCCATTCTTCAGCTATCCGGTCGAAATGCACCATCATGCCCACGCCTGCCGGAACGAACAGCAGCGACAGGTGACTCAGCAGTGCTGAGGACGCCTGGTCAACCGACTCCGGTGCCTGCCCCCTGATAAGCAGAGTCACGAATAGCATGACCATGCCCAGTACCGGGCCGGGAATCGGCACGTCAAGCAAGCGGACCGTGACTTCCCCCACCAACTGGTACACCAGCAACAACGTAATGCCATTGAGAAAATTCATGCCTGCCACTCCGGATTTCCGACCGAGCCTGAAACCAGAGCATAACCATTACGGTGACGGCTGAACACCCAACAACAGTCGGAAGCCGGTGTCCCATCCAACCGGGATATACGTCACGACGAGCAACGCGGTACCCATCACCAGGACTGGAAAAATAAAGCGAAAGTTCCGCTGCCAGAAGGTGCCATGCAAACTCTCCCAAGCCGTTGGCAGACCGACCACCTGCCGGGTCAGCAGGTGATTGAGGGCGACTGGCGGCGTCAGGTAGCCCATTTCGAACGCCAGTACGGTCATTACCCAGAAATGCAGGGGGTCAATACCATTCTTCAGGGCAATCGGCGCCAGGGTGGCGTTCACCAGTAACACCGCACCGTAGGGGTCCATAATCATGCCGATAAACACCAGCAGACCCATCAGCAGGGTCAGGGTCAGCCAGACCGAGCCCAATTGCTCCGGGAACAGTTCCAACAGACCCGAACGTTCGATCAGACCGCCAACACTCACTGACAGCGCCATCAGCATCAGCAGGGCACCGATCAGGGCACAGGACTCCCGGGTGGCCCGCATCACCGATTGCGAGAATCCACTGGGAGGAATGACATTGGCTCGAGGAGCTGAGTCTTCCGCATCCGGATCCCCGGCCTTCAGCACCAGTCGCTCATAACCGAGGACCAGCAGCAGAATCACTGGCAGGATAGCGGGGGCCGAGAACTCATCCAGCCCCCGACCCAGCAGAACATTCCACAGCACCACCACGGCCGCAAAAATCGCAATGTACGGCAGTAACGGTACCAGCGCCCGCAGGGTGCCCGGAACGGCATCCCGCAGTGGCGCGATACGGCCGGTGGATGCACCTCCCATCAGGTATACGTAGACTGCATAGACCGAGGCGGTCAGTAACAGGACGCGGGCACCGGCGCTGAACAATTCGTCCGTGGTCACGCTGTTGTTCAGAGTAGCGACGATCACCACTAACAGGCAGGGGCGAAGCATGGTCCCCATGGAACCGGATATGGCCGTGGTTGCCAACGCCAGCTGTTCGGAGGTGCCGGCCCGCCGCAACTCACGGTACAGCGTCAGACCCGCGGCGAGGATGAAGATACCGGAAGCACCACTGTAGGCGGTAGGCAGCGCCGTCAGCAGTAGCACCACGACACCCAGCCATTTGGGCGGCAACTGCCAGGGGCGGATAAGATCAAACACCTTGCGGGGCAAGTGGGTTCTGGCCAGTAACATACCGACCCAGACATAAAGTCCCAGATTCAGGAACAGCGCCGACAACTCCGCCATCATGTTCAGGTAAACCGCGATGCCATGGTAGAAACCGTGAAACGCAAACTGCACGGTGGCACTGATGCACATGAAACTGTACAGCGGCACGCTCAGCAGCGAACGGGGCCAGCTACCCCCGGATGACAGATCTGCCCTCGGCTGCCTCAGTTGCCATAAAGAGATCAACGTCAGTGCGCCAAACCCCGCCACCCAGATATCGTGCATGAAGAGGTGAGCCAGCGGCATACCGGCGTCTGCCTGAGCCAGTTCCTGTTGGCGATAGAGCCAGGCGGAGGCCGTTAACAGGCTGTTTGCGATCAGCTGCGCAAGGGTGGCCACCTGGTCGTCCCGCCGGGATTCGACCGGACGCAAGGCAATATGCTGGCGGCCAAGGGTCGCCGCAGCCGCGCAGAACAGCAACATGAATCCCAGCAGGACACGACGGTTACCGGTGATCAGGACCACCGCCCGGGACAGGCCCGTCTCCATCAACGCGAAAGCCCGCACACCGGGTCCATCCAGGGATTGCAGGCGCTCCCATTCGGCAAGCCGCTGCTTGCAGGCATCCGAGGTCGCCATGATCGACGAGCGAATGTCCTTGCGGTTCAGATTGCCACCAAAGACATCGGCAAACGGATCCGCGGCCATTTCCGCTTTTTTCGCCGCCACCGCCAACTCCACGGCGGCTTCAGGGTCCGCCACCACCTGGCAGTCCGGCGCCCGAATCTGATCAATCACTCGCAGGTTGAAGTAATCCGGCCAGGTCTCGCCGCCAATTTCCAGCAAACGGGAATGCAGCGTCTCCCCTACCGAAGCCAGCAGAGTGAGCACCAGAATAACCAGCATTGGCAGGCTGGCGAGGGTGACGGACAGGGTACGGCCCCGGCTGGCCGCCAGGGTTTGGGCATCGGCGGTCATCGGTTACTCCACCGGGTCAGCGCATTCCTCCCGGGCGCCATTTGCCCGGCAGCGGATCTTGCGCTGCAGGGTCAGCATGTCCCCGCTGTAGTAGCCCTTGTCACGCAACTCCACCCGTGCCTGCTGCATCATCCGATCGTATTCCAGGCGGTCCTCGGCGGGGATCTCAATCCACCACTTATCCGGTACTTTTTCTTCTTCCATGCGTACCCGGCTGATGATCTCATCGAACCCCTGATAGAACGCCTCCCGGACGAACTGCGCCAGCTCGTTCGGCACCACCTCCGACCGACCAATCAACTGTGCGGTGATGTGGGTCAACGGAAGATCGACGATACCGCCATCCGGTTCCAGCCCCTTGTAGAGTTCCATCACTTCATAGGCAGCCAGCGGTGCCGCCAGTACATCCACGACGCCGGTATTGAACATGTTCGGAGCGTTAACGATGTCCGCTACCACCGGGGTTGCACCGATACCGGAGATCATTTCCGCCTGGACCGGATCGTAGTCCAACACCGCCACCCGCTTACCCGCCGCCTTGGCCAGTGTGTTGATTTCACGATCATCCACAAACACATGGGCAGCTCCGGCCGGTGCGATCCCCATCACCACATAGCCGTTGCTGACCATACGGTCGGCACTGCGGGAATCGGCCATCAGTTTCAGCGCCAGACGCATCTGTTCCCTTTCCGGAAATCCGCCAATGGAATCCAGGGTACCGGTGTAGCGGTTGAACAACCGCGCCCTCAGCCCACTCATCAGAGCGGCATCACAGGTGGCGGATTTGAGCTCCTCCACCATGACTGCCTCACTGGTGTAGGGCACCATTTCAACATTGACACCAAACTCAAGAATCTTTTTGCGTTGCTCCTGAGCTGCTGCAAAGACGGGGCCGGACCGACCAAAAATGTCCCAGATACACACCCGATAAACACGATCCGGATCCGGTTCCAGCCCGGTCAGGTCCTGGAAGGCAGCGACACGCTCCTGCAGAGGAAGCGACTGGTTATAAATCGTGGCTCGCAACTGGTCGTCATCGGACCAGACAGCGGTGGACAGGAAAAACAGGAGGCAGGTGGCCATCGCCCGCAGGAATAGTGCGGAATTAAGGGTGCTATAAAACGTCATTGTTATTGTCCTGGGCTCCGGAGCGAAGCCTCAGGGTACCAGTGAACAGCAACGGCCCCTCTGTCCCTCGTGGCAGGGGGGCCATGGCAATAGTGTCAATAACACTCTCAGGTGGCCGTTGCCTTAACGGACGACTGCGGAATAATACTGCGACCATACATGGCCAGGACAAAGCCGATCGGGAACATCAACACCCCGTACACCGCTGCCGGAATGGACATGGCGCTGGATTCAAGCAGCGTCAGGGTTACCATCAGGGCGATGGTGCCATTCTTGATGCCCAGTTCCACGGCTACTGCCAGGGATTCTCTCTGGGTGAGCCCCGCGCCGCGCCCAACCAGCAGCCCCAGGGTGATACCGGCAATGTTCAGCAGGAAAGTAGCCGGGCCCGCCTGTTTCAGCAAGTCCCAGATCTGGTCACGTACCCCGTAAATCAGCCCGACAATCAGTACCGCCAGCACAATACCGCCGAAGATGCTGACCATACCTTCAGCTTTCTTTGCCATGACCGGGTTCCGGGTCCGAACGACCATGCCAATGGCTACCGGAAATAACACAATGCCAATCAGCATCCCGACCGTCTTCCAGACCGGCAACACGACGGTTTCCTGGGTTCCCATATAAAAATCCAGTGCCAGGTTGGTGAACAGCGGCAAGGTCAGGATTGTGATCAGGCTGGCACTAACCGTGAGAACAATGGACAGCGCAATGTTTCCCCGCGCCAGCAAGACAAACAGGTTGGAGGTCGTTCCCCCTGGGCAGGCGGCAATAATCACCAGCCCCACCGCAATGGTGGGCGGAACGGCCAACAGGGTTGCCAGGACAAAGGCCACCAGTGGCATCACCAGAATTTGTGCCACGGTACCAACGATCATTCCCTTCGGATAGACCGCAACCTGACGGAAATCACGAACCGTGAGCGTCATACCGATACCGATCATGATAATAAAGAGGGCGATCGGTAACCCCGCCGAAATCAGTGGACTGGACTCCACGTTGCCTCCAGATTGTTGTTTTTATGAAATTAGTCGGCTAACGAAGGTAGCACAAGCCGATCCTCCCCGTGACAGGGATTTCGCAACAACATGTAACGAATGCCCCTCTCAACACAGTTCGTCACAGGGAACCATTGCCCCGGTTATTCGTGTGATTGATCCGTAATGTTGCGTATACTTTCGCAAAATAACTAATAATCCGTGCGGGCTGACACTTGGTAGCCGAAGCACAACAAGGACATAAGGACGAGACACGAATGAAACGCCTGGGAACCCTGGATGCCTCATGGCTGGCGGTTGAATCTGAAGATACCCCCATGCACGTTGGGACACTGCAGATCTTTTCTTTACCGGAAGGAGCTCCGGACACTTTTCTTCGGGATATGGTCAACCGGATGAAGGAAACCGGTGATGTGGCGCCGCCCTGGTGCTCAAAACTGGCCTATTCCGGTTTGTTGGGACGACTGGTCGCTCCAGCCTGGAAAGTCGACAAAGACATCGACCTGGATTATCACGTACGCCACTCCGCCCTGCCCAAACCCGGCGGCGAGCGCGAACTGGGCATCCTGGTATCACGCCTGCATTCCAACCCGCTGGATTTTTCCCGTCCGCTCTGGGAATGTCACGTGATTGAGGGTTTGGAGAACAACCGTTTTGGCCTCTATACCAAGATGCATCACTCTATGATCGATGGCATTAGCGGCGTACGCCTGATGCAGAGAGTGCTGACCACCGACCCTGAAAAAACCAACATGCTGCCGCCGTGGTCGGTCAGACCGGAGCGCCGCCGGGGCAGCAAAACCGACAAGGAAGCCACGATTCCCGCTGCGGTTTCCCAGGCGATGGATGCCCTGAAGCTGCAAGCGGATATGGCTCCGCGGTTGTGGCAGGCGATGAACCGGTTGGTGCATTCCGCCCGTCATCCGGAAGATGGACTGACAGCGCCGTTTACCGGCCCGGTATCCATCCTTAACCACCGGGTCACCGCCCAGCGTCGGTTTGCCACCCAGCACTACCAGCTTGACCGGCTCAAGGAACTGGCACGGGTATCCGGAGGGTCGCTAAACGACATCGTGTTGTACCTCTGCGGTACCGCCCTACGCCGGTTCCTGCTGGAACAGGACAGCCTGCCGGACACCCCGCTCACGGCGGGAATTCCGGTCAATATCCGCCCCGCGGATGACCAGGGCACCGGAACCCAGATCAGCTTCATGATCGCCTCGCTGGCAACGGACACCGCCGAGCCTCTGGCGCGCCTGCAGGACATCAAACAGTCCACCCGGCGTGCCAAGGAACACCTGCAGAAACTGCCCAAAAGCGCCCTGACCCAGTACACCATGCTGCTGATGTCGCCCTACATCCTGCAATTGATGTCCGGCATGGGGGGAAGGATGCGCCCGGTATTCAACGTCACGATCTCCAATGTTCCGGGACCTCAGCGCACACTCTATTACGAAGGAGCAAAACTGGAGGCCATGTACCCGGTCTCCCTCATTGCCCATGGAGGTGCACTCAACATTACTTGCCTGAGTTATGCGGGGTCACTGAACTTCGGCTTTACGGGGTGTCGCGATACGTTGCCAAGCATGCAGAAACTTGCGGTGTATACCGGTGAGGCGCTGGACGAACTGGAGAGCCTGATTCTGCCACCGAAACCTGAAACAAAAAAACGGACACTCCGCAAAAAGGCCTGATACCCATCAGGCCTTGTCACTCTGCCAGTGGGCAGCTCCAACAAAGATCAATTGAAGGAAGCGGGTCGTCCGCTTCCGGATCTGTTCGATCTGGTAGTCGTCATCGGGTGACACACCCAAGAGGTCGGTCAGGCAGAAAGCCACGGTTCGTACTACCAGATCACAGGTCATTTCCAGCTCGGCGTCACTCAAGTGGTCCGCCAGTCGCAACCGCCTCAGATCGTTGGCCAGTTCACTGGCAAAAAATCGCATTTCACTGCGAATCCCCTCCTGCACGGCCCGACTCTCCCCCGCCAGCCCCTGGGCCATAAAGAAGAAGAAACTACGATTTGCCTGTACGTGGCTGATGAAAATGCCAACGGACTCTTCCATCAGCTTGTCCGCCTGCAACACATTAGCGCGCGCTTCCCGCATCATTCGACGAAGCACGAGTCCGAGCTCGTCAACAAGCTGCAGCCCGAGATCATCCATGTTGCGGAAATGGCGATAGAAGGAAGTGGGTACCACACCTGCTTGTCGGGTCACCTCACGGATACCAAGACTGGCAAAATGGCGCCCCTTACCAACCAGGGTCAACGCCGCATTCATCAATTTCTCCCGGGTCTCACCAGGCTTTCGCCGCTGTTTCTCTGCCATGCCGTCACCGTACCGCCAGTCTCAGTCATACAAGGCACACAAGTGTACACATTCCGGAAAAATAAAGTACATCATGCTTGTCATTTTACGCCAACAACAAAAAGCCTGATTGCCGCCATCTCATTCCGTGTGTACAGTCGTACACATTAGTGAACAACTGTACACAACAGTGCAGACGGAGAGACCAGAAATGTTATCCAGAACCGAAAGAACATCCGCATTACAGTGGCTGGGCAAGCAGCTTTTTAACCGGGAAGACCCGGCTGCCTTTTTTGACCCGCTGCTGGAACGCATCAACCCGATGTGGGTACAACAGTACACACCGGCCCGGGTTGAGCGTATTGAAGACGAGACCGCCGATACCAAAACCTTTGTTCTGAAGCCGGCGAAACGCTGGGACGGATTCAAGGCCGGCCAGCATGTGAACATCTGTATCGATATTGACGGTGTGCGCCGCAACCGGACCTTCAGTCTGTCCAGTGCTCCCGCGCAATGGCACAGCAACGGAATGGTCACGCTGACCATCAAACGCCTGCCAGGCGGCCTGGTGACCAACTGGATGCACGACAACCTGAAGCCGGGCGCCACCATTGGGCTGGGCGAGGCATTCGGTGATTTCCTGATTCCCGAAGCCGGCGAACCTTTGCTTTACATCGCCGGAGGCAGTGGCATCACGCCGGTGTTGAGCCAGCTGGAAACCCTCGCTGCCGCCAACTACGAAGCGCCGGTCACGCTACTGTACTTTGTACGGACCCAGGCGGACATCATCGCCGCGCAGAAGCTGTACGAGCTGCGCCAGAACTGGGACACGCTCACCCTCAATATCATCGCCACTAACGAGAGCGAGACGCCGCGGTTCCTGAAGGACGTGGATCTTGACGAAGTCTCTGGTATAGAGCAGCGCCGTTGCTACCTGTGCGGCCCCAAGGGCCTGATGGATCTGGCCACCGCCCTGCTCACCCAGCGCGGCATCTCCGAAGAGCGGATGCACAGCACCTTCTTTGCGGCACCAAAAGCGGCACTGGATACCGATGCACTGGGTGGTGAGGTTCGCTTCAGCACCAGCGACATCCGTGTGTCATCAGAAGGCGACGCACCGTTACTGGACATTGCCGAGGCCGCAAAACTGTCGCCCCGCTACGGATGCCGCATGGGTATTTGCCACCAGTGCAGCTGCAAGAAAACCAGCGGCACCGTCGTTAATCGTTTAACCGGAAAAAGCTCCGGGCCCGGAGAGGAGAACATTCAATTGTGCGTATCCGTTCCCCAGGGCCCCGTTACCGTCGAGCTTTAATCTACAAGAACAGGAGCACTATCAATGAAACAGATGAACGAAGCACAGCTCAATGAACTCGAGAAAGATCTGAACGCCATCCGCGACGAGGTACTCGCTGATCTGGGTGAGCGCGACGCCAACTACATCCGCCGCGTGGTTCGCCTACATCGCGCCCTGGAAGTGGGCGGCCGGGTGATGATGCCGTTCGGCTTTATTCCCCCGGTTTTCGTTGCCGCTACCGCCATGCTTGGCGTTTCCAAGATCATCGAGAACATGGAAATCGGTCACAACGTCATGCACGGCCAGTACGACTGGATGAACGATCCGTCCCTGCATTCCCAGACTTACGAGTGGGACACTGTCTGCACCGGCGATTCCTGGCGTCTGACCCACAACTACGAACACCACACTTACACCAACATCATCGGCAAGGACCGGGACTATGGTTACGCCCTGCTCCGCCTCAGCGATGACGAGAAATGGCGTCCGGCCCACAGCCTGCAGTTCATCAACTACATCCTGCTGAGTGTGTTCTTCCAGTGGGGCGTGGGGCTGCACGAGCTGGAATTCGAGCGAATTCGCCGCGGTGAGATCAGCCTGAAAGAAAAGCTGCCGTTCCTGAAAGGGTTCTTCCGCAAGGGTGGCCGTCAGGCGTTCAAGGACTACGTGTTCTTTCCGCTTATCACCTTCCCGGTTGCCCCGATCGTCCTGGCAGGCAACATTGGCGCCAACCTGATCCGCAACCTCTGGTCATCCACCGTGATTTTCTGCGGCCACTTCACCCAGGATGCGGAAACCTTTACCGAAGAAGAATGTGAAGGGGAAAGCAAGGGACACTGGTACCTGCGCCAGCTGACCGGGTCGTCCAACTTTTCCGGCAACCGGTTTGTGCACCTGCTCAGCGGCCACCTGAGCTACCAGATGGAACACCACGTGTTCCCGGACCTGCCAGCCCATCGCTACCCGGAGATTTCCGAAAAGGTCCAGGCCGTCTGCAAGAAGCATGGCATTCACTACAATACCGGAAGTTTCGCCAGGCAGTATGGCACCGTGCTCAAGCGCATCCTCAGCTACTCCCTGCCGGATCGACTGCGGGAAAAGTGGACAGCTCTGCCTCAATCCGCCTGAGCGGTTCAGTAACTCCCTAGGCGATCTGCAACAACCTGAGTAACTGCGGCCGATGTTGGTTCTGAACCACATCGGCCAACGTGTATTTGTCCAGAGTTTCCAGAAAGGCTTTCAAGGCTTCGGCAAACATCGATTTCAGCCCACACACTGGCGTAATCCGGCAGGCATTGTTAGAGGAAAAGCACTCGACAATGCTCATATCCTGCTCGGTTTCTCTTACCAGCACACCGATATTGATGTCTTCCGGTGCCATGTGCAGACGGATGCCGCCTTTCTTTCCGCGAATCGTTTCGATATAGCCCTTCTTGTTAAGCTGATGGACCACCTTCATCAGGTGATTCTTCGAGATATCGTAGCTATCGGCAATTTCCTGGATGGTGGCCAGACGATCACCCTGTACTGCCAGATAAATCAGCACGCGCATTGAGTAGTCGGTATAACGGGTGATGTGCATTCATTTACTCCAAGGATGCGAATGAAAAGCTCAATATGACGGCCTGGAAATCAGAAACACCGCCAATCCGATAAAAAACAGACCAAGTCCGGCCAACAGGGCTGTCGATGCGCCTGACAGAAAAAGAATCGACCAACTGATCCCCAACATCACGCAGGCGAGAACCTTGCCACGTACGGGCACGGCCCTCCGTTCTCTCCAGTTCTCAATGGCAGGCCCGAAGGTTCGGTGATTTTCCAGCCATGAGGCGAACTCAGGTGACCCTTTGCTGGCGAAAAAGGCAGCCAGCAATATGAACGGGGTGGTCGGCAATAATGGGAGAAAAACACCCAGCAAACCAAGCCCCGCGAACATATACGCAAGAAATTTGAATACGGCTTTACCCGAAGCGCCACCCATCAGCAAGAGCTCTGTCACCTGTTTATATGCTCCTTAGTCTACCAGCAATCAGTGCACAGGCCTCCCCAGTTGACTCAGCGACACCAATCTCGCCACATAGGCCAGCTTGACTCCCACCGCGAACAGCAACGTTCCGATGTGAGCCAATACCTGGTATGGCATCGCCAAACCGCTGGAGAAAGGGTAAGCCAGTAATACGGTAACGACCAGGCCCACTGCAGACCAAAACATCGCACCATTAGCAAAGGACAGCAACCTCTCCATCACCCCTCCAAAGAAATATACTAATTACATCTTAAATTTTAGATCATATTTTAACCACGCGCAACAGGGAACCAGGACACTGTTTTATACGGAATCAATGCCACAATTTTTGACATATCTCATTCACCTCTTCAATCATTAAGATGTATTGTTTTTACACCTTTTAGAGGAGGGCCATACCATGACCACAACAGCACACCCACTGGACCCAAATGTCCAGATTACAGAGGCATCAAACGACGCCCTGATCGAACACATCCTTACCCGCTTTCATAACGTGCACCGAAAGCAGCTCCGGGATGACCTCATGCAACACATTCACCTCGAAAACGACATTCTTTTCCATCGCGTTGATGGTCGTACAGGAGACGTTCAACATGGCTAAGTACCGCCGCCTGTGGTTGTTACTGATTACGATCGTGGGGATTACCTTCACGTTGCTGGGATACTTCGGTGCGGAGGTCTACCGCGCTGCGCCTCCCATTCCGGACCAGGTAGTGTCAGCTAACGGCGACACCCTGATGACCGAAGAAAGCATTCTCGACGGCCAGACTGCCTGGCAGTCTGTCGGCGGCATGCAACTGGGGTCCATCTGGGGGCATGGTGCCTACCAGGCACCGGACTGGACGGCAGACTGGCTTCACCGGGAGCTGGAAAACTGGCTGGCAATCGCCGCTCAGGAAGAGTACGGGCAGGACTGGCACAGCCTGAATGGGCAAGAGCGGAACGCCCTGCAATATGACCTGAAAACCGAGTACCGCAGCAACAGCTATGACGAAGCCACCGGCACCCTGCACCTGTCAGAACGCCGAACTCGAGCGATTGCTGAAACAGCGGACTACTACAGCCGGTTGTTCAGCAACTCGCCGGAACTTCAGTCTACTCGCGAAAACTACGCCATGAAGGAGAACACCCTGCCGAGCGTCGAGCGCCGTCAGCGGATGACCGAGTTCTTCTTCTGGACCGCCTGGGCAGCGTCGACTGAACGCCCGGGCAGCGATGCTACCTATACCAACAACTGGCCCCATGAGCCGCTGATTGACAACAAACCGACCGCGGAAAATGTGGTCTGGTCAATCGTCAGCGTTGTCCTGCTGATTGCGGGTGTGGGCGGCCTGATCTGGGCCTGGGCATTCCTGCGCAAAGAAGATGAAGAAGATCCCGCGGCTCCGGTCAGGGATCCACTGAGCACCTTTGCCCTGACGCCGTCCCAGAAGGCCCTGGGGAAATACCTGCTATTGGTTGTGGGCCTGTTTACCTTCCAGGTCATGCTTGGCGGATTTACCGCGCATTACACAGTGGAAGGTCAGAGCTTTTACGGATTCAACGTCTCCGAGTGGTTCCCCTACTCTCTGGTTCGCACCTGGCACATACAGGCGGCGCTGTTCTGGATTGCCACTGGTTTTCTGGCCGCCGGTCTGTTCCTCGCCCCCATTATTAACGGCGGCAAAGACCCGAAATTCCAGAAACTGGGGGTCGACGTTCTGTTCTGGGCCCTGGTAGTTGTGGTTGCAGGCTCGTTCATCGGCAACTTCCTGGCCATCGCCCAGATCATGCCGGTCAACCTCAGTTTCTGGCTGGGCCACCAGGGTTACGAGTTTGTCGACCTTGGCCGTCTCTGGCAGATTGGCAAGTTCCTCGGCATTGTGTTCTGGCTGGTGCTGATGCTGCGCGGCATCGTCCCGGCCCTGCGACAGCCCGGTGACAAGAACCTGCTGGCGTTGTTGACTGCCTCGGTGGTGGCCATCGGCCTGTTCTACGGCGCCGGTTTCTTCTATGGCGAACGCACCCACATTTCCATCATGGAATACTGGCGCTGGTGGATCGTTCATCTGTGGGTAGAAGGCTTCTTTGAAGTGTTCGCCACCGCCGCGTTGGCTTTCATTTTCTGCAGCATGGGCCTGGTCTCCCGTACCGTAGCCACCTCCGCCAGCCTGGCGTCTGCCAGCCTGTTCATGCTCGGCGGTGTGCCGGGAACCTTCCACCACCTGTACTTCTCCGGCACCACCACGCCGGTCATGGCGGTCGGCGCCACATTCAGTGCCCTGGAAGTGGTGCCCCTGGTTGTTCTCGGGTACGAAGCCTGGGAAAACTGGAGACTGAAATCCCGCGCTCCGTGGATGGAAAACATCCGCTGGCCGCTGATCTTCTTCGTGGCTGTCGCCTTCTGGAACATGCTGGGGGCCGGCGTACTCGGGTTCATGATCAACCCACCGGTCGCGCTCTATTACATCCAGGGCCTGAACACTACGCCCACCCACGCCCACGCAGCGCTATTCGGAGTCTATGGGTTCCTGGCGCTGGGCTTCTCACTGCTGATCCTGCGTTACATCCGCCCACGTATCGTCTTTGACGAGCGGCTGATGAAAGTGGGCTTCTGGTGGCTGAACATAGGTCTGGTGTTGATGCTGTTCACCAGTCTGCTGCCCATCGGCATCATCCAGTTCGTGGCCAGTGCCAGCGAAGGCCTGTGGTACGCCCGCAGCGAAAGCTTTATGCAGAGCGAACTCCTGCAAACACTGCGCTGGGTCCGCACTGTGGGCGATGTTGTCTTCATCATTGGTGCCCTTGCGGTGACCTGGCAGGTGGTGAAAGGGATTTTCTCCCCGGAGCTGCGCCCTGCCGAGAGCATACCTGAGGAAGCCGCTCCCGAACGGGCGTAGACAGCCCACCCTCAGCGGGGCCCCTGGTGGCCCCGCTGTCGTATCCGGACAAGTGTTACTCCGCCAGAGGTATCGGATTCCTGTCCCCATTCTGCGATAATTGCATTATATTTAATCAAACTTTCAGACAGGGAAACCTGCCAATGCCCCAAGCCAAGCTGACCGACCGTTTTGGGCGCACCGTTAATTACGTGCGCCTGTCCGTCACAGATCGCTGCGATTTCCGCTGCGTCTACTGCATGGCTGAGGAAATGACATTCCTGCCCCGCGAGCAGGTGCTGACCCTTGAAGAGATTGCCCGGGTTGCCAGAACCTTTGTATCACTCGGTACTGAGAAAATCCGGCTGACCGGGGGCGAACCCCTGGTGCGGAAGGACATTCTAGAGCTGGTCAAAGAGATCGGCACTTACGGGTTGCGTGACTTTGCCATGACCACCAACGGCAGCCAGCTGCCCACCATGGCGGAACCACTTCGAAAAGCCGGCCTTAAACGGCTGAATATCAGCCTGGACTCCCTGGACGCCGAGAAATTCAGCCGTATTACCCGCACCGGCAAACTCTCCCGGGTTCTGGAAGGCATTGACGCGGCCAAAGACGCCGGCTTTGAGGGCATCAAACTCAATACAGTCGTCATGAAAGGCGGCAATGACCAGGAAGTGCCCGAGCTGATCGAATTTGCCCGCAAGAAGAAGGTGGACATCACCTTCATCGAGGAAATGCCCCTGGGCGAGATTTCCGAGCATGATCGTGGCCAGGTGCTCTGCACCAGCGATGAAGTCCGCGACATTATCAGCCAGCGGCATGAACTGATTCCCACGCCGGAGGACTCCGGGGGGCCGGCCCGCTATTACCGGATGCCGGACAGCGATGTCCGTGTCGGCTTTATTTCGCCCCACTCCCACAATTTCTGTTCCACCTGCAACCGGGTCAGGGTAACGGTGGAAGGCCGCCTGCTGCTTTGCCTTGGCAATGAGCACTCCGTGGACCTGCGCCGTGTTCTGCGCGGTCATCCGGTGACTGACGACAAGCTGCGGGAGACCATCATCAATTCCATGGACCTCAAGCCTGAGCGTCATCACTTTTCCGCTGAGGGTGATGTTCAGATTCTTCGGTTTATGAATATGACGGGTGGTTGAGGGTCTGGGGGATTACGCCCTGGATCTCTAACTCGGAGTTAACGCCCAGAAGTGGGTGGGCCCTCCGGGATACGCGGTGAATACTTCCCTGTACGCTCGACAAAAACATCCATGTTTTTGACGATCCCGGAGGGCCCACCCACTTCCGGGCTTATTCGACTTTAATGTTCGCCTTCGTGATTATTCATTCCCATTTCTTTATGTGACATGCCCTGGGTCAGATGCTGCATGGTCACATCCTCGAACTCCACAACTTCGCCGCCATACTCATCGGCAAACTCCAACGCTGAACTTTCAGACGCAAATGAAGCCAGGGTTGGCCCCATTGCGCCGGTTCGTTCTGACCCGACCACAAAGAAAGCTTCTCGTGCATCAATCAGTGCAGTGTCGTCCGGACTTTCCCAGCTTGTCTGAGCCATGTCGTGGACGTACAGCGTGTGGTCACGTTTTGCATTTTCAGGCTGTAGCGCCCAGGAGAACATGTCCCGGGTGGAACAGAACTTACGCGTTTCCTGTTCCCTCGCGGTAATGGCCTGACCTTTAGGGCCATCGAAATTGGTGATGATCATGCCACACACATGGCATTCGTCACCGGATTGAAAATGGACCGGATCGGGCTTTTCAGTGACCTGAACTTCAGGTTCCGAACAGCCGGTCAGGAACAGGGCAAACATTACGATCGCCGGCAACGCTTTGGCATTCACAGTACGCATAACTATCTCCGGGTCAGATTCGGCGGCGACGGAACAGGGCCCAGGCGCCGGCCAGGGGGATAACAAACCAGAGCACCAGGGCAAACCACAACCCGGCAGCGCCAATGGGCAGGTCCGTCCCCAGGCTCAGAACGCCGCTTAGCTGGGCACCACCGCCAAAGGCCACGATATTGAGCAGGCGGTAGATATCGGTGGGATTGAGCATCAGCAGCCAGGGCAACAGCTCTGGGTTCAGTTTGCCTTCGCTCGCCACCAGTGTGCCCAACAGCATCAGGTCGAAAATCAATACGAAGAAGAACCAGATGCCCAGGGCCAGGCCGGCGGCTATGGGCTTTTCGCTGACCCGCACACTGATCAGGTATGCCAGGGCGATAAATCCCCAACCCAATAGAATGGTGGAAAGGACAAACCGGAGCATGGCAGTCGCCAGTGTTGCTATGACCACCTCATCCACCAGCACGGCGATAGCCACGCCGGCAACGCCAAACCCGATCAATGTGGCGAGAGCCAGTGTCAGGCCATGGCCAAGGAATTTGCCGAACAGCAACTGCCCACGACTTATCGGATAGGTCAACAACAAGAGCAGCGTACCGCCCTCTTCTTCGCCCACAATGGCATCGTACGCCAATAACAACGCAATCAGGGGAATCAGGAAAATGCCCAGGCTGGCCAGGCTGGCGATGGTTGCCGGAGTGGACGCGTACCCCACCTGCCCGGACGCTGCCGCGCCAAACCATGCAATACCCACGGCGAGGATGGCGAACACCAGGGCAATGGCAATCAACCAACGGTTTCTCAGGCTGTCGCTGAATTCCTTTCGGGCGATGGTCCAGATACTGTTCACTGACCACCCCCACGATGGGCCAGGCCACCGGAACCGATAAAGTGCACATAGATGTCTTCGAGCGTCGGTTGGTGAATACCCAGATCCCTCACTTCGCCGGAATCCAGCAAGGCCTGGATCAACGACATTTTCTCAGAGGGACGGACGTCCACGCGCAGCCGTCCGTTACTGTCATGGGTCATTAATCCATTCCCCGCAGACGCGTCGGCAATCACCTTTTCCAGCGCGGAAACCCCGTTGGCGGGTTCGATGGACAGGGTCACAGCCATGTTCGCCTGTCGACGCAGGGATGCCAGATCACCCACCGCCTGCAGTGCGCCATCGGTCAGAATCGCCGCCCGGTCAATGTAGGGCTCAACCCCCGGCAATACATGGGAACACAACACAATCGCCGCACCCTCATCCCGCAACTTACGCAGCAACCGGTAAAGGTCCGCCGTCGCCACCGGGTCGAGCCCCACGGTGGGTTCATCCAGCATCAGCAATTTCGGCTTGCCCAACAGTGCCTGGGCCAGTCCCAAACGCTGGCGCATACCCTTGGAATAGGTCTTGACCCGTGCGTCCATCGCATCATCAAGCCCGACCTGACCCAGCAGCTCCGGCACCTGCTTCAATGATGCACCTTTCAGGCGGGCGAAGTGGTTCAGAATCTCCCGCCCGGTCAGCTGAGGATAAAACATGACATTTTCAGGCAAATAACCGATGTGCTGGCTTACCTCGGGGGCGCCCGCCTCACCGCCAAGTACAGACACCTTGCCCTCAGTCGGCTTCATCAGCCCCAGAATCAGTTTGATGCTGGTGGTTTTGCCGGCACCGTTATGGCCAAACAACCCAAGAATTTCCCCGGGCTCCAGGCGAAGATCCACACCCCGCAACACCGGCGCCTTGTCATACCGGTAACTCACATTCTCAAGACGGAAACAGCTCATCAGGACTCCGGTCGTAATGGTTCGGGAGGACGCATCAACGGATGCGAATCACTAACACCGGCGGCTTTGACCACAGGAAACGCATTCTGCACCCAGCGCAGCGTATCCACCGCCGGGCTGAACATCAGCACCTTGGCCTCCGGGTAGGTCCACAGTAGCCGGTCAACATTGTCATTGGGTTCATAGGGCACATCGCCGGTGCCATCCTGATTGCGATCCCACCCCAGATAATCACTCCAGTAATTGCCCCGCCCCTCCTTTGACCACTCCTGAGTGCGCGTTGCCACATACTTCACCTGACGCTGATTATTCACGAAGGCATTGCTGAAGACCTCGTTGTCCTCCGAACCCGCCGTCAGATGAATACCGATATTGCTGTCCCGGAACACATTGTTCTCAAACGTGTTGTACAGCGAATTATAAATAAACACCGCCTTGCCCTCAGCCCCGGAAATGGCAACTCCCGCCGTCTCGCCCTGAGACACCCCGGTGACCACATTGCCCCGCAACTCGGAGTTGGTGATGAAATTCATCAGAATGCCGTAGTTCTCATCATTCTCGGACCGGTTATTGACCACCGTCAGATACTTACTCTGCATCAACGCATACCCGGTTCGCGTCCCCCGGGTCACATTGCCTTCCAGCAGGTTATGCATCGAATACATGTAATGAATGCCATAGCGAAGATCCGTCATAAGATTGTTACGGATCTCGTTGTGATTGGCAGTCTCAATATAAATCGCATCCCGGGTCTGACTGATGTCATTCCCCTCAATCAACGCCTCCGTGGTATTGAACAGATGAATCCCGTTTCCCCGATCCTGTGACCGAATAGAAGCATCCCCACGTACACGATTATCACGAACCGTCACATCCTTCGTCGCATCCAGCCAGACCCCAAACGCCGGTCCCTGTAAACGGTTATTCTCGATCACCGCCCCCCGGGCCTCCCGCGCCACAAAAATCCCCGCATCCAGCTCATTCAGATCCCGCCCCCAGTTACGCACCTCACAACCGGAAAACGTCACCTCCTCCGCCAGGATATCCACGGCATTCCCCTGACCACCACCGTCAATCACCGTGTCGGCATGACAGGACACCGTCACACCAGGCACACGGAAATCCAACGACGGAAGTTGCTCGGGAGGCAGCTCAAAGACGGCACCGGGCTCCAGTGCATCAAGCTGTTCTTGCAGGTCCGCATTCGCGGTCAGCGATAACAAGGCGACTGTCAGGGCCACCCCATAACGCAAAATTTGGTACATCAATTTCTCTCTGAGGATAAAAAGACAAGAGGCCAGCACCCAAGGTACGGCAAGCCAAGAGGAGACTGCTTTCCAAAACTGTGCGGAGCCAGGGATGGCGGAGCCCAAGCGCCCCATGGATGGGCTTGAGCGTGTTTTGGAAAGCAGTCTCCTCTTGGCTTGCTTCTCCCAAACCAGAAAGCTGGGGCCCAACCAAGGAGCCCCAACCCAGGTTCAGACAGAAGAAGGTCAGGCCGTCTCCACCAACATGCGCCCACCCATCTCCATATGCAACGCATGACAGAACCAGTTGCAGTAATACCAGTAAACCCCCGGCTTACCCGCCGTAAAGGTCACCGAAGACGTCTGCTGCGGACTGATCTCCATACTCACACCGTGGTTCACCATACAGAACCCATGGCTCACATCCTCAACAGAATCCAGGTTGGTCACATACACCGTAACCTCATCACCCTCCTTCACCTTGAACTCCGTCATCCCGTACTGCGGCGCCACGGACGTCATGTAAACCCGCACCTTGTTGCCATCACGGATGACCTCGTTAGCAGCCTCCAGAGTAATACCATCCTTCTCGGCCTGCTCACGGGCACTGGCAAAGAACGGATCATCACGGGTGTAGATCTTCTTGGTCTTGATCTGATCACGACGAATCAGGATACAGTCGTGGGGTTCCGCGTAGGTCGGACCATCATGCACCAGCTTCATTTCCTCACCGGAAATATCGATCAGCTGATCGTTCTCCGGATGAAGCGGCCCCACCGGCAGGAACCGGTCCTTTGAAAACTTCGACAGCACCACCAACCACTTGCCGTCCGCATCGCGGGATTCGGTCAGTGACGCATGGTTGTGGCCTGGCTGGTAGTGCACATCCAGCTTCTGACGGATGTAATTGGTCTTCTCGCCGTTATAATCCTTGATGGCATCGGCAATGTTCCACTTACACACCTGGCTGTCGATGAACAGCGTGGTGTAGGCGTTACCGCGTCCATCAAAAGTTGTGTGCAGCGGCCCAAGACCAAGCTCCGGCTCTGCCACGATGGCGTCGCGCAGTTCGATCTTGTCATCGAACACATCGTCCAGCTTGTCGATCTGGATAATAGAACAGGTCGGCGACAACTTACCGTTGGCAATGAAGTACTTGCCGTCCGGCGAGGTATTCAGGCCGTGCGGATTCTTCGGTACCGGAATGTAACGGGTCAGCTTCGAGCCGTCACGGCCGTCCACCACAGGTACGTCAGAGTCACCAACGGTCTTGAAGTCGCCATTCTTGACCGCAGCCTCAATGCGCTCGATGTTAAACACCACCACCCAGTCGCGGTCGTTGCGCATGGTGCCGGCCAGATCCACCGCTTTCTCCGAGTTGTAACAGGTGGAGGCAGCGTATTTGCCAGTGTAGTCGGCGTCCGTGTTGTCCAGGTTGCCGTCCACGATTACCTGCCAGGCTACTTCCATGGTGTCCGCATCAATGGCGCTGAACATGGTGTAGCTGTTTTCCAGGCTGTAGTCGCTGCCGTCATTGGGGTGCGGAATCACAAACTCGGCATTGCAGAACACGTATTTGGTGCGAGGCACTTTCTGAAGTCGCAGGCCGTGAATCGCCTGAACATTCGGCACATGGGTGATCTTGTCTGTCTTCATGATATCCAGACGGATACGGGCGACACGGCTGTTGGCCTTGTCGTTGATAAACAGGTACTTGCCGTCGTAACGACCGTCTTCCATGGAAATGTGCGGGTGGTGACAGTCGCCGTTCAGGTAAGTCTTGTCGTGCCCCAGTACGTCCTTGCTCTCGTTGGTGATGCCCCAGCCGGTGGCGGAATCCACATTGAACACCGGAATGCGCATCAACTCACGCATGGAAGGCACACCAAGGACACGAACCTCACCCTGGTGACCACCACTCCAGAAGCCGTAGTATTCGTCCAGCTCGCCGGGAGCAATGTGGGCCTTGTTCTTCGCTTCCGTGACCGCAGCGGCCCAGGACTCCCGAGTCATTACGGCGCCGCCAAGCCCCGTTGCGCCCACAGCGCCAGCCAGTGCGGTTGCGCCGAGGAATTTTCGACGACTCAGCCCGCTCTCTTCCGGGGCGTCTTTACCAAGCTCTTCTCTCTTTTTCATAGCGTCCAACTCCGTTGTCGGTAATGGCGGTATTGCGTGTCGTTTTACTGCTTTTTCAGGTCACCTGAGTGACCGGTATCTGTTCCGGATGGCCCGGCGCGTTATGACCACGGCGCTTGCCGCGTCGTTTCACAATGAGCGGTGGGCATTTGTTGTCATTGAAATAGGTCACCTGGCAATCGAGGCAATAGTGGCACTCCATGTAATTGATCCTGCCATCGGGGTGAATGGCCTGGACCTCACACTCGTGCTCACACAAGCGGCACGGGTTTCCGCATTCCCTGCGGCGTTTGAGCCAATCGAACACTCTCAGCTTGGTGGGCAACGCCAGCGCAGCCCCCAGTGGACACATGTAGCGACAGAAAACCTTGCGGGTGAACAGGTTGACCACCAGCAACAGCACCGCGTAGGTCACGAACGGCCAGCTGCGGTCGAATCGAAGGGTAATGGCGGTCTTGAACGGCTCGATTTCCGCCAGCTGTTCCGCTGTGGACAGCGAGTCCAGGGATACGCCGAACAGTCCCAGAAGAATGAGGTACTTGATGGCCCACAAACGCTCATGAACCGCAAAAGGCAAATCGTACTGGGGCACTTTCAGCTTGCGCGCTATTTCGTTGAGTAACTCCTGAAGAGCGCCGAAGGGACACAACCAACCACAATAGACGGCTCTTCCCCATAGCAACACAATGCCGGCGACGACCGCCCAGAGCACAAACATGACCGGATCGATCAGAAAGGTATCCCAGCTGAAACCGCCGATCAGGCTGTGCACAAAGGTCAGCACGTTCACAATCGACAGCTGTCCCAGCGCATACCAGCCGATGAAGAACAGGGTGTAGGTCAGGAAGGCGTGGCGGATATAACGGATCAGCCTGGGGCGACTGGCCAACCAGTCCTGGAAGAACAGGATCAACAGCAGAACAACAAGGCCCACGCCCAGCACCGCCACCTGGAACTGACGCTGGTACCACACCTGGACCCACAGGGGCTGCGTTTCCAACCACTCTTCTTCTGTCAGCTCGGTCGCAGGCCGGGTGTAGTACTGATCCGGCAGCTGATACTCCAGCGGGAACACCGCAAATTCGCTGTCCAGGGGGCCGGTCTGGCGCTTGACCGACAGCTCGAGCGACCAGGGTGTACCCGGGTCGAAGTTGTATTGCTGGCGGATGATGAAGATCGCCATTTCGGAAAAGCGAGGCATACCCTCCGCGTAGACATCGCTCAGGCGGTGATAATCCAGATCGCGAAAATTGAAGGTATCGCCAAACTGACGCACCTGTATGCGATCGAAAATACCGCCACGCACGTAACCGGAGCCTTTGAACGAGTAGTCTCCGTTGGCCATGACCGCAATGGCGTGTTCGCCTTCTTCCAGCTCGGACATCAACCACTGGAACTGGCTTTCGCCCAACAGGTTTTTGCCGATGCTCGGCACGTTCAGGTAACCGGTGTAGAGATCAATCAGCGCCTCCTCGCGCTCGTCCGGAGCGGCTTCATCAATGCCTTCCGCTTCCGTTCCCTTGAAGGCGTCGTCGACCTGCCCCCGGCTCAGCAGCAATCGGCGTACAGAGCCGTCACCGGTCAGTTCGTCCCAGCTTTTTTCGGTAAATTCACCGGTTCGAAGTTCCGCCATGGGTGGCCTGGAGCCGCTTCCGCCTTCAACCAGCCCCAACTCGGCGCCCACCCGGTGGGCGGTTTTCATGATGACTTCATTGATCACCATCACCGTGACCGTGGCACCGGACAGCCCGTCCACCGATACCCGAGTGTCTGATGAACGGCCGCCCACGGTTACCCGCTGATCTGCCGCCAGCCCGGTGTACTGATCGGTAAAGATATCCAGCTTGCTCTCGGGAATGCCTACCAGAAGAATGGGCTCGTCGTGGGCAATCACTCTTGTGGCCTTGATGGTGCCTTCGGTATCCAGCACCACGATGGCGTTTACCGGTTTGCCGGAGTAGGCCGGTGTCTGCACAAAATCCAGGGTCTGGTAGGCATACCCCAGAAGCTCTTCACCATTTCGAAGTTCCTGGATTGCACGGTTGCCTTCCATGGGTGAAATAGCTGAAACAGAGGGGTACGCCTGCTCGATCACCTGCCGGGCGGCCAGCGGCTCATAGTTTTCGGGGGCCGCGGCCATGGCGGCCATCATCGGAAACAGAACCAGAAACGCCAGCCAGATAACGGATGTGACAGCACGCAGAATAAAACTCACGACACCCCCGGGGATACCTGTTTGAATAGAGTAGCGACAGAGGAAATACTAATTGCCTGGCGCTTCGGGAAATTTGATATTTCTCACTGCGAACGGGCTGCTTAGAAAAACTTAGTAGAGAAAACACAAACTTCAAATACCTCTTTCCGTACACTTACCCTAGAGCGACCGCCTGGCCTTCACGGTCCAGGGGCAGGTAGTTTCCGACATGGCCCAGGCGCACGGATTCCACCATCATGGTGAGCGGCTGCTGCGCTTCATCCGAGGACGGCGCCATGCCTCCGCGACCGGACATGGCTGCAACAAAGACCACATCCCACGCTTGTCCTGTCTGGCGTGACTCTTCAACAAGTGCCTGAAAGTCACTGACTTCATCCGGGGTTTTGTCGACGCATACGACAGGCGTCAGCGCCCCACCTTCCCCTTTTGCAAAGGCAGCCTTCTCGGCGGCCGACGCGTCGTCCGGAAGTTCGGCCCGGCAGAAAACAAACAGCAGGCGTTGGAGCTCTGACTCGGCGTTGGCGGCTTTGAGCAAATCGGAATAGCTGGAAATCATGTTCTGGGTTTCCTGTGATCTGAAAGTAGGGTCAGTCCTGATCATTAATGAGTCGAAGCTGGTGACGGCGCTCGAGAACCATCTGGCAAACCTCGTCCACGGAGTCTTCGCCGTAGCTCTGGCCATAGTGTTTTTTGAAGCCAAAGTCGTACAGGCGGACATGGTCATCCGGAGTAACCCCGACGTTTGTCAGGCACTCTCGTGCACAATGGAGCGGACATCCATCAATCACTACCATCGGGCGTCCGGAGCGCGCGGTTTTGACCAGTGCGGGAACTTTTCCGCCAACGCCGGAGATACAGGACATTTCGAATTCGCCGTCATGATCGAGCCTGACAGCAGCATTGTTGGCGAGCTGAGCCACGTCGGAACACCCGGAACAGGCATAGATCAACGGCCGCAGTTTTCTGGGTTTCATGGTCCCTCCACCTATGGGCTGTATAGCCCCGGAAATTTACTGGCTGATCTGAATCAGCCGGCTGGGGTCCGAAATAAACAGGCGGCTGCGATTGACCCGGACCAGTCCGTTGGATTTCAGATCTGCCAGAATCCGGGAGAAGGTTTCCGGCTGCATGGCCAGGCGTGATGCCACCAGGCATTTAGGCAACGGCAACTCTACTTCACCGCCTTCGCTGGAGCCTTCAGGTAACAGGTCAATCAGGTACCGTATGAGTCGGTCCCGAGCGCTCTGCACGGTCATGATTTCCAGGTCGTGGAAGCGGGAGACGGCGCGCCTGGCATAGTGGCGAAGCGCTGACTGGGTGTATTCGGGCTTTCTCTCCAGCAGTTCCTGGTATGCCTTGACGGGGATCATCAGCACTTCGCTGGATTTGAGTGCTTCGGCGTAACAGGCGTATTTTGCCGGGTCGGCGTAGATCATGACTTCGGCAAAGCAGTCGCCGGGGGCAATACTTTCCAGTGTGCGGTCTATGCCGGAGGCATCCAGGCGATACAGGCGAAGCCGGCCGGAGATCACGAAGAAGAAATGGTGGGCCGGCATGTCCTGACGGTACAGCAGTTGATGATGACCAAGGCGCAGGCGTCTGGACTGTTGCATCAGTGCAGTGAGGTCTGCATCGCTCAGCGATGAGAACAGCGCATGTTGGCGCATGGGAGCCAATCGGTCGTCTTCGTTGAACGCTTTGTTCACCGCGACCAGGACCGGTTTGCTGTATCGTGTTTCGGCGGATTGTAATAGTGCCATGATGTTTGCCTCTGCATTAATAATGCATTTCATATCTGGCTTTTATGGTAGTGGGGCTAGAGGGGGAAATCGCTCCCCCGTTGGGGGTAGTTGGTGGGTTCTTTCTGAGTAATTGATTTACCTCAAAGAAGGGGGAATTTTGCTTAGGGAGCACAGGCCGGCGAGGATCTCCTTTCCAAAACACGCTCAAGCCCATCCATGGGGCGCTTGGGCTCCGCCATCCATGGCTCCGCACAGTTTTGGAAAGGAGATCCCCGCCGGCCTCCCCCACTTGGGAGTAATTTTCCCTTCTATTGCATCAGGGGTGAATCGGGTAATTCCAGGTCAACACCCTCCACACCGGTTTCTGCAGCCAGAACCTGCAGGTATTGACGGAGCGCCCGCCGGGTGACGCTTTCGCTCAGGTACTGTCGTATCTGCGGCTTGACGTGTTCGTAGGGCAACTGTTCGCCGTCTATTCGCTGGTCGATGCGAACGATGTGCCAGCCGTAGCGACTTTCGATCAGTTCCGGGTTGAGGCCTTCCTGGAGGGACAGAACGGGGCGTTCAAACTCTTCCACGGTCTGGCCTTTGCTGATCTGGCCGAGGCTGCCGCCCTGGTGGCGGGATTCGCAGGCAGAGTATTGTTTCGCCAGTTCTGCGAATTGGGCGCGGCCGTCGAGCAGGGAGGACAGCAGTTGTCGGCCGGCTTCTTCCTGGCGGATGCGTTCCTGGACGTCGTCCGGGGCAGCAGCGAGGAGGATGTGGCTGACGGCCATCAGGGTCGGGCTGCGGAATCGGTCTGGGTTGGCGGCATAGAAGCGTTCGCAGTCCCGTTCGCCGGGGTCGGGAACGTCAAGTTCCTGTTCGAGGACGCGGGCGATGCGGTCTTCTTCGTCGGCGATGTCGTCCAGTTGCAGGCGGCTGGCCTGTTGCAGGAGGAGTTCGCGGATGACGAGGCTTTTGGCGGCTTCATGCCAGGCTTCGGCGACTTCTTCGGCCGGGTGGTGTTGCAGTTCCCGGGCGATGTCGTCTTCGTGGATGAGGGTGTCGCCCACGTAGACCGGCGGGAACTGGTTTCTGGGTTTTTCGGCTTCGCCGACGGGGATGAGTTGCATGGTATCAGTCTCCGGATTTGTGTTCTTTGGCCCCCCCCTCTCCCCCGGCCCCTCTCCCGCGAGGGGAGAGGGGAGTTACACAACCCATGCCGCAAGCCAGAGACATACTCGGTGTTTCCCCCTCTCCCCTCGCGGGAGAGGGGGCAGGGGAGAGGGGGTTATTTTTCCCTAAGCCCGCTTGCGCACCACCTGGTACTTCCGTCCGAAATACTCCACCGGCACACTCAACATGTGAACCAACCGGGTGAACGGGAACAGCACGAAGATGGTCAGGCCCAGGAAGATGTGGGTCTTGTAGATCCAGTGCACGTCGGCGATGTAGTCAGCCACGCCGCCCTGTAGGGTCAGGATTCCCTGTGCCCAGGCTGCAAACTTGAGCATGGTGCCGCCATCAAGGTGCCCCATGGTTGGCAATATGGTTGCCAGGCCGAGGACCAGTTGGATTACCAGAATGACGATGATCATGTTGTCCGCAAAGGAACTGCTTGCCTGCACCCGTGGATCGGTCAGCCGGCGCCAGGCCAGCATGGCCCCGCCAATCAGGGCCATCACGCCAGCAATGCCGCCAACCACGATGGCCATGACCTGTTTCTGGCCCGGGGTCATCAGCCAGTCATAGGCCCAGTGCGGTGTCAGCAGCCCTACCAGGTGACCGAAGAAGATCACCAGTACGCCCACATGGAAGAGCCCACTGGCCATGACCATGTTCTTCTTACGCAGCATCTGGCTGGAATGAGCCTTCCAGGTAAATTGCCCCTGGTCGTAGCGTGCCCAGGTGCCAAACACCATGATGGTGATGGCCACGTAGGGGTAGATTCCGAAAATCAGTGTGTTGAGATAGGACATCATCGTTATTTCCTCCTGCGCCGTCAGGCGCTCCCTGCCCGCCGGGGGGTTGCATCCGTCATCAGCTGATCACTGAGGTGGATGGTCTGAGTCTGCTCCAGTTCGCGGCGGCGCTGTCCAACGACGCCACCGCTACTGCAGGAACTGCCCTGGTCATCCACAAATTTCACCATTTCCTCTTCCCAGACCTTGTCCAGGGCTTCCGGGGTGTCGTCGCGTTCCTCGGCGGCTACAATCTGTGCCAGTTCCTGGCGATTGGTCTGGCGGCCGGACAGTTCCAGTAGGGAATCCATCACCACGTGGTAGAGACTTTCGCGCTGGTAGAGTCGTTCACCCAGCAATCCCAGGATGTGGTGGATATCTTCCAGCCAGTTTTTGATCTCCTCCCAGGGGCGGGTGGACAGGTACTCCAAGAACAGCGGGAGGTAATCCGGCAGTTCCTTGGCATCGATTTCCAGGCCGCTGGCACGGTACTGTTCCATCAGGTCCACCATGGCCTGGCCCCGGTCACGGGACTCGCCATGCACGTGCTCGAACAACAGCAGGGACGTCGCCCTGCCTTTGTCGAAGGTACCCACGTAGTTTTCCTGTATATCCAGCAGATCCTGATCACAGACCAGCTCGACACAACGCAGCAGCTGCGCTTTGTGTTTGCGCGGCAGGCGGTTGTCTTCGAGGACAGCGCCTACCAGCACGTCCCTGGATTCCTGTAACTCGGCGGTGGGGTATTCCAGCAGCCTTGCCAGGACTTTCAGTATTTGCATGATGGCCTCCCTATTCCTGCAGCTGCTTCGGATCTACCTGCTTCACGGTAGACAGTTTCTGGACCATGCTGGTGGTCTGCTTGCGGCCACCAAACATGCTGAATTCGCTGTCGCCGTTGCAGCCGTCGCCAAAGCTGAAGCCGCAGCCATTGCGCTCGCCGTAAGCGGTGGCGTCAGGGAACGCCTCCTTCGCCAGTTCGCGATGGCTGGTGGGGATCACAAAGCGATCCTCGTAGTTGGCAATGGCCAGGTAGCGGTACATTTCGTCGGCCTGGGCCTTGGTCAGTCCTGCTTCCTGCAATGCCCGCAGGTCTTCCTTGCCTTCCACGGTTTCTGCCCGCTTGTACAGACGCATAGCCATGATCCGCTTGAGTGCGCGGACGATGGGTTTCTCGTCACCGGCGGTGAGCAGGTTGGCCAGGTACTTCACCGGAATCCGCAGGCTTTCGATCTTCGGCAGTACGCCGTCGAATTCGACCTTGCCGGCTTCCGCCGCAGACTGGATCGGGCTCAGTGGCGGCACGTACCAGACCATCGGCAGGGTGCGGTATTCCGGGTGCAGCGGCAGGGCCAGCTTCCAGTCCACCGCCATCTTGTACACCGGGCTTTGCTGGGCGGCCTCAATCACGTTCATAGGTATGCCGTCTTTGCGCGCCTGTTCGATCACTTTCGGGTCGTTCGGATCCAGGAAGATCTCCAGTTGCTTCTCGTACAGCTCATGCTCCCCCGGGGCGCTGGCCACTTCCTCGATGCGGTCGGCGTCATACAGCAGCACGCCCAGGTATCGAATGCGGCCTACGCAGGTCTCGGAGCACACAGTCGGCATGCCGGCTTCGATACGCGGGTAACAGAAAATGCACTTCTCGGACTTGCCGGTTTTCCAGTTGAAGTAGATCTTCTTGTAGGGGCAGCCGGACACACACATCCGCCAGCCACGGCACTTGTCCTGGTCGATCAGCACAATGCCGTCTTCTTCCCGCTTGTAGATGGCGCCGCTGGGGCAGCTGGCCACACAGGCGGGGTTCAGGCAGTGCTCGCACAGGCGCGGCAGGTACATCATGAAGGTGTTTTCGAACTGGCCGTAGATATCGGCCTGCACCTGGTCGAAGTTCTTGTCCTTACGGCGCTTGGCGAATTCGGTGCCCAGAATTTCTTCCCAGTTGGGCCCCCATTCGATCTTCTTCATGCGTTGACCGGAGATCAGCGAACGGGGCCGGGCCACAGGCTGATGCTTGCTGTCCGGTGCGTTATGCAGATGTTGGTAATCGAAATCAAACGGCTCGTAGTAGTCATCGATTTCCGGCAGGTCCGGGTTGGCGAAGATATTCGCCAGTACCCGGAAACGGCCACCGATGCGGGGGCGGATCTTGCCGGAGCTGTCGCGCATCCAGCCGCCCTTCCACTTGTCCTGATTCTCCCATTCTTTGGGATAACCAATACCGGGCTTGGTCTCGACGTTGTTAAACCAGGCGTATTCCATGCCTTCACGGCTGGTCCATACATTTTTGCAGGTGACGGAACAGGTGTGGCAACCAATGCACTTGTCCAGGTTCAGCACCATGCCGACTTGGGAACGGATTTTCATTTTACAGCCTCCTGAACAGTGTCATTGCCTTCACCGTCGAGCCAGTCGACGTTGTGCATCTTGCGCACGACCACGAACTCGTCGCGGTTGGAACCCACGGTGCCGTAGTAGTTGAAGCCGTAGGAATACTGGGCGTAGCCGCCGATCATATGGGTCGGTTTCGGGCAGACCCGGGTGACCGAGTTGTGGATACCGCCGCGGGTGCCGGTCACTTCGGAGCCAGGCACATTCACGATCCGCTCCTGGGCGTGGTACATCATCACCATGCCCGGCATGACCCGCTGGCTGACCACCGCCCGGGCCGCAATGGCGCCGTTGGCGTTGAACAGTTCAATCCAGTCGTTGTCTTCCACACCGATGTCCCGGGCATCGTCTTCACTCAGCCACACTATCGGACCGCCGCGGGACAGGGTCAGCATCAGCAGGTTGTCGCTGTAGGTGCTATGGATCCCCCATTTCTGGTGCGGGGTGATCCAGTTCAGCGCTTTCTCCGGATTGCCGTTGGTGCTCTTACCCAGCATCGGCGCTGCTGCCTTGGTGTTGATGGGCGGACGGTACACCAGCAGACTCTCGCCGAAGGCGCGCATCCACTCGTGGTCCTGGTAGAACTGCTGACGACCGGTCAGAGTGCGCCAGGGGATCAGTTCGTGGACGTTGGTGTAGCCCGCGTTGTAGGACACATGCTCGTCTTCCAGGCCAGACCATGTGGGGCTGGAGATGATCTTGCGCGGTTGCGACACAACATCCCGGAAGCGGATTTTTTCCTCTTCCTTGTTCTTCGCCAGATGGGTGTGGTCCAGACCTGTAAATTCGGACAGAGCCGCCCACGCCTTTACTGCCACCTGACCATTGGTTTCCGGCGCCAGGGAAAGGATGACTTCCGCCGCATCAATGGCACTTTCAATCTTCGGACGGCCAGCGTTGGCGCCCTCATGATGTTTGTGATTCAGGTCACCGAGGAAAGTCACTTCCTTCTCGGTGTTCCAGTTGATGCCTTTGCCGCCATTGCCCAATTTATCCATCAACGGACCGAGCGAGGTAAAGCGCGCATAGGTGTTCGGGTAGTCACGCTCAACGGTAATGAAGTTGGGCGCGGTTTTGCCCGGAATCAGGTCGCATTCACCGCGCTTCCAATCCTTTACATCAAAGGGTTGGCCCAGCTCGGCTGGCGCATCGTGCAGCAATGGCAAGGTGACCACGTCTTTCTCCAGGCCCAGGTGGCCTTCAGCAGCTTTGGAGAAGGATTTGGCAATGCCCTTGTAGATCTCCCAGTCGCTGCGGGCTTCCCAGGCAGGGTCAGTAGCGGCCGTCAGCGGGTGGATGAACGGATGCATATCGGATGTATTCAGGTCGTTCTTCTCGTACCAGGTGGCCGTCGGCAGAACGATGTCGGAATACAGGCAGGTGGTGGACATACGGAAGTCCAGGGTCACCAGCAGGTCGAGCTTGCCTTCCGGCGCTTCCTCGTGCCATTTGACCTCTTGCGGCTTGACGCCCCCTTCCTTACCCAGGTCCTTGCCTTGGACCCCGTTGGTCGTACCGAGCAGGTACTTCAACATGTATTCATGCCCCTTACCGGAGGAGCCCAGCAGGTTGGAGCGCCAGATGAACATGTTACGCGGATGGTTTTCCGGCGCTTCCGGATCTTCACTGGCAAAGGCCAGGGAGCCATCTTTCAGGGATTGGGCCACATAATCGGACACCTCCATGCCCGCCTTTTCCGCTTCCGCGGCAATACCCAGGGGGTTGCGATTCAGTTGCGGCGCTGACGGCAACCAGCCCATACGCTCGGCACGCACATTGTAGTCAATCAGGCTACCGCCAAATTTTGACTTGTCCGCCAGCGGGGACAGAATCTCATCAACCCCCAGCTTCTCGTATCGCCACTGACCGGTGTGGGCGTAGAAGAACGAGGTACCGTTCATGTGACGCGGCGGACGCTGCCAGTCCAGGCCGAAGGCCAGTGGCTGCCAACCGGTCTGTGGGCGAAGCTTTTCCTGGCCGACATAGTGGGCCCAGCCGCCACCGCTCTGACCAATACAGCCACACATGATCAACATGTTGATCAGGCCGCGGTAGTTCATGTCCATGTGGTACCAGTGGTTCATACCGGCACCGACGATGACCATGGAGCGCCCCTTGGTCTTGTCCGCGTTGTCAGCGAACTCTCGGGCAATACGGATCACCTTGTCGGCGGGTACGCCGGTGATCTTTTCCTGCCAGGCCGGGGTATAAGGCTTCACTTCATCGTAAGAGGTCGCGCCGTCATCGTCGCCCAGGCCGCGACTGATGCCATAGTTGGCGACCATCAGATCGAATACGGTGACCACGCGGCCTTCGCTGCCGTCAGCCAGTTGCACTTTGCGGCTGCCGAGCTTGTGGGTCAGGGTGTCGCTGATTTCCACGTGCTGGAAGTGATCGTGTTCGATACCACCAAAATAGGGGAAGGCAACGTCCACCACTTCATCGTGCTTCTCGACCATGGACAGCTGCAGCTCCACATCGCTGCTGCTCGCGGTCTGCTTCAGGTTCCACTTACCCTTCTCACCCCAGCGGTACCCGATGGAGCCATTGGGCGCAGTCAGCTGGTTGGTGTTCTCGTCGATGGCGATGGTTTTCCACTCGGGGTTGTTCTCTTCCCCGAGACCATCCACCAGATCACTGGCGCGCAGAAAACGTCCCGGCACATAGCGACCGTCGTCACGTTGCTCCAGCATGACCAGGTATGGCATGTCGGTGTAGCGGCGTACGTAGTCGGTGAAATATTCGCTGGGCTTGTCGACGTGGAATTCTTTAAGAATTACGTGGCCCATCGCCATACCCAGGGCCGCATCGGTGCCCTGCTTCGGATTCATCCACTCGTCGGAGAGCTTGGAAACTTCGGCGTAGTCCGGGGTAATGGCAACAGTCTTGGTGCCCTTGTAACGCACTTCGGTAAAAAAGTGGGCATCCGGGGTACGGGTCTGGGGTACGTTAGAGCCCCAGGCGATGATATAGCCGGAGTTATACCAGTCGGCGGATTCCGGCACGTCGGTCTGCTCCCCCCAGGTTTGCGGGGAGGCCGGCGGCAGGTCGCAGTACCAGTCGTAGAAACTCAGGCAGACACCACCAATCATCGACAGATAGCGGGCACCTGACGCATACGACACCATCGACATGGCCGGAATCGGAGAGAAGCCGATGATACGGTCAGGACCGACTTCCTTGGCGGTGTAAACGTTGGCGGCACCGATCAGTTCATTGACTTCGTCCCAGTTGGCACGGACAAACCCACCCATACCACGGCGCGGCTTGTATTCGGCAGTCTTCAGGGGATCTTCAACAATAGAGGCCCAGGCTTTGACCGGATCTTTGTGTTCAGCCTTTGCCGCCCGCCAGAGCTTGATGAGGCTCTTGCGCATCAGCGGGTACTTCAGGCGGTTGGCGCTGTACATGTACCAGGAATAACTGGCACCACGGGGGCAGCCGCGGGGCTCGTGATTGGGCAGATCCGGGCGGGTACGGGGGTAGTCGGTCTGCTGGGTTTCCCAGGTGACCAAACCGTTCTTTACGTAGATTTTCCAGCTACAGGAACCGGTGCAGTTAACACCATGGGTAGAACGCACGATCTTGTCGTGCTGCCAGCGCTGGCGGTAGCTATCTTCCCACTCGCGACTGACGTCGTGGGTTTCGCCGTGGCCGTTCGAGAACGGCTCGCGCTTCTTCCTGAAGTAATTCAGTTTGTCGATCAAATGACTCATGGTCTCTCTCCATCTGCCCGTCTGCCGGATCACTGTTCTGATGCAGCTCCGATTTGAGACCATTGTGTGGGAGAAAGACCCTGAAATCTGCGTGGTTACTACCTCATAACCCGCCTCTACCACCCCGGGGGTATAACGCCTATATACCGGTATGGAGTAAGGCGTCACGCTCACTACGGCGATGGCCGCGTGCAAACAGGAACAGGCAGCCCGCGAACAGCAGAAACAGAATCATGAATACGGCGCTGCGAACCCCGACCCACTGGTTAACAGCCCCGAATAGCAGGGGCAAAAGGAACGCCACCGAGCAGGCACTCACCAACAGCATCCCTGCAGCGAAGGCGGCACCGTCGTGATTTTCCGCCACCATCATCCGCTGTATGGCTCCCATGGCGCACCCCAGAGCAATGCCCAACAACAAGACAAACACCCGCTCCAGATACAATGGGATTGCCAGCTTAACCTCGATGGTTTGCTCAACCCCCTGAATGAAGAGTGTCATGGGTGGGTAGGAAAGTATGAACAAAACGGTCAGACACACTGCCAGCGAACGGACAATCACCCGGGCGGTTCCGAACCGGTCTGACAAACCGCCGCCCGCAATCTGGGCCAGTGCCCCGGGGATGACAAACCAAAGAGCCAGCTTTGCACCACTTTCCACTGTGAGTACAAACCGGGATGACAGATAATCGGGTAGCCAGAGGGCCAGCGTGAAAAAGCTCCCGGCCACAACACCGAAATACAGGCACAGCTGCCACATCCGCAACGTGCGCAAACGCGACAGTAACTGCCCGACCGAGGTCGCTGCCGGAGGATCATCCATGGAGTTGACGTCGTCGGTCAGTAGCAGCAACAAGGCGAGAACGAGAAGAAGTACCGCGAGGTAGGCCAGCGGCACACCCTGCCAGTCGAATGCCTGATGAACCAACGGAACCAGGTAGTAGTTAAACCCGGCTCCGGTGACTCCGGCACCGAATATCCCCAGCACAAGGCCGATACGATCAGGCGGGCAATGCCTGGTTACAAATTGAAGGCCAGCACTGTAAAACCCTGCTGCCAGGCCAAGACCGGCCGAGGCCAGAAGATAACCGGCAAAAGACCGAACGGTCAGAATCAGCACCATGCACACTGCCAACCCACCAAGGCAGGCAATCATCACGCGCCTGGCGCCCAATCGCTGCGCCAACAGGCCGGCGGGTACGGCCAGACAAGCCCCTACCGCCATCGGCATGGCCAGCAACAAACCAAACTGCATGTCGCTCAGGTTCAGGGAGTTCCTGACATGCACACCGGCCACGGCAAACAACGTCCAGCACCCCGCAGCCACAACAAACCCGGCCAGGGCGAGCGGAAGTACAACCGCCAATGACGTCAGGTTATCCTCATCTTTATAGGATTCAGTATCCATGGCATTGCCCATCAATGGCCGGCTGACCTGATTGAAAGCTGACTTTCAGTGTCGTGTTTTGTCCCGCAAAGGGTCAAAGACTATGATGGGTGATCGACTATCGGGGTAAATGACTATCCTCAAGTAGGTATACTCGGGATCGGCCCTGAGTCAGAATAGCGTTATCCAAAAAACGGCCGCTGCACTGCACCCATGAAATCAAAAAGCCCCCTGGTTAACCGCATCGCCATTGTTGTTGGAGCCATCGTTCTTACGGCGGTGGTGAGCATGGGCGTGACATTGGCAGTTTCGAAAAGCATCGAAGGTAACGCCACCGCCATCAACCTGGCCGGCTCGCTGCGCATGGGAGCTTTCAGGTTACTGGCAAGTGCCGCTGACGATAGCCAGAGTGACGGACAGGACATCAGTGCCCAGATTGAAGCGTACGAGCAGCGGCTTGAGAACGCGATTTTCAGTCAGGCGATCCCCGAAGCCTCAGACCACCCGCTCGCTCAACAGTACGATAAGGTTCTTGCCACCTGGAACCAGGCTCTGCGCCCTGCTCTTGAGGCCCATGCCGTCAACGGTAGCCTGCCGGGCAGTCTGTTCACTGCTACCGAAAACTATGTGGTTACCGTGGACGAGCTGGTCAGCATGCTGGAGGCTCGCACCGAAGCCCGGATTGATCTACTGCACCTGATCCAGGTTATCAGCCTGGTGTTCTCCGTACTGATTATTATCGGACTGTTCCTTGATCTGAAGAGCCGGGTGCTGAGACCTCTCAGAAAACTGGTGGACATTGCGGTCGCGGTCGGCGAGAAAGATTTTACCCGCAAGGCGAACCTGGCGGGGTCTGACGAGCTTTCACGTCTCGGCACCGCCTTTGACCAGATGACCAGTGAGCTGGCACTCAGTTATCGCGAACTTGAGAAAGAGGCACGGGACAAAACCCGGGAACTGGAAAAGAGCCACGCAGCCCTGGAACTGCTTCACTCTGCAAGTCGTTCGCTGTTTGCCAGCCATGACTTGTGCAGTGGCGCGATCCCCATGCTTCAGGAACTGGAGCACCTGCTGGGCATCGGCCCCATACGACTGTTCCTCCATGACAAGAATTCCAGCGAGCCAGTGGAAGCCATTACCACCTCCACGAGCGAACGACCGTTCTATTGCAAGGATCATCATTGCGATGCCTGCCTGGTCACCCCGGAGGTGTTTGACGAGCTGCCATCGGAAGACAACGACGGCCGAAGATTGCTGCTGCCCATTCGTACCCCGGGACAATTACTGGGCACCCTGGAGGTTTGGTATCCCGCCCGACAAGGGCTTTCAGAAACGTCCCGGCGCCTGCTGGAAACCCTGAGTGACCAGCTCGCCACCGCCATCTTCCTGGAACGGCAAATCACTGAGGAACAACAGCTGACTCTGGCAGAAGAACGCACGGTTATTGCCCGGGAGCTGCATGATTCCCTGGCCCAGTCACTCTCCTACCTGAAAATGCAGGTGGCACGACTGCGCCGGCTGGATATTACCGGCGAACAGGAAACCCTGCACAGCAGCATTCTTGAAGAGCTGAGTACCGGGTTGAATAGCGCGTACCGACAATTGCGGGAGTTGCTGACCACGTTTCGCCTTAAGCTCGACACTCCTGATCTGGCTACCGCCCTCAAACAAACCGTTGATGAGTTTTCAGACCGGCTGGGACACCCCGTGAAGCTGGAATACAATCTGCCACCACACACCCTGTCGCCAAATGAAGAAATCCACACCTTGCAAATTGTCAGGGAAGGCCTTGCCAATGCCGTCAAGCACGCCGAGGCGACCCACATTGTCGTTCAGGTTCTCTTTGAATCTCCACGGGTACGAGTCAGAATACTGGACGACGGCAAGGGCCTGCCCGGAGGCGACCAGCCCATGCAGCACTATGGTCTGATCATCATGCAGGATCGCGCTCGAACGCTGGGTGGCAAGGTCAGCATACAAAATCGGGAGACTCGCGGTGTGGAAGTTTCATTGAGTTTCGTACCGAAAAGCCGACACCTGATAACATCCCAGGCATCAAACAGCTAAGATCAAGAAACAGAATCAGAGACAGAGAGAGAGTTCATGGCTGAAACACCCGCAAGCATCCTGCTCATTGATGACCATCCGCTGCTGCGTCAGGGCATCAAACAACTGATCGAAATGGAAGACGACATGCAGGTTGTCGGTGAAGCCAGCAACGCCACTGACGGCATTCGTCTGGCCACAGACCTTGAACCGGACCTGATTCTTATGGATCTGAACATGCCGGAAATTAACGGTATTGAAGCTCTGAAGACACTCAGGGAACAGAGCATCAGCTCCCGCATTGTCATGTTCACGGTATCCGATCACGAAGATGACGTGGTTGCGGCCCTGCGCGCTGGCGCCGACGGCTACCTGCTGAAGGACATGGAGCCGGAAGACATGATTCAGCGGCTGCATCAGGCAGCGGTTGGCAAAATGGTCATCAGCGACCGGCTTACAACCCTGCTGGCCGAGGCCCTGCGTTCACAGAAATCTCAGCCTTCCTCCCGGCCGGACTTCGACAGCCTGACGCCACGGGAAAAAGACATCCTGCGACTGATTGCCGAAGGCCTGTCCAACAAGATGATTGGCCGCAAGCTGGACATCAGTGATGGCACGGTGAAGGTGCACGTCAAGCACCTGCTGAAGAAACTGAACCTGCGCTCCCGCGTGGAAGTGGCCGTGTGGGCGGTGGAGGAAGGCCTGCACAAAGGCTGAGTTATATCAAATCATCGCAACATGGTTTCCATTACTCTGGGCGCGTCTGAAACCGCCCGGAGTACAACATGGCCTTCCCCCTCCCTTCCCTTTCAGCGCTGAAAAGCCCCCTTCTCGACCAATCCCTGGCGGTTCTCAGGGAGTGCATTCCCTCGCCATCCCCTGTGCTTGCAGCCATAGACCGCCGTACTCCGCTACCTTTCAAGCAGCTTGTCGCTGAGGCGCCCCTTAACCAACTATTTGCGGCCGCCATCATTGATGGAGAATTCGATGATTTCGAAGGGCGCCGAATCCGATTGGAAGCAACCGGCGGGCAACCTGGTATCACCATCGGCTTCTGGGCCGGTCGACTGCGCATTCTCGATGGCCCGGGTGAAGCCACTATTCGAGGCTCCCTGAGTGCATTCAAAACGCTGGCAGAGCGCCGGCAGGACCCGGATCAACTCTTCTTTCAGCGGCGACTGGTGATCGAAGGGGACACAGAGCTTGGTCTGGGACTGAAAAATCTGCTGGATAGCCTGGAGTGGGATTTCACTATCTGTCGCCTTCTACCCAGCTGAAACAGCCTCTTGATAACAATCAATTAAAATAAATCTATTGCGAGCGTCCGACATAGCGCTTTCCGCACCGGTCGGCCCGTTATGTCAAAAATCTGGATATTCGATACCAAAGCGCCAGAAAATTAGCCCAAAGGTACCATTTATCGACCAGTTTGATGAGTCCTACAGTGAATATGGCCGGAGACATCATCGGCCATAAACATTCATTACAAATACTGGAGATTACCATGAAGTGGACCGACCCGGATTTCAAAGACCTGAGACTGGGCTTTGAGGTAACAGCCTACGTTTACGTTCGCTGATCGTCCCACTCTGTTCCCGCAAGCAGTCCCTGCTGCGGGAACAGTTACCGAATGTGGCCCTTCAAACTGTGAGGCACCCATGGCTGACTCAAACAATCACAACAGCCTGTCCCGGTTCCGCATCGCCCCGGTGTTCATGTTCCGGTGGGAGGAATCCCAGCAGGCCCACGTGCTGATGTACCCCGAGGGCATCGTCAAACTGAACGCCACTGCCGGCGAGATCCTCACCCGCTGCAACGGGGAGAACACGGTGGACGACATCGTCCTCCAATTGTCCGAACTGTTCTGCGAACAACCCGAATTCATTGAACCTCGCGTTCACCAGTTTCTGGAGGTGTGCCATGGCAAAGGCTGGATCCAACCTCAATCTTGATGGTCGGGGCAACCCGGTATGGCTGCTTCTGGAGCTGACCTACAAGTGCCCTCTCAAGTGCGCATTCTGCAGCAACCCAACCGATCTTGACGCCCATGACGACGAGCTGACAACCGCCGAATGGAAAGCGGTGATCCATAATGCCCGCGAAATGGGCGCCATGCAGATCGGTTTCTCGGGTGGCGAGCCCACCTTACGCAAGGATCTGGAAGAACTGGTCGCCGAAGCCAACGACCTGGGGTATTACACCAACCTGATCACCTCCGGCATCGGCCTTACCCGTAAGCGGCTGGAGAACCTGAAAAAAGCCGGCCTTCGTCATATCCAGCTCGGGTTCCAGTCAAGCGATCCGAAAACGGCCCACTGGCTTGCCGGTGTTGACTGCTACGACAGGAAAATCAACATGGCGCGGGAGATTAAAGCGCTCAGTTTTCCGATGGTCCTGAACGTTCCAATCTCCAGTCTGAACATCCACCAGGTGCCGGACATCATCGATCTGGCCACCGACATCGGCGTTGAATACCTGGAACTGGCCAATGTGCAGTACTACAACTGGGCCCTGGTGAACCGGGACCAACTGATGCCCACCCGGGAAGCGCTGGAAACGGCCGAGGCCCAGGTTGCCGAGGCTCGCAGGAAGCTCGGTGACCGGATGACGATTTTCTTTGTCATCCCCGACTACTACGAAGGCCGGCCCAAGGCGTGCATGAATGGCTGGGGCAGTATCCACCTGACCATCGCTCCGGATGGCGTGGTGCTGCCCTGTTCGCAAGCGCGCTCCCTGCCCGGCCTCGACTTTCCCAATGTGCGCGATCATGACCTAGGCTGGATCTGGCACAAGTCCGAGAGTTTCAACCTGTATCGGGGAGACAGCTGGATGAAGGAGCCCTGCCGCAGCTGCTCCGAGAAAGAGCAGGATTTCGGCGGCTGCCGCTGCCAAGCCATGCTGCTGACCGGCGACGCCGCCAATGCGGATCCTGCCTGCAGCAAGTCGCCCCATCACCACATCGTCCAGGATGCCGTGACCAAAGCACTTGCCACAAAGCAGGATCACGACAAGCTGATCGCCCGCGATGTGGGCTGGGTACCAACGGAGGTGTGAGATGAGCTGGACATTGATGGACATCGCCCTGCGCTGGCTCCACATCGTGTTTGCGTTGATCTGGATCGGCCATAACTACGCCAATGTGGTCAAGACCCCGAGGTTCGTTCCCTTGCGTATTGATCCTGATGAGGGGAGCGAACGCTCCTCCGACCTGACCCGACGTATGCGCCAGGAACACGGTACCTTCCGGTATGCATCCCTGGTAGTGCTGGCCTCTGGTGCCCTGATGCTCTGGCACCGTGGCATTCTTGATGACGCCCTGATGCTTCAGGGCCACCATGCGGTAATCGGTATCGGGGCCTGGATCGGTATCATCATGGCGCTGAATCTCTGGTTCGTGCTCTGGCCACATCAGAAGAAAGTACTGGGTTTTGTGCCGGCACCGGCCGCAGAGCGCATCCGCTGTTCACGAATCACATTTTTATCATCCCGGACCAACACCATTCTCTCTTTCCCGCTGATTTTCTTTATGGCGGCCGGAAGCCATGGGCTGGCGCTGTTCTGATGGGCTGCACGGGACAAACCTATAACTTCGCCGCGGGGCCCGCCACCTTGCCGCCAGAGGTACTGGAGCGGGCGCGGGCAAGCCTGGTCGACTGGCAGGGACTGGGGTATTCGCTACTGGAAGCCCCATTCACCGGCGATGAGTTCAAGGCTTTAGTGGACACCACCCGGCATCAGGTCAAGGCGACACTGGCGGTGCCCGACCACTATCAGGTGGTGTTTCTGCAAGGAGGTGCATCAGCCCAGTTCTCACTGGTTCCCTTGAATCTACTGCCGCCAACGGCTACCGCCGGCTATGTTGAGACTGGCCACTGGTCGGCAAGGGCAATTGAGGAGGGGCGCCGGTATGGCCGTATTCAAGTGGTCGCCAGCACTCGGGGCAGCGGGTTTGACCGTGTACCAACGAGTTCTGAATGGGCACTGGATGAAAACCTACACTATTGCCACATAACGCCCAACGAGACTGCAAATGGGGTTCAGTTTCCCGGAGACCCGGATTGCGGTGACACTCCGCTGATTGCGGATATGACGTCAGAATTTCTGTCACGCCCCGTTGAAATCGAACGCTATGGCATGATCTACGCCGGTGCCCAGAAGAACCTGGGCCCCACCGGACTGGTTATCGCTATCATCCGGGAGGATTTATTGGGACAGGCTCGACCGGAAACCCCGACGGTATTCAACTATCAGGCACAGATTGAACGCCAGAATCGAATTAACACACCCCTGATGTTCGGCATTTACCTGGTCCACCTGATGCTTGACTGGCTGGAAGAACAGGGTGGCGTCAAGGCTATCCAGACCCGCAATATTGCCCAGAGCCAGACGATCTATCGCATCATCGACCAAGACGACTTCTTTTACTGCCCGGTGACCCCAGAGTACCGCTCCATCATGAACGTGTGTTTTGGCATCAGGGATCAACGGCAACAGCAACGGTTCCTTTCCGAGGCTCACGCATCGGGGCTGGCCAACCTGGCCGGGCACAGCCACGCCGGAGGGCTCCGTGCCAGCCTCTATAACGCCCAGCCAGACGCCGCAGTGGCCGCCCTGGCCTCCTTCATGAACCAGTTCCGCCAGCGCCATGGGTAGCCTTGTTACCAACCCCACCAATGCCCGGGAACGGGCTTTCCTGAGGGCCTGCAACCATGCCCGCAACCCCCTGCCCGACTGGAAACGTCTGGCGCAGCACGCATCCCCCATCAACTGCATGGGGCTGGCATTCCCCAATCGCCTGGGCATTGCCGCGGGATTTGATCGTTCCGGAGAACTGGGCCGAAGTGCCGGCAACCTGGGATTTGGTGCCATTGAACTGGGCAGCTGGACGCGCGAGAACTGGCCGAACGACCTGCCTGCCCACCACCCCGATGTATTACTGGATACCCGGCTGGGAGTCCGACTGGCGGCAACAGCCCCCGTATCGCCAGAGCAGGAAACCGGGCAACTCATTCATCTGCTAGAAAAGGCCTGGCTTACGGCGGATTACCTGACCATGGCTCCTGGCTGGCTCCAGCAGCCAGTTCCCTTCCGGCAGCTCCACGCCAACCTGCTCCGATTGCGGGAAGCCCAGCAGGCACTGGAAAGAAGAACCCGGAAATTCCGCCCCATTGTTTACAAGCTGCAGGTGAAACCGGGGAATGAAGATGTCTGCAACCTTGTGCCCTACCTCTCCTGCCAGAACGTCGATGGCATCCTGATCAGCTTTGATTTTGGCAAACCGGTCACCAATGTCCGTTACCGCCAATGGCAGGCCCCTGAACTCCAGGCCGTCACCTGCCGTGCCATCGAGGCCTGCCAACGCCATCTCAAAGGGGCATCAGCGTTACTGACCAACGGCGGTGTGCTTTCGCGACAGGACTACCTGGACCGGCTCAATGCCGGTGCGGAATTGGTACAGCTGCATAATGCACTGGTATTTGAGGGGCCTGACATTGGCTGGAAACTCACCCTGTGACCCGAACCGCTCATGCAACTGACCGAAGGGATGAAATACCAGCCCGAAGATGCGGCATTCCGATGAGTGCCGGCCTGGCAGGAAGCCACTGACGCATGAAAAGGATTAAGCGACCGGCTTTTCTTCCTTGAGGCCCAGTTTCCGGAGTATCACCATGGCCGGGCACCATTTGGTGAAGGCGGACTGGATCAGGTTAACGGCTATGAAGCCGGTAAAGAAAAGCCAGTAGGGACTTACATAGTGGGCCAGCAGAATGGATACCAGCGTGAGCACACCAGCCATCAGGCGAAGACCTTCATTGATTGTCACCTCGCCACCCCCTTTTTTCGTCAAATATGGCTATATCATTGACGCATATACCTCACCCTGCCATGACCTGAATCATATTTACCCGCAAGAGTTCAAATGAATGACGCTCAGGTTGCAAACTCGCACTCCAGCAACCAGAATAAAGTAATTAATTACTTTCTTCTGTGAGGCACCGATGGCAACCACCCCAGAGCCCGGGAAACGGGCCTACCAAAGCACCGAGCAACGCCAGTCCGCTACTATTGAGGCTGTGGTGCATCTGTGCGGAGAGCAGGACCCATCCAGCCTGACCACCGCCCGCATTGCTCAAAAGGTGGGAGTGTCTCAAGGAGCTCTTTTCAAGCACTTCCCCAACAAGAGCAGCCTGTGGGAGTCAGTAGCTGGCTGGGTAGCCGGCCAACTGGCAGAGCGGGTCTTCAGTGTTGCAGACCAGCACGAAGAGGCAGACAAAGCCCTGGAAGCCATGTTTCTGGCACATATCGGTTTTATTGCCCGCCATCCGGGCATCCCCAGACTGATGCTCGGAGAGTTGCAGAAACCCGGCAACCAACCCGCCAAGCGCATCATCCGCCAGACCCTGGCCTTCTACCGCCAGAAAGTCATTTCGCTACTGCAACGGGGCATTGAACAACAATGCATCAGCCCGTCCATCGACACCGAAGCCGCCGCAGTGCTCTATATCGGAGCCATCCAGGGCCTGGTGGTACAGGCCATGGTGGGTGGTGACATTGCCTCTATCGAGCAGTCGGCGCCCCGCATTTTCAAACTGTTCAGCGCCAGCTTCCGGGAGACCACCCATGACCGGGAAGAATAAACTTACCCTTGCCCTGGCGCTGATCGCCGGCATTGCCTTTGTGACAGTGATGGTGAAACTGAAGCAGCCACCAGAGCGCGCAACGGAAGAGGTAACTGCAACTCCGGCAAGAATCCTGGAAGTCACCCCTCTCACTGTCCGCACCGAAGCCCGTGGTTATGGCCAGGTTTTACCAGCCCGGAGCTGGAAGGCTGTGGCCAACGTGGGCGGCCGCATCACCTGGAAGCATCCGGATCTGGAGAGCGGCAACCTGATCCCTGCAGGCACCCACCTGCTGCAGATCGACCCGACCCGTTATCAACTGGCCGAGGCCTCGGCCAGAGCGGATATCGCCGGCCTCGAAGCGGAACTGCGGCAACTGGATCAGGAACAGCAGAATACGCGGGAGCTACTGGCACTGGAAAACCGCCGGCTGGCCCTGGCCCAGCGGGAACTGGAACGGGCCAAGACCCTGGTGAATCGTGGAGCCCTGTCGGAAACCCGGCTTGATGAACAACAGCGGGCCACCCTGCAGCAACAGCAGGCGGTGCAGTCCCTGAAAAACCAGCTCAATCTGATTCCCGTGCGCAAAGATACCCTGAACGCCCGCCTGGCCCGCAGTGAATCCGCTCTGGCCAGCGCCCGGGAGGACCTGGAAGATACCCGGTTCGAAGCTCCCTGGGATTTGCGGGTTCACCAATCCGACATCGAAACCGGCCAACAGGTGAACCCCGGCCAGACCCTGTTTGTGGCAGACGATATCACCGCAGCGGAAGCCACCGTGCAGTTGAAGATATCCGAGCTTCGCAACGTGCTGTTCCAGTTACCGGGTGTTCCTGAGCTGGCAGGTAGCAACCGGGCTGCCCAGGGCTTTACCGACTTTCACAAGCAACTGCCTCTGGATTCACTGACTGTGTGGGTGCAGCCTACCGGCGCACCCGACAGTCACTGGCCCGGCAAGCTGACCCGCGTGACCGGCAGTCTCGATCCAGCCACCCGCACCGTTCAGGCAGTCATCACAGTGGAAGAGCCATACCGGGATGCCAACCCACCGGCCCGGCCACCGCTGGTACGAAACATGTTTGTTCAGGCGACGATCACTGTACCGACGCCCGAGCCGGTGCTGGTGGTGCCAGCCAGCGCCATTCACCAGGGTGAGGTGTATCTGGCCGACGGCGATGACCGCCTGCAACGACAACCGGTCACCCTGGCCTGGCAACAGGGTGAGCTTGCTGTGGTCAGCAGCGGACTGGAACCTGGAAACCGGTTGATACTGGACGACCTGATTCCCGCCATTGAGGGCATGCTACTGAGCCCCCGGGCCGATGAACAGAGCCGTCAGTGGCTGGAGAAAAGGGCCGCAGGAGACCAGCCATGATCCGCTGGTTTGCCGGCCACCCTACCGCGGGCAACCTGCTGCTTATTCTGATTCTGGCGATGGGTCTGTTTGCCGCACCCAACCTGAACCGGGAAACATTCCCGGACTATCTGCCGCCGGAAGTCAGTATTACCGTGGAATACCGGGGTGCCACCGCAGCGGATGTGGAAGAAGCCATTTGCCAGCGCCTGGGTGAAGCATTGCAGCGTGTGGACTACATGGAGGAAATCTCCTGCATCGCGCGGGACAATCAGGCCCAGGCCATTGCCAGTATGGCGCCCCGGGGCGATATGGGCCGATTTCTGGATGATATCCGCACCGAAATCGAAGCCCTGACCGACCTGCCCGAGGAAGCCGAAGACCCGATTATCCGCGAGCTCTACCGCACCAGCCTGGTAGCTGCCATCGCGGTTTACGGGCCCATGAGCTTTTCCCACCTGGAGGCATACACCAGCGAACTGGAAGACCGGCTTTTCGCCATGGATGGCGTGGCTGATGTCATTCCCGTTGGCCTGTCCCAGCGCCAATGGCACATTGAGGTCTCCCGGGATCGGCTGCGTCAGTACGGCCTGGGGGTGCGCGACATTGCCCGCGCCATCTCCAGCCAGAACCTGAACATGCCGCTGGGCAACATTGAGACTGATAGCCAGGACATCCAGCTGCGGTTTGTGGATGAACGGCGCTCACTGCAAGCCCTGGCCAAGATCCCCATTATCGGCGGCGAAGCCGGTGCGGTGCTCACCCTGGGCGACCTCGCCACCATTACCGAAACCCATGAACGGGAAGAGGAACGGGTCGAATTCAACGGCCAGCGGGCGATTATTCTGGAGATCCACAAGAACCGGCACGACGATGCCTTGCGGGTAATGGATTCACTACAAGCCTTTGTTGATGAAGAAAAGGCCCGCCGTGGTGGCACTGTGGAACTGGAGATTACCCAGGACATGACCTCCATCGTGCGGGACCGCTTGCAGATGCTGGTGGGCAATGGCATCACCGGCTTGCTTCTGGTGGGCCTGGTGATGGCCCTGTTCTTCCGCCCCCGCCTTGCATTCTGGGCGCTGTTCGGCCTGCCCTCTGCCTTTGCCGGTGCCTTTTTGGTGATGGCTCTCACCGGGCTGTCCCTGAACATGATCACCCTGGTGGCGCTGCTCATGGCCATCGGTATCGTCATGGACGACTCGGTGGTGATCACCGACAACATCGCCCAGAATTCAACCCGGGGTTGCAGCCCGCTGGAAGCTGCTGTCAAAGGCACGCAGCAAATCCTGCCCGGGGTGCTGTCGTCGTTTCTGACCACGGTTTCCGTGTTCATCCCGCTGGCATTCCTTTCGGGGGAATTGGGGGCGGTGCTGGAGGTCCTGCCGGTGGTTCTGATTGCCGCCCTGGCGGCCTCACTGATCGAAGCATTCTGGATACTGCCCCACCACCTAAAAAGTGGCCTGGACAAAAAGCACGAGCAAGCGCCTTCCCGCTTCCGCACTGCGTTCGACAACGGCTTTGAAACGGTTCGTGAAAAAGTCGGGCAACTGGCGGACAAAGCTATCCATTTCCGCTATATGGTATTGGCGGCCATGCTACTGATAATCCTTGGCTCTGTAGGGCTGATGGCCGGCGGCCAGGTGCGTATGGAAGCCATGCCGGAGATTGAGGGCGATGTGCTGGAAGCGCGGGTACTGATGCCCCAGGGCACGCCCCTTCACCAGACGCGGGCCATTACCGACCGCATCAGTTCGGCCATGCGCAGCCTCAATGAGGAATACACTCCGGCACAGCCCGACCAGGAGGCTCTGGTACAAAACATTCAGACTCGCTTCAACGAGCACGCCGGCGCTGGCGAGAAAGGTGCCCATGTGGCAACCGTCATGGCCGATTTGCTGACCGCAGAGCGGCGCACCGTGGATCTGGCCACCCTGACCGACCGCTGGTACCAGGAAATTGGCGAAATTCCGGGGTTGATTGCCCTGAGCATCCAGGAACCCGGTTTCGGTCCGGCCGGCATTCCCATCGAAATCCGCCTGCAGGGCGCCGATCTGGACCAACTAAAAGCCGCGGCCCGTTTTCTGGGCGAGGACATCGCCAGCTATAAGGGCACGTTCAACGTGCTGGATGATCTCCGTCCCGGCAAGCCACAGCGGATTCTGGCCCTGAAAGACAGCGCCCTTTCCCTTGGCCTGAATGCCACCGAAGTCGCCAGCCAGATTCGCACCGGCCTGCTGGGCGATATCGTGGATACAGTCCAGGTCGGCGACCAGCACATTGAGATCCTGGTACGCCAGGCCAGCGCTGAACGCAACACCCGTCAGTTCCTGAAAGATACCGTAATCACCACAGATCAGGGCCAGATGGTTCCGTTGCAGGAAGTGGCCACCATCACCGAGAAACGGCAATGGTCACAGGTTACCCACATTGACGGCCTGCGCACTGTCACCGTGTCGGCCGATGTAAACGGACGAAAAGCCAATGCCGATGCCATTGTCACTGACCTGCAGGAGCGGACATTTCCGGAGCTTCGTGATCGATGGCCAGAAATCAGTCTGCAGGTGGAAG